>NC_009712.1:1271471-2542943 GCF_000017625.1 Methanoregula boonei 6A8 | reverse complement strand
AATCGAATTAAATTAAAATCAGAGATGAATCAGAATCAACATAATGAGATAACATTCATGTCTCCACTGGAAATAATGGGGTTCCTTCTGTTTTATAAAAAAAAGACAAAAAAATTTTGTATAGGCAGGAACAATGCTTCAATTAATGAGCAAACAACAAAAGAATCAATACATACCATGAAACAGGAACACCTCCAACCCGTTACAGTTATTGCAGGGGTGATCACAGTCTCTACCTCCCGGAATCAGGAAAAAGATACCAGTGGAAAGTCTATTCAGGCCATTCTTACAGAAGCAAAGATTCTTATCCGGCATTATGCGGTTGTACCGGATAAGATCGAAGCAATTCGTACCGAATTGTACCAGGCGATCCGGACCTGCAATTGTGTCATTATCAATGGGGGAACCGGGCTGACCCACGATGATTGTACCATTGAGGCAGTCTCTCCACTTCTGGAAAAGAGGATGGATGGATTTGGCGAGCTGTTCCGGATGAAAAGTTATGAGGAGATCGGGACATCCTCAATGCTTTCTAGGGCTGTTGCCGGCACCATTCAGGGAAAGGCCATTTTCTGCATTCCTGGTTCAACTGCTGCAGTAACTCTTGCCACAAAAACCCTGATTTTACCGGAGATCGATCATATCCTCTCCCACGCGAACCGGTAATTTGTCTTTTCTAACCTAAAATGAGCCTCGACAACTGATGAGCCCTCATTTGCTTACATCGAGAAGTGCCACCCGTTCTAGCACCAGATCCCGGAGACGGTTTTCCCCGGCGGCAGCACATTCGGCCGGGGAAATCGCAAAGAGAATCATAAGCTGGTTCTTTCTCTCCGGTGAAAGATCCTCACTTGGCCCGGCACGGAACTGCAATTGATTAGATAGTAGATCCCAGATTCCCTCCGTAGCCGGGCAGCAGCAGACATAGAGGTGATTTTCACCTTTGTGCAGGCCAAAGGATACCGCGGTGCTGCACTGCCTGCTTCCGGCAGCATAAAGCAGTGCCTCCATCTCGAAGGAGTGGGATATTGCCGCCCCGGCCTCCAAGGATCGGCGGGCTAACCGGAGTGCTGCCTTGGCATGTACCTGACCGGCGAGCTTGTCAGCATCAAAGCAGACAATGCAGGATCCTGCCCGATCGGCAATTGCCCGGAGTACCTCAAGCAGGATATCTGGCTCTGTAACTGTTACTTCCGCATACCGGATCGTGCAGGAACTTTCCGTGTCGTCCATCGCTCACCCGAAATGAAACAGAGTCGACTGGCCTGGATTTGTATTCTTATCTCCGCTTGGAGGCTCTTTTTTCCCGGTGTCTTTGCTTGGATGCAGTTGTTCCAGTACCTGCTCAGCAATGCCTGAACCAAGGATCTTCACCAAATCCTCTTTTTTGTGCCGGGATAATTCTTCCGGTGAGGTAATGCCGTTGTTGAAGAGCCGCCGGGCACGGACGCGTCCGATGCCACGCAGCCGGACGAGCGGGAGGAGTTCGCGCCGTATTCCATTCTTCATGCAGATCTCGCAATCCGCGATCTGCCCGTAAAATTTCGGGACAAACATCCGGGCCAGCTGACTTGTTGCGTGGAGCAGCCAGTTGATGTTCTCGACCATCCCGAACACATCCCCGGGCCCCACGCCGTACCGCTCGCAGATCTTCTCCTCGGAGAGCTCATCGGTCCAGTCAGAAAGGAGCATTGCGGTCTTTACCGCCCGGTAGTAGGTCTCGGCTGCGTCGTCATCCAGTGGGGGCGGGAGCCAGATATCTGCCCCCCGTACTTCAAGCATCCGGGAGAGCGCCGGGAGATCGGCATTCTTTGCGTACAGAGTCGGCATATCCGGGGTGGTACAGATGAGCTGGATAAGGCCGAGATCCGCGTACTTCTCCTGCTCCCGCAGGGTTGTGACAATGGCAAAGGCGCTCCTTGGATCGATGTACATCCGGGAGACAAGGGTCCCGAGTTCCGTTGCCCCGATGTGCTCGCCCACTTCAACAACCATCTCTGCCGTGATCAGGAACTGGAGCGCCTCATCGATTGCCCGGTGGATAAGCCGGCCCTGCTTATGCTCGTGGACATAGAACGAGCGGTTCATGAATTCGGTAAGTTCTCCCCGGGTTCCGGCAAATCCCGAGGCTACAAGAGAGAGGACATGAGTGTAAAGCGCGGTCGGTTCTGCAATCCGTGAATGAACATCCTCTGCCTCTGCCTCGATGTAGACCTCAAAGAGCTCCGGCACCTGCTCGGCTTCTTTTGCTATCAGCACGGCCTCACCGTACGGATCGAGACGGGGCCGGCCGGCCCTTCCTGCCATCTGGCGGTACTCGCTTACCGGGATCGGCTGCATACCTTCGCCGGCGGAAAACCGGAGGTAGTCCCGGATAATCACCCGGCGGGCGGGCAGGTTGAGGCCGGCGGCGAGCGTCGGGGTCGAGGAGATGCACTTGAGCAGGTTCTTACGGAACGCCTCTTCCACGATTGACCGCTCCTTCCGGCTCAGACCCGCATGGTGGAAGGCCGCCCCTTTTGCAACGCATGCGGCAAGCGTCTTTACCATTTCGGTCGGTGTGCCTTCGAGCAATCGTTCGGCGCATGCGGCAAGTGCTGCATCTTCACTTTTGATCGCCCCGGCTGCCCTCTTTGCAAAGGCCTCCGCGTTCCTTCGCGAAGAGACAAAGACCAGGCACTGCCCCCCTTCTGCGATGGTATCCAGGCAGAGGTTGAGGTCATCGTAGTTTTTCGAGACCTGCTTTACGGGCCGCATCCTTTCCGCAAACTGGATCCGGTTGTCGTAGAAGACGCCCTGCCGGAGGTCCACCGGCCGCCAGGAGCTTGTGACGAGTTCCGCGTCAAGCCACCCGGCAAGCACCTTTGGGTTTCCTATCGTTGCCGAGAGGCCGATGAGCTGCATGCCCGGGTTCTTTGACCGCATCTTTGCGATCACCATCTCGAGTGTTGGCCCCCGGTCCGGGGAGTCGATTAAGTGTATCTCGTCTATGACAACAAGCGTGATATCCGGGATCCAGCGGGCGCCGTTTCGGAGGAGCGAGTCCACCTTCTCGCTTGTTGCAACAATAATATCGTTTTTCCCGAGGGCATCGTCGCGTCGATCAAGGTCTCCGGTCGAGAGGCCGACCTTTACCCCTTTGTTCCCGAATTCTTCGTATTTTTCCGAAGCGAGGGCCTTTAAGGGAACAATATACAGGCACTTTCCGCCATTAGCGATGTGGCGATGCATTGCCATCTCTGCAATCAGCGTCTTGCCGCTCGCGGTCGGGATCGCGACAAGGAGGTTTTTCCCGTCCAAGAGGCCTCTCTCGACACAAGCTGCCTGCGGAGGATAGAGCTCGCGGATCCCTAGCCCCAGGTACTGTTGCCTGAGGGGTTCGGGTATTGCGAGATCCTGGATCTGCATGGTAGTTTACTCCGGGGGCCTTGTGAAGGAATTTCCTGTTGATCGTTTGTTGCCCGGTGCATTGAGGGTTGCCCTTTATCTCCGGCCGGCGGCCTGCCATTATTCGGGCTGTCCCGCCGGAACCGCACGGACCGGAAATGTCTTTCCGGCGGACTAAAATAAAAAAAACGGGGACGGGAGGTGGAAATGGATCAGTAATAGTAACTGATCATGTCCTGCTTGGCCTCTTTCTTCTTCTTGTCGAGGAATGCAAAGACGTTCTCGTGGGGGACACCCTCGATGAGCATGTCGATGGCCGCCCTCGCTATCTTCATCTGCTCGGGGTACCCGATCAGGCCGACGGTGTGGCCGAAGACCGAGATGTCAACGTCAGTCATGTTCTCGATCTGCTCGCGGGCGCGTCCGTCCTTTCCGATGATCCGGCCCCGAAGCCGGTCGAGCTGCCGGGGGTTGTCCGCTACCCGCGAAAGATCGATGATATCGAGAAGGAGATCCTCGTCTTCGATCATTTCAAAAGCGCGCTGGGGGGAGAAACCGGCATTGAGTGCGTTTATAATCTCTACGGCCCGCAGGAGCGGGATTGCATTTTCCTCGGCAGCCTCGACTTTGACAAGCCCCTCCTTGCTGTCGATGGAGATCGTTGTGTGGGTCTTTTCCTCGAGCTCTTTTTTTGTCGAGCCGCCCTTTCCAATCAGGACGCCTACCCTGCTTGTTGCAATCTTTAATTCCTGTATCATTGTTCTCTCTCCTTTCCCGCCGGCGTTCCTGTGCTCCTGTCTGATGCACTTCTTTCCTTTTTGGGGGTGATGTATGCGGGTATCATGGCTGTGATACGGTAAGGCCGGTCACCGCGTTAAAGATCTCGTATTCCGTTTTTACTTCGCAGCCCTTCTTCTTGAAAAACCGGTTCATGTTGCGGATGTCCCGCATCAAGAACTGGAGGGCACGCGGGTGATCGCGGGTGACCGACTGCCCCATATCGATGAGATATGGTTGGTCATGGTACAATATATTGAACTCGCTTAAGTCACCATGCACGAGCTCCGCTTTCTTGTACAGCGTATCGATCATGCCGGTGACCGAGGTGTAGACGGTTTCAGCATCGTCGAGCTCCACGTTCCTCAGCTGGGGGTACGGCCGTTCATCTTCACCCAGAAAAGACATGATAAGGATGTTCCGGTCAAAGACCAGCGGCTCCGGCACGGGGAGTCCTGCCTCTTTTGCCCGGGCAAGGTTTGAAAATTCCTTTTTTGTCCAGGCAAAGACAAGTTCCTTTCTCGATTTCTTGACATTGGTAAACCTGCGGTCTCCCTGGATGTAGGAGCTCATGGTGGTAAAGTTCGCCGACTGGATCCGGTAGATCTTGATCGCAACGACCCCGTCCCCCCGATCGGCTAAAAAAACATTCGCCTCTTTCCCGGTGCTGATAGAGCCCCCGAGAGCCGAGAGCCATTTCTTGTGGACCAGCTTGTAGAGGGCAAGGAGGGTTACCTCGTCAAAGACGTTTTCGCTGACCTTGAAGGTGTTTGCGTCCTTTATCCGGATCCCCATCTCGGAAAGGCGCTTGTCGAATCCTTCCTCCTTCTTTTCGATCTTCACAAAGAACCGGCCCCCGGGTCATCTCGTACCGGGAATCTTCTCGCCTTTTAGCGGATATAGTCGCGCACTGGGGCAAGGATCTCAACGAGCCCATCGCCGCAGGCTTTCTTGAGGTCAAGCGGGTGGATCTCCTTGTTCGCGTACGCGGTCTCGAGCTCCCCGTACGAGGTGAAGGTCAGGTCGCCGCCAAACTTCTCCGGCCGTTTTATCGTGATCCCGGGCAGGCGGGGGAAGATATGGTGCTGGAAGATCTGAAGGACGGGGTTTTCCGCGATCTCCAGCGGGCAGAACGCCTTCTGGCACTTCTTTTTGATCTCGTCTTCGCTGTCTGCAACCGAGATATAGTTCCCCTGCGAGGAGGACATCTTCTTACCGTCAAGGCCGTTTAAGATGGGTGTGTGGATACAGACCGGGGAGGGATACTTGAAGTTGGGCAGGTGCTCTCTTGCGAGCATATGGATCTTTCGCTGGTCGATCCCGCCGACTGCCGCATCAACGCCAAGCATCGCTATATCGGCCATCTGCATGATCGGGTACACCATCTGCGAGACAGTCGGGTGGTCCATCTGCCGGCCCACTTCATCCATGCTCCGGGTTGCCCGGGCAAGGGTGATCTGCTGGGAGAGCTGGTGGACCAGAAGTTCGTACTCACGGTTGAGCTGGAGATCGGAACCAAGGATATACCGGACGTTTTTAAGGCCAAGCCCTTCAAAGCAGCGGCGGTTATACTCGGCAAGTTCCCCGACCTTTTCAAGCGTTCCTTTCCGGTTTAAAAAGGCGTGGAGGTCGGCGAGGAGGACTGTGACTTCGAAGCCTGCCGCCTGAAGATCGACAAGCTTATTGACAGTGACGAGGTGGCCAAGGTGGATCTCCCCGCTTGGCTCGTACCCTGCGTACACTTTCTTGGTGGGCCGGGCAAGGAGTGCGCGGAGTTCGTCTTCGGTGACGATCTCGACCGTGTTCCTCGTTGCCCGTTCAAACGCGTCCATTAAAAAGAATGGGTGATTGAGGGAGTTAATGGTTATTCTGGATAGGGACAAAATGTAAGGCGTCGTTGGTGAGCTTTATGGATGCGGTGCCGTCATTTGCGAGGCTGGTCATTGCGCGAATCGCATCCACGTTCTCGACAACAACATCGGCTTCTTGGTGGATGGCTTGGAAAAAGCAGAGCTCGTTCTTGTTCGCGTAGATCGAGTCTTCAAAGATACAGTTTTCGTACAGGTCGGCACGCTGCCGGCCGAGATCCATGGCAAACTCCTTGAGTTCGGCAGTGCTTTTGATCCCTGCTGATTTCTTGACAAGGCCCAGGCGTGGGTGGTTCTTGATAAGCTCGATCACTTTCTCGCGGTTCACTTCTTTTTTGGTTGTGATCCGGACAGCGTGCATGTGCATCATCGTAGTCGGAACGATCATTGCCATCGTGGTGATCGAAATATGGGGAAGCACAGTCTGGACATCGGGGCCGTGGTGGCTCGGGACCGTCACCGGATCGAGAACAACCGCATCAATTGGTCCTTTCTTGATCTCACCGGGGTCGGATCCCCTGCGCACCATGATTGCATGGACGTGCTCGACGCCAAAAGCCTTGTCCACCTCGTTTATGATCCGGCACAGGCCGGTGGTGTTGCAGGAGACTACGCGGATAAACTGACGGCCAATGGCATCCTTGAAGTTACAGGACGAGTTGAAGGAGAACCCGGCAACCTCGTGGTCCTCGCCTCCCTGCCAGAGTGCCTTTTTCCCGAGCTTCTCATAGAGCGGCTTGTTGGTAACACCGATGTCCCCCGGGGTTGCATCAACAATAACATCGGCTGCCTTGCACATGTCCTCGACAGAACCGGCCACCGTAAGGCCTGCCTTCTCAAACGCCGCCTTCTTTGAGAGGTCTGCAATATAGAGGGGATATCCCCGCTGCTTTGCGATAAAGGCCTCGGCATTCGGGCGGGTCTTTGAGACGCCGATCACTTTCATGTCTTTCTGGGCTGCAACCGCATCGGCGACACGCTTCCCGATGGTACCGTACCCGTTGATGGCAACCTTGATCATATACCGAATCTGTAGGAACGGGATGAGATAAAGATTGCTTGTTTGGTACTATGGGCCAGTCCGCCGCCTTTTTCGGGAACTAAAACCCAGAAATCAAGAATCACAGGAAGAGCGACTGGAACTTCACGACTTCGGTGCTGTCCTTTGCCGTGGCATAGAGCTCCAGCGGTTCTTTGTTGACCTCCAGGAACCGGACTCCCCAGCTGACGCAACCGAGGATCTGTGAGGCCCGCTCCTGTTCTCCGAGGATATAGAGAGCCGCCGCTATCGCCTCGATGGAGGTGAGTTTGCAGGGCTTGCCGAAGTTGACGGGGTTTGCGGCCATGAGGAAAGGTAATGCCCTCCGGATCCTCCACGAGCTGACCGCACCGGTATCGAGCACCTCCCACGAGCAGTCGAGAGCGGTGATCGATTTTACGTTTTTGTCCTCCGGGGAGAGGGCCTTTTCCGCGGTCGGGTCCAGAAGCAGGGTGTTTCGCGGGATCTGCGAGATCGTCTTTACTATCCGCAGGAATCCCGCCCGCTCCAGCTTTTTTACCGTGCACTTCCTGGGGTCGCAGCTGTTGTCCCGGTAGGCAAGGAGCGGAATCATTGATTATTCTGTGAGCATACCTCTCCTATCAATGTACGTTCTCTGCTCCCCCTGCATTTTATCTCCATCCCTGCGGGCAAAAGGCATTACCCGTCCCGCGGATATTGCGGCGTTTGCGCGATCCATCGGGCGGTGCAGGAAGTTTAAGATCGAGGTCATACCACTTCCATGCCCTGAAACGCTGTACCTTGGCCCGGATCGCGAGCCAGGTACGTTCCTGGAGCGCCTCAACACCCCTGAATTTGCCGTCCTCCTTGATGAGCTCTCCGTGAAGGTAAACGATATTGTAAAAGAGCGGGGGCCGCCGCTCTGCATCCTCGGCGTCAACTCCTCGCCAACCTGCGGGGTCACGGCCACATATTACGGTGCCGAAGGTGACAAGCCGGCAAAACGGGCCGGTCGGGGCGTCTTTTACGCCCGGTTCCAGGAGATCCCGGCACGGGATGTCTACGCATTCTCCCGCTACCGGATCTATCTTGCCGGCCCTCTCTTTTCAGAAGCAGAGCGAACCTATAATGCGGCCATTGCAGAAGATCTCAGGTCTCGCTGTTTTGATGTGTTCCTCCCGCAGGAGACCGGTGATAACCGGGCGGTTCGGGAGAAAAATAAAAACGCTCAGATCTGCCAGTGTAACAAACAGGCGATCCGGGATGCAGATATCATCGTTGCCATCATTGACGGGGCGGATGCGGATTCAGGCACTGCATGGGAGATGGGATATGCTTCAGCCCTCGGGAAAACTGTAATCGCGCTCAGGACAGACTTTCGTTTGATCGGCAGTCATGAGCGTGTAAACCTCATGCTCGAGCAATCGTCAAAGGTGGTAACAAGCAAAGAGGCCCTTTTTGCCGCTGTAGGGGCCCTTCCGACAACGTACGAGCCGGAAGACAAGCCCTCCTTGCAATCTCTGGGATCGCGTTTGTAAGAGGCGAAGCCTCTCATTTTTTCTGAAGAGAGATGCAGGCAAATTATATCTGAATCCCGACCAATTGGTAGTGAGAGCGAATGGCGAAAAAGGGACCAGGGCGTGAGCCGAAAAATATCCGGGACCGCGGTGAGGAGTGCGATCTCGATGAAGGGTACAAATCTCCTCTTGGAACGTTCAGGGATCTTTCTGTCGCAAATATTCGATCGGTTGTTGCCGGAAGCCGGTACATCCAGGCCCTCATTCTCCTCACGCTCGGCGGTCTCTTCCTCCGATTCTACGACCTCGGCTTTAACTCCCTGTGGCTGGATGAGGCGAGTACCTATACTATCTCCGTCAAATCGTTTGCCGATATCTGGCAGGTCACTGCCGGTGGCGAGTTCAACCCTCCGCTCTTTTACTGGGTTGAACATGTCATGCTCATGCTTGGGAATAACGAGGTCATCCTGCGCTTTGTCCCTGCCCTTCTGGGTGTCCTTGCCATCCCGCTTTTTTACCTGATAGGAAAGGAGTTCCTCGATCGGAATGCCGGGCTCATCGCTGCCTCTGCATGTGCGTTCTCCCCGTTCCTGATCTATTACTCGCAGGAAGCCAGAGCGTATATGATGATGCTCTTTTTTGTTGCGCTTGCCACCCTTTTTTTCCTGAAAGCGATGAAGTCCGGCAGCCTGCTTCACTGGGTACTCTTCGGTCTCTTTTCAGCGCTTGCATTCTGGTCTCATTTCTATGCGCTGGTGATGATTGGGGCGCTTGTGCTCTTTGCCCTCATTGAATGGGCACCCCGGATCCGGACCGAACTGGGTAATCTCAAGATGCTGGTGGCAGCTGGTGTTGTTTTTGCCATCCTGACGCTCCCCCTCATAATCGTCACTCTCCAGCTCTTCGTTCTCCGGACGTCTTCTGCGCCAACGTACGGCATACAGGGGCTTGACATCATCTTTGAGACCTTTGTCCAGGTAGCCGGCATGAACCTGTATATCGCATTCCTGCTGGTGGCATTCTTTGTCATTGGCATTATCCAGGCATTCCGCATCGAAAAGGGTAAGGGGATTTTTCTTGTGCTGATCACGGTCCTTACTTTTGTGATCAGCTATGTTCTGTCGTTCAAAATGCCGATGCTCCCCCGGTATCTCATATTCTTAAGTATAGTATTTTTCCTCGGAATTGCCGTTTCCTACCGTGCCATTTACTCATTGTGGAATACCCGGGCCGCGGTATACGGGTTTATTGCAGTCCTTCTTGTTATCAGTGCCCCGGTTCTTGCGGGCTATTATTCAAGCTATTCAAAGGAAGACTGGAGAGGCTTTTCCGCGGCGCTCGAGCAGAAGGTCCAGCCGGGCGATGTGGTGGTCTCCGTTCCCGGGTACGTAGACCAGCCTCTGGATTATTACTACTCCTCAGTAAAGACACAAACTACTGAGTATGGGGCAACAACGGCTGCAGATTTGGACCGGATTTTGGCGGAGAGTGGCAACCATACAACGTATTATGTAGTTACCGGCGATATCAGCGCTGCCGATACGAATGGCGATGCACTACAGTGGCTCAAGAATAATACCACCTATGCCGGTTCGGATGCAACAGGGGAAGTCTACCTTTTTACCCGATCCTAAATTTTTCTGGTGCTCCCAATGTACGACCTGACCGTTATCATTCCCACCTTCAAGGAAGAGTCCAACATCGGTACCATTATCAAGGCCGTGGATGCGGTTTTTTTGCAGAATAGGATCAATGGGGAGATCCTTATCGTTGATGACAATTCTCCGGACCGGACCATCGAACTGGTACGAGAGATGCAGAAGACCCTGCCTTATCTCAGCCTTGCGGTAAGGATCGAAGATCCCGGGCTCTCCCAGTCTGTCGTCGAAGGGTTCCGGAGAGCGCAATCGGATATCTTTCTTGTGATCGATGCCGATCTCTCCCACCCGCCGGAACACATTCCCCTCATGCTTGCAGAGATCCGGGCGGGAAATGACATTGTCATCGGAAGCCGGTACATGGAGGGCGGCGGGATAAAAAAATGGCCGCTAAAACGGCGTATTATCTCCCTTGGGGCAACCTTTCTGGGCCGGCTCCTATTTCCGGAGATTCACGATCCGGTGAGCGGCTTTTTTGCAGTAAAAAGGGGTGTTGTAGATCATGCGCCGCTCAGGCCCAGAGGCTACAAGATCCTGCTTGAGGTACTGGGCAAGGGCACTTGGCATACAGTAAAGGAGATCCCGTTTGAATTTGTTGACCGGGCAATCGGATCGAGCAAACTCGGGTGGCGCACAATCATCGAGTACGCCGCACAGGTTCTGGACAATGCACGATTCTCATGGAACCACCACGGGAGCGTGGTCTGGCAGGAATGGGTCAAGCTGTTCCGGTTCGGGATAGTTGGGCTCACGGGCATTATCGTCAACGAAGGGCTTCTCATCTATCTCAGGAGCTATGCACAGTTTGCCCTGCCGGTTGCAAGTATTATTTCCATTGAGCTCTCGATCCTGAGCAATTTTATCCTCAACGACAGCTGGACGTTCAAAACCGGGCAGCACGCCCTGCCTCATTGGTGGCAGCGTCTTCTCTCGTTTCAGGTTGTTTCCCTCGGAGGGGCAGCGATAAATTTTGTTATCCTCAATGCCCTTGCCCTGTATGTTGGTGTTGACTACCGGGTTGCCAATATTCTGGGTATCGTTGTGGCGTTTGCATGGAATTTTCTGGTAAACCGGCGGGTGACGTGGAAAAAATCCGGGCAGGTAGTACCGAGCCAGGAAAAATAAAAAAAACCTGCAGATCTGCCAGACCACGATAATCAGGGAACGGGTACCCGCTAGTCCCGTATTCTCCGTTCGGTGCCATCGCCCTCCCCGGAACCGGTTAAGAATCATTATAGGGAAGGAACAATATGAGTACGATAAGAGAGCGCAAACATGAACCGGGTACCTGGTGTTATGGGTCTCGCGCGTATTGATGGGGGATTATGAGCAAGAAAAAAGATCTGACTACCTCTCAGAGTAATGCGGAGCCGGTTTCCGGTGCCAGTGTAAAAAAAAGGAAAACGCTGTCTGGTTTTTCCTTATTTGGCGTTACGTGTAATGGTATAGATGCCGCACAGGCAAAACGTCACCTTCTTCTTCTTATTCTCCTTGCCATCATTGTCAAGTTTGCCATCGTGTTTTTCACCACCTCTGTTTTCCATTCGTTTATCGATTATTTCGATTTCCAGTACTATCTGCAGGCAGCAGTCAATGTGATGCAGGGTCAGGTACCGTATGCGGATTTTGGTTTCGATTACCCTCCCTTTGCCTTAATCCCTATATTCCTTGCCTTTATCCCGGGGATCCTGTTTGACAGTGCCGGGATTTTTGTACTCTCGTTCCAGTTCCTGATGGTGATCTGCGACATCGTCATTGTGGTGTGTATCTATCTGATTGGCCTGAAACTCTATGACGAAAAGACCGCCTTCATCGCTGCCTTTCTCTATGCAACAGCATTTTCAGTTGGTTATTTTGTCCTGACCAAATACGATGCATTCCCCACCTGCCTCCTGATGCTCGCGGTACTCTTTACGGTCTATAACAGAAGTATCCGGGGATATATCGCCCTTGTTTTCGGTTTCCTGGCCAAAATTTTCCCGGGCATAGCCCTTCCGTTTGTAGCACTCTATAATGCCAAATCGACCTCGCTCCGGCAGGAAGTGATTAATCTCCTTAAGGTTAGCATACCGGTCGCGGTCATCTTCGTTGTTCCGATTCTAATCCTGAAACCCGGTATTATCCTTTCATATATCTCAGGCAGTATCATCAGGTCGGCGATTTATGTCAATACTGCAACCTATACGGTATATGCATACCTCAATACGGTCCTGAATCTTGGGATCTCCATATCGGAAGTCTCGCTCCTGATGTATGGCCTTATGGGGCTGCTCCTGCTTTTCCTGTTTGCTATTGCATATGTTGAGCCGCACAAGGACGCCCGTTTCCTGATAAAACTTCTTGCCGTCTCGATCTTCGCAGTTGTGTTCTGCATGGCATACCACAGCCCGCAATATGTTGTGTGGTACACGCCCTTTGTCTGTCTCCTTGTGGCAGATTCCCTCCCGGGGATCCTCCTTTTTTATGCTACACAGGCAATCACATATATTGAATTCCCGCTGTCGTTTGGCACACTGTACACCAACACGGCATATTCCGGCGCCCCGGGAACATCGGGCTGGTATTGTGCCCTAGCGTTGTTTACGATCGATATCGTAACCTATCTCCTTCTCATGTACGTGGCAGTACGGCCGACCGGGGCCCATCTCCGTATGCTTCTCGATCGCATACCGGGGAGACAACAGCAGAAAAAAACGGAATAATCCGTTAATCCCGATCCTTTTTTGACCGGATCGGGAGCATCCATATTCCGCTCTCAAATTCAGATATCTCCGTACCTAAATCCTAATACTATCTCAAAGCCAATAGTCACCTACCATGTCCAACATCACCGTCGCGGTCCTGGCCCCAAACGGCTTTTCCGATGCACTCGGGAAGAAGGGGACAACGAGCGATATCACCTTTTACAATCTCAAGAAAGGCGAAGCCACAGTCACCTTTATTGAGCCTACGCGGTACCCGGAAAAACTCTCTTCGCTTTTTTATGCGATAACCCTTGCCGATCGCGTCATTGTCGTTGTTGATGAGATCACTGCAACTTTCGGCGAAATCGTCCTGATGCTCCAGTGTGCCGGAAAAACGCAAGGATCCCTCATCTTCCGCAACTACCTCTCCATGGATCAGATCGCGCCCCTTGTCAAGGGCACCGTGCTTGAGCACTACGAAACTGCCGAGAACGACCCGATCGGCATCCGGGAAAAGCTGCTTGAAGCTGCGGCAAAGATGACTGCCCATCAGAAGGCAAAAGAGGGCGGCAACGGCACCCTTCCCATTGATCACCATTTCAATGTCAAGGGCGTCGGCACCGTTGTCCTCGGGTGTGTGACCCATGGCGTGATAAAAAAACATGACTCGCTCAAGGTGCTCCCGACCACGAAAGTCGCCCAGATCCGCTCCATCCAGAAGCACGATGACGATGCCGAGACCGCGGCCACCGGCGACCGGGCCGGCCTGGCGCTCAAGGGGGTTGAATCCGATGACCTGGACCGGGGGTATGTCCTCACCAACGATCCGGCAATAAAATATTCGTCCGTTGTCACCGGAAAGGCACAGCTGGTCAAATACTGGCCGGCGCCCTTAAAGGAAGATATGGTGATCTACCTAGGTCACTGGATGCAGTTCCTCCCCTCGCGTCTCACCAAAGTAACCGCTGACGGGGACTGGAGGATGCCCGAACTCACCTTTACCCTGGAAAAAGAACTGGTGTACCCTCCCGGGGCCCGGGTGGTTCTGCACTACCTCGAAGGCGGCAAACTCCGGATCGTAGGAACCCTGACCATCGCATAACCCTCCCTTTTTCCCGGTGCCGGTTCAGGGATCTGCCGGACCCGTTTTTGGCAGCCGGGCCATCCGGGAAAAAATTTCCCGGGCCGGTCCCGGTTTTTTTATCATTGACCCGTCCCGGATCCACCCGTTTTTCCGGCCCTCTCCGGCGGGAAGGTGTTTGTAATCTTACAGCTGAGCTATAACATTACAGCTCAGCTGCAAGGTTAAGTACTAAAAAAATCCGGTTTTTTCCGGATTAAGCGGGTCACCGGCCCATACACCCGGCCTCACTATTATCTGGTACCGCATGCATCAGTGTACTGATACACATGCTGGACGATATCATCAGCTGGATTATACTCATCATTATCATCGTAGTCGTCATCGGCCTTGTCCTCTGGGCCGTGGGCATCTACAACCGCTTCCAATCCCTGAAAAACTCATCCGAAGCAACGCTCGGGCAGATCCGGGTTGCGATGAAGAAGAGGCTTGACATGATCGAGCAGCTGCTCGGCGCAGTCAAGAGCTATGCAAAGTTCGAGCAGGACACGCTTACAAAAGTCACCGCCATGCGGTCTGCGGTTGCGACCGCAGGACCCGGCGACCTCAACAAGGTTGAGGCCGAGTCCCGCTCGATCTTTGGCAGGCTGCTTGCCGTGGCAGAGAACTACCCCGACCTCAAGACCGCAAGCACGGTCACCAGCCTCATGAGCTCGGTAAAAGACCTCGAAAACGAGATCTCCCGCCAGCGGTACACCTACAACAACATCTCGCAGGAGTTCAACACCATGATGGACACGATCCCCTCTAAGTTCATCGGCCACATGACGGGCATGCCCAAGCTCGAATACCTCCAGTTCGAGGAAGAGATCAAGACTGCGCCGAAGATTGAGTTCTAAAGGGGGTATTTTGCCGTGGGCGAAACCAGGCAGATTGCCGGCCTTGTCATCATCGCGCTCATCCTTGGGATTGTCGGGCTGGCCCTCGTCTCCATCATCCCCCCCCTTCTTTCCGGGGATCTTGCCGTCAGCTCGTACGAAGCCACCCTGTACGGGAACGGTACGCTCCAGGAGCAGTACATCTACCAGGTACAGAACTCCGGTGAATACCGGATGCTGTACCGCTCGTGGGAAGCCCCCCTGACGTTTGCAGCCAGTAACCAGCCGTACATCCAGTTTGTTTCCATCGTCCCGCCCGCCGGTTCTGTCGGCTATGCAAAAGATGCATCATCCGATGTTTCGATTGCCGGCTCATCCAGCCCGGCCGTGCAGGAAGAGGTGGGCAGCCTGGCCGATACAAGCGAGGTGGGCATTTTCAACCCCTCGTACTATGACGCAGGCACCTATACTGTCCAGTCAACATACGTGGTCCACCCCCCCATCGAGGACGACGGGACAACTGCGCACCTCAATTTCCAGTTTGCCGGTTCGGACCATGTCCCGTACAATGATATCAGGATCACGGTACCGGCGGATGGCATCAACCAGATCTACGTATACCCGCCCACCCTCCACGCGGAAAAGACCGGGGATACCTACACGATCACCGGCAGTGCCGCAGGAAACCAGGACATTGCCGTTGAGATGCTTGCCGGTGAAGGCGGGTTTGCCGAGATCCCGGGATTTCGGACCAATGCCACAAATCTCCAGGCACAGACCGCCTCAGCCGCGTTCTGGTACGACCTGCCCTATACCATTGCCGCCATCATCTCGTACCTTGCAGATGCTGCAGTGCTTCTTGTGCCCCTGCTCCTGCTCCTTATCTACTACCACTACGGGAGAGAGAAGAAGTTTACTGTTACCACGTACCTGAGCACCGTCCCCAATCCTGCACTCAAACCCTGGCAGGTGAACATGCTCTTCAAAGGTGACTCCCTGGATTTCGACCAAGATGGGTATTATGCGACTCTCCTCGACCTGCACAGGCGCAAGCTCATTGAGATTACGCCCGCTGCAACCGGGAAAGGCCCGGAGATCCGGATCCTCTCCACCCAGACAACCGATCCCTACGAGCAGCGCGTCCTTGGATTCGTCCAGCGGCTCTCTGAGAATAATGTGCTTTCTACGGCAACCCTGGAAACGCTTGTGAAAAATGCACAGACAAACAGCCTTGCCGAGGAGAAAGCACTGCTGTACCAGAAGAACTTTGCCGATGTGACGACCCGGGCGGACTCATCGATCGTCTATGAATACGTAGTGGATGGCAGGGACCACATCTCCCCGCTCGTTGCCGTTGCAGCCGTCGCGTGCGCCGTTACCTTCATGCTTGCGCTCGTTTTGCCGGCGCAGTCTGTGAGCCTGATCCCGGCCGTAGTGCTGCTGGTCATTGCAGTAATCCAGCTGGTGATCGCGTGGGCTGCCCCCTCTACACTCTTTGGGCACTGGAAAGACGATCATTACAAGGACAAGCTGGAATGGGATGCCTTTACCCACTTCCTCTCTGACATGGCCCTGATCCGGAAGTATTCTCCTGAAGACCTCCCGATGTGGGGGGACTGGCTGGTGTACGGCACGGCGCTTGGGGTAGGTGACAAGGTGGAGCAGGCCATGAAGGCGCTCAATATCCCGGTTGCCGAGACCGGCGTGCCGATGGGGGTTATGGGCATGAATACCGTCTTTATGCCCCTTATGGCCTTTGTCCCCATGAGCCAGGGAGGGCCCTCTGGTGGGTTTGGGGGCGGAGGACGCGGAGGTTTTGGCGGCGGATTTGGCGGGGGCGGAGGGTTCGGTGGCGGCGGCGCCGGGGGAAGAAGGTAAGGTTCGCGCGATCCGGCGTGTCCCGGGTTGCAATCCCCGGGCCAAAACCGGTTTTTCTCTCCCAAAAGGGGGAAAAGAGATATAATTCCGCGCCAATCCAATGAATATCGAGAATACAAGAGAAGATCACGCATATGCAGTATTCGGAAGGCCGGCTCGGCCGGGTATTTGTTCTGAGGATTGATGACGGAGAAGATTTTCTGGCTGTCACCCGGGATTTTATAAACGATAAGGAGGTGCAGACCGGGACCCTCATTTTTCTGGGCGCACTCCGGCAGGGACGGATGGTAACCGGACCCGAGACGCTCGCCATCCCTCCCGAACCCCACTATGTGATGTTTGAAGGGGGCTGGGAGATGGTGGGGATTGGCACCATCTACCCGGGCGAAGATGGCCCGGCCATCCATTACCATGCATCGGTAGGACGGGCCGGCCATGCCCTGACCGGGTGCCTGCGGGAGAAGGCGATCACGTATATTGTCGCCGAGGTTATTGTCCTTGAATTAACCGGGCTTGACATCCGTCGCCTGCCCCAGGAAAAGACCGGGCTTGTCCTGCCGGTTCATGGAACTGCAGGCAGGACCGGAAAGCAGCCCCCGGTTCCTGCAGCAGAAGTCCCTCCGGAAGAATCTGCTCCCGCGGAAAAGGAAGACGTGGATGAGCCGGGGGGCCTTGCCGAGATCATCCGGGACCTGACCCGGCGCCCCCGGACCTGATCCGCAAAAACCGGCCTTATGAGATCACAGCCTTTGTTTCTCCCGCGCACTCCTGCCGAGGGCAGGGCGTGCGGCATCGAAGAGTTTGATATCATTCTTGTCACGGGGGATGCGTACGTCGATCATCCTTCGTTTGGCACGGCACTTGTCGGCCGGGTCCTCTGGGACGCCGGATTCTCCGTAGGCATCATTGCGCAGCCGGATGCAACAACAGAAAAGGACTTTACTGTACTTGGCAGGCCCCGGCTTTTCTTTGGCATATCGTCCGGTAACGTTGACTCGATGGTCAACAATTTCACACCCAACCTGAAGCGCCGGAGTTCCGATGTGTACTCCCACGGCGGGATCCCTCGGCGCCCCGACCGGGCCGCCATCGTGTACGCCAACCGGGTCCATGCAGCATTTCCCGACACACCCATTGTTCTCGGGGGCATCGAGGCCAGCCTGCGCCGATTTGCGCACTACGATTACTGGCAGGACCGGGTCCGCCAGTCCATCCTTGCCGATGCACCGGCCGACCTCCTTGCCTATGGCATGGCAGAGCAACAGATGGTGGCGATTGCCCGGCGGCTGGACACCGGCGAACCGGCCCGGGCCATCCGGGATATCCCGGGCACCTGTTATACCATGGAGGTGGCAGAATGGCGTGCCACTCACCCGGAGGGTGTTGTCGAGATCCCGGGTTTCTCCGAGATTTCTTCGGACAAGACCGCGTATGCCCGGGCTTTTGCCCTCCACTACCGCGAGCAGGACCCGGTCCGGGGCCGCCCGGTGGCCCAGCCTCACCCCAAGACCGTGATCGTCCAGAACCCCCCGGCCCGGCCCCTTTCGGGCGACAAACTCGACCATATCTACGAGCTGCCGTTCTCGCGCCGGGCCCACCCGCTGTACAAAAAACCCGTCCCGGCGCTCGAGCCGGTGCAGTTCTCGGTGGTGAGCCATCGTGGCTGCTTTGGGAGCTGCTCGTTCTGCGCCCTCACCCATCACCAGGGTCGGATTGTCCAGAGCCGGAGCGCTGCCTCAATCGTCCGTGAGGTTACCCGGATGGCTGCGATGCCGGAGTTTAAGGGAATTGTCCAGGATGTGGGCGGGCCGACTGCCAACATGTATGGGATGGCCTGCGAGCGCTGGGACGGGGCAGGCGCCTGTCCGGAAAAGTCCTGCTCGCCGGCCTGCCAAACACTTCGGACAAACCACCGCCCACTGGTGGAGATTCTCCGCAAAATCAGCGAAGTCCCGGGCGTAAAGAAGGTGTTTGTGGGCTCAGGTATCCGCTATGATCTTGTGCTGGCCGATGATCTTAATTCCCGGTACCTTGAGACCCTTTGCGAGCGGCATGTCTCGGGCCATCTCAAGGTCGCTCCCGAGCACATCTCGCCCCGGGTTACAAAAGCCATGAACAAGCCCGACGGATCCGTCTTCGAGAGGTTCCGGGACCGGTTTACGGCGCTCCAGCAGGGGAAGGCAAAACGCCAGTACCTAGTCCCCTACTTCATGTCCGGCCACCCGGGCTGCACCATAAGCGACATGGTAGCGCTTGCCGAGTATATCCGCGACCGCGGGCTCTATACCGAGCAGGTGCAGGATTTTACCCCCACTCCTATGAGCGTCTCCACGTGCATGTACTATACCGGCCTTGACCCGTTCACGCTCGAACCGGTGCATGTGCCCAAAGGAAGGGAGAAGAAGATCCAGCGGGCACTCCTGCAGTACCGCGAGCCGCAGAACCGTGGCCTTGTGTTCGAAGGACTCCGGATGGCCGGCCGGGAAGACCTGATCGGGACCGGGAAGCAGTGCCTTGTGAGCGGGGACGTTTACCTTAGGCGGTCCCGTCCCGGTCCTGTACCCCGACAAAAATCATCCGGCACTCGTCCCGGTGGCGCAGCCGGATCGGGAACCTCCCGGAAAAAAGAAAGACCGGGCTCTCAGGACCTGCCGTAATCGTCCTCGAACCGGACAATGTCGTCCTCTTCGAGGTATTCCCCGAGCTGGACCTCGATAATTTCAAGGGGGATGACGCCCGGGTTTTCGAGTCGGTGCCGGATGCCGCTGCGGACAAACGTGCTTTCTCCCTGCCGAAGGAGTTTTGTCTCGCCGTTGAGCTCTACCTCAGCAGTCCCACTTACGACAACCCAGTGCTCGCTCCGGTGGTGGTGGAGCTGGAGGGAGAGCTTCTGGCCGGGCTTGACCGTGATGCGCTTGATCTTGTAGTTTTTGGAATCCTCTAAGATCGTATAGGCACCCCAGGGCCGGTGCACCTGGCGGTGGAACAGAGTGACCGGATCGTTTTGTTTTTTTAACCGGCCGACCAGGTCCTTGACCTTTTCCGTGTGCCGGTTGTCGCAGACGAGGAGAGCATCGGCTGTGTCCACCACGACAAGGTTGTCCACACCGATCAGGCCCACGCGCTTGCCGCCCGGTGCATCTACATAATTGTCCCGGGCAGCGAGATACTCGGCCTTCCCGACATTTCCCTCGCCATCGTGGGTCTTGATCGCGTAGAGGGCAGCAAAGGTCCCGAGATCGCTCCACTCCGTATCCAGCGGTACGACCGCCACTTTCTTTGACGGTTCAAGCAGGCCGTAATCGATCGAGATAGTGTCCAGCTCCCCGTACTCCGGTACAGTGCTCCCGCCAAACGCGGCAGCAAGCCTGGGCTGGTATTTCTTGAGTTCCCCGAAGAAGACGGGAACCGAGAGGAGAAAGATCCCGCTGTTCCAGAGATACCCTTTCTTCACATAGCCCGCGGCGGTCTTTTCATCCGGTTTTTCCCTGAACTCTTCGACTGCAAAGCCGGGTGGGAGTGCCTTTCCCGGCCTGATGTACCCGTACCCGGTATGGGGGGAGGTTGGCCTGACGCCGAACGTGACTAGGCAGTTTTTTGCCAGGGGCTCTGCTGCCTGGATCTGACCGGACGCATCGTTCCCGAGCAGGTGGTCGCTTGGGAATACCACCGCGGTTGCGCTCTTCTCTTCTGCCCGGATCTGCTGCATGGCCCATGCGATGGCAGGCAGGGTGTTTTTCTGTTCCGGCTCTGCAAGGATGTGCTCTTTTGGAACAGTATACCCCAACTCTTCCATCTGGTTGCGGACAAGATACTGGTGGATCTCGTTTGTCACGACCCAGATCTCATCTTCTTTGGAGAATTTCTCTGCCCTCTCGCAGGTCTTCTGGAACAGCGATTTCCCGTCCATAGGGATAAACTGCTTGGGGAAATACTCGCGGGAGAGCGGCCACAACCGCGTTCCCACGCCCCCGGCAAGGATAATGGTTTTCATGAAATGCCCTGTACCTGCCCCGGGATATCTGCCCGGGTACGCTCCTTTGAAGTACTTGTGGCCGGGAGATCATTTATAAAATCTGATCCCGGGAGAAGATCAGGTTCCCGGCTTAAGCCGCGGTCGGGGCATCAAAAAAGGTCCGGAGCCAGAGCTCAGCGCAGGCAATCCGCCAGATCTCGGGAGAATAAGGTGCCGTGCCGGCAAGGAACGCCTCATAGTCCTGCATGACCGCGTCTGCGTCCCAGAAGGACCGGGATCTGAAACTCTCCGAGGAGAAAATATCGAGCATAAACGCCCTGAGTTCCTCTTTTATCCAGCATTCCTCCGGAGTGACAAAGCCCATCTTGTCCCCTCTGCACCGCACGGATTCGGGAACCAGTCCCCTGATTGCGGCCCGCAGGGCAACCTTGGTGCAGCCTCCCCGGATCTTCTGCGAGAGCGGGAGCGATGCTGCGTATTCTACCAGTCGCACATCGAGGTACGGCACGCGGGACTCTAATGAGAATGCCATCGAGTTCCGGTCCTCGTAATGGAGGAGGGCCGGCAGGTTGGTGGAGAAGAGCTCGCGGTGCAAAACACAATCGAGCGTGCCGCTGTACCGGTCCACCGGTGCTGCCGGGCATTTCACCAGGCCCCGCCGGGTCCGCCGCACCGCGAGCTGCTTTCGGGCAGAGGCAAAGAATGCCCGGTGCCTGCGGAGGCTTCCGGCGATCTCTCCTGCTGCCGTACCCCACCGGAGATTCCACATGAGTCCCCGGATATAACTCCCCTGGTAGCCCAGGTACCCGCCAAGGAGCTCGTCTGCTCCCTGCCCATCCAGCACAACCTTGACCTTCTTTTGTGCAAGGCGCATCACGCAGTACTGGGCATAGATGGAGAGCGAGCCAAACGGTTCATCCTGCAGGTACACAAGGTGTCCGATATCCTTCTGGAGCTGGCCCGGGGCCGGCTCGGTCCGATCCGCGTCCACCCCGGTGGCCGCCACGACCTCGTCGATGTACCGGCTCTCGTCAAAGCGCGTACCCGGGAAAACTACTGAGAATGTCTTCTGGCGTTCACCCACACTCCCCGGGGCATCGCTCCGGATGAGGGTGTTGATCGTGGCCGTGAGCGCCGAAGAATCGATCCCTCCCGAGAGGCAGGTACCGACCGCCACATCACTCCGCGTATGGATCCGGGTGGCTTCCCGGAGTAGAGTTTTAAGCCGTGCGGCAACTGTGGCATCATCCTCCCCGCCCCGGATTGCCGGGTTTACGGTCACGTCCCAGTACCGGAAGGGAGGTGTAATTCCATCTTTTGTCACCACCAGAGCGTGGGCCGGTTCGATCTGGAAGATCCCTTCAAACATTGTCCGGCTACAGTGGTCCTGCACTCCCCAGGCAAGATAGGTGCCAAGCATCTGCTGGTTCGGGTGTTTTCCCACCGCCGGATGAGTAAGGAGCGCCTTGATCTCGGAGGCAAACAAAAACGACCCCCCGGCTTCTGCGTAATAGAACGGCTTGATCCCGAACCGGTCCCGGGCGCAGAAGAGCTCCTGTTTTTTCTCATCCCAGAGGGCAAACGCCCACATGCCGTTAAACCGGAAAAGGCACTCGTACCCCCATTCCTCGTAGGCATGGAGGATCACCTCGGTATCGGACTTTGAGTAGAACGTGTGCCCCTTGTGCGCCAGCTCCTCGCGGAGCTCGACAAAATTATAGATCTCGCCGTTAAAGACCAGCCAGAGTGTTCCGTCTTCGTTTGTCATTGGCTGGAGGCCGTCAGGGGAAAGATCGATGATGGCAAGCCTGCGGTGGACAAGGCCGACACTCCCGCTTACATGGGTGCCCTCGCCATCCGGGCCGCGATGGGCAAGCCTCTCTGACATGGCCGAAAGGAGCCGGCGGTCCGGCCGCCCCCTGGCATAGCAGTACTGCCCCGCGATCCCGCACATTTGAATAAGCTATAGTCTCGCAGAAGGATTAAAAAGATGGCAGGGAGCGCTGCCCGGGCGGGTACGACTGTAATGAGGGGTAAGGATCGGGTGTACGTTACAGGGAAGCAGCGGATAGGCGCAGGAAAAACAAACACGAACCGCGGGCAAGGCCAGGAATAAAGGGAAACGAAATGTTACTTCTTCTTCCGGCCCGTCCGGGTACTCTTCTTTACAGATGTTTTTTCCGGCACCGCTTTTACCTCGCAGGGGAAGCACTTTTCCAATTTTTCATCAACCACCCGGTAGGCATTGGCAAGCACGGACGAGTTTGAGATCATCCCTGAGAGCAGGATCACTTCGAGGATCTCGTCGCGGGTCGCGCCCATCCGGGCAGCTGCCTGCATGTGGTAGCTTGTGCAGTACTGGCATTTGAGGGCCGCTCCTACCGCCATGCTGATCAGTTCCACGTACTTGGGGTCAAGGCTGCTTGTCTCGGCCACACTGCTTTTGTACAACAGGTGGGAGATGAGCACCTCAGGCCGTTCGCCCATGCGCTGGAAGATAAGCGGCACCTTCCCGTACTCGCGCTCGATAATTTTGAGCCATTCATCAGCGGTCGCTCCGGCTCCCTGATCGACAATCTTTTTGAGCCGGTCCTCGAACTCGTCTTCCTGCCTGCGTCCCATGATGTTCCTCCTAGATCACTGTGTTGGTCTCCGAGAACGGCCGAACCCGGAGAATGATGTAGTCCCTCATGCGGGAAGGCTCGATATCCGCGATGTCGCCGATCATGATCCCGTCTTCAATCTCGGTCTTTTTGAGCACCCCGGCAAAGGTATCGTATGGGAGCTTGACCCTGAGGCCAGCCATCTGGACAGTGAGCGGGGTCGGTGAGGTCACTTCAAGGATCGCCGGCACTTTCTCTTTTATCACGTCCATAAGCCGGGCCGGGGCCACCGAGAGGGGATCTTTTGCTATCGCTTCTCGCTTTTTGGCGAGCACACGGGTGACTTCTTCTATCACCTCATCAAGACGAGAGAGCTCTTCGGACTCCTTGGTGCGGTGCATGAACCTCCCCATGTTCCCCACGTACCCGTCCACTTTGGGCTCCACGATCCGTTCGAGCACCTCCTTATCGGGACCGCCGCAAACCACCACCGGCACCTCGATTCCGCGTAGCAGGATCGGCATCTTCTTTTCTATGCAGTGTTCGAAGTTGCCCATGAGGTACACCGCGATGTCGTGCTCGTTTATCACGTCGCGCTCCTCATCATTGATGCCGGCGATCCGTTTCCCCACGCCCCGGGCCATCCCAACCATGTTGCTTTTGGCTCCAAGCCGGCGCACGTACTCCGCAATGTCGCAGGAGGGATGAGGCAGATGATGGATCTCAAGGCTCATGCTCACGATTGCGATCTCGGTCCCCACGAGTGGGGAATCGGTCACCTCTCCCGCGAGCGGTTTTCCTATCGCCCGGATCAGCTCCACGTCTTCTTTGGGTACGAAGCACTGGAGCACGACTTCCTGAGCGATCATGTGCTTCTGGACGATGTAGCCCCCGAGATCCTCGATGAGATCGATGATCTCATTATGCCGGTACACTCCCCCCTTGTAAGTGACGGGGACGAGGATCATGGCGTTTCCCCCATAAGCGCAAATTTTTCTTTGACAAGTGCAAGGCTTGCATCGGTGAGCAAGTCCTCGCTTGCCACAAACGAGAACTTCTCGGCCCCGTAGTTCTCACTTCTGACCCGGAAACCCTCCGGGCAGATGCAGCGGAGTGAGTAAACAAGGTCCTTGTACAGCACCGCGCTTGGGTCGGTTATTACCATTTCCTCAAGTTCCCGTGCCTCGATAGAAATTCCGGAAAGGATGACTGTGAACCGGTCCGGCTGATCCACGTGGTCTTTGCCGAATTTATCCCAGAATACCTTGAGCATGGGTGCAAGGTAGGTCTCATCGGAGATCGCAAGGGTAAACTTCCCTTCCTGCGGGTTAACGTTCGCTATATCCCCGACCTTTATGACCGTTGTGACCTTTTTTAAGATCCCTACTGCGACAAAGATCGGGACTTTCGGGTCGATGTACACGTGGATCTTATGGACCACCCTGAGCATGTTATGATCGAGCAGGACATCGTTTGCAATCTGCCGGTAGTTATCGCCGCCCCGCGCCTCGGGGCACTCCACCTCGAAATACTCAATGGCCTGCATTGTCTCCGTCCCGGATGAACCCCGATGCCAGGAGCGCTGACCCGACTGCACCGATATACTGGGAATAAGGCGGGACAACGACTTTGATCTTGAGGAGTTCGCCCATTGCAAGCACGAGCCCCTCAATCAGGGACGACCCTCCGACCATGATCACCGGCTCCTTGATATCTACTTCCTGGAGCTGCTGTTCAAAGACCTGTTCGGCCACGCTGTGGCAGGCTGCGGCGGCCACGTCCTCGCGGCTGCTGCCAGCGGCAAGGGCGTTTACCAGGCTCTGGGTGCCAAATACGATACAGTAGCTGTTCATCGGCACCCTGCCCCCCATGCCTTTCATGGCAAGCGGCCCGAGCTCGGTGATGTCTACACCGAGGCGCTTTGCGGTCATTTCCAGAAACCGGCCACTTGCCCCGGCGCAGATGCCCCCCATCGTAAACGTACCGGGAATGCCATCCATGACGGTAATTGCCTTGTTGTCCATGCCGCCGATATCGATCACGGTGGCCGGTCCGTGCTGCTTCTCTGCAAGATACACCGCACCTTTCGAGTTCACGGTCAGCTCTTCCTGGATAAGATCGGCTTTGAACTCTTTACCCACCAGGAACCGGCCATACCCGGTGGTGCCGATTGCCTGGATATCGGAAAGGTTCATTCCCGCTTCAGCGAGAGCAGTATCGACAACATTGTGGGCGCTTTTGAGGACCTCTCCTGTCGGCAACCAGCCTTTGCCGAGGATCCTGTTATCTTTCATTACGATAGCCTTTGTTGTCGAGGAGCCGGAATCGATCCCGAGGGTGATGCCCTCCTGGACCTCGCGGGCAAGGAGCGCCCGGCGCCGGGCAATGGTGGTTAAGGCCTCCATTCGGGTAAGGAGCGTTCCTGCGGTTGTGCGCTCGGTAAACGAGTAGCTGACGACCGGGAGCTTCGAGTGTTCGAGGATATAGCGTCTGAGCTCGTTTCTCACGATTGCGGCTTCGGCGCACCGGAAGCAGGTCGCAATAAAGACGGCGTCGGCATCCACCCGGCCATCCACGAGTGCCATCGCCCGAGAGATGGCAAGTTTTAAATCCGGGCTCCTCACCTCAAGGCCGAACGCGTCAAAATCCCGAACGATGTCCTTGAGCGCCACATCAGGAAAGACGATCTCGCCATTCACCGATCGTGCCGCCGAATTGATCTCCTCCTGCACGCCTGAATAGTCCGCGCCGCAGGAGAGCTGGGCAATCCGTACCGGGGCTGTCATTTTATCACTCCCGGCTCAGTCAGGAATTTTTTAATCGATGCCACGAACTGCACACCCTCCACCTCGTTTCTCGGGTATTCGAGTTCGAGTCGGGGGATCTTCTTTTGCCGGAGGAGGAACTTGAGGAGCTCATTTGTCCGTGCGCAGCCCATGCAGCCGAACGCGAGGTCGGCGTTGTTGATGATAATCGCGGCATCACACTCCTCGACCATGGGTCCGTACAGGGCCATTCGCCCCCGGACCCCGGACGGGACCTCAACTGCTGCCCAGCGGAGCCCTTTTTTTGGTTCCTCGGGCGTGATCTGGAGTGGCGAGGATTCGAGTCCTGGTGTCTGGACACGTTCGCGGATGGCTATCGCCGATCCAAGTGGCTTATGTCCAAACCGGGTCACCAGGTCTGAGAGGATCAGGCTCGTTGCAGGGTAGATGAAGATTTTTGCCATGGTTTAGGGCTCCTGTGCATCGATCATTCTCTTTAACGTGTACACGTCAAGCCGGCGGTCGGAAGGGGCTTTTGCCGGCACCGGGACAGTTACGGTATCAAGGTTTTGTGTTTTTCCCAGGCCGTTTGAGATGTAGGGGAGGATTGTCATTTCGAACTCGATCCCGTTAAAGCCAGGGCGTGCGCCGCCAAGAGTTGCCCGGCACCTCCGGGCATCTCCGGGCGGAAAGCCGCGGTCCTTGACAAAAATATGGGTCGGATCCATCTTTCTGACCTCGGCTATCACCCGATCGACTTCCTCCTCTTTTCCCATGATGACAAGGCCAAAACAGTTCTCCTTGATCATAACTCCCTTTGCAATCTCATATGCCCGGATCGCCACGTCTGCCGGTGTCACTGTGTACGATTCCACCACCACGTACCGGGTCACGGTCCCGGTATAGGCCGGGTTGTATTCGGTCATGGCTTTACCTCCCGGATATATACCATCTGCCGTTCCTTTACTTTCTTTATCTTCTCCGTATCGATCACCCTGCCGATGATATTGGTGCCCTCAAAGGGTTCCGAGGTCGGCCCGAACTCCCGGTTTGCCGAGAGCCGCACCCCTACAATTCCCGTCGCTTTGCGGGAGTCGTTAGTGATTGCGAGGGCCGCAGCGGGTGACTCGTCTGTCGGGCAGTTCTCCGGGATAATCCGGACATCGGTCGGGATCTTTGGCTTAAAGAGCACGACATCGTCAAAAACAAAAAAGGCCGGCATCATGCCGGCATCGTGCTCGTCAAGCCCGGTGAGGTGCCGGAAGATCTCGCAGCTTGCAGGTGCATGCTTATCGTCAAGGACAATATCGATAACCTGGCTGATCGGTGCGGTTGTGATCTTTGCAGCTTTTTCAGCAAGCACGTCAAGGGTTGTCCCCGGCTCCTGCGATACCACGATCCGGTCCGGGTTGTCGGTGTCGATAGAAAGGGCGATCCCCCGATCAGCTGCGATCCTTTTTGCCTCTTCAAGGGGCAGGCCCAGAAGATCGATCCTTGCGGGAACCACCCGGAGTGAGAGGATATCTCCTTCTTTTGCCAGTTTTGCGAGCTCTATCCCATGAACTACCTGCCCGACCACGCTGTGTGACGAGCTGCCGGGAACATCGGCCCGGTAGATATACACTCCGCCTACTGAAGGCCCCGTCGTGCGCACCGTGACCGTCCCCTCGCGCCGCGGGTGCTGGGACTCTTCGGGCACCGGGGTACCGACACGTTTCCGGTCCAGGATGTGGGTGCTCGTGGCACGCCCGACCGTAAAGGTCCCGGATTCGAGGGCAATGAGCATGTGCTCTACGCTGCCCGCAGCCTCAGTTGTGATTTTTTCCCTGCTGTATCCCTGTGCGTTGACATCGACTCTGGTCACGAGCAGCATCCCGTCTTCGAGGACGAGGTTGGAGTCGGTGGTGGTAAACGAGCGGCTGGTGTCCGCCCAGCTCACAACCGGTTCCACCCTGGTGACCCTGTCCCCGGTTGCCCACCGGTCGAGTACAGCCTTCCCGCTTACGACCCGGCCGATCACCCCTCCGCTTGCGTCCGCTCCATGGTCGGCGACATGCCTGCTCTTGGAGAAGATGAGGTACGAGGTCTTAGGATTATACCCCCCGCACCCGAGGATCACATCGCCCCGCTCGTAGAGCCGCCCTTTGCGCTCAGGGGTAATGCCAGAGGGAAACGGCCCGAATGCTGCCGCGTACCGGTCCGCCCAGTGCAGGCCAAGGCCGGCCGCCTTTTCCGGCTGCTCAAGCACATCCACGGCAACCCCGGAAAGTTCGATGGTAATCTCACCGGCCGTAGTGGTGACCGTAAGGCTCTCTGTCTTCTCCTGTTCCTTGGTGGCAGGGCGGATCACGGCAACGGCGCACTCTTTTGGTTGCCCCGTGATAATGGTGCCAAGCGTGTTTCCCTCGCTTACTTCACGGGGCTCCCCGTCAAGGTGGACGTGGATCATGGGGGCCTCAGGCAGCCGGCGGCTGGTTCTGGCTCATAACCTTGCGCTCGTCCTCGGTCAGGTGGGCAAGGACCTCGGCGGTTTTTCCGATCTCCACGATTTTCCCTCCCCTCATCAGGGCAAGGCGGTCGCAGATGTCGCGTACGAACTCCATGTCGTGCGAGACCACCACAAACGTCTCATCGATGTCATCCCGGGAGTGCATAATGGAATGCTTGACATCGATCTTGGTGATCGGATCCATTGTACCGGTAGGTTCATCAAGTATCACGATACGGGGTTCCCGAATCAGAACCTGTGCGAGCGCAACCCGGTGGCGTTCCCCCTCCGAGAGCTGGCCCGGCAGCCGGTCAAGGATCTCCTTGCTTTTCTCTTCAGAAAACCCGGCCATCCTGAGCGTAACCAGTGCCTTACGCATGGCCAGCTCCTTGGGGAATTCAAGTCCGATGGCATCGGTGAGGTTGTCGAGCACCGTGCGGTGGGGGAAGAGATCGTATTCCTGGTGCAGAAGGCCGATGTACTCTTTGGCCCGTCCCCGCTGGTCCACGCCGGGCTTTGTCATGTCCACCCATTCCTCGCCGATCCTGACGTTGATCTCCCCACTTGTGGGCTCAATTAAACCCGCAATGATCTGCGAGAGTGTGGTCTTTCCGGCCCCGCTTTTCCCAATGATGCCGAAGATCTCTTTCTCGTAGATCTCGAAACTGACGCCATTTACTGCCCGGACCACACCGCGGTCCACCGAGATGTAACGCTTGGTAAGGTCCCGGGCCTCCACGATTCTTTCTCCTACCACGGCGTGTTCGAAGGTCTCCGTATCCTCGCAACCGGCCATAAACTCGGCTATCACATCTTTTGGGGCCCCGATCTTTGCAATTGCACCATCGACAAGGAGGATTGCCCTGCTTGCAACATCCTCGATGACCTGCGAGAAGTGGGAGGTGACTACCATCCCCATGTTGCTGGTCTTCGCTGCCTCGGTGAGCATCGTGTGCACGATTTTTGCCGTGCCAGGATCCAGGGTTCCGGTGGGCTCATCGGCGAAGAGTAAGAATGGCTCTTTGGCGAGCTGCCGGGCAAGCACTACCCGTTGTTTCTCGCCGCCCGAGAGATCGCGTGCGATATGCATCATCCGGTGGGAAAGCCGGACCTGGTCGATAAGGTCGGCTGCCCGGTTGATCGCTTTTTCCGGGGGATAGTTGATGTCATCGAGTGCATGAAGGACGTTCTCGATCACGCGGTCATCGCCGTACAGGGCAAAAGTCCGCTGGAACATAATCGCGGTTCGGCGCATCACCCTCCGCTTTAGCATTTCGTTTGTCTCATTCCAAAGATCTACATCAAGGGGTGCAAGAACGGCCCCGCAGTGCGGGCAGGGCTTGCCTGCAGCACTTGGCACATCCATGTAATCGCAGGAAGGGCATGCAGAAACATGATAGATGATCCTGCCGCTCGTGGGTGGCTGCTCCACCCCTCGCATGAGGTGGATAAGCACGGTCTTTCCGGCACCACTCCTGCCGATGATCCCCAGGATCTCCCCTTCGGCAAGCTCAAAAGAAATATTTTTGAGCGCATGCGTGCCGTCAAAATCCATGCTGACGTTGTCGACCGTGATGAGTGGTGCCTTCATAATTCCCGTGTACCTAATGTGACAGAGGTGTCATATTATCTTTTATATGCTAACCGTCACCGTCACGATCGGGAATTTTTCGCTCCGGTCAGAGCAAACCCTCAACGATCGGCAATACTTCCCGCACATGTGTGATCACATGATCAGCAGCACTGTATAGCTCCTGCGGCCGGCTGCCGGGCTGCTGCACGGTGAGGACCGCGGTGTCTGCCTGGAGGAGAGCCGAAAGATCATTAATCCCGTCGCCCACCATCACCACGTGGTCGTACTCTTTTTTCAGATCCGTTACGATCTGTGCCTTGACCGAAGGGGTTGCCACCCCGTACACACGATCCCGGGGGATCCCGAGGTGATCGGCCATGATCTCAAGTTTTGTCGACCGGTCGCCCGAGGCAATAAACGTGGGAACACCGCGGCGGTGCAGTGAGGTGACCGTCTCCTTTGCCCCCTCAAAGGGCCAGCCCCCCGCGGTAATGGTAAACTCAATTGACCGCTGTGCCATGTTGAGGATCGCACCGCTATTAAGGGTGAGCATGAACTCCTCACGGCAGGCGTCCCAGACATTCCTGATGCATTCCTGGAGATCGGCAACCGTGGCCTTTCTGTCGGCATAGAGCAGATCCCCGATATCGTCCGCGGTGAGGATCTTGCGCGTGCAGCTGATACCGAAGCCGACCTGGTTTTCAGAAAGGTAAGCGGAGAGGAGCATCTTTGGCGGGGTGGTAATGATGTGCTTGGAATGGACCGGCAGCACGATCAGGACACGTTCCGGGGAGGCAAACGTCAGTGTAGTGGTCTCTATCCCGGGCAGCAGCTCCTGCTCTGCCACGTCTTTTGCCACGCGGTACGTGGCAAGAAGCGTCCCGGCACTGTCGAATACCACGGCAACCGACATCGTCTCTCCCCAAAAGCAAACTCTATGTATCTTCCCTCTCTATTGAAACACTGAGTTCCGATGATCGTACCTGATACTGCCGAGAAGATAAAGAGCATGGAGATCCGGGGGGCCGGAAGGATTGGCCGGGCTGCCGCAGAAGCCCTCAGGGACCATGCAGTTTCCCTTTCGGCCAGGGATCCGGGTTCGTTCCGGCAGGAGATGGAGCGTGCTGCCGCGATCCTCCTTGCCACCCGCCCGACCGCAGTTTCGCTCCCAAATGCCGTCCATATCGTGATGGCGGGTCTTGAAGGCGCTACCTCTGCAGAAGCGGCGCAGGCCGGCGTTATCCGGCGCGCCGAAGAGTTCATCCGCTCATCCCAGAACGCGGTGGAGCAGATCGCGAAATTCGGGGCAAGCCATATCCGTGATGGGGATACGATCCTTACACACTGCAATTCGGAGGTTGCTCTTGGCTGCATCATCGAGGCTCACCGTCAGGGAAAGGAGATCGAGGTCTTTGCCACCGAAGTCCGTCCAAGGAACCAGGGTCTCATTACGATCCGGACCCTGAATGATGCCGGGATAAAGACGAATTTTATCGTGGATTCTGCAGTCCGGTCCTTCATCCATGATATCGATCTCGTGGTAGTCGGTGCGGATGCGGTGACGGTGAACGGGGCGGTGGTCAACAAGATTGGGACCGCCCAGGTAGCTCATTCGGCACGGGAAGCACGGGTGAACATGATCGTGGCTGCTGAGACCTACAAGTTTGCGCCCCGCACGATTCTGGGCGAGCTCATCCGGATCGAAGAACGGGCGGGAAGCGAGGTTCTGCCCGATGAGATCGCCCGGACGCTACCCCACGTTACGGTGAGAAACCCGGCGTTCGATGTGACCCCGGCAAATTATATCGATCTGATTGTGACCGAGAAAGGGGCGATCCCCCCTCAGATGGCCTACGTGATCATCCGGGATTATCTGGGCTGGGGGATCGATACGTTCCACGAGACGTTCGGGCCGGAAAGTCCCAACGGCGAATGAGCCCGGGGCGATGCGTTTATTCACGAAAAAAGCCCAGAAGTAATCAGACGAGAACCCGACCGGTACCCCTGAACAGGGGGAGTTCTGCCCGGTTCTTGAGGGGCATGAAATGGAAATACCCTTTGTCAAACTGCACGGGAACGGCAACGATTTCGTTCTTATCGACGAATATGCGCAGATGATTATTCCCGATGACCTGAAAGGGCAGTTTGCTGCCCTGTACTGCGAACGGCGCTTCGGGATTGGTGCGGACGGCATACTGTTCCTCGCAAAACCGACCAGAAAGGCCGATATAAGGATGCGGATCCTCCAGCCTGATGAGAGCGAGGCCGAAATGTGCGGGAACGGAATCCGCTGCCTTGCCAAGTACGCGTACGACATGGGCTACATTCAGGAAACCTGTACGGTCCAGACCGAGGCCGGGGATCTGGAAGTGAGCGTGCGGTACGAGGGTGAGGAATGTACCGTGACCATCGGGATGGGTGAGCCGAAATTCAAACGTAAGGACATTCCTGCCACCGGGAAAGGCGAGTACCACGAACAGATCGGGGGTTTTGAGGTTCATGCAGTCAACACCGGTGTCCCCCATGCGGTGATTCTCACCGACGATCTGGGCAGCATCGACCTTGCAGCCGTTGCCCCACAGATCCGGAACCATCCGACTTTCCCTCATGGTGCAAACGTGAACTTTGTTCAGAAGACCGGGGAGGATTCGATCCGGGTGCGCACCTTCGAACGCGGGGTGGAGGACGAGACGCTCTCCTGTGGGACCGGGGCAACCGCGTCTGCTGCGGTCGTGCACCATCTCGGATATATGAACGGGCCTGTCCAGGTCGAGACCAAAGGTGGTCCCCTGACGATCCATTTCGATCCCGAGGGTAAGGCAAGGATGGAAGGGCCTGCGGTCGCCGTCTTTTCCGGTCTGATCCTCTACTAAAATCTCTCTCTTTTTGTTACCCGAACCCGGCAAGCGTAGCTTGGCGTGCAAAACCGGGAAGGGCAAGGTACGGCAACGCCTGTTTCAGCGTTGCGGAAGAAAGGCCCCGGTCATGTGGCGTGCGGATCGATTGCTTCTCGCGGGCCTGGTGGATGGCATATGCAGGTACTCCTCTGGCATGCAGCTGTCGTACCGGCTCTTTGAGGGAGAGTGTACCCGGTTCGCAGTCCATGAACCTTCGTCAGGCCCGGCAGGCTATAATGGGTTGGCGGACAAGGTGTGAAGGTGACCGACCGCTGCCCGGCACATCATGATACTTCTTTTGTTTCCGTCCGGCCCGCGATCTCTTCAACGAGACCTATTGTGGAAACAATCTTTCCGTTCTTGTCCCTAAGCGGGCTCACCGTCAGCGAGCCCCAGCACACGGAACCGTCTTTCCTGATGTATCGCTTCTCTGTGCGGTACCGGGTGATTTTTCCCGCATAGAGTTTCTGCATCTGGGCTGCGTCCTCATCCCGGTTGTCTGGGTGGGTCACGTCTTCAATGGTCTTTTTCCGCAGCTCATCTTCAGAATAGCCGAACATTTCGCAGCACATCCGGTTCACTGAGACAAACCGGCGGTTCCTGTCCACGATTGCCATCCCAAGCGGCCCATCCTCAAATACCCGCCGGAATCGCTCTTCGCTCTCCCGCAGTGCATCCTCGGCCCTTCTTCTGGCAGTAATGTCCCTGCCCTCAGCTATGAGTAACCGGATATTCCCCTGGGGATCAAAGACAGGCTTGAGGGAGAAGTCCACATCCACTACAGCAACCCCGACACCTTGCACCATGGTCTCGTACCGGACAAAAGTCCCCGAAGCCGCTTTGGATATCGCTTCGCGGAGCTGCTGTACCCGTACCGTATCTCCCTGCCACCACCGCCCCTCCCAGAAGGGGCGGTTGACTGCCTCATCGCGGGTTATCCCGGTAAAGTCCAGGGCAGTACGGTTGACATCGGTGAGGATACCCTTAGGCGTTACCAGGCCCGTGAACTGGAACGTGGAATCGAAAATGGCCCGGAGCATCCCGCTGCTTTCCCTGAGCTCTGCCTCGGCATGTTTCTGTTCCGTGATATCCCGTATGGTCCCCATGCTGGCCGGCGCTCCCTGGTACTGGATGAGCCCGGCATCCAGAGAGACAATGACCCGGGTGGTCCCGTCCCGTTTGAGCAGGATGCATTCGTAGGTCTCCGGCACCGGTTCACCCCGCTGCCGGCGGTGCCCAATGTCGAGCACCCGATCCCGGTCCTCGGGAGCGATGCAGGCACCAAAGTCCCCCCCGGTAAAATCCTCCGTACGTCCTCCCAGTATCCGGGCGAACGCTGAATTGACGTACAGGATCTTCCGGCCTTGGATGATAAAAACCCCGTTCTGGCTGTGTTCTACAAGAGTGCGATATTTTTCCTCCGATTGGCGCAGCGCCTCCGCGAGCTCCTTTTTCCTGGTAATGTCCCGGAACACCACCTGGACTGCGACACCACCGTCATCAGGAAAGCTTGTGGCAAGGACTTCGGCATCGATGATCTTGCCATCGGGCCGGACAAATTTCTCTTCTGCCAGGGCAACGGTCAGTGGCCTGCTTTGATCTGTAAACGTAGCCACCCTGGCTTGGACAAGTTCCCGGGAACCGGGATGGACAAAATCAAGGATAGGTTTTCCCACCAGTTCATCGGGCGAGGATACTCCGGCAAGGGCAACAGCGGCCTCGTTTACGAGTGTAATAATCCCTTTCTTGTGGATTACGATCGCATCGAAGGATTGCTGCAGGAGCCGCCGGTAGCGCTCTTCGCTGTTCTTTAACGTCTCTTCGGCCTGTTTGCGTCCGCTGATATCACGGGAGATGCCCATGACCGAGCGCACCGATCCGTCGGGACTTTTGAGCGGCACGAGCACATAGTCGAACCATCGCATCTCTCCATCCACCGGGAGCGGCCCCTCGCTGTGCAGGGATTTCCCGGTGGAGAAGACCTCCTGAAGCATCTTTCCCTGCCGGTGTGCAATCTGCGGAGGAAAGAGAAGCGCCCGGGCCTTCCCGGTTACCTCGGCAGGTGTTGTTCCCAGAAATGCGGCTGCATAGCTGTTGACGTATTCGACCCGGTCATCCGCGTCAATCACAAAGATCAGATCGCTTGAGGATTCGGCAAGCAGGCGGTACCTCTCCTCGCTCTCGCGCAGGCAGGCTCCTGCCATCTTTGCCGCGGTGATATCCTCAAGGATGACCGAGACGCCTTTCTGCCCGTGGTCGAGGGCAGTGGGGGCAATCCGGTAAGAGAAATAGATTCCGCCACGGACAGGTCCCAGTTCCCCCCGCCACTCAGTGCCTTCCAGTCCCGCATGCACCCGGTCCATGAATGCGGGAAACAGGTCGTCGAATGCTGTGACCAGTGGCGTATACTCGATGTTCTTCCCGGCCAGCTCGTTTGCCGGCACAGAGAGGAAGCGGGAGAATGTGTCATTGATAAAAACAATCCGGGTGCTGCTGTCCAGCTGCAGGATACATTCTGAGGAGATGGAGAGGACCGCGGAGACCGGGACGCGGTTGGCGAGCGCATAGATCTTGGCCATGCCCAAATGGCGCAATTCTACCTGCCCTGAAACCAGCAGCTTCTCAAGGTACCTTCCTGCTGTATTCCGGTTTACGCGGATCTGCCGGACAATCTCTGTGATGTTCAGGCCCTGCGGATTTTTTTTGAGGACCTCCCGGATCAGTTCGGCAGTCTGCTGTCTCAATACCATTTACGGAATAATATCTGTTCTAAAAGATATTAATCCGTCAGTTCCTTCAACGATCGTATGAGCTAGACTTTTCGCTATTCCTTTGCCCGGATTCCGTCCTGCACAATCTCGAAATCAAACGATGCGCCTTCGGGCCGGGAACGGTGCTTGACAAGCGTTGCGCGCCGCCATCCGGGCGTTTCGAGCCGGTCCAGGCGGACAATTGCCTTACTGATGTGTTCAAGCGAGGTGCCACCCAAACCCGCAAACGTGTTTCTGGTGGTATCCATATACACCTGGTTGGTGACAAGCGCCGGGAGATCGTAACGTTTTGTGTACCCGAGGATCTGGAGCATCTGCCGCGTGAGCTGCTGCATGGCGTCCCGGCCTTTTTCCAGATCGGTCCGGTACAGTGCGGTGGCCGAGTCGAGCACCACGAGGCCCGGTTTATGCTGCCGGAAGATCTTGTCGGATTCGGTGATCATCCCGCCCTGCTGGTCAAAGTCTACGGGCTCAAAAAGGAAGAGCCGGTCCGCAATCGCCGCGGTGTCGTTTCCCGCGATCTGCCGGAAGCGCTCAATGGAGAAGCCCTCGGAATCGATGAAGATTACCGATCCGCCTGCCCGCAGGCAGGAGACGGACGCGATCATGCACAGCGTGCTCTTGCCGCTTGCCGGCCCACCGTAAAGCTGGGTAATGGTACGCGGTTCAAGGCCGCCGCCCAGCAGCCGGTCCAAGGCCGCATTCCCCGTGGTCTGCCGGTCCGGTTTCGTCACGTGTCCTGCCTCCCGGCTTTTTCCTGTGTATCAAGTGTATCACTGATGGCCCGGAGCACTTCACGGACCGGGAGTCCGAGCTCGCCTGCCCACTCCTTTGCTGCATCGAACTCCGGTTTTGCCGTGTAGCACCTGCCCTCGATCCAGCCATATTTCACCGGGATGTCCTTTGTATGGCCGGCAAAAGTCACTTCCACAGTACCGGTAGTCCGATCTGCGATGAACCGGTGCACAGCCGGGATGCACCTGACCCCGAGTGTCCCGAGTTCCTGCGCCATGAGCCGGGCTAGTCCGGCGGATGAATCCGGTGGTGCGATCACTGTGACCAGGTACCCCGGTCTGCCTTTCTTCATCAGGATTGGAATTGCGCTGGCATCCCGTGCCCCGGCGGCCATGAACCGGGCGAGGGCTTCACCGATCACCTCGCCGCTTGCGTCATCCACGTTTGTCTCCAGGAGATCGACGGCATCCTGCGGCATTGCAGCCGGAGCGCCGGCGCTCTCCACCACCATGGCCCGCAGGACATTAGGGACTTTGGGGGAGTCTTTTGTCCCGGCACCGTAACCGGTTGCGAGGATCGTGTACGCCCCGAGTCTGGCCGGCAGAGACGCGGCAAACTCGGCAAGGAGTGCTGCCCCTGTGGGAGTGCAGAGCTCACCTGAGTCGCTCCCGGGAAATACTGCGAGGCCCGAGCCTGCAAGAATCGCCGCTGTTGCCGGGGCCGGGACCGGGATCGTGCCGTGCGAGCCGGTGATCGTGCCGGAGCCAAGGGCTATGGGAAGGATTGCGACGCCCTGTGGTTTGAGCGAGAAGAGCGCTGTGCAGGCTCCGACCACATCCGCAATCGCATCGTCCGCCCCAACCTCGTGAAAGTGGACGTGTTCGCCGTGGACAGATTCTTCTGCCGTATTGAGCCGGGCAAAGACCCGGCGGGCCATGGCAAGTGCATCAGCCGGGATGTGCGGGGCTGCTGCATCCAGTTTTCTTTCCACGTCCGCGAGCGTCCGGTGGACCGGGGTGGCATGGGTGCGGACCTTTATGGCCCGGATCCCGGCCCGGGTCACCGTCTCAACGCCCGGATCGGCGACCACAGCCCGCATGGCAGCAACAACCGCCTTGTGGTCCGCCCCGCAATCGAGCAGGGCCGCGGTGATCATGTCCCCTGCCGCGCCGTGGAACGGGTCAAAAACAAGGATACGCATTTACAGTACTTATAAATCCCTTGCGTATATGACCTTTAAGGTAATGCCAGAAGTGCAACTGAAGGTCGATTCCGCGTACCCCGGGGATCAGGGCGGGGGAAAAGCGCGGCTCGATCCCGAGACCATGCTTCTCCTTAAAATTTCGCCCGGTGACCTTGTGGTGATCGAAGGGAAGCGCCGGACCGTGGCCAAGGTCTGGCGGGCGCTTGTCGAGGACTGGAACCAGAGAAAGATCCGGATCGACAATTTCACCCGGCTCAATGCCGGGGTGAGCATCGGGGACACTGTGAAGATCTCCACGCTTTCAGAAGAGATCGAGGCAAAGCGCGTGGTTCTAGCTCCTCCCGAGGATCTGCCAAAGAAGATCCCAATCGCCAATAACCCTCACGTGATTAACGGCCTTTTGGATTTCCCTGTCGTGAAAAACGACTCGATCCCGATCATGCTTGGCCTGCCCTTTGTCCAGCCGCAGATCGTGGCTTTCAAGGTGGTGGAGATCGAGCCCGAGGAGGCGGTCATCATCACGAAGAATACTTCGGTCGAGTTCTCGGACAAGCCGGCCGCGGGGTTCGAAGGCGTGAAACGGTTCTCGTACGAGGATATCGGGGGCTTAAAAGATGAGCTCCAGCGGCTCCGCGAGACAATCGAGCTCCCGCTCCGCCATCCCGAGCTCTTCCAGAAACTGGGAATCGAGCCGCCCAAGGGTGTTTTGCTGTACGGCCCACCGGGAACGGGAAAGACGCTGATCGCAAAAGCGGTGGCAAGCGAGAGCGGTGCGCATTTCATCTCGATTGCCGGCCCCGAAGTCATTTCGAAATACTATGGTGAAAGCGAACAGCGGCTCCGCGAAGTTTTTGAGGAGGCCCGCGAGAATTCGCCCTCGATCATCTTCATCGACGAGCTTGACTCGATTGCACCCCGGCGCGAGGAAGTGACCGGGGAAGTGGAGCGTCGTGTCGTGGCCCAGCTCTTAACCATGATGGACGGGCTTGAAGAGCGTGGACAGGTCGTGGTGATCGGTGCCACCAACCGCGTTGATGCGATCGATGCCGCCCTGCGCCGGCCCGGGCGCTTTGACCGGGAGATCGAGATCGGTGTGCCGGGCGAGCCCGACAGGATTGAGATCTTAAAGATCCATACCCGGGGCATGCCGCTTGCCGAGGATGTGAGCCTGAATGTGCTCGCCCAGCAGACCCACGGATTTGTGGGAGCAGATCTTGCCGCACTTGCCCGTGAGGCTGCGATCCGGGCCCTGCGCCGGTACCTGCCCGATCTCGATCTGGACAAGGCCGAGATCGAGCAGGAAACCTTGGACAAGCTCAAGGTCTTTGCCGCGGACTTCCGGAGCGCACAGCGTGATGTGGGTCCGAGCGCGATGCGTGAAGTGATGCTCGAGGTCTCGCACGTGAAGTGGGAGACGGTTGGCGGCCTTGAGTCGGCCAAGACCGAGGTCCGCGAGGCAGTCGAGTACCCGCTGACGCACCGTGAGCGTTTCGATGACCTCGGGATCGAGCCGCCAAAAGGTGTGCTCCTCTTTGGCCCGCCAGGGACAGGTAAGACACTCATTGCAAAAGCCGTTGCAAGCGAAAGCGGTGCCAACTTTATCCCGGTCCGGGGCCCGCAGCTCCTCTCCAAGTGGGTGGGTGAGAGCGAGCGGGCGGTCCGGGAGATTTTCAAGAAGGCCCGGCAGGTCTCACCTTCGATCATCTTCTTTGACGAAATCGATGCGCTTGCCCCTGCCCGGGGGAGCTCGAACGATTCACACGTGATCGACAACGTGCTCAACCAGATCCTCACCGAGATGGATGGACTTGAAGAGCTCAAAGATGTCGTTGTGATGGGCGCAACAAACCGGCCCGATATCGTGGACCCGGCGCTTTTGCGTGCCGGCCGGTTCGACCGGCTCGTGTACATCGGCGAACCGACCATGGAGGACAGGAAAAAGATCATTGGTATCCACACGCAGTACATGCCGCTCGAAGGCTCGGGGCTTGAGGAGATTGTGGTTTCAACTGAGGGCTATTCCGAGGACATGCTCGCGGAGCTCGTGGAGAAACTCGGTAAGGACAGGATGGTCACGTCCGATGCCGTGAAAACGACAATCGTCCCGGCCACGGATAAGGCAGCCGGTGTTGCAAAAGGCGCCCGGCGCCGGCGCCTCGTTGACCTGTTCCGGGAGAAGCACCTCGCGTTTGCGGACCCGGCCCGGGAGAAAGTCCTTGCCGATCTCTCGGACATGACTGCCGGCTTTGTCGGTGCCGATCTCGAATCGCTCTGCCGTGAGGCGGGCATGCTCGCCCTCCGCGAGGGTGCGGACTTTGTCGCGGAGAAACACTTCCTTGAAGCGCAGAAGAAGGTTCACCCGACAATGAACGATAACCTCCGGGATTACTATGGCAAAATCCAGCAGCACTTCAAGGGCGGCCTGCCCCAGAAAGTGCAGCCGCCGGAGTATCAGTAAATTTTTTGCCCTGCAGGTATCCTTACCTTGAGGTTAAACACTCTTTTTGGCGTGGTGCTCCCGCACGCTTGTGGCACCCCCCGGTTTTGAGATGATATCGCCAGAGAGTATATCTGCACACAAAAAAGGGAACGATTGAAGAGTCCTGTGTTCAGCTCTAATAGCACCCCCCCTCCCATGGGGGGACGCTCCGATCAATTGTGAAATTGATCGACCCGACCCGGTTTTCTGCGGACCGCAAAGCAGGGGAGGGGGGCTACCTTTGATCCCGCTGTACGAGCGGTCGCCCCGACCAATTCCGGAATCGATCGGTCCGGCCAATTTCAGAAACGATCGGACCGATCACCCCGTCTCACCTGAATCTCCAGTGGAAGTGCATGATATGAAACTGGAAGAAAAGAGGTCGCCCCGACCGGCTTTGAAATCGATCGGTCCGGCCAATTTTTTTAAAGGAGCGCCAAATGGGGGAGGGGGCGATCAATTTTTTTGGAGGGCGGGGTGGCTTGATCCTGATGGGGAATGAGCCGGGCAGGACCTGTTTACGAACCATCATAATCTCTGTAGGATGAATACATTTTGTATTCATGTGAATACATTGCGTATTCGATATCACCGCTGGTAAAAAAAGATCCTGTTTGATTTTATTCGTTATACCGCCGCTCGTTGATCTTCGCGGCCATGATGAAATCGTTCAGTGTGAGCCCACCGGCCGGGTACGTGTAATACCCCACATCCACGAACTTCCCCTCGCGGAGGGCAAGGTCCGGGATATGTCCCTCTTCGGTCGACATCGCTAGCACATCATTTAAGAATTCAATCGATTTGTCGCTGTCATCGAACGTGAATGTCCGTGTCAGGTGGCCATTGTCGAGCGACCAGCCGGGCACCTCCTTTAAGAGCTCGACTGTGTCCTTGCGCGTGATGGGCGGTGAGCCGGGCTTATAGGTAGAGCACTTTTTGGTGGCGAGTTCCATGGATACACGTCCGGCCTGAAATTAAAAAAGGCTTTTGTGGGAAAATTCCCGCCATACCCGGTACAGCAAACGGCCGGCAGCCCCGGGAAACGATCGCAAAAACCGGCCGGTGCGGGCGCAAAGGCCATAATTCTCCCGAACCCAAATGGAGTACTACGAACAGCCAACCGGTCTTTCCCTCCCTGCATCCATCCCTGCAAAGCATTCTTGCCGACCGGATGGGCTGGTCCGGGCTCCGCGAGGTGCAGGAGCAGGCGTACGCAGCGATCCGTGAGGGAAACGACACACTCGTGATCGCCCCGACAGCCGGTGGCAAGTCCGAAGCCGCCCTGATCCCGGTACTTGACGATATCTTAAAAACCGGTGCGCCGGGCATCTCCTGCCTCTACATCGCCCCGCTCAAGGCTCTCATCAACGATCAGGAAGAACGGATCGCCGGGTTCTGCCGTCCTGTCAGTCTCACCCTTGCCCGCTGGCACGGTGATGTCCCGAAAGGCGACCGCGGGTGGAAAGAGGATGACGCCCCCCAGTTTCTGCTCATCACCCCTGAGTCGCTGGAGGTGCTCCTGCACGAGCCGGTGGCCGCTTCCGCGCTCTCCTCCGTGCGCTACGTCATTGTGGACGAGCTGCACGCGTTTGTGGAATCGGAGCGGGGCGTTCATCTCCGGGTTTTACTCGATCGCCTGGACCGGATTGCGACAGCCCCGGTCCGGCGCATCGGCCTCTCGGCAACAGTCGGAAACCCGGATGAGGTACTTGCGTGGTTTTCGGGCGGGAGAGGGAGAAGCAAAGTGGTCTCTGTCGCGGCCCCGCCCAGCCAGAAGGTGTTCCGTTTCGTGGTCGAATCCGACCCGGGTAAGAGGATCGATGCTCTCGTCCGGCTTGTTGCCGGGAAAAAGGCGCTTGTCTTTGTCAACAGCCGGAGCGCCGCAGAGACGGTCATACGTGAAGTATCGGGACGGATCGAAAACCTACATATCCACCACTCGTCGATCGCTCCGATAAAGAAAAAAGAGGCCGAGGAGGCGTTCCGCGGCAGCGGGGGGGCCTGCATCATCTGCACGAGCACGCTTGAGCTGGGCATCGATATCGGGGATCTGGATATCGTGGTGCAGGATGGGCCGCCGGATTCGGTCTCCTCGTTTTTGCAAAGGATGGGCCGGGCCGGGCGGCGCGACCGGGCCGCTTCGGTTGCCTGGATCCTTTCTGACCCCGGGGAACTCCTTGCCGGCTGCGCCACCATTGAGTGCGCACAAAAAAAGCAGACCGAGCCCCTGGAACCTCCGGAGAAACCCTGGAATGTGCTTGTTCAGCAGCTCTTCCTTGCCCTCCTTTCCGGACCCCGGGCTGGTCGGGGCACGATCGTGCGCCAGCTCCGCTCGTTTTCAGTTTTTGCGCAATGCTTTGCAGAGGAGATCGACAGGCTCCTTGATCATCTCATCACCACCGGTTACCTATCAGCCGATGGCGATCTCCTGGTACCGGGTCCTGAGGCCGAACGGGCGTTCGGGCTCTCCCGTGTCCGGGAGCTGTACTCGGTGATCGCCGGGGGCTCCGAGTACCGGGCCGTAACACCTGACGGGGAGGTAATCGGTGCCATCGATGCCAGGTTTGCCCACCGGGAGGAGCCTGGGGATTTCGTGCTTGGCGGGGCAATCTGGTCGGTAGTAAAATGCGACGAGAGCCACAACCTTGTCGTGGTGGTGCCGGGCGGCGATATACCGGGGACCTCCCGGATCTTCCGCGCGACCGGTGGGGAAGCGGCTTTCTCTCCGGTGATCTGTGCCGGAATACAGAGGATCGTTGCCCGGAAAAAATCGACCCTGCCTCTTTGCGAGGTGGACGCAGAAACGCTCAGCCGGGCTATCTCCGCCTTTCCTCAGGGAATCGGTGAGTCCGGCCTGTTTTTCCGGGAAGAACGGAGCACAGAAGGGAGAGTGGTATCGGTGTATTCTTTTTCCGGACGCCGGTTCAACCAGGTGCTCGCATATCTTCTCAAAGGAAAACTCGACCGGGTCCAGGTTCGGTACGATGACTGCCGTATCCGTGTATTCCGTGCCGGAAAGAGCGGGGCTGTGGAACGGGTGGCAAGAGCGCTTCGGGAGATCCCGGCCCTCTCGCAACAGGAGGCATCGGCCTTTCTCCCCCTGCCCGCCCCGGACCCGTGGAAATTTGCGCGGATGCTTCCCGAAGAGGAGTTCCGGGCCATGATTGCCGCGGACTATTACCGGACCGGCGATGTCCTGCGGATCCTTGCGCAGGCACCTGTTACGATCCTGCCGGCAGAAGAGCCGGGTCCCGGGGCAGATACATGAACAGCGGCGTCTGCATTGCGGGGGATGTTTTTGCTCCGGATCAGCTTTATTGGCACAGACCTACGAATGATCTGGAAGGAGAATTTTTGTAATGAAATACATGGTTATTCTCTGTGCGGTTGCGGTCGCATTCCTGATCGTGAGCGGGTGCAGCCAGATCTTTCCCCCGTTGCCATCCCAGGCTTCCCCTGCTGCCCAGACACCTGTCCCGGGAACAACTGTGACAGCCGTGGATACCTCTGCAGCTGTTGTTGCAGGTACCCCGGTCCCCGCCACCACATCGGGATCTTCGGAAAATACCGTCATCATCCAGAAGATGGCTTTTGTCCCCTCTACTATCACGGTAAGCGTCGGGACGCTTGTGCACTGGGTCAATAAGGATACGGTCACCCATTCCGTCCTCTTCCCGGCATCTGCTCACCTGAGTACGTTTGCTCTCTCCCCCGGGCAGGCGTTTTCTGCGAAATTTACTACACCTGGCGTGTACAATTACACCTGTGCTATCTATTCCTCTATGCAGGGAACGGTCATTGTAACTCCGTAGACAACCGGATATCCTTTTTTTGTTCCCGTCATTTTGTGGCAGAACGTGAAAATTGCATCGCTATAAAAAAAAGCTGCGATAGAAGAGCAGATCCCTCAAAGGCCGGCCATCCGGAGCAGGGTGCCCACCAGGATGCCAAACATGGACGAGGAGGCTGACAACATCCCCAGCAGGATATATCCGGCCACCACCCCGATCTTAAGTGGCGTATACGTACGATTGATATTGAGACGCCGTACGGTACGGAAGGGTCGCGCATCTGCCGATATCGCCGGCTTGTTCTTCCGGATACGGAACATGGTGATACACCCTGTATGTCCAAGAGATATGTTATACTATGAACACGTTGTATTTAATATTTTTTTATTGTGGTAAAAGAGAAATGCGGGATAATTTTTGAATTTATTCATATCGGGTACAAAATTTTGGATATTTTGGATTTCTTTCGGGGGAATTTCGGTGAATGGACATACTCCACCTGTTTCCTTGCTCCCGACTACCCTGCACCGCCGGGCCGTTTTTGCCGGCACCGGTAAGCGTGAGCAGAGATCTCTTTACTAACTATAGAGTTATTAACGATTTGTATGTATATATATATAAAAAAGAGGTAACTAATTTATCCGAGGATGACAAACTGATTTGTGATACTCCATGAGCCATCCGCACCGTGACCAGGGTGTTTCTGTAATTATTGGCACCCTTTTGCTCATCCTGATCACCGTAACCGCAGCTGCCGCCCTTGCGCTCATGGTCTCGCAGATGCAGAAAGCCGAGGAGACCCGGCAATCGCAGATCCAGGCGGTTAAGGATGAACAGATTGTGATCTCCGGGGTGAGCCTGGTGAATAATATAAACTGGTCCTCAACCTCTCCGAATCCTCCATTTAATATCCAGGATTCCCAGAACTGGAGTTCGGTCTCATTCGACCTGATGAACCTCAATACCCAAGACGTAGCGGTTCAGGGTATTGCTATTAACAATTATTACTTGTACCCGCTGAGCTATTCCTCACTCGCACTCTCTGCACCCAACGGCACATGCAATCTCACTTCAGGAGGGGGAGGATGTACTGTCTATATGCCGGGAGGATCGAGCAGCAGCACTCCTTATCTGAACATTCCCGCAGGAAAAAGCATCAAGGTGACGATGAATCTGACCGGCAGCCTCACCGGAGATGGCGGCCTTTCTCCCTCTTTTATCGGAACGGATCAGCAGATCGATATCAAAATCCTGACATCACTTACTAATATCTTTGAAGAGACCTACAAATTGCCGACGCCGGTAATCTCATACAGCACAGAAACGGCAACCATTGGGACAGTCCAACGTGATATGATAGTACTGGATGGCTCCCAGTCCTCTTCGGTAAATGCAACGATTTCCAATTGGAATTGGACAATTATGAATGCCACCCAAACCTATACAAACGGACAGATTGACCCTGTGGGAAACTGTTCAGATATCAGTGATCTGAGCACGGTAGGTGTTCCACCTTATTTCAACAGTAAAATTGCTCGTTTTTCCCCGCAAATAAGTGGACCTTTCTGCGTAAATCTGACAGTAACAGACAGCAACGGGATGGTTGCAACATCACCTTACCAACTCATTCCAGAAGATGCCGCATTCTCTCCAGCAGCAAATTTGATTGTTACGCGCCAGCTTGCTAACAGTATAAATGTCACTATTAAGGACATCAATGGACATCCCGTGCCTAATGCGATCGTTAATTATGTTTTAGATGTTAACCAGTTTGGTAACCTTTCGCTGAGCAAATATGTGGATACCTCCGATCAATCGGGGAATAGTAATATTACGGTTATATCCGGTATCGGGAGTATTAAAATTACATCCGGATCATTACCCGCTGTTGAAGTTGCTGTCAATGGTTCATCCTAAAGGGGAACTGATGGATTATCCCGATGAAACCTCACCATCTGTGAATTATTGATCCAAATATGGCTCTATTGCAGACGAATTTTGCAATATATAATTTCAGGTATCGATTTGAGATTCTGTCCGATTCTATAACATCCCTGTGAAGAGTATGAATTTTACTCTTCCATATCATCGGTCTGAACAGAAACAATCTGCTTCATCACGGCCGGCTTGTCCCGGTAATATGCCCGGATCTGCTCGGTCACCGCATCGTAATCGCGGATCCCGGCCCTTTGGAGGCCCAGCAGGAAATCGGTCCGGTCCTCGAGCTCCTGGTTGAGCAGATCCTTGCTCACCCCATGGGTGTCCCGGATCTTATCGAAGAGGAAACTCCGGCCCTGGTACTGGAACTCGTCCACGTCCGGCAGCCACTTAAAGGAGGTGTTGGTGATAAGATCCCCCGTGTCCCGGTCAAGCTCGAGCATCTCCACGATGTTTGCCAGGCGCCTCATGCTCCGCTCCCCTTTCTTGATGTGCATGGGGAAGAGCACCACATCCAGATTGGAGAAGAGGCTGCGCGGCACGTTCATCGGATTTGACTCCACACGGGCAAGCAGCTCGTCCATGGAGCCGGCATGGATAGTACCAAGTGCCGCATGACCCACGGCAATTGCCTGGAAGAGCGTGAAGGCTTCGCTGCCTCGTACTTCGCCGACGATGATGAACTCGGGCCGCTGCCGCAGCGCTGCAACAAGCAGATCGTAGAGCGAGATATCTCCCGGGCTTTTTGACGAGACCCCGCTTACCCCGGACACGGACTCGCCTCCGCTCGAGCTGCCAAAACCTGCACGCGTGATGGACTGAATCCAGTTGGGATGCATGAGGTTGAGTTCGGCCGTATCCTCGATGGAGACGATCTTGTACTCGGGAGGAATGAAACTGCACAGCACGTTCAAAAACGTGGTCTTACCCGTGGCAGTTCCTCCAGAGACAAGGATCGAGCGCTTGTACTCCATGAGGATCCACATGTACGCAAGCTCCATAGCATCCACCGAGTGGTAGTCCATCATTTCAATGGGCGAGATCGGGTTTGCACGGAACTTACGGATGGTAAAGGTCGACCCTTTCTTGGTCACTTCACCGCCAAGCGTGAGGTTACCACGACTCCCGTCAGGGAGCGAGACATCTCGGATAGGCTGGAGGAGTGAGATGTGCCTGCCGCCAATCTGCGCGAGCTTGAGGACAAAGTTGTTGAGCTCGACCTCTCCGAACTTCACGTTGGTCCGGGTGGATCCATAGATACGGTGCTGGACGTACAGGTAGATGTCGGAGCCGTTGCAGCTGATATCCTCGATATACCTGTCTTTCATCAGCGTGTCGATCCGGCTGTAGCCGAGATACTGCTTTTTGAGCGTGAAAAACATCCGCTCCTTCTGCTGCTCGGTGAGCTTGAGCCCGAAGATGTTAACCAGGGAATAGAACCGCTCCCGGAGGTACTCGATCCGCTGGTCCCCTTCGATCACTTCCAGGTTGGTGCTCACGAGCTTCTCAAAGGCCCGCTCCACGATATCGAGCGCAACCTTCTCATCTTCGGAGAGCTGCGGCTCCACCACTTCGTAGATGAGGGCGCCGTCCTTCTTGCTGTACTCGATATGCACATACTGGTAAGGCGGGTCGATAGGGTAGGTGATATTGACATCCCTCAGGGATCCATCGAGGGAAGGGGTGTCAAGGACGCCCGGGTTGAAATCGAGGGTGAGGATTTCCTTCTGCACCGGAGCAGCAAATGCTGTCCGGATCTTCTGCATGAAAGAGGGCCTGGGAGGCTCGGCGACGGCAATCGACCCTGCATCGGCCGTGGCCGGGACGGGTTCCGGCTCCGGAGGTGGGATAACAGCGAGCTCCTGCGGAAGCGCAGAACCATTAGAAATCCCCACCGGTACGGCTTCTTCCGGAACCTCCGGGGCGGGTTCGATAAAAAATACCAGAATTTTTGACCCAAGGGTCCGCAGCGATGCGAGCCGGATACGGACCCGGCGGCCGACCGGGACTGCCGGCGTTTTTTCGGGTTTTCCGGCGGCAGGAACCGGTGAGGGAACAGCCTGCTTTGTCTCTGTCTCCGTTTCCGGCTCGATAAAGTACAGGATGAATCTCTGGACACGCGAGGAGGGCTGCCGGTTGGCTGATTCCTGAGGGACCAGCGAGCTCTCTCCACTTTCCCAATCCCTGCTGATTCCTGACCAGTCCGGGCCACCCTCCCCGGGGGGGCTCTCCGGTACGACAGTGTCTTGCTCATCATCTTCAAAAAGGGAAGAGAGCCTGCCGGAAAACGATTTGGACTTCATGTGATCGTGATATATGCGGTTTTGTTCATCCAAACGGTTCCATGCGCATTTGTTGCAGAATGACTTACCGTGTACATTCCGGCACTGGCGTACTGGTGCGGTGGATTTTGTGCAGTACTATCGAATCCATCCCCGAAATCCCAGTACCAGCTTGTGGGACCGGGTGTCCCGCTGCTTTCATCGATAAAGGATACCGTTGTCCCGGCCACTCCTGAAGTGGGAATTGCGCTAAAATCAACGGAGGGTAAGGAATATACGGTGATTGTCGTTGTCTGGTTGCTCCAGCCATATGCGTCTGTGGCATCGAACGTGACCACGTAATTCCCCGCAGTCGAGTACGTATGGGTCGGATGTTGCATGGTAGAGGTGGTCCCATCCCCGAAATCCCAGTACCTGCCCGTTTCAGTTGGATCCGTAGTCGTGTCAACGAACAGTACCGTCAGTGGATTAAGGCCGCTGGTTGGATCTGCAGTAAACGTTGCAGTAAATGGCTGTACAACTATCTCCGCAGTGTTCCAGCAGCTCCCCAGATCATTTCCTGAATCCAGCCTGACCGTATAATCTCCCGCAGCCGTGTAGGTGTGGGTCGGATTTTGCAGAGTGGATGTTACCCCATCTCCAAAATCCCATTTCCAGAACCAGTGAGAATCGAGATAAGCTGAGGGAGTTCCTGAAAGTGCTGCCGAGGTGTCTGTAAAATTCACGGTTAACGGGACATTCCCGTTTGTTGTATTTGATACAAATGAGGTCATCACCGGGCAGACGGAAATCGTTGCCGTACTACTCGATGAACCGTATGTATTCTTTGCGATTAACGTGACGTTATAATAATTATACCCCTGGTAGGTGAAGAGGGGGTTTTGTGCATCACTGGTGCTCCCATATTCTCCGAAAAGCCAGTACCACGAGGTCGGGCTGTTAGTTGATCCATCGGTAAATTGGATCGGCACTACAGGGTTTGGGGGGACAACGTAAACTTTTGTAACATTTGCAGAAAAACTGCTTACCGGGGCATCCGGGTTTGAAGATGTTGAGTTCGAAACAAAACCACAGGAATTGCCATTGCAGGGAAGCGAGGTTTCCGTCATCGTCACGTTAGTCTGGTCTCCCGCGATGTTTGCCGGCCCCGTGTTTACAGGTGCCGGAGTTACCACGGTATTTCCCGGTACTGGCGTTCCCTCGCCGGCAACGTACGTGTCCGGTAGTGTCGGCATCTCCCGGGCGGTAGTCCCGTTGGCAGTGCCCGATCCTGAAGCGGCAAGGGAGCATCCGCATGCCCCAACCAGCAGCACGATGAAAAGACACGCAATGACGCCCGGTTTATACATATTTTAATTTCATTTACTATAGACTTAAACCATTCTATTTTTTGTTTTGATCATTTATGGGAGTATGACGTTCCTGTCCCGGAAAATTTTCATAAGCCAGACGAAAGATTGAAGAAAACGGCATCACTATAGTTAATGATGATGGAACGATCCCGGGTATTTTTTATCCTTCTTCTCCTTGCGGGGTGCATGCTTTCTGCCGCCGGGTGTACCTCCCCTCGGACAAGTGATACCCATAACACGACGATCGTTATCCAGGACTATAACCAGTGGGCAGAGGCGCAGGGCACCTATGCCGGCCAAGTGAAGATTTCCCTCACCCGGATGGAGGCGACTATCGATGCCTATAACCATGATGCATCCTCCGGCTCTTCTGATCCCGGCACGCTCCAATCAGATGTAGCATCTGACGGGCAGACAATCGCCCAATGGGGGGTGGCAGGTACGGCCTTAAGTACTGCAACAGATTCCTTCTCCTCGGACACGTCATCCCTTATGTTTGGCAGCGATCAGGAGACACCGTGGCTGGCCGGCCTGCTTGCGCAGGAAATGAAGATTTACGATATCTCTATGACTAATGCCCAGCAGCATTTTGTTGATTATAATCGTTACATGGGTAGCTACCTTTCCGTGGACGCTCCGGATTACCGGGACGATTCCCTGCGTACTGCAGCAATGGATGCAAAGACCCGTGCGCTTGCCTCCCTCTCCGATGCTGACATTGCTCTTTCCAATATAACGGCAACGGCAAAACAGCTCCAGCAGCGGCAATAATTTTTCCTGTTTTTCTCCCATCCTTTTTTGCGGCGTATCTCACCTGCCAGTTTCATAAATGGCGGGAGGAATTCCCCAGGGTTAAACCGCGGGCAAGTGCCCGCAGGCATATTTCAAAAACGATCCTGTACTCTCCCGCCGCGATTGTATCCTGAAAATGATGGTTTGGCCCCTTTTTTCAGGCGTCTTTTCTCTGTGTTGTGACTTAGGTGGAGCGACCCGTGTTTTACCCGAGAATCCAGTCCTGCACGGTCTGGTTCATGGTCCCTTCAATGGATGTCGAGTTTGTTGCGGAGATCAGGGAGAGCGTTCCCTGACTGTTGATACCAAGGTTATCGATGCGGATCCAGGCATTATCCAGGCTGGCAAGGTACTTCTGACCGTTAATCGTTTCCAGTGTTTGCGCAGATGCGGGTGCGAAATAATAACTCAGGCCGGTCTGGAACTGCGTCATGAACGGGATGTAGATGCTGTCTATGGATCCCTCATCCAGCAGTTCGCCGTTCACGTACACCTCCATATCCGGGAACGCGAACTTGAGGATTTTGTTATGGTCGATGGTGATGTCCCCTGGCTGGTTGCTGTCGGCCACCATCCTGACAACGGCGCCTTTTGGCAGATCATGGTAGGTACCGTTGATCGTGATGGCGGCAGGGGTATCGCTGACCACGAACTGTGCACTTGAGTTCTGTTCGAGATATCCCGGCTTTCCGGTCTGGACGAGGATATCGTTGGTTGGAATCTTATACGGCGATGGCGTCGCCACGATGTACCCGTTCTTCACGATATCACTGCTGCCGTAGGCATTGTTTACCGTAAGCCAGACATTGTAAGTTCCCGGATCTGTGAAGGTTATAACGGGATTTTGATCAGTCGAAACAGCGAATGGACTACTGGTACCGCTGCTGAGGAAGGAGATATTCCATGCCTCCTGGAAGGTCCAGCTCCACGAAGTCGGGAATCCGGTGGATTGATCCGTAAACCTGACCGTAAAAGGTACCGGGCCGGTGAGCGGCCGGGCGGTAAAGTTGGCGACAACCCGGGGCGGGGTTGCGATGACCTCGCTTTGTACTGTGGTGGTGTCGGTCTGGTCCGCGGTATTTACCGTAAGGGAAACATCGTAGGTCCCCGGGGATGCATAAAGATGTGTAGGGTTTTTGTCGCGTGAACCGGTGCCATCCCCGAAATCCCATGACCATGAAACGGGTGCTCCGGCCGACTGGTCTATAAACGAGACATTAAGCGGGGCCGGGCCTTCTGTGGGCGAGATCGTGGTGAACCCGGCAATCAGCGCAGGTGAGATCGAATATCCTGAGGCTGTCCCCTCATAGTACGCGGGACCGGCAACCACTGTCAGATCGTTGCCCGGGGAGTACGTGTCATCAGAGATGACAATGTAGTTGTTGCCCGGGCCTGCGAGGATTTTGCCGCCATTGATCAGGAGCTGCCGGACCTCCCCGTATGTCGGCTCTACGGAAAAGGTGAGGTTTGCATGGTACTGCCGGACCGAGGGGATGTTGCAGTTCCCAAAGCTCCCTTTAGCCACCTGGGTCCCGTTCACAAAGAGCGTGGCATCCGCAAGGCTGCAGCCCAGGATGTTTCCGCCCCGCAGGGAGACCGTACCGGTCGTGGAGTCAGAGCCGGCCCGGATCTTGACAAGCGATCCTGCCGGCAGTGCTATCCGGGCCCCGTTCACGGTGACCGACGAGTTACTGTCGTCCGAAATAAAGGAGAGGTACGATCCTTTCTTTATTGCACCGTTGCGGATGGTATCGAGAAGAACCTGCGATTCGGTTGCCTGCCGGGTATCAAGGACATCGTCTACCGTGACGGTCTCCCGGGCGCCGTCCTGCCGGGTGACCGTGAGGGCGACGTTGTAGAGGCCCCCGGAGGCATACTCATGAACCGGGTACTGGAGGGATGAACTGGAATTGTCGCCAAAGTCCCACTGCCAGGCGCCCGGGCTGCCCCTGCTCATATCGAAGAACTGGACGGAGAGGGGGTTTGACTGATAGCCGGGCGAGGCAAGGAAGTCGGCTATGAGAGGCGGCGCGAGAGGTTCGGCAAGCCCGGTTGTTGCTCCCCCGACGGACTGGAGTGACTCTGTGCTGGTTTTTGCCTCAAAAAAATGTGCAAGACTGCCCGGGCCCGGCAGGATATGGAATAACAGCCCGAGCGCAACCAGGATGACGCATATGGCAATCAGGATCGGGATCCGGGCCTGTTTTTTAAGACGGGGCAGGCGGAGCTTCTTTTTCGGGATGGAGATCTTGAGTTTCATGGGCTTTCCTCACCGGCATGCCTTCGTACGTTGTGCCAATGTATGCCCGTGTACGATTGATTGTCTCTGGAATGCCATGGTCAGCCCCGTTCTGCCTGTTGCAAAGTGTTCCCGAAAATCCGGCTATTGTCTCATAGTTACGCAATCAGCCAAAATATATCTTTTGAATTGATAATATAGAGACATCCGGGCCTGACCCTTGGCGATCTCTTTTTTTTGCTCTGGTTTCTCATGGTCCCCGGGTGCCTCCTCCACAGTTCAGTTCACGATTTTATTTGGATAATCTCCATTGTGCCGGGCTGAAACTGTTGAAGGAGACCTGGACATAGGTATCCTTGAGATCCGCTGCGACTGATGACGGGACTTCGTAGATCAGGTACCCGTCGATGGCATTGCTCCGTCCGGGCATGATGAAATACCCCTGGCCGTTGGTATCGAAACCGGGGCTGGGGGGAGCATTTGTGGTAAAGGTTGTGATCGCGGTGGTATTCTCCCCAAAGACGTTGAAACCGGTCAGGAAGGCATAGTCCCGCTTCTGGTTTCCGATCTCGCGGATCCACTGGTACGGCAGCTGGTCATAGTGCACTGAATAATAGTTGATCTCGTTCTGAGTGAGGACAGAGGTGTCGAAGTAGGGGTTGTGGGTATAGGTCTGGCCGTTGTTGACCACCACAAACGAGTCGGCCGAGGGAACCAGGGCACTCATATTCCCTGTATCCTCTATCCGGATGAAGATGACCAGGAACACATCGCCGGTCTGCGCCGGGGTCTGCTGGACAAACCGGTTCCAGCTCATATCCCACCAGAAGTAAAAGGGAAGGACACTTGTGTTATACACTGTGGCAAGGCACGGGCGGCTGTTGTCGCCGTACCAGTAGGATTCGCCGAGATCGAGGGCATACTTACCTGTGACTGCCTGATTCTGTGCTGCTGCGGCTGCCGGTGCCGGGGTTAGCGTTACTGTCGGTGAAGGGGTGGCCGTTGCTGTGGAGGATACGGAGTTTTCTTCCCCGGCATTCTGTTGGGCAAGGAACGCAGCAAGGCGGGCACTCTTGTCTTGAGTTGTTCCGGTTCCGGCTGCTAGGATGCTGTCAGTACCTCCGGCGGTGGCTGGCAGGCTCATGTTCATCGAAGTAATGGTCTGATTTATGATCCTGATCTGGAGGTCTCCGTCCTGCAGGTTAATGGAAAAGGCCGGATTATTCATTTTTTGCAGCAGGATAAGATCCTGCGGCTGGAGGTTGAATGAGAATATGGGGGTATTTATCACTCCTGCTGAAGATGTACCGGCTTCCTGCGCAGCAGATACAGTGGTGACCGGAGGGACAAAGAGATGGGCAGAGAGGATGAATGCACCAACAAGTACCAGGCAGATCCCAACAATGACGGCGATAATCGCACCCGTCCGGTTCCCAAGAAGGGGATTTTTTTTCCGCATCTTGAGGATCTGGGCGCTTCTCCGGAGCAGGAAGAGGGCAATGATTGCGCAGATGGCACAGATTACGATTGCAATGACAATTGACTTGACAAAATCCAGTACCCCTCCGGTCCCGGGCGGGCTCAGTGTCGGGATCACCGCGGCAAGAACTATGAGGAGCCCGGCTACGAGAATGAAAGGGATCAGGGTGAAGAGGAATGGCCGGAGGAAATCGCGGAGGTTAAACCGGGATTTTGTTTTTTCTTTTTGAGGTACGACAGGGGAGGCCACGGATTCTGGTTGCGGGGAAGAGGCGGTTTTGCTCCGCCTGAGGTGGACTGACTGGAGCCAGGTACGGATCCTTGTACGTATGGATGAAATGGGATTGCGCAGACGCCACTGCAACTTCGTATGGGAATCCGGCTTCCGGGGAACTCCGGGAGGAGTATCCTCTTCGTAAAATGAGATAGCTTTACTAATTTGGGCCTTATCCAATGCCGGGGCAGGTTCCGGCTCAACGCGTTCCGGCGGGCCGAGAGAAATGGCCGGGGCGGTCAGGGAGACGATTACCGGTTCGCCGGATTTTTTCATTTCAGAATCAGCGTGTGCCGAATGGATCTGTCCAACGCCGACTTTTAAGGTCTCTGCGAAGTTACTCTTTTTCCCTGGGAGGGGGATATCCTGTGGTTTTCCTGCACTGATCGGCGTCGAGCTGGCTGTCGGTGATGGGAATAACCTCTTTTTCAAAGCATCAAAAACAGAGGGATCATTTGTTCTGCACCCTCCAAAACCATAACTGAGGAAGGCTTTTCCCGCGATGTTGATGGAAAAGACGATGACAACGAGGACAAATGCCGCAGCAAATCCTGCTGACGGTTTGACTAGGCTTGGATTCTGGAAAGAGTGATAGACGGTATAGGGGAGGGTTGCTACCATATCCTGAAAGGGGTAAACTTTTACCCCTCCCTGAGAACCCGTTGTCGAAAGGATTCCAAACTCCGGCATGTATTGGGTGTAACCGGCAGTGAGGATCACCACGGCAGACTCCTCTGCGGCGCGGCCAAATCCAAGCGTAAATCCTGTCAGAATCCCGCTGAATGCGGTCGGGATAGTAATTCCGCTGATAGTCTGCCATTTGCTGGCCCCGAGCGCGTAACTTCCCTCTTCCAGATCCGGGGGAACCCTGTCGATTGCATCCTCAGTTGCCCGTTCGATGACCGGCATGATCAGGATTGCCAGTGCGACCGCTCCTGCGATCAGGGAAAATCCACCCAAGATCTGTTTCATGTAAATAACAAAGATCAGAAACCCGAAAATGCCGATAACGATGGATGGGGTTCCTGAAAGTACTTCTAGGAGAAACCGGAACGCCTGAGTGATACCGTTATCCTCTGCATACCGCCTCATGTAGATAGCGGTTCCAAGGCCAAAGGGTGCAGCAATGATGGTTGCTGATAGAGAGATCAGGATCGTTCCGACAATCGCATTTGCGATACCATTCCCCATCCCGCCAGCTGCATTTTCGGGAGTTGTTATAAAATACCACGAAAAAGACGGCAGACCTGAGACGAATAACATTGTGATAATCCAAAAGAGCATTGCAACGACTACAAGTGAGGCACAAAGACAAAGGATGACGATGATTTTATCCGTGAACTCCCGGCGGTAACTCGTCATAATTAGGACCTTCTTTGTGCCCACGAGCAGATGAGCCGGACACCTGCTACGGCCAGCATCTCCATAAAGAAGAGCACAACCGCTATCCCGAATATTGCGGCTCTGGGCTGTGGAGAAGCGACGTAGTACAGGATATCATTGAGGATCTTCGCGGTCATCGTATATCCGACATCAAAAATTGATGATGGGATTATGGGTGTATTTCCTAAGAGCATCACGATTGCCATGGTCTCTCCCATTGCCCTCATCATTGCAAGAACGACTGCTGTAACGATACCCGGGAATGCGCAGGGGAGGATCACGTTCCTCATGGTCTCCCACTGTGTCGCTCCGAGCGCGATGGATGCTTCACGATATTCAGATGAAACTCCCCGCATCGCCTCCTGCGACAGGGCAACAATTGTGGGTATTACCATTATGGCAAGGATGGCAGCGGAAAGGAAGAGTCCTTGGTGAAAATTTGGGTGGATATTTCTGAAGATGGGGATAAACCCGAGAAGATGATCAACAGTAGGGTTTAAGAAGTCCATAAAAACCGTGGAGAGGATAAGGACTCCAAACAGTCCATAGACTACCGAGGGAATGCCGACAAGCAGCTCCACAATGGGCCGGATGATCTTCTCCATCCATGCTGGTGCCCATTCTGCCAGGTACATCGCGGTGAGAAGACCAAACGGAATGGCAAGGGCAAGGGTGAGTGCAGTCACGATGATGGTATCGATCAGGAAGATGAAGATGCCATACTGGTTGGTATCGTAATTCCAGACCGAATTTGTAATAAACCCGATCCCCGACGTTTCCAGTACAGGGGCGGCAGCATAGATCAGAAACCCGATGATCACAAAGACGAGGATCGCAGTGATGCCGGCAATACCAAAGAAGATGCTCTTGTGTATGTCGGCGCGTTCCTTCATGAGATGTTCAACGATCCAGTGATAATCGATACGAAAAAAAAATTAGTGGATTTGGATTATCTCGCTTAGGAGATATCTGCGATAGCGTAGTTGTTGGTTGCCTGGAAGACACCGTAGTGGTTACCGTTGACGGTTTCAATCGGGTCTGCCTGGACGTAGTTGATGAATTCCTGGACTGAAGAGCTGGGCTGTCCGTTAGTGAGGTAAATGAGCGGGCGGATAAGTCCAGACGGCCAGGTTTGCGATGCAGTTGAGGTCTGTCCTTCAACGGTAGTCTGGTAGATGTACTTTGCTTCATTCCGAAGGTCGTTCCAGTTTGCCGTGGTGCCCGTGCCGAATGCAGTGTCGAACGAGTTGGGGAGGGTCTGAACCTTAGCTTGTACCGGATCCCATGCCGGAAGGATTGTAACAGTACCGGTACCAATAACGTTTGCTACTGCGTCGCCATAGTCAGCGAATCCGATTGAATAGGCTGTGTTACCAACGGTCTGAACCATCATCGGGTTACCGTTGACTGCAAGGCTGCTCCAGTTGGCGTTTGAGGTTGGCGAGCTGGTAAGTTTAAGGTAGTTCTTAAAGAAAGAGTCTGCCGTACCCGAGCCGTCAGCGCGGTAGACTACGGTAAAGGAATTGGTTCCCGTTCCGTTTGTCCACGGAGCGTTCAGGGTGTAAGAAGATGCTGTGGTTGGGTTGTATACACCTACGAGATCGTTGTAGAAGTTCTGTCCATTAGCAGCGGTGCTGAGATTGGCGGCTGTCATGGCCGGGTTTGCCTTGTTGGTAATGAGGACAATTGCGCCCTCACCGATCTGGTACTGCTTGAGGTTCGGGAACTGGTTGGTCCATGCGGGCTTGACGACTTCGGAGACTGCGCCGATATCTGCGACGCCGTCACCGACTGCCTGGACACCTGCACCGCTGGCGGTTGCCTGTGAGACAACCTTGACGCCCGGGTTTTCAGTGGTGTAGAGCGTCCCTGCTGCCTGGGTGATCGGGTCGACGGTGGTTGAGCCTGCAACGAGAATCTCGTTCTGGGAGGCAGATCCTGCCTGGTTTGTGTTCGCCTGCTTTGCTACACTGGTTGAGAAGGTACCCATGATGGTACCTACGGCAACTGCGCCGATGACTGCAACGACGATAAGGACGAGCGTTGCGACAATCGGTGAAACTGCCATCTCATTGTTCATGCGTTTCATGTTTGCGTACATTGATTTTTCACCTTGGTGTTCGTGGATGGGATTTTTAAAAAATATTGGTAGAGACTAATGGATTTGCCACGGAGTTTTCTGGTGAAGTTCATTCATCCCCCACAGATGTCAATTCACCAATGAAGTAATGGTCTCAGGACTATATATTTTTAGCGTTTTTGATATAGATTTAAGGTTTTTCAATATAGTGATCGCAATAGGATATAGGGATTATTGGTTTACGATGACTCTTATTATTACGGCGGCTCACTTCCGGATCCATGGAAAATATGCACTGGTCCAGTTGTCTGGATAGTCCGTTGGAATCCGATTGGCTTGCCCGTGTTTGCGCGATCTGCATCGGGTTTGTAAGATCCCGGCCTACAAACGCAAGTAACCACTACACACATGCAAACATCGATGGGGTAGGGTGACTCCTTGTTGAAAAAATGGGGTGAGGGGGGTGGGGGGCACCCTCCCCCCCCCCCATTTGGGAGATTGTCCGTGCCGGTCTCCGGTGTGAGCACCGCAGGAAATTTGGGTTATTATGATGGAACCGGGTGGGGGGGTAGGTCCCTGTTAAAAAAAAGAAGCGGGGGTGGGTAGGGGTCACCCCCTCCCCCCTCAGTTCATGATACCGCTTTTGGGGCGGGAAGGATCATATCCGTTTCCGGCAGGTTGAGCTCCAGTGCAACCGGGCAGTGATCCGATCCTTTGATCTCGTGCAGGATCGTGGCATCGGCCACAAACGGCCGCAATGCCTGGCTCACGAAACAGTAATCGATCCGCCAGCCGAAGTTGCGCTCCCTCGAATTGTTCTGGAACGGCCAGCGCGTATAGTAGCCGGGGCCCGCATGGAAGAGCCGGAACGTGTCGGTGAACCCGAGTGCGATCAGCTGGTCGATCCTGCCACGCTCATCCGGGGATATGCCCACTTGGCGGACCGGTTTTTTTGGCGGATTATAGAGATCCTTGTCGGTGTGCGCCACGTTGAAATCGCCGCAGACGATCACGGCCCGGCCCTGTTCACAGAGAGAACGGATGTACAAGAGAAATGCATCGTAGAACCTCAGTTTGTTGTCCAGGTTTCCCATCGGTTTTATCCCGAGGGGAAAGGCAATGTTGAGCAGCACGAATCTCCCGTAATCCGCCATAAGGACCCGGCCCTTATTATCAAAGTCCGGATCGCCAAAGCCATACTGTACCGAGAGGGGTTCATGCCGGGTAAAGAGCCCTACCCCTGCCGTGCTTCCCGCCGGAACCGCAGAAAAAAACGTGTGGTAGCCGTACAGGTTCCGTACTCGTTCGGGGAGTTTCTCCCCCGGGGCTTTGGTCTCCTGGACGCAGACGATCTCCGGGTTGTGCCGGAAGACCGGCAGGAACTGCTTGCGGTCATAGCACCCGCGAAGGCCGTTCACGTTCCAGGAAAGGATGGTCGGCATCCCTACTCACCTTTTACGGTTTTCTCTCTTCTTTGAGATCCCGGAGGAGCGCTTTGAGCTCTGCCGCATCCTTTGCATAGGTCCGCTGGAAGATCTGTACCTGCCGGTCCTGCCAGAGGCTGAATCCGAAAAAGAGGATAAAAAGCCCGATGGCGATCGAGAGGGCTCCCCATTTGGTTGTGTACGGCCAGGGCAGGAGGTTGAACCCGTGATAGATAAAGAGCGGGCCGATGATCATCATGGCCGCTGCCGAGATCACATATACCAGGTTCTCTCTCCTGAACTCTTCATCGCTTACCTGCCGGTCGTCAACAAGCATTCTTCTGGGGTCGGGTAATTTCATACACATATCACCTGTTCTGCCGCGCCCGGGTTTTTTGCCCGTGGTTTTTTTATCGTTTTCATCGTTCGGATCTCCTCTTCATCCTCGGATTTAGGTAAAGTCACTGCTCAGTACCTGGAGCTCGGGATACACACGCTGCATATCCTGCACCGCGCTCTGTGTGGCCTTGAGGTTCTCTGCAAACCCCTCCTGATCGTGGTTGTGATCGGCCACGACTGCTTTCATGCAGGCAGTGTCAGCATTGTCGGAACTCTGGATAATCTCCCCAGTCCGTTCCAGGACCATGGCAATGGTAAACCCGGAGTCCGTTGCCGGCGACGCACTGGCTTTTGCCGAAGTAAACTCGTCCTGTCCTTTGGTCATCTCGCCCTCGCCTTCTGCAAACTCGGCGCATACCGCCATCTTCTCCTTTGCAGTCTGCATCGTGGGTACTGAGGCAAGATCAAAGAGTGCAGAAGTGCACCGGTTGTAACCGGTGACAAAGTCTGCAACCCCGACCTGCCATGACGAGGAGTAGTTCCGGTTATCGGCATCGCTTGGAACCAGGTTCTGGGAATATCCCTGGACACTGGTCTGCATGTACTCGTTTCCCGGCTGGGAGACCTGCTTGTAAAATACCTGTGAACCGAAGGCAAAGATCGACTGGGCATCGATCCCGCTGCTGTTCTGATTCCCGGAGGGTGCAGAAAGCGGGTTTAACGCGGGTGAGACGTACAACGTGGTTGCAAGGAGAGCCCCGATGAGGATGCCGTATTTCAGGATGATCAGGTTCACAACTGCACGACCCGGGAGGAAGGGAGAAAGACCCGGTACGCTGGCGTGCCGGTATCTATACTTAAGATATAATCTCTATATTAAAAAGATGTTGAATAAGGATTTTTCATTTTTATTGCGATAACTGAACTATCTATTTATAGGGGGGACAAAAGATATTCACGTAACGAGCAGCAGTCCGGAGTATCCTTTGTGATGCAGTGCAGCAAGACCCTGCCCTCCCGTCTTGAGTCCATTGTTCGGACGCTATTTCCGGACGAAATCGCCATAGACAGCGAATGGCTGCTCTTCCTGACGTTTCTGGTTATCTTTGATGTTCTCTCCACGACCCTGCTTCTCTGGAAGGGTGCAGGTGCAGGGGCTGCGTCGGAAGCAAACCCCTTTATGGCGTTTATTGTCTACCGGCCCCTGCTCCACCTCGGCCTCAAACTGCTGTTTGCTCTCTTTACCATTATTGTCGCAAACATCATGGAACACAATTACCCGGGCCTTGGTCTCCGGATTGTCCAGGTTGCCTGCATCCCCTATATGCTTGCCTTCACGGTGAACCTGTTCTGGCTCATGTACTCAGACCAACTGCTGTTTATCGTGCACGGCTGATATTGATCTTTGAAAAAGATCCGGATCTGCGCATCGAAACAGAGGAGGATCTGCAAAAAGGGCACTTCCGATTCGCGGAGATTTCAAAACAATATCTGGTGTGTCATGAAGGGGCCGTGTGCCGGGCCGCAATCATGATCGCCAGGTAAAGGATGCAAACGGCCGAAATGGAGGCGATCAGCGGGACTACGAGATCGAACTCCCCATAGACCGAAAGGCTTCCTGCGCTGAGAAGTGCGAGACAGGCAGCTGCGGGAATAACAGTATGATTTATCTTGTCCAGGTTTGTTTCTGTTCTGCTCACGGATTCATTCACTTCCCTTGTTCCTACGGGTCAGTCCTTTTTAGTTTACCCGCACTACCTGCTCGGGGAAGTATTCTGTCAGGATCAGAATATATTCTTTTTGAATCTAAAATATATCTGCATCCGATTAATATTGAGATATATGGGGTAATCAGGATATCTTCATGCGGATGAACGGGACTGTCGGAAAAAGGCATACCCGAACAGGCAGATCGCTATGATTATGGTCAGGAGCGAGAGGGCCGCTATCCCGTAGGAGTACCACGAGTTTTTCAGCTGCCACGAGATGCCTCCCAGTACATGGGTCAGGCTCACCAGCAGGACCAGTCCGACCCCGTACCGGTAAAAACCGGTCGGGTGCAGGATGCGGAGCACGGCATACGCGGCAGCGTAGTAAAAGACAACGAGCGCAAGGAAATAGAGCGCCATACTGTTGTGGGCAACGGCAAACCGCACAAGCGGACTTGCCTCCCACTGGAGGATCATGCCGGTGTTGCCGGCAAGATAAAAAGTCAGGGCGTAGTCGATACTTACCGCAAGCGGGGGAACGACAGCAATGTACGCAGGCGCATCCCAGATGCGCCGTGCGAGGGCAGTAATGGTCTGCATGATGGTTGCATTACAAAGACTCGCCCTTGTATGAGTGGATCTCTGTGGGGGATACATTATAGTTTGAGTCTTTGATATATAAATTTTCTGTATAAGAAAAAACTGTTTTAATGTCGTTTGCATGATATCATATCGGTAATCAGGGAATATTCTGGATTTCGGCCGCAATAACCGGTTTCTGCCCAATCCAGTAATAATCAGTTTTGGATCTGGTTGTTTGTAACCTCTTGGAAAGCCCTTATGAGCGGGGACATGCAAACGATAGGTAATGGCAGCTGTACACGGCATGGATATTTTTCCACAGAAGAGCGTGATCCTGATCGAAGAAGAAACAGGGCTCGCAAAATCGGTCTATGCCCAGTATATTGCCGCTGATGCTGCAGGTGCCGGAAAAGAAGTGTGCTATGTCACGATCCGGTCAGCGGATGATATCAAAAATGATATGACCCGCATGCGTATCCTGCCGGCCAAAGGATTTTTCGTTGAGGAGGAGATGCATGGGACTGCTCCGGGTACTCTTCTGGATGCCATTACGCTTCATGGTAAGGGAGATATGGTGATCGTGGACCAGTTTTCCCTTTACTTCCTCGATTCGCCGCTTGCTGAGCTTCGCGAGGGGATCTCCCGCATCAGTGCTGCGGCAAAGACCGGGCGGGTCTTTCTCCTGCTCATAGATCGCGGCGTTCTCTCAGAGCGTCACGAAGCCCTGATGCGGGCAATGGCAGACGGAGTTGTACAGATTACCACGATTTCCGAAGGTGACAAGCTCAAACGCTATCTCAACATCCCCAAGATGCAGGGCGCCGGTCTCCTGGAAAAGATGCTTCCCTTCACGGTCAGCGAAGAGGGGTTCCTGATCGATACGCGGGAGCGGCACGGGTGAACGTGCGTTTTTTTATTACCTCCCTATGGTTTTCCCTCTCTGCAGGCCAGTGTGAGTTCACTCGGCAAGGTTCAGGGTAAACCGTATTGCAACACCCGAAGAGGGATCACCGTGTATCCTGTCGTCTGCCCAAATCCGGCCGCCGTACCCGTCCATGAGCATTTTAACGATATGAAGCCCCAGGCCATAGCTGCTCCGGGTCTTGGAATCCTTGGCAAACCGATCAAAGATTCCCGGCTTCATCTCATCAGGGATTCCCGGTCCGTTGTCGGCCACGGATATCTCAAGCACGCCCTGTTCATTGTCCGTGGCGGAAATTTCTATGGCTACGCCTGCTCCCCCGAATTTGAGGCTGTTTGAAAACAGGTTGTCAAACACGACCCCGAGCATATCGTTTGCGAGTACCCTGCGGTTGCAATTCGTAACAGAGATTTGGATATCCGGGCGGGTTGCGGCCTCTTTTCTTATGATCTCTTCAAGATTGACTGCAACGACGCCGGGCTGCATCTTGTAAATGCGGCTGATGGTCTCGATGTTTCGAATTACATTGCTGCTCTTCTGGGCCAGCTCAACAATCTTTTTGAGGAACCGTTTTTCCTTCTCCCCGGCAGTCTCGGTGAGGTACTCGGCATATCCCCGGAGGCCCATGATCGAATTCAGGATCTCGTAGGTTATCACATCAAGGTAAATATCAAGATACAGGTTGGCCTTCCGGTTGAGTTCCTCAAGCTTACGGTTATGCTGCGCAAGCTCATCCTGTGCAACAGAAAGTTCCTCCTGGTTTTCTTCAAGATCTGCAAGCATCTGGTTAAAGGCCCGGGTAACCGAAACGATCTCCTCGTCGCCCTTTTCCGGGATGCGGCGCGAGAGATCACCGGACCTGCCGATAATCTGCATATCATTGTCCAGAGCACTGAGTGGCCCGAGCACGAAGCGCTGGAGTAAAAACTGTACTGCTATGATAAATATCGCGCTCAGGGCGACAATGGATGCTGCAATGATCAGGATCGACGTCTGAACGTCCGAATAGACCATGCGATCCGTGAATACCTGCACCACCAGGAAAGTCGGCCTGTCCTCGATACCGGAGATCATTGCCGTACCGCCCATCAGGCTGTTATTGACCGGCTGGCTGACGATTCCTCCTTTCTTCATCTTTTGCAGGTCTGTATCACTGAACGTGCCAAAGCTGACCCCGGATGAAGCCGGGGCTAAGGTAAATGCCGGAATCTGGAGGACACTTTCCATATCCCCGATCCTCTTGCTGTTGAGGACCCGGACCATCACGAGGGTTCCCCGCGAGGGTGCAGACTGGTTGCTTCCCTTGATGGAATATCCGGCAAGAATGACCGGGGCACCATTCAGGAAGGATGCTCCGTGCCTTCCTGATACTCCTCCGGGGACGCCCGCGGGAATAATACTGTCTTTGATAATTCCATCAAGCTGCTGCGGAACGACTTCTTCTGTCCCATCCGGGTTTAAGGCGCCTTCGGAAAAGACGAGATCCCCGGAAGTATTGTAGATGAGCAGGTAATCGACATCGAGCGTCCCCAGCAGAAGTGGCTGGTTAAAGGCACTTGAATTCCCCGATGATCCCGCGGCCCCGGCAAAAGCATACGTATCATCCCGGCCTGCCCAGTCCCTGCAATTGGCAGAAACGATCTTTTCCTGATCGTTCAGGTTTGCAATGACCCTTTCCACGTTTGCCGACATCTGCTGCTTTTCTATAGAGCGGAACGAATCAAGAATCACAAACTGGGTGATGAAACTAAGGCCGATAAGAAAAATAAATGCCATGGCTGCCAGGATCAGCCGGGAGCGTGTACGGACCTTCATCGGGAAACTCTAGGGTATGTAATCTTTATTTTACCTTATATCATAATTTCTTCTTTAGACTATATAGTAATATTGATTGTGGATCAATCAAGCCCTCTACTGCAGGACCGGTTTGCATGAGGGCCTGACCATCTTTCTCCGGTAGGGGGAGATTGTTTTCCCCTCTTTTTGAGCCGGGTCTTCCGCATCCGCGGTTTTATGCCCACCGCGAGATGGTAGTCTGTTCTGCGATCTGATCGCACGAAACGGTATGGGATTCAAGCTCGTGAGAACTGAGCGGGAACTGTATGCGGACATGCGTCCCATCATGGTTTGTCATGAGGATCTCTCCCCGGAGCTGCCGCACCAGCATATGGATCAGCCGGATTCCCAGGGTTTCCTCTCCGGCCGTCCTGTACGTTGGCGGAAGGCCGGAACCGTTATCAAAAAATATCAATGTACATACGCCATCCCCTCCTTCTCCAAGGGTCAGGTGAAGTTCTGCCTTGGCAATTTCCCGGAACGCGTATTTGAGCGAATTGGTAGCCAGTTCGTTTATGATAAGGCCGCAGGGAATTGCCCGGTCAATATCAAGAAATATTCCCGATGCCTTGACCACGCAGCGTACTCCCGGTGTTGCAGAAGCTGAAACAATGTTTTTTAACAGGTCTGAAAAGTAATCCTGCGCATTGATCGAACCGGCAACCGGGGACTGGTACAGTTTTTCATGGATCAGCGCCATGGTCATGACCCTGCCCTGCATCTCGGCATACTGCGATCGTTCGCGTTCGTTTTCCGCCTTGAGGGCATTTAACTCGAGCAGGCTCATGATCACCTGCATGTTGTTCTTGACCCGGTGGTGCACTTCCTTGATTAGGATCTCTTTTTCGGCAAGTGACTGGCGCAGGGTATCCTCGTACCTCCTGCGCTCCGTAAAATCGGCAAATGTGCACAGGATGAATTGCCCGAAGAATACGCATGCAGACACCTGGAACTGGCGCAGGGTCCCCGATGCAGTTTTCAGCAGGTACTTCCTGTCGGTAACCCTTCCTGTTGCAACCACATCCCCGGTGAGTTCACGGTACTGCTCCGGGCGCTCAAAGAACTCGCTGAACAGGGGAATGCCGGATTGGGGGGATGTATAGCCAAGAGGCGTAAGAAAACTGGGGTTTGCCTCGGTAATTTTCCCGGTCTCCCGGTCAAAGATGATCATTCCTGCCTCGGACATTGCAAATATATCCTGGTACCGTTTTTTTAACCCGGCAATATTCTCCGAGAGCATGGTCACGATTCCCCCGATGCCTAAAAATACCGCAAACGTAAAGCAGGCAAGGGAGAGCACGTGCAGGTTGTTTCCCAGAAAGATAATATTGAGAAGTACCAGGGAAAGTCCCATAATGACGGAGGCCGCAATCCCGTACCGGGGGAAGAAATATGCGGTCATTACGATGGGCAGCAGGAAGAGGTACGGGTAAAGGTCCCCTATTCCCTCTGAAAGGCTGATGGCACCGATAATAACGGTTGCCGCTGCAATAAGGACAATCAGCAGGCGCATGGTCTTGGGATCTTCGGGGATCTGCACAAACGGGTTGATCCCGCCTTGTTGTACCGGATCGGGATTCATCGGATCATCCATGGGCTTCTGATAAATATGTTTGAGCTCGTCTCTATATTAAAGACAACTAAATATAGTCTCCTGCCAAAAGAGTACTTCTTTAACCATGCTGAAAAGTCCTGCAAACCCTGCGGAAAAGAGAATCCTGATCGTGGAAGATGAAGGGCTGGTGGCCATGACCCTGGAAGAGACCCTCCGGCGGATCGGGTACTTGGTCGTAGGCATCGCGCTGAGTGGTGAGGAAGCAATCACCCTGACGGGGGAACAGCACCCGGACGTGATCCTGATGGATATCCGCCTGCAGGGCGGGATGGATGGGATCGAGGCGGCCCAGAAGATCAAGGGCCAGTTCGGGACGCCGATCATCTTTCTTACCGCGTACAGTGACGATGAGACCATCCGGCGCGTTGTTATGACTGAGTCAAGCGGGTACCTGGTCAAGCCCATCAATACCCGGGAACTTTTTGCCGGGATCGAGAGCGCCCTCTATAAGAAGCGCCGGTTCGATCGTTTCATGGAGCAGCAGGCAACCGCAAGCAGGCCGGTCTGCCCGTGCGGCACACCGATGATCCAGGCATTTTCCCCGGAGAAGGGAGAGATGATAGCAGTTGGCTGGGTCTGTCCAAAGTGTCATCACTTTGTGCAGGGGAACTGATGTTATTGTTTTGGTTTTCAGAAAAAAGCAGAGCGAAAAACAGGAAAAAATTATGACCATGGAAGGGTCCATACCTTCCATTCCCCCTTCTCATACCATTCCTCGAAATTCAGGTACAGGGGAATTGTCTCTGTCTGTACCGAATCTGCGGATACATTCTGGCGCAGCAACAACTCCACTCTGATGTTTGTCATTGTAGCGTTCCCGGTCTCGTTGAGTATTTTATAACCTGCGATTGCTTTATCCTGTGTCATAAGTGAGTTATTCATGTTGGCTTTTTCAAATTGATCGAGTGAAACCTGATCACGTATCTCTTCGGGTGCGAGATTGTACAATCCTGTGACATCATGGGTATTTATTGCCTCCATCCACGCGATGAGACCGGTTTCAGGATCAGGCTGTAGGGATGGATTTTCGCTCAGCCCGGATGGTTTTGTGGTTAGACAGCCACATGCGAGGATCAGTACGAGTAATCCGATTGCAAAACAACACATTGCTGTTGGAATTTTTCTTTCCATGAAAATTATCCTCCGTTGGTAACGGTTATCGGTACATTCAGAGTCACGCCATTTGCTTTCGCGGCAATTACATAGGTTCCGGTATCCGATCCCATCACTGGCTTTACCTGGACGAGCCCATTATCATCCGATGTATCTGTTGTGGGATTTACGCTTCCGCTGGGCGTTATACTAAATGCAACCTGAGTACTGTTTACAGGATTACCGCTTGTATCGGTGATTTTGAAGACAATTGGATCCTTGAGGCCGAGGTTTGCAAGGCCGGTCTGATCGCCCCCAGAAACAACCGTAATATTGACCTGCGGTCCGGTTTGTGTAACTGGTGGGGGAAGGATGAAGAGGGCTGACGCTATGTATCCAACGGCTACAAGCACCACCACGTGTTTGAGACCATACCGTGCATCTCCTTCGCTGATCTTTCCGATGATCAGCCCCCCGAAAAGGGAGTTGAGGATGATCATGTGGAAAAATCCGCGTGCAAAATCGATGTTCCCGATGTCTGTCTTGCCAAACATCTGGGTGGCGCCCAGCTGCTCCACGAACGGGAGCAGGCTTGTCGTCAGGATATAAACGATGAATATGATGATTGCCTGCGCAAAGTAGAAGATCATCACGTACTGGTGGAGATTTCCCTCTTTTTCCCGTTCGATGGAGATGATGCTCCGCATGTCCTCGGATGCCTTGAGGATCAGGTCGGCTACCGATCCGCCGGAGTAGGAAGCCTGCACTACAAGCATGGTGTAGCGGCGGATCAGGTCTGAGTGGAGCGATTGGGCCATCGCCTTCATCGACTCCTCAAAGGATTTCCCGAAGGTCATCGAAGTCGAGGCAATGCGGATATGCGGGGTCAGAACTCCCAGATCCGTCTTTGCAAGCTCTTTTACCGCCTTAACCGGGTCAAGCCCCCCCCGCATCAGTTCGGAGAGCTTGAAGAGGAACTCAGTATAGAGCTCCTCCTTTTTACGCGTTGAGCGTTTCTGGAGGGTTATATCAATGGAGTAAGGGAGGATGGCAATGATCAGGGCAAAGACCATCACCTCGTCAAGTCCCATGGTCGGTGCGGCAGGATTTGAAGATGTAGCCGCAGCACCGGTGGCATTGCCGGTCCCTGCGTTCATTTGTGCAAGGTAGGCCTGCAGGGCTTTCTCTTTGTCACTTGTCGCGGTGGATGCCTGCTGTTTTGTAGTGGTATGCAGGGTATAGCCCATCAGGAACGCGGTCAGGACAACCAGTAATGCAATCGCTACCGGTATGGCAATCGTGAAGAGTTCCCGCGGCGGGTTGTACTTGATCCGTATCCGCTCGATAATCTCGTGGAGTTCCTCTTTCTTACTTCGGGCGGGGGTGGATGTTGGCATGGCAGATCAGGGATTGGTCGAATATTTCACGGCAAGCATCTGCAGGAAGACCACGTTGATGAGCGGGATCAGCAGGTAGATCAGGTAGTTAAACATGTCATGCGCAGAGAACGGGCCCAGCTGGATGCCCAGCGCCCCTGAGATCACAACTCCCAGGATGGCGAGGGTGATCGTCATAACAACCCCACCAAGGTATCCTTCCCCGAATACGGCAAGGGACTCCACGAACTCCTTATAGGTCTGGCGCCGGATTGCCATGAGTTCTTTTGACTTGGTCTCCAGGTAAGATTTCAGCCCGCCACCGCCGTAGATGATGTTGGTTATATCGATGCAGATGTCCCGGAACAGATCGGACGGCGTGTTCTGCACAAGGCCGTTCATGGCCGTTACCACGTCCTCTCCGAGGATATCCACCCGGAAGAGCACCTTGCGGAACTCGTTTGAGATCTGCCCGTAATCCTCCCGTGCAATCCTCCTGATGATATCCAGCGGGGTAGCGCCCGAACTGGCAAGGATCGACATGAAGGCAAGGGCATAGGGGATCTGGGTATCGATATCCCTTTTTTTGTTCTCTATCTGGTTCTGCAGGTAGAAGGGAAAGCCAATGGCAATTGCTGCCGATCCAATCAGGGCAAAGAGCAGGATATAAGGTGCCGGGCTGGGTATGGCAAACGGGCTCTGGGGAACGAGAAAGATGATAGAAGCGACCAGTACCATGACAGAACCGACAAGGATTGTGGAAACTATCCATAGGGATGTGAACATTCCCGGTGTCATTTCGAGATCTGCCTGGTAGATCAGCTTGATGATATCACGGTTCGGGTTGCGATCAAAGGAGCGGCCGAACGTGTAGCAGAAGCGCTTGTACATCTCAAAAAACTTCTCAAAACTGTCCGATTCCGCAGCCATGATAATCGAAACTTATTTATATATATTATGTGAAAATTATAGAGTATCAAGAAGATCAGTCTTCTTGAGGCGTTTCATTGATTTGCACCACGCAAATCCCCCACAGATCTTTTTTAATGCACCTGACGAGCAAGTTCTTTGTTATCCTATCCGCCAGGGTGCCAAATATACCCGGAGACCGGTGCTTCTGGTTTTTATCTCTTCAGCATGTTTTGCACAAACCCAGTCGCGCAGCCCTTTGAGATCATCGGGATGGGGATTTCGGGGGGATCGTCCGCGGGAACTGAAATAATCGCATACCGGTATAGCTGTCCCGGGGAGGAGATCGAGCGGTTCTGTCTGGGAGTCCATCGGGATCACACCCGCAGAATTATTTCACACTGAACCGGTCAAGGTCGCAGTTTCTCACGGCCATGTAGGTCTGACCCCGGTTGTCTGTCATCATGTCGGGTTTTATTCGTTCTGGTTCTTCTGGCGGTGTCTGGTCATCAAGACACATGCTCGTGTTGTGCCGGTAAGGCTGAAGGCATAAGCACATAGTTTGTACTTGCAGTATATACTTAAAATAATTTCTATATAGTTTTTCGGGGATGTACCGGCGCTGTTTCCGGGCGGCTTCATTATCGGGCGGGCAGATTCCCGGATTCCATTACGCCGGAGACCTATCGACGGGAGAAGCCCTGAACAGGTAGAAAATATACGAGCCAAACCCGGAGAGTATTCCCCCCAGCAGGACAAAAAGAATGAGGGCTGCGACAGTGACCAGTACGTTCCCGTACCCTGCTATCGTGCCAGAATAGGGGATTAACTGATGAGAGAGCAGACTGAGAAGCTGTGCCACCCACATCACCTCAAGAAGGATCCCTATCATAACGCCGGAGATAAATCCGGCAAGGAAAGCCTCATTTCTGTTACGTATCGATGAAAAAGAGAGCCATGCAGCAAAAACCCCCCAGCCTTCAAAGATAGCTATTATGAGAAACGGATAGGTAGCGTTCCATGCTACTACTTTCATATCGGTGGGAGGGAGATTACCCTGTGCAAATGCCCTGATAAGAAGGGTGTTGACCAGAACCACAAGGACAATGGACTCTCCTCCGATCGCACCCGCGATCAGCCCGCTTTGGTTTATCGGGTTTGTGGTCAGTTTCGAAGTCAGTCGGTACATGATCTTCACGGGTACGATACGTTTGGTTGCCAGCTCACGGTATCTGTGCTAGCTGGATATTCGGGCTATGCCCGGGCACTATCAACATAGTTATTTTTCAAATGTATATATTTATTTGAAAACCTCTATTGTTACGATTCTTTTCAGGCACTCGCAAGGAAGATCATGGAGAGCGCTACCAGAGCTCCTGCGATAAGGAAAAGAAGGTACGAAACTTCCGAATATTCCGGTGCGCTTATCATGAGGACACACCCGATGATTGCGAGCAGGAATCCCAGAAATATCTGGATGAGCGGCCCGTCCAGGTTGAGCATGTTCGATGATGAGGTATAGGTCATTTCCCCTCCCTGATTTTGGCCCTGTTTTTTTGGATCTTCATTTACGGTGGTCCGTATGTACGCTGTTGTGTCGTTGCCCGATCCGGGCTATTTATACCGGTACCCTTCGGGAAATCCTGCCCTGGTTGCGGGAAGATCTCTTCGATCCAGAGCCCGATCTCATCCCGCACCCGCCGGTAATCTGCAAGAGTTTCGTCAGGTGGTTTCCCGATCTCCTGGGGGCTGACGAAGTTCCGGTGAATAAACCTGTCCCCTCCCTGCAGTACTTCCTGGGCCGTCGTACGGACATTATCGCAGAGAGTGACTACGTAGTCATACTCCTGATTCCGGTACTGATAGAGGGAAGCAGGGGTGTGGCCGGAAATATCGATATTTATCTCCTGCATGACCCTGATTGCGCCGGGGCGCACCCGGATCGGTGCAATGCCTGCTGAACAAACGCTGTATTTCCCGGCGCCTTTCTCACGGAGAAACCCTTCTGCAATGGGCGACCTGACCGAATTAAAAGAGCAGACAAAGATAACCGTCTGATTTTTCGTATCTGCTCTCACGTATTCACCGCTTTTGATATTCCACCGGACTATTATCTTAAATTCATATACAGTTTTTCGACATAAACTATGCAGTTATATATACGAAGAAAAAGAAAACAGAGTTGAGCATATTTATCATATCACTCTATTCGTGAGGTGGAATCAGGATGGAAATACGCCGGGTACAGATGACCGGGGGGTCATCGTTTGTTGTTACGCTGCCCAAAGACTGGGTGCAGGAAATGCGGATTAAGAAAAACGATCCTGTCGGGTTGATTGCGCAGCCGGACGGAACGCTGCTGGTCACGAAGAAAACCACCGATGAGCCGATCCAGCGGGTCAAGGAGATCGATATCGGGCATATCACGGACCCCTCGTTTCTCTTCCGGATCCTGATTGGGACATATATCACCGGGTTTACCGCGATCCGGATCAGCTCGAAGCAGCGTTTTCCCCCGTTTGTCCGGACCGTTGTGCGGGATTTTACCCAGATGACCATCGGGCAGGAGGTTGTAGAGGAGACGGACACTCTCATTACGATAAAGGATCTCCTCAATCCCGCTGAGATGCCCTTTGACAACACCATCAAGAGGATGTTTGTCATCGTAAGAAACATGCACGAGGATGCGATTACTGCACTCGAGACGCACAACCACACCCTTGCCAGTGACGTGATCAACCGGGATATGGACTCAGACCGGCTTAACTGGCTGATCGCCCGCCAGACCAACATGATCATGCAGAACCCCTCCCTTTCAAGGAAGATGGAGGTCCCGGTGGGCATGGCCATGTATTACCACCTGATCGGCAAGATCATCGAGCGGATCGGGGATCACGCCGTACGGATTGCAGAGAACGCCCAGCCGGTGCTGGATGCCGATCTCGATCCAAAGGTTGTGGCAGCCCTCAAGAAAGCCAGTATCCTTTCCATGCAGATCTTTGACAAGAGCATCATCTCATTTTTCAATGCGGATATCCGTGAGGCCCACAAGACCATCGAGTCGGTCTCGGCGCTGGAACATGTCTGCGGGGACATCAGCAATATGGCGTTCAAGCAGGACACCATCGCGGCGATCTCGGTTGGCTATATCTCCGAAAGCATACGGAGGGCCGGAGAATACTCAGCAGATATCTCCGAGAACGTGATCAACTACATTGTGGAAGAAGACCAGTCGCTGCGCCGGAAATCTTCCGGAAAATAACGTTTTTCCTGCCTGCAACAATCGCATCAAATTGGCTGCAGGCATTTTCCTTTTGGATGGATCGGGATGAAGGCAAGATCTCTCCCCCAATTTTGTGCATCTCCGGGGAAACCGGCTCTTTACGTTTCGGCAATTTTGCCAGGAATGAAATAGGCTTTTACCCGGTCAAGGAGATTCTCAGGTGCGGGCGTACCGGTCCCGGTCCGGCCGGAAAATGACTCCTTTACTACAGGAGATGCCGGGGCCTTGTATGCTTTCTTCTTTTTTATTGCCATATTATGCCTCCTGTTCTTCCCAGCAGGGAATGCACAACCCGGTCTTTTTTGTATAGAGGTAGTCCATCTCATGAATACGGGAATTGCACCGCACACATCTCATCGCAGGAACCGGGGGTGGCGGCAGGTTCGGGGACTCCGGTTTTTGTGACCGCTTCCCTCGGAGCATACTCTGCTGCCGGAGCTGGATGGAGCCCCGTGCGAGCGGTTGTTTTTCCTGTACCGTTGCCCAGCCCGGAATTTCATAAACGCCCTGTCCTGTCCGGGTGCGCCGGTAGGGTGCTCTCAGGCTCTCTTCAACTTTTTTAATCTGTTCCTGGTGGATTCGGTATGAACTGATCACGGGAATCGCTCCGGAAGAGGAATACGTGCGTTCTTCCGATCAGTATTTTGTCTTCAAACTATATAGACTTGGTGAAAAAATATATATTTTTGTACCTTTCCGGCCCGCCAATATCAGATATAACCCATTTTCCGGAGGACAAGTGCGATGCCAAAATACGCAGCAACTATGAGCAGATCAGTTCCGAGTTCTGCGGTGATAAACGGGTAGTCTCCGGAAATACCGGCATGGTAGACAAGAAAACAGCGGTACCCGATCCAGCAGATCAACGAGATAAGAAAAAGGTAGCCGATACCAATCCCGATGCTCCAGGTAAGGGCGAGCGTGTCCATAGTCCGGGCTACAAGGGCAGCCGGTTCCCTGCTGCCCTGATCCTGTACAGTCATTTCATGAGATTGTGTCTGCATTTGTTACTCACTCCTTGTTTAGAGATACTCTGAAAACACGTCCCGGTACAACCGGCGGACGTTCTCGTCTGTTGTCACCATCGCGGGAAATCCGGAAAATTTGTCGGCCCGGGCCACGTCCCGGGCGAGCCTGAGCCCGTACTGGCTCCGGGAGAGAAACCACCCCTCGTCTTCGTAATAACGGGAGAGGTACTCCTGCTCCCACTGCCCGGGTGTCGGGATAAAGAGCCCATTTTTTATTCCTGCCTCGGCGATATCCATCATGGTGGTATACCCCGAACGACAGATAATAAACCGGGCCCGTGACATGAGCCGGGATTTTTCTTCGCCGGATATGAACGAGTAGATCTCCGTTCTATCATCCAGGATTTTTTTCTGGTCAACTGAGGGTTTTCCCAGCAGCACCACTTTTTTCCCGGGGAGATGGGAAACCTGCCTGAGTAAGATCTTTTCAAGAGCCGTCCGCTGGGGCTCCATGCCGGAGATGACGACAAGATAGTCAATATCTTTTTTTGTCGGTTCTTTTTTCACGCTTGCCAGAATTCCGCAATAATAGATCCTGTCGCGGAGGCTGGGAACAAGTGTGGTGCGGGAGAGTTTTCCTGCGAGGGCTTCCTTGTCTGGTTCATTGTCCGGCACTACAATCCGTTCAAACTTGGAAAATGCATCCGCCTGTATGTACACCCCAAGCAGTTCAAGCGGCCAGGCAATGAGGGGCAGGCTCTGGTGGAGTTGGTGGGTGATCTGGATCGACGGGATCCTGTCGGAATAGACGCCCGATCGCGAATCACTGATGATGAGATCGAACGCATTTTGCGAAAATATTTTTTCTGCCTTTCTGCGCTCTGAAACATAAGCGTTAATGAGTGTGGGAATGTATGCCGTATAGGTTGGCAAAAATATCATGCCGTTGTTGTGGGGAACCGGGTAGTCCTCGAACAGGATAAAACTGCATTCCGGGCATTCCCTTTTAAGAAATGCAAGGGCATTTCCGCTGGCACCAATAGTGACCTCGTGCCCGCAACGGAGCAGTTCGCGGATAATGGGCAGGTCTCGCGATGCATGGCCAAGCCCCCAGTTTAAGGGAGATACAAATACGGATCCCATCTGTTTTTCACCTTCACAGATTGTTTAGATCGCAAGTCTCCGTTCATCGGATCCAAGGAATGTCCAGGTTACCGCAACCGGCAGGCGGATCGATCGAACTGCCTGAGACTCTGCCCGGATCGAAAACGAATGGATCTGTGTCTCGCACATCTGCAGGCATGCAGCAAGAAGGGACCGGGTCACCCGGGCAACCTCCTCGCTCTCCTGCCATTTCCGGTCGGTCCGGATGCAGGTATCCAGAAAGGCGAAATGTCTTACTGCATGCCTGGCCAGGTACGCAGCCCCCTCCCCAATCCTTTCGGTGAAGAGGGGGTGGAGGATCCACCGGTCCGGTGTATCCAAAAGAGAGTTACGGAAACAAAACCCATCCCGCATATTCCGTGCCACATACTCTTCGTACATCGTATGGTTTTTCTGGCACGAAGGGAGAAGAGGCCGGCCGTGCCATGGGTTTCCTGCGTCCTGGAGGAAGTGCATCGCATAGCCGAGTTTTTCCAGCCCTGCCATCTGGTCGGGGACCCGTCGCACGGTTCGGATGGCATCCCGTGTCAGTTCACCGGCAAAGATGGAACAAAGCGGCATGTAATGGCGTATCTTCTCCAGCGTTCCCCACCGGTCCGGCACCATTATGCTCGAACAGAGCACCTCCCGCTGGGAACGGGAAAGTCCCATGCGGAGCGCTGCAATATCGGTGAGGTCAAGATGTGTCGTTTCTGTCCAGTTCTCAACAGTGCGGACCATGTGAATAGAGTTTCTTGATTAAGTATATACTAAAATCATAAAATATATATAGATTTCTTCATCGAAGGCATAACCTGTGGCGAAATCACACAAACGAGATCACGAGCCAAAAGGGATTTTGGACTGGCCGTTCTCTCCTGTCAGCGGGTGCTGATGAAGAAACCCCGAATGAAAAATCGTTTTTAAAAGAACGCCGAGGGGGAGATTTGAACTCCCGAGGCGCGAAGCGCCAGTAGCTTTCGAGGCTACCGCCTTCCCGGGCTAGACTACCTCGGCACCGGTTTTTAGATTATTTTCTTTGCAATGCCACTAATAGTTATCTCTCTTCTTTCGGCCTATACGGGGTGGTGCACAGAGATTGCATGCAGATCCCCGGCTTAAAAGAAACCACAAAAATGGAAGTGATATTTTATCCGGATCTATGCCATGGGGGGCATAGCCGGCTTGTTCTGGGTGATCATCATGTCGTCCACGCGGATCAGCATGATGGCCGTTTCGGATGCACTCTCAATAGACTGGCGCTTTGACCGGAGCGGTTCGATGACGCCTTCCGCTGCCATATCCACGATTTCCCCGGTATAGACATTGAGTCCTGCACTCTTCTTGCCCTTTGCATGGGCGTTCTTGAGTGCAACGAGCTTGTCAATGGGGTTGTAGCCTGAGTTCTCTGCAAGGGTGCGGGGGATTGTCTCGAATGCCTTTGCATACCCTTCGATTGCCAGCTGGACCCGGCCCCCGACGGTTTCGGCGTACTCCCGGATTTTCATGAGAAGTTCGGTCTCGACTGCACCGCCACCAACGACAAAGGTTCCGTCCTCGATCGCGTCCATAACAACGCGGGTTCCGTCAACCACTGCACGCTCGAGCTCGTCGAGCAGGTAGTCGCTTGTACCCCTCAGCAGGATGGTGATCGTCTTGGGGTTCTTGCAGCCTGAGATCCTGGTGACATCGATATCGTTGTCCTCTTCGACAACCTCTGCATGGCCGAGATCCTTTGCGGTCAGGTCGTCGGGCTTGTTCACGATATTTGCACCGAGTGCCCGGGCAGCGTACTTGAGGTCTTTTTCGGGGACGTCCTCAACTGCATAGATGCCGTTCTTTGCAAGGAAGAACTGGACCGGGTCTGCGATACCCTTCTGGCAGAAGACCACGTTTGCGCCGGAATCCACAATCGCGTCAGCGAGTTTCTTTAAGGTTGCCCGTTCCTGCTCGGAGAAGGCCGCAATCTGGTCGGCACTTGAGATCTTGATCTTTGCCTTCACCTGGGTTTTTGTGATTTCCAAAGGAGTTGCGATAAGTGCGACCTTTGCCCCGGAGACCTTCTTTGGCATGTCTTCGCTTACGCGTTTCTTGTCAAGGATCACTCCACGGACAAGCTCGGCATCGTCCATGGCCCGGCCCTTCTGCTTCTTGATCATTACATCGTCTTCATCAGCGAGGTACTTGCCGTTTGTCTTCTCTGCAATGGCCATCACGGCGTCAACGATGATGCCGTCGAGTTTTCCCTTGACCGATTCGATGGACTTTCCGGTGATCGCAGTGTCAGCGATCTTTACAAGGGTTTTCCGGTCCTTGGGATCGACCTTGTGCGAGAGTGACACGGTGATCTCGAGTGCCTTTTCCATGCCCAGGCGGTAGCCCTGTGCGATCACGGTCGGGTGAATACCCTGCTCCAGGAGGTACTCTGCCTGTTCCATGAGCGAGCCGGCAATGACCACCGCGGTGGTGGTCCCGTCGCCGACTTCGTCGTCCTGGGTCTTTGCCACTTCGATGACCATCTTTGCACCGGGGTGCTGGACCGAGATCTCCTGGAGGATGGTTGCACCGTCGTTGGTGATAACAATGTCGCCGGTTGATCCGACGAGCATCTTGTCCATGCCGCGGGGGCCAAGGGTGGTCCGGACCGCTCCGGCAATCGCTTTTGCGGCCATGATATTCGAGCGCTGTGCCTCCTTGCCGGTATTACGGTCTACATTGTCTTTGAGAATGATGATTGGTTGACCAGATAACATAGGTGATCCTCTAATGCTGTAAAAGGTGGAATTGAACTTCTATATATATCATTCTGTAAAGGGTTCTGTTGCGTCTGCGGCGAGCCGATCAGGATCGCGGGCATCGATAAAAACAGACTGCTGATCGCGCAATGGGATTCCTGTAACTCTTTGATCAGAAAAATGTGGTTAGTCGATCCTTGATATCTTGAAGAGCGAGTAGACCGGAACCCCGTCAATATCCCTGATGCCGCGCTTATCGAAGATAACCCAGATAGCGACCGGGACTGCCCCGTGCTTCTTGAGATATTTGACAACTTCCCTCATCGTGTTTCCCGATGTGATCACATCATCGACAATGATGCAGCGTTCCTTTGCCACAGGTGCAAAGTTCCCGCTGATCGAGCCAACCGGGTGCTCGCTTGCGTTCTGCTTGGCAGGATGATAGATGGCAAGCTGTGCAGCCTCCTGGACCGAGATTACCGTTGCAAGAGGAATCCCCGAGAGGGCAATGCCCACGATCACGTCTGCAGATGCTGCGGCCGGGTCTTTCTGTGCACCGTAATACCGGTTCAGCAGCATGAGGGCAATCCCATCGAGCAGGGGTGCCTGGCTGCTCACTGCGGTCCAGTCAATATGAACGTCTTTTGGTGCTGCCGATCCGCCATTTGCCTGGGTCAACAGCCAGGTCACCGTTTCCATGGAGAGTGAGAGCTCGTCTGCAATCTGGCCGGGGCTGTGACCCTCGGATAAAAGGAGTTTTGCCCGGGCAATCAGATCGTCAAGGGAAGACATGAAAAAAGATTTGTGGTAATCTATTTAAGTTTTCGTTTGATTGTTGCGCCGCAGACCGGGCACTCGCCGTCGGTCTTGTAGTAACGGCCGCAGCCGCTGCACCGGTACTTCCATGCGATCGGTTTTGCCGCCCGCTGCCGGAGCGGCTGCACCGTAATTTTGAGGGTTGCCGCCACGTTCTGGATCGCAAAATCGTCAGTGAGGATCGTGGCAGAAAGGCCAAGTGCAAGCGCAAGCACGTCGCAGTCTGTCGCCGATATCACCGGAAGATCACCGGTTTTTCGTGCGGTCTCCCTTACCCGGAGAAGATCGCCGGCCTCCGGGGCCTGTACCCGGAGCCCGGCTGCAACAAGCAGGTCGTACCGGCATTTGCTTTTGAGGTCCAGAAGCTCATCCACCACCAAAGGTGTAGTGTAGCACTCGCCCTGCACCGGGTAATCCGCAAAAAAGACCGAGGAATCAAGGATGCATTTTGTGCCCTTTTGCCCTATGATGTCCTGCCCTGTCATTTACTTCCTGATGGCAGACGCAATACAATCAGCAGCCGAGAACCAGCTGCAGGCCCGCTCGATTGTGTCGCTGCAGGAGATCTCTTTTATTCCGCTCGCCTTGAGGCGCACATATGCTCCGCCGATCAGGACCCCGTGAACACAGGCAGCGTAGACCTCAGTTGCCCCCTGCTGGTACAGCATGCCGGCAGCAGTGACAATGGTACCGCCGGTGGAAATAATATCATCGACAATAACCACGGAACGGGATGCGGAAGAGAGATTCTTGGGTGCAATCCTTACCTCTGAGCCGGAAAGCCGGGTCTTCTCCAAGCTGTCGCAGTCCCAGCCTCCCGCAGCTGCAACGCCCTTTGCAAAGGAGAGTGCCCCATCGTCAGGGGCAAGGATAAGCGGGTTATCAAGGCCGAGGGAACTGATGTATGCCCCGACATCCCGGGCAAGTGAGAGGTTCTGCGTGGGCACGCCAAAGTATTTCAGCACGTCCGGCTCGTGGATGTTGACCGTGATGCAGTCGGCTACATTCCGCCCAAAAACGCGGGCAATTGCACGGGCGCTGATCGGTTCGCCATCCTTGAACTTCTTGTCCTGGCGGGCGTAGGCCATGTACGGAAGGACGAGATGGATGTCTGAACCCTCACAGGCGTCGATCAACAGGAGCAGCTGGACAAGGGCATCATTGTCGGTCACACTGCCGACAATGACGGTCTCATCGTCAAGTGCGCCCGCTGCAAGGTACAGCTCGCCATCCGGGAACCGGGCGAATTTCACATCGGCAGTCGCTGCGCCCAGGGCTTCCGCGATCCGGGCGGCAAGGACCTGAGATTTTTCCGTGCTGATCACTTTCATGGTAACAGACCTGTCCCCGGGGGTGAGAGGAACGAGCTTCCTGCCTTACTATTACACCCTGCTGTTCGTATTATTTTTGCCCTGCTTTCATTGATTCTCTAATGTGAGTAACAGCATATGTTGCAAACTGCTGAAAGTACTTAAACTATCATGCGTCAAGATATATGCACACTGAAGGGTAAAAAGGGGTTTAATTTCCAATGGAAAATGCAAAACCAGAAGAACCGGTTCAGGAGATCAATGCTCCAGGGTCCCCCCAGCAGGAATCCGCTGTTGCAGGACCGGCAGGAACCGGGCCTACGGCACCGGCCCAGGCTGCACATCAGGTGGAGGGAGCATCCTCCCAGATCGAGGTTCCGCCCAAGCTCATTGACCAGGTGATCGGCCAGGAGCGTGCGGTCGAGGTTATCCGGAAAGCGGCAACCCAGCGCCGTCACGTTATGATGATCGGGAGCCCGGGGACCGGCAAGTCGATGCTTGCCAAGGCAATGGCCGAGCTCCTGCCAAAAGAGGAGCTTCAGGACATCATGGTGTACCCGAACTCCGATGATCCCAACAACCCTATCATACGGACCGTAGCGGCAGGCCGTGGCAAGCAGATCGTTGCTGCCCACAAGATCGAGGCCAAGAAAAAGGTCCAGTTCAGGAACACCCTTCTCCTGATCCTCATCATCGGCATCATTGGATATGCGTTTATCACCATGCAGTGGCTCATGGGGATCATCGCGGCCGCGTTTGTCTTTATGGCGCTCCGGTATACGATGCCCCGCGAGGAAGCGATGGTGCCCAAGCTGCTTGTTGCAAACGATGTGAAGAGCAACGCACCGTTCATTGACGGGACCGGCTCGCATGCCGGGGCATTGCTGGGCGATGTACGGCATGACCCGTTCCAGAGCGGCGGCCTTGAGACTCCTGCCCACGACCGCGTGGAGGCAGGGGCGATCCACCGTTCTAACTGCGGGGTACTCTTCATCGATGAGATCAACACGCTTGATCCCCACTCCCAGCAGAATCTCCTGACCGCACTCCAGGAAGGGGAATTTCCTATTACCGGCCAGAGCGAGCGCTCGAGTGGTGCCATGGTCAGGACCGAGCCCGTCCCCTGCCGGTTTGTGATGGTCGCAGCCGGCAACCTTGATGCAATCCAGGGTATGCACCCGGCGCTGCGGTCCCGTATCCGCGGCTATGGGTACGAAGTCTACATGGCCGAAAGCATGGAAGACACACCGGAAAACCAGCAGAAATACATCCGGTTCATCGCTCAGGAAGTCAAGAACGATGGGAAGATCCCGCACTTCGATAAGAGTGCCATTGACGAAATTATCCGCGAGGCCCGCAGACGCTCCAACCGCAAGGGTCACCTGACCCTGAAGCTCCGTGATATGGGCGGCCTGATCCGGGTTGCCGGTGACATTGCCCGGCAGGAAGGGGCAACGCTGACCACCGCGGCCCATGTCATCACAGCAAAGAAGACGGCCCGGTCGATCGAGGACCAGGTTTCCGATGAGGTTACCCGTCACCTCCGTGAATACGAGATGACCGTGGTTGAAGGGACCCGGGTCGGGCGGGTGAACGGCCTTGCCGTCACCGGCAGCGACGCCGGCTCGGTCCTGCCCATTATGGCTGAAGTAACCCCTGCGATCGGGAAGGAAGGCGGTGAAGTGATTGCCACCGGTCTCTTAAAGGAGATTGCGCAGGAGTCCATCAAGAATGTCAGCGCCATTCTCAAAAAGTTCACCGGCAAGGATGTGAAAAATATCGATATCCACATCCAGTTCATCGGCACGTACATGGGTATAGAGGGAGATTCTGCATCCATCAGTGTGGCAACCGCTGTAATCAGCGCGATCGAGGGAATACCCGTCCGGCAGGACCTTGCCATGACCGGGTCGCTCTCTGTCCGGGGCGATGTGCTCCCGGTTGGTGGCGTTACCTACAAGATCGAGGCTGCGGCAAAAGCCGGGATCAAGACCGTGCTCATCCCGAGGATGAACATCAACGATGTCCTGATCGAAGAACAGTACAAATCGAAGATAACGATCATCCCGGTTGACACTATCGATGAAGTGCTCAAGCATGCGCTTGTCCCCGAGAACATGGACGGCTTCCTCTCCAAACTCAAGAAGATGGCAGTCCGTTCCACCTCGGCCTTTGCCGAGGCCCCGGTGATCAATACAACCACGGCATGACCGAACCCTCCGGCATCCGGTACTATGACCTGCGCCAGGTCCGCGGCCAGTCGACCCACATTGACGTGGACAAAGGTGTGATCGAGTCAGCCGGTACCGTTTTTTTCAACAAGGCTGTGATCCGGGTCCTTGGTCCCAAGGGATGGGGAATTCTTGAATTTGACAATTATTCCCATGAGCCCGGCAAAAAATTCAACGAACTGCTGGCCTCCGCCCGGAAGCTTGCGCACCTTGCCGATGATACCGTCAACCTGGGTGATGGTCCCCGGACCCTGCGCCCCGTCCCGCCGGTAAAAGAAGATTGCCGTGACGTGGGAATCGAAGAGAAAGCCTCTCTCCTCCTCGCCATAGAAAAAGCCGCAGACCAGCCGCTTGTGACCAGCCGGCGTGCAAATTACCTCGAAAGAATTGAGAACGTCTGGTTCCTGGACAGCTCGGAAAATGAGTTCCGGTACGAGATCTGCCGGTCGGGGTTTTCCGTAATGGCCGTAGCATCCCGCAACGGGACGGTCCAGATGGGGTACGAACCGGATCACACCATCCATGGCTTCAACCTGAGGCACCGGGAGGACATGGGCAGGAAAGCCGCTACAACCGCGATTGCCCTGCTGGACGCCGGTGCAGCAAAAGGCGGGAAGATGCATGCCATCCTGGATCCGGAACTGGCCGGGGTTTTTGCTCACGAAGCCGTGGGTCACGCAAGTGAAGGCGATCTTATTGAAGAGGGCAATTCCGTTCTCAAAGGACGGACCGGAGAGAAGATCGGTGACGACCGGCTCACGATCGTAGATGATCCCTCCCTGCACGAGTTCGGCTTTGAGCCCATTGATGCGGAAGGGATCGCTTCGGGCAGGACCGAGATCATCCGGGCCGGGAAAGTGAATGCATTTCTCCACAACCGGCAGACGCTTGCCGCGGTAGGAAACGGTATCGCCGGCCATGCCCGTGCCATGCCCGGGGAACCCCCGCTCGTCCGGATGAGCAACACATTCATCGAGACCGGCGACGCAACGGATGATGAAATTTTTTCAGAATGCAAAGACGGGATCTACCTGGTTGGCTCGCGGGGCGGCCAGGTTGACCCGGGCCGGGGTGTCTTCCAGTTCAACGCGGAGTACGGTTACCTTATCGAGAACGGGGAACGCACAAAGATGGTCCGGGATGTTTCCCTTTCAGGAGAGATCCTGACAACGCTCCACGGGATTACCTTGTGCGGCAAAAAGAGGATCATGCACCCGGGGTATTGCGGGAAGGGCGGGCAGAGTGTGCCGGTGAGCGACGGGGCCCCGCTGGTGCTCCTGCGTGATGCGGTGGTGGGTGGCAGTGGCGTGGATTGAGGAGTTATTCCGGCAGGGCGAAAAGAAAGTTGACGAGCTCGAGGTATACCTGTTCTCCGGTACATCCGTATCTGCCGATCTCAAGCAGCGCCGCGTGAGCCTCTGCTCCTCTTCTGTCGAGTCCGGCCTGTGCATCCGCACCATCCATAAGGGACGGATTGGCTCTTCAAGCACCAATGACCCGTTGCAGTGGGAGGCATGCCTTGATGCGGCTATAGCCGGGGGCCGGCTCGCCACGCCGCAGGTGTGGAACGGGCTGCCTGACCCGGCTGCACTTCCCAAAACGGATTTTGCCTGGGATCCCGGTCTTGTTGTCGATCCGGCAACAGCCCAGGAAATGCTCAACGGAATGCTGGAAGGGGCGACAAAATACCCGGATGCCACGGTCACTTCGGGGGGAGCAAGTGTGGGGACCGGCCAGATTACGCTCGCCAACAGCCATGGTGTCCACTACACAGCCCGACAGTCGGATCTTTCGCTTTCGCTTGAGATGATCAGCGGCCAGTCCACGGGATATGAATTCGACCATGTATGTTCGAAAGCGATGGCAGACCCCGTGCATGTTGGGGAGCAGGCAGCGTTCCTTGCATTCCGCTCCGCGGGCGGTAAGGATATCCCCTCGGGAGAGTATGATATCGTCCTCTCTCCTATGGCGTTTGCTGATCTGCTCTCAGGAATCTTTATCCCGGCGCTTTCCGGGCGCAATGTGCTGCAGGGCAGATCGAAGCTTGCCGGGAAGATCGGAGAAGCGGTTGCCTCGCCGGGCCTCTCTCTCTTTGATGATCCGCACCGGAGCAATGCTGCCGGGAGCACGTGGTTTGATGCCGAAGGTACACCTACGCAGAGGATCGATTTTATAAAAGACGGAGTGCTTTCCGGCTTTGCGTATGATCTCAAGACTGCGTACCGGGCCGGCGTGCAGTCCACCGGGAGTGCCGTTCGGGGTGGGTTTGCCGGTCTTCCTGCAATCGGCCACCACAATTTGATCGTGGACGGGAAGCGTGATGCGGTATTTGACGAACCTGCAATCTATGTCCACAGCGTTGTGGGTGCACACACGGCAAATCCGCTGAGCGGAGATTTCTCGGTTGAGATGTCCAACCCGTTCCAGGTCAGGGACGGCGAACTCACAGAACCGGTCCGGGGGGCGATGCTCACCGGTAACTTCTTCGATCTTCTCCATAATGTTGCCGCTCTGGGAAAAGAGAGCCGGGCCGTAGGATCCTATATCCTGCCGCCGGTAAGAATTAATAAGGCACGGGTCATTGGTAAATAACTATGAGCGATATTCTCCTTGCCGTTGTCCTGATTGTCGCCATACTTGCCATCGCGTATTACCTGATTAAAAAAATGGCCGTGCTGGTGATCAATGCAGTTCTCGGCCTCATCCTTTTGTTTTTCCTGAATTTCCTCCACGTCATGCAGTGGGTGGGCCGGCCCGATCTCGGGTATGACCTCCCGACGCTTCTTGTCTGCGGTGTCGGAGGCCTGCCGGGTGTGCTCGTGCTCGTGCTGCTCAATATTTTCGGTGTGACGATCTAAATAGGCCTCTCCGATCACCGCGATTTTTTCTGGGATTCTAGTGCGATCTCATTTCTGTATGAGGATTAATCCGGGGAACCGCGTGTTGGGTATATTGTTCTAAGATAAGACGGCTCATTTTGCAAAACTCAAAAAGTTATATTTAATAATCATAAAAAGTTAACGTAATAATATAAACAATGATCCGATCCATCGCTGACGTATCATTAAAAGGATTGGCTCAGAAGGATACGAAAAGGGGTGTAGTCTTTCTGTCGGCGAATGACGATATGTTACCTTAGGATACCATTGCAAGAGGAAAAATAGTTAATAAAACACAAGTAGAGTTGTAATAGTGAAATATAATCTTACTTGCCTGGCGTTGTTGCTCATACTGGTACTTCTGGTCAGCTCCGCCGGTTGTATCAAACTCGCGCAGAACGCTCTTGCGGGAGAATCTGCCGGGAGAATCACAGAATCCCCCTCTGGTTCTTCTGGTGTCGTATCTCCGGGTTTGTCAACATCCGTTTCGGGGAGCGTCCCCTCTCCTCAGGCAACAAACTCAGTAACAGAGTTTTCTCCCGCACAAACACCGAGTGAGTATGTGTTCCCTAATGCAACCCCTATCAACGGGACTGCGCTCGACTATCTATCCTTCCTTAACCAACCACCTGAATTTACCAAGACGTACACCATGAATGGCTACCCTGTCGGACTTCTGGTAAATGTTCCGCAAGGACCGTTGTATATTGTCTTCACAGTCTCCCCGGAAAATGATTGCCTCAAGGATCCGGATTCCTGTCGGGGTTCAGTGACTGTTCCAGTAAACCGCCCGTACATGACGATCACCGTGGTTGACAACACAACCGGCAAGGTTGTTGCGGAAGACGGGTACGGCGGGCTATACAGTTCGAACACCGGGGGGAATGTCAATAATAATGGCTGTGGCAGTGGCCAGAGTTCGGTCAGTAACACCTACAGTTGGGCTCCCAACGATAATGTCTGTCAGCAACCCGGACCACGATACATCCCAGTATACAGGGTAGGACAATTCCAGATCATTATGAACGGGATGTATTGCAGTGCTACGGTCTCTATAATCACCGGTCCATCGATCACCAATTCATCGTCGGTAATGGCAACGCCATCCCCTTGAGGTTCCGGTATGAGTCCTGAATTCCAGTCTTTATCGGAAAACCTCGGAACATCTTACCGGAAAACCATTGCCGCGTTTTCCCAGCATTCAGCCCGGGGCAGCCTGCTCCTTGTTTCGACAGGGCTTGCATCGGCGGCGACCGGTGTCGGTGTCCTTTTTGTAGATCTGCCCATTCTCCTGATGGGCATCCTGTCTGTTGTCTCACTGGCCGCACTGATCCTTTTTGTAGCCGGTGTACGGGCGCGTTTCTTCCCACCTCATGATCGGCCGATACAGGAAATTACAGAGCCTGCAGGTTCGAAAATGGCAAAAGGAGGAAAAATCTCCGGTCTTCCGGCGCCGTGTCTTCGGTTGGTCCGGCTCTTGGGGAACCGGACCGACCGCGGCGATGCGGGGATCCTTGCCATTTTTATCGTAGCAGTCGCGACGGGGTATACTGCACTCTTTGTGGATCTGCCGCTGGCACTCCTTGTGGCCTCTGGTCTCATTTCGCTGGTCATGCTTGTGACTGTCGGGCTTGCAGCCGGATTCAGGTTTATCCCGGAAAAGATGATGGCGTTGCTGCCAGAGAGCCGGCAGTACGGGATTCCTATCCAGAACCCAACCGGTCAGTCTGCTCGGACCTTTGCCCTCACCCCCTTGGAACCGGGAGGAGATCTCCCGGAAAAACAAAGTACCGCGATCCTTGATGTGTACTGGGTCGAGTCCCCCTTTGCGTATGTCAAACTTGCCCGGCAGGGAAACCTCGGTTTTGTGTACACGGTGGTCGAGCCGGCACTTTCCCCCCGGGAGAAAATTGTCCTCCAGGAGACCTACAACTATTTGCGCGATGTCATTGTCTTTGACAACCCGGAAAAATCCCCTCAGGACCTGCTCAGCCGGGAAAACGTCTGGAAGATCCTTCATGAGAACGATCCCTCGATCAGCCATGAGCGCCTCCCCATTCTCGAGTATTATCTTCACCGCGATCTTTCGGGTTTTGGGATCCTCGAACCGCTCATGCATGACCCGGCGCTTGAAGACATCAGCTGCAATGGGGAAAATCTGCCGGTTTTTGTCTTCCACCGTGTCCATGGAAGCCTGAGAACGAGCGTTACCTTCCGGAAAGGTGAACTCAACCAGTTCGTCCTCAAACTCGCCCAGAAAGCCAACAAGCAGATCTCGCTTACCAACCCGATGGTAGATGCTGCCCTTCCTGACGGTTCGCGGGTCCAAGTCACCTACAGCAATGTCATCTCAACCAACGGCAGCTCCTTTACTATAAGGAAATTCCGCAGCGATCCGATGACTCCGCTGGACCTGATAAAATTCGGGACGTATAACAGCGAGATCCTTGCCTTTCTCTGGTTGGTGATCGAGCACCGGAGAAGCCTGATTATCGCAGGTGGGACAGCAAGCGGCAAGACCTCGACCATGAATGCCCTCTCTCTGTTCATTCCCCTCAATTCAAAGATAGTCTCTCTTGAGGATACCCGGGAGATCCAGCTCCCTCACAAGAACTGGCTGGCTACCCAGACACGGGAGCTGACCATGCCAGGAGCGCATGGGGACGTGGATCTCTTCTCGCTGCTGAAGTCCTCCATGCGCCAGCGGCCCGAGTACATTATTGTCGGGGAGGTGCGGGGCAAGGAGGCCCAGACGCTCTTCCAGGCAATGAACACCGGCCACGCGACGCTCTCCACCATCCATGCCGGCAGTGTCCAGGAGGCTATCAACCGGCTCACCCACGAACCGATCAATGTTCCGCCGGTGATGTTCACCGCGCTCGACATCGTGGTCAACCAGGCAGTATTCACTTTTGGCAGCATGCGGGTACGGCGCTGTTCAGCAATTCATGAGATCTCTGTTGACGATCAGGGAAATATCATCCCGGTCAAACTATTCGAGTGGGATACGGCTAGCCAGCAGTTCCGTAAAACAGGAATGAAGTCGAAAGTTCTTGATGAGATCGCCGCAATGGGAAACTGGTCAACGGAACAGGTGGCAGACGAACTCAGGAGGCGCGAAGAGTTCCTTAAGATCGCCGTTGACGTACCCACTCCGGACATCATTGATCTCGCAAACGCTATCGCAGACCTTGGGGAATGAGATGGCCGTCCCTGCATTTCTGAAACGGGCCGGGGTGTCGCTCCAGAACGCGGAACTTGTCATCCTTGGGACAAACCTGAACCGCGACCTCCGGTCTGCCCATCTATCTTACACTGCTGAACAGTACCTTCGAACGACCCGGATCAACTCCGCTGCCACCACCCTGATCTTTTTTGCATTTTTCGGATTTGTCCAGTTCACCGGCTATGATTTTGGCCTCTTTGCGCTGATTCCCCCGCTCATTTTCTGGATCTTTCTGTTTGCCCTTTGTGTACCGGGAATGTACCTCTTTCAGGTCTATTATCCCGTGATGATCGCACGCGGTAGGAAATCGAAAATCGATCTTGACCTGCCGTATGCAGTCTCGTATATGCAGGCCCTCTCTACCACGATGTCGCCATTCGAGGTCGTAAAGAGGATCTACGAAGAGAAAGCGATGTTTAATGAGGTCTCGCTTGAATTCGGGCAGGTGGTTCGGGACGTAGAACTCTTCGGCGACGACCTGATCACCGCGCTACACAATCTCCAGAAGACCACTCCCTCACCTCTGTTCCGGGATTTCGTCAACGATCTCGGGGTGGTTTATGAAAGCGGCGGTGATATTACCGCGTACCTCTCTGCAAAGACCGAATTCTTTCACGAACAGGCCAAGAGGGAACTTGACCTGCTGCTTAAGACCATCGAGATCATGGCGGAGGTCTATGTCTCGGCCTTCGTGGCGGGCCCTATCGCGCTCATTATTATGATCGTGGCGCAGGGAATGACCAGCGCTGCGACAATGACCTGGCTTGTTCCCTTCATGTATCTCGTCATCCCGGTAGGGGCTATTATTATGATCTGGATGCTTTCGCTCATGCTGCCCCCAGAGAACCTGGAAGTTACCAGAAGGGAGATGGCCGATACCGGATTGAGTTTCGGGATTTCGGCCGATGAGTATCCTTTTCAGGAAGACCAAGCGTTTCTCCGGTCCCTCGAAGCCAAACGGCAGGAGCGCCGGATCTATAACCTGCTCCGGCATCCGTTCCGGACCTACATCTCCAACTACAATTACAGCCTGATCGCGGGAGTCACATGTGCCGGGATATTCGCCCTCACACTTGCATCCGGTGGCATGAATGCCCTCTTTCCGAAGAACGCGTATGAAGGCGGCGTCTGCCTGATTGCAATTGGCTTTATGGCCCCGGTTTCCCTTGCGTACGAAGGACGGCGTTGGTACGTGATCAATGTCGAGAATAACATTCCTGAGTTCCTGCGGGAACTTTCCGATATGATCGATATCGGCCTGACGCTGCCGGATGCGATCCACCGGATCTCAAATGCGAAGCTGGGCCTGCTGAGCTCGGAGCTCGCGATCGTTTCCCGGGATGTCAGTACGGGGGCGTATGTCAACTCAGCACTTGTCCGGATGGAAGAGCGGATTGGTGTTATCTCGGTCAAACGTGCCATATCGCTGCTCGTGAAGGCAAGCGAGGTCACCTCGAACCTCAGGGACATTTTCGTTATCGCCATTACGGATTTTGAGCACTACCTCAAACTCAGGAGCGAGCGGGCCAACACTGCCATCGTCTACGTGATGATCATCTACCTCTCGTTTGGGATCTACCTCTACACGGCGTACCAACTCAACGGGCCCTTTATGTCCAGTTTTTCCTCGTTCAATCTCAATTTTAATATTGCCCAGAACGTGACGGAGATGTTTGATATCGCGATCGCCCTCGGCCTCTTCTCCGGCATCATGGCCGGCCAGTTCAGCTCAAACAGCATCCTAGCAGGGTTCAAGCACAGTATTGTCCTACTCGCGGCAGCAGTGGCCATGTTCGTATTTATCGTGTGAGGTGGGAGATGACACGGCAGAAAAACAGTAGCAGAATTCAGGCAGTTTCGGAAGTGGTTGGTGAGATGCTTATGATCGCTCTCGTGTTGATCCTCGCTGCGGTTTTTACCTCCCAGCTTCCCAATTACCTGCCTTCTGAAAGAAGTCCGTCGGTTACGATCATGATGAGTGACGGTACTTACGGGCCCGGAAACATCACTTTCTGGCACAAAGGCGGCGATTGGGTGAAAGTAAATGCGCTCAAGGTCATTATTTCGGACCCGTCAGCAGATTTTTATGGGCAGTTTACTTCTGCAAACACTACCGGTTTCATATTTGTCCCGGATCCCGCAGAATCGAACGATACCCAGTCATTTGATCTCGGTAGTAATATCACCGTTATTTCCGATTGGACTCTGGACAATAATGCAACAGTTACGCTTGCCACGGACCGGGCCGTGCTCTTTTCAGGTGTCGTCAGTGGTGGGCAGCCATGAAAGATGATGCAGTTGCTCCGATCATTGCCGTGATGCTGATCCTTGCAGCGATTGTCACGTTCTATTCTCTCTGGAATGCAATCTATGTTCCGTCAATGAAACAGTCCGCAGAGATCGACCACCTCCATAATGTCGAGACCTCTTTTGTGCGGTTCTCATCAGATCTCTATTTTGCAGCCTCATCTCATCAAGATCACCTTAGTTTCAGCGAGCCGGTTCCGCTTGGCGGGGGGGATACCTTGGTCAACGAACTCAAATCGAGTGGAGCGTTGCAGGTACAGGATGAGGACAACCCGGTGTATACCCTCACATTTGCCGATGAAAATGGCGATCTTCTCCCTGTCGTGAATGGAACCATGATCAATTTCTCCTACGAACCGGTCAGCAATTTCTGGCAGAATCAGGGATACATGTGGCAGTACGGCTACACTAATGTGACCAAAAACAGAGGGACGCTCTCGACGCCTCTTGACTATTACAATATGACCGATATATTCAATGGTGTCAATGCCACGGGTTCGCCGCTGAATGAATTTGCATCTTCATTAGGGGGTGCCGGGTATACGCCAAACCTGACCGCGGGGGCAGGGAACTGCTCGGCTATCTCTCTTATTGTAGTTAATATCAGCGCTTCCTCCAGGAACTCTATCAGCAGCAACGGGTACGGGTTCCTGACTCTGACATCAACTGCAACACCGGTGATTTTGCAACCAATTACAGGCATTGCAATCAGCTCGGATGGGTCACCATTCGGCAATATATCAGTAATAGCCTTGAATGCAAGCCTCACTGATGTAATGAGCAGCTGTCCTTATAATGTTGGATATATTTCTCAGCCTGATCCTCCCTATTCCACTCCCTATTATACTCTGACCAATCAGACTTCCACCCCCCCAAACGTTAACCTCACTATTATGCAGGTGACCGTAGGGGCTCACTGACTTACTTTTTTGTCGCAAACTACCCAGTGTTCCATGGGAGTCATTTTTTCAGGATCTCAACATCTCCCTGCTCCGCCGCGATTCCCTCGGCTTTCTTGCCGGGGTCTCGCTAGGCGAGTGCGGTTTTTCCGGTTTTTATCCTCATCGCCGTGCCCCGCCAAGGACGGATTCCTTGAGGCAGGAGGCATCGCCTGCGGGAGAATGGGGGCAGCAGCCCCTTCATACCCTCCAGATCCCCAGGCCCTTGCCACATAGCTCTAGAACCGTCTGGGGCATGTGTGAGCAATGCCGGAAAACGATCGCCCCGCCCCATCATCACGATCTGCCACCCCCACCGAAAAAAAATTAATTGCCCCCTGCCCCCACTGTGTGCCCTGAAAAAAAATTGGTCGGACTGACCGATCGCAAAAGAGATTGCCGCGACTTTCTCTGTTCACATGGTCGGGAGCCCTGTTTCCGGAAAAAAGTACGGGTCGCATTCTTAAGGATTCTCCCAAAAATGCGTTTTAAGAAGGGATAATCCCGGGAAAAGATGCCCCCCTCATAAGGATCCGCGATCATTCTACGTTGATGAGCTTGTCAAAGAGAATAACCCCTCCCGGGGTATAGAAGATCCTGATTTCCACAACAGAGCCTTGGCCAAAACCGGAATTCTCCAGGTCCGCAATGTTGTTGACTCCGAAAAGGTAGTCCAAGCCCGGATTATCGACGGGGGAATTCCCGCTGCCACACACCTGCACAGCGGTTGTCAGGCTCTGCCCGGGAGTAAGAACTGCGGATGGATCCCCGAACCAGAGGGGATTTCCCCCGGTTGAACTGCTGATAACCGAGCTTATCGGGTTACTTCCTGGTAAAACCAGCACACCGCTGTACTGGCCCGCACAGCGAATTGCGACTTCACCGCTCAGGTTTCCTGCAAAAATTGCTCCTGTATTGTTGGTAAATGTGGTCGTGATTTTGAGATCCTTTGTCGGCAGGGCATCCCCGCTGATCTCGGTGATGGTGATATCCGGGCTATATACTTCAGGCAATGAATTTACCGTCAGTCCCTCATGAGCGTATATGTGCACATCAAACATGGCCGTGGGCGTCGGCCTTGGAGTTTCCATAAATCCCCCGGAGAATCCCGATACAACCGCCGCGATGATGATTGTGACAACAAGCATGAGCATGACCCCGACAACCGGTGAAACAGCATTTGTGCCGTGGTACAGTTTCTGTTGTGAAACCCGTGCATTTTTACTACGGGGCACCTCGAAGGTGCGATTATCATTGTCGGTCATACAGGATCTCCCCATCTCATCCGGGACATTGTCCAACTTTCCGTGTGGGTTATATTTACCTTAATTTTTGATAAAGTAAACCACTCTAATTAAATCTCTCCTCGTTGTTGTATTCACTATTCCTCCCTTCGACCATGGTGTCTTATCTGAATGGGGGTAGGACCGGGCGTGATCAATTCCTCGAAAGATCCAGTCAATCTTTTTTGCATTGGTAAATCCCCTGGGTCTCCCTTGTTTTTCCCAGCCATGCCTCGCTCTCCCGTGCTGCCGCAACCAGTTGCCGGGTATAGGCATCCTGCGGATTATTCAGGATATCCTCAACGGTCCCGTGCTCAACGATCGAGCCCTGGTGCATTACCGCAACCCTGTTGCTCATCTGCCCGATTACCTGGAGATCATGGGAGATGAACAGGAGGGTAAGATTTGTTTTCCTCTGGATGTTTTTGATCAGGCTGAGCACCTGCGCCTGCACCGAGAGGTCGAGCGCTGCGGTGGGTTCATCGGCAACGAGAAATTCGGGATTCAGGGTCAGGACCCGGGCCAGTGCCACCCGCTGCTTCTGACCTCCTGAAATTTCAAACGGGTACCGGTCGATAAGATCAGGGGTGAGCCCGACCAGTTCCAGCAGGCCGGCGATCCGGTCCCCCATCTCCTCTTTTCCCATACAGTTCCAGATCGCAAGCGGCTCTGCCACGCTCTGCCGTACCGTCATGCGGGGATCGAGAGCGGTGTCGGGATCCTGGAAGAGGATCTGCATCCGCGGCCGGAACTTCCGGATCTCTCTCCCGGAGAGCTTTGTCAGATCGGTACCCTCAAATCGGACCGTGCCGCTCGTTGGCTCGATCAGCCTGAGTGCGATCCGTCCAAGTGATGACTTCCCGCTTCCGCTCTCCCCGACAAGGCCCAGCGTCTCCCCTTTTTTAATCGAGAGGGTGACATTATTGACCGCTACGCTCTTTTGCCGGCGGAGAAATCCGCGCGGGTAGATCTTGGTGATCCCCTCAAGATCAATCATACAGGAAACACCTGACCTGTCGGGAATCCCGGGCTGCGATCATCACGGGATGCTCTGCCCGGCACCGTTCCTGTACTGCCGGGCACCGATCCGAGAACCGGCAGCCGGCGGGGAAGTGAGCGGGGGATGGACTTACGCCCGGGATCGGGTGGAGCCCGGCTGAAGGAAGAGAGGCAAGCAGGCCCTGGGTGTAAGGGTGGAGGGGCAGGGCAAGCACTTCTTTTGTCGGCCCAATCTCAAGGATTTCACCGGCGTACATCACGGCAAGCCGGTTACTGAGAAACGCTGCCGCTCCCATGTCGTGCGTGATCAAAAACAGGGTCCGGCCGTTTGTAACCTGGTTTTTAATCAGCCCCAGGATCTGGGTTTTGACCTGTGCATCCAGCCCCGCGGTCGGCTCGTCGGCGATAATGACGCGGGGATTGCAGATAAGTGCAATGGCGATCAGGATCCGCTCCCGCATCCCTCCTGAGAACTCATGGGGGTAGCGGTCGAAAGCCTGAGTGGGGTTCTCAAACCCGAGTGACTCCAGCAGCTGAAGGGTTTTTTCCCGCGCCTCTTTTTGGGAACAAAGCCGGTGGATGAGAAGGGGTTCGGCGATCTGGTCGCCCACTTTCATCACCGGGTTGAGGGCGTTTGCGGAATTCTGGGAGATCATGGCGATCTCGCGTCCCCGGATCTGCTTCATTGAGCGTTCCGGTGCAGCTACCAGATCCTGTCCTCCGTACCGGATGGAACCGGTGATCCCGGCATTTTTAGGAAGAATGCCGATCGCAGCCATGCCCATGACCGTTTTCCCGCACCCGGATTCTCCGATCAGGCAGAGAGCGTCCCCCTCATCGATGGAAAGATCAACTATATCCACGGCCCTGATCTCTTCGGATCGGGTGGAGAAGACGACCTTTAATCCGGTAATGTGGATCAGTTCCATCACATCTGCCTCCGGATATTTCCCTTCAGAATATCCGTTCTGGCCGGATACGTTCATATCCGGTTCACCTCCACGCGGGGATTAAACCTCTCCTCGAAACTGTACCCGATCATCGCAAGGGCAAGGGATATCCCGATCACCGCTATCCCGGGTGGCAGGATCCACCACCAGAGGCCGAGCGCAAGGCCGCCCTGAGAGTACGCGTTTTGGATCATTGTCCCCCAGTCCACGGTCGTGGTGTCCCACATACCAATAAAACTCAGTCCAACGCCCATGAGGAGGAGCTGCTGGGACGAGGACACGAATTTGACCATCACCAGCGGCATGACGTTTGGAAGGATATGCCTGGACATGATCCGGATATCCGAGGCACCGATAGCCCGGGCCCCCTCCACGAAACTGGTCCGGGCTACCGAGAGTACCTGAGCCCGCATGATGCGGATACCGTAGATACTGCCCATCAGGCCCATGAGCAGGCTGACCTGGACGATCCCCGGGGAAAAGAACGTAGTCAGGACAATGAGCAGGACAAACATGGGAATTGGCATGATAACGTCGATGACCCGGCAGGCGATTTCGTCCACGATCCCGCCGTAATACCCGAGCACGATCCCAATGCTCGTACTGATCGTTACGGCAAGGAGGGCCGAGCAGAAACCATAGAGCAGGGTAACGCGGGCACCAAAGACCAGTTGCGCAAGGATATCCTGTCCAACCTGATTTGTCCCAAACAGGTGCTGGTTGTCCGGGGGCTGGAGCGGTTTTCCTGTAATCGCAGAAGGGCCCTGCGGTGCGATCAGCGGAGCGGCCAGCGCAATCCCGATGTAGATGCACAGGACCGCGATGCCAACCCAGAGGAGGATCTTCCTACTCATCGTTCCCCATCCTGATCCGGGGATCGATCATGGAAGATAAGATATCAGCCACGAGCATCGCGCCGATGGTCATAAGGGAGTCGAGGAGGAAAATGCCTTCGAGCAGCGGCAGATCGCGGTTCGTGAGCGCTTCGGTGGTCAGAAAACCTATCCCCGGCCAGGAAAAGACCGTCTCGACAAAGACGTTTCCCATGATGATCGCAGCGCACTGGAAGGTGGTGATGGTCACCATGGGCAGCAGGGCGTTTTTGAGCGCGTGGCGCCAGAGGATATTCCGCTCATCGAGTCCTTTTGCCCGGGCGGTGGTGATGTAGTCCTCCCCGATGACCGCGATCATCGAGTTGCGCATCACGTAGTAGTTCCCGGTGGCTATAAAAAAGGTCATCAGGGCGATGGGAAGGATCGCATGGTACAGCAGGTCGGGGATGGAGAGGCCGGTGGAGAGCACGCTGATACTGGTGTACCCTCCCAGGGGGAACCACCGAAGATAAAAGGCAAAGACCATCACGGCCATGATCGCCCACCAGAACTCCGGAATTGCCCGGATCACGATCATGACATTGAAGATCGCAAGATCCTGTTTTCCCCCGGATCTCCATCCCGACCATGCCCCGATAATTGTCCCGATAAGGATACCGAGAATCGTTGCCGGCACAAGAAGGATCAGTGACCAGCCGAGTTTCTCGGTGATCATGGAAAAGACCGGCTGGCCGTACGCATAGGAATACCCCCATTGCCCGTGGAGGATGTTTACAATATAGAGAGCGTACTGCTGGGTGAGCGGGAGATCGAGGCCGAACTGGTGGCGGAACTGGTCGACTGCTGCCTGAGGGATCTGGTTAGAAAGGGAGAGAAGGTAGTTGGTGATATAGTCCCCGGGCATGAGGTGAAGAAGGAAGAAAGTGATGGTCATGCAGACAAAAAACGATGCCCCGCTGTAACAGATGCGGCGGAGAAGATAGTTTCCGCTGATCATGTGCCGGTGTCACCCTGTCGTTCTTTGTGCCTGTCGCCGGTCATCGTGATAAATCCTTTTTTTTAACGAGAGGAGTCTGGCAGGGTCAGGGATGTGCGTACATTCCCGGTGAAAAACATGCGTGGCAAGCCAAAAAGAGGATATGCCTTTTGATCCTGCCCGCCATGGCGATCCGTTATGTCTGCTGTACCGGTGTGAGGTTTTCGAGGACTCTTGGGTCCATGGTGCTGTGGTATCCGGGCCCGATGTCCCAGCCGACAAACCGGTCCGACCGGTATGCCACCAGGGTATCCGTGGTAGCAACGGGTACCGTGGGGATATCCTGGGCCAGAAGATCCTGAAGCTGGTATGTCATCTCCTTTACCTCAACCGGGTCCGTGGTATTCTTTACCCGGGCAACGAGGCGGTTGTACTCAGGGTCATTGTAGTTGTAGTAGTTGGTCTCCTGCAGGGGAGTGACCGCAAAATTGCCCAGTGCATCCGGGTCATCGTGGAGGAGGACCGGGAAGGAGTCAATAAAGACCGGGTTGGCATTGACCGCGTTGCGGTACTGGGTGGCGTCCTGGTAATTGAGGGTGCTCACGCTGATCCCGAGTTGTGCCCAGTCGTTCTTGAGGACCGCAATGATCTTATCGTTCACATCGGCGCCTTTGGTGCCCAGGGGGATGGTGATGGTGACGGGGTTACCATCGGGTCCAATGAGGACCCCGTTTGCGTTCCTGACAAAACCGGCCTGTGCGAGGAGTTCCTGCGCCTCGGTCAGGTTATAGTTGTACATCCCGACATCGGCCGGGTTAACGTAATCCCCGGCGAGATCCGGGATCAGGAAGGTTGTCTCCGTGGGCCGGCCGGTGCCAAAGAGGGAACTGATGGTATCCCGGTCGATCGCGTGGCTCATCGCGTGCCGGAACGCGGAGATGTTTGCCGGGTACTGGGCCATGTTGAATGCAACTTCACAGGCTCCGGTGTCGTTGATCGAGTAGATGGAGATGTTAGCATTGCCGGACAGGCTCTGGGCAACGGCGGGAGTGAGGCCGGAGACCACATCGATCTCGCCGTTTTTGAGCGCGAGAACCTGGCTGTCGGCGTTTGTGATCACCTTGAGAACCACACCGGGGATAGTGGGAACCCGCCCGTGGTAATTTTCATTGGTGGAAAACTGGTAATACCCGGGAGCTGCCTGGGCAAAGACAAACGGCCCGGTCCCGATCATCTGGTTGTCCTTGTAATGCTGGGGATCGGAGATGTTCTGCCAGATATGCGCAGGCGAGATGGTGATCCCCGGGGTTCTTGAGATCTGGTCGAGGAATGCGGAGTACGGGGTCTTGAGGTTGAAGACTGCCGTGTAATTGTCAGGGCATTCCACGGACTGTACGTCAGAGAGAACGTAACCCATGGTCAGGTTGTTGGCTTTCATGTAATCGTTGGTGAACTTGACCTCGTTGCAGGTGAAAGGAACGCCGTCGCTCCATGTAGCGTTCTGTACAAGGTCGAATGTCCAGGTCTTTGCATCCGGTGAGACACTCCATCTCTGTGCGAGCGCGGGATCGAAGATGCCGTTCCGGTCCTTAATCACAAGCCCTTCGTAAATAAGCGAGCTTCCCGGGACACCGCCTTTCTGCATGTTGCTGGTGTACATGAGCGATGATGGGGAATCGACCGGGATGATGACATCATTGGCAGGGACGCCGGTCAGGTTTCCGGTATCTGGGGACGTTGAAACGCTGTTCGTGCATCCGGCAACAAGACAGAAAACCAGGATGCCCGACATACAGAGGGCATAAATAATACCGGCACGGTATGTCTTTGTTTCGGAGAGTACTGTACTTTTCATCAGGTGTCCTCAGGATTAGGTAACTATGGAATCGCAGTGATCAATCGCAGCCGGAGTTATTTAACTATTTTTCTTTAATTTTTTAAAAGAGTATATAGTAATGAATTTACAATCCCGATAATTTTGTCAATTATCTCGTTCCCTGTGGGATAAAACCGCGCAGCCCTCAGGCCTACGGTTTTGCTCCTCAATCCGGGGCCTAACCGGGCTTTTTTCCCTCGAGGTCAGGTGGCGAACACAAAACCGGGATCATTTTGTCCACCACGAAAATTATCCCCGCGACTTGTGGCGAAAATCAAAAACTGGCCAAATTGTGGGGGATTATATTATCCTTTTAGCGGTGCTCTGTAAAGGGTATTTTTGGTTGAACTTTGTATCATTCGGTACCCAATCGGGCCCCGGGGGGTCATTATTGGCCAGTACCCGGATTTTTTCTCGTAAGTATATAACGCCCCTCTTTCCACAGCTGATTCTTTGATGAATAGTTTAAATGATTATAAATGTCAAACAATTAACAAATGATAATTGTTAAATATTGACAATTACAATAGCAGTGCTGGCATGGTGGTTTGATCCCATGAAATTGATCCACCACTGCATATAGATCTCTGAAGAGGGAAAACATGCATTATCTGAAACGTATATCGAAAAAAAATGGAGACGTGGCAGTCTCGCCGGTTATTGGGGTGATGCTGATGCTTGTGGTGACGATCATCATTGCGGCAGTGGTCAGCGGGTTTGCCGGGGGATTGGTTGGGGGGAGCACCCAGAAGGCCCCGACCCTCTCCATGAATGTGAAGATTATCAACATGGGGAGCTGGGTCGGGAGCGGGTTCTTTGCGACCGTGACCGGTGTCAGCGACCCTATCCAGACCAAGGATCTCAAGATCGTTACCTCGTGGTCGACTACCAAAAAGTATGATCCGGGATATCCTTCAGGTTCTGTAGCGAGTAATACTGCCATTGGTGCGACATTCACGGGCGGCAACACATCCGTTCCCCTGACCCTGAATGCCAATCACATGGCTGGGACTGGCACCTATAATGCTATAGCACCGTTCGGGTTCGGTGCTGGCATTAATGGATCGACAACGATCAGTGATGTTAACCCTACGATGCCGACATTCCTGCAGAATTTCGGTAACTATTCCCTGCAGTCGGGGACCAACCTCTACGCACAGCCATCCGGGGCCGTAAGCTGGGCCTATGTTGGTGGTGAAGCGGGAGCAACTAGCAGTACAAACGGTTATGGGGTAAGTTCACCGTTTGCCTACTCCAGCAACTATTTCACTTCAAGCTATGTCGATCCCACACAGGCAGTACTTGGTCTTGGATGGGAGAACCTACGGCCCGGAGATATCGTGAATGTGCGGATCATTCATATCCCCAGTGGCAAAGCGATCTTCGATAAGGATGTCGTAGTGACAGGGGCGGCGTGACCATGAGACAGGAAAAATCTTATACTCAGAAAAAGTACGGCGATCACGCGGTATCCCCTGTGGTCGGTGTAATGCTGATGCTTGTGGTGACGATCATCATTGCGGCAGTGGTCAGCGGGTTTGCCGGGGGCATGATATCAGGTCAGAAGAAAGCACCGCAGGCAACGATCCAGGCCACATACAGCCAGTCCGGAGGTATGACGATCACCCATGCGGGTGGCGATCCGCTTGCAGCAACGTCCCTAATGTTTACGGTCTCGGATAACCCGGAGTTCGGACAGGGCCTCAGTGCCGTGACTACGCAGGTGCTCAACACATCTATTATTACGGATGCAAACGGCAATGCTTTGAAAAATCCGGATGGTACCTCGAATCTTACCTCATTCAAGGCCGGCGACTCCCTGTATATCAACCGGACCTACATCGATCCCCAGTATTTCCAGCCTGCGGTGGCCCCATGCGACAGGGGGTCATCTTATTCCGGTACATACGGATACATTGGGGATTCCTATGCATGTACGGGAAATAATGACGTATATGCCATAAAATGGCTGGGCACCGGCTGGGGCTACGACGGATCAAAGACTGCATTCTGGAACCTCGTATTTGTGAACCCGAACAATGTTGGAAAGACGTTCTCGCTCACTGTATCTGACCAGAGTGGCGACACGATATCGCGGACCGACGTGACGATCACGCCGTAGAGGGAGGTCGGACAACCATGTATATCGCACGTGCACAAAAGGGAAAAAACATAAAATCAGGAAATGACTGGGCTGTCTCCCCGGTGGTAGGCGTGATGCTGATGCTCGTGGTCACGATCATCATCGCAGCGGTGGTCAGCGGGTTTTCCGGCGGACTGATTGGCGGTAACAACCAGAAGGCCCCGACCCTTGACATGGATATTAGTATTGCCAACAACGGCTATTGGTCGGGAAGCCATTTCTCCGCCAAGGTCATTGGTGTGGAATCGGGTATCTCAACCCAGAATCTCAAGATTGTAACTTTGTGGAGTAAAACGCTAAGTAACGGAACCCAGGTAACCGGCGGTGCAACGATTCTGCCCGGGACTACCAACACGAACCTGACGTACCAGCCATGCACATTCATGGAATACGGAGTCTGGCAGTTTAACTCCCCCCTGGGATACGGAACAGGTGTCAATGGAACCTCGTGGCCATGGCAGCCGTACGACCCGCCGGCAGGAGCCACACTGGGTAGCTCGTACAATCTTGCACCTGGCGACTCAAGGGGCAGTGCCCAACAATGGTTTGGGAATTATAACCTCGTGTCAGGTACCACCATGTATGCAGAACCGTTCGGCCAGGGAGAGGGACCCGTAGGAGATCAGGCCGGAACAGCTTTCCCCGTAGGCTACGGGATCAACACCGCACCCTATTCATACTCCTATGGGGGTGACGGTGCAACCTACAACTTCCAGCCCGGCGAAACCGATGAAATGATGGCGGTTCTCGGCAGCAACTGGAACGTTCTCATGCCCGGGGACACGGTCTCGGTCAGGGTCATCCATATACCCACCGGAAAGACGATCCTGCAGAAGAACGTGATCGTGGAGGGATGAAATCATGAAACATTCAAGAGAAAATGCGGTCTCTCCGGTTGTTGGCGTGATGCTGATGCTCGTAGTGACGATCATCATCGCTGCACTTGTCAGCGCCTTTGCCGGTGGCATGGCAAAGACGAGCGATAAGCCCCCGCAGGCAACTATCCAGGGAAGCTTCAGCCAGTCCAGCGGTCTCGTCCTGTACCACAATGGTGGGGACACGCTCACTACAAAGCAGCTTGTCATTACCCTTACACCGAGCAGTGAATTCGGCGAAGGTCTGGACAGGACTGCGGTAATTTTGAACAAATCATTGATCACCGATGCAAACGGCAATGCATGGCTGAATGTTACCGATGGGACTATTGGTGTTCCGGCATTTGCTCCGGGCTCATCGATGTATATTAATGTGACCAACCTGCAGATTATCGGATCGCAGAGCGGGGCGGGGATGCTGTTTGCCACAACGGGTCATGGTTCACAGTGGCCTACATGGTGGGCAGAATCCCTTATGAACCCAGCCAATGTGGGTAAGGATATCATCATAGAGGTTGATACAACCACCGGCCAGATGGTCTCAAAGGTGAAAATTCCGATTAAGCCCTGATTTGTAGTAAGTGAAAAAAGATCGGATAACGACATACTTGGCTATTAAGCCGGTTACCATGACTGGAACATATTTTGTCTCGTCATGGAAACACTATTTTTCCCATTTTTGCAAAATAATTTTCTGCCAGACCATTTCCATACCCGGCAAAAAAAGACCAGTTTTCTCTCCAAATCATCCATAATTCAGGTGTGTTAATTCAGTTACCGAAAACTTTTGTTTTGGCTATCTGAAAAGTTCACCAAAGAATTGCAACTACCTGTCATAAAATTTAAAACATATGGTTACAAATTACATTCTGTTAACTATGTGCATTGGAAACACCTGTGGCGGCATGACCGAGACAACGATCTATTCTGCCGCATCCGGAAACCCGACCCTGTTTGTTGCGGGAGCAGCAGCAGTCGCCGCCGGGATTGTGCTCGTATTGTTGCTGGTAAAGTATAACATCATCCCGCTGAAAGGAATTCAGTCTTGTCACGGGATCGCCTTTTAATCATTGGTCTTGTTGCAATCTGTGTGGTCTGTGTCGGGATCGCACTCTATGCAACAACGTCCACTGTCCCGGGATCTTCGCCAGTTGTACTCACCGTGATGATGCCGTACGATCAGGGTATGAGCTCCACCCTGACCCATCTGGCCACGGATTACGGCAAAAGTCACACCACGCAGATCAACCTGATCAGTGTGAAAGGCCGGCAGGCTATGGTTGACGAAATCCTCAGTGGAAATCAGACCCCAGACCTGATCATTATAGAAAAGCAGTATCCCCTGTTCAACCTGACAGGATTAGAGACCCTCCTGTCAGGCGGTTTTGTGGTCAATAGTGACTATCTCTATACCACTGAAGCAGTTCTCGTAGTCCCTCAGGGAAGCGCGATCCACTCTCTCGCAGATATATCCGGGAAGAGGGTTGCGATGGTCAACCAGACTAAATACGCGGCCCCGGGAGGATGTCTTGCAGGGTATATTGTTGCCGACGCGAATGCTTCCGTAACACCGTTCATGGTATCAGGGGTTCCCGAGGCATATGCAGCAGTTGCCAATTCTTCGGCAGATGCAACCAGTATCTGGATGTCGGATTACTCCATGCAGCAGGCAAGAACCGGTGATAATCTCTCCGAAGTTCCCCTACCCCAGTACGGCATGGACAATTACATCGTGCTTCTGAAAACATCCGGTCATCCAAAAGAGGCAGCATCATTCATGGATTATATCGTAGCGCACAAAGACGCCTTTGGCAATACCTGAATATATCCCTCTTTTGTAGATCGCTGTAATTAAATTCCCTTTTGGGAATCGCCCGTGTATTTATCTGCCGTCAGGATCGATATGAAGTAACTTCCCGTTCCTTATCATCTCGCGCCACCGGGCCCACTGCTCATCCATCTGCCGGACATATGCTGCCGATTCCCGCTCCTGTTTGTCGGGCACTATGATCCCGGCAATGCCGCCGTCCCGGAACCAGAGGCGCCGGGATCCAATGAGGGCGAGCACGGGGTCGTGCGTGGCAATAAACGTGATCTTCTCCTTTTGTACCAGAAGTTCGAGCGCTTTTCTCCGGTCTATCCCAGCGTTCTCGATCTCGTCGATGAGGACAATGGGCGAGGAGCTCAGGAGGGCAGTATCGGCAATCATCAGCGCCCGGGACTGCCCGCCGCTCAGCTGGGTGACCGATACACTCCCGGTAAATTTCTCACCGCTCAAATTGTTTGCTGCTACAAGTATGGCCCGGACTATCCCGTCCGGATCCGGGCTGAGCCGGGATTCTGCATGGAGCAAAAGGAACTCTTCTACGGAAAGGTCCACAACAAAATTCATCTGCTGCGAGAGCTGGGCCACCAGTTTCTGCCCCGTGGATTGTACAGCTGATGGGGCAACGGGAGCACCGTTGATGAGGATACGGCGCCCGGTAACCGTGTCGCCCTGCGCAAGCGACTCGATGTCAGCTAAAAACCGGCTCTTTCCCGAGCCGGTAGGACCTACAATGCAGGTCACTTCGCCAGCCCGGCAGGTGATTGCACCACCCTCTTCCTGCCCGGACTTGTCCCTGCCACCGGTGATCGTGAGCGACCGGACCTCAGCAATTCCCGTACCGCCACCCCCTCATTGTTCCCCGCTCCCGGAAGGAAACTCCATCCGGCGGACATTTCCTATCTGGTAGGTGTCGCCCACCCGGGTCTCCCCTAGGCAGTAGGAACAGAGCGCAGCCGGCATTGCAAACCGGAGTTCCGAGCCTTCAAGCGAGTCCGCGTCCGGGATTTCGTGAAGGTGCCGCATCAGGCTCGTGTTTCCCTGGCCAGTGAGGCCGTTCATCATCACGATCCCGGCCCGGGGATTCGAACGCGAGACCCGAAAGGTAAAGACCTCGCGTTCGGCTTGGGAAACGATATCGCCCTTGGTGATCACAACAATATCTGCGAGTTTGAGCATAGGCCCAATCTTTTTTGGCGTGTTTACCCCGGAAAGGACATCGATGACGCAAAGTGCTGTAATGCCCCGGATATGAGGCGAGCACCGGCAGCAGAGACCGGCGCTTTCCGTGACCAGGAGATCGAACCCCTCACGTTTTCCCCATATTACGCAGGCTTCGATGTTTGCCACAAAGAAATGATCGGGGCAGAGACCTCCCGATAAACCGGTGCTCACCGGGATCTGCGCTTTCCGGTAAGTTGCCGGGTCATCAGACGAGATACAGTCAAATTTGGCCACACCTGCACGGACCCCGGCAGCCTGCGCTGCTTTTATGATATGGAGGATGACCGCAGTTTTCCCGGACGAAGGCGGGCCGGCAACGGTGATCAGTTTCATGGGGATTTTCCGTTATAGATCGCAGCAAATTCGCGGCCAAGCATCTCGGTCTCCTCGCCGATATCGTGCTCCCGTATGTAATCCCAGCCGATCCAGTTGAAAGCGGCATCACGGGGGACGCACGGCGCGGCACCTGCTGCCATGCTCGGGAAGTGTACGCCAGAGAGAAGCGATCCGGTCTCTTTTCCGGCAAGATACGAGATGAGTGGATCAAGATCCTCTCGGTGTTTTCGTTTGACAATCATGGTAACGGGGCTTACAATGGCGCCGTCATCAGGCCAGACAATGGTGACATCCTTTGTTTTCTTTGCAAGGTTGGCAAAGAAAAGCGGCATGATCGAGACTGCTGCCCCACCGGCCTTTGAGCCGGCATTTTTGACCATCTGCGCAGGATGAACCGCGGAGGCGATCGACCGGGCAAGCGTGCGAACGCCGGAAAGGCCGGTCTCCTTGTAGAGCGTGAGGAGCACGGTCTCGCAGAAAAACCCGTCCTGTCCACGGATCGCAACAGATTCCTGGAATTCCGGCAGGAGCAGATCGGTCCAGCGCTCTGGGATCTTCCGGTCCCCGATCCTGGTATTGTCTACTACCATGACATCGATGTTTGCGCCCAGCATTGAGTAGTACCCATCCGGGTCGCGGAGATCGAAGTTATCATAGGGTATATCCGCGTGTTCCATGACATCGGAAAAATACTTTTTCTTTCGGAAATGGTCAAAGAAAAACCGGTGATAGTACCCGTTCAGGCCCGGGGAGATTACGATATCCGGCATATCGGAAAGGTTCTTAAATGCCGGGATGTGGTTATAGTAGGCAAGCTGGTTGTTCGCGTTGGACTCGATGAGGTACGAGAACGGGGGGTTCCCGCGCCACTTACGGGATATAAACTGCGCAAACGCAGAATCAAAAGGGATCTTGACCGGGCAGGGCATGAGACCCAGAAACTGCAGGTCACGCTGGTTGTAGCTACGGGCAGCAAGCGTTTTGTTCTTGGGCGTGCGGTATGCGACAACATGTTCCTTTGCGAGAGCTATAAACCCGATACAATCGATTTTTTTGTCACAGAGCGCATCGGCAAGGGTGAGGTACACTGCGTTTTTCGATCGGCTCGGAGCATCTTTGAGTTCGGCAAGACCGTAGGATTCAAAGAGATGCTCTAATTCTGGGTACCGGTTGAGCACTGACCGGATGGAATGATCCGGGATGATGTAGATCGGATCCTCGGGATTCTCGTCCATGTATTTCTTTTCCTGGCCGATGGAATGGCCGTGTATCAACTATTCTGGATTACTTTTCACGGAAAATTAGATAAAGTACGTGATAGAGTGAGTGTTGGTGGGAGAAGATTTCCTGATGGCCGGTTTTCCTGTTCTTGGAAAAGATCGACCACGGGAATAGCACTGACAGGGCAGCTTATCCCGACCCTAAAAAAATAAGCCCGTAACCTCATCTGATTGTCCCTCTCGAAATTTCTCACCTTAATAAGCCTTTTTTTTAAACCAAAATACGCCCGAATTGAGCCCCATATAATGCCCATAAGCGGCCCAAAAACGCGAAAAAACAAACAATTTTTTTATCCGATTTAAAAAATAGAGCCAATTTAGGCTTTTTTAAAACGTGGCCCATACGGGCCCGGAATGGCATAACCCGGATTATATCTCTGGAGGATCAGTACACCTCTCACGGGCTGGACAGGAATTTTCCCGCAAACGCCGGATCTCAACCGGATTTTTTTGGAAAATATTATCGATAACGTTGCCAAATTTTTCCTGGAATGTTCGATGACATTGGTGAATTTTTCTCGGAATTGCCAACTCGCGACTCTATCTTTTTTTACAAATTCCCGATTAATCGGTTATTATCTCATTAATTCCCTTACATCAATTTCAGGAATCCACTGCTTGCGCACGAAGTCCATATTGACTTTTCCAGAAATGTCCGGATGTTACTCCTTCATTAAGATCTTTTCTTGGATAATGGGATCCTGATAAGTTTCGCGGTTTATGAGGGATTTTTCACCTCTGTAATAATATCAAATCAATCGTCGACTTATCAAAACCCGGCCAGAGAAAAATATTATAGTATTTTTGCGGTGGTGTCTTTGTAAAAATTATCTTTTTGCCACTAAAACAAGCGGATCGATATCTGCAAGCGAGTCCATCCATGCCAGGTCTGCGACGTTTGCCCGCTCGATTGCCGCATTTGCCTCGCTTATTGCCCGGTTTGCATTCACAATGGCATTGTTTGCATTCTGGATCTTCCCGTTGGCCTTGTTGATGGCCATCCAATCATTAGCCGGTCCCGGACCTGTTGCTCCTGGTGCGGCCTGCAGGGGAATATCCGAACCGGTACTGCCTTTTTGTGCCTTCCTGAAAGGTACTGACGACGGGTAAATGTTTAGCGGCTGCCGGATATAACTGCGGGAATCGCTCCGGTCTACATACCAGGACCGCATGAGGAGCCGATCTTCCGGAGTGAGGGGCCTGCAGAGAATATCAGGGATATCGGGTGGGGACTGAAGCTTCTGTTTGACTTTTGCCCGATTCATCAAGGCGGGGATAATCACGAGAATAAATTCAAGGGAGATAAAGATCGGTACAGTAAAGACAATAATTGTCAGGAGATCAGTACCCATGTTTTTGTGTATCTGGTGCAGGGGTTAAAATAATCTTCTGTGATAATTTCATACATCGTTACCCCTGTGTGACAATTATACACTTACTGGCATATTCCCCTGATGAGTGGGGAGAACTATTTCAAGTCGGCCTTTTATTTTATTTTTCTGGCATTATTCTGGCATTTACATCAAAAGATATATTGTCTCTGAAAAAGGAATTTACCTTTGATCGGCGATGGGTTGGCGTCAAAAAATTGTTGATCTCTTTTTTGAGAGCGAGGACCCCCCCCGGAGCCACCCTGCCTCGTCCCGAGCCTGGACTGCCGGGTATCTCGTAAAAAACCGTTATGAACTCCTGGAAATAACCAAAAGCGACCAGTATGTTACCTATACTGCACGGGACCAAACAGCAAAGAAAACACTCTCGATCATAACCGTACCGGATAATCTCGTGAATGATGCGGGTGCCGTCCAAGACTTCATGGACGGGGCAGACGAGTGGGTGAGCCTCGGTCACCATACCAATATCGTTTTTGCCGATTTTGTAGAGATGGTCGATGGCAGGCCCCTGTTGTTTTCTGAATATACCGGGAACGGGGTCCTCAGGCAGTACCTGAAATCTTTTCCTCTCGAAAAAACGCTGGACTTCGCCATCCAGTTCTGTACGGGTATGGAATATGCCCATGAGAAGCTGGAGACGTTTCATGGCAGCATCAGGCCTTCCAGCGTGATGGTGCAGAAAAATCCCGTCTTCAGGTTCGGACACTGCTATAAGATCCGGGATTTCGGTATAGCACAATCATTTCCCCAGGATCCCCGAATTGTACATGGGAAATATCCTGCCGATACCGGGACTTTTTCTTTTACACCCCCGGAATTATTCCCGCAAAAAATCAAGGAGAACTTTTCTTTTCACGGTACAGCATCCACAAAATCCGATATCTATGCATTTGGTGTCCTGCTCTACGTGATGGCAACGGGAAAGATGCCTTTCTATGGGCCAGATGAGATCTTCTGCGGGTGCCCCGAGCGCCCCCTGTCCTCAAATCCGAAGGTACCGGAGAGCCTGGACCGGCTGATCGGGAGATGCATGAAACGGCGGCCGGAGGACAGGTATGCCGATTTCGGGGAAATAAAAAACGAACTAAAGCGGGTCTTCAGGGAGCTGACCGGGGAAGAGTACGCAGTCATCGGCAGGAAGGATTCCTGGGCGCATAACGATTGGAACAGCACCCGGGAGGTATTTGTTGAGCCGGACTCAGCGTGTTTCGATGAGGTTGTAACCGCCTTTGAATGCTCGATCCTCCTTGAGCCGGAGAACATCCAGTCGCTGGTCAACAAAGGGGATTTCCTCGCAGAACTTGGCCGGTTTGACGAGGCGGTGTCTGCATATGCCCGGGCGCTCGAACTGTCTCCCAATGATGCCCGGGTATGGAACAACAAGGGGACTTTACTTGCCCGGTGCGGCCGGCTAAAAGAGGCAGTGTCAGCGTATTCCCGGGGACTTGAACTTTCTCCCGGCGATGCCCGGGCATGGAACAACAAGGGGGTTTTGCTTGCCGAGCTTGGCCGGCTCGAAGAAGCGGTAACAGCGTATACCCGCGCACTTGAACTTGCCCCCGCGGATGTAAAGATCTGGAATAACAAGGGTGACGCGCTTGCCGAGCTTGGCCGGTTTGACGAGGCGGTATCCGCGTTCCGGCATGTCTGTACCGTGGATCCGGAAGATACCGATGCGTGGTACTCTACCGGGGGATCTCCTGCCCCCCTGGGCCGGTTTGAGACTGCGCTTGCGTTTGAAACCCCCCTGCCAAATCTGCCCCGGGAAAACACATCCCGGCCGCGCGAGGCGGAAAAATGGTATTGCGAAGGGGAGTCGCTTGCCCGGCGCGGTAAATTCGAAGAGGCCGTGTCAGCGTACGATCATGCAATCACGCTGAAGCCGGATTACGCAGATGCCTGGCTCAACAAAGGAACCGCGTACGGGATTTTAGGGAAAGATCGGGATGCAGTCCGCTGTTTTGGGAAGTTTGTCCAGATGGCACCGCCGGAATCCGCAGCACAGGTCAGAGAGGTCGAGCAGCTGATTGGCCAGATGAAACCGTAAGGCATATTGAGTCTGGGGGGAAATAGGGATTAACAATGATTTGTGGGACCAAGATACAGTGATTGGGATAAAAAGTATTGGGTGCAATAGAGATTGGCGCAGCGCCTTTAACCAGTGGCACTTTATTTTAGGAAAAGAACAATGAGTTTCATTATTGTTTTGGCCCGGGTAAGCAGCAGCCGTCTCCCAAGGTAAGGACATGATTTCCGTTCTTTATGTTGACGATGAAGCAACCCTCCTTGAGCTGACCCGGCTCTTCCTGGAGTACCGGGGTGAGTTTTCCGTTGATACAAAACAATCTGTCCAGGAAGGCCTTGACGCCTTAAAAGTACGGCAGTACGATGCCGTCATATCCGATTTCCAGATGCCGGGGATCGATGGCCTTGAATTCCTCCGGAATGTCCGAACAACCTTTGGCGACCTCCCCTTTATCCTCTTTACCGGTAAAGGGAGGGAGGACGTGGCCATCCAGGCAATAGATGACGGCGTGGATTTTTACCTCCGGAAAGGCGAGGATGCACGGTTGCAGTTTGCCCGGCTGGAAAACCGGATCAAACTTGCAATAGAACGGCGTACTCCCCGGAATGTCCCGGCCAGTCCTGGCATCCTTGTGGCCGAGCTGATCAATTTTTTCCCCGATGCCACCTTTGCGATCGATAAGGAGGGTACCCTTATCGGCTGGAACCATGCAATGGAAACATTGACCGGGGTACCGGCACCGGAGATCCTTGGCAAGGGAAAGTACGAATATTCCCGGGTGCTGTATGGAGAACCGCGGCCGTCCCTTGTCGATCTTATTTTCCGGTCCGATGCAGATGCCGGGAACTATTACCCTCTCCTTGAAGAATGCGAAGGAGGTATCCTTGCATCCGAAACCCGGCTGAAGATTCCCCGGCTTTCCTCCATTAAACTGTCCTGCAGGGCCATGCCCCTCCGGGACCAGAACGGATCGGTCATCGGTGCCATTGAATCGCTCTCTCTTCCTGTCCTGGAACTGCCGGATCCCCGGCATGCCGGTGTATCGCATGAGGTTCCTGCAGCACGGGAAGAGCCTGGTGACCACTGGCAGAAGATAGAGGAGGTTGTCGCCTCTCTCCCCGGAGTCGTGTACCAGTACTGCTCCCGCCCCTCCGGGGAAAACGAGGTCCATTTTATCAACCGGCCCGCAAGCGAAAACATTCTCGGGTTCGATCGTTCGGATGGGGATTTCTTTAGCTGGGTTGCCCGGCACATGCACCCGGATGACCGGGAACGTTTTACCTCGGCTACCGATGGGGCACAGGAGGATGGCGCATCGTGGAACTTCGAGGGTCGGTTTATTAAACCATCGGGGGAGACTATCTGGATCTGGGGGATGGGAAACCGGTCCGTACGCGGGAACGAACAGAGCTACGCAGGGATCTTCCTGGACATTTCTGCACGGAAAAAAGCCGAACTAAAAGTCCAGGAATATGAAGAGAAGTTCCGGCTGCTTGCCGGGCACTCGCGTGAACCCGTTCTTGTTGTGGATTTCGGGGGTTCGATCCTCTTTGCCAACAGTGCTGCGGCCCGGATTTTTGAGACCCCGGACAGCGCCTCACTGATCGGCAGAACGGTCATGGATTTTATCGCACCGGAATCCCGGGATGCACTGGCGCAGGAATTCGTGCAGGCATCACGGGGATCCGGCACCGGCCCGGCAAACTACACCATGCTTTCAGCCCAGGGGAACCTGATCCCCGTGGAAAGTTCCGGGACCGTGGTCCTGTACGAGGGAAAAATTGCCCATTTCCTGTCCCTGCGGGATACGACGGGAAGCCGGACCCTTGAGGGTGCCCTTAAGGAAGGAGACGAAGAGTTCCGTCTTCTCTTCGACCATATGGATGAGCCGGTTGCCCTTTGCGAGATCGTGTATTCCGGTGGCAGCACCGCGTCGGATTACCGGATCCTTAAGGCAAATGATGCGGTCTGGCGCACACTTGGCGCCAGCCGTTCGTCCGTAATCGGGAAGACCAGCCGCGAAGCCTACAACACCCCGGAGCCCCCGCACCTGGACATCTACGCCCGGGTAGCAGCTACCGGCAAAACGGAAACGTTCGAGCGGTATTTCCCGGAACTCCAGAAACATTTCCGTGTATCGGTGTGTTCTCCGGGAAAGGACCGGTTTGCCACGATCTTTTACGATATCACGGAACATAAAAAGGCGGAGACTGCGCTCTTACAGGCAAACCACCAGCTCAACCTGATGGCAAGTATCACCCGGCACGATATCCTCAATAATGTCTCGGCCCTGCTCGGGTACGTTACAATCCTGCGCATGAAGTTCCAGAACCCTGCGCTTTCCTATTATTTCACCAAGCTCGAAGACATCACGACTGCGATCCAGCACCTGATCTCAGATACCCAGATGTACCAGAATTTCGGGATCGCCGAACCGAAATGGCTGGAGGTGAGTACGCTCATCCGGCATCTCCAGATCCCCGAAACAATTGTGCTAACCGTAGATCTTGCCGATGTCGAACTCTATGCGGATCCGCTTCTTGAAAAAGTCTTCTTCAACCTTTTGGATAATTCAATCCGGCACGGCCAGACCGTAACGGAGATCCGGGTCTCGTCCCGCCACAATGACGACCGGCTGGTCCTTTCCTGGGAGGATAATGGTGTCGGGATCCCCAGTGAGGAGAAAAGTAAGATTTTTGAGAAAGGGTTTGGGAAGAACACCGGGCTTGGTCTCTTTTTGTGCCGGGAGATCCTTTCGATCACAAATATTTCCATCCAGGAGACCGGCGAACCGGGCCGGGGCGCCCGGTTTGAGATTACAGTTCCCCCGGGCGGATACCGGCTCACCGATACCCCGAACTACCCGGTGAACTCCTCCCGGTCAAAAAGCCCCGGGATCGGGCAACAACAGGTAAATCCGGACTGATGGTGGACATGTACACGATTCTTGTGGTAGACGATACCCGGCATGTTGCTGACGTATTTGTTACGATGCTTAAAGAGGGAGGTTACTGTCCCCTTGTCGCGCACAGTGGCCAGGAATGCCTGGATCTCTTAGCCACAACAATGCCGGATCTCCTCCTCCTCGACGTCATGATGACGCCCATGGACGGCTGGACTACGCTTGAAAAGATCAAGGAAGATCCGGCCACGTTGGATCTTCCCGTTCTTATGCTCACCTCAAAACTGCTTACCCCGGCACAGGCAGAGCAGTACAGTGTCCTTATCGAGGATTACGTTCTCAAGCCGATCACCAATTTCGAGCTCTACGATACGATCGAACATGTGCTCCGCCGCCGGCAGGCCATCCTTTCGGATGTGGAAAGGGCCCGTCGGTGCGGGATTGATGGCGAGGTTATCAGCGAATATGCCCGGCTCGCAAAGAGCATTGAAGTCAACCGGCGCTTCCTTACAATCCTTGAAAATACCTACAAGCCCGACAAACCGCCTGTCCCGGTCAGTGACAACATCCTCCAGGCACTAAAAAACCTTGAGGGCCATCTCAAAACCCAGGAGGCACGCCACCGGCAGATCAAAGAGGAGATCAAAAAAGCCTCCCGCGAGCCGGTGCCGAAGCCCCGGTACCGGTAAAGGGTAAACCCGGTTACCATGATGCCCGTTACTGATTCCACCCTCTTTTCCCGGCCCGGTTCGATCTTGGAGGAGACCCTTACGGAGATCCGGGATATTCTCGGCAGCAATTTTGAAACGATCACAATCGAACGGGTTGTCATCGGGATCTTCTTTACCGGCATCAAACTTAGCGACGGCTCCGGTGGGATCTGCTTTACTCCCATAAAGGAGATCCCGGATGCTGTCTGCTGCCCGAGCTCTGCCCGGGCAATGCCGTACCCGGGAAAATTTACCGGGAAACCCGCCGCGGATTTTATCCGGGATCTGGCCGGGGCCCCGCCCCTGAAAAAAGCGGTTGGCGTTGCTGTCATCAATGCCCTCGCGGAGTCCTGCAGGAAACGCCGGCCTGATGATGCTTGCGTGACCGATGCAGGGAAAGATGCACTCGAAACTCTCCTTCTGCCGGAAATGGGATATGTGGTGGTTGTCGGAGCGCTTGTACCGATTATTAAGCGCCTGAAAGTCCGGGGAAAACCGTTTGGGATTCTCGAACTCGATCTGCGTACCCTCAAACCCGATGAATTGCCGTTTGCCATCCCACCAGGGAAAGCAGATGCAGAGATCCGCAGGGCCGACATGCTTGTCATTACCGGCACAACCCTTCTGAACAACACGCTCGAACCCCTTCTTGCCTCGGCACGGCCCGGTGCAGAGATCGTTGTCGTGGGACCGACCGCGAGTATGCTCCCCGCCGCATTCTTCCGGCGCGGTGTCACGGTGCTGGGAGGAGATGTTGTTACCGATCCGGACCGGCTGCTCGATACGATAGCCGAGGGCGGATCAGGGTATCATTTCTTTGGAAAATCTGCGGAGAAGACCCTCACCCGGCAGCGGTAATTTCTGCGTTTTGTGCCGCCCTGTTTTTTATTATATTGCGTGGGTTTTGAGGGTTTTCCCAGTATAAGTTAAACTTTTCAGTAAAGTTAACAAATAATAATTATCAAACGTAGGGTTGAGGGAATCCCTTTGCCGGCGATTCCGACAAAATTTCGTGACCGTACCCGAAGACAGGGAAGGGAATCAATCATGAGATGCGGCTATTGTGAACGGGCCTGCGATATGCAGGAAGGACAGAACGGGTATTGCCGGATGTACCGGAACAGTATGGGTGCGATCACGGAAAATTACCCGGACCGGTATCTCAATATCTACCCGGTCTCCAGCGAATCCATCCCGATGATCCACTTTTACCCGAACGGTATCTTCCTGTTGATCAGTACCATGGGCTGTAACTTTGCCTGTGACGGCTGTATCTCAGAGTTCCAGACCACCCGGCCCGGGACTCTGCAGGAGGTACTTGTCCCGCATCCCCCGGAGGAGATCCTGTCGATTGCCCGGGAGTATTCCTGCCGGGGTATCACGTTCTGTCTCAACGAACCTGCCGTGTCCTTTCCCACGTTTCTCCGGGTCGCAAAGGCAGCAAAGAGCGCGGGGCTCCTTGTCGGCTGCTCCAGCAATGGCTACATGACACCGGAGACCCTGCAAAGCCTGCTCCCGTACCTGGATTTTGTCAACATCGGCCTCAAGGGATCATCGGATGAGCGGTACCGGGAATGCGGTGCCGTATCATCCGCCCCGGTCTACCGGAACCTGAAGATCCTGTACGATAATGGCATATCCGTAGAGGTCTCGGTCATGTACCTTAATGGGAGGGAGCAGGAAGTTACCGGGGCCGCAGAGCGTGTCCGTGCGATCTCGCCATCCATTCCCTTCCAGGTCATGCGTTTCATGGCGACGCATCCGGATCTCGAGCCGATCGCCCCGACGCGGGCACAAGGGGAAGCACTCTGCACGACCCTGCGGAACTACCTTGATCACGTGTACCTGTTCAATACCCCCGCGACAACGGAGCTCGACACCCGGTGCCCGGTCTGCGGGAAAATTCTCATCCACCGGGTCTTCTTTGGGCCCATGGCAGCACGGGTACTATCCTGTCATCCTGACGGTATATGCAGCTGCGGATACCGGTTCCCGTGTACGGGTACGATCGATCCGATATTCGAAGGAGAAGTCCAGGTTCTTGGGGGATATCGCTCAATCATGGGGGCGCGGGTCGCAAGCGGTATTCTCGCTACCCTCGGGGTCACCGATGAAAAAGTAATTGACCGTGTTTCAAACACGCTGATTACAAACGGCTATCTCACCGATTTTTCCACCCACACCGGCAGCATAGATGCATATCTCGATATGGTCCGGTACCTTGCAACGCTCGTTCACCGGGAAGAGCGGGCGGACCGGCTCGCCCGGTACATCTTGGATGTGAGGGACGAAGTGCAGGAAAAAGCGCCGGTTACCGGGAAGCCCCGGGTTTACGCAGTGCTCAGCCACCCGCTCTTCCCGCTATACGCGGCAAAGCCGGTAAACCAGCTGATCGAGATTGCAGGGGGGAGAAGCCTCAACCGCGAGCTCGGCTTCACGGAAAGTAAAAATCCCGAATATTCCGTCGAGGAAATCAACCGGCTTGACCCGGAGGTAATCCTCGTATCAGGCCATTTTGCCCCCCCGGTTTCCGATTTTATTACAACCTGCCGGGATCTCGGGATTCACTGCCGGGCACTTGATACGAATCGTGTGTATATGCTCAACAGCAGTCATGCGGACGGGACAATAAGCTGGGCACTGGGTCTCATGGATGTAGCAAACTGCCTCCACCCGGCGCAGTTCCGCTACTCGCTTGCCGGTGAGCAGGAGCGGTATGAGCGTGAGATGGAAGGTACACTTTCATAAAAAGCAGGTTCTTACCGTTTCGCAAATGACGCGATCAACCAATGGACCTCACAGGAAAACCTGGAATCAGGATAAAGGAGATGCAGGAGTTTTGAAATGACGGAGGTAAGAAGTTGCGACAAAACCCCGGAGTCTGATTTCGATACCGTGTTTAGCGCAGATGATTACCTGTATTTTTATGCGGATTCTATCCGGGACGAGTTTACCGATGAGCAGATCGCATTCCTAGTACAGGAACTCGCGCTGGAGAAACGGATGAAGACTCTCGACCTTGCCTGAAAATGTTTAATCATTGTATTTAATAAATACCGAAATCAATACAATTATTCGGATATGATCCCGGATCTCGTTCTGCCAACCTGTTCGGCGGTGACCCAAGAGCGGACATACTGGCGCGACCGGTGGAAAGCGCAGCGTCTGGCCCTGCTTGAATCACGGAAAAGTGAAGACAACAGTTTCTGGAATGATAAAAAAGGAATAAAAAAACATTTTATCGGTGATCTTAACGAATGGAGGGAGCAGGCAGAGACCCGGATCAATGGAATGGGAATAAAAAATGGCTCACGGGTTCTTGAAATCGGGGCCGGAACTGGGGTTCTCAGCGTGCCTCTTGCTGCACGCGGGTGCGAAGTCATCGCAGTGGAACCCTCACCCCTGATGGGAGAAGCCCTTACCGAGTACCAGCGAGGGCAGAAAACCCGGGAGATCACCCTGATCCCAAAGCGATGGGAGGATGTGACACGGGAAGATCTCGGTGAGCCGTACGATGCAGTCATCGCATCCTACAGTCTCATGGTTGCCGATATCGGTGAGGCCGTTCTAAAAATGCAGCATGCCTGCCGTGGCACCACCCATATCTTCTGGTTTTTGACCCAGCCGCTCTGGGCGCAGGTCAATGCCGGGGTATGGAAAGAGATCCATGGCACCGCATTTTACGGTGAGCCAACTGCGGACTGCCTCTGGCAGGTGCTCTATGAAATGGGGATTTATGCACATCTCTCGGTTGAGGGCGGGTGCAACCCGGCGTACTATCCCTCCATCGAAGAGGCGGTCACGGAATTCCACGATCGCATGAACTGCACGACCGCGGAACAGGATGCAATCCTCCGCACATACTTCGCCCGGACACTGGCAAAAAGCGAAAAAGGATATTTCTTGAATGGCCGGGCGCTCGGTGCCCACATCTGGTGGGCTGCAGTAGATCAGTAGCCGGTAATCGAATGCAGATGAAATCTCCAAACAAAGAAGGGGTTATGTAAAAAATGCCCAAATCCATAAAGCCGGAACGTCTTTTCACCTCCCCACTATCGGGATCTTCACCCTTTCCCCGTGATCCATTCTTCTGGAGGGAGCAGTGGCGGCAGCTGAAACTGGCTCATTGCGCTGTCCCGGTATATGGGAATGCCCGGCAGTTCTGGGCAAACAAGGAGATGATCAATGCCGTTTATATGAAAGGCAGAAAAAAGCATGACAGGGATGATGAGACCCGTGCAGCCGCCCTTAGTGTTCCAAAAGGAGCCCGTGTTCTTGATATCGGGACCGGGCCGGGAACCTACGCAGTGCCGCTTGCGGCCCGGGGGTGCCGAGTCACGGCGGTTGAACCGTCACCGGTTATGCGGGAAGCTCTTGCCGAAAACATGCGCGAGCGGAATGCCGAAGATATCAGAGTAATCCCCAAGCGCTGGGAAGATATCACGGTACAGGAACTCGGGGAACCGTTCGATGTCGTCATTGCCTCATATTCACTGACCATGATGGATATCGGTAAAGCCCTGGCAAAGATGGTGGAGTGCTGTGCCGGGACCATCCATCTTTTCTGGTTCATGACCCCTCCTGCATGGGTTCAGGTAAACAGGGATCTCTGGCCGCTTCTTCATGGCGGGGAATTTCCCGGTGAGCCTACAGCAGACTGGCTCTGGCAGGTGCTTTGCGAGATGGGTATCTATGCCAACCTCGAAGTTGAGACGAAATTTCCTCCGTCAGTCTACGCGTCCGTTGACGATGCAGTTGCTGAGTTTTCCGGGAGACTGAAATGCTCAACAACCGCCCACGAGGAGACTGTCCGGAATTATTTCCAGTCCGTATTGCGTGAGGAAGGAGACGGTTTTGTACTGGGGGGCGAGACTCTGGGGGCCCACATCTGGTGGACGCAGGGACAATCTGCGGTGAAATCAACAAATATCCGGGGTTCGGGATCCCGTAAATCCCGGAATACCCCGTGACAAGGATAGTGACCGAAATGAGCGACTACGACATACTATTCAACAAAGCAAAAGAGTTCCACGGGCACGTCTGCCCCGGCATTGTTCTTGGGACACGGCTTACCCTCGCCGGCCTCCGCGAAGTGGGGATAAATCCCCACGAACCGATTCACAACCTGATCGTGTTCATGGAGATCGACCGGTGCGGCACCGATGCCGTCCAGGCCATTACCGGCTGTTCCCTGGGCCACCGCAGTCTCAAACACAAGGATTTCGGGAAATTCGCTGCAACGTTTGTAAATACCACGACCGGAAAAACTATCCGTGTCTCGGTCCACGAGAAGAACCGGGCCGAACATGACAAGATCGATCGAAAAGAGCTCATCACGGTACTCTCCTGTATTCCCGAAGAAGAGATCCTGAAGATTGAACAGGTCCGGCTTGCCATCCCCCGGGAAGATCTCCCCGGGCTTCCCGTGGGGAATGCAGTGTGCAGTGTATGCGGAGAGCAGATCTCCGATAACCGGCAGATTGTCCGGGATGGAGCTGTATTCTGCAGGAACTGTGCCGGTGAATCGTACTACACGGTCATCCCTAGAAAATCTGCTTGATCTGTCTCTGAAGATCATAGAATCGGTCCGGGAAAACGATCCCACATCTGATTTTTAAGGATACGGCATTTTTGATCTTCTTTCCGAATCCTTTCCTATGGTTGGTGAAAGGATCCCAGTTTTTCAGTCTCTCTGTTGCCTTGAGACTTTACTCTGGGGAACTATCCGCGGGAAATCTACTGAGTTCTCTCTCCTTGCTGCATGACTGTTTGCCGCTGTACCTATTCCATGGTGGCTCGTGAGGCATAAAAATTAACTTAAGTCTCTTGACAAAAGAAAGGTATTAACCAACAAATATGTACTTATATCTCCAAATATGCATCAAATACGCGAGAATTTCTCATAAAATCAAAGGATATCGCTTATGTTAACAAAGAAAAATATTTAATATGGTGCCATCAATTGTGAAATATGGCGGAAGACCTCATACAGGCCGATATCGGTCTCTTCCCCCGGAATGTAGGGCCAGGTACCGGGGTATTTACATGGATCATTCTGCTCTCGCTTGTCCTTGCAGACCTTTTCCTCCTTGACATCCTGACCACTCAGCTCATCCTGCATATGGGCGGGATGGAACTCAACCCAGTAATGACGGGGATTGTTACAACCCCGGCCCTGCACATTCTTCTCAAAATAGGCATTGTCCTCTGTATTATCCCCGTTGCACTCAATGCAGAGGCCCGAATAAAAGGATCGGGCATGGCATTGTATGCAGCGCTGATCGTGATGTACACAATTGTCGTCCTTAACAATACCTCGGTGCTCATCCCTCATATCCTGGGTTACCTTGCAGGGTAACACGGTGAGAAAAAAGGGAAGGGCCGTAACGGAATGTACGGCTTCAAAACACGTTTGCTTCCGAGAAGACCGTGACCTGCGTCTGCTCGATCGCGTAAGGCTTGATCTCCCGGGAATGAGACGACATCCGCATCTTGACCACTTCAAGCGCCAGGTAGACATCGGTGAGATCGCTTGAGCGGACATAGCGGAGCAGGATGACCGTATCTGCCAGGTATTCGATGAGTCCGTGACGGCTCGAAAAGACATTGTCGCTGTTGGTCTCGGAGGTCATCATCATGGTGCAATTCTTTTCCCGCAGCCCGTCGATAAACCGGAACATTTCGCGCCGCCTTTCGGCATCGCTTGAAAAAAGGTCTTCAAAGAGCGAGATCGGATCGATCACCACCCGGCTCGCCTTTACCTCGCTGATCAGGTTGGGGAGCTCGTTTTTGATCCGGTTGTTCGCGAGGTTGAAATCCGTTGGGTCGAGCTTGATGATAAAGAGGGATTTGTTGAGGTACGGCTCCACGTCCCAGCCTTTCTGTTTCATGTACTGGAGCAGGCGGTCCTCCCGTTCTTCGAGGCTGATATAGATCGCCCGCTCGCCCCGTTTAAGCCCGTCCCAGATAAAGTTCAGCGAAAAGGTAGTTTTTCCGGTACCGTACGTCCCGATGACGGCACAGATGTTCCCTGCAAGCAGCCCGCCTCCGAGCATTTCGTCAAGCCCGGGGATTCCCATTTTCACCCTGTCGCTGTTCATATGACCATCCTGATATTGCTCACTTCAAATCCCCCGGTGGTGGAGATCCTGACGGCAAATTTCACCAGGTCCTGCTCTTCGAGATGCGGCATGACCCCCCGGAACTTCTCGAAATACATCACCCGCTGGCGCCGCGAGCCGGTGCTCTCCTCCCACCGGAACAAAAATACGGCATCGGCGATATCGGCCAGTTCGATCTCCTTTGCCTGTTCGATGATCCCCCGGCTGAGCAGCAGGTAGATGGCCAGGCGTTTTGTCTTTGCAAACCGCTGGAGGCCCCGGAGAAAACCGGTCAGGTCTGCCCAGAGATTGGGAAGGTTTGTCTGGGTTGCAATATCGGTGATCGAATCGAGGATGATCATAGTCTCCGGCTCTGCTGCCGCAAATATTTCCGTGAGCCGCATGAAGATGTTGGCATGTTCGGAGCGCTTCTGGAGCCGGGTCAGCGTATCACTGCGGCTGTACCAGGAGTCCGGCACAATGCTCCGGTCGAAATAGAGATCCGAGAGATCCTCAAACGCGATCCCCTCCATCCCGCCGGGCACTGAACCGGTGGGAAACGACTGGACGATCTCGCGCCTGATATCGGCCTCCAGCCGGGTAAACGTGATGTACAGGATCTTTTTGGGGTACAGGATACCGGCCCCGGGAACCCGGTGCATCTCTGCAAGGGAGTTTACCGTGGAGCTGTAGGCAAATTCGTAGTGTCCGGCCCCGATATCGCCAAAAAGGAGGGTCAGGGTTCCCGGCGGGACGCCCCCATCAAGGATAGGATCGAGCGATGCGATCCCGGTGGGCATTCTGGTTTCCTGTGATTCCTGCATCCGGTACTCCGTATATCTTCTTGCCGTTTTTTTCTAAAACTCTCATGGGCGCACAGATAAAGATATCTGTCATTCTGCGACGAGTCGGTGCCGGAATCGCCGCAAACGCCCTCCCGTATCGCTGCCCGTTTGGCCGACGTTTCCTTTGGAAACACTATTTATATGAGTGTCTGCCGAACTATAAACAGAAATACGGGGTACCACGCGAGGATGGACGCATGAAGGTTTCAGATCTTTTTACCAGACTCCGGGAATACCGGTCCCGGGCCGGGATGGCCGTGAAGGGTGCAGGTACCCCGCAACCTTTGGCGGGAGATACCGGCACCGCCCTGCAGTCATCCGGCATCCGCGAGGCGAGCTACCGGCATTATTTCCGGTTCCTTAAAGGCCGTGATAAACTGCCAGAGGAGGAGTACGATCCTGCACGGCACGGCCCGCTTGTGAAGGCCGAGATCCCCGCCGGCTACGATCTTCTCGACCAGTACTGGATTGAAGAGGGCCTGACCCTTGTGTATATCGCTCTCAACCGGAAGACCAACCAGACCGAGTACCTCCTCTTCGAACCGCCGCTCTCGGAGTTTGAGTACGAGCTGCTCGAACGCCTCCATGAAGACCTCCTTGATGTCCTGATCCTGACCTCAGATGAGGTAAAAACAGATCGGAAGAAAATCCTCCTCTCAAAGGTGCATGGCCTCCTCGACGACTATGGCCTTGTCCTTGATGAGTCCGCACATTTCAAGATCGAATACTACCTGATCCGGAATTTCATCGGCTGGTCGCGTATCGATCCGCTCATGAAAGATCCCAACCTCGAGGATATTTCATGCGATGGCAGCCGGATCCCGATCTTCCTGTACCACCGGAAACACCGGAATATCAAGACCAACATCGCGTTCGAGGCCACGGTCTTGAATTCGCTTGCAATCACCCTTGCCCAGCGTTCGGGAAAACACATCTCTACCGGCTCCCCCCTGCTGGATGCCACCCTTCCGGACGGTTCGCGGCTCCAGCTGACGCTCGGGACCGAGGTAACTACCCGGGGAACCTCCTTTACCATACGCAAGTTCCGCGAAGACCCGTTTTCTCCCATTGAGCTTATGGAGTACGGGACATTCTCCAGCGACGAGCTGGTGTACTTCTGGCTTGCCATTGAAAACGGTATGAGCCTGCTCTTTATCGGGGGAACTGCATCAGGGAAGACCACATCGCTCAATGCAGTCTCACTGTTTATCCCCCCCATTGCCAAGGTGGTCAGCATCGAAGATACGCGGGAGATCACTCTCTATCATGACAACTGGATCGCTAGCGTCACCCGCGAGGCGCTCACTGAGGGCGGCAATGCCATCAGCATGTTCGATCTTCTCCGGGCTGCAATGCGGCAGCGGCCGGAGTACATTCTTGTCGGGGAAGTCAGGGGTCCTGAGGCACAGACGCTTTTCCAGGCAATGAATACCGGCCACACCACGTTCTCCACCATGCATGCAGGAAGCATCGATGCGGCCATCCACCGTCTGGAGAGCGCGCCGCTCAACGTGCCGCGTAACATGGTCCAGGCATTGAACGTCATTTGTGTTCAGGCCCTCATCTACCGCGGTACAGAAAGGGTGCGGCGGGTCCAGGAGGTTGTCGAGATTGCCGGAATCGATCCTGCTACCGGGAACCTCCGGGTCAACAATGTCTTTCAGTACGATCCAGTCCATGACCGGACCATCTATACGGGTCGATCCCAGATTTACAGCATGATCGCCACAAAACGAGGATGGACACGGGAAGAACTCGATTATGAGATCACCGTAAGGAAAAGCCTCCTCGATGCCATGCATGCGCAGGGGATCCGCGACTACATATCAGTTGCCTCACTCTTCCATAATTATAATATCAACCGTGCGGACGTACTCGCCCACAACGACGATCTCAGACAGGTACTCTGATGAACTTCCGGCACTCCCTCCAGAAATGGCTGCTGCGCGACCCGATCCGGTACCACAGCGTCCATGCTGACCTGGTCTCGTCGCGTTCCGGCCTGACGCTCGAGCAGTACCTCTGGAAGTCTGTGAGGATCTCGGTTGTTTCCGGTATCATCTTTGCGATCCTCGGGTACATCGTGAGTGAGTTTTTTGCCCAGGAGGTCCGGTCCGGGAGAGGAGTCTATAACGTTCTCAACCTCCAGCTCCCTGAAAGTCTTGCGTTCCTTTCCAGTCCCACGGTAGTAGTCTCGGTCAGTGTTGCAGTCTCTTTTGCTTTTGGGGCGTACATCGCCTACCTTCTCCTGCTCCGCCTCCCCCACATCGAGAAGAACAACCGGAGTATCAAGATCAACCTGACGCTGCACAACGCTGTTGCCTATATGTACGCAATGCGCCGGGGCGGGGCTGAGCTGATGTCGATCTTTTACGCCCTCTCCGAGAACGCCCCCATCTATGGGGAAGTGGCGCTCGAGTTCCGGCAGATCACCCGGGATGTGGACTATTTCGGCTCTGATATGCTCACCGCCATGCGGCATCTCTCCAGTACCACACCCTCTGCAAAGCTCAAGGATTTTCTCGAAGATCTTCTCTCGGTGATCGAGAGCGGGGGGGATCTCTCGGAATTCCTCGCGAGCCGGGTGAGGCTGTACCAGGAAGAGGCCCGGTTTGAGCAGAAACAGTTCCTGACCCTCCTTTCCATGGTTGCCGAGTCGTACGTGACCCTCTTTGTTGCCGGCCCGCTTTTTCTGATCATCATCATGGTGGTCATGGGCATGATGGGGGGTTCTGCCGTTCTCCAGCTCTCCCTGGTAGTCTATGCGATCATGCCGATCGGGTCGTTTATCTTTATCCTGCTCATTGACGTTGTATCGGGAAGAGCGGAGAAGGCCGAGAGGTATACACGGGTAAAGGAGCTCAACACGTATTCGGATGTCTTACGGGAGAAAAAGGGAGGGGAGGAACCTCTCTTTGACCAGCTCCATATGTACGACAAGGTCCGGACGCTCACCCATTACATCCGTCATCCCTTTGAGAGTTTTGTCAACGATGTCAACCATACCCTCTACATCACCGTCCCGATAGCGATACTCTACATCGTACTGGTGTTACTGAATATCCCGTACTATGCGGATCCGGAAATCTTCATGGAGGTGATGAACGCTCATCTCGTGATTGCCCTTTTGATCGTCCTTATTCCCTACGCCATATTTTATGAGATCTGGTCTCACAAGGTCAAGGGGATCCAGTCAATGATCCCGGATTTCCTGGAGCGGATGGCCGGGATCAACCGGGTCGGCCTCACGATTGCACAGGCAATCGGGATTATGGTCAACACAAACCTTGGCCTTCTCAGCTACGAGATCCGGCGGATAAAAAGGGACATGGACTGGGGTGCGAACTTTTCCGAGGCGCTGATGCGCTTTGAGCAGCGGATCAGCACCGCGTCCATTGCCCGGACCGTGACCCTCATCACCAAGGCAAGCGAGATGACCGGGCAGATCGGCGAGGTGCTTGCGATTGCCGCAAGCGATGCAAAGATGAGCGAGACCCTCAAAAAAGAGCGCCTTGCCGAGATGTTCATCTATACGGCGATCGTATACCTCTCGTTCTTCGTTTTCCTCTTTGTCGTTGCCGTTCTCTCTACACAGTTCCTGCCGGTACTTGCCCATATCGGGACCGCGGGGATTTCGGGATCAGGCCCGCTCTCCGGTCTTGGGTCAGTACCGGTCAAATCCTTTGACCGGCTCCTCTACCATGCCTGCCTGATCCAGGCGCTCTTCTCGGGTCTGATCGCCGGCCAGATGGGCGAGGCCTCGCTCGCCGCCGGGGTCAAGCACTCCTGTGTCCTCCTGATCATTGCCCTTGTTGTCTTTACCTTCTTTATCGCCGTATACCCGGACCGGCCGGGCATTCACGGGTAAACAGGCATAAATAAGAGCACGGGAGATAGGGTAGTGAGGTGACTTTGGACATGTGTACTGTTGGCGGACCGACGGATATCGAGATCCCCCCTGACCGGGTGAAAGGAAAGGATTACCGGTGCAGGGAATGCGGCGAACGGTTCAAGGGAATCGGCAAAAGGCCCATGTGCCCTTCCTGCCAGTCCGAAGACGTAGCCGAGATATGAACGAACACGCCCGCGGCGATATCCTGCTCGCGAAAGGCGCCCACTCTTTTCTCCTCGCGGCTCCCGTACGCGAGGGTTTTGCGCTCTGCATCGAGACTGCAGCTGAAGAATTTGTCCAGGGGGTCCATGCCGGCGACGTGGTGGTGGTTTCCGCCCCCGGGGCCGGGCCGGTGCAGCCTGCCCTGATGCTCCTTGAACTGGTCAGGACGTACCATCTTCCGCTCGTGGTTCTCCCCAAAAACCACCCGGGATCGAAACGGATCCCGTACGTAGTTTCCGTGGCCCCGGAGATCCTGACCAGCTGTGCGATCGTGCGGGGCACACACCCGGAGCAGCACCTCGTCTGCTCCTCCGATGAACTGGCGGGCCTTGTCGTCCGCATGACCGAAGGTAACGTCGGGATTTCCCCGGTCCCGGCTACCGTGACGCTTGAGTGGCTCTAGCGCCCGGGTACCATCCCGGAGACCCTTTTTGTACAGTGTGCCTGTCACCGGGGGTGCTTCCTCTCCTGAAAAACACCTGTGATCGTAAATAACAATGCATATATTGTGATTTTTACCAAGTATGTACTGCCGTGAGTGGAGGGTTGGATGAAAACTGAGGTCTTAAACGACATCAAGAAAACTGAAACTGAATATCAGTCAGTGATCAGTACGGCACAGGAAGAGAAGAAGAAGCGACGTGCCCAGGCTGAACTGGAAGCTGATACCCTGGTAACCAAGGCGCAGAGCAATGCTGAACAGTACAAGAAGCTGAAACTGGAAGAAGCACGGCACCAGGCAGCTCTAAAACACGCTGATATCATAAAAGAAGGCAATCAGCGTTCAGCGGCATTGAGCGAGAAGGGCAAAAGGAACCTTTCAAAAGCAGTGCAGCTGCTGGTATCGCGGTTTAAGGAGCAGCTGCATGTTGGCGCCTAAACCGATGAGCCGGGTGCTTATCGTTGCATCCCGGGACCAGGCGGAACCGATTATCGGGGAACTCTACCGCGAGCACCTGTTCCATATCGAAGATTACGTGGAGCAGGGACGCGAAGGGTACGAGGGCTTTAAGATCGGAAATCCGCTTCCCGGGGCTACAGAAGCATCGCAGGAGCTTGTCAAGGTCAGGGCAATTGAGAACGTCTTTTCTGTCCGCGGCGAAGATATCGACGCAAAACAGAAACTGAGTGCACCCGAGATCCGGCAGAAGATCGAAAAGGATCTCCCGGGTATCGAAAAAGAGGTCGAGGACCTGGCAGCGGCCCGGTCGAAACTCGATACGAAGGCAAAGGAGTACGAGCAGAAGATCCAAGAGCTTGCTCCCTTCAGGGACACTTCGCTCGATCTTGCTCTTTTGCGCAACACTGCGCATTTTTCCGTGCTGGCCGGTTACGCCCCAAAGGACGTGGTACTTTCTGTCCCGCACGAGATTGAGACTGTTGTAAAAGGCAAGGACCGGGTATTTGTCATTGCCGTGGTTGCGGCAAAAGACCGTGCACAGGCAGAACGCGAGCTCCAGGAAGCGCAGTTCCAGTCGGTTGGGATCCCGGAAGAGAGCGGCACAGCAACGGTCCGCACCGCGTATTACACGGAGCAGATCACCTCGCTCAAAAAAGAGACTGAAGGGGTTAATGCAAAACTCGCACAGATCCGGGAATCGCACGCCGATCTCCTGGTTGCCTGCGAGGAGGCATTCCGGGCAAAGATCGAACAGACCGAGGCACCGTTGAGGTTTGCTACGACCGCAAAAGCGTTCGTGGCTGAAGGATGGGTTCCCGCGGATCGTACCGCAGGGCTCTTTGCCGCCCTTGACAAGGTGACCGGCGGCAGGGTCTTTGTCTCAGAACAGCCTATCGATCTCGCGCACGACACCGTGCCTGTGGAGTACAACAACCCGGAGTTCGCAAAGCCTGCGCAGCTGCTCATGGATGTCTACTCCCGCCCGACGTATACGGAAGTAGACCCGACGCTTCTCTTGTCGATCATGTTCCCGATCTTCTTTGGGGTGATCGTGGGTGATGTCGGGTACGGCCTTCTGATGCTTGCACTGTGTGTTGGCCTCTGGAAGTTCATGAAAGGCGACGAGGCCAGGCAGTTCCTGAAAATTCTCCGGAACGCGAGCATCATGAGCATCTTCTTCGGGCTCTTGTTCAGTGAATTTTTGGGATTCGAGCTCCCGTGGGCCCCGATCATCTACAGCCGCCACTTAAACATCGGCGTAACTGAAGCCGGGGGGCAGGGGGCAGCGATCGCCCAGCTCTTAATCGTCTCGGTCTGGGTCGGTATCCTGTATGTCACGCTCGGCAGGGCGCTTGGCATGGTCAACCACGCCCGCCAGGACCATGGCGACCACCGCATAAAAGCCGTGCTTGCAAACTTCGGCTGGATAACCGTTATGTGGGGAATCCTCATTGCCATCTGGTCGATGTTCCCGATCCCGCTCATGCCGGATCTCACCGGGCTTCCCATCGTGGCGGTGGGGCTCTCTGTCGGTATGGTTGTCGCGATCATCTTTATTGTAATGGGTGTCATTTTCATAGCACGCGATGCGGTCCTCGAGATCATCGAGATCCCGACGATCATCTCGCACGTGCTCTCGTATACCCGTCTGACAGCGGTGGGGCTGTCATCGGTTGCCATCGCGATGGTGGTCAACTACATGTCTATCGGGATGTTCATCAATCCCGGTATGAAGGATCTCTCCATTGTCGGAATTGTCATGATCGTTATCGGGGTTTTGATCTTCCTCCTGGGGCACGCATTCAACCTTGCCCTGGGACTCCTCGACGGCGGTCTTCACTCAATCCGGTTGCATTATGTCGAATTCTTCACCAAGTTCTACAAGGGTGGAGGCAGGAAATACAATCCATTTGGAATGAAAAGGAAATTTACGGAGGACTAGATTATGGCTGACGTTAACATGACTATTGAAATGGTTCAGGCATCGCAGGTCGGAATGAAGGCAATCGGCGCAGGTCTTGCGGTCGGTCTCACCGGTGTTGGTACCGGTGTAGCCGAGATGGGTATCGGTGCCGCAGCTGTCGGGGCAATCGCGGAGAACAAGGACTTCTTCGGTCTGGGCCTGCTCTTTACGGTCATTCCCGAAACCATCGTCATCTTCGGTCTTGTCATTGCACTGCTGCTCCTGTTCTAAAGCGAGGCAGAACAATGGGACTGGAAGCAGTACTAGAAGAGATCAGGGAAAAAGGCAGAAAGGAAGCGGATGCGATCCGTGCCGAGTCCAAAATGGATTCTGACCGGATCCTTGCTGAAGCTGACCAGAAAGTTGCCGGGATCAAGGCAGAAGCCGAGGAAGCCTCAACAAAGCAGGCAGCCCGGGTAACCGCCCAGGAAATTTCCGCGGCAAACCTCCTGGTCAAGCGCGAGATCCTCAACACGCAAAAAGGGCTCCTTGACGAAGTGTATGAGGGTACAATCGCAGAAATTGCAAAACTCCCTGAGAGCTTCCATCGCGAAGCGATCAAAAAACTCCTCACAGAAGCAAAAAAGGAGATCCCGAAGGGAAAGATCCACTGCAATGCACGGGATGAGGCAGCGGCAAAGGCTGTCCTTGCGGAGAAGGAGTTCTCCGGCTTTATCCTCGGCGAACCGGCTCACATCGATGGCGGGATCCTGATCGAAGGCGAAGGGGGCGAGCTGCAGATCGACTACAGCTACCGTACCTTCATGAACAAAGTATGGGAATCCGGGCTCAAGGATGCGTCTGATATCCTCTTCGGATAGGATGGTACAGGTATGGCAGGGATGAAAGGCATTTCAGCGCCCACAATCTACGTCTGTACCAGGATGCGGGTGAGAAAGGCAAAGCTCCTCCCCCGCGAAGAGTACCAGCGGATGCTCAACATGAGCCTTCCCGAGATCATCCGTATCATCGAAGAGACATCCTACAAGCAGGAGATCGACGAACTCGGCACCACGTTTAAGGGGATCGACCATCTCGAGATTGCCCTGAGCTGGAACCTTGCTAAAGAGTACCAGCGGATCCAGAAGATCACGCCGGGAACGCTCAAGCAGTTCACCCGGGCGTATCTTCGCTACTGGGATATCCAGAACGTGCTCACCATCCTCCGCGGCAAGCTGCACGGGGAAAAGACGGGCAGGATCAGGGAGGTCCTTGTCCCGGCAGGAAACCTCGACAAGATTGTGCTCGACCGGCTTCTTGCTGAAGACGGTCCCGACCGTGTTGTCGATGCCCTCAAAGGGCAGCGGATTTACCTGGTGCTTGCCCGCGAGTACCCGGCGGCAAAAGAGTCCGGCTCGTTTGCAAAGATGGAAAATGAGCTGTACAAGCAGTTCTACGCTGAGCTCATTGCAGAGTGCGGCGGGGATGCCGGGGGCAGGATGTTTTTAGCTTATATCCGGCTGGATATCGACATAAAAAACGTCCTGACACTCTTCCGGCTCCGGGCAGACAAGGGAGGAGAAGATGCAAAGGAGCTGTACATCCCCGGCGGTACGATCACTGCTGCCGACTTCTCCGCTCTGGCCACGGCCCAGGATTACCGGGAATTTACCGACCAGCTCAGGGCCAAGGTCCGCACCGGGCCGGTTGTTGAACTCCTCAAAAGCATCGAGACCGAGCGGCCTGTCCATGAGATTGCAGCGCTTCTTGTACACGTCCAGATGGAACAGATGGAGAAACTCTCCCGGAGAAATCCGTTCTCCATCTATCCGATCCTCGTGTACCTGGAGAAGAAGAAGTACGAAGTGTTCAACCTCCGGGCACTGGCACGGGGCAAGCAGTCGAATCTCCCCGCAGAAACGATCAGCAAGTACCTGGTGATATAAGATGGAGATCGCAGTTATCGGCAACAGCGAGTTTATCCTCGGGTTCCGCCTTGCAGGCATCCGTAAGACCTATACCGCGGAAAACGACGAGAAACTCCTGGAAAGTGTCAACAGCGTTCTTGCGGACGGACAGGTGGGAATTCTCGTGCTCAACAGCAGCGACATGGAGCGGCTCCCGCGCCGGCTCCGTACCACGCTTGAGAACTCAGTCAAGCCCACCGTCATTGCCCTTGGCGGCGAAGAAGGGGGCCTGTCCATGAGAGAGAGAATCAAGAGATCGGTGGGTGTTGATCTGTGGAAGTAAAAGCCAACCAAGCAAAAGAAACAAAAAAGGGCGTCCTCAAAAGGATCGCCGGGCCCGTCGTAACGGCCGTCAATCTTGACGCCCACATGTACGATGTGGTCAGGGTCGGTAACGAAGCCCTGATGGGCGAGGTCATCAAGATCCAGGGTGACAACGTCATTATTCAGGTGTACGAAGATACCACGGGTATCAAGCCCGGCGAACCGGTCTCAAACACCGGCCTCTCGCTTGCAGTTGAGCTCGGGCCCGGTCTCCTGACCAGTATCTACGATGGTATCCAGCGTCCCCTTGAAGTGCTCGTCAACAAGATGGGCAACTTTATCGAGCGCGGTGTGTCTGCACCGGGTCTCTCCCACGAGAAGAAGTGGACCTTCAAGCCGGTGGTAAAAGCCGGTGACAAGGTAGAACCCGGCGCAATCCTTGGCGAAGTCCAGGAGACCAACATCGTCCACAAGGTTATGCTCCCGCCCAACGTGAAAGCAGGCGTGGTAAAGACGATAAAAGCCGGCGACTTCACGGTTGACGAGATTATCGTTATCCTTGAAGACGGCCGCGAGTACCCGATGATCCAGCGCTGGCCGGTCCGTGTCCCGCGCCCGGTAAAGGAGAAGAAGAACCCGACGATCCCGCTGCTCACCGGGCAGCGTATTCTCGATGGTCTCTTCCCTATTGCAAAAGGCGGCACCGCTGCAATCCCCGGCCCGTTCGGGAGCGGCAAGACCGTTACCCAGCAGCAGCTGGCCAAATGGTCGGATGCAAAGATCGTGGTCTACATCGGCTGCGGAGAACGCGGCAACGAGATGACCGAAGTGCTTACCGAGTTCCCGCACCTTGAGGACCCGACATCAGGAAAGCCGCTCATGGAGCGGACGGTGCTCATCGCGAACACCTCCAACATGCCGGTCGCGGCCCGTGAAGCATCGGTATACACCGGTATTACGATCGCCGAGTACTTCCGTGACATGGGATACGATGTCTCCCTCATGGCCGACTCCACCTCCCGGTGGGCAGAAGCCATGCGTGAGATCTCCTCCCGTCTTGAAGAGATGCCCGGTGAAGAAGGTTACCCGGCATACCTTGCGGCCCGGCTCTCCGAGTTCTACGAGCGTGCAGGTCTTGTCGAGACCCTCAACCACCAGTCAGGATCCGTTTCGGTCATCGGTGCAGTTTCACCACCCGGCGGAGATTTCTCAGAGCCGGTCACGCAGAACACCCTGCGTATCGTCAAAGTCTTCTGGGCTCTTGACGCAAAGCTCTCCCAGCGCCGGCACTTCCCGGCAATCAACTGGCTCAACTCGTACTCGCTGTACCTGGATGCACTCCATGACTGGTACGACAAGAACGTCTCCCCTGACTGGAACAAGCTCCGGTCCTGGGCTATGGGCGTCCTCCAGAAGGAGGCCGAACTCCAGGAGATCGTGCAGCTGGTTGGTTCCGATGCACTGCCCGAGACCGAGCAGATCACCATCGAAGTCGCCCGCATGATCCGTGAGATCTTCCTCCAGCAGAACGCGTACGATGCAGTCGACACGTTCTGCGACATGCAGAAGCAGTACGACATGATGAAAGCGATCCGGCTCTACTCGGACCTTGCAAACACAGCCCAGGCAGCAGGGGTCAGCCCGGCCCAGATCACGACGATCAAGGCCAAGAACGAACTGCCCCAGATCAAGTTTGTCAAGGACTACAAGCAGCCCCTGGCCAAGATCGAGAAAGACATGGATGCGGAATTCAATGCACTGAGGTCGGCAGCATGAAGGAATACAGGACGATCACAAAAATAGCCGGCCCGCTTGTCTTTGTCGAGAAGACCGAGCCTATCGGGTACCAGGAACTCGTAAACATAGTCCTTTCCGATGGCACGATCAAGCGCGGCCAGGTGCTGGACACAAGCGACGACCTTGTCGTTGTCCAGATCTTCGAGACCACGACCGGTATCGGCAGGGACAGCGGCGTCCGTTTCACCGGCGAAACCATCAAGATGCCGGTGGGCCGCGAAATGCTCGGGCGTATCCTCTCGGGCGGCGGTAAGCCGATCGACGGCGGCCCGGAGATCGTTCCGGAAAAGCGCCTCGACATCACGGGTGCTGCAATCAACCCGTGGGCCCGCAACTCCCCGTCTGATTTCATCCAGACCGGTATCTCCACCATCGATGGCACGAACACGCTCGTGCGTGGCCAGAAGCTCCCGATCTTCTCGGGTGCCGGTCTTCCGCACAACAACGTGGCTCTCCAGATTGCCCGGCAGGCAAAGGTGCCCGGCTCTACCGAGAGTTTCGCGGTCGTATTCGCTGCAATGGGTATCACAAAAGAAGAAGCCAACTACTTCATGCAGGATTTCGAACGCACCGGCGCCCTCGAACACGCCGTCGTGTTCCTCAACCTCGCAGACGATCCGGCAGTCGAGCGTATCATCACGCCCCGGCTCGCCCTGACCACTGCCGAGTACCTTGCATTCGAGCTTGGCATGCATGTGCTTGTCATCCTTACGGATATGACAAACTACTGCGAAGCGCTCCGCCAGATCGGCGCTGCCCGTGAAGAAGTGCCCGGCCGCCGTGGCTATCCCGGGTACATGTACACGGACCTGGCCTGCATCTACGAGCGTGCGGGTATCATCAAGGGCCAGAAGGGCTCGGTCACCCAGATCCCGATCTTAACGATGCCCGGCGATGATATCACCCACCCGATCCCCGACCTGACCGGGTACATCACCGAAGGCCAGATCGTGGTCAACCGTGAACTGCACCGTAAGGGTATCTACCCGCCCATCAACGTGCTGCCCTCGCTCTCCCGGCTCATGAACCTGGGTATCGGCAAGGGGCACACCCGCGAAGACCACAAGAAGGTCTCCGACCAGATGTACGCGGGCTATGCGGAAGGAAACGATCTCCGGGGCCTTGTTGCTATCGTCGGTAAGGATGCACTCTCCGAGCGTGACCGCGGACTTCTTGAGTTCGCCGACCTCTTCGAGGACAAGTTTGTCCGCCAGGGATATGACGAGGACCGTACCATCGAGGACACCCTCGATCTCGGCTGGGACCTCCTCTCCACGCTGCCGGTAGAACAGCTCACCCGTATCGACCGTGACCTGATCAACAAGTACCACCCGAAGCTCAAGGCCGGAGCCAAGAAGGAGTAAGGAGAATCCATGGCGCTGCGCGATATCAAACCAACCCGCTCGGAACTGATCAACCTCAAGAGGAAGATCCAGCTCTCGCAGCGCGGTTATAAGATCCTCAAGATGAAGCGCGATGGGCTGATCATGGAATTCTTCAAGATCCTTTCCGAGGCAAAGGACAGCCGCGGGGAGCTCTTAAGAAGGTACAAGCACGCTGTCGAGATGATGGCAGTGGCAAACACGGTGGAAGGCGCGCTCGGTGTCAAGGCCGCTGCCTTCTCCGTAAAAGAGACCCCGGAGATCACGCTCAAGAGCAAGAACATCATGGGCGTGGTCGTGCCGGAGATCGAGTCCTCCAAGGTGAAAAAGACCCTTGCCGACCGGGGATACGGGGTGCTTGGCACCTCCCCGGTCATTGATGAGACCGCCTCGTCGTTCGAAGACCTGGTCGAAGCCATCATAGAGAGCGCCGAGATCGAGACCACGATGAAGCGTCTCCTCGACGAGATCGAGAAGACCAAGCGCCGGGTAAACGCGCTTGAGTTCAAGGTCATCCCTGAACTCACCGAGGCCCGGGACTTCATCAAGATGCGCCTTGACGAGATGGAAAGAGAAGAGCTCTTCCGGATGAAGAAGATCAAGGCCCGGGGTTCGTCGTAACCCCGGGAGTGTGGCCACATGCCGATCGGTACCCTCCCGGATCTGGGGGCAGAAGGAAAAACGGTGCTTCTCCGTCTTGACCTCAACTCCCCCATCGATCCCACCTCCCACCTTATTTTGGATGACAAACGGTTCCGCGAGCACCTGCCCACGGTACGTGCCCTTTCGGATTCCCGGGTTGTGATCGTCACCCACCAGAGCCGGCCCGGGAAAAAGGACTTTACCACGCTTGAGGCCCACGCAGGCAAGCTCGAAGAGCTCCTGGGCACTCCTGTTACCTACATTGACAGCATCTTCGGGAAACACGCCAGGGATGCCGTGCAGGCCTCAAAGCCCGGCGATATCCTGATGCTCGAGAACGTGCGGTTTGCGGCTGAAGAGAACCTCACGATGAAACCTGAGGACGCAAAAAAGACGCATATCGTCAGGCGCCTCTCATCCATGGCCGATGTCTTTGTCAATGACGCGTTCGGGACTGCCCACCGCTCCCAGCCGACCGTGGTCGGCCTGCCGCTTGCCATGCGTTCCGCTGCCGGCCTTTTGATGGAACGAGAGGTTGCCACCCTTTCAAAAGTACTCTCGGGTGCCCCCCGCCCGGTCACCATGGTGCTTGGCGGCACCAAGATCGATGACTCGATCGAGGTTGCCGCCCACGTGCTTGCAAACGGCATTGCCGATAACGTAATCGTGATCGGGGTCGTGGCCAATGCCTTCTACATCGCTGCCGGGTACGATATCGGCAAACCCTCCACCCAGCTCATCGAGCAGCTGAAGTACCAGGGCGAGATAGCAAAGGCCAAAGCGATCCTTGATACGTTCGGCGACCGGGTGATCCTGCCCTCTGCGGTTGCCGTGCGGCAGAACGGGCGGCGTGCCGAATACCCGGTAGAAAAGATCCCGTTCGATGCACCGGTCATGGATCTCGGCATGGATGCCCTCCCGGCCCTTGTTTCCACCCTGAAAAATGCCGGGACCGTGGTCTTTAACGGCCCGGCCGGAGTCTTTGAGGACCCGGACTTTGCCACAGGCACCTACGAGCTCCTCCGGGCCGCATCGAAAGTCGGGTTCTCGGTCGTGGGCGGCGGGCACACCGCAGCCGTGATCGAGAAGCTCGGGATAGAAAAAGAGTTCACCCACATCTCAACAGGTGGCGGGGCCTGCATCGAGTTTCTGACCGGCAAAAAACTCCCGGCAGTCGAGGCGCTCGAAGAGTCGTACCAGCTCTTCGGGTAAACGCACGTCGCACCCCTCCACCAAAACTCTCTTTTTTGCTGCCGTCGCGGGATATTTATAGCGGCCTTTCCAACTCCATAAGGACATGGCGGAAAAAAAGCCGGCCGGCAGGGGAGAACGGGTAGCCATCTCCTACAAGATGCCGCCCAATATCTATGAAAAAGTAAACCGGCTTGTGTATGAGGAGAAGAAGTTTTCCACGGTCTCCGACTGCATCACGCAGGCGCTGATCTCGTTTGTCGATACCCGCCACGACCGGGAACGTGCAGAGCAGCTCTTCCGCGAGTACCTTGCCTCTGACGCGGGCCGGGAATTCCTTCGGCACGAGATCCGGGGGGCACTCGTGGATGTCCTTGCTCCCCCGCGGGCAGCAAACGGGGAGCGTAACCGGCCGGATCCGTGAGACCCGCCGTGGGGACCGTACTCTTTTTGCCTCAGGACGTTTTAAGGAAAAGATCATGCAGGTTCGCATTATTGCGGTGGGAAAGATCAAGGAGCGGTTTCTTTCCGAGGGGATCGCGGAATATACCAAGCGCCTTTCCCCGTACCTGAAACTTTCCATTGTTGAAATCCCTGAAGAGCACCGGGGAACCCGGGCCCCGGCCGGCCAGGAAGAGCTTGCAAAAGAGAAAGAGGGCGGGCGGATCCTTGCTGCGATCCCAGAGCGTGCGTACGTGGTAGCGCTCGATCTCCGGGGAACGGAAATATCCAGCATTGAGCTTGCCGCCCGGATGCACGACTGGCAGCTTGCGGGTACGAACACGATCGCTTTTGTGATCGGCGGAGATCTCGGCCTTTCCGATGCAGTGATCAACCGGGCCGCGTTCCGGCTCTCGCTCTCTCCCCTGACCTTTACCCATCCGATGGCACGCCTGATCCTTGTGGAGCAGCTCTACCGGGCCTGCCGGATCAACAGCGGCGAGCCCTATCACAAATAATCCCCTGGTCCCCGATCCACACCTATATGAACCGGACGCACAAGACCACTCTTCCATGAGCACCAGGGAACACACCACCCGCGTGGTTGACGAGAAGAGCGGCCTGATGGAATGCCTGGTCTGTGGCGAAAAATATCATGCCACAATGAAAGCCGGCCCGGACGGAAAATTCCTGCCCGAGAACTGGGAGTGCGTGAACAAGTGCCGGCTGATCCATCACGACGAGGAGAAGGCCGGTCACAAGCACTGATTTCCCGGCACCGTTCTCCTTCCCTTTTTATTTTTTCAAGTGCCCCTTTTGTCTGTTCCAGAACACGCGACAGTTTTTTTGGTGACTTTTCCTGCAACCGGCCGGTACCAGCGTGGGGACCCCACATGTCCGGACACAAAGAGGGAGGGTGCCCCTCAGTTTACCGAAAAGGGAGGGAGGGGGTGGGGGCCACCCCCCTCCCCCGGATCCGGGTACTAAACTAATTTTGCAGGGGCAACAAGGGTATGTTCGTGCGGAACTTCCGGCGTGAAATATCCGGCTGCAGGACTCCTGCATGCACCGGTGCCGGGCCGGATCGGATCAAAGGGGAGGAGGGGGTACCCCCCTTTTGAGAAAAAAGTGGAGAGGGGGGGGTGATCCCCACCCACCCCCTTTACCTTTTTTTAAGCACGGCCGCCCGGTTCACGAAATATCTCCGGGTCTCCACTACCTCAAGCCCGCGTTTTTCCAGAATCGTCAGGTTCTCGCGGAACTCCGTTCCCGAAACCAAAAACGGCGGTTCGGAATAGAAAAAAATCCCGCCGGGCGCAAGCATAGCGGCGATCTCGGAGAAGAGTTTTTCCCGGTCTGGGACTTCGTGGACAACAAAGATCGCAAAGGCCGCGTTGACCTGCCCGTCACGGTCCGGTAAAAGATCAAGCGAGTCCGGCTTGCACCGGTGCGTTTTTACCCGGGGCATGAGGCCTTCGGCCGAAAGTTTTTCCCGGACGATTGCAAGCATCTCTTCCTGGAGGTCGGCGGCAATCACGCATCCCTTGTCCCCGACACGCTTTGCAAACTCGCGGGTAAAAAATCCCGGGCCGCAGCCGAAGTCGAGGACCCGGTCGCCGGGCTTCACGTACCTTTCCGCGAGCCGGTCGGGGCGATAGAGAATGCGGCGGAATTTCGTGTCGAGATGGGAAGCGTGTTCGGCAGAGAAGACGTCGCGGGCGTGGGAGTGCGGAGGCATGGTTATTTCATCTGGTTACTGAGCATCTGCATATGACCTTTAAGCGAACCAATAAAATGCTCGAATGACAGGTTCGGATTGGGTTCATCGACATGGATATCTGTACTTTCAAACCGGGCTGTAATAAAACAGGACGATTCATAGAGCCGTTCGAGAATAAGCCTCTCGCAGAGGATCTCGTACCGTTTTTTGTACGAAGCATCCCTGAATATTTCATCGATGGCAAAGTGTGGCTCCCGAACCGCAACCGGGGCGGTCGATTCCGGGCAGTCCTCTAGAAGGAAAAGGTACCCCAGCCACGGTCGGAACATCCGGCTCCCGAATCGTTTCTCCCGGAATGCGACCCAGATATCCGTGGCACTCCCGAGTGCCTCCTCGCTTCGGTTATTGAAATTATTTCCAAACGACGGGCCCATCTGGGATTTCAGTTCAATGACTGCGCCAAGCACACCCTTCTGGACTACCACAATATCCCATTTCTTTTCCGGCCGGTAGTAGCCCGGCAGTTCTACAGCAGTTTTTTGGAAAATAGCCGATTCAGGAATCCCGGCCTCTGTGATTGCCGAACAGATGAGATCGGCAAAGGCGTCCATCTGTGCCCCGCCGGTTGCCGCACCGCGGGTTCCCTGATCGTGTCTTCCAGACTCCGTCTGTTTTGTAATCTGTCTCTTCCGGATAGTCCGGTAGGACCGAACAGCATTAACAATCTTTTCGTCCATTTGTGACCTCACCGGTACGGGAAATCCCCGGATAGTGTCTGCTGGTATTTTTTCACGGTCTGCGGAGTTTCTATCATGATCCCCTGCTTCCGCAGCCGTTGGTATGCATACTCGAGATACCTAGGATCTATCTCTATTCCGATACTATTCCGCCCTGTGGCGGCTGCGGAGAGCATTGTTGTACCGGTTCCCACGAAGGGATCGAGCACTGTGTCGCCAACGAAACTGAACATTCGTATCAGTCGGGTGGAAAGTTCAACCGGGTACGGCGCCGGGTGATCCTGTGTAGATGCACCGGGGATATCAGTCCAGATCTGCCGGAACCATAACTTGTGGTTCTCTTGCGATATGGTACTCAGCAATCGCTTTTCGGTATCCGGTTTTCGGTAGGCACCAGGCTTTCTCTGCATCAGGATAAACTCGATATCATTTTTTATCACACCGTTAGGCTCAAAGGGTTTCCCGAGGATTCCCCCACCTCCGTTGCTGACTTCGAACGTAGCATTGGCGATCTTATGCCAGATAATGGGTGAGAGATTATCAAAACCGATCCTGCGGCAGGATTCGATGATGCTGGCATGGAGAGGCATCACGAGGTGCCGCCCTGCCTCCTTTCGCGAAAGACACACATCGCCAACGACCACAATAAGCCGCCCGCCCTTGGCAAGGATCCGGTAACATTCTGCCCATACTTTATCGAGTTCTGGAAGGAACGCCTCATAGTCCTGAATGTTCCCTAGTTGCCCGTCCGACTCGTGGTATTTTTTCAGGCTCCAGTATGGTGGAGAGGTGACAATGAGATGAACGGATTCATCATCGATACTGGAGAGATCGCGGGCATCACCGAGAACCAGTTTGTGTTCCGTCTGCACAAGCCGGGTGATCGCTTCGATCTTTTTGATGAGATTAGCATTTTTTGATATTGCTGGGATAGCCTTCTGAATACCAACCTCTTCGATCAGCGGATTAAGAAATGCCAGATCGATTTGAGGGGGGATTGCTGAGGATGTCATCGGGCGATTATCCTTGGTATTACTTTATGGAATGAGGGGATTTAAGGGTGTGGGACTCTTACAGATCCTCATTTTCCGGTCATCAGATCTGCAGTTTCCCCTCAGAAAATGGAGCCCGTATCTCCCCCGGATTCTCCTCAAACCCCTCCGGGAAACCCCGTAAAACGCCCGGATTTGGAGGTGCCGGGAAATCCCGTTATAATCGCCCTGATTGCTGAAATTCCTGCAAATTGTGCCCCAAAAAAGACCCCCAGGATCTGGGTGAGTTTTCATTTTCCACATACTTTTGCCCGTGTGAATGCCGATCGGCCCGCAAAAGGCCTTGGTGAGCCTTTAATCGCGGGGTCGGAAATTGACGGTTTTACGGGCATATTTTGGCCAGAAAACCGCGGAATGCTCCCCATATCTCACGTCGGAGGCCCCACTGCGGAAGGTTGGCGTGTTTTTTTTCGAAAATGTTTTAGGAAAATACGGGATCCGTGGAAAAGACCCGGAAACGATCTACCGGCTTTGAGAATTTTGTCGCGTTCGAAAACAACTCTGCACTCTTCCCGGTAAATGAGATCAAGCAGATCCTCAAGCTTGAAACAATGAAGCGGATCTCAACCGGGATTATCCGGGGAATAACGATTCGCCTCTGTGCAAAACCTGCCGGAAAAATTTCCCGGAATATTTTCTACGGGATAAAAATACAGAGATCAATTGTGATATTAACAGAATCTATTTATATCTCCAACTCGTTTTGTAAAATAAGAGATTTATATGGCTGTTTCTTCAACCGACAATCTGCGAAATCTGCTCGAAAATATCAAATCTCTTGGTTTTTTTGACCGGCTGTTTGGCTGGGACCGGATCGGGCACCTGAATGCTGCTGCCGGCAACGAACTCCGGACAATCATCGGCGAACTCAATGCCCTGTATGCGCAAAACGAACAGGCAGAAATCCGAATCCGCCAGCTCTACAGCGATCTGGAGAACCAGAAAAACCAGTATTCCCGGCTCAGAAAAGAGCATGACTCCCTGAAAAATTCCACCGGTAACATTCACGATGTCCTTGACACCCGGGAACAGGAACTGGGGATGCTCAAAGAGTCAGAACAAAAGAATGCCCGGCGCCTGGTTGAACTGGAGAATGAATGCGGGAGGCTGAGATCGGTCATAGACCGGTACATCCAGCTGTTCCAGGAAAAAGAGAACGAGCTGGGTGCCTTAAAAGAAGCCGACTCGAAAAATACCCAGAGGATCACCGAACTCCGTAAAGAATCCGATAAGTTACAGGCCGCACTCGAGCAGTTTACCCAGAGACTACAGGGACAGGAATCCGGTCCCGGCGCACTGCGACCGGCAGAAATCAAAAACGCCAGAAAACCTGTCCGCAGTCACATCATGCCCAAAAATGCCGCAAACCCCGATGAAAAGCGTATCCTCCTGGTCGAAGATGATGTACACTTCTCCCAGATGCTCGAGACCCTGCTCATGGAGATCGGCTACACGGTTGTCGGGATTGCCGTGAGCGGCGAAGAGGCGCTTGCCCTGGCCCGCGGAGAAAACCGGGTGGATGTGATCCTTATCGACATCCACATCGAGGGCGACATAGATGGCATCGAGACGGCACGCCAGATCAAGGAGCTGTACAGCACCCCAACCATTTTCATGACAGCCCAGCCGGACGACGAGAGCATCCGGCGGGTGGTGCTGACAGAATCAGAAGGCTACCTGGTCAAGCCGATCAACCGGCAGGAACTTTTTGCAAACCTCGAGATCGCGATTCATAAAAAACGCAAGAATGATGCGTTCACCGGTGGACGACGGGTAGCGGTCAGCCCGTAGTCCGGCACCGTGCAGGATGCAGGTCTCCCGGAAAAAAGCAGGGTTCTGATAAACGGAATGCCTGAAAATAAAGATATTAATCGCAAGTAACAATTGTCAGCCCAATGGGCAGCAGGAGATTGCGGCAGAGGATCGGGCCACCAGAGGCAGAATCAACGCGGGCTAATTCCCCACAATCTCCCGGGCCCAGTTCCTGAACTCTTCCAGATCCTCCGGATGCAGGCGCAGGTACCTGCTGATAATCAGTTTGCCCCGGACACTTCCTGTGTTCCCGACAATTGTCGCGCCCTTCTTTTCCAGGGTTTCTGCCATATTGCCAAGCATCTTCTCTCCATCCCGGGGATACGTTGCCGTTGCAAAGAGGGCAACCTTCCTTCCGGTAAATGTGCCCTCCTCCAGAAGGCGATTCATATAATCCCCCGGCCCGGTGCCATACATTCCGCTCCCGAGGAAAAGGATCTCTGCATCAGGCAGCGGTTTTTTTATGTCCCCGACGCTCACACCCGACACTTCCGCAATTGCCACAGCGGCACTCCGGGTGCGTCCTGCCCGGGAATCTACCAGCACTGCTACTGTTTCCATACCCTCATCTTCCGGCTTGTGCTATTTATAATTCAGTATAGTACTCACTTCCGGCAATTTTTATCGGCTTTTCCGGGAAGATCGTTCCCTAAAGGGCATCGACCCGATATTAATTAAAAAAAGAGCGGGATCCCTTGGGATCCTTACGGCGCCCACTTTACCGGCAGCCGGTGGCCGGTCTGGGGCACTTTTCCTTCGATGATCTCCTTAATCAGGTATTCGGGAAAAGATGACCGGCTGATCTGCACATACGTTTCATAGCTGACCGGGCCATAGAAGCGCCGGACGCCATCATTGCGGGTGACCACAAGGGTTTCTTTGTCGATATCGAATCCAAGTTCCTGGATCTGTTTGGACAGGCGGTGGTGCCAGACTAAGCTCATTGTTTACCTCGCATTTGACCGGATTTGATCAAATCCTCTTCTTGGTTACCATAAAAAAGATAAAAACCTGCTGAAGTAATCCGGTGTATTCCCTCTTCTCTTTCTTTGATGGATTGATGTTTACCGGTTTTTTTGGCACAAGATTCTTGCCCGCACCGCACCCATGATCGTCTATGATTCCGGATGCGGATGACGATCCGTTTCCCCGTGTCTATAAGGTAGACCGGCTCTTTCCCGAGGAGCAGGATTTTGTCGCAGACGACATATCCCCCCTCCAGCCCTACGAGATGGCAGAGCTCGATGAGCCGGCCATACCGGTCGAGATGCCCCCGCTGCATAAGGGAGAAGATCCCAATCCCCCGGCAGAGAAGATGGGCGGCCGCGCCGGCCCGCGGGACGAAACCGGGATATCACGCGATACGAAAGGGGCTGACGAGCAGGTGACACTCTCGTTTTTCAAAAAGGAAAAGGAGAAGCTGCGCCGGCCATGGGACGGGCCGGATCTTTCCCCTCCAACCCGCACGGACGCTCAAAAGGAAGGATAACTGCATGGCACCTGCCGTATACAACCCGGGGCACAAGGCAGTCCTGGACGATCTCCTTCTTGCCCTCCCCGGCGTTGAGCCGGGCAAAATGTTCGGGTACCCGGCATATTACGTGAAGGGAAAACTGTTTGCCTGCGTGTACGAAAACGGCGTAGGCATCAAGGTGCCGGCCGCAATGGCAGCAAAACGTGCAGGACAGCCCGGCATCACCTGGTTTGTGCCACTCGGGCGCCGGCAGATGAAGGAATGGATCCGGATTGACCGGGACACCTCAGAAGAGTACCGGAACGACAAAGAGATCTTTTCGGCTGCTATCGCGTACGTCTCAACGCTCGCAAAATAACCGGTACTCTCTTTGCCGGAAAAAAAGGGATTTCTCTGCCGGGTGATCAGTTCTTCTGCGCCGGTTCGGCCGCGGGGGAAGTTTTCCCGGCGGCCTCCTCGCCATCTGCCTGAACGCTCTTCATGGACGGGAAGAGGATCACTTCCTTGATGGAATTGTTGCCGGTAAGAAGCATCACGAGCCGGTCGATCCCGATGCCCACGCCCCCGGTCGGTGGCATGCCGTACCCGAGCGCGTTGATGAAATCGTAATCGATCATCTGGGCTTCAAGATCGCCGAGCTGGCGTTTTTTGTCCTGCGCCTCGAAGCGCTCCTTCTGGTCGAGCGGGTCGTTGAGCTCGGAGAAACCGTTTGCCAGTTCCATGCCGTAGATGAAGAGCTCGAAGCGCTCAGTGAATCCTTCTTTTGTCCGGTGGCGTTTTGCAAGCGGCGAGTTCTCCACGGGAAAATCGTAGATAAAGGTAGGCTGGATCAGTTTTTCCTCCACCATGTTCTCGAAGAAGTACACCAGGAACTCGCGCTGTGTCTGGGGTTTTTCGGCTTCCTTGAGCTTGTTTTGGATTGCAAAGGCCCGGAGCTCGTCCACCGACAGGGCAAAGATGTCGATCCCGGCGTACTCCTTTACCGCATCGGCCATCGAGAGTCTGCGCAGGGGTTTTGCAAAGGAGATACTTGTGCCCTCAAACGTGATCTCCGTTTTGTTGTGCACCTCCTGCACGAGCGTTGCCAGGAAATCCTCGGTGAGGTCCATCATGTCATACACATCGTGGTACGCCCAGTAGATCTCTACCATGGTGAACTCGGGGTTGTGGTGCGTGTCAATGTCCTCGTTACGGAAGTTCCGTGCGATCTCAAAGATCCGCTCAAAGCCGCCGACCACGAGCCGTTTTAAGTACAGCTCGGGTGCGATCCGGAGGAAGAGCTTCTGGCCCAGGCAGTTGTGGAACGTGGTAAACGGGCGTGCGTTCGCACCGCCGTACACCGGCTGGAGGATCGGGGTTTCGAATTCGAGAAAGTCCCGCTCGGAGAGGTAGCGCCGGATGGAAGAGAGGATCCGGCTCCGGTTCCGGAAGTTCTGCCGGACCTCCTCGTTTGCAATCAGGTCCACGTACCGCTGCCGGTAGCGTTTCTCCACATCGGTAAGGCCGTGGAACTTCTCGGGCAACGGGCAGACGGCTTTTGTAAGGAGCTGGATTTTGTCCACCCAGATCGTGATCTCGCCCAGTTTTGTCCGGAAGACGTGCCCGGTCACGCCGACAAAATCGCCCCGCTCGATGTACTGGTTAAAGAAGTCGAATGCCTCGTCCCCAAGATCTGCCTTCCTGATGTAGAGCTGGATCTTGCCGCTTTCGTCCCCGAGATCTGCAAAGATGGTCTTGCCATGGTTGCGGATGATGGAGAGCCGTCCTGCGGTAACAACGCCCTCGGCACTCTTCTCGTGGGTGATCTCTGAGAATTTTGTCCTGATCTCCGCGATCGTATTCTTCCGGTCAAAGGTGGGGGGATAGAGGTCGATGCCTTTCTCCCGCAGGGCCCGGACTTTGTCGAGCCGGGTCTGGTCGAATGCAAGGGTATCAGCAGGATCGGTCACGGGAATGCTCCGGGGCGGTGGATAAACGTCTGTCTCATACGTTCGCCTTCAAGCGTAATAATACCTACAACGCAGCTGCCACGCCGAAAAAGGGAATAGGTGAATGAGTCAACTTCTCACAAAAATGCATATGGTGAAAATATGTCCTAACACATTTGTAGAACTAACGGCGCTCATCTCTCTTTTTGGGCGTGCGCGAACGATAGGGCAATTTTATCCCCTATTATATTTTAAGTTACACTGAACTGGGGAGTCAAATGAGTCATAGTTATTTAGTTCGATATTCCGTTAAAACCAATTTTAAATTGAAAACGCGGGTCGATTTCAATTTTCCAATATGTTCGATGACAATTTATGATTCAATTGGACCAATCGAGGATAAATGTCGTTGGCTTCACTGCTGTAAAGTTGATGTAATTATTTCTTCAGAGAAAATCGAATCTGCTATTGATGATGCGTTAGTGTTTTTCGATGCTGCAATCGGACTAATTTCACTGCAATTAGTCACACCAACAGATGTACCGATTTTTGAAAAGGCGATAGAATGGGATGATGGAATTCACGACCGAGAATTTATCCAGAATACTGTGTTGCCACATAATCTTGGTAAAGTTAGAGAATTTGATCCCGAGAAATTTGGAATTTTATTCAGCAAGTTGAATGAGACGGAGATACCGTATCGAAAAAAATTCCCTCAACGAATTGAACGCGCCATCCGCTGGTTTAGAATGGGGATATTCGAGTCAGATCACTTTACAAAGTATACTTGTTATTGGTTAGGTCTTGAAATTCTTAATCCCGTAATTAAAGAGAAGTATATTGAAAACATTACGAACCATTCCCTACGCCATTACCACAGGAAAGAAAAACCAACGGAATTGATCAATCTCGCTGGTATCAAATATTTGCTAATGGAAATTCAAGGAAAATCGTACAACGAATGGGTGGAAATTAAAGAGATTCGGGATTCAATCGTCCACGGTAATAAATCCCTTGAGTTGATTAAAACAATCGTAACTAATTATCTGTCCACACTTGAAGAATCCCTCCTTACAGGAATATACGAGTGTATTGGCCTATCAAAGGCAGAAATATACAAACTAATTCGTCCAGGATATCCCCGCCCCTCAAAAACTGAAACAAGACTTATTGCGACATTGATTAATGCTGATAAAAAATCGATGGACATGACTTATTTGCCAGAATTAATTCTTCAAAGTAGCGAACAAGCTCAAACAGATGTTCCAAATGGATACGAGAAGACGCTGACCGTGAGATATACATTAAAAAACTCTCATGGACCGTGTAATGTCTCTGGCATAATGTTAGTTGGATCATCCGATCCTGAAATGAAAAAGCGAAAATTTGAGTGTAGTGCTGATGTATTCAAAAAATAGAATCAAAATGATGATTTTTGAGAGATCAGTACATTAATTCGAGTTGATTGTGTAACCTCCACCAAAATTTCGATTGGCTGGAACTGAAATTTTATTGATGCTCTTGGGGGCTGCGGCCTGCCCCTGTCGCTCGGGCATTCGCCGTTTGCAATGATGCCGTATAACTTGCATTCCGGGCAGCTCCCGACACGGGTTAATACCGAGTGCATCGCATACGCCCCCGCCCCTGTTGGGGGCAGGGCTGGCGTAATGGGGGGTCTTGAGTAATTTTTTAAAAAGGGTTATTCCAGGACAAAAGATCAGGAGGAGTCCCGCTTCCTGAAAATCTCCGAAGCGTATTTGGCAAGACCATAAATCCCGTCCGTGGACGGGTGGACCTCGATAAAATCTTCGAATTCGTGCACGGAGATCTCCCGCTGCATGAGAAACGCAAGATAGGCGGCAACGGTCCCTCCCGAAGGCCCCGCGGCACAGATCCCCTCGATCTCACCCGTTGCAGGATCGGCAAAGAGCTTGGCAAGCCCGGTATCTCCGTATTGCACCGACCAGTAGGTTCCCGGCCCTGCCGGGCCGGGCAGGGCAATCGAGGCGCTCCCCTCGCCACTGCTACCGCAGAAGGCGAGCTCATGGGCAAGGTAGATTGCCTGCGGGATCCGGGAATAGTCCATGTGCCGCTCTTTTCCCAGAATATTATCCGCCGCAACAATGCCCTCGTGCCGAGCAACCGGGGTCAGGAACGGGGCGCCTGCCACGTCCCCGCAGGCATAGATGCCGGGCACGCTTGTCTGCATCCGGTCGTTGACGATGATCGCGCCATCCGGTCCTTTGTCGATCCCCGTTACCATGCCGGAGTTTGGCACCAGGCCAGCTGCGAGCAGCACGGCATCAGCCGAAATTGCCCTCTCTGTTCCGGCAGCCCGGTACCGGACCCCTGTGGTCAGGTCCGTCCCGGCGATCCCGGCAACTTCGGTCTCCTCCTGTATATTCACACCCGATAATTCTTTCATCGCGACCGCCCGGAGATGCCGGTCCAGGTTTTTCAAAAAACCGCTCCGGGCAAGCACCGTAACCTCGCTCCCGAACTCAGAAAAGATGTACGCAAACTCTGCTGCCATCACGCTCCCGCCGATGATTGCAATTTTTTTTGGGAGCTCGCGAAGGCTCCAGAGGGTGTGCGGTGTGTACACCCCGGGGAGCGAAACGCCGGGGATTGCCGGGATGTTGGGCCGGGAACCGGTGGCGATGATCGCAGCCTCGCAGTCAACCGGCTCGTCGCCGATAAAGACTTGTCGTCCGTCAACCCGGCCGGCTTTGCCGTACACCACATCCACGCCGGCCTGCCGGGTTTCATCATCAAGAATGCCCGAGATCTTCTGCTGGACAACATACGTCTCGTCCATCAGTTTTCCGAACCGGAACGCGGGCAGGGTATCGATCATCCCGCGCTTGTAAAACCTGCGCGTGGTTGCAGCGATGCGTGCGGCGTCGTTTAAGGCACAGACCGGCATACAGCCAAAATGGAGGCACTGCCCGCCGATCCCCTGCTCTTTTCCTTTGGGTTCGACAAGCGTGACTTTTTTTCCGGCAGAGGCAAGCCGGATCGAGGCTATCCGCCCGGCCGGGCCCCCGCCCAGGACAACGATCATATGAGGAAAAAAGTTAGAAGACCTCGACGCCCTCGTCCATAGGCTCGGACAGGAGCTCGCCGGTGAAGGCATTGACCTCCACGATCTTCTTGCCCCGGATCTGCCAGACCGGGATGTAGACCTGTTTTGTGTCGATTGTAATGTTCTTGCGGTCGGGCTTGAGGGTCTTTTCCTCATAGAAGATCGCGTCGCCCTTTTCCTGCTTGATCCTGACCTTCTGGGTGAGCCGTTCGATAAGCTCGGTCACCATGCGCTCGGATGCCTCTTCTTTTGTGATGTGCGCATCGGATACCTCGGCATTGGCCGGGATCTCGGAGTCCTCGACTTTGGTCCCGTCAAGATCGAGCTTGATGCCGTTAATCGCATTGATCGCGCCCCAGCCGTCTGCATCAAAGGGGATGCGCCGGTCCTTGTACACCTGCTCCCCGCTGCTTGTGTAGTGGATCAGGTAGTAGGGCATGAACCGGAGTTTTGCCGCGCCCTGGATTCCCGCGGTCCGGATCGCGGCCTGCTCGGAGAGCTTGACCGGGAAGTGGAGGATCGAGATGCCGGAGTGCTCGTCTTCGGCCGGTGCTTCCTCTGCAGCAGCTGCCGCCTTTTTTGCCTTTGCCTTGCCCGGTGTGAGGTCGAGCTTGAGTTCCTGCTCCACGATGTCGGCAAGTACCGCCTCCCCTGCGTACTGGACAAACTCCCCGACACCCCACTGGGTACAGTTCTCGGTCGTAATGTCCTTTTCGAGGGTGAAGAGCAGTTTCTTGCAGGTCATCTCGTGGTCGTCTACCATGAGGCTGTAGTTGGTCTTGTCGAACTGCCCGACGAGTTCCGCATCATTTGAGCAGAGTACAAGAACGCATTCGCCGTCCCTTACGGCCGAAAGATCGAGGGGTTCGTCAACCTCTTCGACCTCAAACTTCGCCGCTTCAAGAATGAGCCTCATCGCATTCCTGGCTTTTTCCCGCATGTCCTGTTCCATCATATAGAGTTTGCTATGGGCTTATAGAACAATTTTTCTATTGAAATCGCCGAGATCACTAATCATGACCGGGCCACTCAAGTTTGTCAATCACAGCATTGACGACTACGCGATGCAGGTGACCTACGATCCCGCCAAGGGGACCGGCAAGGTCGTTTACAATATAACCCTTGTGAAAAACGAGGACTTCGAGTACGCAGTCTCGGTTCTCAGGGACGCGTACAAGACCGGCGTTTCTGTGAGCGGCCTGGTACGGTTTGCCTCTTCAAACGAGAAGATCGAGGACTTCGTGGTACCTGACGGGTTTACCGCAATCTGCACGGTCTGCAGCCTGACCTTCGACGGCCTGTTGATCCGGCGCGGCATCCCGATTAATCCGATTGGCGGGGGCGTGGTGGAAGTCGAGGACCGTTCGCCCATCCGGTTCACCCACATCATCCTGTACGAGCATACCACCATCGACCCGCTCCAGGTGCTCATCTCCCAGCAGATCACTTCGGTAAACGATGTGATGCGCAAGGGCAGCGGGAACATCCTTGCAAACATCCGGGAGTTCCATATGGAGGCAGAGCCGCTCGTGGGCCAGGTGCTTGACGAGCTTGTGGAGAGCAGCTTTACCGGGATCCTTGAGGTCGGTGTGCCCAATATCCCGCTCCTTGGCGTACCGGGCAGCCCGCAGTACGTCTCCATTGCTGCGGTAGGCGGCACAAACCCGATCGCCGCGATCCGTGAGGGCGGGCGTTTTGTCCAGACCCAGGCGCTCAAAGGTGTCATGGATGTGGAAAAATTCGTGGAGATCCGGGATTACTAAATGCGGGCGCCGCTTCTTTTTGCCTTGCATCGCTTTATAGGATCCCGGAGAAATTGTACCTTAAATTTCGGCGCGTGATCCTCCCATGAGATTTTTTGCCCCCGGTGCGATAATTCTCGTACTTTTGGCGGTACTCTGCGTAATGCCGGTGCTTGCCCAGGACAAATATCTCGGTGGCTCTCCGCAGATAACGGCGTATATCGCCGGGACCAACGAGTTTTCGCCCGGTGAGGATGCGACGATCACGGTAGTTATCCAGAACAGCGGGACTGCAGATGTCCTGTTCCTCAACCAGGGAACGCTGCATCAGGCGGATATACCCACGACCGCGAAGTTATTGACGGTATCTCTTACTTCCGGAGGGGCGCCGATCAACATCACGACCGGTCCGCAGGCACTCGGGGATCTTGCGAGTCCCGGGATCACGAGTGTACCGTTCACGGCGAAGATCACCACGGATGCGAACATGGGATCCTACACGCTGCCGCTTGAGGTGCAGTACTCGTATCTCTCGAACAGCCTGGCAAACCAGCCGGCAAGCGACGAGGTCAACCCGGAGTATTCACCGGTAAACGTAACCATTCCGCTCACGGTCCGGATCCAGCCGGTGGTCCAGGTCACGGTACTGGACGCCGAGGCGTCGGGCCTTGCGGTCGGAACGGAAGGCTATGTCAACCTGACCCTCAAAAACACGGGGTACCAGGATGGGACCAAAGCAACCGTGCAGATCCTGCAGCATGGTGACAGCGCCATCTACCCGACCGATAACAGCGTCTGGATCGGCGACTTCCCGCGCAATGGCACGGTCACCTGCCAGTACAAGGTCTCGGTCTCCGACAATGCCCAGCAGCAGACCTATCCGGTCGATGTGGAAGTGACCTATACCAACTCTGACGGTAACGTAGTCACATCCGCGATCGATACCGTGGGTATCCCGGTGGCCGGCAAGATCACCTTTGCCGTGGTCTCTCCCCCGGCAGAGGTAGTCCAGGGTGCAAATACCGTGATCACTATCACCTACCAGAACACCGGTGCGATCACCGCGCGGAGCGCCGAGGCACGGCTCACCACCTATGCCCCGCTCTCAAGCGACGATTCCCTGGCCTATCTCGGCGATATCCCCCCGGGTGGAACCGTGACTGCACGCTATGCCATATCCGCCGATACTAATGCCGCAACCGGGACCTATCCCCTCGATACCGAGGTCAGGTACCGCGATCAGCTCGATAACAGCCAGGTCTCCGATACCTTTACCGCAAACGTTACCGTCACCCAAAAACCTCCCACATCCCCCCTGGTACAGGCTGCTGAAATTGTCGCTGCCATCGCCATTATCGCGGCGGCCGGATATTACTTCTTTGTGATGAGGAGGAAACAATGACCCCCGGGTGGAACGGGGCACTCCCGGCCCCCGGGATACGGACGGTCCGGGACATGAAGAGCGTCCTTGCCGAGCCCCGGTGCCCGGAAACAGGGGCGCTCTATTTCATGTACCGCGATCTTGCCCGGTCAGCCCCTGACCGGTGCTGGCTTGCGCAAAACCGGCTCCGGTACGATGTTACCGTCATCCCCCCGCGTGACCTCTGCGGCGAGTATGTCAAGACCAAGGGGCATTATCACCCGGCTGACCCGGCCGGTACCGGCTACCCGGAGCTGTACGAAGTGACTCAGGGCGAGGCCTTCTTCCTCCTCCAGTCCCGGACACTTGACGATATTGTCCTTATCCATGCCGGGACCGGGGCCCGCGTGGCGATCCCGCCGGGCTACGGCCATATCACCATCAATCCTTCTCCTGATGCAACGCTTGCTCTCGCAAACCTTGTCTCCACCGCGTTTGAAAGCGAGTACGGGGAATACGAGACCCTGCACGGGGCGGCATACTACCTCATGAACGACGGGCGGATCGTAAAAAACCGGCATTATCCGGAAGTTCCCCCGGTCCGGCATCTCACAGCAGTAAAAGGAAGGGACGCAGCCGGCCGGGCATGCACGGGATCGCTCTATTCGCTGGTCAGCAACCGGGATGCACTCGCATTCTTGAACGAGCCGGAAAAATACCCGGACGTTTTTACGGGACTGACAAAAGATTAGGGGCAGCAAGGCGCTTGTGGGCATTTGCCTGTGCCCGAGAGAGCACTTTTTCCTCAGAGGGTGTCCCTGCCTTCCAGCCGTTTGCCTCAAGGTTTTTGAGCGCCGCATCGATCTCGGCATAGGAAAGGCCGATCTCGCCCTCGTCGCTTTGGCCGGCCCAGAGCCCTGCCGAAGGAGTCTTTTCGAGAATGGCTTTTGGGATCTTCACCTCTTTTGCCATCTCGTACACATCGGTCTTGTACAGGTGGACAATGGGCTGGAAATCGGCGGCATTGTCCCCGTACTTGGTGCAGTAGCCAAGCATCGCCTCGCTCCGGTTGGAAGTGCCGCAGACAAGGCGGTGGTCCCGGTTTGCGTGGTAATACAGCACGGTCATCCGGATCCGGGCCATCAGGTTCCCGAGCAGGTAGGGGGTCTCCACAAAGCCCGGGATCGTTTTGAATGCCGCAAGCATAGGATCGATCAGTACCACCCGGTGCTCCATCCCAAGCATGGCGCAGAGTTCCTGTGCGTCAGAAAGATCCTGCGGGTTACTGACCGATGCAGGAAGAGAGAGACCCAGCACCTTCTCAGGGCCGATTGCCCGGCAGCAGAAGGCTGCGGCAAGCGCCGAGTCTACCCCTCCCGAGACCCCGACCACGATCCCCTGGGATTTGCTGTTCCAGTACGCGTACCGGATCATCTGTTCGACCTGTCCCATCCTGCACCCGAGTTCCTGTGCCATCCGGTTCTCCTTTGTTAGAATAAGCGGATGAATTTCTTTAACTGTTCGGTGGTCCCGGTAACGATCACTGCATCCCCATCCGTCAGGTGCTCTGTTGCGGGAGGCAGGACCATGACCCGGTCCGGACACTCAAGGCCGAGCACCCGTACGCCGCTCTTTGCAGCAACAGTACCCACGGAGAGGCCTCGGGAATGCTGCACCTGTTTGAGCGCCACGATCTCCCCGTCCGGGAGATCGATGAGGATGGTGATGGTCCCGGCAAGCACGATCCTCCCCACGGTCTGGCCTCCGATACGCGGCAGGAGTGCAACGTAATCCGCCCCGGCGCGGTAGAGTTTTTCCACGGCCGCGGGATCATTTGCCCGGGCAAGGATGCGGATGCCGGGGTTGAGGTTGCGCGCCATCAGCGTGGTGAAGATGTTGACGTTATCATCGTTGAGCGCAACAATGCAGAACCGGGCTTCCCCGATCCGGGCCTCGTTTAAGATCTCCTCGCTCTCGGCATTCCCGAGAACCTCGTTCACGTTGTACTTCTTTGCGTCTACAACCACGCAGGCAATGCCTGAAGCGATCATCTCGGCATAGGCCGATGACCCTACGTCCCCGAACCCGGCGATCACGGCATGGCCGATCTGCGCCTTGTCCACCTCTAGTTCCTCGTGTACGGCCCGGCGTACCGCGTCGGCCCGGCCGAACAGGAAAAGCGATGTCGTGGCATCGATCGTCTCGGAAGGATCAGGCTGCGGGATAAACCTGCCCGCCTTCCAGAGGAAGGGGACCGCGACGCCGTACTTCCCGGGGAGGTCGACCCCGCCCAGGTTCATTCCTACCACCTTGCTCTCGGGCATCACCGGGATATGGATCAGGCGGAGATTTTTCTCCGGGAACTCCTCGCCGTTGATGGTGAGCCGGTCAAGGCCGGGGATGAGCGAGGCGGTGTCGCCGCTTGGATTAAGGACCGCATGCCGGGCAAGGATCCTCCCGGTGACCTGCTTTGGGGAGAGCACGAACTCAGCCCCGGCATAGCGCAGGTACCGGTCAAAGGAGATCTTGTCCACAATCGAGATGATCCGCGCCCTGGTGATCCCGCGTATCCCAAGGATGATGCTTGCTGTTGTCCTCTCGTTTTCGCAGAGGATCACAAAGTCTGCGTTCTGTATCCATGCCTGCTCCCAGGTCTGCGGGTCGTCGTATTCTCCCCAGATGACAAACGCCCTTCTCAGGTGCCGCTGCGCAAGATCGCGTGCTGCTTTCTCATCCTCCTCCACAATCAGGATCTCTTTTTCCGAAAGCGAGAGGCTCTCGACAAGCGCACGGGAGAGCTCCCCGTTTCCCACGATAACGGTGTGGTGGTACAAGGGGTGAGGTGTCCGGCGCGCCGGCCCCGAGCGGAGCACGGCAACGAGGTACGGCGTGAGGATCAGGGGGATGACCATGAAAAGCATAATCACTCCAGAGAGCATCGTGACCGTTGCAAAGAGGATCATCGCGTCCGAGTGGTACGTGATCAGGCTCCCGGTGGTCGTGAGGGTCTCGATCACAAAGAGCAGGGACTGGGCCCAGTCAACAGATCTGCCCTCGAACTCGGGATACAACCCATGGAAGGTCACGGTCAGGATTGCGATCAGCAGGACAAAGAGCACAAAATAGAGCAGGACCCGCATCTTTGCCGAGGTGTGGACGATTCGCCAGATCACGTTTTGGCGCGATCTCATGCAGTGCCCCTCCTGTACTTTTCCCGGATGGCACATGCCGGGCAGCCCCCGGCGCTCTGTAGTTCACCGCATGCCGGGCAAGTGGAAGGGTGATCTGATGCAATCCCGGAAAGGGTCCCGGCAAGATTTGCAAGTGCGAACCGTGCGGCCGGATGCCGGCTGTTGTAGGTGTTGAGAGCTTCGTTTGCATCGCGCGCAAAACCGCTTGTGCCGGTGCAGGGAGCCGCCGGCAGGAAGTTCCCGGGGACATGCAGCTGTCCGTAGCGCTCCAGTTCCGCTGCCGGAATTTCTATAAATGGCCGGATAACCGGGATCCCGGATCTCCCCACGGACTTTCGGGAAAAGATAGTCTGCTCCGGGGTACCCGTAAGGAGGTCGGAAAAGAACCCCTCCGCGATCTCGTCAACCGAGGTGGCAATGGCGCACCGGGTAACCCCGTGACTTTCCGCGATCTCACTGAGGAGATCGGTTGTAAGCACCCGGCAGGCACGGGCCGCCGCATCCTGCCCCTCATCCTGGATGAGGCGGTCCAGCGTAATTCCGTACCGCTCTGCGAGTGAGCCGGTAAACCAGGGAATGCCGTGCCCCTCTGCAATCGCCCGGGCCCGCTCTGCGACCGGGGATCCGGATATTCCGGGGTCAACAGTTATCGCGCAAAGCCGGATATCCCGCCGGTTCCTGATCAGGCCAAAAAGAAAAAAGAGGAGGCCGGCGCTCGCTGCATCCCCTTCGAGCATTACCGCGATAGTATCTCCCGGGCGCAGCCAGCCGTGGGTGCGGATGGTGCGCTTGGCTTTTGCCTCCAGGTCACGGGTAAAATGCACCGGGCAGAGATGTTTTCCCGAATAGGGCTGGAAAACAATGGCCTCGCGCCGGCATGCGCTGCACTGCATGGGTGACCAATCCTTTTCTTATCTGGCAAATGGAAGATGTTTAAAGTTGTGCTCGTGACGCCGGTATGCACCGTGCCCATGATTTTATAGTCTGCCACATAACCACACTGGTACCTATGGTCGTTGCCCCCGAGCGCATCCGCAGCCTGCACAAGTACGAGAAGGCGATTCTTACCGCCCTCGAACGGTCCATGAAGCGGTATGAGTGGGTGCCGCTCGAAAGCCTGGAGCAGGCAACCGGCCTCTCCGAGTCCGAGGTCAACTACCGGCTCTCGCGGCTGATCCAGTGGGGCATGGTCCGGTTTAACCCCGTGCCCTATGACGGCTACGCGCTCGTTTTTGGCGGATACGATACGCTCGCCCTCATGACCCTGGTAAAAAAAGGAGCCATCTCGGCCCTGGGGGCAAAGATTGGCGAGGGAAAGGAATCGGTGGTGCACGAGGCACTGGGCCTTGGGCCGGTGGCAATCAAGTTCCACCGGGTGGGCCAGCGCTCGTTTAACACGCCCCGGCTCAACCGGGAGTATCTTCCCGAGACCGGCAGCTGCCCTTGGCTCCTTGCTTCCCGGCTATCGGCCGAACGCGAGTACCTGGCTCTTAATGCCCTCCACCCGAAGGTCTCCGTCCCGCTTCCCGTGGCCCAGAACCGGAATGCAGTCGTGATGGCAAAGATCGAGGGCCCGAGCCTTGCCCGGTGCAAACTCTCTGACCCGGCGGCAACGCTGGATGCTGTCCTCAAAAACGTGCGGGCCGCGTACCAGCTTGGGGTGATCCACGCAGACCTCTCGGAGTTCAATATCCTCATGGAGGACGACCGTCCCGTGATCATCGACTGGCCGCAGTGGATGGAGACAACACACCCCAATGCCGCCGCAACCCTTGAACGGGATATCACCAATATCCTTGCCTTCTTTGTGCGGAAGTACAAACTCGCGTATGACCCCGGGGAAACCCTGCGATGCGTGACCGCCTGAGTGTATTTGGGATCGATATTGTCAAAGGCTCGGTGCGTTCGCGGTCCCGCCGGCCGATGTACGCGCTCGTCAGGCTGGAAGAAAGCGAGATTGTAAGCGAAGGTACGGTCTCAATGTTCCGGCTCTTCCGGCTCCTCTCTGAAGAGCGGCCCGACATCCTTGCCGTTGACAGCATCCAGGAGATCGCGACCGACCAGCACGAACTCTTCTTCTTTTTACAAGGGTTGCCCCCGCAGACAAAGCTCGTGCAGGTGACCGGTGGCGAAAAGAAGGAGACGCTCGGGAAGGTTGCGGCCCGGTTCAACATCAGCTTTGACCGGTTCGACCCCTTTGCCGAGGCCCGCACTTCGGCCCGGGTGGCAGCCCTTGGGGCCGGGGCAGAGGTCATCGCGTTCGAGAACGAAAGTGAAGTCGTAGTAAGCCGGCACCGCTCGCCCGGCCGGGGCGGGTGGAGCCAGAACCGGTACGTGAGAAAGATCCATGGCGCTGTCCAGCTCAAGGGGCGCGAGATCGAGATGCAGCTTGCCGCAACAGGGCTCCGGTACGAGAAGAAGGAGACCAAAGCCTTTGGCGGGTGCAGCCGGGTGCTCTTCCGGGTCTTTGCCGCCCGGGGCCAGGTCCCTATCTCCACGTACCGCGGGGCAGACGTCCAGGTAAGGATCAGCGGGAAAAAGCTCGAACGGATCCGGTTCCGGCCGCTTTCGGGAAAGCCACGGTACATGATCGTGGGTATCGATCCCGGCACCACCACGGCCATTGCGGCACTGGATCTGGATGGCAATCTCCTGCACCTGGAGAGTTCCCGGCAGATGAACATGTCCGGTGTGATCGAGGCCCTGTACCGCGCGGGAAAACCGCTGGTGATCGCTTCTGATGTGCAGGAGATGCCGCACACGGTAGAGAAGATACGGAGGGCGTTCTCGGCAGTGGCGTACACGCCAAACCAGGATACGCCGGTTGAGACAAAACTGGCACTCACGGCCGGTTACCCGTACTCAAATGTCCACGAGCGCGATGCCCTCTCCGCTGCTCTTGATGCAAGCGTGCAGTACCAGCACAAGTTCCGGAACCTCATCAAGAGAGTACCTCCCGGCCACGATCTCGATGAGGTCCGGGCCCGGGTAATCCGGGGCCAGGCGCTCGACCAGGTACTGGTGGAGATGCATGCGGTGGCCCCGTCAGCAGCGCCAGCAGAGGAAGCCCCCACAGCCCCGGCCGGCGAGGGGGGCCGGCACGATGATCGGGTCCGGGTGCTGGACGGGATGGTCAAGCGCCTGCGCACGTACGTTGATGAGCTCCAGGAAGAGGTCAAGGCAAAGGAGTACGAGATCCACCGGCTCCAGGGACGGCTCCGGACCGTGCACGATGACCGGACCGTGCAACTCGCCAAAGATGCCGAAGTGGCAAAAAGGGACGCGATCATCGCAAGCCTCAAAAAAAGGCTGCGCCGGGAGGAGCGGCACGGGCGGACGCTTGCAAAAAGGGTGGAGCGGATCCGGACCTATGCCGAGCTCTCGGTGGATGGTGAGGCGCAGCCGGTAAAAGTGCTCGATGCACTCACCCGCGAGGGCCTGCGTCGGCTTACCGGAGATACCGGGGTGCACGAAGGCGATATCGTGTACGTGCAGCGCACGGGAGGGTGGGGAAAGAGTGTGGTCCGTGACCTTGCCGAAGCAAAAGTCCGGGCCCTGATCACCCCGGGAGGCGGGGAAGGGGACGTGCAGATGGGTGCCGCGTTTCGTGAAGCGGGCATCCCGCTCCTCACCTCTTCAGAGACCGCGGTTCAGGTAAAGGGCAGGCAGGGCCTTGCTCCCAAAGACCGGATCGGGCCGGCCATTTCCCGCTGGCAGGAAGAACAGGCGCAGTTTGTCCGCGAGAAGGAGTCCTCACGGATCGAGCACATGTTCAAGGAGTACAAGAGCGAACGGGGTAAGGAAGTAAAAAAAGGCGGGGGCCGGAACGATGGACGACCGTGAACTCTTAAAGACCGTGATGAGGATCGTGGGCGAGGAAAACTGCCGGGATGACTGCGCAATCCTCCCGTGCGGCGACCAGGTGATGGTGGCCACGACAGATATGCTCCATAAAACAACCGACTTTGTGGACGGCATGACCGACTGGCAGATCGGCTGGATGAGCGCTGCGGTCACCATCAGCGACATTGCGAGCATGGGCGCGGCGCCGAAGTATCTACTCATCGCGGTGGGTCTTGACCGCTGGGAGCAGCTCGCCGGTGTGATGCAGGGGGCAAAGGACTGCTGCACGCGCTTTGGCGCACAGATCGTCGGCGGCGATATTGACCGTCACGGGGAACTCACGGTTGTCACGACCGGCCTCGGGCTTACCTCCCGCCGGGATCTTGCCCGGCGCGAAGGGGCATGGCCCGGGGATCTTGTCTGCATCACAGGGGTTCCCGGGCAGGCACAGGCCTGGCTCGACGGCTATAAACAGTTCGAGAAAGCACTTTTTGAGCCGCAGCCCCGGGTTGCCGAAGGACAGGCACTTGCCCGTGCCGGGGTTTCGGCGATGATGGACGACAGCGATGGGATCGCCCTCTCGCTTTACGATCTCATGAGCGTGAACACGTGCGGTTTTGCCATAGATTCGGCGTTCGTTCCCCGGCCGGACGAGGTCCCGGAACCGCAGGCACGCGAGCTCGCTCTGTACGGCGGCGGTGATTACGAGTTGATCTTCACGATTGCCCCGGACCGGTACCCGGTTGCAGGAGTCCCCTGCACGGTGATCGGAACGGTCACAGAGAAAAGGTCCGTGCTCGTGGATGGCAGGCCCATGGAGAAACGCGGGTACCAGCACCGCTGGTAACCTCCTCGCCGGCGCAGTTTGCTTAAATACAAACAATAAAAAATAGTGGATAAAGGAGCCGGTTGCACGTTATGGATACGCTGGAAAGCAAGCTGGACCACCTCACGGCCGAACAGCGCCGGGAGGTGGAGGACTTTGTCGATTTTCTGATCCAGCGGGCAGAGGGGATCCGGGTGACCGTGCAGCTGCCGTCCCACGACCCGATTCCGGCAAAATCCATTGCCCCGCCGCTCATCACCCCTGATCCGGCACCGGTGGAGGAGCCGCCGGCGTCTCTTGCCCGGGAGTACGTCCCGCCGGCTGCATCGGAACCGGTGCACGAGGCTGAAGCACCGGCTGCCCTCCACGAGATCGAGACCGATGACGGGCTTCTCGATTACGGAAAATTCGAAAGAGCCGCCGCAGCACCAGCCCCGCTTCCACCCTCCCCCGCGGACGCGGCCGTGCAGAAGGTCAAACGGAAGCTGATCCAGAAAAGCGAGGCGAGTAAAACCCAGCTCCTCGACTGGATCGATTAATTTTTTTTTTAAATTTTCAGGAAAAATGATGGACTCGACGGGATTCGAACCCGTGGCCTTCACGTTGCAAACGTGACGATCTACCCCTGATCTACGAGCCCTCGTATGCGGCATATACTTTTTCTGCGGCATGCTTATAGTTGTTACTGATCGGCAGGAAAAAGAAGGAAGCCCCGGTCAATTCTACGGATGCTTGCGATAGAGGGAGTGCACCGTTGCAACCGCCCCGATGATTGCGGCAATGCTTCCGATCAGCGCAGCAAGAACAGAGGTGCTCGTCCAGAACGATGCAGTATCGGTCGGGACCGGTGTTACTGTAGCTGCCGGTGTAGCTGCGGTCAGGTTCTGATCTGCAAGCGATCCGGAGACTGCGACCGTGCTTCCCCCGGCCACTGTGATTGTTGTCCCGTAATCCGCATAGCTGCTCATCGTGAGCCGGAGTGCATGGGTCCCGGGAGCGATCGTGCTCAGGTTTACCGGGGTGATCCCCTCATACACATTGTCGATGTACACATTGGCCCCGCCGGGCGTTGAAGAGACAAAGACATACCCCTGGGCCGGAGGAGTGGTGGTGACATTTGCCACCGGAGTGGCAGAGGTCGTGGCATTTGTGCCGGCAGTTGTTATCGTAACCGCGGGAATCCCGGTCCGCAGCGCCAGCAGCCGGGTGACCAGGCGCTCGTTTACCCGGTCGGCCTCCGTACTGTTGAGGTACGCCGTATCTGCAGGGGGCAGCCATGCAACAACATACCCGTTTCCGTACGGGGCAAAGGCAAGTGCCGGATCTCCGTTCTCAAACGAGAGCAGGGTGGTAGCACCGGAACGCGCCACAAATGACTCCCGCGTGGAGACCGGCGTGGTGTTGGGGTACTGGCCGGGCAGGCCGGCAAAAAGGTCCGCAGAGAGCGTGGCATTCGGGTCACTTACGATGAGTGCCGGACTGCCCGGGGAGGTACCTGAAGACTGCACCGGGAGGATATCAGAAAACCGGTCCAGATCGTCCCCGCTCAAAAGAAGGATCCTGCCGGCCGCTGTTGCATTGATGATGCCCGAGGCGGAACTACTGGAAAATCCCGGGTCGCCGCCAAGGATGATGACTTCCGTGGACGCGTTGGTAAAACAGGACAGGTCTCCGTCGAGCTCGGGCCCCGCAAGGCCGGGAAGCGAGCAGGCCACAACAAATTCGTCCTGGTGGAGGCTCGTGTTTAATCCTGCGGTACCCCCGTACACCGCAGCAGTGATCGCAGACCCCGGCATCACAAGGAACAGGGCGGCACAGAGTAACGCGGCACACGCAACCGGGGAGGGGGAGAGATTTGCCATAACAGAGATCTCCTTTCCGGGATCATGGTTGGCCGGTCTCCGTGTTGATAGTTTCGCCCCGGCCCGGCGGGTTTTGCCGGCTCCGGAGTGTTTTATTATTTCCCGGGCAAAAGTTGTGATCAGATCCGGGGAACAGGGTGTGATCTCCCCGGAAGGACCCGGGCGATCCCATGGTAAAACTGATCATCGAACCCAAGAAAGCAAAGGACGGCCAGATCGATTACATCGTGACGTACCACGATGTGAAGACGGATAACCAGTTCACGGTTACGACCACAAACAGCCTTGACGAGGCAGTGCAGCGGCTTAAGGAGACGCTGGAGAGCGAAGTTAAGATTCTCACCGCAAAATAGGAAAAAGGATGCCGGATCTTACCTGCCGGCGCTGATGTCGACGAGGATATTGCTGCCCTCGTGTTTGACGTTGTAGACGGGAAGATCGTAGGTCTTGATCAGGCGCTGTTCTTCTACGATACCGGCAAACATCTCTCCCACCGATTTTCTCACGTTCTCGGGGCAGCCGGAAAACTTCTCTGCGATCCCGTCGAGTTCCAGGACCGGCCCGGACATCAGTTTCCCGGTGGTTACGTCAAACTGCGAGGCATGCATGGGGCAGGTGACGATCGTTCCCATCAGGGAGCCGCGGGACATCCGGGCATTCTCATGGCCGCACCGGTCCCCGATTGCATAAAACACACCCTCAACATTTACGATGCAGATCTCTGTCTCCCCGATCTCCACGTGTTTCATGGCACCGGGCACAATCTCATCTGCTTTTGCAACTTTGACAAATCCCATGTTTTTCACTCCGTTTAACAATTCTCTCCTCAATGCTGGATATGGCTCCCGTCGCAGAACGGCTTGTTTTTGGATCTCCCGCACCGGCAAAGGGTAAGCCGGTTACGGATCCTGTACGGCTTCCCCTCGGCCGATACCACGGGTATGCCGCCCCGTACCCAGAGCGGGCCGTGTTCTTCCCGGGGCGGGTACTCGATGAGCACGATCGATCTTTCCAGTTCGGGCTCAATGGCTTTTCCTGTTTCCGCATCGCGGATCACGAGCCGTCCCGAGGGACAGTTGCAGGCCTCCTCAATGGCAGTTGCCTTTGCAGCCGGGTTGTCCGAGTTTTCGGTGAGGTTCCAGACTCCCCCGGCCCGCATGCAGAACCGGGCATGGACACAGAGGTTCTCGTAGTCGAGCAGCTCAAGCTCGGGCCCCGTTATGATCCGCGGTTGCCGGAGATATGGCTCGCTTCCCGCGGTCTCGGTACCGATAAAACCGATCTTCGCGTGCGTCCCGTCACAGAACGGTTTGTGCTGCGAATGGCCGCACCGGCAGAGGGCATAGGTTTCCTGAACGGAAAAGCGTTCCACTTCCCGCCATGTACGGCAATAGCCCTCATCATCATTGCAGATCTCCATCCGGATAAGCGGGACGCCCCCGGTAACAATATAGGGACCGTTCTTTGTAACGGTGATCTTCATCTCGTCTTTCTGTTCCGGTGCAGGTTTTTTCTTGTCGGTCATGATCTGGTCAAAAAAAAACAGGTGTCTTCTCGTACAGTGGGCAGGACCTTGTGGCCTGTCTTACATCAGCCCGATCTGCTGCATTAAGGCGATCTTGTCATAGAAGAGTTTCTCCTCTACGATCTCCCCGTTCTTCCAGTGGGCAACCGTGCAGAATTCGACTTTGAAGGATTTGCCTGTTGGCGGGATCACTTTCCCATCAGGTGTGGTCATCGGGCCCTTGAAAGTGCCGGTGAACTCGGCGACAGAGCACGTATAGTCCCCCTGGCCGAAGAATATCTTATACGGCCGGTTCCCGACCTTGTTGTCCGGGAAGATCTTAAAGAAGGCAATCGCTTCATCCTTGTGGGAGTGGCGGCCATGGGTCGGATCTGCCTGTGCCGGCCAAAAGACATCAACATCCTTTGCATGGCGTTTCTCAAATGTTGCCCAATCCTGGGCGTTCCAGGCATCATCCAGCGTCTGCATCAGACGCATGTTCTCTTCAACACTCGACATCGTGGATCTCCTTTGTATTACGATCGTGAATTATCCTGTCGGGCAGATAATAATTTTGTAACTTATATGAGGGTATATATCATAGTGTGGTACGGATGACCAGCGACCCAAAGACAATTGCGCTCCTCCAGACGCTCGGGCTTTCAACCTATGATGCAAAGGCCTACGCAGTCCTGATGAGGATCGGCAGCACGACACCGTTTATTCTTGCCGAGGAAGCGGGAATTCCCCGGACCAAGATCTACGAGACGATAAAACGGCTGGAAGCACAGGACTGGATCCGGGTCGAAAAGGGCAGGCCGGGGAAAATATCGCCAGTCTGTCCGAGTGAAGCTATTGGCAGGCGTAAATCAGCGATCGTTGCGGAGATCGACCGGCTGGAAACCGAGTTTACCATGCAGTACGAGAAACGCACGGAAACCGAGATCCCAAAAGCAAGCATCATCCGGGGTATCGATAATATTGCGGTCAAAACTGCTGAGATGATGGGGCGGGCACGGGCCAGCCTGTACCTTTTTGGGACGCTCTATTACCCGGAGGAACTCGCGCCAATCAAGGGCCAGGTGGCGGCGGCAAAACGCCGGGGTGTCGTGATCCGGATCTCATCCAACAACCCGGTCCGGACAAAAGACATGCTTGTTGACGTGTACGAATCCTTTTCGCAGGTGACAAGCGATGTCCAGGTGGCGCCGGAGCCGTTTATCCGGACGCTTACCATCGACAACAAGGAGATGCTCATGATGTTTCCCCTGCCCGAGGCCGGGATGGCGGCCCGGGAGAATGTGGTGGCGCTCTGGGTGGCAAACGATATGGTGACCCGGGCGATCAACAATGTCTTCAATATCACGTGGGGAAACCCGAAATGGACCGGAGCGGGTGCGGACCCGGAAGGATCCGTGACGGCCCGGGAGAAATAGCTGATTTGCCGCTGGTACCAGGATTTTCCCCGCAGGAGAGAATACGAAAAGGATTGCATTTTTTAAATTAAAACAGGATGGACCCGGCGGGATTTGAACCCGCGGCCTCTACGTTGCGAACGTAGCGATCTACCCCTGATCTACGAGCCCAGTGCGGTATTACAATTCTCCTGCGGATGGAATATAGTTATTGCTGTACTCCTTGTAAAACCGCGGGAAAAAGAAAAAATCAGAGGATGATCTCGATGTCGAGCTTCTCTGCCAGTTCCTTGTACCTGTTCCGGATGGTAACTTCGGTTACCCCGGCCACCTCCGCTACTTCGCGCTGGGTGCGCCGCTCGCCGCCAAGGATGGAGGAGATGTAGATTGCAGCTGCCGCAACACCGGTCGGTCCGCGGCCGCTCGTGAGTTCCCTCTCGCCGGCCTGGCGCAGGATCTCGACTGCCCGGCTCTGGACCTCGCCCTTGAGGGTGAGACCGGAGCAGAACCGGGGCACGTAATCGATGGGCGAGGTCGGGAGGAGCTTTAAGCCCAGTTCACGGGAGATAAACCGGTACGTCCTGCCGATCTCTTTTCGTGAGACACGCGACACTTCTGCGATCTCATCGAGCGTACGGGGCACGCTGCACTGCCGGCATGCAGCATAGAGTGCAGCCGCCGCAACGCCTTCAATGCTCCGGCCACGGATCAGGTTCTTGTCCACAGCATCACGGTACACCACGGCCGCGGTCTCACGGACGTTTCTGGGGAGACCAAGGGCCGAGGCCATACGGTCCAGCTCGGAGAGTGCGAACGCAAGATTCCTCTCCGTCGCATTGCTGACACGGATCCGGCGCTGCCACTTGCGGAGGCGGTAGAGCTGGGCGCGGTTTTTCGAGGAGATGGCCCGGCCATAACTGTCCCGGTTCCTCCAGTCGATCATGGTGGAGAGACCCTTATCATGGATCGTAAAGGTCATCGGAGCGCCGACACGCGACCTCTTCATGCGCTGGTCGTGGTCGAACGCACGCCACTCCGGGCCCCGGTCGATGAAATCGTCATCGATAACAAGCCCGCAGCTCTGGCAGACCAGCTCCGCACGTTCGTAATCGTGCACCAGCTGCCTGCCGCCGCACTCCGGGCAGACTGTCTCGGTGTGGTTCTCCGCTTTCTTTTCCTGTTCCTTGACTTTTATACGCGATTTGAGCGCTTCCCGCTCACTCTGGAGAAGTTTGAGTTTTTCTACTTCCTGCATCCGGCATCACCATCATTATCTTGCTTTCGACCAGACCGGTCCTGTCCGGGTCTTTGCGGGGACGGGGGATTCCCGCGCAAAGAGTTTCTCGCCCGGTTGTACGCTGCACGGGCCTCGGCAGAGGACAAGGGCATAGGGGTTTTTCACGTTCCCGAAAAGGTCTGTGATCTTTCCCACCGGTTTTGTCCTCCGGTCCATCACTTCGCTATACAACCCCGGGAGCTGAGCGGCGTCGCACTGGATAACGAGCATCCTTTTTCCATAGGTGCTCATCGCTCGGCCAACAACTTTCACGTAAAGCAACCTCGGGGGGGTATACAAAGTACTAAAGTAATTTAGTAATCTATATATGTGAGACTTAGTTGTATTTAACCATTGCGTGAAAGTATAAATAGAAATTTCAGAAACCGAGGAATTTGTCGATATTTAAAGAGATGATAGCGGCGGCTTCTTCCTCAGTCAGCCCGGCCCCCATCGCCACTTTCTCCTTGGCGCTCCGGTCCATGAGATCGTGCGGCGCGTGCGCATCCGAGTCCACCACGAGCTGGCATGAAACCTCGCGGGCGATCCTGACCACGTGGCCGTTTGTCCGGTTGTGCCCGCCACGGGACGTAATCTCGAGCGCGATCCCGTTCTCCTGCGCAAGCTTTGCATCCTCGCGGGTGATAAGTCCCGGGTGGGCGAGCACATTCACCTCAGGGCAGGCGCAGGCCGCGTGGTTGGTGCCGGGTGCCACCGGTTCAACCGTGGTCTCCCCATGCACAACAACGATCTCCGCACCCGCGTCCCGCGCCTGCCGGGCAACGGCGGCGATCTGGGACGGGGGAACGTGCGTGATCTCGACCCCGCAGAGGAGACGGACGCCGAAAAGCCGGGCTGATTCCTGTACATCAAGGAGCGTTTTTACAACCGATACCGCGTTGGAGGTATCTACATGGTCAGTGATGGCTACAGTGGTGTACCCGATCACGGCCATCCGGCGCACCAGTTCTGTCGGAAGCATCTCGCCATCAGAAAGGATCGTGTGAGTATGGAGATCGTACAGCCCGTTCATTTCCGCACCTCAATGGCCCGGGCTACTTTTTTGATAAGTGCCTCTTTTTTCCCGGTATATGTGGCAATGATCCGGCCCTCGTGCCGGGCCCAGTGGGCCGGGTGGTGGTGCTCCTCTGCCTGGCAGGCTATCCCAAGGCGCCTGAGCGCCCTCTCGACATCGTTTGCATTCGGGCCTTTTGCCGCGATGTTGCGCGGGACCCGGCGGCCTTCCGCCCGGGAAAGGGCCGCATTAAAATAACAGGGATAGAGGATGCACTCGCCTTTTTCCATCAGGTAAAAAGTATGGGGGTCAAGGTATAAACACTGTCCGCTCAAAAACTAAAGGTATGCACCACATCGACGTCAGGATGGAAAAGGATGTATACGACGTCAACAACTCGATTGCCGATGAGAACGCACGGCACCTTAAAGAGCACGGTATCCGGGCATTTGATCTGCTGGGGGCAATCGGCTCGGGAAAGACCGCGCTTATCGAGCGCCTTGTCCCGCTCTTAAAGGAACGCGGCCTGCGGGCCGGCGCCATTGCCGGCGACGTGTACGGCGATGACGATTTCCAGCGGATCGTAGCCACCGGGATCCCCGCATACAATGCAAACACCGGCAAGGAATGCCACCTGGACGCTCATCTGGTGGAGCACGCGATCGATCACCTCCCGCTCGACACGATCGATGTCCTCTTTATCGAGAACGTGGGGAACATGGTCTGCCCTACAGACTTCCGGCTCGGCGCAGAAAAAAGGATCGTGATCGTAAGCTCGACCGAAGGCGATGATGTGGTCAACAAGCACCCGATGATGTTCCGGGACTGCACAATTGGCGTCATCAACAAGGTTGACCTTGCCCCGCTCGTGGGTGCAAACCTTGGCCGGATGGAGTCCGACATCCACCGGTACAATCCGAAGATGCCGGTCTTTAAGACCAACATGAAGACCGGGGAGAACGTGGCGCAGCTTCTCGACGCAATCCTCGCGTGACCGGCCCGGTACGAAAGGGAAATAGTATAAATAACTCCGGAGGGAACATATAGAGCACCATTTCCGGGAACGGTTCAATAGGTCCCGGGAAAAGATCTGAAAGGAAGTAACACCATGCTCTGGCAGGGAGAATCCATACGGAAGGTCACTGGTGGCAGGCGCCGCCCGGCCCAAGGAAAGCGGAGATTTGAGATCGGGCTTGCACCGGCAGACACCCATATCGGCGAGGACCGGTCAAAACTGGTCCGGACCACGGGCGGGAACACCAAGATCCGGTCCATGCGTGCGCAGTTTGCAAACGTCACCAACCTCGCAAACGGCGAGACCAAGAAAGTAAAGATCGAGAATGTTGAAGAGAACGGCGCAAACCCGAACTATGTCCGGCGGAACCTGCTCACCAAGGGCGCTATCATCCGGACTGAGATCGGACGCGCCCGGATCATGAGCCGCCCCGGTCAGGACGGCATCATCAACGCGGTGTTACTCGCATAAGTGCGGGGAAAATACATCCCCGATCTTTTTTCGATGGCCATTAAGGCCTTGTTTTGCCGCTGCAGGTTTTTTAACCGGTTAAGGGCGCAGCAATTGTTTTTTAGATTAGGCTCTCCCATAGTGTAATTATGCGAAGGATCTATTATCGTTACCCGCAGCGGGTGGATCTCTCGTTTGCGATGGGAATGACATTTCCGGAAACCCTGCAGTACGTCTCGGATCTGAGCGGGCAGGAGTCCACCAAGACCACAGGAAAGGAACTCATCCGGGTCAAGGTAAAAGTCGAGATCGCGACCAACCGTGCGGAATTCGGTGACATCACTCCCGATATCCTGCGACCCGGTGTGATCACTGAAGCGGCCGATCTCAGAATATCGGTCCTCGCCCTTGCTCTTCGCGGGAGCGGGAAGGTACCGCTCGCAAACGATATCTTCTATGTCCGGCTCACCGACCGGGGCAACTGCACCGATATCGATATCGCACGGCAGGACTCGGGCGAGGGTCTTGATGCCATGGACATGAAAAGTATCCTCCTTGGTAAACCGAATTGACACTCCGGATCACGGTCGCCGCACCGTTCAGGCACACGCGGAAAGATGCCCTGCGCAAGAACGAGCTCGTGTACTATTATGCGCTCGACCGCAAGTGGATGAGCACCGAACAGGCGACCGTGCTGCTCAAGCGTGCCGAGGAGTCCGGCCTGCTCCGGCAGGAGAACGGAGTCTACACGATCCTTTTTGACCCGGCCACCGAGACCATCCCGATGGGCTTTAGGCCGGGCTCGACGGTATTCGAGGCTCACGATCCGACGCAGGAGCTGATTGGCCGGATCACCAAAGCCCGGAATGTACCCGAGACCGAGGTGGCAAGCGAGATGAACGCGGTGATCCGGGAGCAGTTTGGCGGGAACCTGCTCCCCCCGGCAGCGCTCGTGCTCCTTGCCAAAAAATACGGCGTGCCGTACGAGGATCTGCGCGAGGTCCTCATTGCCGCACTGAAAAAAGGATAAACCCATTCGTGGCACGGTTTATTTTTTCGTGATTTTTATCCCGGCTGTTTGGATTTTCCCGCCAGTATTGCCGGAAAAGCAATATAATCCAACGTGCTACCGGTAGGTATGCAGGCGCGAATACATGGTGGCCGGCGGCGGAGGTCTGCCGAGATCCCGTGGCTTTTTGTTGCCACAATCATCGGCGTTGTGATCGTGGCCGGTGCCGCAGTTCTCTATTTCTCCGGCGGGTCGTCATCGGGGCATTCCTCCTCCGATATGGTCCCGCTTACACCGACCCCGACCGGCACTCTTGCAGCAACCGGGACACATGCAGTTGTCACATCTTCGACACCGGTGGTTATAGCGACCAGTACTCCTGCAGTCGTCTCCTCAACCGGCGTTTCGATCAGCGTGAGCTACATCGGGGGCTTCAACGGTACGTACAATTCGGGTGACGGGATCATGACGGTCTCCGGTTCGGGCTCGAAGGTCTATACCGTGGCAAACGCGACCGGCACGATCACTGCCACCTTCCAGAAGACCGACAGCACCGCCACTCACCCGCTGAGCGTGAGCATTTACAAGAACGGCCAGCAGCTTGCGATCGATAACACAAGCGCATCGTACGGCAAGGTCACGGTCTCGGCAACCGTGTGATGCCGGGAACGTTACGATTTTTTTTATTACAGGAGCCGGACGCTTTTTAGAGCCGGGATACTGCCCGGACTGCTGCCTCTTCGGTATCGTAGATGGCAATAATCTGTGTAAACCCGGTCATGGAAATGATATGGTCGACAAATTTCGTGAGCGCAAAGACACCGAAGTGGACATGGGATTCTTTTGCCTTTTTCCCGATGGCAAGGAACACCCGGAGCCCCGAGCTCGATATATATTCTGATCCGGACATGTCGCAGAGGAGTGCCTTTGGTTCGCGTGCAACATATTCCCGGAGCTCCTTTTCCAGGGCCATGGCTTCCACGTGATCGAGAGAAACGGGCAGGGTGACGATGAGGCAGTCACCTTTTTCCCGGACTGTGCAGAGTGCCATGGTCATTACCTGGGTCAGTTACGTTCCTGTCTCCTCTTTAAGGTATTAAGGATTGAGGATAATCCGGGGCTGAGGTCCGGTGTCCTGCCATCTCATCAACAGGAATATGCCCTAACAGAACGGATTATTTGTTTTGTTTCCCGATTTTTTTAAGTCGGGCATTCCCCTCTTTTGGGGAAATGAGCACAAGCCGGTATTTGTCAGCGAGTGCCTTTGATACCTCCGTCACCAGTCTTTGATCGAATGTCACGAAATAATTGGCTTTGATTGAGATGGCGGTTGCAAGTAGAATCGCGTCCTGCGTCTTTACCCTCTTGAATTTAAAGATCAGAGAGGCGACAATTTCAGAAAAGTTATCGCCATCTTCTTCTGGTTCGTCGGACAAGGGGAAGATTGAGCCGTTCCCGAACAATACATCGAATCTGTTTTCAATATCTTCGTATACGGACTCCATGGAGTCTTCCGGAAGATCGATGGCATTCTTCTCTTCGTTCCAGCGGGAAAGCGGGGTACCGTTCCTGAATAACAGGATGCTCCGGATTTCGTCGCGGACGGCAGAGTAGACTTCATTCATCGCGAGGTATGAAAAATAAAATTCATCCGGCAATCCCTTTGATCTCAGATCGATAATTCCCTGGATGAAATCAATGGAAGGCTTATGCCGGTTCAGATAGATATCGCGAAAATCGGAGGGGATTTGGTATTTTTTGATAAGAAGCGCAAGGACTCCGGAGTCAGTGATCAGCCAGGGGACGAGTGTATTGGTATCAATACACCATCGGCTGCCGACGTACGTCAACGTTATCTCCTTGCTTTTTTCTTTGGGCTCCACAACCCCTTGATCTGTCCTGCTTCACCGTTCACGCTCGAACGCTGCCGCAGTTGATAATATTTTCCGGTTACGGGGTTATGGATTCGTTTGGTTGGCATAATGGCACTGACATTAGGTATTTCGTAAGTGATAATAGTTGTTTGCACTGAGCTGGTGTCGTGGGGTCTCATGTAAAAATGAGCTCGGGAGTTGAAGATCACAGTTTTGTTCGATCCGCCCCCAGTGGTAGTCCGGCACCCTTCCGGCTAGAACTGTCCTCCGATATCTTTATCGGGCCGCCACCATGACAGAAAAATAACTATGCCTCCCTCTGCTGTAAAAACGATCCGTGACCAGATCTTCTGGCAGTACGCAAAGCTGATCTCGAAATCCGCCGGGCTTTCAAATGCCCGGGCCTTCCAGATGAGCCGGTTTGTGAAGCTCCGTGACGGAGAGATCGTGTGGTCGTCCACGATCCGGGAATGGCTGCACGAGCACGAGAATCCGGGTGCATGCATCTACTGCGGGGCAGCGGGCGGTCCGCTCACTACCGAACACATCCTCCCCCGATGTTGTGGCGGCCCGGACATCCCCGACAACGCTATCCGGGTCTGCAGGCCGTGCAATTCGGCCAAAGGTGCCCGGCGGCTGTACGAGTGGAAGGGCCTCAAAGAGAAAGACGCGATCCCACGGATTGCAGAGGGCAAGTATCTTAAGCTGCTCTACGATCTTCACGAGCAGAAGGGTACGCTCAACGTGGACAAGAAGGACCTGGGCCGGATGATGTGCCCGGCCTGCGACCTTCATAGCCGGTGCGAAGATGAGGGGACGGTGGAGAAGATGACGGTGTATTGCCTAGAGGGGGTGTTTCACGCGGAGTGAAAAAATTTGCTGTTTGTTGAAAGTTCCGATCGGATAGAATATCTTTACATGATTGCAGGAAAATAAACTCAGGTATCGGACATAAAATTAGATTTGAGTTCGCATTATAGCAGAGAGATAACATGGCTCGACCAATAGAAGTGGGGCTTGTCCTTTAAGGTGAGGACGCCCGGGAATTTTACCGGTATATGGAAAACCCGGCACGCTACGATACGCCCGAGGGTCGCGAGCTGGCACGCAAGGCGGCATATCTGGCAAGAAAAACCAGATTATAATGGCTGTCTCTTTTGAAGATCTAAAATTTGAAATTCTCCATGACGGCAGCAACCTGTCGTCATTTAGATGGAATGCTGCAAATTTGCATACTTTAATATTTTTTTAAGCGTTTTGTCGGAGAGATAAGATCCACTTCTATCTTTTTTAGGGATTATTGCGTCTAACTCGGATTCTTTTATCGGGGCGATGGGCGTGATTTTACTCAATTCAATTGCGACTATGTTTTGTTTGATGGATGCAAATCGGAAATACTCCTGCTCTGAAAAGGCCAAATGTTTACCAAAGCGATTCCAGATTTTTTGCGGAGTGTCGATATGAACAGATTGGATTTCACCAAGGGCAGTGACTGCTTTTTCAGGATCAAGTGAGTAAAAAACCAGAGTTTGACCTTTTTGTAATTTCTTCCCTATGGGCCCGCCTTTAACATAATAAAGAGGGCGCTTCTTTTGAAGAAGTCGTTTAAGGTATTCTGGTTTAATTGAGACAACCATACCCTTGATGGGACCATCGCAGAAAACAGGAGGTAGGTTACCAAGGATCTTTGCGATATCTTTAGATGAAAATATCAGCACGCCATTCTCTCTTGCATATTTTTCTGCCCGTTTAGAAAACGAACGTGCCACAAATATTGGAAAATGGTACTTAGAGGTTGAACAGCATTGATGTAAAACCATAATTGGATCGAAGTCAACTTTTTCATCTTTAATTTCAACAAGAGCATCTAATGAACAATTATTAAAATCAATTTTCATATGTCTATCAAAAGCGCGATCGCTTACAACCGGATGATCCTCAATTTTCGCAGCCTTAAGAACAATACTGAGATACCATCCTCCCAAATTTTCCCAATCGAAAGGATCCCCAAAATATTCTGGCATTAAGGCCTTTGATAGGATATAGGATTCCCGCCCATTACCGTAGAGATCATCTTTACCTGAAATTAAAAATCCTTTGGAAATTAAAAATTCAATCATTTCCTTGTTATCGATATAGAGATAAGAAATGATTCGAGTCGTACCAGATTTACGACACTGGTTTTCCACTTCAGAATATAAGTCATTACTGTATCTCTGATGGATAAAATCCGGATCGACAAAAAAACTTTTTAATTCTGCAACACCACTGGCCGTTAATTTGATAATCGAAGTGGCAATCAATTTTTCTTTCCAGATCCCTATCGCAAAGCGCCTTTTACCATTGGACATTTCCGTCTGAACACTTTTTAACCAAATTTCAAAATTCGGATAATCTGCCGAAAATTTTGGAGATAATAAGTCATTTAATTGACGAATCTCATCATCCTGAAGAATCCGATCAAGTCGATATTCAGACATGGTCTAACTCCATTTGCTCGTTAACACCAGACTGTGCCAAGGGATAATTTCGATAAGAGAAATTTTGGGGAGGTGAAAAATTGGGATCAATTTTCAAAGGATCTATTGGATTGGGGAATCGGCTTTTTTTATCAATTTCGAAGGCGAAAATTTGTTTGCTGTCAGAGCAATATTCAAAAAACATCTTTTTCGAAATTCCACCGACTGTACCATATCTCGCCCAAATCTCATTTGGGGTTCCGGAAAATATTTTTTTTACAGTGAACCACCCTACAATTTTTTTTGTGGGGGATCCTTCATAAATAAAAATCACGCTTGGGGGATAGTTAGGTTTCGCCTTTCGAAATTCGACGGTTTTTTCACCGGAAAAAATTTTTTTGACGTATACTGGCTTAATTGATAATAATATGGCCATCGGTTCCTGTCTCCAAAACTATCTTTTCGAATGCCTCTTCAGAGATTAGTTCAAATCCCCGAGGTGCAGAATGAATATCGGTAATAATTCCCAACTGAATAAGGCGTTGCAAAGTGAGTCGTTTAGGGAATGAATACGCATAGAGAAAATTTACTACGAATGGCCGAATGGTTGGGTATTTATCCCACTGCTCTTTCAACTCATTTGCAGAAAACACGCTCCTTTTTCTGCAAATCCAAACAAAATCCTCTAAACTTTGAATATTTTTATGGACGTTTTCCACGATTCCAATAGTCGTGATTACTGATTGATGGTATCCACCAGTTCTGTAAAAAATAATTACATCACCGGATTGCAAATCTTTGCGATAGGACCGCGAAATATAAACTTTGGAGATAGCATTTCTGTGAGGTTCATTTTCAATAAAATCCGCTGGAGATTCTCTTTGAAGAATGGAGTCAGGAAGTAGGCTCGTGTGATAGGCCGGATAAATTGGAACAATAAATTTTCTTGCGTTTTTAGATAGGTAGGGATATGTTGTTTTAGGAGTATTGAGGGATACTTTAGGTGAAAAATCCCTGACATATACCAGTTCCTCACCGTATTTAGATGTTTTAATTCCATGAGGTGTGAATCCAAAATCAGTAAGTAACTGAATGAGCCTTTCTTGCTCGGGGCGTTTGGGGAAAATTGTAACATAGATTTCTTTGACGGACTGGTGTAACGCATTATCAAATATAATTTTTAGGAAGCGCTCTCCCAAAATATAGCCATTTAGTTTCACTTTGAAGGTACCAATTTTCAACCGTTTATTTGGTTTAAATATCGGTGTAATATCGCTATAGGACTCTTTTTCGGTTTCAACCTTCATGTAGAGAAAGGCCAGGACTTTTTTCTCCAACATACAAACATACGCGATTTCGTCAGATTTCCGATTAAACCACTCATTAAAATCCGAATAATCCTCTCGCAGACTATTAAAAAATTCATCTGTGATATCTATGTTCCCAAAGAACTCTTTTTTTATGGCTAGAACCTTATAATCTACAAAATCGGGATTTTCTGACGTTAATTTCTCTAATAATGAATCAATGGTAAAGATCTTGCCATTAATCCCCAGATCACTGGCTTTTTTATGAATTTTCTTATCTTCCGTTAGTAGAAGATCAACTCGACCTGCATAGACTTCATTTAGAAGTAGAGTATCGTTTAAATCATTGGATTTGGTATCCCAATGATCGGATACTTTTTTTACATCGGTATGAATTGGTGCAACAGTAGGAAGGATGTGATAACTTTCCAGTTTCACCAAAAAAGCGGTACGGACTTTTTGATCTTGAATTTTTTTTATTTCATCAACAGTAATCTGGTGTACACATTTTTGATAACCTAGCCGGTCGATCCAGGAAAATAATTTCCCAATATCTGGATTGATGGGATTTTTCCCTTCACGGTGTAAAATAATATTAGTATCCAACAATAATTTCATCGAGATCGCCGACACAACCAATCGATCTTTTTAAATATATATTATAAATCTCCCATATACCTTTCTACAAACTGATGAATATAACGCATTGGGATCTTTTAGAGTGCTATAGTAAGATAGCGGGATGTTTATTTTCACTTCTCCTACGCGGTACTTAAATAGGTATAGACGAAACATATTTTTTAGATTTGGGAGTTTGTGGAATTGACCGGTGTTTTGCTTTCCATCAAACCTAAGTATGTCCAAGCTATCTTGGAGGGGACCAAGCATTACGAATTTCGAAAGAAGATCTTCAATGATTCCAATAGTAAAACCGTTTATATTTACTCCTCATCTCCTATGAAGAAAATTGTTGCTTGTTTCCACCCCGGGAAAATTGTGCAGGGCTCACCGGATTTCCTTTGGGAGCAGTTCCGTGAGTTTTCTGGACTAAGCGAGTCAGAATTCTTTAATTACTTTTCTGGTAAAGAAACCGGCTATGCGATTCCGATTGATGAGTTGGAGACATTCGAAGAACCAATAAATCCATACAACACGTTCGAGCGTTTTGTCCCTCCACAATCTTTTTGTTATGTGGATAGCCCTAGCATTGTACAATCTACAAATGAACTCAAATAAACAAACAGATAATCCCAAATATGAAGGTGGTCCGTCTCGTTCATGGAATAGCAATTTGGCCGAATGGATCCCCGGGAGCGAGAAATATTGTTTATTTTGTGGGGGATCTTTTCTTGCCTTCATCACTCCACCCCCACATATAGCATCTGCGGCAACAACTCCGCTTTGATCGCATCAATCCCCATCCCATCCGCACCACAAACCTCGCTGGTCGCTCGTGGGGCTTCGCGTGCTGCTTGTGAACTCCCTGAGCCCCTCTGTGCAGTTTTGTCTCCCGTTTCCCTTCCGGGATCCGCGCTATTGGGGGAGGGGGGTGGGGGTCACCCTCCCCCCGACTGTTTTTTAGCTCATGGGGGGTACCCCCTTGGTACGGCATCTGTCCGGCCCACATCCTTCCGTCGGCAACTCAACGCGAACGGCCCGCTTTTTCCCGCGCAGAATGGAAGAGCCACACTGATCCGGTGGAGGGGGGGGTGCCCCCCACCCACCCCCCTTTCGATCCGCGGGGTACACCCTGCCGGCCAGTATTTGTGGAGAAGAGCGGAGCGCAAATCGATACGCACGCGTACTGGAAATGATCCCTGGAACTTCAAGAAACAAAAACAACGAAGCGCGAAAAAAGTATTTTTGCCCGGGAAACATACTCCTGGACCTTTCTCTCTTTGGTTTTCTTTCTCTTCTCGGCGCCTTCGACATTGGGGAAGAGCTCGTCAAGGGTCTTTTCGCCGTACGCGGTCACGCGGGCGTTGACCTGCACGAACTCGGGGGTGATCTGGTAGGCGCGGATCATCTTTCTCTTGCGCTCGCCTTCTATCACAGGATGGAACCCTACGCCCCGCGCCCGCCAGGCTCTTTCGTGCCGTCCCGCTGGGGAATGGGTACCCCCTCCTCATCCGGCTCAGGCGCCGGCTGTGTTCATGCAGTTATCCACAGTTGGAATACGGGCAAAAGCTCCGGAACCAGCAGCCGCAGCAGCTGTATCTCAGTCCTTTCGGACACTTGGTCTTGATTGACATACAGGGAAATTGTTTTGGTATGAAATAGTCTTGGCGTTGAGTGAAATGGATTTTGCACTCAAAAATGCGGTCGGATTCTGTTGCGGGATGTTCCCAAAGAACCGCGACACGCACACGTATCAGAAACGTGCACCACAGAACAGAAACCGGAAAAACAGCGAAGCGCGAAAAAAGTATTTTTGCCCGGGAACGTTACTTCCGGACCTTTCTCTCTTTGGTCTTCTCTTTCTTCTCGGCGCCTTCGACCTTGGGGAAGAGCTCGTCGAGGGTCTTTTCGCCGTACGCGGTCACGCGTGCGTTGACCTGCACAAACTCGGGGGTGATCTGGTGGGCGCGGATCATCTTTCTCTTGCGCTCGCCTTCCATCACGGGGTGGAACCCTACGCCCTCTGCAAGCAGGAGTTTCCTCCGCCCTGCGCCCGGCAGGCTCTTTCGTGCCGGTGTCCCGGTCTGGTCCGAGCCCCCGGTGATCAGGATCTTGTAACCGGCAAGCCCGAGGGGGCCGGCGTCCACTTCATCCCCGATCTTCTTGCCCACGACTGCTCCTGCCGCTCCGGTGCTGGCATCGACATTGTATGCGCGACCGGTCTTCGGGTCTGATACTACGACTTTTAATTCAACCATGCTTGATTCTCCGTATTGGTCATCCCGGGACGCAACCGATTGGCATTCCCGTTCACTCTCCGGCCCTTAGGCGTAACGTACGCCTGTGCACGTGAAGTACCCATTTAATTATACCAGTACGCTATTAAACCCTCGCGTCTCCCAGACCCGCAAGCTCGGCGCCGCCAGCTGACCCTGAGCGCTTCTCTCACTTACCCCAGAACGGCTCGGCCTTGCGCCGGATCGCAACAAATTCCGCGAGCACTTCCTGCGTGCTGATGTTGAGGTTCTTGAGCATCTCACGTTCAAGCACCTTCACGTGGCGCTCGGGCAGGTCCACCAGGAGATCGTCTCCCACGTTGAGCTGCCGTCCTACGGTTGCCCCTTCAATCGAGATTGCCACCTCAAGGCCTGCGTCCGCCTCCTTAATCGATTCCTGCCGGAGCTGCATGGTCTTGAGGTGCCCGATCTTTTTCCCGTCAGTCTTTACCAGGTCCACATCCGCACGGAGCTTCCCGCCCAGCACGCGCACCCCGACCACGGCCGGGTTGCTCTGCCGGAACACGCAGTCCGGCAGCAACCGGATTTTTGCCGGCATCATCACGTGCTCGAATTGCGCCTTCTCCGCGATCCGTTTCTGCTCGTCGCGCCATGCCACGTACTGATCGATGAGCTGGTAGATCACCTGGCCTGAGAAGACCTTCACCTGCGTGTAGAGCGGGTCTTTTATCATATCCGCCGCGTCGGGAAGGATCGGGGTATTGAAGGACAGGAGCACGCGGAATGTCGGGTTCTTGATGGTCTCGGTGTCGATCAGGTCGTGCCGGCTTACCGGGCCAACCTGTGCCCGCATCACTTTGATCTCTTTTGACTCCAGCTCTTTGCAGAGCGCTTCGAGTGCCCCGATTGTATCCGCCTTGATCACGATCCCCTCTTCGGCAAGGTTCACATGGATCTCCTGCATCTCCTTTCGGATCCTGGCGGCGAGCTCGTCCATGTTCCCCCGGGTCACAAAGAGCGGCGAACCGGCAATCACTTTTTCAAGGCCCGGGGCCGAAACCTTGATCCCGGACGCCGCCACAACCGACTTTACGCGCTCGAACCGGTCCTCGATGAGGATCTCCTTCATGGGTCGGGGTTTCAAAAGCGATCTGACCTTGGTGGTCACCACGTCATCCTGGCTGGCCATCGCGATCTCGTCACCGACCGAGAGCGTGCCGTTGTACAGGATCACATCAAGCGTTGTCCCCAGGCCCCGCTCTTCTTTTACCTCGAGCACGGTCCCCTCGCCTGGTCCCTCTGCAGAAAGTTTGAGCTCCTCGCCCATGTACCGCTGGGCAAGCCCGATCATGATCATGAGGAGGTCCGCGATCCCCTCGCCCGTGTGGGCGCTTACGGGAACAATTGCAAGGTTGCGCTGGAAATCCGAGACCCGGTCGTACCGGTCCGCGGAGAACCCGAGATCGGAGAGTTTGCCAACGATCTCGTAGGTCTTGGTCTCGATATCGGTCTTCACCCGTTCGTTCTGCTTGCCAAAACTGGACAAAAACGATTCGTCCTTGTTGATCCGCCAGCCATGGATCCGGTCCACCTTGGTGGCAGCGATCACAAACGGCGTCTTGCAGTTCCGCAGGATCTGCAGGGCCTCAATGGTCTGGGGCTGGAACCCCTGGCTGATGTCCACGACCAGGATCGCCATGTCGGCAAGCGCCCCTCCCCGGGCCCTAAGTGTGGTAAACGCGTGGTGCCCCGGCGTATCGATAAAGAGCAGGCCGGGGATGTTGATGGGGATCTTCTCCATCGATCCGCTCATCTTCCGGATCGCCTCGATGGGGACGATTGTAGCGCCAATGTGCTGGGTGATCGCACCTGCTTCCGAGGCAACGACCGATGACCCGCGGATCCGGTCGAGAAGTGAGGTTTTCCCGTGATCCACATGTCCCATGACGCACACGATCGGCGTCCTGATCTTCGGGTCTGACATACCCCAAACCTCCCTTATGCACACGCGCCCTGGATTACAGGATATCAAAAACCGTTCGTGGTGCGGCCTGAGATGCCGCTTCCCCGTTCCTACGCTAATCCTGTCAGGGCCACCTGTTATCTTAATGGATGCCTTACCCTATTAATCATCGCTCCCTGACCCTTGCCACAAGGCAACCGGCGGCAGACCCGTATCCTCCCTGTCCACGCGGTGCAGCAGGGAGTTAAATTAATCAGAGTCCACAACCAAGTTAACAGGAACATCTGCCAGGGTAGGGTAGTCTGGTTATCCTAAGGGGCTGTGGATCCCTCGACCCGGGTTCAAATCTCGGCCCTGGCCTCGTTTTTCTCCTGTATTTTGCTTCTTGAAGAGTTACGGGGCGGCCGTACTGTTATCCGCGTGCAAAAAAGACCCTGCACACAAGAAAATGCCCCCGGGTGGCACAAAATCAAAAAAACGGCCTGGTCAGGATGAGACCATGCCTGCAACTGTCCAGGGGCCGCCCGCGGTCACATCAAGGTAATACTTTCCTGCGCCCAGTTTCTCGGTATCGGTCACAGTGCCGGTCCCGATCGCGTTTGCAAGGAGCGCAACCCGGCATCCTGCGCTGTCCGTGATCCAGACAATATAGTTGCCCCCTCCTGTGTGGTCAAGGGTAAACACCCAAAGGCCGGGGCTTGTCACCGTAAAGGGGACCACCGTTGTCCCGTTCCCGGCAAAGGAGACCGATCCAGCGCTGTTCGTTCCCTGGTAGAGTGAGTACGTGATCCCCGAGGCCGTCTTTTTGGTGATCGTATTTGCATCCGGCGCATAGATCCAGACGCTCTTTACCCCTGTATCACGGGTTACGATGTACTGGTTGTCTCCGGCCTCTACCCAGGTCCCGTTGAAGCTCACCCCGGGCTGATTGGAAAAGGTCTCCTGGGTTGTCCCGTCCAGGCCAAATGTGATCCGGAACTGGTTCGCCTGTCCCGGGCTCCTCCATGTGCCGGCAATGGGATCGAGATCGAGCGATCCCGGTAGCGTCCGGGTGCAGGAAGAAAGGGCTGCAGCAGCATCGGCTGCAGGAGATGCAGAGCTGGTCGCAATACCGGCCTGGGCGCTTTCCATGCACCCGGCCGTAAGGATCGCACCGATGCAGAGTACAACAAGGCAGACGATCCCGGCAAATTTCCCGATCCGGGCCGGTATTCCTGCTGGTGTGGTCATATCCCTCTTCTCCCCCGTGTTGCCTTGATCCATTGTTGCCTGGGTATTTGAGTAGTTTCCGCTGATGTAACCGCGTGGTTAGCTCAATGAATCGCCTGGTTATGCCCACACCCGCTCCGGGGTACCGGGCCGGCGGCGGGATGCAGGATCGATCAGCCTTTTGTAGCTGGTCCGGCAACAGAAGGTGTGGACTCCCTTACCCATGCGCTTGTGGCCGCGGCCCTTGCGTACGCCGCCGGTCTCCCGCATCTCCTGCCCTTTTTTGTGCTCGGTGCGGTCATCATCGATGCCGACGTCCTTTTTTCCCTCTTCTCCCGTAACACTCCCTCACTCTACCTTTTTATTCACGGCGGGATCGCCCACAGCCTTACAGGTGCCGTTGTCATGTCCGCGCTCGCATATGCCGGTATCGTGCTCGCTACCATTGCCGGTCTCATACCCCCGGCCCTTTCGTTCGGCTTCGGCCCGGCCGGAGCCGCAGCAGTGCTCACCGGAGCATTCCTCCATCTTGCCATGGACCTTCCTGCAAGCCCGGGTATCCCGCTTCTGGCCCCTCATTCAGACAAAAAGTACGCGCTCTTTGTCCTGCCGGGCCCAAGCTTTCTCCTGATGGCCCTAAGCCTCTTCTTTTTGATCTGGATGGCGCTTGGAGTGGTCACCTTTGCAGGAGGGATGGCGGCGTACATGGCGATCTTTTGTGTGTTCCTGCTCGTCCGGGCAATCGCGTTTTGCCTCTCCCGACCGGAGCTCCGGGATGTGATGCTTGTCCTGCCCCAGCCGGACCCGCGCCGCTGGCTTGCCCTGTACGACAGGGGCGAAGCATGGGAGGTAAAGGAATACCGGATGGGGAGGGGTAGCGGTGCATCCATGGTCTGGCAGAAGTACCGGGGCACCACTGCCGCAGAGATTGCGCCGTATCTTGCGCTGCCGGAACTGAAACGCCTGCGGTACCACTCTTACCTTTTGACTGTGGAAAAAGAGAACGGTGCGCTCGTGTTCTCTGACCCGCTCCGGGTATACGGCCGGATCTTCTATCCCCCGCATTACAAACAGGTGCGGTTCAACATCCCGTGATCGCCGCGCTTTTATACCGATGGCGCAGCACCTTACGTAAGAGAGGATATGCATATGGCTAAAGGAGGGTATGTCCACGGGTACTCGGAGCGGGAGGCAGAAAGACTGGGTGACCAGGCCCGGACCCTGACCTCACTCCTCCATCACGATACCCGGTACCCGCCCGGGAGCCGGGTGCTCGAAGCCGGTTGTGGCACCGGCGCCCAAACTGTGATCCTGGCCAAAAACAGTCCCGGTGCGGCAATCACCTCCATCGATATCTCCCTGGAGTCCCTGGTGCGTGCGGAGGAACGCGTGCGGTCTGAAGGGATCGCAAACGTGACCTTTCGGGCCGGCAATCTCTTCAGCCTCCCGTTTGCGCCACAAACGTTTGACCATGTTTTTGTATGCTTTGTTCTTGAGCACCTCCCTGATCCCGGATGTGCTCTCGCATCCCTGCGCCCGCTGATCCGCCCTGGCGGGACTGTCACTGTGATCGAAGGCGATCACGGCTCTGCCTATTTCCACCCCGAAAGTACGGCAGCTCATCGGGCAATACAGTGTCTGGTAGATCTCCAGAAAGAGGCCGGGGGAAATGCGCTTGTTGGCCGGGAACTCTATCCCCTGCTTGCCTCTGCCGGGTTTTGTGATGTGCAGGTTTCGCCCCGTATGGTGTATGTCGATGCCTCGCGGCCGGCACTCGTGGAGGGATTTACCCGACAGACCTTCACTGCCATGGTCGAGGGCATCCGGGATGCGGCACTGGAGAAAGGCATGATGACCCAGAAAGACTTGGAGCGGGGAATTGCAGACCTGTACCGGACCTGCGAACCGGACGGCGTCTTCTGTTACACGTTCTTCAAAGCGACCGGTACGGTTCGGGAATGAACCTCCCTCTTCCCGTTGTCCACACCTGGCATGGCTGAACCCGGCACTTTCGCACTCCGCGTGCCCACCGGTATAAATGGAGAGATATCCTACGGAAATGAGGATACGGATACTATGGATACCATAACAATCCTTGGCTTTGTTGCCGGGGCACTGACTACTGTTGCCTATGTCCCCCAGGTGATCCGGAGCTGGAAACTCAAGGAGACCCGGGACATCTCGCTTTCCATGCTTGTGCTCTATGCAACCGGTGTCTTCCTCTGGTTCGTGTATGGGGTCTGGTCAGATGCTCTCCCCATCATCGCGGCAAACGGCATCTCACTTGTCCTGATCCTTGTCCTGCTCGGGATCAAGCTGCGATACCGGTGAGAAGAGAACAGCCCGCAGGCATCTGCCATTTTTTTTAAAATTTTCAGAAAATGGATAAAAAAAGTTAGTCCTGAAGGAGTACGAGGGTACCGGCGATCTTGTCGTGGAGGCCCTGGCGCTTTTTCGTGAGCCCGATCATGATAAACCCGATAAAAATGATCAGGATCGAGATAAACTTGGCAAAGAACCGGAGTGTTGCACGGCCAAAGGAGATCCGGTTGCCTTCGAGATCGGTCACCTGGAGACTCATGAGAACCTTACCCGGGGTGGCTTGTCCCCGTGTCGACTCAAAACCGGCATAATAAAGCCAGGGAACAACGATCACTAGGAGACCTACTGCAGCGGCGATGGGCCCGAGGGCTGCAATCGGTGCTCCCGACTCGGTAAGGGTGGAGATCGGTGCATGGTCGACTACGAGATAATAGAGATACATAATCCCGTTTGTCTGGTTGAAGAATGCAACCGCGATAATGCCAAAGAGGGCAATAAGGATGATGTCGACAATGAATGCAACAAACCTGCGCCCGAGGCCGGCGTAGATTCCGATCTCGGCGGTTTCCTCGGGTTCTGCGGAGGCCACGGCTGCCGGGGGAGCCGCATCGATGGGTGCTCCACACCACTGGCAGAATTGTCCGGAAGCGTCAGTCTCCTTCCCACATTTTGGACAGAACATTCCTCATACTCCTGATAGGTAAAGTTAATCCGGGTGTCCTTTTTAATTTATCTGTTCTTATTTTTGGCTTTTAGAGAAAATGTCCCGGATTCCGGGCGGTCCGGTACCGTATAAAAAATACCCGGGCACAAACCAGAAATAGGTCCCATAAGAAAGCGTTATTCATGCGATACGCAATAATTATGGCCGCCTGTTGTGCGGTACTCTTCTTTACGCTCTTTGCCGGGTGCACGAGTCCGACCCAGGCCGAGATCCAGCCGGTTTCTACGCCCGAAACAACTGCAGCCCCGACAACTCCCGTTATGACTGCAACCCCGGTACCGACCACGGTAGAAACAGTTGTCCCGCTCCCGGCAAGCCAGACGGTGTACTTCACGGTCACCAAGGACCGCCCGACCGGCAAGATCACCCTCCTGTGCAATAATGGCCCTGGGATGAGCTCGGCCCAGGTCATCGATCTCACGGTCACCCGTGCCGATGGAACGGTGGAGGACCAGAAGCTCACCAACGCCAACGACCTCGGCCAGATATCCGGAGATGCATCGATCACCCTCCCGGGCTCACTCGACGGCGTTGATCATGCCCAGGTGCACATCACCATGGGCGGCAAGGTCTACCTGGTCTATGACCAGGACGTTGGATCAGCAAACCCCTACAGTTCCACGTACTCCTCCCTCGATCACTCCTAACTTTTTTTATCCGGGCCCCTGTCCCTCCTCTCCTGCGCTGCGCCCACCGATCCGGCCTGCATATTTCTGCATCACATATCCAAGAGCAAGGACTGCTGCCATGACCGCACCAAGGACAATCCACTGCTCTGCTCCTGCGGTCCCGACGGCTATCCGGGCCACGAGATTGAGCGGGTTGTAGGGCAGGGCGAGCACGAGTAGCAGGATCACCACGAGTGCCGTTGAGAAGACGAACTGCGCAGCGGTACGCTCACGGTAATAAAGAGCGCAGCACGCAGCGATCAGGATCAGGAGCAGGGACGCGAACGTAACGTGGAGCAGGATCAGCAGGGGATCCGCAATCGCGATCCGGTTGAGCGAGAGGAGAAGGATCCATGCCCCGGCCTGAACCGGGACAAGGATGGCGCAGATCAGCACCTTACCCCAGACCATCTCGGCAAACGTGACCGGCGTTGAGATGAGTGTCTCTAGTGTCCCGTGCTGGTATTCCTCAGTGATAAGATCGATCACGAGCGCGGCAGAGAGGATGCCCGGCAAAAAGACCAGCAGCGGGACCAGGAGACCGTACACAAACCCGTAGAAGTCCCCGCTGCCAGCGGACGCCGGGACCTGGAGCGGGATCGGCGTCACATCGAGCCGGCCGGCCCGGATCGTGCGCAGGTCGCCCTCGTACTGCAACAGGACCGACTTGAGCCGCACATCGACAACTGCACCCTGCAGATCGTCGGTCAGTGTGTATAGCGTGATCTTGACCGGGTCGTCGGAACCGGGTGCTGTATCCGGCACGTACACTACCGCGGAGAGCCGGCGCTCCTTGAGGAGCTCGACTGCGGTCGAGAGGTCCATCCGGTGCACCCGGAGATCGTTGCTCCCCTCCAGATACCCAAGCAGCGGACTCTCGTTTCCGGCATACGCGATATCATACCGGAAATGGGAGTAGCGCGAGAGCGAGACCGGGTCGTACATTGCGGTGAGCCCAACCATGAGGAATGACGAGAAGAGCGCGATAAAAACCTGGAGCAGGATGGCTAAGAGGATTGTTTTCTCTGACGCGAGCCCCCGGAATTCCTTCTTTGCGATGACCGCAATGTGCCGGCCCTTCAATGGAACCACCCCAGGACGTACAGGTTATAGCAGCAGTGCAGGAGGGTTGCGGCAAAGAGGCCGGGCACAAGCGCCTTTTTCCCCCCGAGTTTGAGCGAGGAGGCAACGATAAGAACGCAGGCAAAATGGAGGAGGAGCGGCATCCAGAGCGACCCAAGCGACAAAAAGAGGACGCTCCCGAATATCGACTCGGAGATCTGGGCAAGCGTGGCAAAGAGAAGAAGTTTTTCTCCCACCAAAAAGCCGATAGCCGTGGCAGCAGAGGCAAGGACCAGGTTCTTCCACGAGAAAAATGACGGATCGCGCACAAAGAGCGTGTAGATCCCGGCCGCCTTTGCCATCTCTTCGATGAGTGCCGCAAGCACGAGGAGGGAGATAAGCGAGTACGGCATGGGCAGGTTGAAAAAAACCACAAGGCCCATCATCTGGGCCATGAAGACAAACGGGATCGAGATAAGGGCAAGCACAAAGAGCGCCGCAAAGGGATGCTTTTCCGGGAGGATCCCTGAGAGGAACTCACGGATCCGGGGCAGGAATTTTTTCTCGGAAAAAAGCCGCTCTTCATTGAAGTTTTTGGCTGCAATCGCAAAGAGCACGGCAGCGGTCAGCCAGAAAAGGGACGTGGCATAGACATAGTCTGCTACTGTCCACGCGGTCCCCTGGACGGTGAGCACAATCAGCGTGAGTGGGGAGACCAGGCTGATTACGTGGACGTTTGCAAAGATGGAGGGAAAGAACAGGTACGAGGTCGCGACTGTGGAAAAGAAGATGGAGACAAACGAGAGCTCCCGGAAACTCCGGGCCAGCATCCCGATGATGAGAGCGTTTGCGAGAAAGAAGACGATGATGGGAATGAGCGGGAGGAGGACAAGCAGCGAAGCATGGATGTAGAGCGTGATCACGGTGCAGATCGCAAGCATCGCAAGGAAGTACGGGAGCATCTTTCCGAGAATGATCGAAGAAGTCTTCACCGGCATGGAGAGGAGGGGCTCGCCCTGGCGCTCTATTCTCTCGTTCATGATGCTCATCATGAAAAACTGCGAAGAAAAGTACAGCGGGAAGATGAAGACAAAGACAAGGATGATCGAGTCAAAAGGCAGCGGGGGAGAGAGCTGGTCGGGGGTGACAAACGATCCCATGGCAGCACTGTTCGGGGAGAGCACATCCGTGTACCGCGATACCGGCGAGTTCTCCTGCGAGGATATAGCAATCTGCTGCCGGAGCTCGTCCTGCGTAATGCCGAGCGTGGGTGAGGGCGTGGGGATGTTCTCGACCGGGCCCTGCGGCACCGGTGCACCCGGCCCGGGAGGCACCGGTATGTACTGTCCGTTCTGGGGTGTAGAGAAGTTGATCTCGCTTTCCACCGATTCGGTATCGATCCAGAGCGGGTACGCGGCAAAAAGATCGCTTTCACCGGCGTACACGCTGTTCTTGTATTGCGCATAGTCCCGTGCAAGGGCGTTCTCGGCCGACTGGCCTTTCTGTGTGGCGCTTGCAAAGACCCCTCCCCGGACTATGACAATGTCGTAGGTTCCCCGGTCCCGGATAAGATCGGCGTCGGTATCCTGGTATACCGTAAACCGGGTATCGGAGGTAAAGAGTGCGGCGACTTTCGGATCATCCACGCCGATCCGGTACATCCCGTCCTGGATGTGGAGCCCGCTCTCTGCGGCAAAGCCGGTTACAAAAACAAGGAGCACAAAAAGGACAATCGCGACCGGCAGGACATTGCGGGACATGACCGAGAAGGTCTTTTTTACTTCCCAGCGTGCGATGATCGCAATGTCCCGCGCTGCACTCATGGCCGGCCCCGTATATCGATAGCCAATAGGTGTGGGAACAGGGCTCAAATACTGATCGTTGATGACACTCCGGTGTTTTTTGGCCTGCACCCATCCCAATGTATATGTTCCCGTTCCCTCCACAGTACATCAAAGCCCCCCGGAGTACCTGCCGTGATTGCCGCGGACCACCTTATCAAGCGCTACGATGGCTTTACCGCACTTGACGATGTGAGTTTCTCTTTTCCCGGCGCCGGCATCTTCGGGATCGTGGGGCACAACGGGGCTGGTAAGACCACGCTTCTGAAAATTGTTTCCGGCCTTGTTGCCCCCACATCCGGAAGCCTCGTGGTCAACGGGATCGATGTGGTACATGACCCGGTAGCGCTCAAGGAGACGCTGGGCTACCTGCCCGAGGAGTCCCGGCTCTATGAGACCATGACCGCGGAAGACTACCTCTCGTTCTTCGGCGAAATCTACGGGATAGAAAAAGAGGAGATTGTGCTCCGCACCCGCCGGCTCTTTGCGGCCCTGTCACTTGAGACCGGTGGGAAGAAACTGGGCGAGATGAGCAAGGGTATGAAGCGCAAGGTGGCAATTGCCCGCTCCCTTATTCACAATCCGAAGTTTCTCGTGTATGACGAACCGGCAAGCGGCCTTGATCCCATGACCTCCCGGTTTATCTCCGGGTACCTGAAAAAGCTCAAGGGTGAGGGCCGGACCATCGTGCTCTCGGCCCACAACCTGTACCAGGTAGAGGAGATCTGCGACAGGGTGATGATCCTCCGGCGCGGGAAGGTGATGGCGCTCGGGACAATGGACGAGCTGCGCGAACAGTTCGGCTCGATCACGTACACGATCTGGTTTGCCCATCCCGATCCGTCCCGGCTCGATCACCACACGATTCCCTACCACCTTGATGAGCGGGGACTTGCCTGCGAGGCCGGGGACATGACAGAACTCAATGCCTGCTCGGCTGCGATCGCAGCAGCCGGGGGTCGGGTGGAACGGATCGAGTCCCGGTACCCGTCGCTGGAAGAGATGCTGGTTGCAATCGGCGAATAACCGGAAACTTTTTTTGGAGAGGAGTGGGAACTTCCGCGTCGTTTCAGCGGCGGGAACGCGATCTTCTGCGCGGGAAGTCCTGCGGGAACAGTTCCCCTGGAGCCCGCACCTGAGCGCCAATGGTATCCACCGCTTCAGCCACAAGCCGGCCCTTGAGCGCAATTACGTCCCGGACCGGGAGCGTACCGGCTTTTGCAGTCAGGACATAACTCTCGGTAAAAAGATCAAGGCCCCCAATGGCAAAATCGTCAAGCCCGATAGGGACGCACGGGGTATCGGAAGGTGGCCTGCTGCTGACCGGGCAGATGAGGAGATCGCCCTCCTCCGGTGCGGACAGGACTACGGCAGGCCGGGTCTTTTTCCCGTGCTGCTCTGCAAACGGTACCGGGGCAAGGATAACATCTCCCCGGTTATAACGTCCCATATGCTGGAATATTCAGGCGCCGGAAGGGATAAGGCAATTCCCCGGCTGGCACCCTTTTTTCACAAAAGATCCTGTGGGCACACTAGGGAGAAACGTATTACACCCGGACCGTGAAGGAAACGATCAGGAAAACCGTGGTGAGAAGAATGCAGTTAGCAGATTGTGTCATGCAGCGGTATGCGACAAAGAAGTTTGACAAAAAGAAGATCCCCGAAAAAAAGGTAGAGGAACTCATTGACCTTGTGCGGTTTGCGCCATCGGCCCTGAATCTCCAGCCCTGGAAGATTAAGATCGTAACCGACCAGAAAACAAAAGAAGAACTTTTGAAGGTCTCGAACAACCAGGAGCAGGTGACAACCTGTTCGCACCTTCTTGTATTCTGCGCCGCCTCCGATTATGATTCCCTGGTAAAACGGCTTGGGGCGCTTATGAAAAAGAACCATGTTCCCGATGACATTACCGGAAGGGTGACCGGGATGGCGGCGATGTTTGCGAAAAGCATGACTGATGAGCAGCGGGCCGCGTGGTCGCAGGCGCAGACGTACCTTGCGCTCGGGAACGCGCTCAATGGCGCAAAGTCGCTGGGCTTTGATTCCTGCCCGATGGGTGGGTTTGACCCGAAGGGATATTCGCGGATCCTCAACATCCCGGCGCACCTCACCCCGGTGATGCTCTGTCCGATCGGGTATGCGGCTGACAAGCCTGCACCTAAGATCCGGTACAAAAGAGAAGAGATCCTGTTTTAAAGAAAAAAAACCCCGGCAATTTTTTCATACGTGAAACTCTCCCCCGGTTATCTCCGCTTTACGCAGGGTGCATCACGAGTCCAGCCCCGCACGGCATGGAGAGGGGACGTGGCCGGGACCCCCACCTCGTAATTACATTGGCCTCACGATTGAAAAGCCATAAATGAGGGGATCTCACGCTCCCGGGTGCCTCTCTTTGTGACACAGGCCCCCCTCTACTAACAGATCGTGGAATTTCTGAGGAAAAACCGGTCCCGGTTTTCCTGTCCGGCAACCCTTGTTATTTTCGGCCAATAACCGCGTTTCCTGCCCCTTTCCGGGGGGTGCCATGCCAATCCCTCGTTTCCTTTTTCGCGGCGAAAAAAACGCCGCTAAATTGCACGGTCTAATCCTGATTAAAACGACTATTTTGAGAAAATAACGGTTTAAACAAATAATCGTGGAATGTGTTGGCACCCTGTCCGCTGGAACCGTCCGGGCGTGGATCCGTCTCCAGCCACTCTCCGTCGGAGAAGGGAATTGGGAAAAGGGTAGGTCCGGTCCCCCCGATTTATCTCCCTACCGGAGCCCTTATGACATACTGGGAAAGAGAGAGAAAGAGCAATGCCGCGCTGTGACTTTTGCGGAAAGAATGTTTCGCTCCCGTTCCACTGCCAGTACTGCGGGAAAAATTTCTGTGACGAGCACCGGCTCCCGCCCAACCACGATTGTGCCGGGCTTGCGGTGTGGAAAAAGACCCCGGCGCCGGGTGTTGGCATCCGGTACGGGGCCGGAGGCACGAGCGCGTACGGCGGTGGGTACGCAGCAAAGCCCGCGGACAAAAAACCCGGGCGCGTCCCGTTCTGGAAGCACCCGTACTTCCGGATTGCGGTTGTACTCGCGGTGATTGTCCTTCTCATCATCGTCTTTGTCCTCATGGGCGGATGTCTCCAGCAGGCAGGTGAGAACGTGACTCTCTCCTCAACACCGTCTCCTGCTCTTCCTGCGGCCACGACTACTCTTGCCCTGACCACAATAACGCCCAACACCACCCCGCTGGTGACGGTAGTTTCCACATCAGCCGCAACGCCAACACTTTCTCCTGCTCCGGCCATACCGTCAGAGACGATTGCAACGGCAACTGCCACCCCCCCGTTTCCCCTGGTGACTGCCCGGGTCTCCGATGACCCAAACCCGGTCCAGGGTTCGTCGCTCGCCAGCCGGATCCACGATCTCATTAACGAACAGCGGGCACAAAACGGGCTTGCTGCACTCTCGTACGACCCGGCGCTTGCCGCACTCGCGCTCAACCACAGCACGGACATGGCCACGAACAATTATTTCTCGCACATTGACCCGGCCGGGGAAGACCCGACTGCCCGGGGGAACGCGAGCGGGATCTATTGCGTCAAGAATTATGGCTCGTACTATACCTACGGGATTGCGGAGAACATCTTCCAGAATAACCTCTACACCTTGGTGACCGATACAAACGGCGTTTATTCTTACGCATGGAGCACCCCGGAGGAGATCGCGCAGTCCACCGTTACCGGCTGGATGAACAGCCCGGGGCACCGGAAAAATATCCTTACTGCAACTTATGACAGTGAAGGAGTGGGCGTGGCGGTTGCAGCGGACGACAAGGTGTACATTACCGAGGATTTCTGCTGACCCGGCCACCGCCTCTCTTTTACTCTCCACGATCCCATACGTTTTGCTATGAAACATTCCGGCCACGAAGAGTTCCTGCGGGTGACTCCCGTTATCGACCATGATCACCCGGCCGTGAGAAAAAAGGCGCTGGCCCTTGCTGAAGGCTGCACGGGAGACGTGGAGATCGCCCGGACCTGCTTCACCTTTGTCCGTGACGAGATCCGGCACAGCTGGGATTACAAGGCAAACCCGGTTACACTCTCTGCATCGCAGGTCCTGGAGCATACCACCGGCTATTGTTTTGCAAAAAGCCACCTTCTGGCTGCCCTGCTCCGGGCAAACGCCATCCCTGCCGGGCTCTGCTACCAGCGGTTGAAAAACCATGCGGAGATCGGCCCGGCATTCTATCTCCACGGCCTCAATGCTGTCTGGCTCGAAAAGTACGGCTGGTACCGGGCGGATGCACGGGGCAACCGGGCCGATGTGCATGCAGAGTTTATCCCCCCAAAAGAGCATCTTGCGTTTGTCCCAAAAGAACCGGGCGAATCCGACCTGACCGGGATCTTCTCCGACCCGCTTCCTGAGGTGGTCCGCCTGCTCTCGGAGTATACGGACTATATCGACGTACGCAAAAATTTGCCGGACGTGGAGTAACGGTCCGCACATTGCCCCTGCCGCCACATTCCAAAGCCTGAAATGGAAAACATATCATACACCTCTTTCACGTATGCCCGCACCACATTCCCGCAGCTTCCGGGATGGGAAGACTCTCGAAGGCGAAATTGCCGCCGCCATGCACCATGTTAGGGCGCTAGGTGTAACGTACCCGGACCATTACTACGAGTCGCTTGTCCTCAAGTACGAAAAGGACAGCGTGCCTTACCCTCACATCTTAACCATCCTTGGTGAACCCCGGATCCGCAGCCATTTTTATTACGGAGAGGCTTTGCAACGGCCCGGCCCGCTCCTCGATTACGGCTGCGGAACCGGCGACAATATCCGGCAGATCCTCCGGGACGGGTTCCCGCGGGACCGGATCACCGGTTTTGACCTTTCATGGGAGAGCATCGATCTCGGTTTTGACCTGTACCGCGACCGGGACGCATTACGGGATCTTTTCGTGGTAAACGATACATTTCCCTTCAGGAAGGAGCAGTTTGATACAGTCTATTCCGGGTCCGTCATCCACGTGATTGCCGATGATGCCGAGCTCGACGAGTACCTGGCAAACGCGTATAGGGCACTCCGGCCGGGTGGTATCCTCTTTGGTTCTACGCTCGGGATCGAGGATGGCAATGCCTGTGGCCCGGATGAGCACGGGCCGCCCCGGGTCTCTCCCCGTTCCGATATTATCCGGCACATCACGGCAGCCGGGTTTGCAGAACCGGCCATCGTTGCAAAACCCCACGAGGCCCACCGCCTTGGCGACAAAAAGTGTGTCTTTGAGTTCTGCGCCACAAGGCACAAAAATCCGTAACGTACGCTCCCACTACGGGAAGACACTCATAACCCCGGGCATCCTACGGTACTTCAGGAACCATTTATGAAGATCCTTGCCATCCACGGAAGCCCGCGTACAACCCGGAGCATGACCCGGCAGCTTGCCGGTTTTGTCCTTGCCGGTTCAGCAGAGTCCGGTGCAGAAACAGAGATGATCGACCTTGCCGACTATCGGATCCTTCCCTGCACGGCTTGCGAAGCATGCACTCTCAATGGTATCTGCGTCAACGACGACGATATGCCGGAGCTCCTCGCCCGGATAAACGAAGCCGACGCCCTGATCCTTGGCTCGCCGGTGTATATCGATAATGTCACCGGCCAGATGAAGGTCTTTTTCGACCGGCTGGCAGATGCGATCCATTACCAGCAGTGTGCCGGGAAATACGGTTGTGCGGTAGCGACCACGGGAGAATCCGGTGGCGATGAGGTGGTCGCGTATCTCAACCATGTCCTCAATTATCTTGGCGTTATATCAGTCGGGGGCATGAGCGTTGCGACCGGGGGAGGACCGGAAGCGGTAGATGCGGCAGAACCTGCCGCCCGGGCCCTCGGGAAAAAACTCGCGGATGCGGTCCGGAACGGTTATTCCGATCCGGGGCAGGAAACCGAGATCGAGGGAAACCGGGCGTACTTCAAAACGATCGTAGAAGAGAACCGGGACTTCCGCCCTGATGAGTTCGAACGGTGGGTGCGGATGGGCTGGATATAAGCCCCCCTTTTCACTCATTTTAATGCTTTTTTCCCGGATAATTCAACCGCTGCCTTCCTGTTGCATCCTGTCCCGGAATCTTTAACAAGGTTGGACAGCATCGTTCAAGTACAGTAATACGGAAAAGATCATGGCGGCAGACTGGCATCGGCGTATCCTGACAGTATGGAACGGTTACCGGAAATGGCTCGTCCTCTCCCTTGTCCTGACGATTGCGGGGGCACTGTGCACGCTTGCCATCCCCCTGCTCTCGCAGGCCCTCATTAATCAGGGGATCCTTGGCAATAACCTGGGTGTGGTCATCCATTACGGGGGGTACATGCTCGTGCTCACCATGGTGGCCGCGGGCTGCCAGGTGGCAAACACCCTGATCGCAGTCAAGTTCTCCGAGCGGACTGCCAATTACCTCCGGACCGAATCGTACCGCCATATCCAGGAGCTCTCGTTTGGGAATATCGACCGGATGCGTCCGAGCGATCTTCTCGTACGGCTGACAAACGATATCCAGAACGTCAAGATCGCGATCCAGCAGGGAATCCTCAACCTCCCTCTCGTCCCGGTCATGCTCATTATCACCATCCTGCTCATTGCGTTCTACACCCCGGCCCTTATCGGCCTCATGGTCGTCCTCCTGGTTGTTTTTACGATCCTCCTTACAGCCTACCTCCGGTTCGTGCTGCCGGTCTTTGCAGTGCGCCAGGAGAAATACGATGCCATGAACGGCCGGCTCCAGGAAAACCTTGCCGGCGTCCGGGTGGTCAAGGCGTTTGTGCGCCAGCGGCTGGAAAACGACCGGTTCTCCCGGGTTGCCGGGGAGGTAAGAGGGTCGTCGCTCCGCGCCCAGACCTCGATTGCCATCCTCATCCCGACCATGCTGCTCGTGGTAAACCTCGGGCTTGCCGCGATCTTTTTTATCGGCGGCACCAGTGTGCTCTCGGGCACGGGATTTTCGATCGGCGAGGTGATCGCTTCGATCCAGTACCTCTTCCTCCTGATAATGCCGTTTATGATCCTCGGCACCGTGCTCCCGGCAATCTCTGCCTCACGGCCGTCGTTTGACCGGATCTACGAACTGCTGGACACAAAAGCGGAGGTGAACGACCCGGCAAAACCTGCGGCTTTTGACCCCTCGTCCGTAAAAGGCCGGGTGGTCTTCGACCATGTGTCGTTCGGATACCGGACCCCGGAGGGTACACCCGGGCCGCTTGTGCTCCGCGATATCTCTGTTGTGGCAGAACCGGGAGAGACGATAGGGATCCTTGGTGCCACCGGTTCGGGAAAGTCCACGCTCATCCATCTCCTTCCCCGGTTTTACGATGTCACAGACGGCAGGATTACCCTGGATGGCACCGACATCAGGCAGATCCCCCAGGACACGCTGCGCCGGACCGTTGCCATCTGCCTCCAGCAGCCCAACCTCTTCTTCGGTACGATCCGGGAGAACATCCTTTTTGGCGCAGATGACCGATCGGATGCGAACATGGTCGCCGCTGCCGAGGATGCCGATGCCGCAGGGTTTATCACCAATATTCCCCGGGGATACGATGATGCCGTGTCCCGGCACGGGGCAAATTTCTCGGGCGGCCAGCGCCAGCGCCTGGCCATAGCCCGGACCCTTGCGGCAAAACCGAAGATCCTCATCCTTGACGACAGCACGAGCGCCTGCGATGTGGCAACCGAGGCCCGGATCCAGGATCGGATCAACCAGCGGTTCGCCGGTGTTACCAAGATCCTTGTGGCGCAAAGGATTAGCACGGTGATTGCTGCGGACCGGATCCTCCTCCTTGACAGCGGGAAGATCGTTGCCTCGGGCACCCACGAGGAACTGCTGGCAATAAGCCCGGAGTACCGAGAGATCTATGATTCGCAGCTGGGCCGGGGCATTGTCGGGAGAGGTACATCATGACCGCAGATACGGTGTCTCCCGGCGCGGACCAGCTCCCCCCGATGATCCCGACCGTGCGGCGTTTCTTCCGGTACATGGCCCCGCACCGGTTCAGGCTCGCGCTCGTGATCGTCTTTATGGCGGTTTCGGCCCTGCTCACTGCCGCATTCTCGCTCCTGATGGGCGAAGCCACCACCCTGATCTCGTCAGGCCCGGGTCCGCTTGCCCCGCTCGAAGAAGTGATCGCAGCCCTTACCGCAGCGGCCCTGGTTACCTGGCTTGTCGGGGTCGTCTCCCAGAAGTTCCTCTCGGATATCGCGCAGGATGCGCTGTACTCCCTCCGCTGCGACCTTGTCTCCCACATCCAGACGCTTTCGCTTAACTTCTTTGACCGGCGCCCGATTGGCGAACTGATGAGCCGGGTCACCAATGACACGCAGGTGATCGAGCAGTACATCAGCATCGGAGCCCTCCAGACCGGCCAGGCCATCATGACAATCGTGATCATAAGCATTGTCATGCTCTGGGTCAATGTGGAATTCACCGTCCTTGCCTACATCGTGGTGCTGGGCCTTGTCTGGGTCTCATGGCTGCTCACCAAGACCTCGGGGCCCGCGTTTGCCCTGCTCCAGGAAAAGACCGGCGATCTCAACGGGTTTGCGGAGGAGTGGCTCTCGGGAGAAAAGACCGTGATCGCGAGCCGGCAGCAGGGAGAGGCCGCCGAGCGGTTCTCCGCGTTCAGCACCCGGGTGGCCGCAATCGGCGAAAAGGCCCAGTTCTCCGCGCTCATCAGCCAGCAGATCTCATCGATCTTTACCACCGTGCTCATAGTAGCGCTCCTTGTCGTGGGCGGCCTCTTAGTGATGAACGGGATGGCCGCGATCGGCACCCTGATTGCATTCATCGGCTTCTCGTTCTCGCTCTTAAATTCCTTTACCACGATCTTCTCGGTGTATGCCCAGATCCTCAACGCGATTGTAGGGATGTCCCGCGTCTTTGCGGTCATGGATGAGACGCCGGTCGTGGCTGATCTGCCCGAAGCGCCGGCCATGGCGTCTGTTACCGGGGATGTGGAGTTTGACCATGTGGACTTCTCGTATATCAAAGGGCGGCGGGTACTCTCTGACAACACGTTTCACGCAGCGCCCGGGCAGATTTTCGGCCTCTGTGGACCCACCGGCGCCGGGAAGAGTACCATCATCAACATCCTGACCCGGTATTACGATATCGAGAGCGGTGGAATCCGGGTGGATGGGACCGATATCCGGTCAGTACAGCAGGACACGCTTCGCGTCCAGATCGCGCAGGTGCTCCAGGAGCCATTCCTCTTCTCCGATACGATTATGGCAAACCTGAAATACGCACGGGAAGGTGCAACGAATGAGGAATGTATCCGTGCAGCAAAGCAGGCCAATGCCCACGAGTTCATCCTCCGCCAGCCCAAAGGCTACGACACGGTACTCGTGGACGGTGGCACGAACCTCTCGCAGGGGCAGCGCCAGATGCTCACCATTGCCCGGGCAATCGTGGCCGACCCGAGGATGCTCATCCTCGATGAGGCGACCAGTAATGTCGATACCCGGACCGAGAAGCTGATCCAGGAAGGGCTGTTGACCCTCCAGAAAGACAAGACATCGTTTATCATCGCTCACCGCCTCTCCACGATTCGGCATGCCGACCAGATCCTGGTCATCGATAAGGGAAGGATCGTGGAACGCGGTACACACGCCGAACTCATGGAAAAGAAAGGGTTCTATTACGATCTCTACATGAGCCAGTTCCGGGGAAGGCTCGCCGGGATCGTAAAAGAGTAAACGGGAGATAAAAATAGCCGGCGGAATGATCCCGCCGGCAATACCCTGTTTTTTAAAAGTTCTCCGCGTAGATTTCGAAATATGCCTGCGGGTGGGCGCAGGCCGGGCATGTTGCCGGAGCTGTTGTCCCTTCGTACACGTACCCGCACTCCCGGCAGTACCACTTCACCGGAGTATCGCGTTTGAAGACCATCCCTTTTTCGAGGTTTGCAAGGAGCCGGTTGTACCTCTGTTCATGGTACTTCTCGACCACCGCCACCTGCCGAAAAATGTTTGCGATCGGGATAAATCCCTCGTCTTTTGCTGTCCCGGCAAAGGTCGGGTAGAGTGTCCCCCATTCCATCATCTCGCCGTCAGCGGCCGCCTTCAGGTTCGCTTTTGTGGTCCCGATCACACCGGCGGGATATGCGGCCGTGATCTCCACCATCCCTCCCTTGAGGAACGAGAAGAAGAGTTTCGCGTGCTCTTTTTCCTCCTCGGCGGTCTGTAAAAAGACCGCTGCGATCTGCTCGTACCCCTCGTTTTTTGCCACTTTGCCAAAATAGCTGTACCGGTTCCTGGCCTGGGATTCCCCGGCAAATGCCGCAAGGACATTTTTTTCCGTTTTGCTGCCGATAAACTCCATTTTCTCCTCATGGGGCAGCCTGCAGTGTTTACAGACGCCTTTAGGAGATCGATCGGGGGCTGCCGTAATTAAGATTATGTTACCGGCATTACGATCGAAGAGCCGGAGCGTGAAGTACCGGGGCACGTCAGGAAGAATGGAAAGAAAAGCGGGCCTGAAGGGATTTGAACCCTTGACCTGCGGATTAAGAGTCCGCCGCTATGCCGAACTAAGCTACAGACCCACGTAGCCTAATAATGTGGCCGTTACAGCCGAATAAATGTTTTGGAAACAAGCCGGCAAAAACTGCCGATAGAATCCTTTTATACGTGGGTGTGGCCCATCTTTTCCTAACATGCCAGAGACCGCCGCGTTTGAGCCGCAAGCCCCAACGAAATACTGCATCTTCGGGTGCGGCACCAGCGGGTACAACATCATCCTCGAACTCGCCAAAGAGAACGAACGCGTGATCGTGGTTGACCGCGATGAAACGCGCGTACGCCATCTCCGCGATCAGAAATACGACGCGTATGTACGGGATATTGCTGCATCGGATATGCTCTCCGGCCTTCCATCGTTTGAGATCGCTTTTGTGATGACCGGCGATGCGGATGCCAATCTTGCCGCGGTTGCGGGTATTAAGAAACGGTACCCGACCGTCCAGGTGATCGCCCGTGCTGTGGATCCGGTGACAGGCCAGAAGCTCACGGCCGCCGGGGCTGACCTTGTCCTTTACCCTCAGGAGGTCGTGGCAAAGACCGCGGTCTTCCAGATCAAAAAGCAGCACGCGAGCCGGATTTCGCAGAGGCTTTTCTCGCTCCTTGCCGGCTGGGATGGAATCCTTGGGATCATCACCCACAAGAACCCTGACCCGGATGCGATCGCAAGTGCCATGGCCCTTGCCGAGATCGCCCGGCATGCGAACTCAAAAACGCTCACAACCCGGATCTTCTACGAAGGAAATATCGGACATCAGGAGAACCGGACGTTTGTCAACCTTCTCGATATCAAGATGGAGCACCTCTCCTTGGACGCGCTCCAGAAATGCACGTACCTTGCCATGGTGGACTGCTCGGGCCCGGGAGCTAACAACGACGTCCCGCCCCAGACAAAGATCCAGATCATCATTGACCACCACAAGGACGGGAACCACGCGGCCGGGCAGGGTACGTTCACCGATATCCGCCCGGGTATCGGGGCAACCGCGAGCATCCTGACTCAGTATCTCCAGGAGCTCGATATCCCGGTTGATAAGAGGGTGGCAACAGCACTCCTGTATGGCATACGGACTGACACAAAAGAGTTCAAGCGCAACGTAACCCCGCAGGACCTGGGAAATGCCGGCTTTTTGCTCCCGCTCACAGATGCGGACCTGCTCGACAAGATTATGTCGCCGTCCATGTCGCAGGAGACCATCGATGTGATAGGTAAGGCAATCCAGAACCGGAAGATCCAGAGCGGGTATCTCTTCTCTAACGTCGGTTACGTGATGAACCGCGATGCCCTCCCGCAGGCAGCTGACCTCTTGATCACACTTGAAGGGGTGAACACGGCGCTCGTGTACGGGATCACCGATACCGCTATCGTGATCTCGGCCCGGAACCGGGATATCCGGCTCCATATCGGGAATGCGCTTGCCGAGGCGTTCGGGGACATGGGGGATGCCGGCGGCCACCCCAACATGGCCGCGGCAAACCTCCCGCTCCACTATTTTGGGAACGTGGCAGACAAGGTAACACTCCTTGACGTTGTTATCGAGCCGATCCTCCAGAAGTTCAAGAACCTCGTGGGCCTGGAAAACGAGGACCGGAAAAATGAGGAGTAAGGCCGCGCCGTTCCCGCTTCCCGCGGCCGGGTGCCGGTGAGGTATGGAGTTCTCCGCATGGGAGCCATATTACCTCGAAATCCTCGCTTACTTCGGGTTCTCCAGGGAAGACGATGAGAAGGCTGCGGCTCTGCTTGCGGCACTTACCGATCGCGATGACCTTCCCGCACTTGTGCGGCTGGTGAAAGGCCGGGATGTAGCCGTCTGCGGGAACGCCCCCGGCCTTGCGAGGGAGCTCTCCCGGATCCCGGTGGGGCACGTGGTCTTTGCCGCCGATGCCGCGGCCGACGTGCTTTACATGCACGGTATCCGGCCGGATGCGGTTTTTACCGATCTTGACGGAGCAACCGATCATCTCATAGAGATGAACCGGGCGGGGACCATTGCGGTAGTGCATGCACACGGTGACAACATCCCGCTCCTGCAGCACTGGGTGAAAAGGCTGCCGGGCCCTCTGATCGCCACCACGCAAAGCACGCCGTTTGGACATGTACACAACTTCGGCGGGTTCTCGGATGGGGACCGGGCGGTCTTTGCTGCCGATGCGCTCGGGGCAAAGACGATCACGCTTATCGGCTTCGACCTCGATGACAGAAATGTCGACCCGGTCAAGCGCGGGAAACTTATGTGGGCTAAGAAACTGCTTGCCCTGATCGGCCATGACCACTGACACCTCCCGGAGCACAACCGCAGTTATTCTCGACGGGTATGTGGACGAACCCGCGTGCCTCGGTGTCCCTCCGTACATCTCTCCCTATATCCGGACGGTGGCAGGGGCCATCAGTGTGCACGGTTTTTCCGTCAGGTATCTCACCATCGACCAGCTCAGGAACGACCCGCAGATCTTCGCCGCAATGGACCGGGCCGGCCTGCTCGTCATGATCGCGGGGGTTACAGTACCGGGAAAATATCTTGGCGGTACTCCTGCCACGATCACCGAGATCCAGCAGGTGGGCCACCAGCTGAGGGGCCCAAAAAAACTGATCGGCGGGCCCATCGGCTTTGGGTACGCAGGCGAGGGCGGGAAGAAAGCGGTCCGGCAGGTAATCGCCGGTTTTGACGCATTGCTCGAAGGGGATCCGGCCGTTGCACTCGACCGGTACCTTGCCGGGGGAGATCCAACGGGGGTGTTCGATTATACGCGGACGGATCCGTGGAGCGTGGCAGGCGCCGGCATTATCGTGCAGCACCCGGACTTCCCGTACGTGATGTGCGAACTGGAGACCGCCCGGGGCTGCTCTCACGGGGCGACCGGGGGCTGTTCGTTCTGTACCGAGCCGTTCTACGGCCTGCCCCGGTACCGTTCCGTATCCGGGGTCGCAGCCGAGGTTGCGGCTCTTGCCTCTCATGGGGCCCGCCACTTCCGGGTGGGCCGGCAGCCGGATCTCCTTGCCTACGGGGCAGACGCGGGTGAGTACCCGGCGCCCCGCCCGGATCTCCTCGAAGAACTCTTCTCCTCGATCCGTACCTCGGCGCCGGATCTTAAAACGCTCCACATCGACAATACGAACCCGGCCACCATTGCCCGGCACGAGGAGAAGAGCCGGGAGGCACTCGCCGCGATCATCCGGTACCACACACCCGGGGATGTGGCCGCGTTCGGTATGGAGACCGCTGATCCGGCTGTTGTGGCGGCCAATAATCTCAAGGCACAGCCGGACGAGGTTTTCAGGGCAATAGAGATCGCAAACGAAATTGGCGGGGTTCGCCGTGACGGGATCCCCGAACTGCTGCCCGGTCTCAACTTTGTCTGTGGCCTTGCCGGGGAAACGCCTGCGACATACGACAAAAACGAGCAGTTCCTTTCACGGGTGCTCGCGGCCGGTCTTCTTGTCCGGCGCGTCAATATCCGTCAGGTGATGCCGTTTGAAGGAACGCCGGCCTATACGAACAATACGCTCGGGAAAAACGAACGCCGGTTCCGGGCCTTCAAGGAGTTTGTGCGGGAAAAGATCGATCTCCTCATGCTCCGTCAGGTCTACCCCATAGGGACCATCCTCCGCGATGTACGCATAGAAGTCTCAGGGGAGCTCTCGTTTGGCCGGCAGCCGGGATCGTACCCGATCCTGGCCGGTATCCCGCTAAATCTCCCGGCCCGGACTGTGATCGATGCGGTTGTGGTGGACTGGGGCATGCGTTCGATCACCGCCCTTCCGCTGCCGCTCAATATCAATACCCTGCCGGCATCTGCCCTCCGCTGGATGCCCGGCGTGGGGAAAAAACGCGTGGCGGCCGTAATAGCAAAGAGGCCGTTTAAGGATGTTGCTGCGTTTGTGAAGGTCGCAGGGAGCTCGGCTCTCGACCCGTATCTTGAATGCTAGAAGACAGGTAACCAAAAACGGTTTTAGATCTTTTTTAATTCGGTAACTTTCAGGATATCGGTCCGGGTCACGATCCCTACAATCCGGTCTTCCTGCAGGATCGGGATGCGGCCGATATTCCGGGCAGACATGATCCGGAGAGCATCGATCACCGAAGCCGTGGGGGGCAGGGTGACAACCTCACGGGTCATCACATCTTTTACCTGCATTGCCTCGCGGTCGATGGGAGAAGTCCGGTTCACGTCCGCAAGAGTCACCATGCCCACGAGCGTGTCGCGCTCGGTGACAGGAAAACCAAGGTGCTTGCTTGCGTACATCATGTCAACAACCTTGACGAGCTGCATGCTCGCGGGAACCGAGACCACCGGGGTGCTCATCATCTCACCCACGGTCACATCACGGAGCAGGACATTGTACTGCACAGCCGATGATTCGAGGCTTGCCCCCAGGTACACAAAGAGGGCGATCAGGATCAGGAAGGGATCGAAGGGAGCGATGTACCCGGGGATACCAAAGAGCCCGACGATACCAAAGAGGATAGCAAATCCCTTGCCCACGTTTGCCGCAATCCGGGTTGCCCGATCAAGCGGCATCCGGGTTGCGAGAGCCGCCCGGAGCACACGGCCGCCATCCATGGGAAAGGCGGGGATCAGGTTGAACGCAAAGAGGATGATGTTGAGCACACCCACGTACCCGAAAATAAAGATGAGCACTCCCTGTATTGCGGGTGCAGGTGTGAGTGCCGGGGTGACGTACACAAGGCCGCAGCAGGCAAGGCCAAAGACAAGGCTTGTGAGCGGCCCGGCAAGCGCCATGGGCAGCTCAGTCCTTGGTTCCGGGGCCCCCTCGTCCATCTGGGCAACGCCCCCGAACATCAGGAGTGTGATGCTCTGCATCCGGATTCCTTTTACCCGGGCCACAAGCGAATGGGCGAGCTCGTGGACAAACACTCCGAAAAAGAGTCCGAGGGCAACAATTGTCCCGAGGATCCAGGGCATGTAGCCGCCGGAGATGATAGTGGAGTCGATCCCGATGCCAAAGAGCCCCCCGATCAAATCGGTGGTAGCTCCGATCTGGCTGCCGATAAGGAAGGCAAAAACCGGAATGATCAAAAGAAAAGTCCAGTGGAGCATGATCGGGATCCCAAAAAGCCGCCCGATTCGAAGAGATCCGTCCATAAAGTATGGATTATCTTTTTAACCCATATGGTATATACTTTCATCTGATAACGATGGAATCTCAGATTACGGACTTATTCGGGCTTGCGATCTACACGGACAAGGGCATGTACATCGGCGAGGTCGATGATGTGGTCATTGACGTAGATTCAAAGAAGATCGAATCCCTTGTTGTAGGCAAGGTTAACGACCAGCTCTTTGAGCTTAAGAACTACAAGGGACTCAAGATCCCGTACCGGATCATCAGCGCCATCGATGATATTGTGCTGATTCGCCACCTGCCGGGTGCCTTTGCCGGCTCGGGCACAATCGAGGAAGAATAATCGCGGATTTTTTTATTTCAGCACTATTCCACCGGGTGGGAAGGGAGATCCGGCATTTTTGTTCTCTCTCCCTTTAACCCACAGGGGGGCGTTCCATGGATAATTACGAGATCTTCTCAAACCTTGCCACAATCCCCCCGGTCTTTGTCCGGCTCGATGGCCGGGCGTTCCACGGCCTGACCAAAAAGTACGGGTTTGCAAAACCGTTCGACGACAGGTTCTGCTCGGCAATGATGGCTGCGTGCCGGGCCCTTGTTGCCGACAGCGGTCTTGCGCCGGTGTTTGCGTACACGTTTTCGGACGAGATCAGTCTGTACTTCACCGGGCTGCCCTTCTCAGGAAGGGTGGAGAAGATCGATTCGGTGGCTGCCTCGTATGCGGCAAGCGCCCTGACACTCGCCCTTGGGGCAGAGGAGCCACTAGCTTTCGATGCCCGGGTTGTGCAGGCAACCCCGGAGACCGCGATTGAGTACATGACCGGCCGACAGGACGAGGCCTGGCGCAACCACATCAACTCCTACTGCCAGCAGGCGCTGATTGCCGAAGGGATGGATGCCACCGATGCGGCACGAAAACTTAAAGGGCTGCCGGCGGCAGAGCTTCACGAGATGATGCACGAGCGGGGAGTTAACCTGGCAAAGACGCCGGCCTGGCAGCGCCGGGGGATTCTTGTCTGCAAAAAAGAGGAAGAAAAAGAAGGGTACAACCCGGTTACGGATGAACACGTGATCGTAACCCGGAGCAGGGTTGTTGAAGACCGCGACCTCCCGCTCTTTTCAACGCCGGAAGGGCAGGCATTTCTGCGGATGCTGATCTGCGGAAAACCGGAAACATCCGGGAGCTCATAAAAGCCCGGCCAAAAAAGAAAAAGGATCCGGCATCAGGCCACTTTTGAGATCCCAATCGTCATCGCGATCCCTTCGACATCCCAGTCCTTTGCGAGCTGGTGTGACGATCCTGCCGGCTCTGCTGAATGGTGAAGCGAGAGCGTTTTTGCCCGGACCTCATCGGCGATACCCGGCTTCCAGCTCGCTCCCACAAGCTCGCAGATACGTTTGTCTGCGACAGCTACGTCCACCATGATAAAGTCCTCGACTGCGAGATCGAGCTGCCGGCGCATCTCCTGGATCCGCCGGATGATCTCCCGGGCATAGCCTTCCGCCTCAAGGTCCGGGGTAAGGGCTACATCCACGTACACCGTCCCGTCCTCCATCGGGGCCGAGAAGATATCCGTCGGGAGTTTTTCCGTGAATCTCACGTGCTCTATACCAATTTCAACGACATCTTGTTCGTAATCTGTCCCGATCTTAAGATCGTCGGGTTTCGAAATTTTTCCCTCTTCAATTTTTAACTGGAATTTTTGCCCGGCATCGACCGCAGCCTTGATTGCGTTTCCGTCCGCGGCTTCGATAAGGCCTTTGACCGCAAACGAGTTTTTCCCGAATCCCTTGCCGAGCGCTTTCATGACCGGCTCTGCATGCCAGCCGATCCGGTCCCACCGGCCTATCACAACCGTGACCTTGCGGGCGTTGGCCCGGTCCATGCAGACCTCATTAAGCCGGGCAACCGCGTCTTTTACCTCGGGTTTTGCGGTCACGATCACAACTTCGTCCACCGGCCAGCGGAGTTTCCTCTTTCCGGCCTGGCGGGCGTTCTGGACTGCGTCATCGAACGAGCGGACGAGCTCCATAGCGTGTTCAAGCTCGCGGTTTGTGAGCGCATCGTCGCATGCCTGCCAATCGAGCATATGAACGCTCCCGGGATCGTTTTTACACCGTAGGTTGCTGTAGATCTCTTCGGTGATGTGCGGGGCAAACGGGGCCATGAGGTCGACAAGACGGCGCATCACGTAATAGATCGTCTCGTAGGCAAAGATCTTCTGTTCTGATTCACCTTCGAGCCACATCCGGGGCCGGACGAGCTGGACGTACCAGCGCGAGAGATCTTCGAGAATGAAATTGAGGATCTCCCGGGTTGCCCGGTGGAGCTGGCACTCCTTTGTGCTTGCATCTACGATCCCGGCGACTGTGTTGATCCTTGAGACGATCCAGCGGTCTTCGTCCGGAAGCTCGCGGATGTGCGACCGGACAAACGAGCCGTCCCAGTGCCCGCTTTTTGCCTCGGGTTCGAACCTGTCGAGGATCATGTACGGCATCGGAAACCGGTACACGTTCCAGAGGATGTTCATCGTCCGGTTGACAGTCGCGATACCGTCCCAGTTGAACTTTAAGTCGTCCCAGGGGGCAGATGAAGAGAGCACATAGAGCCGGAGCACGTCGACCCCGACCTTTGCGATCACTTCCTCGGGTGCCACTACGTTCCCGAGGCTCTTTGACATCTTCCTGCCCTCTGCATCGAGAGCAAAGCCGTGCATGCAGACACTCTTGTACGGCGCCTTCCCGAATGCGATCGTGCTTGCCCCGAGCTGCGAGTAGAACCAGCCCCGGGTCTGGTCCTGTCCCTCGGTGATAAAGTCCGCAGGCCAGAGTTTTTCAAACTCATCGGTCTTTGCCGGGAAGCCGACCGTTGCCCATGACGCAACCGCGGAGTCGAACCAGACGTCGAAGATATCCCCGACCCGCTTCATCGTGCCGCCGCACTCGCAGGGAATTGTCACTTGGTCCACGAACGGGCGGTGGGGATCGGGAACCTTCTGCCCGCTCGCCTTTTCCAGTTCCGCGATCGTGCCGATCACCCGGTATTTGTCGCATTTGTCGCAGATCCATACCGGTATAGGGATGCCCCAGTACCGCTGCCGGGAGACGCACCAGTCCCGGGCCTCCTTGATCCAGTCATAGAACCGGGCGCTGCCGGCCCACTCGGGGTACCATGTGACTTTCTTTACCTCCGAGAGCATGAGGTCCCGCATCTCCGAGGCTTTCAGGAACCACTGGGATGTTGCCCGGAAGATGATCGGTGTCTTGCAGCGCCAGCAGTGGCCGTACCGGTGGGTAATCTTCTCGGTCGCGAGCAGCCTTTCTCCGAGTGCATCGAGCACCTCTCCATTCGCATCCCGGACAAATTTCCCGGCAAAGATCCCCGTTTCGGGCCGGAACTTTCCTGCCCCGTCCACCGGGCAGACAATGGCGAGTTTCTCTTTTGTCCCGAGCACGTAGTCGTCCCAACCGTGGCCCGGGGCAATATGCACCATGCCGGTGTTCTCCATTGCAACAAAGTCCGCAGCAACAACCCGGTGGGCGATCTCCTTCTGGATCGGAACCACATCCATGAGCGGGGAGTCGTACTCCCAGCCGATGAGTTCAGCGCCTTTTTTGGTCTCTAACGTCTCGAACTTCTGGTACCGCCCTTTCTTGAGCACGGATTTTACGAGATCCTCTGCCACCCAGAGGTATTCCTCGCGCCCGTTCTTCTCGGCGTGAACCCGTGCGTAGACAAATTCTTTTCCCACCGCGACCGCTACGTTGGCGGGAAGGGTCCAGGGAGTTGTCGTCCAGATCACAAGCGACTCGCTTACCTTACCCCTGATCGGGAACTTGACAAAGACCGAGGGGTCGGTCTCGTCCCAGTACTCGACTTCGGCGTCCGCAATCGCCGTCTCGCACCGGGGGCACCAGTTCACGACCCGGTACCCGCGCTCAAGCATCCCCTTCTCCTGTGCTTTCGCCAGCGTCCACCACGCTGCTTCCACATACCATGGCTTGATCGTCTGGTACGCGTTTTTGAAATCCATCCAGATCCCGAGGTTCTCGAACTGGGCGTCCATGAGTTCCTTGTTCTTTATCGCGAACTCCCGGCACTCGTTGATAAACTTTTCAATCCCGAATGTCTCGATATCCTTTTTGGAGGCAAAGCCGAGTTTTTGCTCGACTTTCACTTCGATAGGAAGGCCATGCATATCGTAGCCCGCACGGTCGATCACATTCCTGCCGTTCATCCGGTGGTAGCGGAGGATCGAGTCTTTTATAATTTTGTTCCACGCGGTACCAAGGTGGATCTGACCGGTGGTGTATGGCGGGCCGTCGACAAAGAAGAATGCCCTGCCGGCACTGTGCTGCTCTTTTACTGCCTTGTAGGTATCGTGAGTGCGCCAGTACTCCTGCACCTCACGCTCGATATCTTTCGCGGAAAAGTTTGCGGTAACTTCCTTCACAACATCCCTCTGTCTACGGTGGCGGGATACCCAAACGTATCGATATATGTTGACTCTTTATCACAAAGTAGTTTTCTTGTGCCTGTTTTTTGCCGCTAATCACCCTGCTTCCGTTTAGACATTCGCCGGTGCCATGAGAGCGGCAAACAGCGGATGAATACGGGCTTCATGTCAGCCACGCAGGACATCAGCCGGGCACGGTACGCATTTGATACCCTGAATGTCAGCTGCGTGCAGGTCAACGATATCCCTGCGTTCCGCGCCGATCTTATATGCCGTACGGCGGCTTTGGAGAGATCCGGTACCGGCTGTAAGGGGCGGCGGTACTCCCTTAAGGAGATGCTCTCACTCCGCCTGATAGTGATCAACCGGCGCCGGGAACTGGAAGAGCCGGCCGGATCATCCCGAAACCGGGAAACATAAAAAAAGGGTGGCACTTACTCAAAACCCAGGATATCGGGACAGAACATCTTGAGCAGGTTCTCGATATAGGTATAGGACCTCTTGTGGTCGATGTATAACCGGAAACTGGTCCCGTCGGTTTTTTTGAGGTCGAGGTATCCCGAGAGGAGTACAGGTTTTTTGAGGACTGCACGGGCCAGTTCTCCCCTTTCCGCGGAGAAGACGCTGAGGTTTTCCAGTTCACCGATGGCTTTCTGGTTTGTATCCGATGAGGTCCCGAAGAGCTCGTCCATGAGGAATGTGCCGAACTGGACTCCTGCCTGCGGGGCGGTGACATCAAGATCGGGATTACGGATGACAAAGATCCTGCGGGTGGTGGCATAAATACCGTACCCCCCGGTTGATGAGCCGATTGCACCTGCAAGAGATCTGCCTACCCCATCGCCAACGATTTTGAGGGTCAGGCTGGAGATCCCGCCGAGGTACTCTTCGGCTTTTGTATTGCCTGTCATCTCGTTTATTCCGGTCACCGTAATCGCTTCGATGGCAGCAATGAGCTGTCCGGCGGCATCCTGAACCGGGGAGCATTTTCCCTGCAGGATCATTGGCCGGCCCCGGATGGAGACGCGTTCTTTCTCTCCGATGTACGTGTCCCCAACCCTCTTTGCTGCAGGAATATTTCCGCCAGGGGTTGATCCCAAAGGCCGGATGATGTGATCGATCAGCATGGGGCCGGGTTTGCCATAGAAAGGTACGGCGTACTCCTGGCCGGCCTTCCCGATCATCTCCACCGCGGGGACCCCGGTGAGCTGGGCAAGTTTTGCACTCCAGGCAATGATCATTCCCCGGGTATCCACCGCAAAAACCGGGGCATCGAGTGACTGGAGGGTAGCCATCATATCTCCCCAGTCATCGGGATGTTCCGGTGGCAATTCCGCTGCCGGCTGGCTGCTTGGCGCAACCGGATAGACCGTAGTTTCAGCTGGGGAACTTCCCCCGATCCGTACCAGGTGGGAGGTATCCCTTCCCGTTATCTGGTATTCCTGGATCGTCCCGGCCTGGGTAAAGAACCCATGGTAACTCCATTCAAGAAGGACACTTCTTCCGTCCCCGGCAATGATGTGGTGCTGGAGCAGGCAGTCCGGCTTGTCAAAGGAGAGGCCCTGGATGCGGGAGAAGATCTCGGCACGCTCGCTGTCGGGTATAAAGGCAAAGAAATTCTCCTTTACCAACTGGCGGTAGGGCTTTTTGAACAGGTGGACACAGGGTTCATTTACGTAGCTGAATAAACCGTCAGGCTTGACCCGGGAGATGAGCTCCGGTCCGCTATCCACAATCGAGTTGTAGAACCTGGCCCAGGCCATCAGCTCATATTCGGCGTTCTTCTGCGGGACCCTGACCCGGATAAAATCGATCAGCCGTTCGACCTCACCTGCCATATCGGCGCCCTTCTGGAGATAGTAATCGGCGCCGGTGTTGAGGGCATCGCGGGCGATATGTGCGAGCCTCTTTGCCGTGGCCATTACAAAGATCGACTGGCCCCCCCGTGCCCGGATCTCCTTTAAGAGGGCAATTCCGTCCATGTCGGGCATGGAGAAATCTGCAATAATTACATCAAAGTACTGTCGATTGAGCAGATCCAGTGCATCGGAAGCAGAGATCGAGGTCGTGACTAACAGATCCTTTTCCTGCTCGAGCCGTGCCTTGAACGCGTCCAGAAACAGGGGTTCGTCATCGATACAGAGAAGAGAAATAGTCTGCGGCATGCTCTTGCCCCCCAGTGTGTATCCAGATTCTGATTCTCCATATTAAATAAATTATTTAATTGATGTATTCCAGTACCGAAATCCGGAGGGATGCTCGCGTTCCCGGGTTGGTGCAGGTTCACGCATCATAGCGTTACAAAGGATGGCACTCCTGAACAGTGGTGAACGTCCAGAGAGGTTTTTTTCTGGCAGAGCATACCGGAAGATCATGAAAGTTGCGCTGATCCACTCCCGCGATGATGTGGCGGGTTGTACTATCCGGCGCCACATCGAGCAGTGTCTCGATGACGCTCATGGGAGCGCAAACGGGAGAACCTATGAATTTGTTGAGGTTGGTGGCAGGCTTATCAATGCCGAGGGAGTCGATGCCACTCTGGATGTTAATCTGGTTATTTTCCTCTCACGTCATTCCAGCGTAAACCCGGTACCGGTGCTCACGGTCCATGCCACCGGGAATTTCGGCGCAGCGGAACTGGGGGGGAGCCCCCGCACGCTTGCCCCTGCTGCACCCGCCATGATGCAGGCGACCCTGCGGGCGCTCGCCCGGTACTGCCCCGAAGGGTACCGGGTCTCGTACGAGGTCACCCACCATGGCCCCACGGGGCTTTCCCACCCTTCGTTTTTTGTCGAGATAGGTAGCACGGAAAAAGAGTGGGTTGACCCGGTGGCCGGCCGGGCAGTGGCTGAGGCCGTGCTCGGGGCAGATCCGGCCGGTGCTGTCCCGCTGATCGGTATCGGGGGTACCCATTACGCCCCCCGCGAGACCGCGATTGCCCTTTCCAGCCGGGGGGCATTCGGCCATATTGCCAGCTCCCGGCTCCAGGTAGCCCTTCTCGACCGGGAGCTGGTGCAGGCTATGGTGGTGCAGAGCCGGGCAGTTGCTGCGTATATTGATCGGAAGGCAGTCCTTCCTGGTGACGTTTCCCGGATTTCTGCGATCCTTGACGAATTGGGCATTCCCCGGCTGTCCGAGACAGAGATCACTTCCCTTGGGCACCTTGCATGGGAGGCCTACAGGGAGGTACGGGCTCTTGCTGCAACAGTTGGACCACAAACCCGGTGCTTTATCCATGCACTCGAAGGCACCGGTCCTCTTGTTCTGGTCTCCCTTGATCCGGTACTCCTAAGTGAGGCCAAGAGATGTGACGAATCTGCACTGGTCCAGAGGTTTGGGCCGCTTCCGGTGGCACACCTGGCCACAGAGGACAACGTGCTTCTCCCGCAATTCGTGGCTTTTGAACGCAATTCTTCGAAAATAATAAATGATTTAAATACATTGTGCGTGAAAATCATACGTAACAGGGAAAGCACAGCGACGGAGAACGATTATCTGGTCATCAGAAAGGTCCGGTTTGACCCCCAAAAAGCGCGCGAACTTGGGGTGCCGGCCGGGCCTGCCTACCGCCAGCTTGCCGCCGGGCAGGCTGTGGAGTATGATGGCCAGATAATAACACCTGACAGGGTCTCCGTTGCCACGGAGACCAGAATCCACATCCCGGGACTGGAGAACTACTCATGAGGTCGATTGTTGAAGAGGCACTGACAAAGGCGCGGGACGAGACTGCATCATCCCCGCAGAACAACGAGGATCTTGACCAGATCTTAAGCGAACTCAAGACCGAGATCACCGTGATCGGCTGCGGGGGCAGCGGTTCGAATACCGTCACCCGCATGATGGAAGAGGGGATCCATGGTGCAAAGCTTGTGGCCATCAATACCGATGCCCAGCACCTGATCCGCACCCACGCAGACCAGCGCATCCTGATTGGAAGGCAGCGGACCCGGGGCCTTGGCGCCGGCTCTATCCCGCAGATAGGTGAGGAAGCAGCGCTCGAGAACGAACAGGATATAAAAGCGATCGTCTCCGGATGTGATATGGTCTTTATCACGGTAGGCCTCGGTGGCGGCACCGGCACCGGCTCGGCCCCGGTTGTTGCCAAGGCTGCCCGGGAAGAAGGTGCGCTCACCATCGCGGTTGTCACCCTGCCTTTTGCCTCCGAGGGTGCAATCCGGATGGAAAACGCGGAAGCCGGTCTCGAACGCCTCCGGGATGTGGCAGATACCGTGATCGTGGTCCCGAATGACCGCCTGCTTGAAGTTGTTCCCAAGCTTCCCCTTTCCGCAGCGTTCAAGGTCTCCGATGAGGTGCTCATGCGGGCAGTCAAGGGTATCACGGAACTTATCACCATGCCTGGCCTGGTCAACCTCGACTTTGCCGATGTGCGCACGGTCATGGAGCGTGGTGGTGTTGCCATGATCGGCATGGGCGAAAGCGACAGCGAAGACAAGGCAGCAGATTCGGTCAAGAAAGCGATCCGGTCCCCGCTTCTTGATGTGGATATATCCGGCGCAACCGCGGCGCTCGTGAACGTAGTCGGCGGCCCGGACATGACCATGGCGGAAGCCGAGGGGGTTGTGCAGGAAGTCTACTCGCGCGTTGACGAGAATGCACGGATCATCTGGGGTGCGCAGGTCGACCCCACCATGTCCAACAAAATGCGGACGCTTCTGGTGGTCACGGGCGTTCGGTCGCCACAAATATATGGTCGCAATGAGAAGCTTACCCCCAAAGTACAGAAACAGTACGAGATTGATTTTCTCAAGTGAGCAGTTATGGAAATTTCAAAACCTGATATCAAAATCGATGTGCACGAGGAGTTATTCCGCAAGTACATCCGCGTCCTGAAACTCGCGCGCACACCCAGCCGGGAGGAGTTTACCAAGATCGCGACCGTAGCAGCGGCAGGGATCCTTCTCATAGGGCTGATCGGATTTATCATCTATCTGTTCTTCGAACACAAGCAGATGCTGGGATTCTAGATCCTGATGGCCATGACAGCGGAACCCACTCCCGTATCGCCTGCGGTACCGACAGTACCCGAGGTATTCTCTAACCGGATATTTGCGATCAAGACGACCTCCAAGCAGGAGCGGACCGTAGCCGACAATATCCTTAAGGCAATCGAGACAAAGGCCACTGATATCAAGGTCACCTCGATCATTGTCCCCAATGAACTCCAGGGATATGTTCTTGTGGAGACCCCTGAAGAGCGTAACCGGATCGAACAGCTCGTGGAGATGATTGCCCACGCCCGCGCAGTGGCAAAGGGCCAGACCACCCTTGCTGAGGTGGGACATTTCCTGATCCCCAAGCCCGTAGTTTCCGGTATCGACGAGGGTACGATTGTCGAGCTGATCGCCGGACCATTCAAGGGTGAAAAAGCCGTGGTCAAGCGTGTGGATTCCGCAAAAGAAGAGATCACGGTGGAGCTGTACGAGAGTGTTGTCCCCATCCCGATCACTGTGCGGGGCGACAACGTGCGGGTCGTAGACAAGGTCAGCGACCGGTAACTTTTTTTTTTGTTCTCGTTTTGGGTTTTATTATTACCGGTAGGTTTTTTTTGCCTTGCTGCCGCGCTTCTGCTCCGTGACCGGTGGGAATGTTGATAAAGCATCAGTTTAATATTACAAAATGTAATGTAAACATTACAAGTGGCGGCCTCCCATGGCTGCTTTTGTGGAGACTAAGCTCATGAAACCATTCAGTGTCTCAATTGTCATGCTCCTTGTTGCCACCCTGGTACTTGCCGGGGTACTTGTCGCAGGATGCACGCAGGATTCCGGCAGCAGCACATCTGCTGCGGCCACAAACAGCCAGCAGGCAGCGCCTGCCGGTACAGCATCCAATCCGTCTTCGGATAATAGCGGATCGTATGGAGGATCAGGCTCGTATACCGGGAACGGCAATTACGGGAACCACACGTTTTCCGGGCAGGGTTTCCTTACAAACACGACCCTGCTCAATGCGGCTGCCGCTCAGCTGGGCGTTTCCGAGCAGGCCCTCCAGAATGCCCTTACTCCCCAGAGCGGGCAGCGGATGAACCTTACTTCCGCGGCCGCTCAGCTCGGCGTAACCCCGGATCAGCTCCGGTCGGCTCTTGGCTTCCCGGCCGGAGGTTTCCGCCATGGTAACCAGACCGCGGCCATGATGACACCGGCCTCCGGTCAGTGATCCGGGTATATCCTTCATATCTTTTTTTTCGGCGGCCCAAGCTGGTGATCAAGCCAATACCTTTATCTTCGATATTCTCTCTAACCCCACTTACAGGAGCAGATGAACATGAAAATTCTTGGAATAAATGCCAGCCCCCGCGGAAAGGAGAGCAACACCCTCCGGCTTACCCGTGCTGTGCTTGACGGGGCGAAAGAAGCGGGTGCGGAAACAGAACTTGTCGATCTTTACACCCTGAAGATCGGGTACTGCACTGCCTGCGGGACCTGCTATGCCACGGGCGAGTGTACGATTCTCGATGATTTTTCCGACATCTTCGACAGGATGATGAACTCCGATGGGATTGTACTTGGCGCGCCCAACTACATTGACTCCGTGCCGGCCCCGGTAAAGGCGCTCTTTGACCGGATGGCAGACGCTATCCACTGCCAGATGTTCACCGGCAAGTTCGGGTGTTCTGTCTGCACGGCCGGTGGGGCCGGAGAAAACGAGGTGATGGGGTACATGAACAAGACCCTCTCGACGCTGGGTGCAAACATCGTGGGCGGCGTGGGTGTTGCGATCGGGCGCGACCCTTCAGCTCTTGGGAAGGCAGAAGGGGAAGCAAAAATCCTTGGAAAGACGCTTGTACAGGCGATTCAGGGTGGGATTACCTATCCCGACCAGGATGCACTCCACAAGCAGAAACGGGAGTACTTCTGCCAGCTCGTGAAGTATAACAAGGACCGGTTCGCCCACGAATACGAGTGGTACGAGCAGATGGGCTGGATGAAGTGAGCCCGGGGGAGCCGCAATGAAGAGCATCACCTCGGAAAAACTCGGGCTCGCACACGAACCCGTTGCAATACTCTGGAGCAATACCCTGCCCGAAGGGGCGCTCCGGATAAAACCTCATGGCCAGACCTGTATCATGCCCTTTTTTGCGCAGGTGGCCACAAAGGGAAAGACTGCTGCCTTCGACCGGGAGAGCTACGGCTGCCCCGGCGCCCGGGCCGGCCTGGGTTTTGGCAACGGTTACTATGATGCCTTCGGGGGTGCCGGGGTGGACTTCATGTCCGCATTCTTTACCAAGGGCGCCGCGAGCAGCAAAAACCCGGAGGCCTATTGTGCAACCGTGCAGCACATCCCCGAACGCGAGAGGGAGAAGTTTGTCCACGGGGAGCGCCTCCACAAGGACCCGGAGAAAGCACGGCGGTTCATGACCGCCGATCTGCCCGTCACGGATATTGCCGAGAAGTACGTGATCTTCACCCCTCTTTCGAAAGTTCCGCCCGGCGAAAAACCGGTGGTCGTGGTCTTCCTTGCCGATCCCCTTCAGGTAACCGGCCTTGTTACACTTGTTGGTGCCGTTCGCGAGGGCACAGATCCGGTCCGGGTCCCACCTATGGCCGCCTGCCAGCAGATCGGTGCTTTCGTGTATGATGAGGCAAAAAAAGAGCACCCCCGGGCCGTGCTTGGATATACGGATCTTGCGGCCCGCGCAAATGTAGGAAAGACCATCCCTGAACAGATGTTCACGTTCGCCGTGCCATACTCCCTCTTCCTTGAGATGGAGGTGGAGTCAAAGGACGGCGTGTTCGATGGCCCGATCTGGAAAGGATTTGCGGTGGAACGAAAAGGAGCATCCGCATGACGAACACGGATTTCCGCGAGATCGGATCGAAACTTACAGAAGCGTTCCGTCTCTCCACACGGCCCCTTGCCGTGTACGGGGCAGAGATACTGCCGGCTGGCATCCCTCCGATGGCCGGAATCAACCGATGCTTTGCAGTCAGCATATACCGGATGGCGGCCGGGCGCGAGATACCGGGGATCTATATTGGGGCCGGAGCAACGGAAGGCTGTTGCATGGGCGGGCTGTTTCACACGGGATACATCCCGGTGCCTGACGATATCAAATACTTCGTCTCGACAGGCAGGAAGGATGTCCGCGGGGGTGCGGCAGAGTACCTGAAGGCAGGCCCGGATCTGGTCGACCGCTGCTCGGTGGCAGCCGGGCCGATCCACCCGCCGGGAAAATATCTTGTTGTGCAGGCATGCGAAGTTCTCCCTGATCCTATGCCCAGCGTCCTCTCCCTCTGTATCTTTGGGAATGGCGAGCAGATCCGGAACATGGCGGCGCTCATCCACTTTGATCGGGACGACCCATTCTCTCCGGTCATCGTCCCGTGGGGGTCGTCCTGCTCAACGTTCATCACCTTCCCGGCCGGCCTTGCGGAGAAAACACCCAAAAACACCGCCTTCATGGGTCCGCAGGACCCCACGCAGAACCATTCCCTCCCGCCGGAGATGATGGCACTCGGGATCCCGGCAGAGATGGCCGTGCGGATGGCCGAAAACCTCGACGCCTCGTTTGTCACCCGGCGACCACAGGTGGCCTTCCCCCGCCATGTGGCAAAGCAGGACCGGTAAGTTGTTTCTTTTTTTTGGTTTATGATCTCAAGAGCCGGCTGGCGAGCAGGTAAATGACCCGGTGCGGCCCGAATTTACTTGTAACATCGATCGTCTTCAACTCACGGATGTCAAAATACGGCGAGGTGAGGTTCCGGATCTCGGACTCCGATGAAAAATAGAGTGTTGTCCCGATCTGGGTCGTCCGGTATTTCCCGGCTCCGCCAAAATGGGGGTCGCTCTCATCAAAGCAGACCGAGAAGTACAACGCTCCCGGGTTGGTGATTTTATATACGTTTTTGATATACGTCTCCCGATCTTCCGGGAATATGTGGTGCAGGAGTTCCCAGTCATAGGCAAAGTCAAAAGTGCTGGTCACTTCGTGGAGGTCGCCAAGCAGGTCAGCGACCACAAACCTGCACCGGGCCCCCTGTTTTTTTGCATGCGCCTGTGCAATCCGGATCGCGGCAGGGGAGCTGTCCACGCCCGTGACATCAAATCCGAGACCGGCGAGATAGATCACATAACTGCCGGCACCGCATCCGAGATCGACAGCCCTGCAGGGCCGGACGATCCCATCCTGAACCAGTTTTACCAGGGCATCAGGAGGGGTCTCGCTGTACCAGGGAATCTGTTCAGGCTGCAGTGTCCGGTAGATCCGATCAATATCGGCATACTTCATGGAACCTCCCTCCTGATGAGAGATAGGCCGGCAGGTGTTTCAAGGTTTCCCCGGGTTTTGCCTTCCCCTCTTCCTTTCCGGGAACTATCATCATTATAGCCCCCCGCGTTCAACCCTGTTAACTGTATTTTACATCTCCCCCGTCAGCCCAAGGCAGGACAAAGCGCATGGAAACGACCCAGGTACCAGATACCCTCACAGGGGCCGCGAAAAAGGGGATCGATTACAAGTGGATCGTCCTCTCGATCACCACCATCGAGATGTTCATGGTCTCGGTGAACGGGAGTATTACTCTCATCTCGCTTCCTGCGATCTTCAACGGGATTAATATCGATCCGCTCACCTCATTCCAGTACCTCATATGGGTGCTGATGGGTTACAGCCTGGTTACCGCAACCCTCCTTCTTTCCTGCGGCCGGCTCTCGGATATGTACGGGAGGGTAAAACTTTACAATATCGGTTTTGCGATCTTCACACTGGGCTCCATCCTGCTCTTTCTCACGCCGGACAAAGGCAATGCCGGAGCCATTGAGATCATCGCCTTCCGTCTCGTTCAGGCTGTAGGGGCCTCGTTTACCTTCTCCAACAGCGCCGCGATCCTCACCGATGCGTTTCCCCCGGACGAGCGGGGCAAAGCGCTGGGGCTCAATACCATATCCTTTCTTTCGGGGCAGTTTGTGGGACTGATTCTTGGTGGCGTCCTCGCGTTCTATAACTGGCGGTACGTGTTTCTCGTCAGCGTGCCGGTTGGCATCCTTGGCACGGTCTGGGCATACCTCAAACTTAAAGAGACCCCGCTTCCAAAAAAAGTGCGGAAGATCGATGTCTGGGGCAACATAACGTTTGTCGCCGGCCTCACAACCCTTTTGATCGGTATCACCTATGCTCTTCTTCCCTACGGGAATGATCCGATGGGATGGGGTAACCCGTGGGTTCTTGGAGCGATCGGCACCGGCATCCTCCTCCTGATTGCATTTCCCATCATTGAAAGCAGGGTCGAGGATCCGATGTTCCGCCTCGATCTCTTTAAGATCCGGGTCTTCACGCTGGCCAACACTGCCGGTTTTTTAAGCGCCCTGGCGCGGGGTGGCATGTTTTTTATCCTGATCCTGCTGCTGCAGGGCATCTGGCTTCCGCTCCACGGCTACAGCTACGAGTCTACACCCTTCTGGGCCGGGATCTTCATGTTGCCGCTCACCGCCGGGTTTGTGATTATGGGCCCGCTCTCCGGCTGGCTCTCGGACAAGTACGGCGCCCGCTGGTTTGCCACCGGAGGCCTGATCCTGATCGCCCTCTCGTTTGTAATCCTCGCCTCACTGCCCTATAACTTCGATTACCCTATCTTTGCTGTTGCGCTCCTAGTCATGGGGATAGGAAACGGTATGTTCGGGTCGCCCAACATCGCGTCCATTATGAACTCCGTGCCTCCCGAGGACAGGGGCGTGGCCTCGGGCATGCGGTCGATGCTCCAGAACAGCGGCATGGTCGTCTCGATGGCGCTCTTCTTTACCATCGTGATCGTGAGCTTAACACACCTCTTTCCCCCGGAACTGGCCTCGTCGCTCGTGAGCACCGGGGCGCCGGAGCTTATCGTCCCCATGGGCGCCATCCCGCCGACCGGTGCCCTCTTTGCCGCATTTCTGGGCTACAACCCGGTCCACACAATCCTCGTGGCCATGCCGGCGGCAACCGTTGCCGCGATCAGCCCTGCAACGATCGCGGTCCTGACCGGTACTACCTGGTTCCCGACAACGCTCGCAAATGCCTTCATGCCCTCGCTTCGGCTCTCGTTCTATATCGGGGCCCTCCTCTCGATTATCGCGGCGGTTCTTGCCTCTATGACTGGATCCCGTTTCGTCCACGAAGAACAGGCAGGACGCGGGAAAACAGATGAAGTGCCGGAGACTGTTGAGGACGTACCCGTGGATATTACCTGACCCCCTCCCGCAAGGCCCTCCTCTTAACTCCCGACTGGGGTCCGGCCACATCGGAAAATACGATTGCGCCCCCCGGGATATGCAGATCTGACCCGGATTCCTCTCCTAGATCCCCTTTGAAAGGTTGTACTGCTGGATCAGTTTTGCCGCCCCCACGAATGCAACGATGACGACGCCCAGAACGAAAATATCCACAACTGCGGGATAGACTCCGGTGTTGGTGATCGCCCCGTTGAACAGGTCGACCAGGTAGGTGAGCGGAGAGAGCTCGTTGGTCCATCTCCAGCTCCCGAGCTGGGTAAGTGGGATAAAGATGCCCGAGACAAAGATCAGGGGCAGGCGGATGAGGTTGGAGACCATCATCACGTTGGAGGGGTTGCTCATGGCCGGGGAGGAGAGGAGGGTACCAAGCGCAGCGAAGGCAAACCCGCCAAGAACGAGCGCTACCGCGAGGAGCAGGGGATGGGCGAGGGGAAGGTGGAGGAGGAGCGTACCCGCACTCCAGACAATCGTGGTGATCACGATCCCAAAGAGCGCCCCAGCAAGGATATCGCCCAGAATGATGCTCTCCAGCGTTACCGGCAGGGAAAGGAGGCGTTCGTAGGTCTTCTCCCGTTTCTCCCATGGTGTGATCAGCGGGCCGGTGGAGGACGAGGAGAAGAAGAGCATCATGCCCAGGAACGCCGGGAAGAAGAGGACGAGGTCGAGGTTGCGCCCGATAAAGAAGGTTAAAAACATCAGGAAGGGAAAAAGGAGACCGAAGATTACGACCGCACCCTTGTAATAGTAGATCCGCATGTTCTTCTCGGCTACAAGAAGGACGCTCCGCACAAAGAGCCGGGGATCCATCATGCACCTCCCGTGAGCTGGACAAATGCCTCTTCGAGCGTCGGTGTCGAGGTCGCAACCGAGATGATCTTGAGGTGCTGCCGTTCGGCAAGAGCGGCGAGGTATTTGACGGCAGGATCAGCGTCATCCGTGTACAGCCGCCACTTGTCCCCGTGGGGCTCCACCCGGAAGGCTCCGCCCGCTTCGAGCAGCTCCCTTGTCACCGGCTGCTCAAACGCGACCTCCACGTATTTTGCGGTATCAAACGTCTTTTTGAGCCGCTCCGGGCTGCCAGTTGCCACGAGCTTCCCCTTGTTGATGACGCTGATGACCGTGCAGAGCTCGTTTGCTTCTTCTATGTTGTGCGTGGTCAGAAAGACCGTGCTTCCCTCATCGTTCATCCGGCGGATTGTATCAAGCACGAGCCGGCGACTGAACACGTCCAGGCCCCCTGTAGGCTCATCAAGGAAGAGCACCGGCGGCGAGGGGACGATAGCACAGGCAATGCTGATCCGCTGCCGCATCCCTTTCGAGAAGGTGCGGACAATGTCATCTTTGCGTTCGGTAAGTCCCAGGTAGGCGAGGATCTCATCTGCCCGTTTTTTGCGGGAGGCACTGTCCATGCCGTAGAACTTTGCTGTCCAGAGGATATTCTGTTCGGCAGTGAGGTCGGAGTAGACGGTGCCGTTCTCGGGAATAATCCCCATCATACGCTTGGCCTCAAGCGGGTGCCTGCCGATATCGATCCCGCAGATGCGGGCAGCGCCGGTATCCGGTGTCAGGACCCCGGTCAGCATACGGATGGTGGTGGTCTTCCCGGCGCCGTTCGGGCCCAGAAAACCACAGATCTCCCCGTCTTTAACGGCGATACTGACATCATCAACAGCCAAAAAAGAATCAAAGGACTTGCTGAGATGATCAGCCTCAATAATGGCCATGTAATGTTTCCTATACGTTATTGACGGCCGGGACCATATGAGGGTATCCCTTTATCCGCAGGATCCCCCGTGGTTTCCCGGAAAGGGCCGGATATTTTTCACTCACCGCCAGCGTTATACGGTGCCGGCCCGAAACGATCACCGGTAAAAAGGTGCCAGGTACCGGCACAACTGTTCGCTGGCACCCTCCCCGGAGCATTTTGATGGTTTTCTCCCTTCCTACAGAGCGGCTGGTTTTAGAGGATATGAACGAGCGAGATCTCGATCCTGTCCGGTGCATGGCCCTTGATCCTGCGGTCATGAAGTTTGTCTGGATCTGGCTTGAAAACGAGGAGCAGATTGCAGGTTTCGTACACCACGCGATCGCTGAAGCCGCACGGCCGGACCGGCAGGGCTACATCCTCGCGGTCCGGATCCCGGGGACCGGGGATTTTGCCGGCTTCGTCCTCCTGGAGATCGATCCCAGCCAACCGACTACCGCGGAGGCAGGGTGCATTTTGCGGCCGGAGTACTGGAAGAATGGCTATGCATCCGAAATCCTCCGGGAGCTGCTCGCGTTTGGCTTTGGGACACTGGGCCTGCACCGGCTGTACGGGAAGTGCGACGAGCTCAATACGGCCTCGGCCCACGCGCTGGAGAAGGGCGGCCTTGTGTACGAGGGCACGCTCCGCGAGCATGTCTGGCTGCGCGACCACTGGCGGTCCACCCGGTATTACGGGATGCTCAAAGACGAATATCGTCCCGGCGCTCACGCTCCGAAAAGGCAGGGGAATTAGCAGATTCCCAATCTTTTTTAGCAGACCCAGGAACACGGGCAGGTGCAAACGTGTTCGCAGCACCAGCATAAGTAGGGGTAAGCCCAGCAGCACATACCTGATACTCATCGCTGGGGTGCATCAATCCGGCGTTGAGTGAAGTTTTTTTTGCAGTCTTTTGCGGTGATCGGTTCGCTCCTGCCGATAATTTTGCACCCGGTCTCCGGATTTTTAAGGAACCATGGCGGATGAACGTGAGTTTTCGAAAAATATGCACCGTATCCGTGGTTCACGCGAACCGCCCTTTTCGCGGAAGAGCAGTTCTCTCTCCGGATAACGTGAGAGATAACGAGATCCGGCTTTTTACAGAAGCCAAACCTGTACCTGAAATATTTTTTTCACTCAACGACGACATTATCCCAGAGCAATGATAAAAATGCTGTATGGAAACCGCACAGGGTGTATGCAGCGCTGGCGGTGCCAGCCCCGCGGGGCTTATCATCGGAATTATACTTACCTTTTGTCTGTTAGCGGGGTTTACGTTTCTCATTGCCCTTCTTGCAAGGAGTATCCAGGGCCGGAAAAAACAGCTGTCAGTCATCGGTGGCCTGGTCGCCATTATCTTTGCCGTTAACAGTGTCGCGGATCTATTCCCGGGGCCCGCTGAAGTTTTACCTGTGCATTTCCCTGCGATGGCATTGTTCATCCTGATCCCGCTTGCGATTGTCCTTGCAGGGCTTATCTGGTGCTGGTCGGAGAACCCTGACGGGATTCCCGTTGATGCGGTACTGTGTTCCCTTATCGTTACCATCGCCGGGTTTGTGCTTCTCGGCCTTCTCTCGATCTCTGGTCTCCTGGCCCGGCTCGTTCACCCTGCCACAGGTTCTCCCGGCCAGACTGAGGTCCTCCCGGGAGGGAGCATGATGCTGATCATGGCCCTTATCGTATTTGTGATCACTCTGGTTTTTGCCGCTGGCGGTTACCTACTCATCGCTCGGTTCAGGAATGGCAAGGGCCGGAAAACCCTGTAACTTTTTCCGGGCGCCTGCGGGGATTTGGTAAGCAAAGGGCAGACCGGATCCTCTCCCAGTCAATGGAGAATTGGGGGTCACATTGGTACAAACTGATTCAGGGCATCCGGGTATTACCGGGAAGTTCACGTCATAAAAATGAGTAATTTTCAGAGTGCTTTCAGCCACCATTTGCAAAAAAGGATCATGTGACCCCCATCAGGTGTCCTGCGTTTTTGCCCGGATTTTGGCCGGGATCCGGCTTGATTTTACGAGAGAAAATGGAGCGGGATGAGGGGACAGGGATCCAGGATATGTGTGAGGGGGGTCACATGGTGTAAAAGTGCCGGGCTAGGGTTCCGGGGTTGATCGCGATAATGGGCCAGGAAGGCCCGATCCTGTAGTTCTACAGGTGACTCGTTCCCCCCCAGTACAGAACCCCGCTAAAGGGAAAAATTAAGTCTTTTTAAATGCGTTATTTTTTGGTTTAACTCCCAAATTGCAGGTTTTTCTGTAGCGGTGGACAAAGTGGTCTTTTTTGGTGTCCACCAGCTTTTTTTAGGGGAGAATCGGGGGCAAAATCAGGCCCGGGCTTGCAGGAAAGAGGGACAATTTTTGAGAGGGGGGGATAGATCCTTTATGACCTAGATCTGGCATAATAACAGAAATATATGTTGCACCAGATGCCAAAGATAAGCCCGTGCCAGGTTAATTTTCTGCCCCGTCTGGCAAATACCCTTTATTGTCACGGCCCTCGGGTGAGTACTGACGACTGCGGGATACCCTTTGAATTATGAGAAATCTCTTCCCGCTGGAGCCTCACTGGTATTTATCCTCACATCACTCCTGACGATCACCTTTATTTCCCCTTACGTCAAATGTAACAGACCCAAGCTGAGTGCCCGTACTTAAACGGGACGGCATGGTGCAAAACTATGGCAGAAGTGGTCGAGGTTTTAGTACCCGGCGGGAAGGCAACCGCAGGTCCGCCATTAGGACCCGCGCTCGGACCACTCGGTATCAACGTGAAGGCAGTCGTCGATGAGATCAACGCCAAGACCGCGTCATTCAATGGAATGCAGGTCCCGGTCAAGGTCGAAGTCAACGATAAGAAGCAGTTCACGGTCACGGTGGGTATCCCACCGACGACGGCTCTCATCAAGAAAGAGGCCAATATCGAGAAAGGATCCGCAGAGCCCAACGCCAAAGTGGCAGGAAACCTGCCATTCGAGGCCGCTGTCAGGATTGCCAAGATGAAACTCGAAGGCATGCTCTCCTACGAGCTCAAGACTGCCACAAAGGAAGTCGTGGGTACGTGTGTAAGCATGGGAGTCAACGTTGACGGCAAGCGCCCCAAAGAAGTGCTCGCCGACATCGCTGCTGGCAAGTATGACAGCGTCCTTCTGAAGTAAGTCAGGAAAACACCATAGGAGATCGAAGGTTTCGGTCGCAGACTATGGAGGAATCTGATGGTAGAAAGGGCAAAAATTCTGGAAGCCGTAACAACGGCGATTGAAAAGGCGCCAAAGCGGAAGTTCTCCGAAAGCATCGATATTACCATCAATCTCAAGAATATCGATATGGCGCAGCCGAAAAATCGTATCGACGAGACGATACTGCTCCCGAACGGGACCGGAGAAAAGACCGGGATCTGTGTCATCGGGAGAGGTGATATCGTCACGCAGGCAAAGGATGCCAAGGTTGATCTGATTCTCGGCCCTGATGAGGTAGAACGGCTGGGAGGCGCCCCGCGTGAAGCACGCAGGGTCGCAAGCTCTTACAAGTACTTCCTTGCCGAGACCGCGGTCATGCCGCAGGTCGGTCGTTTCCTGGGTCCCCGGCTCGGTCCGCGGGGCAGGATGCCGATGCCGATCCCCGGACAGACCGATATCCGCCCGATTGTCGAGCGTCTCCGTAACTCGGTGAAGATCAGGACCAAGGACAAGACGGTCTTCTCCACCAAGGTTGGTTCGACGGCCATGACACCGGAGCAGGTATCCGAAAACATCGACGCGATCCTCAAGCGTGTCGAGTCCGTCCTCGAACAGGGTCACTTAAACGTCCGCTCGGTCTTTGTCAAGACAACGATGGGCCCGTCCGTGAGGCTGGTATAATGGCAGTCTATACCCACCACCTGCCCGCGTGGAAGAAAGACGAGGTCGCGGATATCAAGAAGCACGCGAAAGAGTTCACCCTGATCGGGCTTGTCGACATGTACGGCATTCCTGCACAGCAGGTGCAGCAGATCCGGCGTAACCTTCGGGGTAAGGCAGTTATCAAGGTCACAAGAAACACCCTAATCGAGCACGCACTCGGCGAGATTGGCGGGGACACGAAGGGACTCACCAGGTTTATCTCCGGACACTCCGCGGTGATCTTCTCCAACGACAACCCGTTCAAGCTCTACAAGCAGCTCGAGAAGACCAAGACCAAGATGGCCGCAAAAGCCGGCGAGACCGCTCCCGAGGACATTGTCATCGAGAAGGGGCCCACGAGCTTCAAGCCCGGCCCGATTGTCGGGGAACTCCAGCAGGCCGGCATCCCCGCAGCCATCGAAGGTGGCAAGGTCAAGATCAGGGAGACCAAGACCGTTGTCAAGAAAGGCGCGGTCATCTCGGCAAAGCTTGCCGATGTGCTTGTCAAGCTTGACATCAAGCCCATGGATGTGGGGCTCGCCCTCCAGGCAGCCTTCCATGATGGCAGCCTGTACGAACCGTCAGTGCTTGCCGTGGATGAGGAGAAAATCCTCGCCCAGATCCAGCTCGCGGGCCAGCAGGCGTTTAACCTGTCGGTGAACGCGGCGATCCCGACCAGGGAGACCCTGGCAGCGATCCTGACCAAGGCCGTCAGGGACGCACGCGGTCTTGCGATCGAGGCAGACGTCTATGAAAAAGACGTTATCGATGCGATTATTGGTAAAGCCCACAGAGAAAGCCAGGCAATCAAGAGCCTGGTAAAATAAGAAATTAACAAGGTGAATTTAAGATGGAGTATATCTATGCAGCACTTCTCCTGCACAAGGCAGGCAAGAAGGTCGATGAGAACGGCGTCAAGGCAGTCCTGACCGCCGCAGGTGTAGCAGCAGACGAGTCCCGCATCAAGGCGCTCATTGCAGCCCTCGACGGCGTGAACATTGAGGAAGCTATCAGCAAGGCAGCCGCAGCACCGGTCGCCGTTGCCGCAGCCGCACCCGCAGCCCACGCAGCCGCAGCACCAGCTAAGGAAGAGCACAAGGAAGAGGACAAGAAGCAGGAAGAAGAGAGCGGCATGGCAGGGCTCGGCGCCCTGTTCGGCTAAATCTTTTTTTCTTCGTTTCACTTAAGTGATAATTGTCTGATTGTTTTTCGCAGCTGCCCATATGCGAGCGGATGCCATTCCGGGTATATCCCGGTTAAACCGGCACGCCCACGTAGATATTGTTCTTGGCGGCCACGATCTTTACCCGGACCTGCCCCGAGGTTTTATCGCAGCCAAAGACCGAGACCACGCGGTTTCTTGCAATTCCCAGCTGCTCGCCGTGGATCCAGCCGGGTGCTTTGATCTCAACGGTTGCCTTCTCGCCTTTTTTAAACACCTGCGGGAGGGAGGGGCGCCGTCCCGTCCCGAAATTCCGTTCGGGATCGAGGCGGAGGGCGAGGCCGGAGGTTTTCTCCCACTCTTTGATACTCCGGTTAAAAAACTGCCACCAGCTCTGGACCTTCACGCCTTTGGGCGTCCGGCCGTACTTGTACCGCTCGAACTTCTGAATCCCAAGAGGCGGGAACCTTTTGCCTGCCCCGCACTCCCGGGCAAAAGCGATCAGTTTGGGGATCTCGGCGTCGTTGATCCCCGGCATGTACACTGGGGCTATAAGGAGGTCCATAGAGCTCGCCGCCACCGCCCTGGCGGCTTCCGTCACCTTCTCAATATCAAACCAGTCCACCCCGGCGAGCTCGCGGGCGAGTGCAGGGTCGAGGGCGTGGAGCGAGAGGTTCATCCGGTCGAGGCCGGCGTCCGCCAGCGCTGCGATTTTTCTCTCATCAAGGAGCGTGCCGTTGGTCTGGAGCGAGACGGTTGAGACGGCATCGATCGCCTTGAGTGCGGCAACCAGTTCGGGAAGCCGGGCGTACATGAGCGGTTCGCCCGGGGAATCGATGTGGCACTCGACTCCCGTACCCTTGAAGGGGGCAATCTCCTCAACGGCCGAGAGGAGGTAATCCAGTTCGACTTCGTAACTGGTTGCCCGGGTTTTCGAGCATGGCCCGGCATCCACCGAGCAGAAGGGACAATTGAGGTTACAGCCGCAGCTCGGGCGCACCTGCAGGAGGCTCGTGCCCCGGTCAATAACACCAAAATAGAGCGAGCCGACAAGTGGGATATCCGAGCCGGCGGTGATGCGGACATGCGGCATGGTTCATACCCGCCCGGCAGGAGCGGTCAGCGGAACCGGCATCCCTGCCATTTTCCCCGGAAGACCACCGGTCGGGGATTCTCCATCTGGGGGAGGAGGTACTCGAATGCGTCCTTGTCCACCGGCTTCTTGTTGCTCTTCCGGCAGAACTGGGCATAGGTGTCGTACATGATATCAAGAGGGACGGTGCCCTTGGGATCGCTCACCAGCATCTTCTCGTGGAAGTCCCAGATCCCCTCGAACTCGGCGTCGTCTTCTTTTAAGGGCCGGACAATCCCGAGGTTGATCTCCGCAGAAATACTCTGCTCGTCAGCCTGCGCTCTTATCTGGAGAAAATAGTCATGCACGGCCGCAAGCCCCTGCCGGAGCTCGGTGAGCTCTTTTTCCAGGCTCTGGATCCGTTTTTCCTGTTCCTGAATGATGTCCAGCGGGTACATCGCAGATAATCTCATCTTTGTACTTCCGCCAAGATAAAATGCTTGTTTAGGCGATCTGGTTCTGCCGGTCCATCCCTGCTGCTATGAGAGTTTCCCTGCCCAGACGCACTGGCCAAAAGAGACACATCCGTCACCGGGCGGGTAGGCATAGTTAATAAGAAGCGCAAGACCGTTGCTTTCGATCTCCGCACGGATGGTCTCCCGAATGGCCCTGTTGGCAACCACGCCCCCGCTCAGGGCAACCCGGGAAATGCCCTCTCTTTCTGCGGCGTGGATGGCGAGCGCTGCGATCCCCCGGGCAAGGTTGTACTGGAGGGATGCCGCAATGTCCCGGATCACTCCCTGGTCAAGGTTGTGTGCGCAGGAGATCCGGGTAAGGGCCTCTTTGAGAATCGCACGGGTAGAGAGGCACTCACACCCGCCGATCCGGGAAAATACCGGCTCCCATGTTTCTGCCTTCCCGCCAGCTGCCGCCGATTCGAGTTTCATGGCCGGTTCCCCGTCATACGTACGCTCCCGGCAGATCCCAAGCAAAGCCGCCGCCGCATCGAGGACCCGGCCGGTGCTGCTGGTCATTGTGACATTGAAGCCGCCTGCCACCTGCTTTCGCATCACTCCTATCTCTACATCTGTCCAGCCCCGGCTGCGGAGAAGATCGAGGCAGGCCTCTTCGGGCAGGATGCCGTACAGCATCCGCTCCGGGAACCGGGTGGCAAGATCGCCACCCGGCATCGCCACCGGTTCGAGGTGGGCGACCCGGGCGAGATCCGGCACCTGTCCGGCAAAGACCTCGCCACCCCAGATCGTGCCATCGTCCCCATAGCCAACGCCGTCAATCGCGATCCCGATACAGGGCTCCGTTGTTGTCGCGGCGATATGGGCCCGGTGGTGCTGGACTGGAACAAGCCCAATCCCCCGCTCTTCGGCGATCTCCTTTGCAAACCGGGTAGAGAGGAACTGCGGGTGGAGATCGTGGGCTACTACATCGTACTCTGCTCCCAGTAACCGCTCGAGTTTTGCCACAGTCTCCTGCAGGTACGCGAGCGTTGCCGGGTTCCGGACATTGCCCACGTGGGGGGAGGTAACGGCAAACCCCCCCTTGTAGATCGTGGCGTTCGCGTTCAGCTCGGGCCCAACGCCGAGAATGCAGCGGGAACCGAGACTGATGGCCGTCCGTTTCGGGGCGATCCCCCGGGAGAGGCGGAGGATCAGACCGTCACGCATCACCGAGTCGTCAACCCGGTTTTCGATGGTGCGGTTGTGGACAAGGAAATAATCGGCGTCCTTTGCGAGTTTTGCAAGCGCGACATCCGTGTCCGTGATCATCGGGTAGCCGGGCATATTGGCGCTTGTCATGATTAGGAGCGGGTGCTGCAGGTGGGAGAAGAGGAGGTGGTGGAGCCCGGTGTAGGGGAGCATGCAGCCGATGGTGTGCAGGTTACTGATGCCTGCGTGAGAGGAATGAACGCATTTTTCAAGCACCACGATCGGGTGGACGGGGCTCTCGAGCAGTTCGCGCTCGGCCGGGGAGACGCAGGCTATTGTTTCGGCATAGCCCGGCCGGACCATCACCGCAAACGGCTGTTCGAGCCGGCCGAGGCGGGCCTTGAGTTCTCCTGAGGATTCCCCTATACAGGCAAGGTGGAAGCCCCCAACGCCCCGGATCGCGAGGATCTTCCCGGCATCGAGCAGCGCGGCCGCCTCCCGGACCGGATCGGTGCAGGGAAGATCGGCGCCAGCCCCGTCCATGAGCCGGAGCGAGGGGCCGCACCTATGGCAGGCGATCGTCTGGGCATGGTGACGCCGGGAGTGCGGGTCACCGTACTCTCCTGCACAGGCCGGGCACTTCGGGAAATCGTCCATGCTTGTCCTCTCCCGGTCATAGGGAATCGCCCGGATGATGCTGTACCGTGGTCCACAGTTTACACAAGAGGTGGCCCAGTATCCCTCGTACCTTCCACCGGGTGTAAAAATATCCGCGATACAGTCGCTGCAGATCGCGATGTCCGGAGGAATCATCCCGGAAAAAGTGCCGGTCCCGCTGCTTCTGATGACAAACCCGTCCGGGATCCTGGCATCGGTATCGGTCACGTCAACCGAATCGATCCGGGACATCGGCGGGCCACGGGAGACTGCTGCAAGAAACTCTAAAAACCGTTCGCCCCGGGCATAGATCTCCACCTCGCTCCCGAGGTTCTTGACCGAGCCTGCGATCCCGAACTCAGATGCCCGGGCATATACAAAAGGGCGGAATCCGACACCCTGGACGATGCCGCGAACCAGAATTTTGCCCTTTGTCTGCATGGGAAAGCCGCAAAAATTTATTGAATTATACCACAATATATGTATAGGGTTTTCACTGTGCCGGGTCACATCCGAATTGTCAACGATCCTGTCGAACTGGTCCCCCTTCTTATGACGTTCAACAGTCCTGCGTTCAAGAAGGTGTACGAACTTTTGAGCAAATCGTGGATGACCGAGGACGAGATCCAGGCACAAGTGAAGGACGATTCGGTCCCGGTCTGCCTCCAGATCTTAAAGAAGGGAAACCTTGTCGAGGAGCAATGGCGGATGCCAAAGCCCGGCGAGAAGCCGCAGAGAGAGTTCCGCGGCACGTACAATAAGTTCCGGGCAAACTTCCAGTGCAACCTGCAGGATCTCTCCGATATCCTCTACATCTCGCTCTCCAACGATGAGAACCTCCGCGATGTGGTCAGCCGGATCGAGGCCGAACTGGGGAACGGTAACACCTCTATTTCTGACCTCTCGCGCAAGTTCGGTGTGAGCCCGGTCTTCATCCGCGGCCTCGCCAAACGGATACCTCACCTTGATGTGAAGGGACAAGGGCTGGTGCTCCTTGACACCGGACGCTAAGGATCCTCTCTATTCTATCCTGCGCAGCAAGCGTGAAGTCTCACGGTTACAGATTCTGGTCGAGATCGCCGAACACCAGCCGGCGGTTCGCCAGCAGGAGATCGCGGCCAAGCTTGGCGTGACACCGCAGGCGATCTCCGAATACATCCGCGAACTGACTGATGAAGGGATGGTCTCGGCGAGCGGGCGCGGGAACTATGAGGTCACGAAGGCAGGCATCGAGTGGGTGCTTGCAAACGCTGAGTCGCTGGAGGCCTATGCCCGGCATATCCGGCGTGACATCATCCAGCAGGTCTCGATATGGACGGCGATCGCGGCTGATAACCTTAAGGCCGGGGATGAAGTCGGGGTCTTCATGAAGGGCGGATTTTTATACGCGGCAAAAAAGCCGCAGCCCGCTATGGGCTCTGTTGTGGCCGATGCAAAAAAGGACGAGGATGTAGGGGTGGCCCGGCTTAACGGGATCATCGAGCACCACGAAGGCTCGATCACCATCTGCAAGGTACCCCGGGTCCAGCACGGGGGTTCGCGCCGGGTGCAGCTGGACCGGCTCAGGGATCTTGTTAAACCGGCCGGCCTTGTTGCGGCTGTTGGGCTTGAGGCTTCCATTGCACTCAAGGCCGCCGGCCACAAGCCCGACCTCTTCTTTGGGGCACGGGAGGGAGTCATCGAGGCGGCCTTCCACGGGATCGACTGCGTGATCGTGATCGTTGACGAGGAGTTCACGGATTTCTTAAAACGGCTGGAGAGTGTCGGGCTCTCGTACGCCATCGTGGACCTGATCTCCCCATGAAGATCCTCGTTCAGCCGACAAAAGGCAGTTACAAACTCCTCTTTTACGATGACAAGCACGTGGTGGGTGTTGGGATCTGCGATATGACCGGGACCCCCAAGGGGCCCCGGCCGGTCCGTTACCGCCTCCGCTGGGGGTCGCACAAGGAATACCGCGCAACGCCCACCAAGGACCTCGTCGCCCAGCTCCGTGAATCAGATGTACGGATGGTCCGGCCCGATAAGGACTTCGAAGAGTTCCTGCATTCGTTCCAGATCCGGGCCGGCACGGTCAATGCCTGCCGGATGTGCCTGCTGGATGACCGGTACACATCGATCAACGATGACAATTTCGTAATCTTCGGTAAAAACGAGAAGATCTGCCTTGACTGTGCCCGCCGCGAACTCCGGCGCGAGATCGCCCCGATCGGGCATATGGGCCGCGACACGCTCCGGCACTTCGAGGAGCTGCTCGTGGCAACCCGGAACCTGGACCGGGTGCTAGCGCTTGTCCAGCCGGACAAGGTCTCGATGAAGGCGGCGCTCTTTGACCGGATCGAGGCCCACCCGGTGCTTGCCACTGCGAAGCTTAACGAGCTGCCGCTTCCCCCTGCCTTTGTTGCCGCATGCCAGGTCGAGTCACTTATGCCGGCCCAGCAGCTTGCGGTGGAGGCAGGCCTGTTGTACGGCAAGGATCTTCTCGTCGTCGCAGCTACAGCGAGTGGTAAAACCTTCATCGGGGAAATGGCCGGGATGAAGAACTATCTTTCCGGACGGGGCCGGATGCTTTTCCTGGTACCGCTTGTTGCCCTTGCAAACCAGAAGTACGAGCGTTTTTCCGAGCGATATGGTGCTCTTGCAAAGACCGGCATCCTGACCGGTGTGTCGCGCCTCAATCTCCCCGAGACCCGCAAAGTGGGCGACCGGAACCCCCAGGCCCCGATCCTCGTGGGCACATACGAGGGCCTGGACAACATGATCCGGTGCGGCCAGAAGATGTCCAACATCGCAACGGTCGTGATCGACGAGGTGCAGATGCTCGAAGATCCCGACCGGGGCCACCGGCTCGACGGGCTCGTCGCCAGGCTCAAGTACCTTGCGCCGCAGGCGCAGTTCCTGTATCTATCAGCCACGATCGGGGTACCCAAGCTGCTTGCAAAGAAGCTCAACTGCCAGCTTGTCCGCTATGATGACCGCCCGGTGGCGCTCGAACGCTACCTCCTCTTTACTGAGAGAAAGCAGAAAATCCCTACGATAAAGAAGCTCACCACAGAGGAGTACGCAAAGACCTCCACGAAAGGTTTCCGGGGCCAGACAATCATCTTCACCAATGCCCGGGCCCGATGCCACACGATCGCTGATGCACTCGGGATGCGGGCGGCTGCCTACCACGCGGGGCTCACCAGTCAGGAGCGCCGGGAGGTTGAGACTAAATTCCTTGGTGGCAAACTGATGGCGGTCGTGACCACGGCCGCTCTCGGGGCCGGGGTTGATTTCCCCGCCTCGCAGGTAATCTTCGATGCCCTTGCCATGGGTCGGGAGTGGCTTTCCGTGCAGGAGTTTAACCAGATGGCCGGTCGGGCAGGACGGCCGGACTTCCATGACCTTGGAAAAGTCGTGCTCCTTGCCGAACCCGGGGGAAGCTACTCCCGCGAGAGCCGGGGGACAGAAGAGGAGATTGCGCTTAAACTCCTCAAAGGGGAGATGGAGGAGGTCGCTCCTGTCCATGATCTCGAGCAGAGCTCGGAGGAGTTTGTTGCAAACGCGGTTGCATGCGGTGGCGAGGAAGCGGATCTTGCCCGGATCAACACAACCATGGTAGGGAGCATGGAGCCGGTGCTGCCGGAACTTGTTGCGCATAAACTTGTACATAAAGAAGGGACAAAACTGGTACTCTCCCCGCTCGCCCGGGTGATGTCCGAACATTTCATCGGCCTGGAACGGCTGCTTGAGATCATGCACCTGGCAAAAGAGCTTGATGATCCTCTCGATATCATCGCGGAGCTGGAAAGCGAAAGGATCGATGACGAACCCGGGAAAAAAGAGAAGGAAGAGAAGGGCGGGAAGGCAGCGCATGGGCACAAAAAAGGCCATGGAAGACGGTGAATTTCCCGTTTGTCCTTTTTGCAATCCGTGTTACAGTACCTGTTCCCGCTGATCTTTTTTTACATCCTGACGCCCGGGACAAGCCGGGCAAGGTCCGCCTCGACCGTGCTGTTCTTTGCAATCCCGAAGTTATCCACGAGCACCTTCAAGACACCCGGGGAGACAAAGGCCGGGAGTTTTGGCCCGAGCGTAATGTCTTTTACGCCGAGATTTAACAGGGCGAGGAGGACAAGGGCTGCCTTCTGCTCGTACCATGCAATGTTGTAGGAGATCGGCAGCTCGTTGATCCCAACACCGAACGCCTTTGCGAGTGCCTGGGCGATCACCACGAGCGAGTAACAGTCATTGCACTGGCCGGCATCGATCACCCGGGGGATACCGCCAATGGAGCCAAGATCAAGTCCGTTGTACCGGTACTTGGCGCAGCCGGCGGTCAGGATGACCGTGTTTTTCGGGAGTGCCTTTGCAAACTCCGTATAATAGGATCGCTCGCTCTGGCGTCCGTCACAGCCGGCCATGACGATGAAGCGTTTGATATCGCCATTTTTGACCGCTTCGACAACGGTCCCGGCAAGGGAGAGAACTGCGGTGTGAGCGCAACCGGTGACAAGGTCGCGCCCAGGCGCGTTTGGGCCCTGCGGGGGCTGGCATCTCTTTGCGTGGGCAATGACTGCTGAAAAGTCCTTTTTCCCGTCCTTTCCTGCAACAATATGTTTTACGCCAGGGTACCCTGCGGGGCCGGTGGTATAGATCCGATCCCTGTAGGAATCGTTGGGTGGCACAATGCAGTTCGTGGTCACGAGCACCGGGCCGCTGAACCGCTCAAACTCTTCCTTCTGGTGCCACCACGAACCTCCGTAGTTGCCGTAGAGATGCGGGTACTTCTTGAGCGCCGGATAGGCATTGGCCGGCAGCATCTCGCCGTGCGTGTAGATATCCACGCCGCTGTCCTGTGACTGTTCCAGGAGCTGCTGGAGATCTTTTAAGTCATGGCCGGTGATCAGGATGCCGGGGCGGTTCCCGACAGAGGTCCTGACAGATGTGATCTCCGGGTCCCCGTAGGTCTTTGTGTTTGCCGTGTCGAGCAGGGCAAGCGTGGTCACGCCGACTCCCCCGCATTCGAGAACAAGCGCGGTCATCTCACCTGCCGGGAGATCGTGAAGGGTTGAGGCTAGTCCCTTCTGCATGAAGTCCGTGATCTTTGCGTCAGTATATCCGAGCACGGCCGCATGGTGGTAATAGGCTGCAACACCCTTGAGCCCGAAGAGGAGCAGGGCCCGCAAGGAACGGACATCATCGTTGCCGTTTGCGGCTGCGGCAATCTCCTCTGCTTTTGCTGCAATCTCGGCATCGTTCTTTGGCGTCCACGTGCACGCATCGGGCTCGTTTGCCCCGCTCGCCGGGAGGGCGTCACGTAGTGCGATGGCCCTGGTAATGAGATCGCGGAGCCGGGCATCGTCGAAGTTTGTATTGGTCAGCGTTGCAAACAGGGCGTTTGTAATAAACATCCCGACATCTTTGTTCTCCTTTCCGCTCTTTGCCGCAGCAATGTTTCTCTCTGAAATTCCCTTGCAGAGCCAGATCAGAACATCCATCCGGCCTGCCGTGTGGTCTTCCTTGCCGCACACGCCTTTCACGGTGCAGCCGGTTCCTCTTGCGGTTTCTTCGCACTGGTAACAGAACATTTTTTGCTCCTGTTGTATGTTTTTACTACAAGGTTTCTTTTGTATACTGTGGTTAAATAGGAAAGAGTTTCAGAAACTATACCATGGATGAAACCTGCACGGTCAACATGACAGTGAAATACCTGACAAAGAAATGGACGCTCCTTATCATCCTTGAACTTTACAAGGGGCCGGAGCACACGCGAAGGTTCTCGGAGCTCATGGACGCGCTCGACGGGATTACCCAGAAAGTACTCTCGGAACGGCTCAAGGAGCTCGAGGAGGAGGGAATCCTTACAAAGAAGATCGATGCCACCACATTCCCGGTGAAAAGCGAGTATACCCTGACCGGGAGCGGCCTTGAGCTCATGGATGTGATCCGGGGGATAAAGAAGTGGGCGCTGAAGTGGAAGATCGATAACATTCCCTGCGGCAGCCAGGACTGCAGAGTCTGCGTTCTTTAAAAAAGGAGGATACGGGTTATTTTGCCGGTGCCGGCCGTGCAATACAGACCCAGTGGTCGTAGAAGGCATCCCCGGGGTTCTCCCGGATCTCGACCGAACGACCTGCTTTGTTGCCCCATTGCTGGATCCGGGACGCCTCCGGCTCCGTGCCCACCGTGATGAGTGTTTCTTTGGTCACGGAAAAAAGCCCGTTTACAATCTGCTGCCACATTTCCTGCGAGAACGGATTTATCTCCCCCATCATGATCCCGATGCCCCGTGGCACCGGCCGGGTGTAGGCTGCCACCTGCGTGGCATCGATACACATGGACTCTTCCGGAAGCAGTCTGCCTTTCTCGATGCCGAGCGTTAAAAGTGATGCATCGTTGTCATACGAGAGCGGGGTGTAGCCGAGCTCGCGAAGAACAAGCGATCCCACTCCGGATCCGCAACCGCAGTCAATACAGGTGCCCCCGGATCCTCTCCCCCAGACTCCGGTAATCACGTCCGCAAGGATACCTTTCCGGGCCGGGTTGAGATCCTCCATGGCCGCCGGGACTTCTGTGGCGAGCCGAAGGGAAAAGTATTCCCGGACCGCGGTATCCCAGACAGCCCGGTCCTCTTGGTAAATTTCGCCATTCACCTGCTCGAAGGCATCGATCAGGGCTAAACTGGGACGCCGGCAGGCAAATGATCCCGCGATCCAGCCGCCGGGCTCGTGGAAGGCAACTGCGATCGGGTCGCTGTTCTCGTCCACGAGCATCCTTCCTTCGTCCGCGTTGTCGCGGGCCAGCAGGTCTGTGTACAGCGGATCGGTGAGCGCGGCAAATGACGGCTCGATGAACGTGACCTCGTCAAGTTCGAGGATCGTTGCTGCCTTCAGCTTATTCCCCTCCGATGTGCATCCCGTGCGGGGCCTCGATGATCCCGTCAATCTTTGCGTCCTCGGAGAGGAAGATCTCTTTTGCAATAACGTCGCCAAGGATATGGGCGCCCTTCTTCACGAACACCTTCCCGTTGCTCTCCACGTTTCCATGGACCGTAACGCCGCCTGCTACGCTGACCGTGCCTCGTGATCGCAGGCTGCCAAAAATGACCGTGTCTTCGAGTACTTCGATTGAGCCGGCCCGGATGTTGCCGTGCAGCCTGCATTTCCGCCCAATCTTCATTGATGAGGGGACGGAGAAGACCTTCATGTTGAGCCGGGACCGGGCTGGGATCATGAGCGGCACTTCCACCTTCGCATCATCATCAGTGAAGAGGTTGTCAAGGATCCGGTCAAGCTCCCGCTCGTTCTCTATTTTCAGCATCGTCATGAGGTAGATGAGGATAAAGACAAGAACCGGCATCGGGTTTCTCACTGCAATCTCGCCGGTGGCCTCAAAGCCCTGGGCGATCTCCACCTTCTCACCGATGTCGAGCGCCCCGCTCACTACGAGTTTGCCGGCGATCTTTACCCCTTCGCCAATGTACGCGTCCTGCTTTGCGATAACATCGCTTCCGATCTCGCAGAGGTTGCCGATCCTTGCATCTCCGTTTGCCCAGACGTACTCCCGGATCTTCGTGGACTCTCCCACGTACACGTCAGCGCCCCGCAGCCCGTAATCGATCTGGCAGAACTCGCCGACCACGATATCCCTGTCGGTTTTGATGCTGTGCTCCTGGAGTTCCGTCCCGTCCGGCAGGAGGCAGTGCCTGTGCCAGTTCTTTACCGAATCCCCTCTCATCGATCCCCCGAAATGTTCCGTGTCACCGTATCATGCCCCGTACTTGTGCGCCCGGTATGTCAGGTCAAGCGCGATCGGCAGCAGCCCTGCCCCTGTGATCCGGCAGAGTCCGCCCCGTGTACAGGCGTATTCCCCGAATTCTGTCACTTTGTCCCCCCGGATGGCCCGTCAATCACGATGAAAAGGATCCTGTGGGCGGTCATTCGTACGGAATGGTTGGACGCGCGGATTAATTATGTTTCCCGGTTTTATCGCGCATGGAAAATAGCCCTCTGGAATGCCACAACGGGAGAAATGAACTGTGGGAACGAAAAAAAAAGAAATTTATGCGGTGGAGACCGGTGCTGCGACCTGCTCGACCTTGGATTTGATGATCTCGACCCGTCGGGTGGGGTAGAGGGTCTTTACGAGCTTGAAGAGATCCTTGGAGATCTCGCCCGAGACAACGCCGTTGACGAGGGTATTAAGGTCCCATGCCTGTGCCTGTGCAACAAGGCCGGCCGTGATCGCGTTCCGGAGTGCGTGCTCCTGGGCAATGTTTGCCCGTGCGAAGGTATAACAGCTGATCGTGAGCCTGACCTTCTTGTTGTCCTTGGTAACGACCTGCACGTGGCAGTCAATACGGGAGCTGCGGCGCTTGACAAGCGACCTGAGGTAGTCCCTGGTCACTTCGTGGCCGACGAACTCGGTGTAGGCCGCATCACCGGTGACCTCTGCGATCTTGAAGCTCATCTTGATATGCTGCTTTGCGTAGTCGTTGGTGATCTCGCCAAGCGTGGCCTGCATGATACGGCCCTTGACGGTCTCAACTTCGCTTGCGATGGTGTCGCCGATGTACGCCTTGCCGAGGTTGTCGGGGGTGTACACCTTGAACCAGCTCTTGGCTTTCCAGCCTTCAACTCTTCTTCCAGCCTGTTTTTTCTTTGCCATGGTATCAACTCTGTACTTTTTTTATTCCCTTTGGTTGGGATTTTCCTTGGTTCTCATGCGGGAGTGTTATTGCCTCATCCGCAATTGCCAGATTCATAAGGTAATCGTCCACGGATGCGATAACCGATCGCAGCTGTGTGCTTTCTATCACGGTTGTGACCAGGTTCCCGTCTGCGGTGGTGGTCATGCCTGTGAGGTTGTCGGGCGCAAGGGATGCTGCTACGCCGGGTGCATCCACGTGGGTGGTGGCAATAAGGCCCCGTACCTGCTTCATGCAGCAAGCCCCTCCTGCCATCCCTTCACGAAGGCATCGAGTCGCTTGCAGGGGATCGTGGCCCCTGCCCGGCTGTGGTGGCCCCCGCCGTTCCCACCGCAAGCCGCGGCGAGTTCCCGGACAAGCAGCCCGAGATTGGCAGTGGTGCCATGGGGTAGGCGGGTCGATATCCGGCACTCCTCCCCTGTTCGTGCGTACACGAGCACCGGTGCCTGCTGCACCCGGTCCCGGGCAAGCACATCGGCAACGTCGCTTGAAAGGGTGGCATTGCCGCATTCGTAGACTGCACAACCCTCCTGTACCGGACGGACCTCGCCAAGCGCTGCAATCACCGCGAGGTGGTGCTTACGGGTCACCTCCCAAGCCTCTGTGATCTCCACAGATGAACGCAGGCAGAGCGCCACCGCAAGGTCGCCGCAGCCGGATTTGCCGCAGGCATCGATGACAGCGGTAAGCGCGTGGGCGTCCTCGATAACCTCGCGCTGGAGGTGCATGGTGTCGCCGTAGAGCAGCATAAGACCCTCTGCCGACGCCTCCGGGACAGAAGTGAGCACCGCAAGGCTGATCAGAACATCCGGTTTCAACCCGTTGTCTTCCTGAGTGGAAGCGAGCAGGTCAGCAACGGCTGAATCGCTGCCGCTGATCCCGGGGAGATAAGGACGGGTGGCAAGCAGCCACCGTTCCGCCATGTCACGGCCGGCAAGGGTTATCCCCTTGTCCGGGACAATAATCCCGTTTGCCACACCTTCGTTGAAGATCGCGAGGTTCCTGCCGGCAAATGCCTGGCCATCGCCGATGATGCCGGGGATTACGAGACCGGCAAGGTCCCGGTTGTCCCCCATTTCCTGAGCAACGATGTAGGCCATGCCGGCCGCAGAGAGCTCCCGGTCGCCATCGATCTTTTCCAGGCGCGGGTTTGCGTGGAACTGCCCGCCAAAGAGCGGGATGTGGTGATCAACCACGATCGTCTCCGGGGGCAGGTCTTCTTTACCGGATCCCAGGTCGCACAGGAGCGAGACCGCATCGTGCGAGAGCTCCGCCGCTGAGATATCCGCACAGATCCGGAGCCTGAACCGGATCCCGGCCCGGAGCATCGCGTGGCAGAGGATAGCCCCTGCTGCAATGCCATCAGCGTCGTGGTGGGCGTATACCTCTACGAACTGCTGGCGCCGGATCTGCTCTGCGACGACTTTAGCGGATTCTTCAAGCGACATGGGAATACCGGGACGATTGTTACCTTCTTACCTGGACAGCAGGATCTCGGCGTTCTCCGGCTTGTAGGTGAAGCCTGCGGGCAGTTTCCTGGTGCCGATGTAGTACTTCACGAGGCGGCGGATCTTTGCCTCGACAAGGTGGAGCTGCCTCTTGTTGTGCAGGTCCTTGGGGTTCTCGCCCAGGTGCTTGCGCAGGCCCAGTGCCTTGACCATCAGGTCGCGGAGATCCTCGGGGATCTCGGAACTGACCTTGTTCTCCGTTAAGATGTCACCGATACTTTTTCCGGTGACCATCTTGACATCGGGGACACCGTAGCGGTCCCGCAGGACAAGGCCAATCATGCTGGCCGATGTGCCTTCCTTGCGGAGATCGACGATGAGCTTCTCGATTGCTGCCTTGTCCGTGTTGGACCACGCGGGCGCTTCATTACGCGCCGGCCGCACCGAGCTTGACTTTCCTCTTCTTCTGGCGTGCATTCGTGCCATGCTTATACCTCCGGTAACGAACTATAGTGTAAGTCCAGAAAAGTGCAGTATATGCTTACTGACTCTCTGTAATCCCAAAGCCTAAGTTTTGAGGCCGTGCCAAGAAAGGCACGTCGGACTTACATCTGTCAGCACCTTATAAGAAAGTGCTACCCTACTATTGACGGCTGCAAATATTAATGGTATCTGTGTCCCGGTGCCGCTTTTGTAAGAGATCAGCGGGCATTTCCTCCATCGCACGTACCCTTTTTACAGGGTCGCGACCAACGGAAGAAGTACTATGGATGGGCTGCATCCCGAACTGCCGGGCGACGAGTGCGATATCCGTATCCGGGACTGTTTCTCGGTCAAATACATCCAGTCCGCTGCCCTCTTCTGCCGGTTTGGGTGGGCAATTGAATCCGGCTATGCGTCCACCGGCACGCTCTCCGCGGAAGAGCGGCTCCGGCACGAGGCATTTGTCCTCAACGCACTCTTCTCCACGGTTGCCTTCCTGGAATCCAGTATCAACGAGCTCTGGTCGGACGCCGCTGACGATGCGTTCTTCTTTGCGGACAAAAAAGGCGAGGCGCTGCTGCGTGCCGTGGGAGAGAAATGGAGTAACGAGAATTATTTCGATCGCACTCCCCTGCCGGCCAAGTACCAGAAGGTTCTTGAGATCGGGAATATGCATCTCTTTCCTGACGACGATCCGGACTTTTCCGGGATAAAGGACCTGATTATGATCCGCAACTACCTGATGCACTACCGGCGCGAGTGGGTGATCATCCATTCAGGACGGCAGGCCGGTGTCCCTGCGGAGACTCACGCGGAAAAGTTCGAACAGCTCTTAAAACACCGGTTTGCCGAGAATCCGCTTGCGGCAAAAAACCTTCCCTTCTTCCCGGACCGGTGCCTCGGTCACGGATGCGCTGAATGGGCGGTAACGACAAGCCTCTCATTTACGGACCGGTTTTTCCGGGAGCTGTCCTTGCCGGCCTCCTATGAAGGGATAAGGGATGAGCTTGTGACGAGGTGACCGGGCAGCAAACATGCGTGTGCGGGCATAGGTACCGGCACGAGCATAAAACAATAATAAAAAGGGGAAATCCCGGTTTTTCGTCCGGGCCGTTTATTTCTTTTTTGCCTTCTTTTTCTTGGGTGCGGCGTCTTTTGCCATGGACATGAGATCGATAATATAACTGCCCTCTTCTCCGCCGACGCCCACGATCCGCTCGTCGCTCTTTGCCATCTTCTCTATGTTGAGCTCATAGGAGCCCGGGCCTACAATCCGGATAGTCTCGACCCGGTCGAACATCTCGACCTCTTTTTTGGCCTTGCCCTTGATCTCAGGCTCAACTACTTCAAGGATTTCCTCCTTGGATTCGTCCTTGATCTCCTCAATTGTCTTCTCCTCGAAGACATCCTTATGGATATCGGCTTCCTTAACGTAGAGGAATTTCTTGCCGCCGCAGCTTGCGCATCCCTTGAGGATCTCGGTAGACCCGTCCTTATATTCCCTGCCGCATTTGGTGCACTTGTGTGGCATGATTCCTCCGGGCGTTTAAGCGAAGTTCTGGATCATCTTCTCGTACAGCTCTTCGGTGTTCCTGCCCTCAAGCCCCGAGATGGCAACCACCGGGTGCTGGGGGAAGGCGCTGCGGATCCGGGCCGGAGCCGCGTCGGGCAGGTCGATCTTGTTTGCCACGATTATTACCGGCAGCTTACGACTCTCGATGATCCCGATCATCATGATATTGACCTGCATGAAGGGATCAAGGGTTGAATCCAGCATGTAGATCACGCCATCGATATCCTCGCGCAGCCAGTGCATGGCCTCGGCGACACCTTCGGTGGCCTCACGGGCGCGGATGATCGCCTCATCCTTTTCCATTCCAAACTCGAGGAACTCGTGGTAATCGATCTTGGTTGTGACCCCGGGGGTGTCGACAATATCAATCGTCACGGTGTGACCGTTTGCCCCTGAGATCACAATATCCTCACGCCTGCGTGCCCGCCGGGTTTCGTGTGGAATCTCGCTCACCGGTCCGACTGCGTCACCCGTCCAGTCCCGGGCAATCCGGTTTGCGAGCGTAGTCTTCCCGGCATTCGGCGGGCCGTAGATCCCGATCCGGGTCCGCTTCTTCTTGAAAAACCGCTTGAGAAATACGGAAAATCTCTTCTTTGCGTTCCCCAATGTCCTGGAAAATGTCGTCATAGGGCCCTCATTTTTTCTAAGCGGCGGGCCGGTCTTGCCCGGTCTGCCGCCAGCAGTTACTAGTGTTTGGCAAGGATTCTTTATTATGTTTCTTGTAACTCCCGTCTGCAAGTTTGTGTTGTTCCCTGTCCCGCTGCCCGGATATTACCCCGCTGCATGGGAAAAATGCCACTGCCACATGCTATTTATACATGGGGCGGAAAGGATGCTAATTGTAATCATCAGCCTAGCACTTTTAAAAGGAGGTGACTCATGAAAAAGACAACCAACACGATCCGGTTTGAGACCCGTGTCCCGTTAAGCGATGTGATGAAACGCAACCCGATCATGATCAGCATCGAGGCCAATGTGGCAAAAGCTGCAAAAGCCATGTGCCGTGAAGAGGTCGGAAGCGTCATTATCCTTGAAAGGAACGAACCCATTGGCATTGTCACAGAAGAGGACATCAACTGCAAGGTGGTGGCTAAGGATCTCAAGCCAAGCTCAGTCCAGGTAAATACAATCATGAGTACGCCACTCATTACGGTGAGTGCGGACAAGACGGTAGTCGACGCGGCCCAGATGATGGTCAAGCACCGGGTCAGGAGACTTCCCGTGGTCGATAAAGCCGGCAAGGTTATCGGTATTGTGACCGTACGGGACCTCCTGACCACCTTCAACGAGCAGAACGAGCTCCTCACCGATCTCATCGAGATCAACCGCGATGACAACATCGAGGTGGGCATGTGTAACCGTTGCAGCCAGATGTCTGATGATCTCAAGCGAGTGGATTCCGTCCTTCTCTGCCCCCGCTGCCGGGAGGAGGATTCCCTTACATGAAAACAGCACGGGATTTCATGCTTGAGATTCCGGTGCTTGCTTTTTGTGACGGGATTACCAAGGCACGGCAGATCTTGAGAGACGACCGGTTCCGGGAGGTCTACGTGACCGGCCAGAAGAAAGACCTGCTCGGGTACATCGATATCACCGATGCCCTGCGGGTCACCGCAACCAAATCGAACGTGACCGTCGAGGGATTTGTCAAGGAGGCGGCAAGCGCTGCCCCCGATGCCTCTGTCGAGAGTGCTGCCAAAGCCATGCGGGCCCATGCCACCGACAGCGCGGCGATCGTGGATGCCAGCCGCCATATCCTGGGCGGGGTGCTCCTCTCCGATCTCTTCCCGGTCATCATATCGAGAAACGAACTCTCCGGCAGGGTAAGTTCGCGCATGTCAAAGAAGATCCAGACTGTGGACCCGGCCGACACTCTCCAGCAGGTATATGCGAAGATCACCGAGTGCGGGTTTACCGCATTCCCGGTGGTTAAGAAGCGTCGGCTGGTGGGGTTGATTTCCCGGAGGGACCTGATCCGGTCGGGAGGAGTGCGATCGGCCATCGCCCAGAACAGCACCCGTACGGTTGGAGATGTGATGATCCCGGATGTGATTACGGTTCCGTCAGGATCATTGCTCTCCGAAGCCGCCCGGCTCATGGTGGATAACGACATAAGCCGGCTCCCGGTCGTGGATAACGAGTCCGTGGTGGGGATTATCGACCGCCATGATGTCCTTGCCGGGCTCGCATAACAAAGAAAGTGTCTGGCAGGTACCTCAAAGATACCACGGAACGTCCATAAGGGGTTTGGGGCACCGGAAACCCTTTGGACAATTACAAAAAGAATCCCCGGGGCAGGAAATAGGAACACCACCACCATAACGGCCAACAATTGCCCGGTTGTTTCCGCGGGAATGCGGCAGGCGGGGCAGAGTGGGCCAGAACCAGAGGAGAGTATACATGCACCGGAACGGGCAGGTTGCAAAACAGGGCGACCGGCTCCTCAAAATGCGGGGAAAACTTGATCGCGGCCCGGTTGAGTTCAAATCCCATATCGTACAGCAGGAAGGCGAAGTGATGGCGATTGCGACACGGGATGTTATCTCTGTCCCGCCCACACAGAGTATTATCAGCGCCGTGGCAACGATGACAGACTGCGGGTTCCGCCGGCTTCCCGTGACCGATCCCGGTACAAGGAAACTGCGCGGGATCGTCACCTCGGGCGACGTGATCAGTTTCATGGGCGGGGGTGACAAGTACCGTCTGGTCAGTGTCCGGCACAACGGTAACCTGCGTGCCGCGGTAAACGAGAGCGTTCGTACGCTCATGACACCCAAGCCCGAAACCCTGCCGCGGAATGCGCGGCTTCTGGATGCCCTCAAAATCATCGTGGGAAAGAAGATCGGCGGGCTCCCGATTGTGGATGATGACGGGACGCTTGCCGGCATCCTGACAGAACGGGACGTGTTGCGGATGCTTGCCGCAGAGCACAGCCCGCTCACGATCGAGGATGTGATGAGTTCCTCCCTGCGGGTGACCGCGCCGGACAGCCCGCTTTCCGAGGTGACAAAAGACATGACCCGGTTCCGGTTCCGCCGGCTTCCCGTGATCAGCGACGATGTGCTCTTTGGTATCATCACCGCCACCGACATCATGCGCTATCTGGGGAGCCGCGAGGTCTTCTCCCGGCTTGAGACCGGACATGTCGCTGAGGTGATGGCGCTCCCGGTACGCACGCTCATGGCCGGCAGCCTCTTTACCACCACCCCGGAGACGCCTATCAACGAGGCGGCGCGGGAGATGCTGTCTAAGAACATCGGGGCGCTCCCGGTCATCGAGGACTCACGCCTCGTTGGCCTGGTCACCGAATTCGATCTCGTGCGGGGTTTCTCCGCTGAGTAGTCCCATGCCGGCCGGATCCCTTGCCTTCCATGACAAGAGCCGGCGGCGGCCTGGGGGGAAAGCCTATGAAGGACCGGTAGGATGGTACGAACATCCCGGTACGGGAGAAGCACGCACCCGTACGGGCGGAACGTGTGCAGCGCGAACAGGTCAACAATCTTGTTGCCGTCGAATACGAACCCCCTTGTGGAGATACAAAAACGAGATGATATCATAAAGGAAGTGGCGAAATGACAAAAGAACTGTTTGTTAAAGATATCATGGCAAAACCAACGACCATAGCCAAATCCGCAAAGATCACTGAAGCGCTCGACAAGATGCTTGCCGAAGGCATTGATCCATTGATTGCGCTCAACAATAACTCCGTGGTCGGCACGGTCTCCCGCGAGGCGATTGCAGAGAAGCTGGGCAGCAAACAGAATACGGCGATTGCCCCGGCTGCCATCCACGTAGCAAGCGTGGTCAAAGAGGACTTTACCAGCGTCTATCCCGATGAGAGTGTGAACGTGCTCGTTCCCCTGCTCCAGCAGTACAAGCTGGTGGTTGTGTACGACAGCGAGCACCACCTGATCGGCCAGGTGACGGCAATCGACCTGCTCAGGAAATACCCTTATACCGGGTCCCTCAGGGATGCTCTGGACAAGGCGGTCACCATCGAGGCGGACGAGCGCGTGGTCCACCTGCGGCGCCGGATGCTGGACGATGCGGTCTCACGGTTTGTGGTCACGGAGAACAACAAGCTGACCGGTATTGTCACCGAGACCGATGTGGCGGTTGCGATGCGGAAGTTCCGGGAGGCAGTTAAAGACCAGCATCAGGACCACCAGATACGGAACCTGCTGGTAAAAGACATTATGAGCGCCCCGCTTCTGTCCCTGGATATCGGCGCCGGTTACCAGAGCGTAGTTGACCTGATGGTCAAAAAGAATATCAGCACGGTGCCTGTCCTGGACAAAGGGAAACTGGCGGGCCTTGTTACCCGTCGTTCACTGGTACGGGCCCTCTGATTTACCGGGGAAGAGCCATCCCCCCTTTTTTTGTAACCTGCCAGCTCCCCTTCAGATGAGGAGCTGGACGAGGTAGTACAGCCCCACAGCCATCCCGATGGTGACGATCAGCCATTTCAGCCGGGCCGGATCGATCCTGCCTGCAATATGCCCGCCCATGGCCCCGCCAAGGAGCGCCCCTGCCGCCATCACGATGGCAAGCGGCCAGATAATAAGGCCGGAGAAGAGGAAAAATACCGCCGCTGCAACATTGGTGGCAAGCGACAGGCACTGCTTGAGCGCGTTGAGCCGGGTTAAGGTATCGTCAAGGAAAAGGCCAAGCACGGCAAGGTAGATCACCGAGAGTCCCGGTCCGAAGTACCCGCCGTACGCCGCGGCAAGGCCAACCGGAAGGGCCGCGTTCCGACACCCTTTCCCGTCAGTCCCGTCGCTCCCGGTATGGCGGCGGATCCAGTCCCGGATCCGGTCCTGGACTGCAAGCAGGATCGCAGCAAGGAGGATCAGGAACGGGACAAGCACATGGAAGACCTGTTCGCTGACATAGAGGAGGAGGATCCCTCCCGCAAGACCGCCGATGATCGCTGACGGCAATAACATCAGCAGGCGCTTTTTCTGCCCTGCCAGATCTTTTCTCTGGGCAAGTGCCCCACCCACGTACCCCGGGCAGAGTGCAACGGTATTGGTGATGTTTGCCACGACTTCAGGAACCCCGAGGGCAACAAGCGCCGGAAACGAGATCAGGGTGCCGCCACCGGCAAGGGCATTTGCCATGCCCGCGGCAGCGGCAGCGAGTCCTGCGAGTGCGAGTTCGGTTCCGGTGAGCATGTGCGGTCTCCCGTGCGGTAAAACGGAATAGGGTGCCGGTTACCCCAGCGTGTCAATAAGGGTCCGGGTGTCCATGATCCGGACACCAATGTTTTTCATATCCAGGACGTTTGCCCGGTGGATATCCTCCGACTGGGCGCCGGTGGCATCGTCCACAAGTATCACCGGGTAGTTGTACGCTATGGCGTCAAAGACCGTGGTTCGGATGCAGTTGGGAGTCTGGATCCCGGTCACGACCAGTTCCGTGACACCAAGCGTCTGGAGCATGAGGCCGAGTTCGGTACCGATAAACGCGCTCATCCTCACTTTCCCGATCACGTGCTCGCCCGGCCGGGGTGTAAGCTCCGTGATCTCCCGGGCACCCTCCGATCCTGCAACGGCAAACGGGTGCCGGGAAAAGATCTCAATTCTCGTGATCTCAACATCGGACCCGTCGCTACGGTGGATTCGCAGGATATGGAAGACTGGGAGGTTCTTTGCCCGGAATGCTTCGAGCACCTCCAGGATCTTCGGGATGACGCTCTTTGCCTGGGCTACCCGGAGCGGCGCCCCTTCCCGGACAAAATCGTTCTGCATATCGATGATCAGCAGTGCGGGACGTTCCATGGATGATCATCTAAGACAGTGATGGTGCAGTAATAAGAATTGTGCGTGAGAGGGGAACGTCGCTCCAGGAGTGATAAACAAAATGTACTTATGTGACCCCCTGCACCAGCATTTGGGAATTTTTCCCGAAAATCGGGTAATTTTACCTCTGAAAAAAATGCTATCCTGCATTTTAAACCGGATTACACTGAGTGGGGTCACACGATCCAAAACTGTTTTTGCTAATCACAGGCAGTGCATAGTCGGGAAAAATTACGGCGAAGATTTTTTTGGGGGATTTTTTAGGAAAACAGAATTCCCCTATCTGACCCCCTCATTCAGAATACAAAGGATGAGCGATCGCTCTCCCCGGCTATCGGAGTCCTCAATGTAAGAGTACGGATATTTCCCCTACCCGCCACATACTGTTATAATACTATAGGAAAACCAATCAACCCCCTTAGATAACATACTAAGTGAACCATCTAATGCGAATTCAGGAACCTTCTCTCCTGGTATCGACAGGATCCTGTGGGCGGCGTCCCTCCCACAACGCTTATTACCCCACCCCTACCATAGTATAAAGCACCATTCATGGAGCAGCGGGTTATCCGTTGCGAGTGTCTGAGAAGATGCGAGATTCCTCTGTTGAGGTAGCCAAGCCTGGTATGGCGCAGGTTTGCTAAACCTGTGTCCCAAAAGGACTCGAGGGTTCAAATCCCTCCCTCAGCGCTTCAAAGAGACAATCTCAAAATCGAGGGGATTGGATGGCTCAGGAAGAAGAGATACGATATTATGTCCGGATTGGCACGACCGATCTGGACGGCACGAAGTCGGTGCGGGTTGCGCTGACCGGTATCAAGGGTATCGGCAGGCATACCTCCACGGTCATCTCCCGGATGGCCAAGGTTGACGAGTATGCAAAGCTCGGTCTCCTTGACGAGGAATCCGTGAACCGGATCCGCGCCGCGGTAGAGAAGTACGCTACGAGCATCCCGATGTGGATGGCAAACCGGCCAAAAGACCTCTACACTGGTGAGAACAAGCATCTCATCGGTGGCGATGTCGCGCTCGCCCGCGATGAAGACATCAACATGATGCGGAAGATCCGCTGCTACAAGGGCATCCGGCACGAAACCGGCCAGAAGGTCCGCGGGCAGCGCACCAAGTCGACCGGCAGGACCGGCACGACTGTCGGTGTCAGCAAGAAGAAGGAAGGAGGCCAGTAAGCCATGGGATACCCGGGCAAGAACCATAAGTCCTACCAGACACCCAAGCGCCCGTTCGAGAAGACCCGGATCGAGGAAGAGACCCGGCTCGTTATCGAGTACGGCCTGCGCAACAAGCGCGAGGTCTGGAAAGCGCAGAGTCACCTGAGGAAATACCGCAAGGCCGCCCGTGAGCTGCTCGCCCTCATGTCGAGCGCTACCAACCAGACGGTCTTTGAGGCAAAGAAATCCGAGCTCATCAGCCACATGCAGCGTGCAGGTCTCCTTGGTCCCGACGCGGACATCGATAATGTCCTCGCGCTCAAGGTTCCGGCCCAGCTCGAGCGCCGACTCCAGACCCTTGTTTACCGCAAGGGCCTGGCCCGCTCACCCAAGCAGGCACGCCAGCTCGTCACTCACGGCCATATCGCAATTGGCGGCCGGCGGGTCACCGTTCCGGGGTATCTCGTTACCCGTGGTGAAGAGACCACCATCTCCTATGCCGGAAAATCCCCGTTTGTTGATGCGAGCCATGCAGAGCGGACCCGGATCACCAGGCCCACAGGTGCAGGGGTGAACTAAGATGGCGGCAAACGACAAGGAAAAGTGGGGCATTGCACACATCTTTGCCTCCTTTAACAACACGATCATCACCGTTACCGATCTCTCCGGAGCAGAGACGGTCACCAAGTCGAGCGGTGGCATGGTTGTCAAGCAGGACAGGAACGAGAGCTCCCCCTACGCGGCCATGCAGATGGCGGCAAACGTTGCAGCCATTGCACGTGAAAAGGGCATCGTTGGTGTCCATGTGAAGGTACGTGCCCCCGGCCAGGGTAAGCAGCGCAGCCCCGGCCCCGGTGCTCAGGCAGCCATCCGTGCCCTTGCCCGCGCGGGCATGCGCATCGGACGGATTGAAGACGTCACGCCGGTCCCGCATGACTCCTGCCGCCCCAAGGGCGGCCGGCGGGGAAGGAGAGTGTGATGGAGATCGAATTCGCGAGTCTGGACGACACCGTTGCACGCTTCACGCTCTCAGGAGCGCAGCCCGGCTTTGCAAACTCGTTTCGGCGGGCAATGATCGGCGAAGTGCCGACCCTTGCCATAGAGGACGTGCGCATCTACGATAACACGAGCGCACTCTTCGACGAAATGTTGGCGCATCGCCTCGGGCTCATTCCTATAAGGACCGATCTTACCAGTTATTCGACTCAAGGAGACTGTTCGTGCGGAGGGGCGGGCTGCCCATCCTGCACGGTCACCTATACGCTCAGCGTTGAGGGCCCCAAGCTGGTCACCTCAAGCGACCTTATCCCGCAGGATCCTCAGGCTGCGCCGGTCAGTGACAACATCCCCATCGTAAAACTCATCAAGGGACAGAAACTGGTCATCGAAGCGCGTGCCGTCCTCAACAAGGGCAAAGTGCACGCAAAGTGGCAGCCGACCCTCGTGTGCGGGTACAAGAACTACCCGGTCATCACGATCAGCCCCACCTGCGATGCATGCGGGATGTGCGTGGACGAATGCCCCCGCACTATCCTTGCACTTAAGGGAAAGAAAGTCGAGGTCATCGAGGGCAGGCTTCCCGACTGCTCCATGTGCAAGCTCTGCGAACGGGCCTGCCTGGCAAGCGGTATCGGGGAGGAACCGGCAATCCGGATTTCCGCAGAACCCGACCGGTATATTTTCTCGGTCGAAAGTGACGGATCGCTGCCCGTAAAAGAGATTATGGTCCAGGCGCTTGGCTTTGTCAAAGCGCAGGCAGAAGAGCTGGAGAAACAGACAAGCGAAATTTCAGGGGAGGAGAAGAAATGACAAGAACCGTGGAAAAGACGAACCCCCGTCTTACCAACCTTATTCTGCTCTTAAAGAACACATCCAGGGAGAATGAGGCAAAGATCTGGCGTGAAATTGCCGGAAGACTGGAGACCCCCAACCGGAACTATGCGGAGGTCAACCTGTCCAAGATCAACCGCTATGCCCAGAAAGGCGAGACTATCATCGTCCCGGGCAAAGTGCTGGGCAGCGGTGTACTGGATCAGTCCGTCAGGATTGCCGCGCTGAACTTCTCGGAATCGGCCACAAGCAAGATCCGGGATGCGAAAGGGCAGTGCATGACCATCGAACAGCTGTTAAAGGACAACCCCAAGGGTAGCGGTGTCCGGATCCTGAGGTGAACAAAGTATGGTTACCGTAATCAACGGGGACGGGCTCATCCTGGGACGGCTTGCAAGCACGGTCGCCCGGCGTGCCCTCGCTGGCGAAGAGATCGCGATTGTGAACATCGAAAAGGTCATAATCTCCGGCAGCCGTGCACGGGTGCTGGGCAACTATTACCACAAGCGCGAGCGCGGGTCAACCGACTGGGGTCCGTACTTCCCCCGGCGGCCGGATCATGTGGCCAAGCGCACGATCCGTGGCATGCTCCCATACAAGCGCCCCCGAGGCATTGACGCGTTCAAGCGTATCAAGTGCTACGTTGGCGTCCCGGTGCAGTTTGCCGGTGCGGAGCTGGAAGTCATCGAGAACGTCCACATGGACCGGCTCAATAACCCCCAGTTTGTCACGCTTGCAGCGGTCTGCACGGCACTCGGGTCCAAATTCTGAAGGTGGTCACCATGGCAAAGATCATTAACACCAGCGGAAAACGAAAAACAGCAATCGCCCGGGCCACCATCAAGGCCGGCAAGGGTGTGATACGGGTCAACTCCGTGCCCCTCGAGCAGTACGGCACCGAGACCACCCGGATGAAGATCGCCGAGCCCCTCCTCCTTGTCCCCGGCGCGAGCAGCGGAATTGACGTGACCATTGACGTTTCCGGCGGCGGGGTCATGGGACAGGCCGAGGCAGTGCGCACCGCGCTTGCCCGTGCGATCCTTGAGTGGACCAACGATCCCGCGATCAAGGACGTGTACCTTGCCTACGACCGGACGCTCCTTGTCAACGACTCACGTCAGAAAGAGACCAAGAAGCCCCACGGGCGTGGCGCACGCAAGAAGTTCCAAAAGTCTTATCGTTAAATCCAAAGATATATGAGAGGTCGAAAATCTTGATACCCGTACGATGTTTCACCTGTGGGAAAGTAATTTCCCCGGCGTGGGAAGAGTATAAGGCACGGCGGGAGAAAGGCGAGGATCCCAAAAAGATCCTCGACGATCTCGGTATCACCCGATACTGCTGCCGGCGCATGCTTCTGACCCACAAAGAGATCATTGATGAGCTCAACCCGTACCAGTAAGATGACAAAAGGGGTCGTGGGGTAGCCTGGACTATCCTATTGCGTTCGGGACGCAGTGACCTGAGTTCGAATCTCAGCGACCCCATTTTAATAAAGTACAGCAGATTATGGAATTATTTTCGAGGACAAGGAATGCCGACGCAGGTTTACACCCGGTATGAACGGGCGCGGATCATTGGAGCAAGGGCTCTGCAGATCTCAATGGGTGCTCCCTTACTTATCTCTACTTCCCGGATCGATCCCCTGGAGATCGCTATCGAGGAATTTAACGCAGACATTATCCCCATTACCGTAAAGCGAAGATGAGAGGCGTGGAGTTATGACGATCATTGAGGCAATCGAGCTGCGGACAATCATCGACAGCCGGGGCAACCCGACGATCGAGGCAGAGATCACCACCTCAGGCGGGTTTGGCCGGGCGGCAGCCCCGAGCGGGGCCAGCACCGGGGCGGCGGAGGCAAAGGTCCTCCCCCCTCAGGATGCAATCGAGAATGCCGTCCAGAACCTGATCCCGGCGCTCATTGGGATGGATGCGGCAGACCAGGAAGGGTTTGACGACCAGCTCCGCGATATCGATGGAACGCCGAACTTCTCCGGGATTGGGGCAAATGTGGCTGTTGCCCTCTCCCTTGCCAATGCCAAGGCAGCAGCATCAGCACTGGGGCTCCCGCTCTTCCGGTACCTGGGTGGAGCGTTCGTGCGCGAGATGCCGCTTCCTCTGGGGAACGTGATTGGCGGCGGGGCTCATGCCACAAATGCCACCGAGATCCAGGAGTTCCTGGTGGTCCCGGGCGGAGCAACCGACGCAGAAGAAGCGGTTTTTGCCAACGCCGCCGTCCACAAGACCGTAAAAGACCTCTTAAAGAAGAGGGGGATTGCCGCCGGCAAGGGTGATGAGGGTGCATGGGCACCGCAGATCGACGATGCCCTTGCATTTGAGCTCATTGCCGAGGCAACCGGACTGGTGGAAGACGAGATGAATGTCTCAGTCGATATGGGTATTGATGTTGCATCAAGCCAGATGTGGAACGGCACCGGCTACAAGTACCGGGACCGCGTCCGCTCGACCGAGGACCAGATCGCCTACATCGCCGAGCTTGTCGACAAATACAACCTTGTCTATGTCGAAGACCCTCTCCACGAGGATGACTTTGACGCGTTTGCCGAGCTCAATGGCCAGGTCGGCGACCGGTGCCTGGTGTGCGGGGATGACCTCTTTGTTACCCAGGTCGACCGTATAGAACAGGGCATCGAGACGGGCAGTGCAAACTGCGTTCTCATCAAGCCAAACCAGGTCGGGACGCTTACCGACACCTTCGAGGCTGTCAGCCTCGCCCACACCCATGGTCTGGACACGGTGATGAGTCACCGGTCCGGTGAGACCACGGATACCACCATTGCGCACCTCGCCACCGCGTTCTCCTGCGTTTTCTTAAAATGCGGCGTGGTTGGCGGCGAACGCATCGCAAAACTCAACGAACTCATCCGCATAGAGGAACAACTATGACCCAAGTCAACGAGATGGAAATAGAATTAAAAGAACCGCTCATCCCTGTCGAGGAGTACCTGGCAGCCGGTGTCCACATCGGCACCCAGCAGAAAAGTGAGGACATGAAGAAGTTCATCTACCGCGTCCGCGGAGATGGGCTTTATATTCTGGACATCCGCGAGACAGATGCCCGGATCAAGACTGTTGCAAAGTTCTTAACCCAGTACGAGGCACCCGAGATCCTTGTTGTCACCTCCCGGCAGTATGGCCAGTACCCGGCCAAGAAGTTTGCCGATACCATCGGCGCGATGTCTGCCACCGGCCGGTTCATCCCGGGCCTCCTGACCAACCCTGTCCTTGACGGCTACATCGAGCCCAAGGTTATTGTCGTTACCGACCCGATTGGCGATGCCCAGGTTATCAACGAGGCCGTCCAGTGCGGCATCCCGGTCGTGGCGCTTTGCGACACCAATAACATGACCAAGTTCGTGGACCTTGTGATCCCCACCAACAACAAGGGCAGGAAGGCGCTCTCGATGATCTACTTCCTCCTCACCCGCGAGATGCTGCGCATCCGGGGTATTGCCACGAGCCTGACCCAGGAAGATTTCGAAACCGAGATCTAATAAGGATCCCCTCGATCCTCTTTTTGGATCGATCGTTACATATAACAGGACGACCAGAGGGTTGATCCGATGAAGACGCGTTCATGCGCCGTGTGTGGCATGTTCTATCCCCGGGACTCCGCCCACTTAACCCAGATTCTGGAAGGGTTTTTTTCCCGGACCGCTCCGGGCGAACCGGCTCTCGGGATTGTCAGCCCGCATGCCGGCTACATCTATTCCGGGCAGATTGCGGCGTACGCGTTTTCCCGTATAGATCCTGGGTTTTCCGGTACCTTTGTGGTGATCGGCCCATCCCATCACGGGTACCTGACCAGCGCTTCTGCAATCCCGTGGGAGACTCCTCTCGGACTTGTCGAGATCGATGCGGAATTTATTGATGCGCTCGACATTCCGGTCGATGAACCCTCCCACGAAGAGGAGCATTCGATTGAGGTGCAGCTGCCTTTTATCCGGCACCGGTTCCCCCGGGCACGGGTGGTCCCGATCATGATGGGGGAACAGGATCCTGCCCATGCGGCCGCGGTCGCGGAGAAGATCGTGGCAGCACAACGGCTGACAAAAAAGGAGATCCGGGTTGTTGCCTCAAGCGACTTCTCGCACTACGTGCCCGAAGCGCAGGCAAAGACCGGTGACCTGTACGCGATCGAGCCGCTTGCCCGGCTCGATATAAAGGAATTCTACCGGCGGATCCGGGAGAAACGTGTGACTGCCTGCGGGTACGGCCCGATCAGCGCAATGGTTGCTGTCTGCCAGTGCATGGGGGCAGGCAGGGGCGAGCTGATCCGGTACGCGACGAGCGGGGATGTAACCAACGACCGGAACCAGGTTGTAGGGTACGCGGCCATTGCGGTGATGTAGGTTGGCAACGTGGAGTGCGCCGGGCAAGGTATTTCTGTTCGGCGAGCATGCAGTAGTGTACGGAAAGCCCGGCATTGCTATGGCTATCAAGCCCCGGGTCTTTGTGACAGTACGGAAATCCAAACGCCCGGCCCGGGCAAAATCTCCCTATATCGACGGATGTTTTGAGGCAATGGGCGTAGTCGGGAGCGTGTACATTAACTCCCAGATCCCCAGTTCATCAGGCCTGGGATCGTCTGCGGCGGTCACGGTCGCGACGCTATCGGCCATAAATGACGAGTTTGCCCTCAATAAAAGCAGGGAAGATATCGCAAACATGGCATTTGAGATCGAAAAGACGGTCCAGAAGGGACGGGCGAGCCCCACGGATACCACGGTCTCCACCTATGGAGGCATCGTGCTTATCACCGGCAGCTCCCGCAGGCGCCTTCCCCCCCAGAACATGCACCTGGTGATTGGCGATTCCCTTGTTTCGCACAGCACAGCAAAGATGGTAGAGCAGGTGGCAGAACTAAAGAAGACAAACCCCGGGATCGTGGACCCGATCCTGGACGCGATCGAGGGCGTGGGCCTTGCCGCTATCCACCATTTAAGCAACCCCAAGGAACTGGGACGATACATGAACATGAACCACGCGCTTCTCGAAGCTATGGGCGTCGGGCATCCGCAGCTCTCCCGGCTCGTGCTTGCCTCCCGGTCTGCCGGGGCATTCGGTGCAAAGATCACCGGGGCCGGTGGCGGGGGCTGCATGGTGGCTCTCTGCGCAAAGCCGGTCCGGCACCGGGTGGCGCAGGCAATCCAGTCCTGCGATGCACGGGCGATCGTGACCGGGCTCGATACCGAGGGAGCGCGGAAGGAGAAGAATGTCTGAGCGCATCATCCTCAAGCTGGGCGGCAGCGTGATCACGGACAAGGGTGCCGACTGTCAGGTCAACAAGGCTGCGCTTGCCGACGTTGCGGCAGCCATTGCGGGGGCGCCCGCAGCGCAGATCGTCGTGGTCCACGGCGCCGGCTCCTGCGGGCACCCTGAGGCCCGGAAATACCAGCTGGATCGCGGTGCCACGCCCGGCTACACGGAAGGGATCGGGATTACGCACGACGCGGTCAGCTCACTGAACACGGAGGTTGTTGCAGCGCTTCGGGGCGCTGGCATACAGGCCCTCGGCGTCCACCCGCTTCATGCAGGTATCGCCGATAAAGGGCGGCTCCTTACGTTCGAGACAAAAAACCTGGAAACGATGCTCTCTCTTGGGATGGTTCCGGTGATCCACGGCGACGTGGTGATGGACCTTTCACGCGGAGCCTGCATTGTCTCGGGCGACCAGCTCGTGCGGTATCTCGCGGTTGCACTGAAGTGTACCCGCGTAGGGCTCGCCACCGATGTACCGGGAGTGCTGGATGGAGGGCGCGTGGTCCGGGAAATTACCCCGCAGACCGTGCACACCCTCCAGATCGGCAGCTCGTCACATACCGATGTAACCGGTGGAATGAAAGGGAAAATTGACGAACTGCTCGGGCTTGCTGCTGCAGGCACCGAGTCTGGTATCTTTTCGGTCTCGCGTCTTGGTGATTTCCTTGCAAGGAAGGACCATGGCGGGACCACCGTGAGAGAGGGATAAGGGAAATGGCCTATAATAAGAAACGGTTCACATCGTCGCGCAAGCTCGACCACCTGCGCATCTGCGCAGAAGAGGAGGTCGAATCGGGCGATGCTGGTTTTGGCGATGTCAGGCTCGTTCACCATGCGCTGCCGGAATGCGACATGCGTTCCATCGATCTGTCTACCCGGTTTCTGGGCCACACCCTCTCCTCTCCGCTCTTTGTCTCGGCCATGACCGGTGGCCATCCCGGGACAAAAGATGCAAATGCGCGACTTGCCCGGATTGCCGAGCGCTTCGGCCTTGGCATGGGCGTGGGCTCCCAGCGGGCGGCTCTCGAAAATCCCGCCCTTGCAGATACCTTCTCGGTGGTCCGCGATGAGGCTCCCCATGCGTTTCTCGTGGCAAACCTTGGCGCTGTGCAGCTCCGCGAGCACGGGGCGGCATGGGCCGGGCAGGCCATTGAGATGATCGGCGCAAACGCGATCGCGATCCATCTCAACTTCCTCCAGGAGGCTATCCAGCCGGAGGGCGATCTCAGCGCAACCGGCTGCATAGCCGCGATTGCCGACCTCTGTGCGGAGACGAAGATCCCGGTGATTGTAAAAGAGACCGGGTGCGGGATCTCGCGGGAGGTCGCCCGATTGTGCTGGAGCGCGGGGGCGGCGGCGATCGATATCGGCGGCTGGGGCGGGACATCCTGGGCGGCAGTTGAGAGCTTCCGGGCGGACCGGAAGGATGCACAGGGCCGGGCCCTCAAAACCCTGGGCGAGGATTTTGCCGGCTGGGGCATTCCCACGGTGGTAAGCCTTGCCGAGGTGGCAGGAACCGGCAGCCCGGTGATCGCGTCGGGGGGTATCCGGAGTGGCATCGACATGGCAAAGTGCCTGGCCCTCGGGGCAGATCTCTGCGGTATGGCACTCCCGCTCTTAAAACCGGCACTGGAAAGTGACGAAGCACTTGCCGCGAGAGTCGAAACGATACATCGCGAACTGGTGGCCTCGATGTTCCTGTGCGGCGCCGCACGGATCCGGGACATGCGCCGGGCACGGCTCTTTATTACGGGCAGGACACGGCAGATGATGGATGATGGTAATCCTGCGTAATGCAGGAGGACCCTGACTGACGACAACAACAACATCACGAAGGTTAAAAAAGACCTTTGCGAGTTCTACATACACAGGAGAAAAACATGGATATAGAAATTATTGCAGTGGGCGGATACGACGAGGTCGGGCGGAATATGACCGCCGTCCGCTGCGGCAAAGAGATTGTCATTTTTGACATGGGGCTCCGCTTGGACCAGGTCATGATCCACGAGGATGCGGAGCTTGAGAATATGCACTCCCTGGATCTGATCAAGATCGGGGCGATACCAGACGACACCATGATGAACTCGGTTGAAGGGACCGTAAAAGCGATTGTCTGTTCCCACGGGCACCTCGACCACATTGGGGCGATCCCGAAGCTTGCGCACAGGTACAATGCGCCTATCATCGCCGCGCCGTATGCGACGGAACTGATCCGGCAGCAGATCTCCGGTGAACAGAAGTTCGGGGTTAACAACAAGCTCTTCGCACTCAAACCCGGGCAGCGGTACACGATCTCGCAGCATCTTGTGCTCGAATTCGTACGGGCCCAGCACTCGATTATCGATACCGTGACACCGGTGCTCCACACCCCTCACGGTGCGATCGTCTATGCCTGCGATTTCAAACTTGACCGGACACCGGTCATCGGCGAACCCCCGGACTTTGCCCGGCTCCGCCAGATCGGAAAGGAAGGCGTGCTTGCCCTCATCGTAGAGAGCACGTATGTCGACCGGCCCGGCCGGTGCCCGAGCGAACGGATCGCACGCGACCTGGTGCGGGATGTCATTACCAGTTACGAGGACGACAAGAGCTCGTTAATTGTCTCTACGTTCTCCTCGCATATCGCACGTGTCAAGACCATTGCGGAGTGCGCACACGAGATCGGGAGAAAACCGGTGCTTCTGGGCCGTTCCATGGAAAAGTACGCGGTCACTGCCGAACAGATGAAGATGGTCTCGCTCCCGCAGGATACGGGTATCTTCGGGAACCGCAGGACGGTAGACCGGACCCTGCGCCGGATAATGAAGGAAGGCAAGGGCAAGTTCCTCCCCATCATCACCGGCCATCAGGGGGAACCGGGCTCTATCCTGACCCGGCTTGCCCTCGGGGATACGCCGTATCAGATCACCAAGGGCGACAAGATCCTCTTCTCGGCAAACGTGATCCCTAACCCCATGAATTTCGGGCAGCGGTACATGGTCGAGGCGCACTTAAAGATGGCCGGCGCCCGGCTCTTCCCTGACCTTCACGTGAGTGGTCACGCGTACCGTGAGGACCACTACGAGTTTGTCAGCCTCTTAAACCCGCAGCACATCATCCCGGCCCACGGGAACATAAGGATGACCGGCTCGTATGCGGAGTTCACCAAGGATCTTGGCTATGTGTTGGGCAATGACGTCCATATCATGTCAAACGGCCAGCGGCTCAAACTGAACTAGAGATGGAAGCAGACATGTCCGACCTATCCGCCTACTTAAAATCGGTTGCACAGCAGATCGATGGCATGATCGAGAAGAACTTCACTCATGCCGGTGGGGAGCTCGACCGGGCATCGGCCCACCTCCTTTCCGCGGGGGGAAAGAGGCTGCGCCCGGCAGTTGTCATGCTCTCGGCAGATGCCATCCGGCACGGCAGTTCAAAGGATGTCATGCCGGCGGCACTGGCGCTCGAAGTTACCCACACCTTCACCCTGATCCATGACGATATCATGGACGGGGACTCGCTCCGGCGGGGGGTGCCCACGGTCCACACCAAGTGGGACATGCCCACCGGCATCCTTGCCGGGGATGTCCTGTACGCCCGGGCCTTCGAGTTCATCTGCCAGTCAAAGGCGGACGAAGGCCCCAAGGTACAGGCGGTTGCCCTGCTTGCCCGCGCCTGCGCCGATATCTGCGAAGGCCAGCACCAGGACATGTCCTTTGAGCACCGGGCCGATGTGACCGAGGAGGAATACATGGCAATGGTTGCAAAAAAGACCGGCGTGCTCTACGCGGCAGCGGCAGCCATCGGCGGTACCCTTGCGGGAGGAAACCCGGAGCAGATCAGGGCCCTGTACCAGTTCGGGCTCAACACCGGCATCGCGTTCCAGATTCAGGACGACCTCATCGACCTTCTCACCCCCACGGAGAAGAGCGGCAAGGATCAGGGCTCCGATCTCCGCGAGGGCAAGCAGACGTTGGTTATGATCATCGCCCGGCAAAAAGGCGTGGATCTCCTGAAATACCGGCACGAGCTTTCACCGGCCGATATTAAGGCCGCAATACAGGAACTGACCGATGCGGGCGTTATCGATGCAGTCAAAAAGAAGGCGGCGGATCTTGTGGCGGACAGCAACCGGCTGCTTATGGTGCTCCCCCCGACAAAGGAACGCCAGCTCATCATGGACGTCGGCGAATTCTTTGTGACCCGGAGCTTCTAGGATGGCCGGGGACGAGATAAAGGCCGCGCTTTTCCTGTGTGCACTCCAGAACGCGGTCAGGCACGGTGGCGTACCGCAGGCCGGGGCGGTTATCGGTATGGTGATGGGTGCACATCCCGAACTGCGCAAACAGGCAAAGGAAGTATCCGCAGCGGCAAAAGACGCGATCGCGGATGTCGCGGCCCTCTCTCCCGAAGAGCGGGTGACAAAACTCCAGTCTCTCTCTCCGGAAATGTTTGCCGCACTTCACGAGAAGCACGAGAAGAAAAAGGTACTCCCCGATCTTGAAGGCGCAGAACACGGCGTGGTCATGCGGTTTGCTCCCAACCCCTCCGGTCCGCTCCATATCGGCCATGCCCGGGCAGCGGCGCTCAATGACGCCTACGTGAAGCAGTACGGCGGCCGGTACATCCTCCGCATCGAAGACACGGACCCCAAGCGCGTTGACCCCGAAGCCTACGATATGGTAAAGGAGGATATCGCGTGGATGGGTCTTGGGATCACCGAGACGGTCACCCAGAGCGAGCGCTTCCCCATCTATTACGATCTCTGCAAACAGCTCATTGAACGGGGCGGGGCGTATGTCTGCACCTGCGAGAACGAGCATTTCAAGGCGCTAAAAGATGCGAAAAAGGCCTGCCCCTGCCGCGACCAGCCGGTTGAGACGGCGCTTTTGCTCTGGGAAAAGATGCTGAATGGTGGATTTAAGGAGGGCGAAGCCTCGGTCCGGGTCAAGACGGATCTTTTGAACCCCGACCCGGCAATGCGGGACTACCCGATCTTCCGGATCCTTGATGCCCCGCTCCACCCCAAAATCGGGGACGCCCGGGTCTACCCGCTGATGAACTTCTCGGTTGTTGCCGACGACCACCTGCTCGGTGTGACGCACGTGATCCGGGGAAAAGACCACATCGCAAACACAAGACGCCAGCGCTACATCTACGACCATTTTGGCTGGAAAGTCCCGGTGTACCGGCACTATGGCCGGATGGGTATCGAGGGCGTGGTGCTCTCGACCTCTCAGATGCATGCGGGGATCGATGAAGGGAAGTATACCGGCTGGGACGACATCCACCTTGGTACGCTCCGTGCCCTTGCCCGGCGGGGTATCAGCCCCGATGCCGTCAAGAATGCGATGATCGCTATTGGGATCGGCGACGTGGATATCTCGTTTTCGTGGGACAACCTGTACGCAGAGAACAAAAAAATCGTTGACCCGGTGGCAAACCGGTACTTCTTTGTCCCGGACCCGCTTGAGGCAAAGATCGCGGGGGCATCGGCCCACACAGCCCACGCCATGCTCCACCCGGGGCACGAAGAGAAAGGAACACGTACCCTTGAATTTACCGGTACCGTCCTCATCCCGCGTGCCGAAATATTTTCTGTGATTGTTTCCTCGCTCAATGACATCTCCCAAGGAGGCGACTATGAGTCACCTCAAGCCAAAATATCTTCTGAAAATGTTTCGCCGATCACTTCAATAAATGAGAAAAAGGAATCAGTTCACTCTGACAACCTACCAAAACTTGAAGGTTCATTATCATCTTCGTTAAACGATAGAAAATTAGTTCCTCGCAAGTACGAACCAAAACGCGAGATAACGATGTTACGGTTAAAAGACCTCTTCAACGTGAATATTACATGGGATGGCGAGACGCCCTCATTCTCGTATGGCGGGGACTCGCTAGCCGATGCCCGTGCTGCAAAGGCCCGGATCATCCAGTGGCTGCCGGCACAGTCTTTTGTACCCTGCACCCTCCTCACGCAGGATGGGGAAATGAAGGGCGCCTGCGAACCCGCAGTAACAACCGAGGTCGGGAAGGTTGTGCAGTTCGAACGGATTGCCTTTGCACGAATCGATGCCGTGACAGAGAGCGGTGTCCGGGCCTACTTTACCCACACCTGATCTCTTCGGTACCCTTTTTTGTGATACCCGGGGCTCCGGTCTTCAAAAACCTTCGCGAACCCTGATGATCTTAAAAAAAGATCGGATCGCGAGCTGGCAATTCCGGGACATGATCGCCCCCCCAGCGCAAAAAAAATTGGTCACCCCCCTCCTCCCACGAACCCCTCCTCAACAAAATTGATCGGACCGATCGATTTCAAAATCGGTCGGGGCGACCTCTTTTCTTCCAGTATCTCCACATGTGCTTCTACTGGAAGTTCAGGTAAAGCGGAGTGATCGGTCCGATCGCTTCTGAAATGAGCCGGACCGATCAATTCCGGAATTGGTCGGGGCGACCAATCTTACAGCGGGATCGGAGGTAGCCCCCCTCCCCCATTGTGTGGTCCTTTAAAAAAAATGGTCGGACCTCTCGATCGCAAAAAAGATCGCCCCGGCCCTGTGCTTGTGCGGGAAGGGGTATTGGTTCCGGAAAAAGCTAACGTAACGCTGTCCGGGTTTAAAAAAAAAAAGCCCGGCCTGCATGCCCCCTTACCGTATTCTGGTGAGGTCTGTCTCTTTTTGGAAAACCCGGTGAAGTCAAATCCATAATATTTTAATAACAATATACCGGATATTCTTGCGTGGAAGAAAATTCCGGTTACTATAAGTACACCGATCACTTTCCGAGCGTGACCGAGATCGAGAAGTGGGTTGCCGGCCACCCGAATGCCGAGCAGCTGGCACAGATTATTGCCCGGTCCTATGATTACATACGCAAGCTGCCCCTCAAAGGAATCGAAGAGCACTATTTTGATGAGGATCTCTCCTTAGCCTGACCGCATGTGAGGACTGCACAGGTTTTTTCCCTCTTTCGTACAGGAAGCACAGGAGATATACGATTATCCCCCCCACCGGTATGCAGCGGAAGTGATTGCGATGAGCGGACGGTCCAAAAACAGCAGCCCCCCTGCGTTCCACACATACCTTGCAGGATTCCGCGGACCGTCAGGAGATCCGGTGTGCGAGGAAGAGTGCGCCGGCCCGCTCCACATTCGTCAGTATACCGGCGAGTTCTGGACATCGCGCCAGCGTCAGGCCAGCTCTCTGCATGAGATCTCGTACCGGGCCTGCTTCAAGCCCCAGTTGCCCGGTTTTTTTATTGATCTGCTCACCAGGAAATGCGATATTATATATGATCCTTTCAGTGGGAGGGGGACAACCGCGATTGAAGCGGGGCTCCGTGGCCGAAAGGTTATTGCAAACGATGCAAACCCGCTCTCCCGGGTTCTTGCCGAGCCCCGGTTCACCCCACCCACAGTCAGGGACGTGGCCGAAAGGCTCGAAACAATTCCCCGGGACGGGGACCGGGCCGACCGCGATCTTTCCATGTTCTACCACCCGGATACCGAGCGGGAGATCGTCGCATTGCGTCGGTACCTGCTCGGGCGAAAAGAGGATGGCACTGCTGATACCGTGGATCGATGGATCGCGATGGTGGCTACCAACCGTCTGACCGGTCATTCGAGCGGGTTCTTCTCGGTGTACACCCTTCCTCCCAACCAGGCGGTCTCCCCGAGGAGCCAGGAACGGATCAACCGGAAACGAAACCAGGTACCGGAGTACCGCGACACCCACCGGCGCATCGTGCACAAGACAAAGAGCCTTGTTGGCGGACTGTCCTTGGAGGATTATGCAAACCTTTCCCGCGTTGCTCCAGATGCCCGGTTTTTGACCGGGGATGCCCGATCAACACCGGGGATTCCCTCAGGTGCAGTCCGGCTTACCGTCACTTCACCGCCGTTTCTCGATATCGTCCAGTACCGGGAGGACAACTGGCTCCGGTGCTGGTTCTGCGGCCTTGACGAAGATGCCATCGGTCATACGATCACCATGGCACGGACTATTGCTGACTGGGAAACGGTCATGGGTGCCGTGTTTTTTGAGCTGTTCCGGATTACTGCCCCGGGGGGGTATGTGGCATTCGAGGTAGGCGAGGTACGGAAAAAGACGGTACGGCTCGAAGAGCACGTGATACCTCTGGGCATCTCTGCAGGGTTCCGGTGCGAGGGTGTCCTCATCAACCAGCAGAATTTCTCGAAAACGTCGCATATCTGGGGCGTTGGGAACAACCGGTCCGGCACCAACACAAACCGGATCGTGATCTTTTCCAAATCGTCGTAGTCATGATAGCCACTACGGCCGCTCTTTTTTGATCTCTCTTTTAATCCGACAGCCATACAGCCGGCCTCATGATAAGCCAGTGTTAAGTATCCCCACTGCCAAACTGTATCCATGGTCACCCGTATCCGGCGGTATGCGCAGATCGTCGATATCCTGTGGAAGTACGGTTTTGGTATTGCACTGGAGAAAGCCTTCCCGGGAAAGACCCGTTTCCGCCTCCCGGGTACAGAAGAAAAACAGCCGGACCAGTCTACGGTGTACGAGCGGGTACGCTTAGCCCTTGAGGATCTCGGGCCCACTTTTGTGAAGTTCGGCCAGATCATGAGCACGAGAACGGAGATCTTCCCCCCGGAGCTCATCGAGCAGCTCAAGAAACTCCAGGATCATGCAAAACCCCTGCCCTTCTCTGAAGTTCTCGCGGTGATCCACCAGTCCTGCCCGAACCTGGAGGACTGGTTTGCCGAGATCGACGAGGCGCCGGTTGCATCTGCATCGATTGGGCAGGTCCACCGTGCAGTCCTTAAGGATGGCACTGTGGTTGCCCTCAAGGTCCAGCGCCCCGGGATCCCCGAGATCATCGAGACCGATCTTGCCATCCTCCAGTCCATGGCAGAACGGATAGAATCGGTCTTCCCGGAGAGCCGGATGTACAACCCCACGGGCCTTGTCCAGGACTTTGCCACCCAGATCCGAAAGGAACTGGACTTTACCCGCGATGGCCGGAACTCAGAGCGGATGGCACGCAACTTCCGGGATGTACCGGGTATCCACTTCCCCAAGATCTACTGGGAGTATTCCTCATCCCGTCTTCTCGTCATGGAATTTATCAAGGGTGTGCGGATCGACAATGTTGAAGCGATTACGGCGCAGGGATGTGATCCGCACGATATTGCGGTCCGGGGCTTCAATGCGTACCTGAAGATGATCTTCGAGGACGGATTTTACCATGGAGATCCTCATCCCGGCAACCTTCTCATTTCTGAAATGGGGGACCTGGTCTTTCTGGACTTCGGTATCGTCGGGGTGTTGCGCCCTGAGAAAAAGCAGCTCTTCGTCAACCTCCTTTTTGCCCTGACCACTGATGATGTCGATATGATCCTAAAGACGCTCGAGGGCTTTGGGATTTTTGTGGCCGAGGAGAGCCGCGAGGCACTCCGTGACGACCTGTATATCATGCTGCACGATTTCGGCGGCGGGGATGAGATTGCCCAGTTCAATTTCGGCCTGATGATAAACGAGCTCACCGAAGTGATGCGGCGCTACAGCCTCAAGGTGCCCATGAGCCTGATGCTCCTGTTAAAGACACTGGTCATGGTCTTTGATGTGGCGGTCCGGCTCGACCCCCAGTTCAGTTTCGGCGGGGAGATTACCCCCTACCTGCGCAAACTGGCGGATTCGAACGTGCTCTCCGCCGGCTACATGAAGCGGGCGTCCAACTCGCTTCTTGAGGCTGTGGATGCGGCCTTTGATCTGCCAAGGAACGTTAACCTGATGCTCAAGCGCCTGTCGACAGGGACAATCCGGCTCGAAGTGGTTGATACTGATTTAAAGAAACTCCAGATGGCGCTGGACCGGGCAAGCGACAAGATCATGATCGGCCTTGTTGTGGCCGCCCTTGTCGTCGGGTCATCGCTGGTGCTGCAGGCTTCACCGGTAGCCATGCCAAAAGAGGTCATATGGATCGCTGTCCTTGGCTATACTGCTGCCGTGCTTTGCGGGTTCTATGCGATCTATCACGTCATCTTCCTGAAGCTGCGCCTGGAAAGATAAGTATTGGCGGGGCAGGCCCAATCTTTTTTTTATAGAGCATCCCGGATGCAGATGCGCGCCCATTCTAGAGTCTTTTCCGCAAAAGACATGCTGGCATATGCGGGACTGGTTGAAGGAAGAATATGGCCGTTCAGGTCCGGGTTCATGCTCTTAAAATAACGGCCGGCAGTGCTCCCGTTGAGTGCAATGCATCGTATTGTCGGGTGAGCTGCAACAAACCCCGTTATGTCGTTTGCAACCGGATCGCAGATTGCGGAATCCATGCTTCCTTCCCGCCTGCAGAAAGCAAGGGCATCCCAGAGGGCGATCCGGTGCTCTGTCAGGAGATGTGTACGGAGGGGATAGGAAAGGGCGTGGTCGATCCCGAAAAGGATCTCTATGATCCTCCAGAACTGGTTTTTGGGATTACCGTAGTACTCGCTTTTTCCAAGCGATATGAGGCTGGGAAAGCTGCCGAGGATAAGGATTTCCGGATCCCTGCCGACGATGGGGGGAAGGCCCGGGTTTGTGTTTTTCATACTGGTATTGTCTACTAAAAAGGGGGTCTTATGGCTTTTTGTAATAGAGGAGACAGTGGCAGTGCCCGTCCTTTGCTATCTCATCTTTGTGGTAGATACAGGGACATTCAATGGCACGGTCGCGTTCCTCGTCGCCGCTCCGCAACCGGCAGGGGCAGTAGGGTCTCCCGAACCTCTTCTTGTTGCGCACCAGCCCCCGGATCACGATGTTGAGGTGATCTTCATCGGGATTGAGGATCCACCCGTTTTTGCGGGCGATCGCCCGGGTCCACTTGAGCATCTCTGCATCAGTTTCCGCATCGTCAGTCATCACCGATCACCTCGCAAGATTGATACGCATATTCCTTTTGACATATCTTATGTGTTGTGGAGTTCTTACCGCGTCCGCTTCACTGTTTTTTTCGATACCGGTGCTTTCTTTTTGGCTGCCGCAGGTTTTTGTGGTTTAGTGATCCGTGCCGCAACACGGTTGTAGGTTGCCATCACGTCGCCCTTGTTAAACCGGTACACATCCTTGTCCAGCGATTCGCCGGTCTTTTTGTCCCAGAGGCGCATTGAGTCCATGCTGATCTCGTCGCCGAGATAGATGGTTGTTCCCTGGCGCCCGAACTCCAGCTTGAAGTCCACAAGGGTGATACCCTGTTTTGCCAGCAGGCCCGAGAGAAGGGTATTGATCTTGAGCGCGATCGCCTTGATCTTTTTGAGTTCCGCCGGTGTTGCGAGTTTTAAGGCAACGATCAATTCATCGTTGAGCATCGGGTCGTGCCGGGAGTCATCCTTATAATCGATCACGATCACCGGAGGTTTCAGGGGTGTCCCCTCCTTGAAGGGGTAGTTCCTGACAATCGAACCCGCCGCATAATTCCTGACGATCACTTCAAGAGGGATCATGGAAAGTTCGCGGACCGCCATCCTGCTCTCGTCCTGCATCTCCAGGAAATGGGTTTTTACCCCATTCTTTTCCAGGTAGGAGAAGAAGAATGCCGAGACGCCGGCATTGTAACTGCCCTTGTTCTTGAGCGTGTCTTTCTTCCCGCCGTCAAATGCGGTGATATCGTCGCGGAACTCGACGATCAGTGTTCCTTTCTCGTCCGTATGGTAGACCGATTTGGCCTTGCCGGTATAGAGGAGTTTTTTCTGCTTCACGGTTGGCTGCTCCCTCTGCTTATACGTTGGTTGAGCCTGTTTATTAGAGGTTGCAGGCCAGGGTCGTACCAGCCCGGCCGGATGAACCGTGGATAGATGCAGAGGCGCTCCTGAAGTGTTGCGTCCCCAACGATCTTTTTGAGGTCGTTGAACGCCGGCCAGGGATGTTCAGGATTCACATAATCGATGGTTACCGGGGATATCCCCCCCAGATCACTGACCCCGCAACCAATGAGCCGGGACGCATCGATGAGATTGGGGGCTACCTGGATGGAGATCTCCTCTGGCAGGATCCGGCGAGCCATCAGGATCGTGTTGCAGATCTCCTGTGTATCCGGCACCCGGAACGCAGCCATGGGTGTATTGTTCTTGGGGCAGAAATTCTGGAGGATGATCTCCTGGATATGCCCGTACTTCTTATGGATGTCCCGGATTGCAATAAGTGAGTCCTCGCGGCCGGCCGCAGTCTCGCCAATCCCGAGGAGCAGGCCGGTGGTGAACGGGATCTTCAGCCGGCCCGCGTCTTCCATCATTGCAAGGCGCACTTCCGGTTCCTTTCCTTTCGATCCCTGGTGCGCCGGGATCCGTGCCGTAGTCTCAAGCATCAGGCCCATGCTGGCGTTTGTGGGCCGGAGCCGTTTCATCTCGTCATACGTGAGGATACCGGCGTTGGTGTGCGGGAGGATCCCGTACCGGAGAGCAAGCCGGCACATTGCCTCGCAGTAATCGAGGATGGTATCGTAACCCGTCTTTTCCAGGTATGCGCGAAAACCTTCCTCTTCTTCGGGATGCTCGCCGAAGGTAAAGAGCGCCTCGGTGCACCCGGCCGCCTGCCCCTGCGCAAGAACCGCTTCCACCTCTTCAGGCAGCATGACACATCCTTCCTGAACCGGGGTGCGGAACGAGCAGTACCCGCACCGGTTCCGGCAGACGCTGGTGAGCGGCAAAAAGACGTTCTTTGTGTACGTGATCACCCGGGGCTCCATACCAGTACGGTTCTCTTTTTACATGTTAAACACTGCCGGCAGATGAGGTTCTCATTGTGGCTGTGGAGATCTCCTCCGCTGGATGGTCTTTATATGATCCCGGCGAAATAGACTGTTTATCGGATTCCAGCGCGATCCCGTGATACATCGTGATCCCCATCATTCTCGTTGATGCAAAGGCGGACCGCAGCGCAGCCTTACAAAAGTATCTTTCCGGGGCCGGTCCTTATCGCGTTATCACGTCAGCGTCCCCCGAAGTGACGGTCAGCCGGAATCTCTCAACCAACCCGGGGGTCGTGATCGCGGTCCAGGAAGAAGGGCAGAATGGTCTTGTTTTTGTCCGCCACCTGCGGGAGAACCAAATCGGGCTGCCGGCGATTATCCTTGCGGCAGCCTATGAGCCGGAGGTATTCCGGTCCGCTGTTGCAGATCGCGCAGAGTACCTGGTCATGGCCGGGGCGCCGGATGCCTGGTACCCTGTCCTTGTGCAGCTCGTGGAGAACATTCTGGCAGTGCGCCGGGTGCAGGACAAGGTACTGTTCCTCGAAAAGAAGCTCAATCTTGTAGGGAGCGTCACCCGCCATGATGTGCTCAACCAGCTCACGGCTGTCAGCGGGTATACCGAGCTTCTGGAGATGGTGGTTACCGATCCGCAGATGAAATCGTACATTGAAAAAGAGCGGTTTGCTCTGGAGAAGATTCGAAGGCAGTTCCAGTTTGCCAAGGATTACCAGATTCTTGGGACCGAGCAGCCGGTCTGGCAGCCTCTTTCCTCCGTGATCCGCCGTGCCGGTGATCTCGTGACGGTAAAGGGCATCACGGTTACCGATAACTGCGGGACTGCTGCAGTCCTGGCCGACATTGGCCTTGAAAAGGCCGTAGCCCAGATGCTGGACAATGTTGTCCGCCATGGGAAAACGGCCACGGAGCTTCGCATATCTGCCCGGGAGGAAGGCGAAGGCGGTCTCGTTATTTTCGAGGATAATGGCGCCGGTATCCCGGATGCAGACAAGGAGCGGATCTTCGAGCGCGGATTTGGCAAATATACCGGCTGGGGACTTTTTCTGGTGCATGAGATGCTCTCCCTCACCGGCATGACCATTGTTGAGACGGGAGTACCCGGCAAAGGTGCGCGATTTGAGATCCATGTCCCCCCGGAATCCTACCGAAAGGAAGGTAAACCGAAAGTCACCTGAAATCTCCCCTTGTTACGGGTCCCGGATTGCTACGTAGATATCCACCTGTGGGGTCTTTTTATCCGTAAACCGGCGGTCATACACTTCAAAATCGCAGGTATAGGTCCTGGGCAGGTCTGTTCCCCAGATCCCACCCCAGATGCCGACAACGGCGTCCGGCATCTGCCCGCATGCAGGAAAAAAGGCATAGGTCTGGGCCGGGATATGGCGGACAGAGAGGCCTTTAGGGAGTACCCCGGCTTTTGAGACACCACATCCGAGAAGATAGCTATACTCACCGGTCCAGTCGGATGCATAATCGGAATAGACTGCATACATCACCGGCGGGGTGACCCGGTGAGGGATGCGTGCTGCCGCATTTGTAGAGAGAAACTCTTTCCAGCAGGCCGGGATATCAGCGAGACTCCTGCAATCCGCATTGCAGGTCCGGCGCTCTATTCCAACAACCGTTCGTTCAGGGAGCCTGACCCTGGAATAGGGAGGTGGATCCATATTCTGTACTCTTGCCGGTGGAGGATGTTAAAATCTGTACAACGGCGAACCAGCCCGGGATATATCAGTATCTTTTTTTGGTCGTCCCGCATATGAGCGTATCACATGTGTCCCCATGCACTGATTCCCTTCAAACCGGCCGGTCCCAAGAGCCGGCTCTCCGGGATCCTCTCACCGGAGGAGCGGGAAGCCTTTGCCCGTGCAATGCTTGAAGATGTTATAGCTGCTGCAAGGGATGCAAACTGCAGCCCGGTGATTGTCGCAACCGAGCTCTTTGATTCCGAGGATGTCCAGATCACTATTGCTGATAAAGACCTGAGCGGGACGCTCAATGAGGTACTTTCCCAGGCTGCAGGACCGGTCCTGATCCTCATGGCCGATCTTCCACTCGCCACCGGTCCGGCAATAAAACGGGTGGCATCTACCACAAGCGACATAGGGATTGTGCCCGGGCGTGGCGGAGGAACCAATGCGATCTTTGTGCGGGAACCGGCAAAGTTCCATGTGGATTATTACGGCATGAGTTTCTTAAAGCACATCCGGATTGCACAGGAGGCCGGCCTCTCCTGCGAGGTTATTGACTCATTCCTGCTTCATACAGATATCGATGAGGAGGATGACCTGGTGGAGCTCTTAACCCACGGGAGTGGCAAAAGCCGGAAGTACCTTGAAGATCTGGGTTTTGTCCTTTCCGCCGAAAACGGCAGAGTGGGCGTGAAACGCCCCGTGCAGCCTGCACCCGCTACGTGATTATCTCTAAAATCCGGTCCCGCACAAACTCCCTGACAACGGGGAGTTCCCGTTATAAAGCAGTATACCCGGTGATACTATCTGCACATGTGCATAGTGCACCTTATTCATGGTATGCCCGCCCAAATATTCAGGATATATGCCGGATCAGGTAAAATCTGTGGATACAGCAGCGCCCTCCCCGTCAGGATCGCCCCTTCCGGCCGGTGAACCGGGTGCAGTTGCCCGGGACCCGAATTACAAGTGGATTGCACTCTCGAATACAACGATCGCCATGTTCATGGCCGCGGTGAACGGGAGCATCATCCTGATCTCCCTGCCTGCTATTTTTAACGGAATCAATATCAACCCGCTCACTTCCTTCCAGTACCTGCTCTGGATCCTGATGGGCTACGGGATTGTCACCGCTACCCTCCTTCTCAGTTTCGGGCGGCTTTCGGATATGTACGGGAGGGTGAGACTCTACAATATCGGGTTTGCCATTTTTACGGTAGGTTCTATCCTACTCTTCCTGACCCCGGATACCGGCGATGCCGGGGCTATTGAACTCATCGTCTTCCGTGTCGTCCAGGCCGTGGGTGCGGCGTTTATCTTCTCCAACAGCGCGGCGATCCTCACGGATGCCTTCCCTCCCGATGAGCGGGGAAAGGCGCTGGGCCTCAACCAGGTGGCGGCACTCTCGGGGCAGTTTGTCGGACTTCTGATCGGCGGCATCCTTGCGGTTTTCCATTGGCGGTATGTCTTTTTGATCAGTGTGCCGTTCGGTGTCGTCGGCACGATCTGGGCATTCCTCAAGCTCAAGGAGCCGGCCTATGGGAAACGCTCCCAGAAGATCGATATCTGGGGGAATCTTTCCTTTATCGGAGGCCTGACGATCTTTTTGGTCGGTATCACCTATGCCCTTCTCCCGTATGGCAGCGATTCCATGGGCTGGAGAGATCCGTGGGTTGTCGCTGCACTCCTGTGCGGCGTCCTGCTGCTCTTTGCATTTCCCATCATCGAGACCCGGGTCGAAGACCCGATGTTCCGGATGGACCTTTTCCGGATCCGCAACTTTGCATTCGGGAATGCCGCCGGATTTATGTCAGCCCTTGCCCGCGGCGGGGTCATGATTATCCTCATCATCCTGCTCCAGGGGATCTGGCTGCCCCTGCACGGGTACAGTTTTGAGTCCACGCCGTTCTGGGCCGGGGTCTATATGCTGCCGCTCACTATCGGGTTTGTTATTATGGGCCCGCTCTCCGGCAGCCTCTCCGACAAATACGGGGCCCGGTGGCTCAGCACGCTGGGCATGGTACTGGTCGGGATCTCGTTTTTGATTCTTGCGATCCTGCCGTACAACTTCGATTACCTGCCCTTTGCCATCGCTCTCATGATTATGGGGATAGGAAACGGCATGTTTTCCTCGCCCAATGCCGCAGCGATTATGAATTCCGTACCCCCTGATGAGCGCGGGGTTACTTCCGGGATGATGTCAACGCTGATGAACTCGGGCTTTGTCCTCTCTATGGGGATGTTTTTTACCATCATTGTGGTGGGACTTACGGGTGCGTTCCCAACGGCACTCGCGGGAGCCCTCACTGCGGCCAATGCAAGCCCGCTCATCCCTTCAATGAGCGCCATTCCCCCGACCGGTGCACTATTTGCCGCATTCCTCGGGTACAACCCGGTCCAGATGATCCTTGGCGGCCTGTCTCCGGCCCTGATTGCGACAATTGCCCCGGCAACCCTTGCCACCCTTACCGGGGCAGTCTGGTTCCCGACAACGCTTGCCGGGGCTTTTATGCCCTCCCTGGCGCTTTCGTTCTATATCGGGGCTGGCATATCCTTTGTGGCAGCTCTGCTCTGCGCGATGAGGGGGGAAAAATATATTGACGAGTCGGATGGTGCAGTCCCGATCAATGCTTCTGATACCGATCCGCAAGAGGTATCAGGGGATAATGTACAGTAGGACATATCATATGATGGGGCACATCCGATGACAGAACACTTCCTCAGCAGTATCCTGATCGCAACCGACGGCTCGGAGAAGAATCGTGCGGCTCTTGAAGAAGGAATAAAAGTTGCCCGCCTCTGCGGGGCAACACTCTATGCGGTGTACGTGATTGATACCGGAACCTTCTCAACCATGTCCGGGGATATCCCGCTCGGGGACACCTACCGTGTTTTCCAGGCCGAGGCTGAGCAGGCTTTTGCCCGGATGCGCTCCCTGGCCGGCGATCTTAAGGTTGAGACCGCGATCCTTGAAGGCCGCCCTGCCCCCGAGGTTGTCAAGTTTGCGACCCGGAAAAAGATCGATCTGATCGTGATTGGCACTCAGGGGAAGCGGGGGCTGGAACGTCTCCTCCTGGGGAGCGTGGCCGAAGAGATCATCCGTTCCGCGCCCTGCAAAGTGCTTGTGGTGAAATAGGGAATCCTGTTTTTTTATCGGCCCGGTACACTCATTACCTGCCGGCACCCACCTGTACCTCAATGACCCTTCCTGCGTGGGTAACGCCGATCCTGATAGGTATCGATGTGCTGATATTCCTTTATGGGATCCGCATGGCCGTGATCGGGAAAAAGACCTACGGGTGGTTCCTTGCGCTGGCGTTTCTGCTATTCTGCCTCAAGGAAGCGCTTCCCTATAACGGGATGGCCCTGTCCACTACCGTAGCGCTGGTTCTTACCATTGCCGGCCTTGCCTCTGCACTGTTCGCATTTTACCTGATTGCAAAGTCTCTTCCCTCCTAAAAAAGGAAATGGCCCGGTACAAGGGAAAACGCTACGCGGCGTATCCGGTCATTCTTTTTTTGCCAGATCCGGGTGTGTATTCCGGAACCGGAGAAGTTCATCGCAGAACTCCCCGAGGTAATCGTCCATAGAGAGGCTCCCTTCCTGGAACCGGCACTCCTCTTCCTCGATTACCCGGTTGATGCGATCCCTTGTCGGAAGGATACGATCGATCTTCACCCCGGATTTCTCCGATCCCCAGAGAAGGGCTTCACGGAAGAGTCCGATACAATAGGCAATCCGGTATTTGTAGAGATGCCGGGTCTTTTCCAGGTATCCGGCTACCCGGTCGGCTTCTATCCTGAGAAAATCTGCCTTGATCTTCTCATCGCTTACCTTCCCGAGCATGTACTTGTAGTGCGCGTACGGGTACATGGTCTCGAGCTCGGCCGGTACGATCCCACAGGTGCCAAAGATGACGATATGGTACTGCGATTCATCGAAAACCTGAGAGATGATCATCCGGATAAGCTGATGACTCGGGCTCGTGCTGTAGGGTTTTCTCACCGCGCAGGGCATAAAAATGGCAATATCTCTGGGCCGGACCTCGTACTCATCGATAATATAACGATATGACTGTTCGAATTCCTCCAGATAAAAGGGAGGATCGGTAAGAACCGGTTTTTCCGTACCGTCCCGGGATCCGGCCGGAGGTGTTCCCATGGCTTGTCCTTACAGAATCGGCTCCGCAGGAGATGAAATAACCGCTTATATCAAGAAGGCTCTTTTCCCGGGGGAACGAATTATTATTGTTTGTTTAAATATGCTCACTTGTCTATGTATCGTAACCTGGATCCCGACCAGAAACGACATGCCCTGTATTTTCCGGGGGGTTTTGTTGCGGTCTCGGCCGGTTTTGCGGTACTGCTCGCAGGCTTTTTTGCTGGCAGTGAAGTAATACTGTACACGGGTGCGGGTTTCATGTGTTGTGCTGCAATAATGCAAAACCTTCTTTTACTCCCCCGGTACCGGACTGCCTAGGAAAAACGGATCTGCGTATGAGTTCGCCTGCCTCATCAAAGTCTTGGATCCAGTATGCCGATCGCCTGGTTTTCATCACAGGAGACCGTATCACACTTGCAGCGTACTCGTTTCCCTTTGCTGGGAGCCGGAAGATCCCCTTTGCGGATATCGAACAGATCCAGGTCCTGGAACCGTCTTTAGCAAACGGCCGGTGGCGGATCTGGGGGTCCGGTGACCTGCGGACATGGTTCCCCCTCGACATTCACCGGCCCTCGCGCGACCGGATCTTTGTTGCCCGCTTAAAGACCGGGCGTACCCGGATCGGGTTTACCGTTGAAGATTCCGCCCGTGTCATCACGGTTCTCGAAAACTTAAGAGTGCCGGTCACCATATCAGAAAGCTGCGCAGGCCGTTTCACCGGGGTATCGCCGTGACTGCGCCGCCGGGAAATCCCCTGTCTGCCCCGAAAAAAAGCAGTTTTTTTCGCGGGAAGGCCGGTTACTATGCCAGGTACCGCAAGGGGTATCCGGCCGCAGTTTTTGATGCACTTGTCTCCCGTTTTTCACTTTCACCGGCATCCGGAATTCTCGATCTCGGCTGCGGTACCGGCAATGTTGCGATTCCTCTTGCAAAGCGGGGTTTTCACGTTTATGCTGTTGATCCTGATCCGGAGATGCGCAATGAAGGATGCCGGAGGGCAGCATCGGGTCATATCACTGGTATCTCATGGCTTGACGGGGCAGATTCAACACTCGGTGTACTGGGACTGCCTCCGCTCCGGCTCTGCATCATGGGGCTCTCGTTCCACTGGATGGATCGCCCCCGGGTCCTTTTGACCCTTGATACCCTGATTGAACCCGAAGGGGGGATCGCCTGCATCAGCCGGAACGACAGTTTCTTCTCACATCTCAAGAGGGGCTGGGGTGGAGCGGTAAAAGAGGTACTCCAGGAGATGCTCGGTGATGCCTGGGACTATTCAGGGCGCCTGAAGAAAAAAGCGGACAACCATGACGATCGGCACGAAGAGGTATTTTTGCAGTCCCCGTTCTCTCAGCTTGAAACGGTTACGTTTCCGGTACGGGAAATCCTTACTATTGATGAGATCATCGGCTATCAGCTCAGCACGTCCTATATCGATCCCGTGATCATCGGGGAACGGAATGCCGAGTTCCGCGCCCGGCTCACTAACAGCCTGCTTGCCATGGAGCCATCGGCGCGATTCCCCGATGAGTCAACGATCGAGCTGATCATCGCACGCCGGCCGCAATAACCACCAAACCCGGTGCGTGGTGCGATCCAGCCGCTTGCTTTTTGGGGAAGGAATGTAAAATGGATTATACATCATCCGGTGACAACAGAGGTCAAAAATGATAAAAAACCGGTACTGGATCCTGATCGTGGTTGCGGCATTCCTTCTTGCTGCAGGCTGCACATCCTCCCGTATCACCAATACGGCGATCACGGTTATGAGTGGCGATCTGGATTCATTTACTCCGGTAAACACCGGTTCGGTGGATTTCTACTCTGCGGATTTCCAGGTGGAGAACCCCACCAATACTACTTTCGAAAACGTCGAAGTCCAGATCAGCATGATGCCGATCACCGCGTACTGCCATTCGCAATCATCGACCTTTGATATTCCCTCCCTGCTCCCTCACCAGAAACTCAAGGAGACGTTCTCATTCTCGGAATTTGCGGATCTGGACTGCGCTTATAATTACACCTCTTATGTGTCATCAGACCAGCCTTAGGATTGTCGGAACGAAACACCTTACGGATCCAAAAAGAAGGGCGCCGGCGGTTATCTTTGGTTGTTGCGGAAGACGCCCATGAACAGGCATTCATCCGCATCAATGGTGTCGACCCCGGTCTGATCCCCGACGGGCATCCCGAGGCCCCGGACGAGTGCAGCCGGTGTGCATTCGTCTGCTTCGCCCATCACCAGTTCGGCGGCTGAGGCAATATTATCCGCGACCGCCCTCTTGGTCACTTCCAGTTTCCTGCCGAACAGATCGCTTCTGCCCCGGTCATCGATAACCGAAGTGATCCCGGCACAACCGATGGCAACCCCGGAGCATCCGAGGCGCATGGCATGTGTGCGGCTGTCGGCGACAATGACTCCGACTCGCGTATGGCACCGGTGGGCAATCTCCTCTTTTATCCGGACGGCGCTTTGATTGGGATCTTTTGGGAGGGGTACAAGACACCCCGGTGGGGCATTTGAGGCATCCACACCGGCATTGGGGAGGAGGGTGCCCTGCTTCATGCAGAGCAAAAAGCCCGGGATACCTCCGACAATCGAATCGCTCTCTGACAGGACCACCTCAACAGTACGGGGGTCCATGTGATAGCGTTTGGCCAGCTCGTGAGCACGTGGGGTGGGTGTGACGGTATCCAGCCGGATCACATTTCCTTCCGCGGTCGCTACCGCAGTCTCGGCAAGAACGAGAATGTCGCCGTCAGCAAATCCCCCGCAGGCTGATATGGCCGCCGTTATAATCCGGTCAGTGAACGGATCGCCGGGCCGGATGATGCCGGTTGAAAGACCGGTGATGGAGAACGAGGGGTTCATGCCCTCTTCACCATCTGTTCGTACACCCGGATTATATCCCGTGTGGCTGCCACATCGTGGGTCCTGACAATTGACGCTCCTTTTTCGAGCAGTGTCATGGTGACTGCAAGGGTGCCCGGTAGCCGGTCTTCCGGTTCGCGATTCAGGAGCATCCCAATGAAGGTCTTGCGTGATACTGCTGCCAGCAAAGGATGGTCAAAACGCTGGAAGGTCTCGAACTGCCGGCAGAGTTCCCAGTCATCCGCAACCGAGCGGTGCGGTGTCCAGATGCCGATACCCGGATCGAGCACGTACTCCTTTACGCCCGATGCCTCGCACCGCTTTATCACTCCTTCGAGAGAGGCAAGGGTAGCATCTACTCCGATCGGATCGCCCGGGTTCTGGTTTGCCGCCATAACAAACGTCGGCAGGCCGGCATCTGCAACCTTCTTTGCATATGCCGGTGAGACAAAACCGCTGATATCGTTTGCCGCGTGGATCTCGTGCTTGAGACAGATGTCGAGCACGCCCGGGTGCATCGTATCCACAGACAGAGTGATCCCGCTCCCGTCCAGTTCCTTAAGGGCTGCGTCAACCCGTTCTGCCTCTTCCCTCCCGCTGATAGGCTGGGTGTTGGGGGCCGTGCTCCGGGCACCGATATCGATCATATCCGCACCCTGCTCGACCATGGCTACCGCAGTTTCGTGGACCTTGTCGATGGGGATGTACGATGCCTGGTAGAATGATTCACCGCTGCAGTTGATGACTCCCATAATGCGGGGCGGGGCATCCCCACCAATATCGAGTTTGTTGACCCGGCATGATTTCATGGCATCCTCATCGCGGCAGCGGCAAAGGTATTCTCCATGAGCGTGGCAATCGTCATCGGGCCCACGCCACCGGGAACCGGGGTGATAGCCGAAGCGACCTCTTTTACCGCTTCGAAGTCCACATCCCCCACGAGTTTCCCGTTGAGCTGATTGATACCGACATCGATGACTACCGCACCGGGTTTAACCATCTCCGGGGTGATGAAATGTGCCTTTCCCACCGCTGACACAAGGATATCCGCCTGCCTGAGCTCTGCGGGAAGGTCACGTGTCCTGCTGTGGCAGATGGTCACGGTTGCATCAGCGTTGGTGAGAAGTGCCGCCATGGGTCTCCCGACATCGATACTCCGCCCGGCAACGACCGCTCGTGCTCCGGCAACGGTGATGTGGTATTCTGCCAGAAGGTTCATGATCCCCTTGGGGGTGCAGGGGGCAAAGCGGGGTCTCCCGCTCATGAGGAGCCCAAGGCTTGTAGGATGGAATCCGTCCACATCCTTTTCCGTGTTTACTGCGGCGATCACCCGCTCCGTGTCAACCCTTTTCGGGAGCGGGAGCTGGATGAGAATACCATTGATGTCCGTATCCCGGTTCAGGCGTGTAACGGATTCGAGTACGTTCTGTGTGGTGGCATCACCGGGGATCTCTATACCCACAGAGCCGATGCCCACCCGTTCGCATGCCCGGTGCTTCATGCGCACGTACATCTGTGAAGCCGGGTCGCTCCCTACGATCACGGTGGCAAGCCGCGGGTACAGCCCGGATTCGCTGATCGTTTCCTTGAGAAGTTCGAGCCGTTTTTCCGATACCGCTTTTCCATCCAGGATGGTGACCATTGCCAAAATCCCCCTTTGTAAATAGTAAAAATGAGAAAAGGAGTTATTATACTGTCGGGTAGATCGGGAACTTCTGCGCCATTGCAGTGACTTCCCGGTTGACCTGTGCAATCAGTGTCTCGTTCTTGATATCCTTGACAACTGACGCAATCCAGTGCCCAATCTGGCGCATCTCTGCCTCTTTCATCCCCCGTGAAGTGACTGCCGGGGTGCCGACGCGAAGACCGCTTGTCACAAACGGGCTCTTGGTCTCGTTCGGGATCGTATTCTTGTTGACCGTGATGCCTGCCTTACCTAGTGCAACCTCCGCCTCAAGACCGGTCAGGTGCTGGTTGGTCAGGTCAATGAGCATGAGGTGGTTGTCGGTACCTCCAGAGACAAGCCGGATGCCGCTGTTTATCAGCGTCTCGGCAAGCACTTTAGCATTCTTCACGATCTGCTTGTTGTATTCCGTAAACGAGGGCCTGAGTGCCTCCTCGAAACAGACCGCCTTTGCACTGATAACGTTCATCAGGGGGCCACCCTGCATGCCCGGGAAGACTGCCTTGTCGATCGCCTGAGCGTATTCCTCGTTGCACATGATGGCACCGCCACGGGGGCCGCGAAGAGTCTTATGGGTTGTAGTGGTGGTGAAGTTCACGACACCGACTGATGTCGGGTGCTGTTTTGTTGCAACAAGGCCTGCGATGTGGGCGATATCTGCCATGCAGTAAGCACCGACATCATCGGCAATCTCCTGGAACGCCTTGAAGTCAATGATTCTCGGATAAGCAGAGGCGCCACAAACGATGATCTGGGGCTTTTCCTTCTTTGCCATCTCGCCGACCGCACCGTAATCAAGGGTCTCGGTCTTGGGGTCTACCCCGTACTGGGCAACCTGGTAAAACTTTCCGGTGAAACTTACCGGGGCGCCGTGAGAAAGGTGGCCGCCCTGATTGAGTTTCATGCTTAAGATCTTCTCTCCCAGTTTCATGTACGCAAAATAGACCGCCATGTTTGCCTGGGTGCCCGAGTGGGGCTGGACATTTGCATGCTGTGCGCCAAAGAGTTTTTTCAACCGGTCGCGGGCAAGGTTCTCGGCCTGATCGTGGAATTCGCAGCCGCCGTAGTATCGCTTCCCCGGGTAGCCTTCGGCGTACTTGTTGGTCATGATCGAGCCCATGGCCTCGAGCACTGCACAGCTGACAATATTCTCGGAGGCGATCAGCTCCAGCCCGTTTGTCTGGCGGAGCCGCTCCTTTTCTATGATATCTGCTATTTCTGGATCGGTTTGGGACAGATACGACATATGGTTACACATTTGTTTGGATCAGGTAATACCTTTTCTTAAGGAGTGGAGCGCGAGAAAGAGCGTGATATTTGATGTGCCGTCGTATTTCGCTGATTTTTCTCTAGGAATCTCCCGGCCCAAAAAGGCGCGTCGGGCCCGGATCTGGCGGTTATCTGGGTGGCTGCCCCTCTTTTTGGGGGAAAAAGAAGCACAAACCTTTTTTTCTCATCAGCAGATCACTACTATTATTAATAAGGAGTGCGCCGCACCAGTATATGTCAGAACATATACAGGTATCGCATGGTGCAATCCGATGCAAAGATCAGGTATCTTGAGTTCGAACTTGATGAAAAGGAGCAAATGATCAAAATGATGGAAAGTTCAGGAAGCGGTGCAGGTGAGGACCGCGTTGCCGCGCTCGAAAAGAAGGTCAACGAGATGGAAGCACTGGTCAAGGGGCTTACCCAGGAACTCCTCGACCTCAAGTCCATCGCTATGAAGATGTCCAAGCAGACCGAGGAACGCAGCCGCCAGGAACTCAAACGCGTGCAGCCCATCGTCCAGGGTGCACCGGCTGCCTCTCCCACCGGTGGCGTAGGGGCGCCTCAGGCAGCCGGCAGCACGGTAGTCTTCCGCAAGGGAGCTCGCCAGGATGCCGAGCCGGCAGCCCCGGCAGAACCTGCAATGGACATGATCATGCAGCCGGACGGTACCATGAAACTTGAGCCCCGGCGCGGTGACAAGAACTATATTGTCGCCTCTGCAGGATACGGGCGGAACAAGAAGGGGGTTTCCGCCAAGCCCAAGCAGAGCGACCTTATCTATGCTGTCGAAGAAGACAAGGATGCAGCAAAGAAGTAAGGACGACCGGGAGCCGGATCTTTGCACATCACAGAGCTCGAGATAGATAATTTCAAGTCTTTTTCAAAAAAGACAAAAATTCCCTTTTTAGAGGGTTTCACCGTCATATCCGGTCCGAACGGCTCGGGTAAGAGCAATATCATAGACTCTATCCTCTTTGTGCTTGCCCTGTCGAGTTCCCGCAACCTGCGCGCCGAGAAGCTCACCGATCTGATCAACCTCAATTCTGGGAAAAATATTGCCGAGGTAGCCATTGCTTTCTCGGATGGGACGAAGATCCGGCGCCGGATAAAAAGGACCGGGAACGGCTACTATAGCTACAACTACCTCAACGACCGGCTCTGCAAGCAGAGCGATATCGTTGACCACCTCTCAAAGTTCGGGATCATCCCGCACGGGTACAATGTCGTGATGCAGGGTGATGTGACCCGGATTATGGAGATGAGCGACTTCGAGCGGCGGAAGATTATCGACGAGATTGCCGGGGTCTCCGAATTCGATACCAAGAAACAGCAGGCCCTCTCCGAGCTCGATGTGGTCAGAGAGCGTATCGAGCGCGAGGAGCTCCTGCTCATCGAGCTCACGAAAAGGGCACACGAGCTCAAAAAAGAGCGGGAGCACGCCCTTGAGTACCAGAAGTGGCAAAAAGAGCTTGCCTTTTTCCAGGGGTGCCGGTCTGCCGCCCAGATCCATGACAAGGAGAAGGAGCGGGCAACTCTCTTATCCTCTGCCGAAGAGCAGAAGATCAGGATTTCCCGGCTTGAGGCCGACCGGAGCATTGAGGAGAACGAGCTCGCCTACCTTAAGGCTGATCTCGCAGACGTGGACGAGCTTATCAACCAGAAAAGCGGGCCAGACTACCTGAAACTGATCGCGGATCTTGAAGAAGCCAAGAGCGGGATCAAGCTTGCGGAGCAAACGATTGGCCGGCTCAAAAAGGATAAGGAGGCCAATCTCGAAGGGATCAACCGGGTCTTTGCGGATACGAAAAGGGCCGAGGCCCGGGTTGCCGAGCTTTCCGACCAGATACGGACTCTCTCCATCGACCGGACCAATATCGCCATGGAAGTGGCGACCTCAAAAGCGCAGGTCGAAAAGATCGAGACCGAGATCCGCCAGTACTCCTCGGATACGGAGGAGGCACGGCAGCAGCTCTTTGCCCTGATGGAGGAGGCGGAGGCAAAGAAAGGGGACCGTTCCGCCATCCTCCGCCAGCAGGATATCCTTATCGAAAAGAGCCGGATGCGGACGAGCGAACTCGAACGCCTGACTGTGCTCCAGAAGCAGCTTGACGAGGAGTATGCGGATAAGCAGGCGCAGCTTGCAGAGAATGAGAGGACTGTTGCCGATCTTACTGGCCGGAAAAAAGAGCTTGACCGGAATCTTTCCGAGATTGAGAGTACCCTTTTTGCCCAGCGTTCGTCCCTTGAACGGCTCCGCGGCGAGATCCGGGATGCCGAGCAGGATGCATTCCGGCTGGAGGCTGCCCAGCAGGCCCGGGGTGAGTCTGGCGGGAAGGCGATTGAAGCGGTAAAGGCCATTGAGGGTGTCCACGGCACCATCATGGAGCTGGGTCGGGCTCCCCCGGAGTACGCGACCGCCCTCAACGTTGCTGCAGGAAACAAGATTCAGTTCGTTGTCTGCGATACTGACCAGATTGCAACCGATGCGATACGGTACTTAAAAGACGAGCGGCTCGGGCGGGTTACGTTTCTCCCCTTAAACAAGCTCAAACCCCCGCAGCTGCCTCCTATAAAAGAGCCGGGTATTATTGACTATGCGGTCAACCTGCTCGACTACGATCCCGTGTACGACAAGGCCTTTGCCATTGCGCTCGGATCGACCGTGGTGGTTGATACCCTTGACCGGGCAAGGAAACTGATCGGTAAGTACCGGATGGTCACCCTTGAAGGGGAACTGCTGGAGAAGAGCGGGGCGATGACCGGCGGTTCGGCAAAGAAGCCGGCCAGGGGTTTTGGTGCTGCCGTTGACGATGAGATCATCCGGATCCGCTCGCACCTTGCCGAACTTTCCGGTGAGGCGACAACGCTTGAGGCGGCAATAAAGAGGATGACCGAGGAGGTAGACGGCAAACGGGCAACCCGGGGCGGGATCGACCAGGATTTGGCCCGGGCCGGTGCGGTCACCGAGGAATATACCCGGCGGTTTGAGGCGATCACGATCGAGAAGCAGACAATAGAGGCGGCGGTCGCCAGACAGCGGGAAGAAACCAGCACCAGCGCTGCCGAACTGTCTGTACTTGAGGGAGATCTCTTCAAGGTCACTGAAGGGATCAATGCGATAACGGCGAAAATTGACGGCATAAAGAAGAAACTTGACGATACCAACATCCCTGCCCTTACCGACCAGATGGAGAAGAAGAAAAAGGAGATCGAAGAGGCGGAACGGCGCCTCAGGAACAAGGAGGCGGACATGAACGACGCCTCCCGCGAACGCCAGCACTTCACTGCCCGTATCGGCGAACTCACCGAGGAAAGGGCACGGTTTGACGAGCGCAACAAACAGATCGATGCGGAAGTAGCTGCATCCAATGACCAGATCACCTCTCTCAAATCTGTGATTGTCGGGCTTGAAGAGAAACAGAAGCAGTTCTCCGGGGAACTTGATGAGCTGCGCAAGAAACGGGCCGGGATCTCCGACAGCATCCATGCCTCGGAAACAAAACTGATCAAGTTTGATTCCGACAAGGAGCGCTTCACTATCCAGCTATCAGCCCTTGAGGAGCGGGCAACAGCGCTCGCAAATGAGATCGCCTCCCTCAAGGCCATTGTGGGAGAAGTAAGCACCGATCTCACCCTTACCGAGATCGAGGGAAAGATTGCCGATGCCGAGCTTGCGCTCCATAAGATTGGCGCCGTCAACATGCTCGCCATCGAGGAGTACGAGAAGATAGAACGGCAGGTGCAGGAAAGAACGGAGCGCAAGGACACCCTCTCCAAGGAGCGGGAGACCTTAATCGAGCGGATCGAGAAGTACGAGCAGATGAAGTTCGAGGCGTTCATGACCGCATTCAAAGCCATTGACACGAACTTCCGTGAGATCTTTGCCCGTCTTACAAGCGGGAGCGGGAACCTGGTGCTGGAGAACGAAGAGGATCCCTTCACCGGTGGACTCACATTTGCGGTCAAGCCCCGGGACAAGAAAGTTCACCTCCTCTCGTCCCTCTCGGGAGGGGAGAAGTCGCTGACCACATTGGCGTTTATCTTCTCCATCCAGCACCACATTCCGGCCCCCTTCTACGCTTTTGACGAGGTGGATATGTCGCTTGACGGCGCGAACGTGGAACGGATTGCGGCCATGATCCAGGAACTTGCCCCCTCGTCCCAGTTTGTCATTGTCTCCCTGCGTAAGCCCATGATCGAGGCAGCACAGCGGATCATGGGCGTTACGATCCGGCCGGACAAGAGCACGCTCGTTACCGGGGTAAAGGTGAATGGCTGAGCACAAGAAGAGCTCGCGGCGGCCAAACCCGGCCCCTGATGCAGGGGGCACGGGCCGGTTGCCTGAGGCTGTTTTTCCGGAAGGGGCGCGGTCCGTGACCGTTTCCGGGGAACCCACATTATCTCCCTCCCCTGCAGAACCCCCGGTGCCGGTTGATACTCCTGCTCCCGGTGATGTCCCGGTAGCAACGGAGCCCCCTAATCTCGAAGACCCGGTCGAGATCCTTGTCGGGCTTGCCGAACGGGGCGAGATCGACCCATGGAACATCGATATCATCGAGGTTACCGATCGGTTCCTCTCTGAACTGGAGAAATGCCGGCAGCTTAATCTCCAGATCTCGGGACGCACCCTCTTTTACGCCGCAACGCTCCTGCGGATGAAATCCGAACAACTGGACATTGCCCCGGACGAGGAAGATGGCACAGGAGACGAGGGCGAGGATTTCGAGGCTGGCGAAAGCGATGATTTCGAGGATGAAGGCCGGTTTGGTCCCATCGAGCGTTTGGAACGGGAGATCCAGCGTCGGCTCGATCGAAAGAGCCTGCGGAAAAGCCCTGTCACCCTCTTTGAGCTGATCATCGAGCTCAAGAACCTGGAAAAAGAGGAGCGGAGGCGCCGTCGCATGCCCCCGGCAGATGACGACTACCTTATCGAGGCCGATGACGTGGTGAGTATCGCCCATGAAGAAGGCTACCAGGACTCGGCCCGTCAGGTGATTGAGGAGTGCCTGGCAAACGCCGACCCGGCAACCGAGATCACGCTTGCCGAGCTCTGCAGGGACCTCGGGTGGGGAATTCCCGAGGTGTACCTCCCTCTGCTTTTTTTAGCCCTTGACGGGCAGTGCGCCCTGCGGCAGGAGGAGTTCTTCGGGGATATCTATATCCACGTGGTAAAGGCGGATGAGGAGTCCTGACCAGATCCTGCGACTAAAAAAAAGCCGGCGGCAAGCCGGCTTATTGACTGCCCGGCGAAGTTCTGGCGTATTTCTTCTGAATATGAGCCGGATACCAAAAGGTGAACACGATCCCGGCGGCAAGGGTACCATAGGTAATCAGGGAGGCGGCCTGCCCTGTTGGACCCGGGAAAACCAGAGCAAGGCAATCCAGCAGGGCGTTGACCCCAAAGATACCGCTCCATACCCCGGTCATCAGGATGTTGACCTTGAGAAAGACCGGGTGTTCGTGGCGGGACGGATCTACCATCTCCCGGGCATACTGCAGGGTAAACGGGACGCCGGCCAGGATCGAGCCAAGCGCTACGGCCGCAAGCACCGCGTAGATCAGGACCCCGCTCCAGATGAGGATCCCGGTCAGGGAAAACCCGACCGTGGCGATCAGGAGTCCTCCGAACAGGACAAGGCTTATCCAGCTCAGGATCCTGCCTTTTTTAAGATCCCCAAAGCCAACCACTACCGTTACCAACGTTGACGCACTCAGTGCCAGGATCTTACTTTGGATGGAAGACCCCGCAAGGATCCCATAGACAATCAGGGGGACAAACCCGAACAGGATTCCCACCCTGCTGCCCGCTCCCGGAGAGCCCATATTAATCGTCCCTGAGCACTGGTGCAAACGGCGCAATCATATGGTGCCTGCTATCGCCGTACACTTTTTCCCGGACCGTTTTGCTCTTTGTTAAGAGCATCATGACCGCATTCGTGAGCCGGGTCTTAAGATCTGACTGTGGGAAATCGAACATCTTATGTTCGCGGTAGTACCGGTAATCTGCCTGGAAGACAAACCTCATACCCCCGTAAATATTATCCCGGAAGATCTTGTGGCCGCCGACTGCATAGAAAAGGTGTGGCGGGGTATATCCCACTTCTGCGCCCTGTACCAGCCTTCCGGCCATTGCATCGAGCAGCGCATCGAGTTCCCCGGAGGTGGCAGCCTCATCGGTCACGAACCGGGCAGTGCACCTGCCGCTGTCCGCCCACATGACAAGTGCCTCTTTTAAGCAGGGGATCTGGTTCAGGGAGCCGGCGATTGCAAAGCCGATCTGTTTCCCGCCAAGGCCGGGGGTGTGACCCTTGAAGAAACTCCGGTCAAAGAACTGTTTCCACTTCGATGAGAGGTACCGGTCGCGGACCGCGCCGGCAAAGATGAGGATATCAGCAGTGGCAAGCCGGTCCCTGTAGAAATCCACGTACCCGTCGGTATAGACACAGGTGTTGTCATAGGCGCACCGGCAGCACCCGAGGCAGGGGCCTTTGATATCGATATCGTGGAGGTTGATGACCTCGGCCTTGGCCGAGAATGCTGCGGTGAGCCGTGCAACCATTGCCGTGAGGTTGTTGGAGCTGCCGTCATCGTCCGTGAGGATGACAACCTTCTTTTTCCCGGGCTGGACTGCTGCCTGCCCGTTTCCCGGGACATAAGCAAGGGACGGCGGGACGAGCGGGGAAGTCTCGCGCTGGACCGGGATCATCTTTTCCACACCCGCGAAGGTAAGGGCTGCGAATGTTACCAGCCGCTCCCGTTCGCCGGCATCAAGGAGGTCATGCATTTCCGCGGAGTACGCACCCAGGTACTTCATCCCGAGATCGTCGCTTACTGCGTGGATGTAGTCGTGGGCGATCATATCGGCATAATGGATCGAGGTGGAGAGCGATGCAGCGTATTTCCCGGCAAAGGCATCCTGTGCCCCTCGTTCGAAAACGAGCTCGATAAACCGCTTGTACTGAGCGCAGACAAGCAGGTAGTAGAGCGGGAATGCCCAGAGGACGAGATCTGCGGACCGGATCCTGTCAAGAATGGCTGCAAAACACACGGAGTCTTTCTCAATCTTCTCTATTTCGTGCGCCACATTTACCGTTTCAAAGGAGTGCTCCGGGAATTTCTTTTTGAGGTACGCCACGTACTGCATCGTGACGCTGATATCGCCTTTGGGGCTGCCGTTGAGGACAACGATCTTCATTAAGGTCACCTCACGGATCATTCGTCGGAAGGATGGCTGGATGTCTCCAGGATCTTGCGTGCAAACTCCTGCAGGGTATCGGCCTTCACAAGGGCTATACCCCGCTCCACATCGCCAAGCACAAGAAGGATGTCCCCGGGCACGATTCCGAAGATTTCGCGGGCCTCTTTGGGGATCACGACCTGCCCCCGCTCTCCTACCTTCACGCTGCCGAAGAGGTGCTTTGTCTTCTCCTTCCTTGGAGCCACCATCTCGTCGACCAGATTCTCCTGCTGTTTTCTTTTCATATTTTTCATACTTTTCTAATTTGTTCGATTGATCATATAATTCTTTGGTCGCAGCAGGTCCCGGTGCACAAGAAGAAAAGAGAGGTTATTGTGACAGGCAGTCCGACATCCAGCCTGTCACCTGGTACGTGGGAGCCCCGTTGTCGGGCCGCATGTCGTTGTCCATCCGCCACTCAAAGAGGCCGGCAAGGTTGTGCTCTTTGACATAGGCGCACTTGGCGGCAACCGACTCCTGCGTATCCGGTCCGCCGTTCTCGGAATACCCGGCTTCGCTTTCCATGCCCCCGATCATCTTCCCATACGGAACCCCGGCTGCCGCATAGGAGTCTGCATAGGACGCAAGATCATACCCCTCGCCCGGGCCGTACGTCATAAGGTTGATCTGGTCTACGCTGTCCTGGGTGGAGGCAACGGTCTGGGCCGATTCGACTCCCGGCCAGACCGTGTACGTAAGAGTATACGGATGGCCGTGTGGATTGTTCCCTGCCGCAGCGAACGTGGCATGGCAGGTGGAAAGGAGCGTGGTGAGCTGCGGGGCGTAATCATCGATCTGGTGGCTCTCCCAATCCATATCGTAACCGTCGAGATCGTACTCTTTGAGGTAGGCAAGGACACTGTCGGCAAATTTCTGTGGATCCTGTGCGGCCAGCAGGTACTGGGGGTCCAGTTCCTTCTCGTCGAAATTGGAGGTGATGAAGATCTCTGCATCAGGGTTGTTTTCATGGCAGAGTGCCACGATGGTGTGGATTTTCTGTGCAGTTGTCTCTCTCTGTGCCAGATCATCCGCGGTACTGCCGGCAGGCAGGTCAGTCAGCATACCATCTTTGAGCGTTGCAAATGCGATGTAAATCCGGTTGACTTTCTTCCACGGGATCTGGTCCGGTGAGGCAAGTGCCGCTGTGGATGCATCATCAAAGATGTAGAAGTACGCGGCGATCACTCTGCCGCCGGTTACGGGCGCCGGTGTCGGAGTACTTGCCGCCGTCATGGTACCTTCCGCCGGGGCGGAAGGTACCTGGCTGCAGCCCATAGTGAGCAGGAATGCACAAATGAGGATCACTGCAATGGCAGATTTCCCGAGGAGGAATACTGATTTCACAAGGAGATGTATAGTCCGCCACTGCTCTTTAAACCGGCGCTGCGGAACCGGGGCCCGCAGCCGGGGGTGTTCGAGCCCTTACTTCTCAAAGAATTCAGCTACATCCCCGAGCGGTATCGGGATGGGGAGATCCTGCGATAACTTCCCCTCGCATTCCCCGCATTGCGTAAAGGGAGAGGTGCCCTCTAGGTGATCCGCATTGGATTTTTTGGAGAAAAAGTATAGATCCTTTTTCATACTAAAAGGAAAAGAATAGTTGCTAGGGAGGAACCTTCCATGACGACAAATAAGGTAAAAATTCTGATTCTCTGCGCTGTTATCCTGGCGATGCTTGTCCCGGCCGCCCTGGCCGATAACACGATTGGCGGTGCCGAAGGCTGGTACCAGGTAAACTGCAATGTTGATGGTGCGACAGTGTATTTCGACAACCAGTACATGGGCACCATAACCGGCGGTTCGCTGACCGTCCCGGTCTATTCGACCGGCACACCTTACCAGACCTTCTCGGTGAGCGCAAGCGGGTATACGACCTATACCGGCCAGATCACCGCGTATCCTTCGAAAGGGGGAACGGTAAATCTTTATGCGACCTTAACTGCGGTTGTCCCGACCACGACTGCCTCCGTCATTGGCGGGGCCCAGGGCTGGTACCAGGTGTACTGCAATGTCAACGGTGCTTCCGTGTATTTTAACGGCCAGTACATGGGCGTCATAAGCGGTGGCTCGCTCACGGTCCCGGTCTACGCGACCGGTACACCCTATACCACCTATTCAGTGAGCGAAAGCGGGTATACCACTTATACCGGGCAGATCACAGGTTATCCCTCAAAAGGGGAGACCGTTGACCTCTATGCGACCTTAAACGCCGCTGTCCCGACAACGACGGCGGCACCTATTGGCGGCGGACAGGGCTGGTACAAGGTTAACTGCAATGTGGACGGTGCGCAGGTTACGTTTGACAACCAGATCATGGGTACTATCAGCCAGGGCTCGCTCACGGTCCCGGTGTACGTCACCGGCACACCTTACCAGACCTACTCGGTATCTGCCCCGGGTTATGTCACGTACACCTCGACCCTTACGCAGTTCCCTACCGTCGGCCAGACCGTGGCCCTCTATGCCACCTTAAACCCCCAGGCCACTACGGTTCCGACCACAACCTATGCACCGCTGACGCCCGGGCTTGCAGGTGCTGCGATCCTGATTGCGGGCCTTGGGTTTGTATTCTCCCGCAGAAAGGACAATTAAATCCTTTTTTCCATCGGCAGGCTCTACGGGGCCGGTTCGGGTCTTTGCTCTTCGGTTCCCAGTGTCACATCTGCCCAGGCAGCAACCTTCTTCCGGATCGCTTCATCCCTATAGGAAGATACTGTGATGCGGTTCCGGGCAAGGCTGACAAAATAGATCCCGTCGTTTGGGTCATTGCATTTCAGGATTGCCGAATAGAGGTCCACATCCTTCCGGTGCCGGATCTTTCCCCGGTGGGCGGAGATGTTTGCCACATTCGAGATCATGGCAGCGACCCCGGTCTCATACCCTTCCACGGAGTCGTAGACCTCAGAGCTGGTCCCGATACGTTTTCCCGCAGGGTTCGTGTACGCAAACTTCGCAGTGTACATCTCACGGACAACCGTAACCGGAGGATAATTCTTCCTTATGGAGAAGTAAGGGGTGCAACCGAGCGGGTTTGACCGGACAAGCTTCCTGACAAGAGAATCAAAGGTGGCAATATCGGGGATAGGGTGTTTTAAGGTCCGGCTGGCGCTCTTGGATCCGGGTCGGGGGATAAAGACCGGCATATACCGCGGTACTTTTTTTGGGATACTAAAAAGCCTTGGTGGTCGTGTGGGGGGTCACATGGTGCAAAACTGTTTTTGGCCGGCCTGTAGCTCGCTGCCGCCCTGCCTCTTAAAAACGCAGGATTAAGGACGTGAAAAAGGGAACTATTTGTACGTTCTCCTGAGTTTTTGAGAAACAGACCCGAGCTCAAAAACAAAAATGGATCGTGTGATCCCCTACACAGGAATCGCATTTTGTCCAGGTAAGGAGGACAAAATATCCCTTTTTTCAGAAGAAAATTCCGATACCCCTCAGTCAGAAACTGCACCGTTTCCCTTATAGGGGGTCACGCATACCAAAAGTGTTTTCTGGGTGATCCGGGGCAAGTGTCAGCCAGCCCGGGCCCTCCCGCTATTATTATCATCTGTCGCCCGGCATCGTATACTATGGATTACGGAGCTATTGTCTCAGAGGCGGTCGGATACACAAAAACCGCCCTGGTAAAAAACCCGGTCACGTGGCTTATCTTCATCATCTGCAGCCTGCCGTTTGCCTTGGTCAGGTTTGTGTGCGATCCGAAAACCCTCGTTACCGGGACGCATGTCCACTGGGAACTTATCCCGTGGCCCCAGATCATCCTGCTCTGCCTTGCCGGGCTGGTTCTCGGGATCCTCCTTACGGGGTACATCGTCCGGATCTACCGGGGGATAACACCTCCCCCCTCATTTAATGCGTGGGGCACGCTCTTCCTTGACGGGCTTAAACTGGTGATCGTTGAGATCCTTTGGTTTGTCCCGGCCATCGTAGTTGTTACCGCAGCCCTGGCCCTGCTCATTATGGGGTCAGTCTCTGGCACTATCCATGGGAATCCAATGATAAGTGCCGCCATGATCCTCCTTCTTATCGGGATTATTATCCTGGTGATCACCATCCTGTATGCGATCCTTGGCAGCGTGCGTTTTGCCCGTACCGGGAGCATCAGGGAGGGGATCCGGTTCTCCGCGATCACCACCACCATCCAGGCAATCGGCTGGGGCACGTACATCCTCGCGCTCATTATCGTGCTGGTCCTTGTCATCCTTTTCAGCCTGGTAATCTCCCTGTTCGGCCTCATCCCGCTTGTCGGGTGGGTGATCGTGCTTGTCCTCAATCCGCTCGTCCAGGTATTCATGGCGCGGTACATCAGCCGGGTCTATGACCACAGCGTCCCGGAGGCCGAAGCACCAGCGCCGGCTCCGGAATCGTAAATCCTTTTTTTCCGGGTACCGTGTCTGGTACAGGCCCGTCCTTTCATATATTCGGCTATGTGACGAGATGGGGAAGACGCCCGGATCCGGGGATAAGGGCCGGCGGGCACCGTTCGCGCTCCCCAGGTTATTTCTCTGGTAACCGGCAATACGGGTTTTTGTTGCTCTTACAGCGCGGGGGAGGCCTGAGTACGGGAATTATCCGCGCGATGGTTCCCTGCCCGGGGGTCAGAACATACCGGCCCTGAGGGAAATATGTAAAATACAGGGATTATTTCGGAAAAAACCCCTTTTTTGAGGAGTTCTTGGGAAACGTCACGCAGGCATTCTGGCTCCTATGCGTGGGTATTGGTCGGAATCATCAGGATCAGGCCCGGAATCCGGTTCCTGCGGACCGGGAGCAGTATTTGACCCGTCCACTCATGCCAGGGGACCGGGCCGGGAAGGGAAAAACAGGATGTTCATGGGGTAATGTTTAAATGGTAATCTGTGGAATAATGTGATCCACAATTCTGATGAAGACCCGAAGAAAACCCCGGAAAACGGGGTGTCGGTTCTGAAGATCGGCAAGGAATGCAGGTAACAAGGTATATATACCGAAAAAACCTACATTATGAGCCCGTGTTTAAACTAAAAACACGACGAAAAACGTGTGGTGAAGAGCCAACAACGACCGGTAAATCCGGGGCTTGGTTCCGAACACAAAACAATGCAGGCAACAAGGTATAAATACCGAGAAAACCTACATTATGAGCCCGTGTTCAAGTGACAATCACGACGAACACACGCAAACTTTGATGGAGATCCAACAATACCCGGCATGACCGGAGTTGGTTCTGACGTTGATACTGGCAATGCGGATATTTGTTTAGTAACCGCTAATTCCTCGAATTAAGGTTCAGATATTAGTGTGCGTACGTATGTACAATTTGAATTCTGGTTGATCCTGCCAGAGGCCACTGCTATCGGAGTTCGATTAAGCCATGCGAGTCGAGAGGTGTAAGACCTCGGCATACTGCTCAGTAACACGTGGACAACCTACCCTGAAGAGGGGGATAACCCCGGGAAACTGGGGATAATACCCCATAGGCTATGGATGCTGGAATGCTCTGTAGTTGAAAGGTCCGCCGCTTCAGGATGGGTCTGCGGCCGATTAGGTTGTTGTTGGGGTAACGGCCCAACAAGCCTGTAATCGGTACGGGTTGTGGGAGCAAGAGCCCGGAGATGGATTCTGAGACACGAATCCAGGCCCTACGGGGCGCAGCAGGCGCGAAAACTTTGCAATGCGAGAAATCGTGACAAGGGAACTCCGAGTGCCTGTAAAATCAGGCTGTCCGTCAGTGTAAATAACTGGCGAAGAAAGGGCCGGGCAAGACCGGTGCCAGCCGCCGCGGTAATACCGGCGGCTCGAGTGGTGGCCACTATTACTGGGCTTAAAGCGTTCGTAGCTGGCTTGTTAAGTCTCTGGGGAAATCTTCCGGCTTAACCGGAAGGCGTCTCAGGGATACTGGCAGGCTAGGGACCGGAAGAGGTGAGAGGTACTCCAGGGGTAGGAGTGAAATCCTGTAATCCTTGGGGGACCACCTGTGGCGAAGGCGTCTCACCAGGACGGCTCCGACAGTGAGGAACGAAAGCTGGGGGAGCAAACCGGATTAGATACCCGGGTAGTCCCAGCTGTAAACGATGCGCGTTAGGTGTATCGGTGACCACGAGTCACCGAGGTGCCGAAGAGAAATCGTGAAACGCGCCGCCTGGGAAGTACGGTCGCAAGGCTGAAACTTAAAGGAATTGGCGGGGGAGCACCACAACGGGTGGAGCCTGCGGTTTAATCGGACTCAACGCCGGGAAACTCACCGGACAAGACAGCTGAATGATAGTCGGGCTGAAGACTCTACTTGACTAGCTGAGAGGAGGTGCATGGCCGTCGTCAGTTCGTACTGTGAAGCATCCTGTTAAGTCAGGCAACGAGCGAGACCCACGCCAACAGTTGCTAGCTCGTCCTCCGGGATGGAGAGGACACTGTTGGGACCGCCTCTGCTAAAGAGGAGGAAGGAATGGGCAACGGTAGGTCAGCATGCCCCGAATTGTCCGGGCTACACGCGGGCTACAATGGGTGGGACAATGGGTATCGACACCGAAAGGTGAAGGCAATCTCCTAAACCCATCCTTAGTTCGGATTGTGGGCTGCAACTCGCCCACATGAAGCTGGAATCCGTAGTAATCGTGTTTCAAAATAGCACGGTGAATATGTCCCTGCTCCTTGCACACACCGCCCGTCAAACCACCCGAGTGAGGTCTTGATGAGGTTGTCGTTTTCTGCGGCGATCGAATCTAGGTTTTGCAAGGGGGGTTAAGTCGTAACAAGGTAGCCGTAGGGGAATCTGCGGCTGGATCACCTCCTAACGAATTTTATTCGGGTTAAAGCGGTTGCTAGACAAACTGTAAAATTGCCGGTGTCGACAAGAGAAGGCTCACGTGTCTGACATGGGGACACACGAGGCTGGGTTCGAATCCCAGGGAGCTGTTTAGATGCACCTCGAGATGTGAATCACGAGGGAAGGGCTGAGAGTCAAACCAATGACTTTGCGAGGCCGTGTAAAGGTTTGCACTCAGGACGTTAAATGGGTTTAGCGGAGCATTAGTCTAAACCTACCAGTGGATGGCTCGGTTCAAGTGCCGAAGAAGGGCGTGCCAAGCTGCGATAAGCTCCGGGTAGACGCAAGGAATCTATGATCCGGAGATGCCCTAATAGGACATCCTGACGCTTTATGCGTCTTTCCGTAAGGAAAGGGAACGCCCCGAATTGAAACATCTCAGTAGGGGCAGGAGAAGAAATCAACCGAGATGTCGTTAGTAGAGGCGATCGAACACGACAGAGCTCAAACCGAATCCCGCAAGGGAGATGTGGTGTTATAAGCCCACCGTACGATGCCGGATGTGAAGCGGAAGTTGCCTGGAAGGGCACACTACAGAGGGTGAAAGTCCCGTACGCAGAAGCAGACGGTGTTAGGTGGTGTCTTGAGTACCGCGGGTTGGAATTCTCGCGGGAATTCAGGGGTCATCAACCCCTAAAGCTAAATACACCTTGAAACCGATAGCGAATTAGTAGCGTGAGCGAAAGCTGAAAAGTAACCCTGAAAAGGTGGTTAAAAGTGCCTGAAATTGGTAGGTGATCGCGGGTTGCGGCATGAAAGGATCTTCCTTATGAAGGAACCCGTCGCGAGGCGGTAGTACGGGTAAGGTTGCCAGTGTCGCAACGTACGTTTTGAAGAACGGGCCAGAGAGTTTATTCTGTTGGCGAAGGTTAACCCACAAGGGGAGCCATAGGGAAACCAACAAGTCCGTAGCAGCAATGCGTGGGACGGCGTATTAAAAGTGCGTGGAGTCAGCAGGATAAGACCCGAAGCCGAGTGATCTATGCGTTGGCAGGTTGAAGCGTGACGAAAGTTGCGTGGAGGACCGCAAGCCGTATTGATATGCAAATCATTGGTGTGACCTACGTATAGGAGTGAAAGATTAATCGAACCCGGCATCAGCTGGTTCCTCCCTAAACATGTCGCAGCATGACCTAACCGGAGATAGTCGGTGAGGTAGAGCACTGATTGGGGGAGCTGGGCGGGAAACTGCTCACCCCCCTGTCAAACTCCAAACTCCCCGACATCCTAGATGGTTGGAAGTCCGCATTACGGGGTAAGCTTGTAATGCGTAAGGGAAACAACCCAGACCGTGGTTAATGTCCCTCAATGTAGGCTCAGTGTCAACACTGAAATTGGTCCTAGGTCAAAGACAACTGGAAGGTGAGCTCAGAAGCAGCTATCCTTTAAAAAGTGCGTAACAGCTTACCAGTCAAGATTTAGGGCGGTGAAAATGGACGGGGCTAAAGCCTACTACAGAGACCACGGAGCACCGAAAGGTGATCTGGTAGGGAGGCGCTCTGCGTGGGTAGAAGCTGGGGCGTGAGTTCCAGTGGACCGCGTAGTGATGAGAATTCTGGCAGTAGTAGAAGCATAGTTGGGTGAGAATCCCAACCGCCGCAGGGGCTAGGTTTCCTCGGCAACGTTCGTCAGCCGAGGGTTAGTCGGTCCTAAGGTGCGTCGTAACTCGAACGTACCGAATGGGAAACAGGTTAATATTCCTGTACCATGTGGTTTTAAGTCGCAAGACCCTGACGCTTTGGGATATGCTCAGCGGGACTGTCATCCCGTCCAAGCACATAAACTGGTGGAGTACCGTAATGGTGAGAATCCGGTGAAAGTGTGATGGGGTAACTAAGCAAATTCCTTGAGCCCATGAAAAGGGAATCACATGTCCGTACCGAGAACCGACACAGGTGCCCCTCGCTGAAGAGGTGTAGGCGTGTCGGATTTAATCGTAGTTAAGGGAACTCGGCAAATTGGCCCCGTAACTTTGGGATAAGGGGTGCCTGCCTGGAGATCAGGCAGGTCGCAGTGACCGGGGCGCACTAACTGTCTAATAACAACATAGGTGACTGCAACTCCGAAAGGACTAGTATAGTCACTGATTCCTGCCCAGTGCGAGTATCTGAATACCGGGTTCAACCGGACGAAGGACTCGTAAACGGCGGGGGTAACTATGACCCTCTTAAGGTAGCGTAGTACCTTGTCGCTTAATTGGCGACTTGCATGAATGGATTAATGAGTGCGCTACTGTCCCTAACACGAATCCGTTGAACCTTTTGTTCTAGTGCAGAGACTAGAGACTCCTGATGGGAAGTGAAGACCCCGTTGAGCTTTACTGCAGCCTGTCGTTGAATTACGATAATTCTTGCGCAGTGTAGATGGGAGGCGTTATATCCATTGCTTTCGGGTAATGGGGAGCCAATGATGAGACACCATCCTAGTTTTGTTGTAGTTCTCACTCTAACGAGGACACCGGTAGGTGGGCAGTTTGGGTGGGGCGCCACACCCTCGAAAAAATATCAAGGGTGCCCCAAGGTCAACTCATGTGAGTCAGAAACTCACAGAAGAGTGTCAAGAGCATAAGTTGGCCTGACGCGATCACGCATAGCAAGTGATCGCGAGAGGAAACTCGGGTCTAACGAACCAATATAGCCTTTTGGTGAGGCTTATTGACTACAGAAAAGCTACCACGGGGATAACAGAGTCGTCGCCGGCAAGAGCACATATCGACCCGGCGGCTTGCTACCTCGATGTCGGTTCTTTCCATCCTGGCTGTGCAGCAGCAGCCAAGGGTGAGGTTGTTCGCCTATTAAAGGGGATCGTGAGCTGGGTTTAGACCGTCGTGAGACAGGTCGGTTACTATCTATCAGGAGTGTTAGAAGTCTGAAGGTAAGAATGAAATAGTACGAGAGGAACTTTCATTCGGCGCCTCTAGTCGATCGGTTGTCTGACAAGGCAGTGCCGAGCAGCCACGCGCCAAGGGATAAAAGCTGAAAGCATCTAAGCTTGAAACCCGGCCTAAAAAGAGACTTCGTTACAGGACATGGGTAAAAGACCCGTTTGATAGGCTTCGGATGTACGCACGAAGGCAACGACGTGTTCAGTCCGGAAGTACTAACGTCCAAACACTAGTGCTCACCACGCTAAACCCAGACGAAATTCTGAGTGCAAACCTTATATCGTATCCTGACCTACAGGATAGGGTATCATTCTACACGGTCGCCAAGGTGGCGGAGCGGCCACGCGGTTGACTGCAGATCAACTACACTCCGGTTCAAATCCGGACCTTGGCTTGGACCGGTTTCCAGTGATGGATTACCGGTCTGACGAAGAATGAGCATCTAACATTCTTCGGCTGCAAACAAAAAAAGCAAATCATGTGGTGATAGCGGCCATAGCTGTCGGGAAACACCTGGTCTCATTCCGAACCCAGCAGTTAAGCTGACACACGTAGTATGCTGTACTTGGGTACGCGAGTCCCTGGGAACCATACCAAGCTGCTATCACCTTTCCTTCTTACACGGTAATACTGTTCTTGTAACGTTTCACTAAAGAGCGTATGCTCTTGTTATGTCATCATCTTGATTCGTGAGGTTCGCGACCTCCTATGACATTTACTAACTTGTGGTATTATTTCGTGTTTTTCCCTGAATATCTGGGGTATTCCCCCTCGTTCTGCTTTGCCGGGCAAAAGTTGCAGATGGAAAAAAACACCTCTTTCTCGCGGTCCCGGATCAGGCAGTAACAGTTGCCATTTCTCTCCTCTACGGTAAATCCTCCCGGGAAGGGCATACCTACGGGATGGCCGGGCCGATCAAGGACAAACATCGTAAACGCGGCCATGAGATAATAGAAGAGCCGGTGACGGGGAGAATAACGGAACGGTGTTCTCTCTGCCTGTTCGTCCCAGGTAAAACAGCCGTCAGGGATCATCGCACAGAATTTATCGAAAGTTTCGCGGTCCCGGATTGGATCCTGATCCTGCCGGAACACACCAGACCGGTACATCAGGAGGAGCCGGTGGTGGGCGCCGAAGATCTGCTCGTGGAAATACGGCCTTACCCGGCTCCGGTACGGTTCGGGCAGGGCATCCACTTCCGCAAAGAGCCTGCCGCCAATCACCTGGAGATCGGCAAGGGTATATTCCCCGGCTGCGCGGGCAAGGTGCACTCCCAGATCCTGTTTTGTACCTGCCGCTGCGAGATCGCGGGCGACCTGTGCAATGTACGCCTTTTCTTCCGGTGACGTATCCTGATGCAGTGTGGTCATTCCGGGCTCCGTATCCTTTATCGTTGTATCCCCGGGCGGGTTTAAGAGTATCCTGCCGCGCACTGGATCGAAATGTTGACGATCTCCAGTATCCTACGATGACATGCTATGATCACCTTGGAATCTCCCCGCATTCTACGGTATATCCTCCTGCTGGTGGCTGTTGGCGTACTCTGTCTGGGTGCAGCGCCCCCGGTCACTGCTACCTTCATTGTCTCGGGGCAATCCTTCCGTCCGGCCCCCCCGGTTACGCCCGGCACATTGGAAAATGCGACCATCACCTATGCGATGATTCCCACAGGTGCGACCACGTTTTCGCGAACCCACTCGCTCCAGATGCAGACCTCCCTTTGGGAGGCGCACTGGATAATCCAGGTTTTTGTCAACGGCATCCCACAGGCTAACCAGACTGCAACAGGGCCCGCTGCATTTATGAGCGGATATCTCCTTTCGTACCCGACCACCGATGATGTGTCATTCAATGTTTTCCTGACAGGGACCATCCCCCTTGGCGAGGGAACGAATGTGACCCTTCTCCAGGTAAACGAGATCGACACCACCGGGGGAACAGCCCCCCTGGGCAGCAGCACGGTGAGCCTGCCCCTTGTTGTGACGTCAACGGCTGGCTCCTCCACACCCCTGCCAGAGACTGCAACAGCATCCCCCGAAGCGCCAGCATCGCCATCACCCACCCAGGCCGGCAGTGATTTTGTATTTATCGGTGTGACAGCTTCGCTTGTTGCGATGGTTGCGTTCGGATATTCCCGTTCCCGGAGATAAGTTTCCCGTCGATTATTTTTTAGATTTCAGGTATGCCTGTCCGGTTTTTGTCCGCTCACGAACACAGCCCCGGCTCCGCCCAGAACAAGGCCGGCACCGATTACGATAAGCCCGGCATTGGTGCTGCCGGTCACTTGTGTCAGGTATCCCATGAGGGTCGGCCCGACAAATCCTCCCAGGTTCCCGATGGAGTTTATGACTGCGATCCCCGCTGCAGCGGTAATCTCTGCAAGGAAAAGCGCGGGAAGCGCCCAGAACGGCCCAAACGCACAGAATATGCCCATTGTGGCAATAATGAGGAGCAAAAATGCCACAGGGGGAGAGACCGCAATTCCCGAGCCGGCAAGGGCAATTCCCCCAATCAGTGGCGGAAGTGCGGTATGCCAGCGCCGCTCCCCGGTCAGGTCCGAATGCCGGGACCAGAGGATCATAGTCACACCTGCGCATGCATACGGAACTGTCATGATCAGGCCAATGGACGTATTGGACAGCCCCGCATGCATCGAACGGATGATCTGTGGCATCCAGAACCCCAGGCCGTACAGGGCGACAACAAGCATACAGTAGATCAGGGCGAGATGCCAGACCCGCAGATCGGTAATAACGGAAACAAGGCCGCTGTGCCCTCCCTGCTTCTGCCGCTGCCTGCTCTCTTTTTTGATCTCCCCGGCAAGCCAGTCCCGCTCCTCCGGATCAAGCCAGGCCGCGTCCTCTGGTCTGTCGGTAAGATACCAGTACGTGACAACACCAAGGATAATTGCCGGCAGTCCTTCCAGGACAAAAAGCCAGCGCCAGCCGGCCATCCCTAACCAGTGGATGGAATCGAGGATCCATGTTGATACCGGTGCCCCGACAATCGTGGAAATGGCAAGTGCCGACATCAGGAGCCCCACGGCTTTTGCCTGTTCGCGTTCGCGGAACCAGTAGGTAAGATAGAGGAGGATGCCCGGGAAGAATCCGGCCTCCATGACCCCGAGAACGAACCGGAGTACGGCCAGCTGTACCGCATCGGTGGCAAAGGCAGTTACGATTACCACAATTCCCCAGCTGATGAGGATACGGGTAATCCAGATCCTGGCCCCAATCTTCTGGAGGATCAGGTTGCTGGGCAATTCGAAAAGCAGGTACCCTATAAAGAAGATCCCGGACAAAAAGCCGAAAATCTCGCTAGAGAGCCCCAGCGCACTGTTCATTTCGAGCGCAGCAAAACCGAAGTTCACCCGGTCCAGGTAGGCGATCACATAGAGAAGGATGAGAAACGGCAGCAGCCTGATGCTCACTTTCCTGATAGTCCGCGGCCCGATTCCCTCGTTTTTGGGGGCACTCACGTACTACCCGTATATCGTTCTCCCCATTATGCCTGCTGAAAAAGTTTCCGTCCCTTTTCCGATCTCATCGGATCATCCCGTGAAGGGTTCTCCTTTGAGTTCCCAAGATCAGCTATACAAATTCTCCCACCCCACATGTTAGTATGGATGATACCCAGGCCGCCCGGGACGCCCTTTGCGGAGCAACGCTCTCTGAAAAACTGGCATCGATCGGCATAGATCGCGGCCGGATGGTTGAGATCCGGCACCTTGATGCCATTGGCCGAGATTACGGGATTGCCGTGTATCTCTTTTTCGAAAAGGATCTGGCTACAGACAGGACGCTTGTCCAAGTGGAAGCGGAATTTTGTGGAGTTCCCGAGTACGAGCGTCCGTATGTCCGGGTTGATCGGTTCCTCTCCTTCACGCTGGAAAACGATCCTTCGTTTAACCGCACGCTGGACGAATTCCCTATGATGATCGAGATCGTTTCCTTGGGGGAAGAGCCTGATCCCTCCTCAGGCCGGCCAGTACCAGTCATCACCGGCCTTATGCCGTTCCTGGACGAATTTGACGTGGAAGAAGATCCGGTCCGGCGATCGGGGCAGAAACTCCGGTGATCTCCAGAGATGTGGTGCGGTGGTCCGAATTATCGCCCGTTATGGTGAAGTGGTATGGCAAAAAAAGTCCATCGGTTCATCTGGCAGTTCGTAATCGGGTTTGGCTTCCTCTCCGGTCTTTGGACCGCTATTGGCATTTCCCCGGAAAACCTTCTCATCAATGCACTTGGCTCTGCGGTCACCGCACAGTACTCGGATCCTGCTCTCCGGACGTTCTTTCTTCTCCTGCCCATGATCATCCTTATTGTCTCAGTGATCGGGGCGTACATAAACGGCCGTATCCCGGGCCTGATCTCGGTCCTGCTTGCGTACGTTGCAGGGCTGGTGATTCTTTCTCGCCTTGTAGCCGGCATTATCCTTCTCTGCGCTGCGGTTGCGGTCGCGTTTTATTCAGTGCGATTCCGGAAGAGATGAGACACCTGCCATATCATCACTATAAATCCCGGCACGACCAATACCACCGGCTATGAGTTTGTTCCCCAAAAAACGCCTTATCTGGTGTTTCGATACCATAATGCCCAGCAAATACCTGCTGAAATTCAGGAAACTGGCGGTTTTGGAGCCATTTATGGGATATGATATCGCGCACCGGGGACGACTCTCGCACTATGGCAGCGCGGAACGTAAGCGCTTTACCTCGTCCCTCAAGAAGATCCGGTCCGATACGGATCTCCTGCTGGAAGACATCGAGGCATACCATATTTACATGGCTGCAAAGATCACCGAGAAAGTGCCAGGGGATATTGCGGAGGTTGGTGTATACAAAGGGGGATCGGCCAAGATTATCTGTTCGGCCAAGGGGAATCGTGCCCTCCACCTTTTCGACACCTTTGCCGGCCTGCCCCGGGTGGATGACGTGGATGCGGTCTGGCCGTTCTATGAGGGGAAATTTGCCGCCTCCTACGATGAGGTGAAAGCGTACCTGGCGTCCGAGAAGAATGTTCACCTGTACAAAGGTCTCTTTCCCGATACATCAGCCCCGGTTACGGACAAGAAATTCTCCTTTGTCAATCTCGATGTGGATACCTACGACAGTACCAAAAAATGCCTTGAATTTTTTTACCCCCGGATGAGCCCCGGTGGGGTGATTGTTTCCCATGATTATCTTACCGCACCGGGGGTGCGAAAGGCCGTGGATGAGTACTTTGCCAACAAGCCCGAACCTGTGGTGGAGACCGCGGCCTCCCAATGTATCGTGGTGAAAGTATAACGGTGTGAAAACATCCCTTTTTTTGCCCGGATCAAACCCGGGCCTATCCTCTTTTAGAAAAAAAGCTGGAATAAATCGTCTATTCCTTAATGATCAGAACCCCGAAGAGGATCAGCATCAGGCCGGCGAGGAGAACCACGATCCCGATCAGGCCTTTTACCGCAACGATCACATCGGGCAGGAATGCCCAGATTGCAAGGCCCCCAAGAATCAGCAGTACAATTCCGACAACCAGTGCCGCAATACCTGTCTTGTCCATATGAGCAAATCTCCGGTATAATCTCTCAGGACCGGCGCATATAAGTGTGTTGCCGGGAGTGGTCAGGCTCGTACTATCCTGAGGATCTCTACGGGGATCTCCTGGAGGTCCCTGGTGTGAAAGGTAAACGAGCGCTTCAGGGAAAAGGTGCCGGCAACCCTGCCGGTAATATTGCCTCTCCCGGCAATGTACGCCTCCACAAAGGCAGTCGAACCGGCATTGAATATCCCGTATGTCACCGGTGCGATGGCAAGGGCACAATCGATGAACGGCCGGTCGGCGTGTATGTTCTGTTTCTGGGCGCCAAAAGGAGGGTTCATGACCACGGTATCGCAGGGATCAATTTTTTCCGTACTGCCCACATCGGCTGCAATAAAGGTCACGTCCGCCCCGAGCAGTGCCGCATTCTTTTCTGCGGTGCGGAGGGCCTCCGGATCAATATCCGTGCCCCGGACCTCCCGGGCACCGAGCAGTGCTGCCCCGATGGCAAGGATGCCGGTGCCACAACCGAGATCCATAACGGTTTTTTCGGCAATGTCGCCGCTGACAAACGCATCGTAGAGGAGCCGGGCTGCAAGGGTGGCCGGGGTCTGGTACTGTTCGCGTGAAGCCCGGGGCCGCTCAAAACCGGCGCATCGCTGCAGGGCTATCTCCAGCTGCCTGAGTTTCATACTATCTCGTCGATTGCGTAGTCTTCCCATGCCCGTACGCCACAGAGGATCTCGAACTCCTGGGGGGAGAGGACGGGCCGGGCAAATCTCACCTGATCGTCGTAAGCAATGCGCGGGCAGGCAGTGTTTACATAGCAGTCAAATCCGAGGTTGAGGAGTTGGTCCGGCGTCACCTCACGCAGGGTGACAATAACCGCCCCGGGGGCAAGCCCGGCCAGCCGTTCGGCAAGCTCCCGGCGTTTCTGGCCGCTCTTGGTACTGAGGATGATCCCAACCGAACGGGCCTCCCGTGCTTTCCCGATGACCGCGGAGCGCCGGCGCAGGAGAGAGTCAGCACTTACTTCCTGTGCCGTACCAGAGATAGGATCGAATGCGATCACCCGGGCCCGGGTGGCAAGAGCGATGCCGGTCGGGTGGAATACCCCGGTACCCACAAAGAGGATCTCGCGGGCCCCGGTGGCTTTTGCCGCGGCAAAACTGCACCCGAGCACCTGTCCCCGGAGTGGTGTTCGAGGGGTGCCTTTGGCTACCCGTGTCTCAAAACCGTGGGATGCAAGGAATGATTCCATAGTCGGGACGAGGTGGGCATGCTGGACGGTCGTGACAAGACCAATGTCCCTCCCCCGGAGCAGGGGCAGGGCATGTTCAAGCACCGACACATCGAATTCAACCTGCCAGGGCTCGAAAATTACTTCCGGGCGGCCGTCCACCGGGGCGTGCCCGAAATGCACGAGCACGTTTGCCTGCCCCTCGGAAATGGTATCGAGTGCAAGGTCACAGGCACCGTAGCAGGGATCACCGCTGACGATCACGCCAAACCCTGCGGCCTTGAGATCCGAAGCGAGATCGGCAGCCTGACGTTTCAATCCCTCGGGAAACTGGAGGGCTACTCTGCTCACCCCCCGATTTTTGAGTTTTGTGATCAGGTCAGATGAACCGCTCAACCACATGCACCCGGTCATCAACCTCGATTTTAACTAGCGATTTATAGGGCCGGCCTATGTCAGGATTGCCGCGCTGGATCACGATGCAGACATCCTTGATCTCAGCGCCAGCGATTTCGAGGGCTGAAAGGAGCGCCTTCATCGTGCCGCCGGTGCTCACTACATCATCGATAATGATCACCCTGTCACCTTTGTACACGCCGTTAAGATACAATTCTCCCTTGGAATATCCGGTCTTCTGGTGAACGGGTATCTCGTGCGGGAGCTTGTATTCCCGCTTGCGCATCACAACCATGGGGATATCGGTCATCACCGAGAGGACTGCCCCGATGTGGATACCCATGGCCTCAACTACTACGATCTTGTCGATATTGTTGAGATCAAGGACTTTCACCATTGCGCTGCATACATCGCGGAGCAGGGCAGGCTCCACCAGCGGTACGCCATCGGTGATCGGGTGGATGAAATAATTGTACTCTCCCCTCTTTACCATCGGGCAGGTTTCCAGGGATTCTACCAGTCTGTCAAGCATACATATCACCAAAATCTGAAAGGAACGCTTCGATACGGTCTGCAGTTACATGCGGCATGCAGACAATCCTGAGGTGGCCGGCCCGAGTCCATGAGACTTTCCACGGTTCTGGTACCCGGTCGCAGACAAAGGTTGCAACATTTACATCGGGACTGGCGGCCGGCTGTATTCCCCGTGTCTCCATACCGGCGATTAAGCGCTCTGTATTCTTCATGCAGCCGGCAACCACAGCCTTCATTCCAGAAATGCCAAGGTAATCAAGGACTGCAAGAGCCCCGGCCATCGGGGCGCCCGGGCGGGTACCGCCAAGCGTATATCCTTTTTTTACCGTGAGGTACGGGGTGTCGATATTGAGCGCATCAAGCATGTCCGGCTCCCGGGTGAGGAGAACCCCCGCCGGGATCGTGCTCATACCCATCTTGTGCGGGTCCACTGCAAGAGTAGTAACCCCGGGAAGAGCAAAATCAAAGGGAACTGGCTTGGGAAGAAATGGGATCACCATCCCGCCAAACGCCGCATCCACGTGCAGGAAGATGTCCTGCTGGGCAGCGATCTTTGCAAGATCTGCGATCGGATCCACCATGCCGTACTCTGTGGTGCCGGCAACACCCACGAGACAGATAGTGTTTTTGTCAATCAGTTCGGCAGCCTTATCTGCCATGATCCTCCTGTCTGTGCCGAGCGGTACGCTGCGCATTTCCAGACTGAGGAGATCGCAGGCCTTCTTAAAGGAGAAATGGACAGATTCGGGAAGAACCACGTTCGGACTGGAACCGGGACGGAGTGCCTTTGCAAGCCTGAGCGCCTGGATATTGGACTCGGTACCTCCCGAAGTTGCATAGCCGCCGGCGTTCTTGTGATGGAAGAGGGTGCCCAGACGCTCGACAAGCAGACGTTCCAGTGCCGCAGTGCCGGGGAAAAGTCCGGGGTCTCCAAGATTGGTCTCCATGAACATGCAGTGCGCCCGGACCGCGACCGGATGCGGGAGCGTACACATGGAGCTTAAGATGTACCGGTGGTCGAGGTCTTCCTTCTTGTGTAAGGATAAAAAAGAGAAGAGATCGTCTTCTGATATCCCGTTACTGAGCATCGCGGTTTCTCGCAGCTTCGAGGATGATGCGTTTCTCGGTCTTTGCGACCGCTTCCCGGATCTTTGCAATGGCATCGATATTTGCAGAGATGCTGGTGATCCCGTGTTCCACAAGCCAGACCGCCATCTTGGGATCGGATCCGGCCTGACCGCAGATCGAGCATTCGACATTGTATTCGCGGCACTTCTGGATTGCAGCGTGGATCAGGGCAAGGACCGCCGGGTGCTGGGGGTTGTACATATCCGCCACGTTCTCGTTGTTTCGGTCAATGGCGATGGTGTACTGGATAAGATCGTTCGTGCCAAAGGAGGCAAACTTGATGCCGGCCTGGAGGAAATCCTCGATCATAATGGCACTTGCCGGGATCTCGATCATGATACCAAGGGTGACGTTCTCCACGTCCACGCCCCAGCCGGCCATCATCTCCTTTGCCCTGATGAACTGATCGGGGTGGGAGACCATCGGGAACATGACACCAAGGTTCTCGTAACCGGCCTTCCAGAGCCTTTTAAATGCCTCTACCTGGAGCCGGAACTGGTCGAAGCTCTGGAGGTCACGACGGATTCCGCGCCAGCCGAGCATCGGGTTGTGTTCGTGGGGTTCGCTCTCGCCGCCCTGCATGTTCCGGAATTCGTCGGTCGGGGCATCGAGTGTCCTCACCCAGACCGTCTTTCCCGGGAAGGCATCGAGCACGATCTTGATGCCGTCATAGAGTTCCTTGACGAAATCCTCTTCCTTATGGTTGGCGATAAACCATCCCGGTGTCTTGTTGAGCCCGAGGATCAGGTGTTCGATCCGGAGCAGGCCGACACCGTCAGCGCCGGTTGCTGCCGCCCGGGCCGCTGCCTCGGGGATCGAGACATTCACCTTCACGCTGGTGGCAGTGATGATCGGTGCGCTTCCGAGTGCGGCTGCCGGTGCTGCGCCCGCCTTTGCCGGTGCTGCGCTGCTGATGGCACCTTCGTACACCAAGCCCATCTCACCATCAACGGTGACTACCTGCCCGTTTTTGAGCTGTTGCGTACCGGTTTTGGTCCCGACTACCGCAGGGGTGCCCAGTTCCCTGGATACAATGGCTGCATGGCAGGTCATGCCTCCTTCATCTGTCACGATGGCGGCGACCTTTCTCATTGCCGGCACCATGTCCGGGTTGGTCATGCGGGTGACAAGGATATCGCCATCTTTGACCGCACCCGTGTCCTTTACATCTCGGATGATGACCACTTTCCCGCTCGCGGTACCTGGTGCCGCTCCCTGTCCTTTCAGGAGAATCTTTGCCTCTTTGCCCTGTCCTGACATGCCCTTTGCCTCTTTCTTCCCGATTGTCGTGATCGGCCGGGACTGGAGGATATAGATTGTCCCGGCAATAATGCCCCATTCAACGTCCTGCGGTACGCCGTAATGGTTCTCGGCGATCTTGCCGTACATCGCGAGCTTGGAGAGCTCTTCGTCCGGGAGAACCCGTGCGTCCTGCCGTGCCGGATCAACCGGAACGAGTTTTGTGCCATGGGACCCGTCTGGGATGATCTCGACTTTCTTGTTAGCGAGGTTGACCTCCACGATTGATTCAGTCCGCTGGTCAAAAACATAGTGATCCGGAGAAACCGACCCGGAGACAACTGCCTCGCCAAGGCCCCATGAACCCTCGATGATGGTGAGGGGCTCCCCGCTGATCGGGTGGGAAGTGAACATGACGCCGGCCTTCTCCGAGTGGACCAGCTGCTGGACCACGACTGCGATATTGACCGTGTGTTCCTCGAATCCCTGCTTGGCCCGGTAGTAGATTGCCCGTGCCCCGTAGAGCGAGGCCCAGCAGTTCTGGACTGCGGCAAGAAGCGCAGTCTCGCCCTTGATATTGAGGTAGGTCTCCTGCTGGCCGGCAAAACTTGCATCGGGAAGATCTTCTGCCGTGGCGCTCGACCGGACCGCAACGATCAGGTCTTTTTGGGCCATCTTCTTATACGAGGCCCTGATGTCCTCTTTTATCGCTGCCGGCATTTTTGCCTTGACAACCAAGGCCTTTATGGTATCGGCGGCCTTTTCAAGGACCGCATTATTCTCCACGTCTATATTTTCCGAGACCTTGAAGATCTTCTGGTCAAGGCCGGTCTCGACCAGAAACCGCCGGAACGCCTGGGCCGTGACCACAAAGGCCGGGGGAACCGGAAGACCAATCGAAGCCATCTCTCCAAGGGACGCGCCCTTGCCGCCCACAGAGGCAATATCCTCCTTCCTGATCTCTTCGAGCCATAGAATATTGGGCACATCGTTCATGCTCGCACCACTTATGATCTCACCTCCCCCCTGTTTAAGTATTATCATCTGCCGGCATCCGTTCCGGTGGCACCTGCGGGGATCGCCCCGGGAGACCAAGAATAACCCTGATTAGGTAGTGCGCAGATATTGTATGGGATTTTATGGCAAACGCTAGAATACTCGTCAGCGATCCGTTGGCGGAAGAAGGGCTGGTTATCCTGAAAGAGGCCTTTACGGTTGACGTCAAGACCGATCTCAAGGAAGATGAGCTCTGCGGGGTCATCGGTGAGTACGATGCCCTGATTGTGCGGAGCGGTACTGAGGTCACCGCAAAGGTGATCACCGCCGGGAAAAAGCTCAGGTTTATCGGGCGGGCCGGTGTCGGCGTGGATAATGTTGACGTGGACGCGGCAACCCGGCAGGGTGTAATTGTGGCAAACGCTCCTGAGGGAAATACCCTTGCAGCAACCGAGCACACGATGGCGATGATGCTCTCACTCGCCCGGAACATCCCCCAGGCAAACGCGAGCCTCAAAAAGAAGGAATGGAAGCGCAGCAAGTTCATGGGCGTGGAGCTCAACGAGAAGACACTGGGGATCGTCGGCTTCGGGCGGATCGGCCGCGAAGTGGCAAAGCGGGCAAATGCAATGGACATGAAATGCGTTGCCTATGACCCGTTTATCTCCAAAGAGCGGGCTGCCCAGCTCGGCGTCAGGGTGATGTCCCTTGCCGAGCTCTTCACGGTTGCCGATGTGATCACCGTGCACACTCCGCTGATCAAGGAGACAAAACACGTGATCAATGCAAAGAGCATTGCCACGATGAAGGATGGCGTGCGGATCATTAACTGCGCCCGTGGCGGGATCATTGATGAGGCGGCACTGGTGGATGCGATCAAGAGCGGCAAGGTAGCCGGAGCAGCGCTTGATGTCTTTGAAACCGAACCCCCGCTCGAATCCCCGCTTCTTTCGCTCGACAACGTGATCGTAACTCCTCACTTGGGTGCAAGCACGGTTGAGGCACAGAAAAACGTGGCAATTCAGGTTGCAAAGCAGTGTGTCGAGGTCCTCAACGGCGGCTCAGCGAAGTACGTGGTGAACGCACCGATCGTCCCGACCGAGCATGCCGAAGTACTCGAACCGTTTGCAGAGCTTGCCGAGAAGATGGGACGCTTTGCGATCCAGACGGTCGAGGGCCGGCTTGCCTCTGTGGAGTGCATCTATGGCGGCGAGCTTGCAGCCTATGCCGGAAGCATGAAGTTTGTAACCCGCCTCGTTCTCAAAGGCCTTCTCGATCCTATCCTCCAGACCCCGGTCAATATTGTTAACGCCGAGTTTGTAGCAAAGGAACGCGGGATTGCGATGAGCGAAACGGTAACCGAAGAGGCACACGGGTTTAAAAACCTCATCACGATCCGGGTAAAAACCGATAAGACTGAAGAGACCGTATGCGGGACTGTGTTTGTAAAAGGCCGCAGCCGGATCGTATCCGTTGACAAGTACACGATGGATCTGATCCCGGAGGGCTATGTCATTGTCTCCCGGCACCTGGACAAGCCGGGCGTGATCGGACGGGCGTCCACCATCCTCGGGAAATGCAATATCAACATCGCCGGCATGCAGGTTGGCCGGATCAACGCCGGTGAAGAGGCGCTCATGGTCTTAAACGTGGACAGTGAGGTGCCAGAGGACGTGATGAAGGAGATCCGTTCAATGCCGGGTATCTTCTCTGCAACGTTTGCCAAGATCTCATCAAAGAAGATTTAACTCTTTTTTGATACTTTTTTGCGTTATTCACACTCAGACCGGCGCTGTGCTAAAAAAGAAAATCGGATTTTGCCGGGGTGTTTATGCCCTTTCCTCGAAAACTCTGGTTGTTACCGGCAGGATGTCGGGGCGCTTGTCGTTTATGATGTAGACGTAATTCATCACATGGACAAGATACTCCAGGTAGCCTTTGGCAAAGTTGGAGAGACCTTCGTGCCGCCTGCCAAAAATCAGGATGTGGAACCACTGGATGAACAGGCATATGAATGTTATGATCCCGTAGACCCAGACAACGATTCCAATCAGGATCCAGTAGGCGATACGGACAAGCAGTTCCAGACGGCTCGCATCGTGCACGTAGGTGAAGAGCTGGGTTCGGGCGGGGTTTGTTCCATCGGTCATTGTATATCTCATGCTTTTTTGGGGGCAGGAATGATAAAACAAGCGTTGAATGAAATTGTTTTTGCAGTGCTTTTGCTCTGCTCAACCCCGATCTCTGCACTGCGAGGGGACGGGGATCACACTGCGTGTACACTATTTTTTAATAATAGGATGACAGATGTTATAGAGCATCAGACCTTATGCGGGCTCGTGGTCTAGTTGGCTATGACGTCGCCTTGACATGGCGGAGGTCCTGAGTTCGAATCTCAGCGGGCCCATCTCTGTATTCTGTTATTTTTTCTGGAATCGCGCCTGATGCAGATTATTTGGTGGCATCCCGGATTATCAGGATATCTCTGGCACCTTCCTTACGTCATTGGTTTGCGGCAGCCATGTACTACTTGCTCTTTTTCCTGGTTTCTTCATAGATCTGCCAGATCGCATAAAGCATCGAAACACATGCTGCAAGAAGGATAACCCCATTCAGGCGGGGGAGCCCGGAGGGATACCAGAGGCGAATACCGTTAAAAAATGCAAAGAGGGCAAACGTGATCGCGATAAGCCAGCCGTACGCCCTTCTGTTCCGTGTTGCGATCAGGACTGCGAGAACGAAAATTGCACATTCAATAAGGATGCTAAAAAGGGTAAGCCCTTCGAAGAGGTCCATACTTGAGGATGGGTGTTGTGGGGAATATCTGGTTTATGGTCGGGGGTCTTCCCCCCACAAAAATCAGAAAAAATAATTATGCTGTATAACTCGCGTAATTGTTTTGGATCTGTGTTTGGGACAGTGCCTGTCCGTAAATCGCAGTTGAACCGATAGACCCGGTATAATAGAAATCATTGCCTGCGGTTGCTGCATTCTGTTCGCCTACATTTACCGGATAATTATTGTTGTTCGCAAGTTGTACCCCTCCGGTTGGGGGATTCGGGAGTGAGGAGAGACTAGTGACGGGAGTCGCTCCTGATACCGTATAAGGTACATTTCCCTCATCGTAGACAAGCGGCTGTGCTACTCCATTATTATATATCGTCACTTGTCCGTTCTGGACCGTGACCGCAACGTAGTTCCACGCATTTGCCTGGACCGAGGTTGTTGTGGTGATGGCCTGATAATGGATTCCCGTGTTTGCGTCATTCCATTCAAAGAGCAACTGGTTCCCTAACTGGAAGAGCTGGTAGTTGTCGTTTTCATTGGTGGAACTGCTTCCGGCAGTGTTTGTTAGCCCTTTTCCGATCAACTGCTGCCAGGCACCGCTGTTGCTTGCAGAACCGGCGGTGGTGGGATTAAACCACATGGAAATTGTCATAGATCCGTTGAACCCAAGTCCTGCAGAATTGGGGATTTGAATGGACGAATCTCCGTTGAAATAGGTGGCTGTCATATTGCCCGGTGCAATTGTCGAGGTGGTCACCTGCCCATTGATCGTCTCCGTGACCGGGTTGCAATTCACATCGTAGAACTGGCCGGTACCGCTACCCAAAAAGCCACCGGCTACCGGTAATGCAGTTGCGCCGTTCTTTACCTGCTGGGAATAGGATCCTGCAATCACATTCACGGTATTGTCGATCATCTGGATATTCCAGGTACCCTGCGTCATAGGCCGAATTGTTCCCGTCGGGGAATTGGAGGAGATCACATAGTTACATTGCGTTGCTGCGGCCGAACTGTTTGGATAAATGAACAGTGTCTTTCCATACAGGCTGCCGCTTAGGGAACTTGCATCCGGAGATAACACCAGCCCCGTTGGACTGATTGCCTTAAGGGTAACCTGAGTTCCGGTTGTCCCGGATTTCTGTCCGGTAAGGTAGAAGGGATCGCCTGCTTTTGGCAGGAAAGTAAGCACATCTGCGGAACTACCTCCCGATTGCGGGATGGTATCTATCCCGGCACTGCCTGCAACATAAACGCTTTTTTTGGTGAAGAGGGGATTCAATGCGCCGCTAAACGCTGCATAAGCGATGGCGGCAATCACAAGAACGAGGATGATAATCAGGATCTCTGCGGCAATCTCAGAGATACCCTGGGTTGTCTTCGGATCTCTCATGGTCATCTCAGGGAATAGGTATTGCATCTCATGCATTATTTCTCTATTCCTACAAGCCTGCAGCCGGCCCTCCCGTGTTTCTCATGGTACTGCTGGTGGTACTCTTCGGCCCGCCAGAATACTGTGGCAGGTATAATCTCGGTTACTACCGGTCTTTTAAATCGGCCCGATCGTTCGAGTTCTTCCTTTGACTGTATGGCCGATTCTTTCTGCTCCCTGTCGTGATAGAATATCACCGAGCGGTAATTTGTCCCGACGTCAGGGCCCTGCCGGTTCTTTTGCGTGGGATCGTGGATCGACCAGAACGTATCGAGCAGATTCTGGTAGGTGACTACATCTGGATCGTACAGGATCCGGACCGCCTTGGCATGTCCGGTCCCGCCGGTGCAGACATCCACATATCGCGGATTGCTGGTGGGTCCCCCTGCATATCCGACTTCCGTTGCCACTACGCCGGGGATCTTACGGAATGCGTCTTCGACACCCCAGAAACAGCCGGCGGCAAATGATGAGGTCCTAAAGTTCATGTGTTTTCAATCATCCAGCGTTATCCTGTCCCTTGTACCTGTTAAGATTTTCGGCTAATCCGCCTCTCTCTTCCACGGGGGCAACCCTCTTAATCGATAACAACGCACCATATTCTGTGAACGGGATGTGACGCCAGGGGTTGGCAGCTTCCGATATCGTCCTGTTGCAGGTCTTGCGTTTTGATTTATCTTACCGCAGCATCACGATGCATGTACACGAGGGATTGAAAAGGATGCGGATTTTGTTTGTTGTATGCGGGGAGGGTCTGGGCCACACATCCCGGTGTATCCATCTCGGCCATTACCTGGAGCAGCAGGGTCATTCGGTCAGTTTCCTGGCATACGGGAAATCCTACGACTTTTTCCGGGACCATGGATGTACCCGGGTTTACCGTGGGGAACGCGAGGTCTGCCTCGAAGGTGAGAATGGCTTTTTCTCCTTAAAAAAGACCCTTTGGTGCTCGCGCTGGATCGTCATAAACATGGTCCGGTCCGGGCTGCGCGTCAGACGTTTGATCCGGGAACAGCAGATCGACTGCGTTGTTTGTGACACGATGTACGCAGGTGTCCTTGCTGCACGGTTTTGCCGGGTACCGGTGATCTTTATTACCAACCAGAACCGGTTCAGCGGCCCGGGAGGGGCGAAGAACCCGGTCTGGAGCGTGCTCAACTTCCTGATCCGACGCTACCTTAAACTCGCCGATGCCGTTATCATTCCCGACTACCCTCCACCGGATTCCGTGAGCGAGTACAATCTCCTCATTCCGGAGAAAGAGAAACCGCACTATCATTTCACCGGCCCGTTTCTGGAGATCGATCTCAACCGGTACCAATTCTCGCAGGAGACGATCTTTACCAGTTTCGGGGGAGAGCCCTACAAACTCCCCCTGTACCGGTTGCTGCGGACGATCGCGGACAAACGAAAAGACCTGATGTTCGATGTTTTCTATACAGGTGCAACCCTCCCGGGATCCTCGGATAATTTCCTTTCCCATGGGTATGTGCCTAATATCTATGAACATCTCGCCGAGGCCCGGATTGCCATCGTGCATGGCGGATTGACCACCCTCCACGAAGCGTTGCTCTTCAATAAGCCCGTCCTCATCATCATGGACCCGGGCCATCCTGAACAGCAGAACAACGCACAAAAAATCGTTGACCTGGGAGCAGGGACGGTAGTGGATGGCAGGACAGTCACTCTTGAAATTCTCGAACAAAAGATTGCAGAGACTCTCTCCCTTCCCCTCCGGTCTGGCGGTCGCGATCTGGCTGCGGTAAATGGCAGAAAAAATGCCGCAGCAGTTATTGAGGCGTCTTTCGGTGCTGCTGCAAACAGGAACATTAAGGTTTCATCCTCCAAACCCTAAAATAGTGGAATCATGGGAGTTTCTGCAGAGATCACATCCATAAAACCGGGAGATGACCTGCATATCTGCCCGGCCTGCGGGTACGAGTACGGATTTCATACATCTTTTATCCGGCTGAATGCTCCAAAGGACGGGAAGACAAGCGCGGTGAAATCCACCCGGGACCTTTACCGCGTGATCCTGATCTGCCCGGAATGCGGGGCCCGGTTCGATGCAGGCTGGCGGGTCTCATTCTCCGATGAGGAGAGCCACGTTGTCCTTGCTGCTACGTTCCTGCACTGAAAATCTGATGGAGGGTATCGTGCAGGGAAAGGATAGTGGACGGGATTAGCGGGAGTATGCGGAGGGAAACCTGGTGCAGTGCATCTCATGCAAGGGAAAGGGATTGTGCGGCCTGCCTCGGTGCCCGATTACGAGCCGGTTTCTCGCCCAGACAGACGTGAAAATATCCGCAAGTTACCAGGGAAGCGCGCCCTCGGTCTTTGTCGGGAGCTTCGGGTACCCGGATATCCGGAGAGGCCCCCTCCTTATTGACGACAGCGATCATCCTCCGGACTGGTTAACCCGGGGTCTTGGGATTGAAGATATCGTGAGCCTCCGTGCCCGGACGATCTGCGGGCGATCTCCGGCCCGTCATGTTGAAGGAGGACTGCAGGAGATCGCCCGTTCGTCACTCCCGCTGGAAGTGGATGTTGCCTTCTCCCGCCCGGTCTCTTTTGCAATGACCTTTGACGGGACTGTGGCCCCGATGGGTTTTTCCGGGGAGATCCGGCGGCTGGATGTAGTTGGAAGTGCAAAGGTGGAACGGATTGTGGACCGGATCACCGGGGATACCGATCTCGGGGCTGGTGAAGCCTGCATGGCTCTCTCGCGGGGAGGAAGCGATGTGTACGGTATTACCAAGCTCATGACCGCAGGTCTTCCCGGGAAACGCCGATGCTTTGTCCCTACCCGCTGGGCAATAACGGCAGTTGATGATACGATTTCTACAGCGCTCAAAAAAGAGATAGCACGGTATCCTCCTCTTGATGAGTACCTGGTCTTTTCCGGAGAGGTATTTTCCAACCGGATAGTCTGTATCCTCGCCCCGGGAGACTGGCGGTACGAGATGATCGAGATCTGGGGAAAACAGACCCTCTGGGCCGGGGATGCAGAGGTGATCGTCCAGGATCGTGAAGGGATGACCAAACAGGGGTACTCCCCTATTTCAGGTGCCTATTACTCAGCTCGTCTGGCTGCGTGTGAGTACCTGGCCCGGGTACGGCATTCTGCCCGGGTCATTGTGCTGCGTCATATATCCAGCGACTACTGGGCGCCGCTGGGAACCTGGGTGATCCGGGAAGCGACAAGAAAAGCAATGGCGTCCCCTCCTGTCTCCTGTGAATCCTTGGAAGCAGCCGTTGCCACCGCATCTGCCCGGATCGGGTTTTCGCACTGGCAGCAGCACAGCACGCTCATCCCCGAGATGCGTACCCAGAGATCCCTTTTCTCGTTCTGACAGGCTATTTTGTGTATGCCTGTGCCGATTTTGCTTGCCGCTGGTACCGGCCCCTGATGCTCTCCAGGGTCTCGATCTCGGTGGTATCCTTGTCATCGCGGATCCGGATAAACCGGGGGAACCTGAGGGCAAATCCGGCATCATAGGTCGGGCTGACCTGGAGTTCGGCATATCCTACCTCAAAAACCAGCTCCGGTTCAAAGCGTACCTCTTTTCCAGTGCGCGAGATCACTGCATCCTTGAGGAGATCGTATACCTCGGTCAGCTGCTCGTCTGAAAACCCGGTGGCCACCCGGGAGAGCGGGATCAGCTTACCCTGGTCCTGGCAGGCAACAAGAAACGACCCAAAGACATGGGCCCGTTTCCCTTCGCCCCACTCGGCCCCGATAACGGCGAGGTCGAGTGTGTCCACTTCTGGCTTGATCTTGATCCAGTTCTTTCCCCGCTGGCCCGGGGTGTAGGGGGACGCCGGTACCTTAAGCATAATTCCCTCATGCCCCGCGGCGAGTGCGTCGTGGTATGTCTGCTCTATTGTCTGCGGATCTGTGCTTACCACTTGTGGTGCCACGAACTTCCCGACCACGGTTTCCAGTTTCTTACGCCGTTCAAAGAATGGCAGATCGATGAGGGTTTCGCCATCGAGGTAGAGGATATCGAAGACGTTTGGCACCATGCGTATTGCCTCTTGTGCCTCGGCGATATCATGCCGGCGCCGGAACCTGCGGAGTACCGACTGGAACGGCATGGGCCGGTCGTCCTTGATCGCGATCACCTCACCATCAAGGATCACATCATGGGAGGTTGCTTTGGAAAGAAGGTCAATCACATCGGGGAGCGCCTCGCTGACATCTTCGAGCCGGCGCGAGTACATCCTCGCTTTTGCCCCCTCCTTGTGGAACTGGAAACGGGACCCGTCGTACTTGTACTCTGCTGCAATCTCGCCGTGATCTTCGATCATGCCGGCAATCGTTCCCTGCTGGGCAAGCATCATCTTCACCGGATGGAAGGGCGTTATATGTACATCCGAAAGGGCAGTGGGCCCTTTCTTTGCAAGCCGTGCCACTTCCCCGAGATCGTTGATGGCCTGCATCGCATGCTCGACCAGTGCAGAGTCAACCATAAACGCTTTTGCGATTGCTTCACGGACGGTTCCCTCACCCACCCCTATCCGGAGCTCTTCAAGCATGATCCGGGCGAGGTACCGTCCTTCAAGTGGTGAGGCATCACCTAAGAGGAGCATGGCAATACGGATCTTCTCTTTCTGGGATGTAACTCCTCCACGGGAGGATATTCCCGTTAGTTTGTTGTAGACATAGACCAGTTCGAGATCCTGGTGTGACCAGGAAACCTGGGTTTTTTTTGCCAGGATATCCTCAACGGCTCTTCCAACGTCCCCCTGCTGATTAATCCGGGTGATGACTGTCTCCAGTTTTACCCCGGCGGCCTGGCGGACTGCCTCATAGAGGAGATTCGGCCCTATTCCCAGTTTTTGGGCACTCCAGTCGGGGAAGATCCTGCCCATGACAAACCGGACAAAGACCGGGAGCTCATCCGGTGCGAGATCCGGCAGCGCCCGGCTGATCACCTCGATCATATCCAGACGGCCGGAGAGATGTTCCAGTTCTTCGCAAACCTGAGCGAACTCAGAGAACAGCATGGGTTTTCTGTTGTGTGGGTTGGAGACGGAAGCATTAACATTTTGCTGTGTCGCAGGTGAATTTTCCGTGCCTTCCGAAACCAGGGGTTTTCGCCCGTTTGATAAAGGTAAAAGTATTTTTAATGCCCTGCCGATAGTTCATGCACTAGAAGATCGTGGAATTGTCCTATGGGTGACGAGTGGCAGCCCGAAGCCGTAGTGAGGCTCAGACTGGAACGTCTTAAAAAGGAGTTTTCTGATTATATTAGCGTCAACAGCGAGAAAATTGACGCGAATATCCCGGTTTTTTTTGGCCATGTTATAGCATCCCTCGATAAGACGCTTCCCGGCCTCAGCGACGAGTTCTTCGACCAGTTTATCGATGCGATGGCATTTGCGGTTCTGGAAACCTCAAAAAGATCCGAAGAGATCCCGTTCGTCGAGAAACTTTTCGATTACGCCATGCGTAACAAGAGAGGGAGCCGGAACCGCGCCGTTTACGATATCCTTCTTGGTATGAAGATGATCAATACCGGGAAGTACGCAGAGGGTGCCGAGCAGCTCAAGAAATACCGGTCCGCGGATATCATCATCTGCCCGGCGATTGCGTACTGCTATTTTGTCCTCTCCACCCAGCAGAACCCCATTGAGCGAAGCGGGGAGTACCAGCGGCTCAAGGACATGGCGCTTGCCGCCCGCGAGCAGATGATCGAGCTGATCCGGCTTAATCCTCCGATAAACCGGCTCAAGGATCTCGAAATCGCGGAAGATCCCCGGATCAACAAGATCTTCTGGTTCATGATCAAGCAGGCGATCGACTGGTTCCCCAGCGAGCGCGAGTTCCTCCGCATCGGGATCGAAAAGGCGTCTAAAGACGGGAGACGTGATCTCAAGGAGGAGCTTCTCAATATCGCGATCGAGCGGTTCTACAACGACATGTTCTTCCTGCGCGAGCTGTACAAACTCAAGCTCGAGAACCGCGACGCCGGGGGAGTTGCCGGTGTTGTCAAGCAGATGACCCAGCAGTATCCCGATGAGATTGAGCCAATTTACTATGGTCTCAAGCTTTCCATTATCACCAGTCGCATGGATACGTATTACCGGTTCCGGAAGCTGGCCACGGGTAAGAACACACCTCTTCAGGCTCTCCTCCTGCTGGATTACTCCTTTGAGGTGATGAGTGGCAAGCAGGCCGATGCAGCGGCGTGCATGGACGAGATCAGAAAGCGCTTCGGTCCCCAGCATTTTTTTGTTACACTTCTGGAGTACGTTGCGCATGATTTTCACTCAGAGGATCCAAAAAAGCTCAAGCGGTCGAAGAAAGCGATCTTCGATTCCATTGATCAGTACTGCATGAAACTGCTCAAGATTGAGGGTTTATGATGGCAGGATCTGCGATATCTGATAGGAAAGCAGGAAAATCTGCATGTCCGTTGCGGAACGGTGGTCTGTGATGGCAAAGGTAACAATGCTTATTGCTGTCGGGAATGCTGCAGAGGCAGAAGAACTTGAATCTTTGGCGAATAAAGAAGGGTTCGGGGTACTGGAGCGGGTGACGACCGGAGACAAGGCAGTTGCCCTGGCGGAATCCCGTCGCCCGGATGTTGTCCTTCTGGGCGCACCTTCCTTTGGAAATATGAGCCTGAATGAAATCCTTGAAAGGATCCAATCCGGTCTGGGCATACCGGTGATTCTGGTAGCGGATTCTGATGAGGATCTTCCCGATCTTGACAACCCTGCTGGTCATCCCTGCAGGTATCTGGTCCGGCCCTTCGGCCCCCGCACGTTCAGGAATGTGGTGGAAGCTGCCTATTCCCGCACCACCCGCACCGTTAGAAAAAAAGCATATCCTGCCTCTCTGGTGCGAAAAGCAGCTCACGACATAAATAACTCCCTATCCTCAGCACTTGCCAATATCCAGCTTGCACGCCGGTCCTGTACGCATGAGGAGGATGAATGCCGGCATCTGGATGATGCAGAAAAGAGTATCCTGCGGGCACGTGACCATTCCATCCAGCTGCTTGAGCCATCATTAAAGGAACTGGAGGAAACAGAAGGTGCGGTAAAGATAGCACCGGCACCCCCTGCACACCCGCGCCGGTCACATGAGAAGAAAAAAGGTGCCGCTGCCGGTTACCGGATCCTCCTGATGGACGATGAGGAAGCAATTCTCTCGGCAACAAGCGATATGCTCTCATTCCTGGGACACACGGTCACCGTCGCAAAGAGCGGGGAGGATTCCATCGAAATGTACAGGCAGGCATATGCCGGAGACTCACGATTCGATGTCGTAATCCTTGACATTACGGTGCCATGCGGGATCGGTGCCGAAGAAACACTTCCCCGTCTCCGGGAGATCGATCCGAATGTACGGGCAATCATCTCCAGCGGGTACGCTACCCATCCTCTTCTGGTCAACTATGCCGCCAGCGGATTTGTTGCCGCCCTTATCAAGCCGTACGGGTTCAAGGAACTTGAGGAATCCCTGGCACAGATCTCCCTCCGGAAATAATTACAACAGGATTTCCTGCGGGGAATCCGGGCTTGAACCCTCTTGGGATGCGACAATCAGGGTTTTTTCCTCAAAAAAAAGTCCCATCCCGTCGCGTGCGCTTGCACGGGCGCGTTCCGGGGTGTTATTGATCTCGCTTAAGTGCGAGAGCACGACCTGAGTTACATCCTTGCCAAGTGTCTGAAGCACACGTGCCGCGGCCGGGTTTGAAAGATGCCCCCGGTTTGAACGGATTCGTCTTTTGAGGGACTCGGGGTACGGCCCGTTTGCAAGCATCTCCGGGCAGTGGTTGCTTTCCAACACCACTCCGTCACAATGCCGGAGCAGATCGAGCATATGGGAGGTTACAATGCCGGTATCGGTGCAGTACCCGATTTTTGAGCCGTTCTCCTGCAGGACAAACCCGCAGGGTTCTGCAGCGTCGTGTGAGGTGGCAAAAGGCAGGACCCTGAACTCTCCTGCAGAAAAGGCAGTATCGTACTGGCAGGCCTGTATCTGCAATGGCCTATCGGACGTACGCCGGTGAGAGAGGAACTCTGCAAGGGTCCCCTGGGTTCCATAGACCGGGCAGGATAATTTACGGGCAAGCACATCCAGACCCCTGATATGGTCCCCGTGCTCATGGGTGACAAGGATCGCAGCAACGCGATCCGGATCGCAACCGGTCTTGGTCATGCGCACAAAGGTCTCCTTTGCACTCAGACCGGCATCGATGAGAAGGGAACCGTTACTGCCCGCCACATAGGTGCAGTTGCCTTTGCTCCCGCTTGCAAGTATTGTGCACCGCATCCTTACTATACTGGTTTTTGTTTGTATTAACCCGCTTTCCTTGTGCAGTACTCTAAAAAAATCAAAAAGGGATTTTTCGTTATTTTTTTGTTTTCAGTACTTCGTATTCTGCAAGAACCGGGGCAATGGTCTTAGTGGATACGGAACGCCGGACAAGGATCGCGAGCCGCCGGCAGTACCGGATGTGCGCTATCTGGAAACTGACGATCAGGCCAAAACAGAGGCAGGTAATCCCGATCAGTGAATAACTTACTATGTCAACCATATCTTTCCCCCCTTTTTTATGTCTCCCGGGCCAGTTCATCCACCAGCGGGACAACGGAATCTGAATCGGAGCACTCTTTTGCAAGCACCATAAACCGTTTCGTGTAGTGCCCTGTCAGAACCTGGTCCCCGATAACCCAACCAATAACAAAAGTGATGATCCCAAAACCGATGTAGATAAGCAGATCCGTCAGCATGTCCGCCATGGCAAATCACATTGACTGTTACGGCAGGATGGTGATAAATTTATTGAATCCTGATCTCGTGGCAATTTTCCGTGCGGGTGTTTATGCCCATTCAGGTATTCCCATAGAAAAGATCATTAGCGGCAAAAACGTTTGTACCGGTGTGAGGGGAGAGGTCATGGAACATCATCCGGGTGAGGGCTGCACATGACCGGGGAAGATATTGTTCCTTTGCGGTTTACCCTCTCGGAATTTGCCGGGTCGCTTGGGGATTTCGGTACGATTATCCCCCTCATCCTTGCCATTGCGCTGGTATCCGATGTAAACCCACGCTACATCCTCCTTTTTTTCGGGATCTGGTTTATCCTGACCGGGCTTTATTACCGGCTGCCCATTCCCCTTGAACCAATGAAGGCAATCGCCGTGATTGTCATAGCCGGTGGAATAGGAAGTACCGAGATCGCGGCTGCCGGCCTCATCCTCGGTGTTCTTTTTCTTCTGCTTGGCTACGGGCGTTCTTTTGAGGTAATTGGGAAATGGGTGCCGGAGAGCGTTGTGCGGGGGATCCAGCTCGGCCTGGCCCTGCTCCTGTTCAAGGCATCTTTGGATTTTGTAATCAAGGACTCTTTCTTTTTTGTCCTGGGAATAGCGGTGATCGTAATCTTCGTCCTGCTGGTGCGGTACCGGAACGTCCCTGATCTCTCCTCGATCTGTGTTATCGCGGTGGGGGTGATAGGTGGGATTCTCCTGCATGGAATTCCCCCCATCAGCCTGATCCCTCCTCCCCAGCTGGTGATCCCGCCCCTTTCGGATTTCCCGTCGGCACTTTCCACCCTCGTCCTCCCGCAGATAGTCCTTACCATCGCCAATGCGATCCTTGCCACCTCACTTCTGACAAAAGATCTCTTTGGAAAAGATGTGCCCCCCAAGAAATTTTCGACGTCCATCGGCCTTATGAATATCGTCTCTGTGCCGTTTGGGGGTTTTCCCATGTGCCATGGGGCCGGAGGGCTTGCCGGTCAGTACCGGTACGGGGCAAGAACCGGTGGGGCAAGCATCATTGCGGGGGTGATCTTCATCGTACTCGCGCTTTTCTTTACCTCGCCCCAGGTACTCTCCATTGTAGCCGTGGGTGTTCTCGGGGCGCTCCTGATATTTGTCGGAATTGAAATGTGCCGGTACAGCCTGAAAACCGATTCCCTTCTTGTCACCTGCCTGATCGGGGTTCTTGCCCTGCTGCTTTCCATGACCGTTGCGTTTATCATCGGACTGGTTATTGCCTATATCCTGATCCAGCTAAAGAGGCAGCGGGAGAAGAAGGAACCTGCAAAACCTATTCCGGAATAATCCGGAACAGGGGCTCCAGGCACATTTTTCCAAAAAAGAACGTGATATGGGCTGAAGATCTGGAATATGATCGTCCCGGCCACCAAAAAACCGGTCACCCCCCTACCCCCCGCGTACCCCTCCTAAAAAAATCGGTCGGATCGATCGATTTCAAAATAAGCCAGGGTGACCTCGTTTATCCAGTATTACCACGTGTGTTTCCACTGGAGGTTCAGGTGAAGTGGGGAGATCGGTCCGATCGTTTCTGAAATTAGCCGGACCGATCAATTCCGGAATTGGTCGGGGCGACCGATCGTGAAGCGGGATCGAAGGTAGTCCCCCACCCCCCGCTTGCCGCTCCGCAAAAAAAATGATCGGACCGATCGATCTCAAAATTTGTCGGACTGACCCTGTGCTCATGCAGGACGGGGACCCGGTTCCGGAAAAAGGCCGGCTTACCCCCCTGATGAGAAAAACCCTCAGTGTCGAAACCTTAACAACCTATCCCGCCGATTTTTCCTGCTATGTGGAGCGCGGTAGATGTCGAGACGTGGGTTTCGCGGCGTACATCCCGGCTGGACGAGGTTCACGGCCCGGTCCAGGAAATCATCGGGAAGGTAAAATCGGGTGGAGATGCCGCACTCATCGAGCTTTCCGAAAAATTTGACAAAGTTCACCTGGATTCGGTTGCGGTTGACGAGGATGCCCGGGAGGCGGCCTACGATCAGGTCGATGCCAAAGTTACCGAATGCCTTGTGGAGGCTGAAGCCAGGATCAGCAGGTTTCACGAACTCCAGCTCCCCCGGGGCCTCTGGCTTTCCGAGGTAGAGCCCGGGATCACGCTCGGCGTGAAGACCACTCCCCTTTCACGGGTCGGTGCGTATGTGCCCGGGGGGCGTGCCGCGTATCCCTCAACGGCCCTTATGTGCACGATCCCGGCGCGAATCGCCGGAGTCCCGGAGATCTGTTGCTGCTCACCACCCCCGATTCAGCCGCTCACCCTTGTCGCGCTCGATATTGCCGGGGTCGAAGAGATATACCAGTGCGGCGGGGCCCAGGCAATTGCGGCCATGGCTCTAGGAACCGAGAGTATCGAGCCGGTGGAAAAGATCGTGGGACCGGGGAATGTGTATGTCACCGCGGCAAAGATGCTGCTGCGGGAATATGCCGAGATCGATTTCCCGGCCGGGCCAAGCGAAATTGCGGTCATTGCTGATGAAAATGCCGTGCCTTCCTATGTTGCGGCAGATATCCTTGCACAGGCCGAACACGATCCGCATGCTGCATGTGTGCTCATCACTACCTCTGCCGCATTTGCCGACGAGGTTGGCGCCGAGATCAAAAAACAGGCCGAAAACGCCCCGCGCAAGGAAATAATGGCACAGGCGCTTAAGAACTCGGGATATATCCTGGCCGGGGATCTTGATGAGGCCGTTGCGATCTCAAACGCGGTTGCCCCGGAACACCTCTCGATTCAGGTTGCCGACCCGCTCCCGGTGCTTGGCGGGATCCGGAATGCGGGCTCCATCTTTGTCGGTCCCTATACGCCGGTTGCATGCGGTGACTATGCATCAGGGACCAACCACGTCCTCCCGACTGCTGGATATGCACGTCAGTACTCGGGTCTCAATGTACATCATTTCTGTAAAACATCATCAGTCCAGATGCTGTCCCGGGAGGGGCTTGAAAGCATTGGGGATATTATCGAAACCCTTGCAACCGCTGAGGGGCTTGCCGCTCACGCACAGTCTGTGGATGTGCGGCTCAGGAGTGCCAAACCCGACTGTAAGGCACCCCTTACCTGATACTCGAATTGCGCACCGGCCCTCCCGGAAAACCACCCCATTCCCTTTTATTTGTTTTTCACCCGGCGAATGATGCAGGAGCTGGCAGTGACTGTAATCCCCAGTGCCAGGATCGCCATTCCCGGTGACAGGGGAACCGGTGTAGGTGCGTTTTCCGGGGGAAGGATCGTAACCGTTGCCGTTGCATATCCCTCGCTGCCCAACCTCTCCCGGTCAAAGGGTGCAGTTTCAACATAGAGGGTATAGTCCCCCGGAGGAAGATTGCCAAGAATAACCGATGTATCCCAAGTGTACTGCCAGGATCCGTCATTCACATTGACCGGTGCCGTGGTAAAGAGTCCGTGGCCGGCCGGGATATTGAGGTTCTCCAGGGTCACTCCCCGGGGATCCAGGCCGGGCCCGGTCAGGAAAAGGTAGACCGCTATGGTATGGATGCCGGAGACGGATCCGTTCAGGTTGATGGTATCGCCCGGATGGACCCCGGCAGGAGTAGCATTGATGGTGATCGTTTGCGCCATTGCCGGGAGCGAGCCCAGAACGAGAATAAAGAAAAATACACAAAAGACCCTCCCCCACATAGGCACACCTCTGTACCCATCTCTCCTGAACGATAAAACAGTATCACAAGCCGTGAGGTTAAAATTCCACTACCATGACGGCTTCTTCTTCTGCCCTGAGTTCTCCCTTGAGATGCCCTGCATCAAACTCATAGGCGTCTGCCGGGTTGTAATCCTCGTACAGCTCGCACTTGTCCAGCACATCGATAAACTCCTTGAGGAAGATCCGTGGGATTACGTCAACCCGGCCCCCGAACCGACCGGTGAGTTTTTTGATCATTGCCCGGATAAACCGGTGGGAGACCCTTTCCCTGTCCACCTCACGATAGGCCTGCGCATACACCTCTGTTACCTTAAGGGCCACCAGCTCGAGCTTTCCGGTATCGAACTTCGGCAACTGGATCTGCGGCTGGCGGGGATTTTTGTAAGCATCGGTTTCGGCACCGGCCACACTGATCCGGTCATAGAGGGGGGGCACCGATCGTATGCCCCGTGAACTGTCAAAAAAAGCCGGGGTGCCGGTAAACAGGAAGTAGCAGTGCGGCATCCGCCCCCCATCCAGTGCGTCGATGATCCGGGCGAGTGTCTGGTAACTCCGGTCCCGCTGGCTCCGCTGGAGTCCCTGGATGGTTTCCATCTCATCGATCGCAATGGCGAGCCCAGCATATCCGGCAGCATGAATGATCTCGATAAGGCCTGCGAGGAAAGGAAATGCAGTACTGTCATCGACCTCTCCCTTGATCCCGGCCTGTTGCTTAAAGTCACGTCCCACGGTCGGTTCTGCGGCAATCCAGCCAATGGCTGCCTGTGCAAGGGAGAAGTCCCCGGTGTTGTTTGCACGGTAATAGGTGCGCAACGCCGCGGAGAGACCGGTACTTGTTTCGCTGATGCCGGCCAATGCCGTTTCAATCTCGTTCTCTGCTGCACGTTCAAGACTGGTGTCTCCATCAGTTCCCCGATTGGCTGCTATCAGGCGCTCCTCTATGGCATAGACCCAGTTGTCCACAATGGTTTTGAGCGCATGATCGCCTTCAGTCGTCCTGAGGCCTGCACAGATCTGCTGGTAGAGTGCCTTTGGTTTCCCGAGCGGGGCTGTTGGTGAGACAAAGATATGTGCGGTAGCAAAGCCCTTTCCCATGGCAATCTCGAGGGCTCTTGCAACAAAAAAAGTTTTGCCGCTTCCAAAATCTCCTCGTATGAACTTGAGATCGCCTCCTCCTTCTGCTACGTAGTCCAGCTGCCGGCTGACCGCCCCCTCCTCCAACTCAAGCCCTACCACTATCCGTGCAAGACCATCCGCAGGGACGGTACCTCTTCGCAGGGCATTGATGATGTTGAGGCTTTCGTGCCGGCGCAATTCCTTTTGGTCAGGGTCCGCAGTATTCATAGATCTCCCCCTCAGTACCCATTCCTTTTTTTTCTATCAGCATAAGCCCCTGTGCCTGCATTTTCCGGATCATAAGGTTGACCATTCCGGTGACTCTCCGGCTTCCCAGCAGCCGGCGCAGATCCGTCTCGCTTGCCCTTCGGTGAGTGGCAAGGAACATCAGGATCTTCTGCTCTGCCTCCGAAAGTGTAACGCGATCCACTATTTCCTGGAGCGTCTGCCCTGTGCGCTCTTTTGTTTGCGGAAAACTCACCGTCATGACCGGGGTATCGGTAAGTGCCTGCTCTTTGGCCCGGTTAATGAGGGTAAGAAAGTCCCCGGTCTGGCAGAAGCGGGGATAAGCCGGCAAAACATCAATACCGCAGAGACAGCTGCGCATGCACGCCGCCCCATCACCCTGCGAAAGTGCATATGCGGCCTGGTGCAGGTATGCCGCTGCGAGACACTCCCGGTCATCGGAGGTGAGAATCTGCCGCTGCTCTTCCAGTCTTTTGATCAGCTGCAGGGAGAGCCGCTTCATGTATTGCGGGGGCTGGTCAAGCTCTGTGACCACAGCGGCAACCCTGCTGAGATCAACGGGTTTTTTGACATTTGCGAGGATGTGAAGCAGTACTTTTTCGCATTCGCGCATATCCCCGCTGGTGGCAAGGAATATTGCATAGGAAAGGCCCCCGGTACGGAAATCCGCGCGGTACGCACGGTAGTACCAGGACCGGGCCTCTTCGGGCTTGCCCTCCTCCTGGTACATACGCGCAGTTTCCTCAAGGCAGGTAACATCGGTGTCCCCTGAGATCAGACAAAGGAACCGCTGCCTGGCCTCGTCCGGGGAAAACCGGGCAACCAGGTACTTACGATAGGACCGGAGAATTTGTCGGAGATCCTCAGGCTCAATCGGCATATTCAGGATATCCCTGATCAGTCCCTCATATTCCCCTAATGCATGCAGGTGATCGCCCAGCTCTGCAGAAATCTCGCAGGCAAGGAGCCTGTACTGCGGGCAATTGTCAAGATCAAGGAGTTTCTTTGATGTGGCAAGGGCCCGGAGGAGTTCTTTTCGTTCCCTGAGCAGGAGCGTATAATCCAGACAGATGCCGGGATCGGATGTTTCCCTTATTGCCGATGCGTAGGCCGTCATACCCTCGTCTGCACTGGCACGGGCATGAGCGGCAAGGTAGATCCGGAGCAGTGCCGGCTCAGGGTTTTCATTATGCAATTCCCATGCTTTGTCTGCGGCTTCCCGGTACCTGCCTGCAGCCTGGAGGGCTTCGGCATATTCCCGGCCCAAACCCGCTCCCGGGCTTTGTGATGTGCAGAGAAGACAGGCCTCCTCATAGCGTCCGGTACCTGTGAGCGTTGCCACAAGGAGCCGGAGATCATCGGGTCGCCCGCTCAGGATGTGAAGTTTTTTGAGTGTGGGCAATGCACCCCGGTGATCGTTTCGTGCGATCAATCCCGCTGCATAACTGCGCAATGCTTCGAGGTTTGCGGGATCCAGCCTGACCGCGGCTGCATATTCGGAAATTGCACCAGTATCCCCCTTTATTTCAAGCACCTTTGCAAGATAACTGTGAACATGCGATGACTCGGGCATCCTCCGGGCAAGGTCCCGGAAATGCACTTCCGCATCCTCGAATTTTCCCAAGGAAAAAAGGTTAATGGCAGCGAGGATCTCAAGAGACGGATCCCGGGTCGATTCCAGCAGCCGGTTGCAGAGCACCTGGGATTCAGCATATTTCCCGGCCTGATGCAGCGCAAATGCTTCCTTTATCCTGTCATCAGCGGGAGGGGGTATCATGGCCTGGCCGGGCGGAACCGGACCCGGAGGAGACCGGCAAGCATCCGCAGCATATCTCCTTTCCTGACCCGGGAATCCCCCTTGTTCTGCCATACGATTGGAACCTCCTCAATCCGGCAACCGGCCTGTTCCAGCCTCCAGATCAATTCTACATCGAACTCAAAACCCTGTGCGATAAGATGAGGTAATACAGCATCGACCGCGTTTTTTTTAAAGACTTTTGCCCCGCACTGGGTATCGTGGAAGGTAAGACCAAACAGGAGCCGTATAATTGTGTTGAATCCCCGGCTTTCCAGCCGGCGGACCCATCCCTGCCGTACTGAAGGAGCCGAACCGGGTACCCACCGCGAACCGATAACCACGTCATAAGATGCAAGATGGCCAAAAAGCCTGATCATCTCCTCAATGCTGGTGGAACCATCCGCATCAACATACCCTACAAGGGGAGCCCGTGCTGTTGCAAGCCCCGCGATCACCCCTCCGCCTTTCCCCAGGCGGTTTGAGAAACGCAGGCAGCGGATACCGAGTGCTGGCTGATCTCTGGCGATAGTCTCTATGATATCTGCAGTGTGGTCGCTTCCATCGCAGACAACGATGATCTCTCCATCGAAGCACCGGAGGTTCTCAAAGATGCAGGCAATCCGTTTTTCCTCGTTGTATGCCGGGATAACCAGACTGTATCTGAATTCGGTGGCGGGGGATGACATGGCAGGCCGTGGGTCCCTGCCTATCTGCAGATATTTGGTAGCGATATGCTCTGCAGCGGGGCAAGTCCTGTACCGTTGGGTGAGGAACCGAATAATATTACTGGTGTTTTCCCAGGTGCCGGGCAAGTGCAGTATCCTTGCGGTATTTCTCGGCTATGGCAAGGGCAGTGGCCCGGAGATCCCGGTGATCGGCCAGGCAACTTTCGGGAGGGGAGGATTTGCGCAGAATGGCTGAGGTATTCTCCGTTACCTGGATAAGTTCGGTTGCAATAACTGCATTAAGCCAGATCAGATCGGCAAGCATACTTTTGAGTTCTGCATCTTCCATACACGTTATTTCCGCGGTGCAGAATAATTAAAGATAAGCTCTAAGGGAACCGCTGTATCCGGAAAAAAGAATAATGACGGGATTATCCTTTCCATCGGAAGTACGGGATACCATTGATTACCCGGGATTCGATCTTTTTTTCTTCAAAGAGGAGCGGCGCAAGGAGTGTCAGGGCGGCGATGAAAAGGTCAAGATGCTTTGTACGGTTCATACCGGGCCCGATTAATGCCTCCTCGATCTCGTGAAGGGAGTATGCGGTATCCGGGTGTTTCCTTAGCAGGGCCTCAATTTCGTTTGTCCCGGACTCTCCTTTTTCAAATTCAGCAACAGACAGCGGCATATTACGTGTCACCATGCACCGGTTACCGTTTCCGGACACATATAGGTTGGCCGTGGAACCTTTTGTCCTAGAATGGTAACCTTAATCCCCGTTTCGCGCGAGAAAGTTCCTTTACGAATACCATGAGTTATCTGGAGAATCTACAAAAAAACGGGAAATATGCCAATCCCTTTTTCTGCCTGACCGGAATTGAAGTGGTCAGCATGGGGGAACGTCATGCCGTCTTGAAAATGGCGGTCCGGCCCGATATGCATAATGGCGTGGGCTGGCTCCAGGGAGGGATGCTTGTGGCACTTGCCGATGAGGCAATGGCACTTGCGCTCTATTCCCAGCTTGGACCCGGTGAGGGGATCGCAACGATCTCTGAATCCACGAGTTTTATCAAGGGGATCCGCGACGGTGTGATCATCGCCGAGGGCAGAGTGATCCGTAAGGGAAGGCGTGTGGCGTTCTGCGAAGGAGAGGTCCGGATGGATAACCCCGAAAAGACCGTGCTTTCCCGAACGACTGCTTCTTTTGCAGTGACTTCGTGCGTGTAAGACAAAGAAAAAAGTGAGTTTATTTTTTATTTTTCTTTGAGCCTGCTTTTTTGACCGGTACTTCGTTTGCCTTTTGCTGGACCGGGCGCTTTTTTAAGATATAATACGCAACCCCTGCCCCGGCGATAATCACTACGATAACCAGTGCGATCAGGGAGACCGGCAGCTCAGCGGAAGTAAATTTCTCTGCAGCGGCCAGCTTGGTTGCGGTCTCATTGCTGTCGGGATTGTTTGCAAGCGCTGCTTTATAGGAGGTAACGGCATCCTGGTAATTTCCGAGTTTAACAAGGGCATCGCCCTTATTGACCAAGGTCAGGGTGTTATTTGAATCATTTGCGAGCGCATTATTATAGGAGGTAACGGCGTCTTTGTAATCGCCGGTTTTGAACTGGGCGTATCCCTTGTTGTTCCAGAGATGCTCATCCGTGGGGTACAGGGCCAGCCCTGCGTTGAGGGTATCTATCGCACCGGTGTAATTTCCCAATTGGATCTGCGCGTAGGACTTTCCCTGATATGTATAGAGAAGGCCATCGGATTCCTGTATTTCCGTCGTGTTCGAGTTCAGCGCCATATCATAAAGTGCAATCGCCTCCAGATAGCTCTTGCTCGCTGTTGCATTGTCTCCGCTTGCAGCTGCGTTGTCCCCGCTAGTTGTTAACTGTACAGCACTATTGTAATAGTTCGTTGCGGCATCAGGGGCTTGAGGGTACGATGTAGTCACATTTGCACCCATTGCTGGAATAACGGCTATGGCACATATCAGGAGAAGTGCCAGAATACCAAGAATCTGCCCTCGTTTCATGCCCGGTATATGGATCTTGGGCATTCATCAATCTTGCTTTGGCAGGGCAGTCTCCGGGATGCCGGGACGGCTTTCTATCACGACGTTAAGATAATAATAATAGGGAATGCGACGCAAATGGTAAAGCAATCGGGGAGATCACGTGAAGTATATTTTTGTCACCGGCGGAGTCATGAGCGGCCTGGGGAAAGGGATCACGGCCGCTTCTGTGGGGCGGATCCTGAAAAACCGGGGGTACCGGGTCACGGCGGTCAAGATCGATCCGTACCTTAATATCGATGCCGGCACGATGAACCCGGCCCAGCATGGGGAAGTCTTTGTCCTGAAGGACGGGGGGGAGGTCGACCTTGACCTGGGTAACTATGAACGGTTCCTAGACATCGAGCTCACCTCCTCGCACAATATCACGACGGGGAAGGTCTACCGCACGGTGATCGAAAAAGAGCGCCGTGGCGATTTCCTGGGTGAGACCGTCCAGATCATCCCCCACATCACCGACCAGATCAAGACCTGTATCCGTCAGGCCGCAGAAGAGACATTTCCCGACGGCACGAAAGCCGATGTCTGCCTTGTCGAGGTTGGCGGGACGGTCGGAGATATCGAGAGCATGCCGTTTCTCGAGGCCGTTCGGCAGATGCGGGGAGAACTCGATGAGCATGACTACGTCCTTGTTCACGTGACCCTTGTTCCCGAGGATGCGATGGGGGACTTAAAAACCAAGCCCACCCAGCACTCGGTAAAGGCGCTCCGGGAGCTCGGCCTTCACGCCGATATTATCGTTTGCCGGAGCGAGCGGGTGGTAGGGGCAAACACCAAGCGCAAGATCTCGGCGTTCTGCGACCTCCCCCTCAGCGCTGTCATTTCGGCTGCAACCGCCCGGGATACCTACGAGGTTCCCATGGAGATGGAAAAGGAGGGGATCGCCGATGTCCTCTCGACCCATCTCGGCCTTGAGAAGAAAGAGACCGACCCCTCGTGGTACCGGCTCGTCACCAAAGAATACACCAACCGCGTCACCGTTGCCATCGTGAGCAAATACGGGATCGAGGATGTGTACATCAGCATCAAGGAAGCGCTTAAGCACGCGGGCCGCGCCCTTTCGACCGAGGTGAAGATCGTCTGGCTCGATGCCGAGCGGTACGAACCCTGCTCGCTCAAGGATTATGATGGCATCCTTATCCCGGGAGGTTTCGGGAAGCGGGGGATCGAGGGCAAGATCGGGGCAATCCGGTTTGCACGTGAGAACAAGGTCCCTTTCCTTGGTCTCTGCCTCGGGTTCCAGCTTGCGACAATCGAGTTTGCCCGGCACAAGTGCGGGATTGCCGATGCAACAAGCGAGGAGTTTGGCGAAGGCTCGCACGTGATCGCGCTCCTTCCCGAACAGGAGAGCGTGACTGAACTGGGCGGCACTATGCGGCTTGGTGACTATACCTCAGATATCAGGGACAAAACGCTTGCGATGAAACTCTACGGGAAATCCCAGATCATCGAGCGCCACCGGCACCGGTACGAGGTAAACCCTCACTATATCGAAAAACTCGAAAAAGAGGGACTGGTCTTCTCTGCAACGAACAAAAACCGGATGGAGTGCCTGGAACTCCCCGGCCACCCGTTCTTCTTTGCAACCCAGTTCCACCCCGAGTTCAAGTCCCGGCCGACCCGCCCGTCGCCGCCGTACCTCGGCTTTGTCGAAGCGTGCCGGGCAAACAAGCGGACCACATAATCAGGGGAGCACCATGGTAAAAACAGAGAAGTTCATCCAAAAATCTGTCGAGGAGATCCAAAAAGAGGCAGGTAATGAGAAGGTCGTGATGGCCCTCTCGGGAGGCGTGGACAGCTCGGTCTGCGCAAGCCTTGCCGCCCGTGCCATCGGGGATCGCCTTATCCCGATTTATATCGATACCGGCCTGATGAGAAAAGGCGAAACGGAACGGATAAAGGCGGTCTTTGGCAACATCCGGCTCCAGGTGGTCGATGCCGGTGACGAGTTTGTTGCAGCGCTTGCCGGGATCACCGATCCCGAGAAGAAGCGCAAAGCGATCGGGGAGCGATTTATCCGGGTCTTTGAGCGCGAGGCAAAAAAGTCGGGGGCGACCTGCCTTTTACAGGGCACCATCTACCCGGATCGGATCGAGAGCGAGGGGGGCATAAAAAGCCACCACAATGTCGGAGGGATGCCTGAGCATACGGCATTTAAAAAAGTGATCGAGCCGATCAGGGATCTGTACAAGGACGAAGTACGGGAGGTTGCGGGGGCGCTCGGCCTGCCGCCCGAGATCCAGCACCGGATGCCTTTCCCCGGCCCGGGACTTGCAGTCCGTATCCTTGGGGAAGTCACCAAAGAGAAGGTTGCGGTGATAAGGGAGGCCAACTGGATCGCCGAGTCGGAGATTGTGGAGAAGTACCGCCCCTGGCAGTGCTTTGCAGCGCTTATCGGCCTTGGGACCGGGGTCAAAGGGGACAATCGGATCCATGGCTGGATCGTTGCGGTCCGGGCCGTGAACTCCCGGGATGGGATGACCGCCGACCCTCTTGAGATCCCGTTTGCGGATCTTGTGAGAATCGGGTCGAGAATTACCGCTGAGATCCCAAGCGTTGCCCGGGTGGTGTACGACATCACCCCCAAACCCCCGGCAACCATTGAGTACGAATAATCCGGCCGGCAACCTCCAGAGAACCAGAAACAAACAGGGTTTTTTAGGAGAACAGGGACAGAATACTAAACGGGAATAACACCAGCAAGAAATCACGTGATACCCATGAAAAATACCGATATAACGGCGCAGTACAGGGCGCTTGATGACCAGTATTATATGCCTGCGTTCTCGCGGAACATGGCGATCGTACGCGGAAAGGGCTCGACCGTCTGGGATGGGGACGGGAAGGAATATATCGACTGCGTAGCAGGGATCGCAGTCTGCAGCACCGGTCACTGCCACCCCGCAGTGGTAAAGGCGATCTGCGAGCAGGCACACGAGCTCATCCACTGCTCCAACCTCTACTATGTCCCCCACCAGGGCGAGATGGCAAAGAAGATCGTTGAGGTAACGGGCATGAAAAAGGCGTTCTTCTCGAACTCGGGGGCTGAGGCAAGCGACGGGGCGTTAAAGCTTGCCCGGGTCCGCACCGGGAAAAAGAAGTTTGTCGCGTTCACCCACGGGTTCCATGGCCGGACGATCGGATCGCTTGCAGTGACCCACAAGCCTGCCGCCCGTGAGCCGTTCGAGCCTCTCGGTCTCCCGACCACGTTTGTGGAGTACGGGAATCTTGATGCCGTAAAAAAAGCGGTGGATAATGATACTGCGGCGGTGATTGTCGAGCCGATCCAGGGTGAGGCCGGCGTCATCATCCCCCAGGACAGTTTCCTTGAGGGTATCCGGGAGATCTGCGACAGGAAAGGGGCGCTTATGATTGTCGATGAGGTCCAGACTGGCATGGGCCGGACCGGGAAATGGCTTGCTCTCCAGCACGCAAAGGTTCAGCCCGATATTGTTACGCTTGCCAAAGGTATTGCAAGCGGCTTTCCCATGGGTGCCTTTGCTGCCCGCGACGGGTTAGAGTTTGGTAAAGGGGAGCACGGAAGTACGTTTGCCGGCGGGCCTGTTGCCTGCGCAGCAGGGCTTGCAACGATCAGTGTCCTTGAGCAGATCCTTCCGGATGTAGCCCGCAAGGGCGAGCGGTTCAAAAAAGGGCTTGCGAAGTATCATCCCCGGGTCCGCGGGCTAATGATTGGGATCACGGTCGGGGAGAAGTGCCCCGAGGTACAGGCAGAGTGCCTGAAAAACGGCGTGCTTGTGAACTGCGCCGCAGACGGGAACCTCCGGCTTGTCCCGCCTTTAGTGATCTCGGATGCCGAGATTGACCGGGCGGTGAAGGTGATCGATGGAGCGCTTGGTAAGGTCGTGCTATAAGCAGGGCGGATATGTTTTCGCAAAGAAGGCGGGAGGCCGTACACACGGTGCGGGCGACGAGCGTATCGCCCGCCTTGCCAGCAACGAGAATCCCGAGGGTCCGTCGCCGGCAGCGGTAATGGCTGCACAGGAAGCGGTCCTTACCGCAAACCGGTACCCCGATGAGCGGGTGGACGTACTCGTGTCTGCATTAAAGACGCACTACGGGGACTACGCCTTTGTAGCCGGCGTTGGCATGGACGGGGTAATCGAGACCCTGATGCGGACGCTTGTCGAGCCGGGAGAGACGGTGGCGGTTTCGACCCCGACGTTTTCCTTCTATGGGCTTGCCGCACAGGCACAGGGAGCAAAGGTTGTTTCTGTCCCGCGCCGGGCGGACTTTTCTGTCGACATCGATGCACTTATTGCGGCCGGGAAGGACGCGAAGATTATCGTACTCTGCTCGCCGAATAACCCGACGGGGAACGCAACCCGTGTTGAAGATGTGAAAAGAGTGCTCGAAGGGATCAACGGATTCCTCTTTCTGGACAATGCGTACGTCGAGTTCTCCGGGATTGATTATCTGCCCCTGATCAGGAAGTACGAGAACCTGGTGATTGGCCGGACGTTCTCGAAGGTGTACTCGCTTGCCGGTCTCCGGATTGGGTATGCGTTCGTCCCGGCCTGGCTCCAACCCTACTATGCCCGGGCAGGGACGCCCTTTACCGTAAACTCGGTTTCGGCAGCAGCAGCGGCTGCTGCCCTTTCGGATGACGGGCATGCGGACCGGTATATCGGGCATGTCCGTGTGTGGCGGAAGCGGTATGCAGATAAGATAAAATTCCCCGTCCTCCCCTCTGATGCAAACTTTGTGATGATTAATGTGACACCCCACACGGGCGATGAGATCGTAGAGAATCTTGCCGCCAAGGGCGTACTCGTGCGCTCGTGCAGAAGTTTTACAGGGCTCGGCGATCATTATATCCGGGTGAGCGTCGGAGAGGACTGGGAGAACGAGCGGTGCATACAGGAGCTCAACGCCCTATGATGTGCGGGATCACCGGCACACCGGGAACCGGGAAATCGACGGCAGCCGATGAGCTTGCCCGCCGCGGGCATACTGTTGTCCACATCACCGATATCGCGCAGCCCTACGTGCTCGGGAGAGACCCGGAACGGGACACACAGGTCATCGATACCGACCGGATGGTGGACGAATTCGTGCCGTTCGATGGTTTTATCGAGGGTCATTTCGCCCATCTGCTGCCCTGTGACCGCATGGTTGTTATGCGCCTGCGGCCTGACGAACTGGCAGCCCGGCTGCGTGCCCGCGGGTACGAGCAGGATAAGATCCGGGAGAACCGGGATGCCGAGGCGCTGGATGTCTGCCTGATCGAGACTGTGGAACAGTTCTCACCCAATCAGGTCTTTGAGCTGGACACCACAGGAAAAAGCCCTGTTGTATGTGCCGATCTGATCGAGCAGTTTTACCTGGGGGAGATTCCCGCATCATTCGGATCGATTGACTGGTCTTCGTATGCGGAGGGATCGCTATGACGCTCGACCAGTTCCGGCCGCATGTGAAAGTCTATTTCGATCCTCTTGTCCGGTTTGCGATCCGGTGCAGGATTACCCCCAATGTCCTGACTATTGCAGCTCTTATCGCATCAGCCGTTGCGGGCATACTCTTCTATTTCCGGCTTGAGCTCTGGGCTGTCCTTGCCGTTGCCATCAACGCATTCTGCGATGCCATGGATGGTGCGGTCGCCCGGGAGATGAAGAACCAGAGCCTGCGGGGCGACTTCCTTGACCATGCCGTTGACCGCTATGCGGATATCTTCATCATCACCGGGATCTTCGCAAGCGGCCTTGTACCTTGGCCGATCGGGGTGCTTGCCCTTACCGGCGTCCTGATGTCCTCGTACCTGGGCACGCAGGCGCAGGCAGTTGGCGTTGGCCGGGTCTATGCCGGGTTGCTCGGTCGTGCCGACCGGCTTGTGCTCATCATGGTGGTAGGGATCACATTCATTGTCTTCCCCATGACGATTTACGGCCTAAACCTGCTTGGCTGGCTCCTCCTTCTCTTCGGGGTTTTTGGCCATGTGACCGCGTTCCAGCGCTTCGCGTACGTCTGGCGGAAGATGGAATAAGACCTTTTTTTGAGCCGGATCTGTTTGACCTCTCACTATCACCGGTTGATGCCAAACAATACCAGTGGCCATTGATGTTGCGGCGCACGATAGAGTAAGGATTCCTTGGTGGGAGAAACCCGCACGGCAAAAAGGAGCTAATAATTATGGTGTCACTTACGCTTGCCTGAGCACTTATGACTTCTTTAGATCCTCGTAGTTCACAATTTTGTCGACAAAGGCTGAAATATGAGAGAGAATGCGTGGATCGAGAATGTTTTCTACACACAGAAATATCCCGGATACCTCTGCCATCTTGAGTTTATTGACGACGAAATGGATAGTCTTTCCTTTCCCTGAAAACTATCTGCCTTACCCGGCAAACCTGACCGGAGCTGTACCTTTGGCCTGCGCCAGATCTCTACGATCCCTTCATACCAGTCCGGGAGTGATTCCCTGTAGGGGACGAACTGAAATTTTTCGAGGATATGCTGCATAATAGGACGCGGCATTACCACCCGCACATCGTACCCCCGTTCAATCCAGTCGCTGATTAAATTCTGGGTATTGCCCCTGTTTTTGCTCCGGGAAATGATGAAATGAAGATAGAGCCTGCGGTGATCCCTGAGTTCCAGCCAGCCGGAATAGAGGGTTTCAAAAAATCCAAGGGCATCTCCGGCTTCCGTGCCTGTTTCTATTCGTTGAGCGTTCATGCTTGTTCACCTAGTGCGGTATCCCAACCGTCTGCGGGAGGTCATTTAAAGGCAGGGCACGGACGGGGTGAAAGTGCAGCTGATCATAAAGGCTCCCGCATGCTTCATTTCAGGAAATAACCCTATGCGCGGGAGGTGACGTTTAATCTTTGCGTCATGGCAGTTTGAGGGAGCGGTTTTACAAAATTCGTTATGCATTTAACCGGCCATTTCACAAAAAGGGGAAAGAGAGAATCCGGAATTTCCTACTCCCGGATGTCCTTTTTCTCAAAAACCTGCGGGTTATTTGCAGGACATTTTTTTTAGAATACGGATATTTTGGGGATCCAGCGAAGAATTTGAGGGTTACTGGCGGGTCGATCGGTTTTGGTGCAAAATAATACGGGTTTTTGTAAAAATCCTCAACATCTGATCCGCACATTTCCCGGAAAAGAGGCCCCCCGCTCGCGTGAGCACATGGTCGGGGCTACTAATTCTGAGATCGATCGGCCCGATCAACTTTTCTGCGGATTGCAAAGCGGGATGAGGGGGGCTATCTCTGATCCCGCTGTACGATCGGTCACCCCGATCAATTCCGGAATTGATCGGTCCGGCTAATTTCAGAAACGATCGGACCGACCACTCCGCCTCACCTGAAAGTTCAGTGGAAACACTGGTTGTGGTACTGGAAGAAAAGAGGTCACCCCGACCGATTTTGAAATCGATCGGTCCGGCCAATTTTTTTAAAGGGCTGCACAGTGGAGGGAGGGGAGTGACTGTTTTTTTTAAATGGGGGGTGGGGTCCGCTTATGTTCCGGAATCCTCAAAGCCTGGGACCCGGATTTTTTTGAAATCCCGGGCTGCCAGATCGGATCTTTTCCGGAAAAAATATATCAAAGGTCCCGGACAATTCTCATGATCCCTGTACCAAACCAAAGAGTTTTTTTCTGGAACCGACTCTTTGAAATTCACCGGCCTTTTCCGGTAAAAACAGATCCTGTGCTACCGGGCCGGCAAGAGAGACGTGGTCCCCATATTGCCAGCAGCAGATCGGTCTTCCTCCGAAATAGGGAGAGACGCACACTTCCTGTCAGAACAGGAAGGAGTGAACTGACACGAACAACTTTATAAGCAAAGTAATATACGAATAGTCTGAACATGGAATGTACTGCCGCCGGGGCCTGTCGGGAACGGGCTCTTTCTGAAGTTATCGGGTTTGTGCTTATTCTTGGGATTATTATGGCGGCATTCTCCCTGTACCTGGTCTATGGCGTTCCGGTACAGGGCCGCGAGAACGAGATCAACCACATGAATGTCATAAACGATCAGTTCGTCAGTTACAAGATTGGTGTCGATTCGCTCTGGACAAACCAGCAGACCGGTCTTGCCATGAGCACCACGTTTCCTCTGGGCACCGCGGGTCAGACCGCACAGGGGAGTACAAGCATCATACCTGTTCTTCAGCCCATCGGATCGAGCGGAGTACTTGCCATCAACCAGCGGACAACCACACCCGAAATTTTTACCGTGTCATCCGCATCCTATATCAGCAATACGACTTCGACTTCGTCAGGTTCTCAGGTTCAGATTACCACATCATCAGCCTCACAGGCAATTTTAAATGCACCTTCGAGCCTGCAGGTAAACCTCTCAACAACAAATGCATTCTGGAACAACACCGCTCCGGGAAGCGTCCTGATTAATGGCAGTACCTGGAGTGCAACAATTAATATCACCCCGGATATTTCCGATTGCCTGACCACCGGATCCGGAAATAATGTGACCTATCTGACCAGTTGTTATGGATCTGATGTTACGGCAACCGTTGTGAAAAATGGTATAACCACGTTGAATCGTGCAGTGATATACTCAAATATTAAACCAGGATCCATCTATTCGATTAACCTGCTTGATGCGGCATACGGGATACAATCATCGATTACGTACCCTGCGACGCTTTACTTTTCGAAATATGACCCGAGCAGTCAACTTACAACTGCAACGGCAACCGCCCAGTACGCCTACCAGCAACAAACCAATTATACCTACTCAGTCCCTCTCGGCTCCCTTGAATACAGCACGAACAACAACTACTGGATCCCCCAGACCTATTATTACCAGATGGGCGGGGTGTTCCTCTCCCAGTCTGATGGAATCACGTACAAACTACCCCCGGAGATCACTTTTCTCAACAATGGGAACGGGAATGTTACCATCAGCATCGTGGCGATAGCTTATGATCCCGCAGATTCAGGTGCGATTGGCGGCAGCAGCCCGGCACAAATTTCAACATCGTTGGATTCCAATGCCGGCAGCCTTCCCTATGCGCCGATCAACCTGAATACCTGGAATGCAAGTATCAATATCACGACACCGGACCCGAATGCTGCCGTGATGTGGGCAGCCTACTTAAACGCGGCGGCAAACCAGACCGGTGGAATTCCAACCTCCTTGTACGCGGCGGGTAACACCACAAACGGTAGTTATATTAATTTCCCCGGGACGTCCCCACATATAACCCTCAGCGTGAAGACTGCAAACCTTACTGCCAGCGTGCAGAGCGTGGGGAGCTTATGATGCGTCCGTGCCGGAAACAGGATTCTGCCGTCTCCGAGATCATCGGAACGGTATTATTAATATCGATAGTCGTCCTCGCAGCATCGATTATTGCCGTCGCTGTCTTCTCTCAGCCCCAGGCGCAGAAGATCCCTGCGGTAAGTGCCCTCATCTCAAACCAGAGCCAGATTGTATATATCAAGCACAACGGTGGGGATCCGCTCCAGAACGGGACCTACCGGATTCTTGTCGATGGGGCAGACGTTACCTCCAGCATTAACCTGCCATCCACATGGTCGATCGGTAATACGCTTACCTATACAAAACCCGGGACAACTCCCCCGTCAAGTGTGGTGATCGTATATACCGGATATAGCTCCACGGGAGTGGTCTTGACATCGGCGTATTTCGGGACAGGACCGCTGACGACGGCAACAGTGACAGCAACGACTTCGCCGGTACCGGGAACGTCCTCCACTATTACATCATCTGTTTCGGGAACTGGCGGCACTATTTCCCCGAGCGGATCGGTTAATGTCACCTATGGCTCCAGTCAGACATTCAGCATTACCGTAAATTCCGGATATTCTGTCGCCAATGTCTTGATCGATGGAACCTCAATTGGTCCTCAGTCGTCATACACATTCTCAAATGTAGTTGCAAATCATACCATTGTGGCGTCATTTGCGCTTACCACCTACGTGATCAGTGCTACCAATGCTACTACGGGAGGAATGATATCCCCGAATGGATCGATCAGTGTCAATTATGGCGGGAGCCAGACATTCACCATTACGGCAAATTCAGGGTACCACATCTCCGACGTTTCTATTGATGGAAGCTCCGTAGGTGCTGTATCCAGTTATCCGTTCACCAGCGTCGCCTCAAACCACACGATCATCGCATCGTTTGCTGCCAATACTGTACAGATTATCACTTCGTCAGTATCAGGGTCGGGAGGCACCATTTCCCCATTGGGTGCGGTAAGCGTTCAGTATGGTGCAAGCCAGACATTCAGCATTACCGCAAATTCAGGATACCATATTTCCAATGTCCTGATCGATGGGGTCTCGAATGGAACCATATCCACCTATACATTTTCAAATGTGGTAACAAGCCACACCATTGTAGCATCATTTGCGCTCAATGCGCCGACACTATCAGGTATTACGCCAAGCAGCGGGGTAACCGGTACATCGGTAAGCATCACCAATCTTGCAGGAACAAACTTCAGTGTCAGCGGGACCACCGTTGTCCAGCTGACGATGGGATCAAACACGATTACGGCGACCAGCGTGAATGTGGTGTCATCAACGCAGATCACCTGTACATTTAGTCTTGCCGGAGCAGCAACCGGCGCTTGGAATGTAGTGATGACAAATCCGGATGGACAGACCGCAACACTCTCCTCTGGATTTACGGTCACCAGTAATGTCGTCCCGGCATCCTCAGTTCTCGTGAATGCTAATAATTACCCGGGGAAACCGGGGTATCTGCTGAGTGGAGGATATATCCAGTTCACAGTAACGGGAAGTTATTACACGATAACCTATGGAGGCACTCAGCATACTTTTAATAATGGCGATGTTGTCCGACTGACATTAGAATCAACCACGCAAGGGACTAACGTGCCAACAATATATGTCACATCAAGTCAAATCAGTGCATTTTATCTCAATAATGTTGACCTGACCATCAACGGGGTTGATTATGGCCAGTCTACGATTTCCCAAATATATATTGGCAGCTACAGTTCATTCACATCGACACTTACGTTGAATGTCCCCTCTCAATCTGCACAAACCGAATTCGATGCAAATGGTGCATGCGTGATATGCAATGCGGTCAGTTCTACCCCGATCACAGTTTATAATCTGGGGATGGGTTCAGGTGGAATTAATCTCGGACCCATGGCGACTATTTACTATACCGGTGGAGCGACCGGGTATTCCCTATCCTGATCCCTGAATACATCTCACTATTTAACTAAGGGTATGACCATAGTATCCCTGCTCACGAACAGGTTATACGCGTCGTGATCCGGGTTATACCGCACCAGCACGTTTCGGATTTCAAGTATCGTTCCGTACGGTGCAATCCCCAGCTCACGGTTAGACGGCATAATATGAAACGCGGGCAGCATGGCGTACACCGGTTTTTCCGCCGAACCATCGCAGAGCCTGAATATATGGGTCTCCTTGTCGCCAAGATCCTCGGACATCTTCGCCGCAACCACCGTGATCCGTTTTCCCACGTTCAGGTGTACCTTGGACAACCGCAGGGCTTTCATTTCCTTTGGGATGTTGCAGGAAGTGCGAACCTTCCCGTCTTTGCGCAGCATCACGTAACTGTACTTGATATCAGTGTTCACGTACCGGAACGGCTCATTACATGACGCCAGCGTATTCATGATCCGGGTGGGCCGGATGGAAGGTGCAGTCTGGAAACTCCAGCACCGGTCCGGCGTACAGTTCGTCCCCCAGACAAACGTGCAGGGCGCATAGATCGAGAGGCCCCTTTTCTTTAACGCAAGGGACATGGCCCGCAAACCGGTTGAGGTCACCTCCTCAGCCGGCTCGATAATGAGGATTGTCCCATCGGGTGCGAGCCGCTCTGCATAGGTCATGACCAGATCTGCTCTCTTTGCAAGGGGAAGGCCGGCCAGTTCGTTGAGCACGTTGGAAAAGATCATCAAGTCTATACGGTCGGGAAGCAGCACATCCCCGGGAGAGGTTATATCCGCTTCCTTTGGGGGCTCTATCGTTACCTGGGGATCCGGTGTGGCAATGCTCCGGGCAAGAGCGCCAAACGCCTCGATGTTTTCTTTTGAACGTTCGATCGAGGAGACGGTCGCCCTGGCGTTATCTAGACACCTCCAGAAATCCTCAAGGGCAAGCGGCATGACTCCCGGCCCGGTGCCGAGATCAAGGACAGTCATATCCCGTTTGAGCAGGCCGTCGCGGGCAAGCTGCGCGAAGAGGTACCGGGCCTGCATGAAATAGACCGGGAAATGGTACGCCAGGTAGCCGAGCACGGCATAGCCTTTCGTGTACTGGAGTGACCGTTTGTCTGCAGGTTTCCAGTAATCGTCCTTCTGGGCGACAATCGCATGGCGGAGCCGTTCGAGGATGATCGGATCAGACCAGTCCTTACCGGTTTTGCGGGTGATATACTGTTCAATGGCATCTTCAAGAACGGAGGGCATGGAGCCAAGGGAGAGGTATGCGGCAAGGCGTTTTTCCTCGGCAGTATTCAAGGTATAGAGGGGGGATTGTTGCGGCCGCGAGATTGTATAATCTTCACCGGTCTTTAGTGCGGAAAGCCCGAAGCCGGCAAGATGCGGCTGGAGCGCGGCATACATCTGCCCGACCGTGAGTGGATCATCGAGATAGGCCGCAATCTCGGAAAGCAAAAAGACCGGTTTTGTGCCGGCCACGTATTTTACTGTTGAAAGAAACTGTTTTGCGGCCATGATCTGCCGGAATCTTTGCCGCAGGCACTCATACATCTTTGGATGACCCATGCCTCAACAGCCCTGTGTGTTTTTGTTGGTGATTCCCTGATGCACTGAGGTGGATCCTTTCCGATCCCTGAGTTTTCCTAGACACTCGTCCTGATCCGTCCGGTTCATGAGCTGGGAAAACAACATATCCCAGAGAAGTGAGCCATGTACGACCACTGTCCCGGCGCAGCGAATATACGGACACCGACGCTTGCCATTAAGAAGTGCCCGCAATGTGGAGAGGAAGTCGAAATCTTCTCTAATGATGTCTCTGTGAAATGCAGTAAATGCGGGTTTGAGATTTACAACGATATTGCATCGTGCGTGCAGTGGTGTAAACACGCACGTGAATGCGTGGGCGAGGAGATGTACCGGAAACTCACAGAAAAGAAAGTGGCCTGAACATAAACAGGGTATAAGGCAAAGGATGGCTCAGTCTTTTGGTCTCTGCCCGTGCGAGTGCTCCCCGGGTACCCAGCGATCGCCATTGCGGGAGAGCTCCTTTTTCCAGATCGGGACGCCGGCTTTGATGGCCTCGATAATAAACCGCGAGCCCTCGTATGCCTGTTTACGATGACCTGCGCTCACCACAATAACCAGGATATTCTCGCCAATGGCAAGGCGGCCGATCCGGTGAATGATGTCAATGGAAAGAAGGTGGTAGGCTGCCTGTGCCTCTGCGGCAATCTTCTCCAGTTCGGGAACGGCAACTTCTTCGTATGCTTCCAGTTCTATTTCCCTGATATCGTCATCGCGGACAACCCCGTCAAAGACAACAATTGCCCCGGTCCCTTTCTTTTTGGCGCCGGTGATCAGTGCCCCGATATCCACATCGCCGGTCTGGATCGCGATCATATCGGCCCTCCTCTGCCTACCCGCCCGCAACCGGGGGAAATACCGCGATCTCGTCGCCGTCAGTGACGGGGGTTGAGGCGGCAGTGGCAGTCTCCACGCGTCTGCCGTTCTGCATTACGATGACAAATTCCCGGAAGTCGCCCTTCGCATCGAAGATGGCATCATACCCATCCTGGCTTTTTTCTGCTATCTTTTTCACTACCGTAAGGAGGTGCGTTCCTTCCTGTGAGGTGACTATGATATCGGTCCCGAGCAGCTCGCGGAACCGGGCAAAAAACCGTACCTTAATTGTCATTTTTTTCCCTCTTTTGTGATCTTTTCGTTTCAGGTGGATTGACCTTCGCTCCACAGGTGGGGCAGGCCGGGTTTTGTTCAACCCTGATCTCCTCTGTATGCATGGCCATCCCGTCCCAGATCAACAGGCGGTTTGCCAGCAGGTCCCCGGTTCCAAGGAGATACTTGAGGACCTCGGTTGCCTGGATGGTACCGATCACGCCCGGTGTTACTCCCACAACAGGAAACACTTCCTGGGGCGGGGCACAGGGAAAGATACAGCGCAGGCAGGCAGTTTTTTCGGGAATAATCGTTGTGGCCTGGCCATAGAATCCCCGGATTGCTCCATGGAAGAACGGGATCTTTTTTGTGTGAGCAGTATCGTTGAGGAGATACCGTGTCGGGTAGTTGTCCATCGCATCGACAATCCCATCGGCACGCCCGATCAGCTTCCCTACATTCCCCGCATCGATGGTGGTATCGATCACGCGGATGGTGATATCCGGGTTCCAGGCTATGAGCTTCTCTTCAGCGGATTCCGTCTTCTTTTTTCCTATATCCTTGTCATAGTGCAGGATCTGGCGGTTGAGGTTGGTCTGGTCGACCACATCCTTGTCCACCACGGTGAGGGTCCCGACCCCTGCCACCGCAAGATAGATGGAGACCGGCGAGCCCAGTCCTCCGGCCCCGGCAATGAAGATATGGGCTTTTTTGAGCCGTTCCTGGCCTTCATCGCCAAAGAGTATCAGCTGGCGTTTATACCGTTCGCGCTCGCGGGCCGAGAGCATTCTTCACCCGGTCCGGCGGCGTGGATGCAGTGATGCCGCCATGCTAGTGCTGGCACTCGATTCCTTCCTCATGCTCATGGGCATGAGAAGAGGTTTCCTGCCAGGGTTCGAGACCATGTTTGACACGATAATCGTTGATTGCTTTATGAATGCCCTCCTCCGCGAGCACCGAACAGTGCATCTTGATCGGTGGCAGGCCGTTAAGCGCCTCGGCAACGGCCTTGTTGGAGAGCTGCCATGCCTCCTCAAGAGTTTTTCCCCGGACAAGCTCTGTTGCCATGCTGCTCGATGCAATTGCCGCCCCGCAGCCAAAGGTCTTGAACTTCGCGTCGACAACGATGTTGTTCTCGATCTTTAAGAAGATCTTCATGATGTCGCCGCAGACCGGGTTCCCGACCTCCCCGACACCATCGGGATTCTCAATCTCTCCGACATTGCGCGGATTCTTGAAATGATCCATTACGGTTTCGCTATACATTACACCCTCCTTTCTTTCCTGCAGACTGGTACAAGGGAGACATCTCCCTCAGACGGGATACCACTTTTGGCAGTACCTCAAGCACAGTATCCACATCCTGCTCTGTATTAACATCACCAAGGGTCAGCCGGAGAGAGCCGTGCGAGATCTCAACGGGAAGACCTGTGGCAAGAAGCACATGCGAGGGTTCGAGTGAGCCGGAGGTACAGGCGCTCCCGGTCGAGGCACAGATCCCCTCGTCGTCCAGCCACAGGAGCATGGATTCCCCTTCGATGAACTCAAAACTGATATTGATGTTCCCCGGCAGCCGCTCTGTGGGGTGGCCGTTGAGGTATGCATGGGGAATCCTCTCAAGGATCCCCTTGAGGAGCCGATCGCGCAGCGCACGAATCCGTACATTATGCCCCTCAATATCGGCAGTGGCAAGCTCTATTGCCTTCCCGCATCCGACAATTCCCGCAATATTCTCCGTGCCGGCCCGTCTCTTCTTTTCCTGCCCGCCGCCATGGATCAGGTTATCGAGCCGGACACCATTCCGGATATAGAGGGCGCCGACGCCCTTGGGCCCGTAGAATTTATGGGCGGAAAGGGAGAGCAGATCGATCTTTTCGTTCCTGACATTGATAGGGACATTCCCGATTGCCTGCACTGCATCGGTATGGAAGTATATCTTATGCTTCTGTGCTATTGCCGCGAGCTCCCGGATGGGTTCGATCGTACCGATCTCGTTGTTCGCATACATGATCGAGACAAGGATCGTTTTGTCGGTGATCGCTTTTTCAAGTTCTGCCGGATCGACACGCCCATACTTGTCCACCGGGAGGTAGGTGACCGCAAATCCCTCTTTTTCAAGGAACTGGCAGGTATGAATGACCGCATGGTGCTCGATCTTTGTGGTAATAATATGGTTACCCCGTTTCCGGTTGGCGTATGCAACACCTTTTATTGCCCAGTTGTCGGATTCGCTGCCTCCCGAAGTAAAGTAGATCTCATCGGGCTCTGCCCCGATTGCCTTTGCCACCTGGGCCCGGGCCGTGTCTATGGCCTGCTTTGTATAGCGGGCGATACCATAGATGGACGAAGGATTTCCAAAGTGCCGGGTAAAGTAGGGAAGCATTGCCTCAACAACATTTTCTTTTGTATACGTTGTCGCGGAATGATCCATGTAGATTATACGCTGTTCTCCCATGCTCTTGAACCTCGTCGTTTTTAAGTGAGTAATTGAGTGAATATGTGCGCGTTTCGTCTGATTATCCTTTTGTTGCTGGCAACAGGTTTTCACTACTATCGGTAGTATTGATATTTATACCCCATCCGGATGCTCCGTGGGCGGGATGTCCGCGGGAATATATTTATGGCCTCACAACAAATTCACAATTGTGAATACAATTGATTATGTAACAATTGTGATAACTTAAAGATTGTGATATAATGGAAGCCCCCTGCCAGAAGATCGTATGGGATGTATTGCCGGCAATCCGTGCCGCCATCGCAGTGGAGCTGGTAAAGTGCGGTGTATCCCAGGTGGAGGCGGCCCGCATGCTTGCTATTGCCCCCTCTGCGGTTTCCCAGTACCTCTCAGGGAAACGAGGTTACCGCATTGAGTTCGAGAATGATGTGAAGCTTTCGATAGAGCAGCTGGCCCGGGATTTAAAAGAGGGTAAAGAGGTGAATCTCGTGCAGCGCACCTGCGATATCTGCCACCAGCTGCGTGAAGGCGAGGAATATCAGTGTGGCGGGGGTAACACTTCCCCAAAAAATCCCCGGTGCGGCAGCTGATTCCCGGATGAGTCAAATCAAGGGATCCAAAAAGGCGGGTTTGTAATGAGTACTGATGAGCGGCGTCAGCGTCTTTGTGATCAGATAGTGGGGCGGGGCTCTATGCTCGTTGCTTTTTCCGGCGGGGTGGACAGCAGCCTGCTTGCAGTCCTTGCACAGAAGGTACTCGGGGAGAGGAGCCGCTGCGTTCTTCTTGACAGCCCGGTGGTGCCCCGGGAAGCAATTGAGGAGGCGCGGCTCATTGCACAAAAGTACCAGCTTGACCTTGAGATCCTCCCTGTAAAGGTGATGGATGATGAACGGTTCACGAAGAACCCTGCCGAACGCTGTTACTGGTGCAAGAAGAATTCGGCTGCCGTGCTCAAATGGCGGGCGCGGGAACTGGGATTTGCCTGCGTTGCCGATGGTATCAATGTCTCAGATACCGGGGAGCACCGGCCGGGCCTTGTTGCCAGCACCGAGGAAGGAGTTGTCCACCCGTTCCTTGAAGCTGGCATTTCCAAAAACGAGATTCGCGAGATTGCCCGGAATGAAGGCATGGTGTTCTGGGACAAACCCTCGGCGGCCTGCCTGTCCTCCCGCTTTCCCTATGGCGATGAGATAACCGGGGAGAAACTCCACATGATCGAGGAAGCCGAGGCGTTCCTGCACCGGAACGGATTTCGCCAGGTGCGCATCCGCATCCACGGGAAGATTGCCCGCATCGAAGTACCCAAATCAGAGATGAATGCAGTACTGGATATGCAGGCAGACGTGACAAAGACCCTTCACGGGCTTGGTTTCTCCTATGTCACCCTCGATCTCGAGGGGTACCGCACCGGAAGTATGGATGAGGTGCTCCCCTCTGCCGTCAGGCAGACTCCTGCGGGACCGGCACGGTGACCGCGATGACGGTGCCGATGTTTAAGAAGGTGCGCTGCATCAAACTGGACGCAGAGGGCGCAAAATCCGGGCTGCATGAAGTAATCGATGAGGTGCCCGAAGCGGTTTTTGTCAATGGCAGGCATGCGATGACCGCGATGATGAGCCCATCGGACCTTGAGGACTTTGTCACCGGCTACCTGTTTACCGAGCAGATCATCAAAAGTGCCGAGGAGATCGAGTCCATCCGTATCGAGACAAACCGGATCAGCGTGATCACCAAGAATCTCTTTAAAGTGCTTGGCCCGAAAAAGACCATCCTTTCCGGGTGCGGAGGGGCAGCATCGTTTATCGATACCGAAAAACTCCCCCGGATCCTCCCGGGGCAGCCGTTCCCCGTCGATCTGATCCGGAAGACCACCGTTGAGGTGCTCGATTCCGAATTGCATACGGTAACCGGGGGCATCCACGTGGTCGGGCTTGCTTCTGAGGCAGGTATTATTACCCGTTCAGAGGATATCGGGAGGCATAATGCCCTTGACCGCGTGATCGGGTACGGCCTCAAAAAGGGCACCGATTTTTCCAGAACCTTTGCCATCTGTTCCGGCCGCATCTCTTCGGAAATGGTGCGCAAGTGTCTGGTTGCCGGTATCCCGGTGATCGTTTCGCGGGGGGCAACAACGACCCTTGCCGTGCAGATCGCCGAACAGAACGGGGTCTGCATCATCGGTTTTGTCCGCAGTGCAAAGATGAATATCTACACTCACCCGGAACGGATCTCAGGAATCCCTTCCCCTCTCCAGTGAGTGCCTGAGCCGGCAGACCTGGCAGAGATCGCCCGAGCAGGGATCGCCGCACTCCCCGCACCGGTTGAGGGGGGTCATTACCGGGGTTCCCGCACAATACCCTCGGATCTTTTTTTTGCTTTCCCCGAGGCTGGCGGTTGTACCGGGATACCGGCTCTCCAGCCCGGCAAGCAGGGACCGTACATCTGCACGGAGCGCGTACCGGGTGTACGGGCACTCGGGCAGCACGGGAAAGAGATCCTGGACAAAGAGGTATGCGGCAATCTCTTTTTCTGCAATTGCCGCAAGGGGTTTAATCCGCGGGAGAAAGGGTGCTGACCGGCCGGCGCCGGCGTCCCTGACAAGGCGGGGAAGATCCCCCCGGAGGGCATTCATCAGGACCGATTGTGCCTCATCATCGAGATTGTGGCCGGTGGCAATCACGGTTGCACCGGAGTCTCGGGCCGCATCCATAAGGGCTTTCTTGCGCAGGATGCCGCAGATGGTACAGGCCTGTTTCCCGCGTCCCAAAAGCAGGGTGTCGAGATCACTCCCGATGAGATCCCGGAACGAGACCATCCGGTGTTCCACGCCGAGGCGCCGGGTCAGTGCTTCCGCCGATTTTATCGTGTCAGAACGGTATCCGGCGATCCCTTCGTCTACCGTAATGGCCACAATCTTTACCTCCGGCAATCCGGGCAGGAGCCGGGAGAGGATAACCAGGAGTGCAGTGCTGTCCTTGCCGCCGCTCAGGCCCACCGCGATCCGATCGCCCGGGTGGATCAGGTCCCCCTCCCGGATGGTTGCCGCTGCCCGGGCTTCCAGATCCTGGATAAGATGCGTACCGCAAAGATGGCGCTTCTGTGCAGGCTGGCAGATGACCGCCGGTTCCCCGCAGATAGCACAGGGCGGGATACGGGAGGGGACTGCTGACTTGGCCACCCGGCTACCCCCCGTGCGCGATACGGATGATCCGGATCTCGTCATCCCCGCCGATTGCTGCCTGCTCGGGGACAAGGGCGCCGTTTCTTGCAACCATCACCTCAAGGGGATTGATCCCAAGCTCCTGCAGGAGTGCCGCAACCGTGCCGGGGCCCCAATCGATCACCCTGATTCCCTGATCCGGCAGAAGGACTCTCATGCTCTCTCGAAAAGAGGGTAGGAGTGCCCGGTGCATAAATATCCCGGTAGGGTCTGGATCCTGCCAGCGAGTTTTTGACACTCAACAACACACTACTAGGATACAACCCCACGCGAGCTAACCTTCATGGATGATACCGCCCTGCTGCAGGAGGAGATCCTGCGGCTCAAAGAAAAGAAAAATGCGATCCTCCTTGCGCATAACTACCAGCGCCCCGAGGTACAGGATATTGCCGATCTCACTGGGGATTCCCTGGAACTTGCCCGCGCTGCAGCGGCAATGCAGGGCGACACTATCGTCTTTTGCGGGGTTGATTTTATGGCAGAGACCGCGGCCATCCTTGCCCCGGACAAGACAGTCCTCCTGCCCGCAGCGGATGCCTGCTGTCCCATGGCGGAGATGGTGACTGCTGAAGAGCTCCGGTTTGCCCGCGCCCGCCATCCCGGGGCGGCAGTGGTCTGTTACGTGAATACGACTGCCGGTGTCAAGGCGGAAAGCGACATATGCTGTACCTCCGCAAACGCCATAAGCGTGGTCAATTCCCTCACCGAAGATCGTGTCATCTTTGTCCCGGATAAAAACCTCGGCCGGTATGCTGCCCGGTTTACCGAAAAAAAAGTCCTGCCCTGGGAAGGATTCTGCCTTGTCCATGACCGGTACACACCCGATGACGTTGCGCGTGCCAAGGATGCGCATCCCGGCGCAGCTGTAGTTGTGCACCCCGAATGCCGGCCGGAAGTTATCGACCTTGCGGATCACGTTGCCAGCACATCGGGAATTATCCGGTATGTCCAGACCTCCCCCGGCTCGGAGTTTATCATCGGGACCGAGATCGGCATCCTGCATCGCCTGAGTAAAGAGTGCCCGGGCAAGCGCTGCTTCCCACTCTCGGACAAGGCCGTCTGCGTTAATATGAAAAAGACCACCCTTGTCCATGTCCGGGACGCTCTTGTCACGGGCCAGCCCAGGATTACCGTACCGGATGAGATCGCATCCCGCGCCCGCCGGGCTATCGGGCGGATGCTTGCCTTATAACCGCACCAAAGCGCGGATTCTTATTTTAAGAACAGTAAAAGATCCCTTAATTAACAATCGTTACGTCCTGTAGCTAAGGATACCTTTTCCCCGGGGAAAGACAATCCTGCGGGACGTGAGAAGAAGAGGGAGAGGCAATGGCTGAAAACGAAGAGAATGACATCCATGTGATCGAAGCGATAGGCCGGTCGAAGATCGTTATCAAAAACGGGAATGTGGCAGAAGTCTCAGTCTCAAGACTCCGCCAGTGCCCGCTTGCAAAAAAATTTGCCCGGCCCGTAAACGAGATTACGCAGGATGAGGTAAAGGCCAACATCGAGCACCGGATGGATTCGTGGGGCATGTGCCAGCCGCACCGGAATGTCTGCGGGGCGGTGGATTTTGTCGGGTTTGGTGCGTCCGAGCTGATCAGCACCGGCATCCTGTCCGGGAGCCTTGACGCTGCCGTCCTTGCCTGTGACGGTGCTGGCACAGTGATCGTGACAACGCCTGAGATGGTTCAGGGCATCGGTGGCAGGATGTCCGGCCTTGTGAGCACTACACCGCTTGCTGAGGAGATGGACCGGATTGAGCAGGGTGGAGGTATCGTCCTTGACCGCGCAAAAGCCATGGTTGATCCGGTGCTCGGGACGGCAAAAGCATATGAGAAGGGATTTACCCGTGTTGCCGTTACTGTAGCTTCAGCAGGTACTGCACTGGCGATCCGCGAAAAATTCCCGGAAGCCTTTATTTTCGGCGTACATTTAAGCGGCATTACCGAAGAAGATGCTGAGCGGATTATCGGGGCTGCGGATATTGTAACTGCCTGCGCCTCGAGATGGATCTGGCAGATCGCAGGGGCCCGCGCCCTCCTCCAGGCAGGTACTGCCGTGCCGGTTTTTGCGCTTACCAAGCGCGGGAAGCAACTGATTCTCGACAAGATTGCGCGGTCGGATCGCCCGGTGCTGGTATCCGGTTCAAAACTTCCGGTCTACGGTCCGGAACTTCCCGATCCCCTCTTGTAAAAACGGAATGAAAAAAGAGCCCGGGTTATCACCCGCTCCCTTATTTTTCCTCAGGGTTCATGAGAGTGCAGCCACGAACCGGTCCCGTATCTTTTCGGGTGAAAGAGGGATATTGGGGACCTCGCTGTTCCCGGGCCGGATACGGGCATGGATAAATGTCGGCCCTTCTCGGTTTTTCTGCGAAAGTGCGGCTTGAAATTCCCAGTTCTCGTGTACCGTTGAAGCGTGTGCAAATCCCGCCCCAAGAGCCATGAGGGCGAGGTCTGCGCTGTCCTGTCCGGGCCGGGGCTGGTTACCGGTACTCCCAAAGACGCCGTTGTCAAGGCAGGCAATAGTGAGATTTTTCGGGCCGGCTGCGGCAATAACGGGGAGGATTGCCGAGCCAAGCAGGCTTCCGTCACCGTCAATCACGATCACGTGTTTGTCCGGGCGCGCAGCCGCGATACCAAGGCCGATTGCAGATGCCTGCGTATAGCTGCCCAGCATGTAGAAGTTCTCCGGCCGGTCCTTCGCCGCGTAGAGTTCTTTTGATGGGACACCGATGTTTGCGACCAGTATTTCATCCTGTACACTTCCGGCAATGACCCGGATGGCATCGTCTCTGGTCATAACGGGAGGCCGCCAGCTCCGGGTATAACAGAACGATAATAGACGTGGCGGCTGGTCTTGCGGCAACACTGTTCTGCCGCCGCATTCGGAAAAGCATTCCGGGCGGAGGAGGATGACCTGCGGCGCCCGGTTCCGGTACGCTGCCGCAACCGCCTTCCCGATCTCATGCGCAGCATCAGGCCCGGAGACTTCTGTGCAGGCAATCCCGGCAGCGGAAAGAATAGCCGGGAGCGGGCGGTTGAATGGGATCTGGGCCGGGATCTTCTCTCCCTCGCACCCCCGCCAGCTGGCAAGGATCGGGAGCGGAAGGCCAAAGGTTATCGTGAGGGAGAGTATTGCGTTTAACATGTTCCCAAGGCCTGAGCTCTGGATGGCAAGCGCCGGGTGGGCCCCGGCAAGGTACGCCCCTGCCGCTATCCCCACCCCGTCCTCTTCCCGGGTCAGGCCAATATGCCGGAAGTGGTCCGGCAGCGCAAAAAAGAGTCCCTTTGCCTTGTCGCACGGGATCGAAGCGATTAGGTCGATCCCCTGGTTTTTTAGTTCCCCGATGATCTGGTCTTCATCCATAGTGTGCGACCCACCGTGAAAGTTCTGCCTTCAGGGTATCCCCGGTTTCGTGCTGATTGACCGTCACAGACGGTTCGATCGGATAGAGAGTATAATCCTCCCGTATTCTTTCATAGCCTCCCCCGGTGATATTGAGGAGGATAGAGTCGTCCGGTCCAACGGTGCCGGCCGCTGCTGCCTGCACGAGCGCTGCTGTGGCAACCGCTGCTGCCGGATCAGGATCGATCCCCAGAGTATCCCTGATGAGTGCCATTCCTTTCTTTCCCTCGTCGTTTGATACCGCATACATCTGCCCTTCCGTTGCCTGAAGGGCATCAAAGAGCCCGCCCCCTATGCCATAGGGCGGGCTGCGGTTCGTGAGCACCGGGGACATTACCTCCTTTATGGCATTGGGTGCATCCGGCATATCAAGCTCCGGCTTAAAGGTACGACGGCGCTGCTGCCATGCCAAAACGATGGGAGTAAATGGCTTATTCTGGGCCAGGTGAAGGCGGGGAAGTTTTGTGCCGTACCTGCCATCCCCGATAAGGCGGAGCGCCGCTTCCCACGCCGCAATCGCTCCCGTGCCGCTCCCGACAGCCTGGAAATAATGATCCGGTATCCGGCCGAGCGTGACTGCGGCATCAAGCACTGTGGTTCCCATGCCGTCACGGCGGGCAACGTTCCTTGCCCCGCCTTCCGGCACGCACCCGGGGACCGTTGCAAGCGCGGTGCTCACCGCGATTGCATCGGTATAATCCCCGTCCACCGCAACGAGGAAGACGTCCTGTGCGGGAGTCGTTGTCCAGAGGCGGGAGACCGCACTGGAGGGTACAACCACGACAACAGGTTTTCCGTACTGTGCCGAGAGCCCGGCGAAGGCCCGCCCGGTGTTCCCCGCGGATGCAATCACCGGGATCTTCTTTCCCAGTTCCCAGAGCCTCTGGAGGGTGGCAAGGGCTTCGAGTTCCTTGAACGAACCGGTGGTAAGGGAGGCGTGATGCTCCGGGGAATACCCGGAAAAGGAGATGGCAAGCCGGGAAAGCCCGAGCTCGCGGGAGAGCTCATCACTGGTAAAAGTTACCGGACCCCCTGATGGGAGTAAGGGGGCGGTAACGGGCAGCCAGCAAAGGTACCGGAAGATCCCGCTGTGGTAAGAGAGCTGCAGCCTGCGGCTGGTGTACTCGGTGCGCAGCAGGGAATCATGGCCGGCAGGGCAGGAAAGGGAGGTGATATCGGGGACAATCTCCCCCCCGCTGATGCACCGGATGCGGTACTTGGGGATCATACGGAACCCTTTAGAGGATCCGGATGTCTTCCACCCTTACATGGACCCCGTCTTTTTTCTTCAGGACCATGTTCACAAGTGCGGTGTGGGCGAGATCGATCATGCAGTAGCCGGGGAGGAAACGCTGGCGGAGCCCAAGGGTGGGGGGTCGGATCACGGTCTCGGCAATACCCTCGAATGCATGGACATGGTAGGCCTGCACATCGAAAGCCTTCTCTTTTCGTGCCTCAAGCGGGCCGACCGTGTGGCATTCGAGGACACCGGTAATGGGGTTTGCAGAAAGTACCCGGAGCGCATGGTACAGGGGACAGCCCGGGCCCGCGGGGCGGCCGGTAATGAGCGCCCCTGCCCGGATGTCCCACTTTTCCACGAGATCGGCACGGAAGGGCACGACAAACTTACGTGCCGAGGGTTCACCGGGGAATGCCCGTATGATAAAATCATACTTGGCCCCGGTGACGTCGGTCCCTGAATAGCTCGTCTGTCGCTGTATAGCGCAGTGATCCGTTGTATAATACGGGCAGTCGCTCTCCGTCTTGCTCCCCTTTTTCACGGCTTTTACAAAATCCCTGCATTTCGGCAGGCCGCACGCACCGCAGTCTTTTCCGGGGGGAACCCATGCCATGGCGTTTTAGTCCCCCCGGTAGAGGTTATCTGCCTCTTCAAGCGGGCGGATCACACCAAAGTGGTGCTGCCACCCGATCTCTTTCTTACCTATGCAGATCGTGCAGACCCCAAGCGGCGGGGTACCCCGGAGCGCTATGGCTTCTGCATCCGTGATTGTAGGGTACTTGCTGATGGCCTTGAGGAGGTACCGGAGGCCCGTCCCCTGCACGGCATTGGTTTCGATGATATCGATCTTTGGGACAACGCTGCGGATGCATTCCCGGAATACCTCTTTTTCCGCCTGCGAAACCAGATCGGTCTTGGTGACTACGGCTGCATCGGCAAGGGCGATTAAGGGTGCCATTTTCAGGGGTGAGTTGCTACCAGATACGGCGGGAAGTACAGCTATGCCGAATGCCTGCGTAGTGTACGGAGTGCAGCGGAGGCAGAGCCCTGCACTCTCGACAATAAGGATACCGGCACCGATCCCTTCTGCCCAGGCGATTGCGTCCCTGAGTACCATGATGCCCATATGATCAGGGCAGAGATCGCCCGAGTAGACCTTGCGGGTCGGGATTTTGAATTCTTCAGCGAGTTCCTCGTCCTCGAATGCCTTTACCACATCGATCTTGAGATACGCAGGTTTGTCGGACTTTACGAATTTTTTTATGATCTGGCGGATGACCGCGGTCTTTCCGGCGCTTGGGGGGCCGGCAACGATTACGAGTTTCATGCGGCAACTACCTCCTTTTTGTGATTTGCAGGAATGATATCCGGTGTATCTACCCGGTCCCCGTTGCGGATCTTCTCCCTGAGATCCCACAGGTACGCGTCAATCTCTGCAACTGTACTGGTAACAACACGTTCGGATCCGTCAGGTTCAATCACCGCAGACACCGCTCCGTTCTTCATAACAATACGCCGGTCGGTGATGAGGGCGATATAGGGGTCGTGGGTGACAAAGATCACGGCTTTCTTATATTCCCGCAGGCAGGCAATGACCCGCTCCTTGTTGATCCCGGCGTTCTCCACCTCATCAAGAAGCAGGATCGGGGTCTGGCCGACAAGGATTGCATCTGCGATAAGGAGCGACCGGGTCTGGCCTCCCGAGAGCTCGGTCATCCGCATACCTTCGGCAATCTTTTCACCGGTAAATTCGTTCGCGAGTGCAATGGTGCGGGCCATCAGGCGGCCTGCCCCGGTATCCCGTGCCTGAATATGCAGCGCAAGGAAACGGGAGACCGAAAGGTCGGCAATCACCCGGGTGTTCTGGGAGATGAGCGCGATGGGCTTTTTTGCCGGGTCGCGCACGAGCTCTTCTGATGGCTCCTCCCCGTTTACGAGAATGGTTCGCCCGGTTACGGTATCCTCCTGTGCCAGTACCTCGATATCGTTGATGAATGCCGATTTGCCGGACCCCGTGGGCCCGACAATAGAGAGGGAATCTCCCGGGCGGATCACGATCCGGTCAAAGCCTTCCTGCTCCCCGTTCCGGTTGGTGCCGGGAAGCACGGTCAGTTCGTATGCCTTCTCGTTGTACATCGCATGATCATCTGCGGGATTCTTCAAATAGCTTTCCAATTTTACAAAAAAATTAACCTTATAGTAACAATTATAATCCTAAAAATACCACATAAAGGATAATATGTTCTCGAAACGGATATTTGAGATCGATTTCACTACGGCCCTCAACGAAGAACTGGAACGCAAGAACCTGACGGTAAAAGAGCTCGCGGAACTGACCGGTATCCCTGTTTCTACCCTGTACAAAGTGACGGTGGGGGAGCGGGATCCCCGCCTATCCACGGTAAAAAAGATCGTGTCTGTATTAGAACCGGAGCGCAACCGGTTTATCGCGGTGATTGCGGCAAAATTCCTGCTCGATTCTTTTACCACCCGGGAAGTGGAAGCCGGGGGGCAGAAATATGTCATACGGGGGTACTCCGCTCACTCCCTTGACGAATGCATTGTCGCTGCCGCCCGGGCGGAAAAGGACGGGGCATCGGGGATCATCTGCGCCCCGATCCTTGCAACGATGGTCGAGAAGATTGTCGATGTACCCGTGGGAATGCTCCGCCCCGAACTCTCCTGCGTGGATGAAGCTATCGACGCTGTACTCAGAAAGGTCGGATAAATCATGCCGGATGAGACCATCAGGATCGGCCATCTCTCCACCCTTTACCATACTGCGTTCCTGCTCCGCGGCTCGGATCTTCTTGCACAACGGGGTGTCCGTGCAACCTGGTCGCTCTTCCCCTCGGGGCCGGATATCATCAGTGCAATGCAGGCAGGGCGGCTTGACCTTGGGTATATCGGTATGCCACCGGTCATCATAGGGATCGACCGGGGGCTGGAACTTGCCTGTATCGCCGGCGGCCATATCGAAGGAACGGTCATGATTGCGGACAGTACGATCCGGACCCTTGATGAATGCGGCAGCATGCAGGCGTTCTTTTCCCAGCTTGCAGGAAAAGCGATCGGGACACCCCCGAAAGGCTCCATTCATGATGTGATCGTTACCGATCTGCTGGAAAAGAACAGGAGGCCGGACATCTCCGTGCGCAACTATCCCTGGGCAGACTTCCTCTCCGATGCACTCGTACAGAAGGAGATTGCCGCTGCCGCCGGTACCCCGGCGCTTGCAACAACTGCCCGGACGTACGGGAATGGCAGGATCGTGATCCCGCCGGACCGGCTCTGGCCGTTCAATCCCAGCTATGGCATCGTGGTGATGCGCAGGATGCTTAAAAATCGCGATCTCCTTACCCGGTTTTTAACCGCCCATGAGGCTGCATGCGAGTGGATCCGCAGTGACCCGGCTGCATGTGCACGGATCGTGGCAGGGACAACCGGGATGGTGGACCCAGGTTTTGTTCTTGAAACCTACCGGATCTCACCGAAATACTGCGCGGCGCTGCCGCCGGAGTATATCGCGTCCACCATGAAGTTCGCACAAACGCTTCATACCCTCGGGTATATTTCCCGCCTGATCCGCGAGGACGAGTGCTTTGAGCGGTCACTGATAGAAATCGTCCACCCGGGACCCCACCATTACGCTGACGGGATCGCAGACGCGTGATGTACACAGTTTCCCGGATTACGTGCCGGGTCATACCCTGAAAGGATTACGGGTTTCACTTCATCAGGCGGTATGCACCCCGGGGCACCCGGAGTGCGAACCGCGCCCCTTTCCGGTACTCCCCGGTCTCTGCGATTCCGATACGGGTAATGGCAAGGATCTCCCGGGTTAAAAAGAGTCCAAGGCCGGTATTTTTGCCAATGCCCCGGGAGAAGATCCGGCTCTTCTGGCTATCAGCGATGCCAATCCCATTATCCTCGAAAAAGAGGAGCAGGTCGGTTCCGTCTACTTCCCCGTACAGCCGGATCCTGGTGACACCTTCACCATACCGGAATGCATTGTCAAACAGGTTGTAGAAGACCTTCTCGAGCATCGGATCCGCATAGATCTCAAGGTCGCCGGTCTCGCAGGTAAATGAGATGGTATGGATAAACTGCGCATAGGCCCGTACCGCGGTATTTCCCACATGCTGCCAGACCGGGGCCTTGATACCGAGATCGTCATAGGTGCGGGTGAACTCAATCTGGCTGCGGATCGCAAGCAGGGCCTTTTCCTGTTTCTCAAGAAGGTCCCGGGTCGGATCATCGACCTCGCGGTCCCTGAGGAACCCGTTATAGGCCAAAAGCAGGGTAAGTGAATTTAGCACGTCGTGGCGGGTTACCCCGATAAGCAGGTTGAGCTTGACGTTTGCGATCCGGAGGGCATCGCCGATCTGCTGGACGCCGGTCAGATCCCGGATGGAGAGGATAAGCACGGATCTTTCTTTAAAAGAGAACCAGGCAAGCGCAATATCGGCGGGAAAGACCAGGCCGTCTTTTTTTCTGTGGTAGCGCAGGGCAACCCGGGGAACCCGTTGGTCGAGGACCTCCTTTGTCTTCTCCGGTTCAGCAGAGAGCTCCAGCAGCGTCATCCCGAGCATCTCACTGCGGGAATACCCGTATAAATCTTCTGCCGCCTGGTTGAGATCGATGATACGCCTTGTTTCCGCATCGGCGAGGAGGAGGGGGTCGTTTTTTGCCTCAAAGACCGTCCGGTACTTCTCCTCGCTTTCGTGGAGCTCACGGGTGGCTTCCTGCAATGCCAGCTCCGCTCTCTTGCGTGCAGTAATATCCTGGACAACCCCGATTACGCCAGTGATCGAACCTTCGTGGTCTTTTAAGGGGGAGGCAATTCCCCGCACCCAGATCGGGGTCTCCTTTTTCGCATTCAGCAGGACCGGGAGATCGGCAGTCTCCACTGTTTCCCCGGTACGTGCCTGTTCGATCATGGCAAGGATGCCGGTATTCTTGGACTGGGGGAAGATCTCGTCCAGCCGTTTTCCCATCACCCGCAAAGAAGGGATCCCGGTGAGGGTTTCCATAAACGGGTTCCAGAGCGTAATGCGCAGGGAAGAGTCCAGGGCTACAATGCCTTCACTGACGTCAGTGATGATGTTTTTGAGAAAGGTTTCGGAGGCGCGTACCATGCGATCTGTTTCCATCCTCCGCTGTTCGCTTGCGGCAAGCTCGTTGTAGTTCTGGCGGAGTTCCTCCTCGGTTGCCGTCAGCTGCTCGAATGCGGCAAAGAGCTCCTCATGATTTTTCTTCTGCCGCATCTCTGCCTCCTTACGCTCTGTGATCGGGCGGGTGGTAACCACCACGCCATCGACGTCTTCCTCTCCTATCAGGTTGGAGGCGATGGATTCGACCCAGATATACCTGCCGTCTGCTTTTTGTATCCGGAACTCGGAGGGCGTTCCCGGGTTTTTCTTTTTATAGACCAGGGCCAGATCGGATTGGATCCGGTCGCGATCTTCGGGATGGACAAAATCAAGAGGATTCCGCCCCTCCAGGGAACCGGGTGCATACCCGAGGATCTTTGCGGCTGAGGGAGAATCGTACGCGATCCTGCCCTGGTGATCCAGGATCCGGATAATGTCCGAGGCATTCTGGAAGAGCGCCCGGTACCGTGCCTCTGCCTTGCGGAGGGCTCCTTCGGCCCGCGATCGCCGGACAATCTGGCGGAGCTTCTCTGCGAGTTCGACAAACTGGGCCTTTGGGTTTCCCCCTTTCTGGAGATAAGAGTCGGCACCGCTGTTGATCGCTTCTATGACCACCTCTTCACGTCCCCTCCCGGTGAAAATGATTACCGGGGTGGTATCTCCTGCACCTCTGATGTGCTGCAAAAGGGTGATCCCGTTCATGCCGGGCATCTGGTAATCCGAGACGATCGCGTCGTACCTCCGGGTCTTAAGGATCTCAAGTGCCTCCTCTGCGGAGACGGCTGACGTTACGGCAAATTCCCCGGTGTTTTCAAGAAAGAGCCGGGTAAGATCGAGCAGGGCGGGTTCGTCGTCGATAGAAAGAACATGTATCACGAAAACATACACCCGATACGATCGGGTTGTCGTGCGCGTTATTAAACAGTTTCTTTTCCGGTGAAACATCCCCTCGCCCCCGGGGAGGAGAAACCACCTGTTGTAGCCGTGGAAAAAGGTTACCTGTGCGCCGGTCCTGCCGGCTCACTGGTGGGGACGATAGAGACCACACTGCCGGAAATCTTCTGCTCAAGGGCGGCCCTGAGCCGGTCGCATGTGGCCTGCACCTCGCCCATCCTGAGCCCGGGGTCAAATCCAAGAAAGATATCGATATAGATCTTGCTGCCTGACCTTCGGGAGCGGACCCCGTAGAACCCTTCGTACTCGGTAAAGAAGGCAGAAAGTTCGTGGAGGATGACGATCTGGAGTTCCTCTTCGAGTGTTTTATCGAAGAGATCGGGGAGTGAGGAGGAGATCTCCCGGAACCCTGCAATGAGGAGGAAGCCGATGATCACAAATGAGATCACCGGATCGATGTAGGTGGACCAGGAATAGCCGATCAGGGCAAACGAGAGCACCAGCGAGAGCAGGACTGCGATATCGGCAAATGACTTGGTCCGCCGAAGCCGCCACTGGGCCTCCATGATGGGCGAGGGATCAGAAAGGGAGATGCGGTAGTTTTTCTTCCAGAGGTACGTATCGATGATGGCAGAGATGACCATTAAGGGTATGGCGAGGTAGGCTCCTGCAGTCTGGAGGGGTTCGGGGACGAAGATGCGGTGGAATGCGGCAAAGAATATGATAATGATGGAGACCAGCATCACCACGCCGGTGGCACTCCGGGTGAACGTCTCGAATTTGCCCATCCCGTAATCGTATTTGAACTCACCTCCCTTCTTCATCTTGAGGAGGATGGCAAGCGCAAAGACCGTGGCAAGGATCTCGTTGCCATCCTTCATGACATCGGCAAAGAGAGTCACAGAACCAGAGAGGACGACCGCGGCGATCTCAGGCAGCCAGAGCCCGATGTCGCAGAGGAGGCTCAATACAACCGTCTTCTCTTTTGAAGCGGTGGCCCCCGGGGTCGTACTGATATCTCCCGCACCCTCACTCATAGGATCCCGGAGATGTTTGGGCCGGGAGGCTAAAAGGGAGATCGTTTTTTTCCGGGCGCGATGGTTGACTGCAAAAGGAATCGTAGTTATCGCCAGATTTATTAAAAATTCGCGCGATAACCTGTTTGTTTAACAGGTGACCAGAATGAGGAAATCTTACGTTATGGGGGCGCTGTGCTGCACCCTTATCCTTGCAGCCCTTGTAATTGCAGGATGCACGCAAAATGCCGCACCCGCCCCGGCCACACCGGCTGCCACGGCGGTTCCTGTGGCGACTACACCCGTTGCCAGCGTACCGGCAGCAACGGCCATTTCGACTACCTCCTCCATTGTACAGACCATGACACCAACACCCACCACTTCCGGCAATTCAGCAACCACGATTCCGGTGAACAGCTCATCGAACGGGGATATTCTGACCATCCCGGCCAGCAACCAGGTTCTTGTCACCCTCGCGGAGAACCCGACTACGGGATACCAGTGGAACGCCACGGTTTCAAAAGGCCTCTCCGTGGTCTCGGATACCTATGTTGCGCCGAACTCTTCCCTGATCGGGGCCGGCGGGTACCACGAGTGGCTCCTTGCGCCTGACACGGTGGGCACGTACACGTTCCAGGCGGTCTACATGCGTTCCTGGGAAGGTCCGTCATCCGCTGCCAACACCTTCAGCATCGTGATTGAGGCAACCTCGAAGTGAACGGGGCAGTAACCTTCTCTTTGGGAATTTGAGGGAATCTTCCCTGCTTTAATCCCAAAAAGCCAGGGCAGGGTACCTTCGCGAAAGGGAATCCAACAAACCCGATCTTTTTTCTTTTAATCTTCAGCTGCAAAATCAGGCTTTTTTCGGAACCATGGTTTCTCCCTGCACGAGCAAAGGGCCGGGCGACCGATTATGAGGTCGATCGGTCCGATCAATTTTTTAGCGGAGCAGCAAGTGGGGGGAGGGGGCTACCTATGATACTGCTGCAAGAGCGGCCGCCCCGACCAATTCCGGAATCGGTTGGTCCGGCCAATTTCAGAAACGATCGGACCGATCACCCCGTCTCGCCGGAACCTCCAGTGGAGGCACATGTTGCGATACTGGAAGTAAAGAGGTCACCCCGACCGATTTTGAAATCGATCGGACCGATCATTTTTTTTGCGGAACGCTACGTGGGGGGAGGGGGGTGACCAATTTTTTTGAGGGGGGATCCCCCTCACGATCTCTCCGGCACCCCCTCCGGTATTTTCTCTTCCACCGCTACGGCCTTCCCGTTCTTCCCATACCGGAATCCTCCCTCCGGCACCCGGATCTCAAAGCGTGCCCCCTTGCCAAACGTTCCGGTCTCCTCAATCGTAATCCCGGTGATCCCGAGGATCTCCCGGACTAAAAAGAGGCCCATTCCTTTGCGCTCGCCAATCTTCTTCTCGAAAATTGCGGCCTTCATGGCTTCGGGCACCCCGACTCCGTTATCCTCAACAATAACCTTCAGGCCGGAACCGTGTTGCTCTGCCCCGATGGTGATCCGTGTTGCCCGCTCACCGTGGCGTACCACGTTCTCGGCAAGATAGGTAAAGATCTTGGCCACCAGGGGATCGGCAAAGATCTCGACCTCATCGAGTGAGGGGGAGACGTGGATCCCCGGCCGGGAAGAGGTCGGGATCATCTCCCGCACCTGTTGCCACCGCGGCTCCTTGACCCCGACCTCCTGGTACTCCTTGGTGAACGCCACCTGTTTCTGTATATCGACAACGAGTCCCTTGATCTCCCGGTTCAACTGGTCGCGACCCTCGCCCGCCGGCATACCGTACGCCATATCCACCAGCCCCAAAAGGCCGGTGATGGTGTTGGTGATCTCGTGCCGGGTAAACTCGTTCATCATAAACAGCTTCCTGCTTGCAAGTGCAGCAGCCTGCTCGGCTCGTTTCCGGTCCGAGATATCCCGCACGATTGACTGGACGCACATCTCCCCCCCAATTTCCACGGCATTGAGCGACACCTCTGTATAAAAGGGTGTCCCGTCGCGCCGGGTATGTACCCATTCAAAAAAAAGCGGGATCCCTTCCAGCGCGGCCCGATCGTTTTCCCTGACCCGTTCCATGGACCTCGTACCATCGGGCTGGAACTCGGGAGAAAATTCCGCCGGGGAGTGTCCAAGGACCTCAGAGATATCGGAGCAGCCGAAAATGACCCGTGTCCGGGCATTGCAGCGGACAAACACGCCGTCCGAAACCACGAAAATGGCATCGTTTGCTGAATCAAACAGGGTCTTAAACTGCTCCGCGCTCTCCTTGAGGCTCCGCTCGCTCTCGATAAGGGTGGAATAATCATGCATAAGGATCTGTTCGTTTCCGGCAAGTTCGGCGTACGCAGCCTGGATCTCTTCCTGGTGCATCCTGAGTTCGTCGTAAGCCTTCCGGAGATCCTGCTCTGCCTGCTTTCTTTGCGTATTATCGATAAAGGTCTCAAGCAGGCAGGGTTTTCCGGAGAGCATGACCGTGGTAACGTACTTGATGATCGGTATGTGTTTTCCCTCTGCCGTGATAAGGATCTTCTCGGAATTGTCCACGGAATGGCCGAGATCGGTGATCGGGCATTTTCCTGTTTCGGCAGGGCAGACATACTTATGGCAGTTTTTCCCGACGATCTGTTCCCGCGGGAGCCCGATCATTTCGGCTGCCGCGGGATTGATATCCACAATCCCGTGGCTTACAGCATCGATCACGAGAATCCCCGCCTTAACCGAGGAAAATATCAGGTTGAGATAATCCCGGCTCTCCTCGAGGGCTCGTTCTGCCTTTCTCCGGCGCACAGCCTGCCTGATCTTATGGGCAAGCTCAGTGAACTGGGACATGGGTTCTCCTCCTTTCTGGAGGTAGAAATCGGCCCCGTTGTTGATCGCCTCGATCACCACTTCTTCCCGTCCCCGGCCGGTAAAAAGGATGAATGGAATCTCAGGAAACTGTTTTCTTACTTCCACAAGGAACGCAAGACCATCCATCTCCGGCATCTGGTAATCCGAGATGATGGCATCGTACGCGGTCTTTTCAAGGGTTACAAGTGCAGTCCGGGCCGAGGTTTCGGTATCAACGCAGACATCCCCGTTGTCCTCCAGGAACAGCTTCCCTATTTCGAGCAGTCCGGGTTCATCGTCCACGTACAGGACCGAAATACGGGGTTTTTCGACACCTGCGTCCATGAGAATGTGTATCCCGGGCTATGCTATATAAAAATATGGAGGGGGTAAAAATCCAAAATTTGCAGCCATCCCGATTTAACTACCGGAAAATACCGTTTTTTGGGTACCGGCACTGCTCCTTTAGAAAAAGCTTTCCAGCGTCTTTTGACCTGCCTTTGCCGAGTAGCGTTCGAGTGCCGCATCAACCCGTTCCGGGGCAAAGTCGTACCCGTCGCAAAGCATCTTTTTGATCCCCTCCACGCACGGGTGGCCCCACGCAAGCTCGTACTCCGTTGTCACCGGCGGCTTCAGGAAAAAGTCGGCCACTGGCGCCGGGTCAAAGCCCGGGCACTTCTCGGCGAGTTTTTGGGCAAACCCCCCGCTCTTTACAATCTTGAGTGCGGTCTTTGCCCCCACACCGGCCGCACCCGGGTTAAAATCGGTTCCGACCAGGATGCCGACTTCCACAAGCTGCTCCCGGGTCAGGGAGAGGCCGGAGAGCACTTCGGAAAGCACGAGGCGTTCGGGATTGACAGTTACGGCTCGGCCCCGGATCTTGCGCTTCCCGCTCACGGTAAGGTTGCGCATCAGGAGCGGTGCGCCAAAGAGCAGGGTATCGTAGTCCTGCGAGACTGCAAAGCGTGCATCGCCCCGCTGCACCATGAATGCCGCCTGCGCCTCGCCTTCTGAAGGAGCCTGCACGTACGGAATTCCCAGGAGATCGAGGAGCTCCTTTGAGGTTGCAATAATGGTTTCATCCACCCGGGTCGCTGACCGGGCCTGCCTGTATGCCTCCTCCTCATCGCCCCGCTCAACTGCCTCTTTGTACTTCTCCCCCGCCTCGTCACGGAGTTTCTTTCTCTCCGCGTTCGTTTCCTGCTTGAGCTCGGGCGGTTTCCCGTCAAAGACAAAGACCGGCTTTATCCCTTTTTCAAGGAAGTTGACCATCCGAAAAAGTATCCCCGAGAGATGGGAGGTGACCCGGCCTTTGGCGTCCATCAGCGGCGTTCCGTCCGGCTGTCGGATGATGGTTAAGAATTGGTAAAGCGTGTTGTTTGCATCAACCGCCGCCACCCCGGAGAGTCCCTCCCAGGTGACCGGGGTCTTGTAATCGGCAAGGATATCCCGTAGTGCTACACCCATGGCTTATCTCATCTCGTGGTTGTGCAGAAACCACACTTATTTGTAGGCCCTTTTCGTGAGCTCGCCGACCAGGTCGTCGAGGTGCGCCGAGGTTTTGTCGTACTTTTCGTTCATTGCCGTTGATATCTCCTCAAGGTTCGTGCGCAGCATCCGCTCCCGGGTAATCACGTTCTTCTCGAGGTTCCTCACCTTAATCTCAAGGGATAAAAAGAGCCCGCCAAGCGAGAGCATCATGAGCGCCGCGGCAATGGCAATAATGAGATCCTGCCAGAACCGGAGGATGAGAAAGAGGGTCGAGATGACCATGACGCCGGTAAGCACGATGTCGGGGAGATACTCGGGAATGTCCATGCTTTTAGATGATGAGAGCGCACATCATTAAGCTAACTATCCCCTTTCGCGGAGCACAGAAACACCATGGACACGACACTTGCCCGGCTCAAAGATGCCATGCCCCTCATAGTGATGCCGATATTCCTTATTATAGTCGAACTCGGCGCCCTTCTGCTCGCTGCCCCGGTCCAGTCTGCGGGCCTTGTTGCATTCCAGGATCCCGAGTCTGTGGCAAACCCGTTCATCTTCCTTGCGATGATCCTCGGCTTTACCATCGTCCTTTTGATCCTGATAAAATATGCCTTGAAGAAACTGATCGCGGCCATCATCGGGCTCTCGATCTTTTTTACCTTCTGCTTTGTCTTTGCGGCCCTTGTCTACGCTGCGGCAAACATTACGGTGTCGGGAACCGGTGCCTGGTGGGAAGACCTGGTGCCGGCAGTCCTTGTTTATTCGACAACCGCAAGCACGATTGCGGCAACAGCCCTTGTCCTTATCCTTGCCGCCCTTGCCACCCTGCTGCTGTACAAGTACCCCGAATGGTACGTGATTGACCTGCTGGGAATTCTCCTTGCCGCCGGTGTGGCCGCGATCTTCGGGGCGTCGCTTGATGTATGGCCAGTCGTTCTGCTCCTTGTGATCCTCGCGGTCTACGATGCGATCTCGGTGTACAAGACCAAGCACATGATCACCCTTGCCGAGGGTGTCATGGACTTAAAGACCCCGATCCTCTTTGTGATTCCAAAAAAACGCGACTACTCGTTTATTAAAGAGGGGATCGGGAAGATAGCTGATGGCGGGGAGCGTTCGGCGTTCATTATAGGGATGGGCGACCTCATTATGCCCTCGATCCTCGTTGTCTCCGCAGGGGTCTTTACCCATGGGACAAAATACTTCGGGATCCTCAATCTGCCAGTGCTCGGGGCGATCCTCGGCTCGATCTGCGGCCTTGTGGTCCTGCTTCACTTCGTGATGTCGGGTCGTCCGCAGGCCGGCCTGCCCCCGTTAAACGGCGGGACTATCGTCGGTTTTCTCATTGGCTGGGCTCTCATCGGCTTTGTGTGATTCTTCCCAGGCCTTGCGGTGTGAGAGGAGCTCGGCGAGCACCTCATCAACCCCGTTTTTTGTTTCCGTGGACATGGAGCGGTAACCCGCGGCGACCTTAATATCGGATTTGTTCGCGACGACAATCACCGGGACCCTAACCATGCCCTTTACCTCATCCAAAAGGCGCAGCTGCATCTCCATCGGGTACCCGCAGTGCTCCGACGGGTCGAGGATAAAGAGGATCACGCTTGCGACGTTCATCATCGCTGAGAGCGCCTGCCTCTCGATGGGGTTTCTTTCCTCTGCGGGACGGTCAAGGATGCCGGGCGTGTCCACGAACTGGATGCGGATCCGGCCCTCCTCGCGAAGCCCGACAATCACGCCTTTTGTCGTGAACGGGTAGGACGCGATCTCGGGCGTTGCCGATGAGACGAGCCGGATAAACGAGGACTTACCCACGTTGGGGTAGCCTGCGATCACAACCGTGAACGCGTCCTCGATATGGGGCAGTTTCCGAAGAGTGTTTCTGACTTCGTTTAAGAACAGCAGGTCCTTGTTGATCTGGTGGACCATGGAGGCGAGGCGGGCCACCGCACGCTTCCGGTATACCATGGTATCAGTGGCCTTTCTGGTCTGCACCGCAATCTCGTGGCCTACCATTTTGGTGTGTTTGGCCGCCCATCCGACCGCCCCAAGGGACTGCTTGATCTTATCTACCCCGTAGAGGATCTCGGCCATCTCCCGGTAAAAAGGAGGTATCTCTTCAAACTCAGGGAACCCCCGGATGATATAGACCAGCCGGTCATGGATTGCTGCACCGACCGCCCTTACAAACTCCTCGTTTGCCCGGTCCTTATTGAGCTTCTCTTTACGTTTCTTTGCTGCACGGCGAAAGCTCCGATCAAGGATCTCATCTGCAGTGGGCACTGTTGGCATCCGTTCGAATTCCACAAAACTCCAACCTATATATCCATAGAGTGTTATACGTCTTATCGTTATGGAGCTGTCCCTGATCCAGAAGGATATCCTTATCACCCTCATCACCCTCTACCACCAGAAATCCCATTCTATCAAGGGTGAGGAGATCGCAGACATGATCCTGCGGAATCCGGGTACGGTCAGGAACCAGATGCAGTCGTTGAAGGCGATCGGTCTTGTTGACGGTGTTCCCGGCCCTAAAGGGGGGTATATCCCCACCCAGCTGGCCTACAAGGAGCTCAACCTGAACATCTCCGAAGGGGATTACGATGTCCCGATCAGCCGCGACGGTGAGATTATCAAGGGGGCCCATGTCCAGGAGATTGATTTTACCACTCTCTGTCATCCGGATATCTGTCATGCCGTGATCAAACTGGTTGGCAGTGCCAAGATCTTCGAGATAGGTGACAGGATCACGATCGGCCCGACACCGGTGAACAAGCTCCTTCTCCGTGGGGAGGTTTTCGGGAAAGACGAGGTAAAGCAGGCGCTTCTTATTGCCACATCGGAGATGATCTCGCTTCCCAAGCAGCCGATAAAATCCTACATGAGCACCCCTTTAAAGGCGCTTACCGTTTCCCAGACTATACGGGATGCAGTCTCCCTTTTTCACAAGCACCACATCCATGGTGCGCCGGTGCTTGATGGCGAGAACCTTGCCGGCATAGTCACTATGAGTGATGTGGTAAAGGTCATTGACCAGGGCCTGCCGCTTGATACGCCCCTCCCGTCCGTGATGACCCGGGATGTTGTTCAGGCGCCTTCCGATATCAAGCTCTTCGATGTAATCCGGCGCTTCAAGGAACGTGAGATCGGGCGCCTGGTAGTGACGGAAGACGGGAAGCCGGTGGGTATCCTGACCCAGTCTGATATTCTCCGGGTTTTCCCGTCTCTCTGAACGTGTGCTCTCCATGAGGGGTGGAATGACCACAGGGTTTTGTGAGATTGTATATCCCTCTAGCGTGGGCCACGCACACAAAAGAGCGAGAATATCAGATTAAATCCCCAAAATAACCTGTTATCCCCCTCCATTTCAGAACAGTTTATATATTTATACATCGTCATTTTTTTTATGACTCGAACATTCGCCCGCAGCCTCTCCCGAAAAAAGATCATGAGTAATGATGGCAAGCTGATCGGGACGCTCAAGAACCTGAGAGTTGATTTTGATTCCGGACAGGTCCTTGACCTGATCATCCACCCGGACCAGTCCTTTGTCACCGAAGGGTACAATCTGGAGGAAGGAAACCTTCTGGTCGTACCCTTTGAAGCGGTAAAAGATATCAAGGACTACATCGTCGTTGATCGCTACCTTGCCCGCAGGTAAGACCTATACTTTTTTACGGCTTGTACAAAGCCAGTCCCGTTTGCTTCTTCCATAACGTCAGATGCTGCCGCTTTTGTTGCCGGATGGGCATTGGCAATCGTCACACCCCGGCCGGCCCATTCAAGCATCTGGACATCGTTGATACCGTCGCCGATGGCAAAAAAGTCTTTGGGGGAAATCCCCATATCGCGTGCAAGGGCAAGAAGGGCGGTTCCCTTGCTGACGCCTTCGGATTGGAGATGGATGGCAAATCCGGTATCGATTACCTGTACCGCGTGGCCGGCAAGTACCTGTTTTACTTCTTCTGCCGGGACCGTACGGGCAAAAGCCAGGTCAGCATACCGGTACGTGGGATTGTAGAGATCCAGTTCGATCCCTTTCTTTCGGTAATACGCCTGTACTGCTTCAAGAGCAGTACGGCAGACGTGCTGGTCACCGTTGATGTGGAGAGATCCGGTGTACCCGATCCGGTACACCCCTCCGTTCTCCGCGATAAAGGATCCTTTGGTCCCGATCATTTTGCAGAGTGCATCCATAAAGCAGGCGGTATTCCCGCTCGCGAGGACAACCTCAATACCGTCGTCTATAAGTGACCGGAGGGATTCAATCGCCCCGACATCTATCCTGCGGGCAGAATCTGTTATGGTCCCGTCAACATCGGTGAGGATCGCACTTAACACGGCTTGAGTCCCGCCTCTTCTACCATGAACGGTGCTTCACCCTCGGGAAGGTTGGGGCTGTCCACGAGGCGGGCGATGCGTTTGCCGGCCTTGCTCTTCCTGAGATAGATCCGGAACGTAGCGGTGTGGCCGACAATATTCCCCCCGATAGGTTTTGTCGGGTCCCCAAAGAAGACCGCAGGGTTGGACATGACCTGGTTTGTGACAAGGCCTACGGCGTTGTGCTCATCAATGAGCTTGAAGAGCTCATGCATATGCCGGTTGAGTTTCTGCTGCCGTGCGGCAAGGGTGCCCCGGCCGGCGTACTCGGACCGGAAATGGGCGGTGAGCGAGTCGATGATGAAGAGTTTTACGGGTTTTTCGCTCCCTTTGAGTTCGTTTGCGAGATCTCGGGAGTTCTCCACAAGGAGCATCTGGTGATCGGAGGTGTGGGCCCGGGCGATATGGATATTGTCCAGGAACTCCTGGGTGTCCGGGATATCATCGATACCCAGGCCCGCCACCATCTGCTCGATACGCTCGGGACGGAACGTATTCTCGGTATCGATATAGATCACGCTGCCGTTCATACCCCCCTGCTCCTCGGGAAGCTGGACATTGACTGCCATCTGGTGGACGACCTGGCTTTTACCGGAACCGAATTCACCGTACATTTCGGTGATTGCCTGCGTTTCCAGCCCGCCACCCATGAGTGCGTCGAGTTCCGGGACCCTAAACGAGAGTTTCCTGATTTCCTTCCTCTGCTCGAAGATGTCTTTTCCGGTCCGGAAACTTCCTATATCTGCAGATTCGCGGGCTGCCTTAATGATCTTCTTTGCGGTTGATTCTGAGATCTCCGTGATCTCGGAGAGTTCAGCTGGTGAAGCCGTTGCAATGCTCTCAACGGAAAGGTAACCTGCTTCGCGAAGCTTGTCAGCGGTGCTTGGCCCGACTCCGGGTAAATCTTCTATTTCCAGTGCTTTTTCAGCCATTTCTTGTACATCTCCTATGGCACAACAACATTTTAACATGACCCTTATAACCCGGAGCCGTGCGGGGGGCGAAAGTGAACTGGTAGTCTCTCATGTGCGGGGAGCGTCAATCCGTGCAATTAAGGCGGCGAGGCGACCGGCCAGCTCCTTGGGGGTCTTCCCGGCCGGCACTGCGGTTGCAGGGATAATACGGCTGCCGGCAAGCACCCCGGTCACCGCGATCTCAGCGCCGGGCTGGTATTCGCCCGTGATGAGGTACCGCTCGGTTCCGTTGTCGATGAACGTGCCCCCGTTCCCGGGAATGATCGTCCCGGTAAACGTGATCTCCCGCCGCGCTTCCTGCGGCAGCCGGAAAACGCTTCCCCTGCCCACGCCTAGCTCGATCCCACCAAAGCGTCCGGCCCGGGCCGACCCGTGATAGATCTCGACCCTGTCACCGGATCGGAGCGGCTGGAGTGCGAGTTCCCCCCAGAGCACGACTGCGAGCTCTTCCGTCCCGTCGCTGATACGGATGTTTCTCACCCAGGACGGGTTACCGGACTTTGTGGTAAACGCCCGGGGCTCCTGTGCGGCCTTTACTTCACCGGTAACGGAGTACTGCCCAGCGTCAGCAACCGATCCGAGCGGGGTAAAAGGGATGGTTACGGTGGAATCCGAGAGGTTCACCGTGCTTGTCTCATCAATGCTGTATGCCCGACCCTCCGCACGGCGATCGGGCTTTGCCCCATGGATATGGACCGTGCTGCCCGGAGGGATGCCCATGAGGTGATCCGGTGCCCACGCGACAAGGCGGGCAGTCCCTTCTGCATCACCGATGAGGCATTCACGCATCTCACCTGTGGTCCCATCGCGGCGGGTAAATGAGCGGGGCATCTCTGCACCGATCAGGATTGCTTCGAGATCCACCGGTTCTGATGATAACCCGGTCCCGCTCATACCTACGGTTGCAGTGCAGGTAATCTCGCACGTAGCCTTCCGCAGGGCAAGGGCATAGATCTCGTGCATGCTCTTTCCCGGGTGCCTCCCGATCACCTCCAGCACGTCCCCTATGGCGATCTCAAGTACCGCCCCCGCCCGTTCATCCCAGAGAACGACCCGCGTGGTCCCGGTCTCGTCGCCTACAAGGAGCGTGGCAACCCATCCTTTCTCGCCATCCTTGCGGTCAAATTCTTTGGGCTCGGTCTTATCGATCACCCGTGCAAAAAAGCAAAAAAGACTGGATTTTCCCGAGAGGGCCCGGATCTTGACATGCTGTCTCCCGAGTGCCCCGACAACCAGCATTGCTGCAGTCGGCTCATCAAGGAGGTCACCGCATTCCTCGATCTTTTCTTCTACGCGCCGTTCGAATTCTTCCTTGCTGATGAGGTCGTCGACCAGCGCATAGTGGAAGAGTACCACAACAGCCTCCCGGCCCTACCGCTGCCAGGGGGGATGTACCATAGCGCTGGTCAGGTCAGCGAGTGTCTCGGGACGCCGCATGAGCGTCTCCTCCTTCCCGTGGATGAGTATCTCGGGGCAGCGGGGCCGGCCATTGTACTGCGAGGACATCGCATACCCGTACGCACCGGCATCCAGCACCGCAATGAGATCTCCTGCCGCAAGCTCCGGGAGTTTCCGGTCGGCAGCAAGGATATCCCCGGTCTCGCAGATCGGCCCGGTTATGGTGTACTCAGTGGTGTGCGGGGCGTCCGCACGGTTTGCGACAATAATCTCGTGATAGGAGTCGTACATTGCGGGCCGGATAAGCAGGTTAAACCCTGCATCAACGTTGGCAAACCTCTTGTGGGCGGCCTTTGTCGAATTGACCCGGGTAAGAAGCACGGTCGAGTCGGCGACAAGGAACCGGCCCGGCTCAACCCAGAGCGAGGGGGTGATGCCTGCTTTCTCGATCCCTTCAAGGAAAACCGGCATGACTGCAGCCGCGTAGTCCTCGGGAGTCGGTGCCGGGTCTGTATCGTGGTGGTATGGAATTCCCAGTCCGCCCCCGAGGTCGAGAAACTCTAATTTCACTCCTATGTCAGAAATCTCTTTTGCGATCCTAACCATGACCTCGGCCGCCCTTGCAAACGGCACCACATCGAGGATCTGCGAACCGATATGGCAGTGAATTCCGACGGGTTTTACGTTTTTGCAGGCAAGCGCTTCTTTGTATGCCGCCGGGATCTGCTCATGCGGGATCCCAAACTTGCTTGTCGCAAGGCCGGTGGCGATCTTCGGGTGAGTCGGGACTTCGAGCGCCGGGTTGACCCGAAATGAGATCTCTGCAACTTTTCCTGCATTTGCAGCGATTGCATCGAGCTGGTGAAGTTCGTCGAGAGAATCGAGCGAAACCTTCACACCGTGTTTTACCGCAAGGGCGAGGTCGGCTGGAGTTTTTGAGCTGCCGTTAAAAAGCAGTTTTGACGCCGGCATCCCTGCTTCGAGGGCAAGCGCGAGTTCACCTGAGGAAAAGACGTCCGCCCCGGCGCCGAGCCGGGCGAGCGCCCTCATCACCGCAAGGTTACCGTTTGCCTTTGCTGCAAAGAGGACCTGAACCTTCGCGTATCTCCTGGAGAGGGCTGACTGGTATGCCGTAAAGTGCTCGCAGATCCGGTCCTCGCTTGTCACGTAGAGCGGGGTACCGTACTTTGCCGTGAGGGTGACGCAGTCATGGCTCCCTATGTGCAGATGTCCGTCCCTGATTGTAATGTGCGATGGCAGTTTCACAGGGAAAGCCTCCGCATCCGTTCTATGGCCTCGTGTATCCTTTCTACCGGTCGGGTGATCGCAAACCGGACATAGCCCTCGCCCGCGGAGCCAAAACCGATGCCCGGCGTGACCACGATACCGGCCTCATTGAGGAGTTTTGCCGCAAAGGACATGCAATCCTTTACCGGCATCCAGACATAGAAAGTCGCCTTCGGGGCCGGCACGTCAAAGCCGAGGTCGCGGAGCCCGGCAACGAGCACGTCCCGGCGCTCCTGGTAGATCGCACAGGCCTCCTTCACGCAGTCCTGCGGGCCTGATAGGGCAGCTATCGCCGCATACTGGACGGCGTTGAAAACTCCGGAATCGACATTTGTCTTGACCCGGCCAAGACCGGAGAGGATCTCCTGATTCCCGACAGCCATGCCGATCCGCCAGCCGGTCATGTTGTAGGTTTTCGAGAGTGAATGCATCTCGATCCCAACTTCCATGGCGCCTCTTGCCTCCAGGAACGAGGGGGCCTTGTAGCCGTCAAAGGCAACTTCAGAATAGGGGTTGTCCGAGACAACAACGATGTTATTGTCCGCAGCAAAATCCACAACCTCCTTATAGAACGAGAGCGGGGCAATGGCAGCCGTCGGGTTGTTGGGGTAGTTGATGAACATGAGCTTTGCCGTGCGGACAACCTTTTCCGGGATATCGTCAAGGACCGGGAGGAAATTATTTTTCTGTAACAGTGGCATCTCGTGGACTTTCCCTTCTGAAAAGAGGGTGCCGGTCGAGTACCCCGGGTAGCCGGGGCTCGGGGCAAGCACGTAATCGCCCGGATTTACAAATGCCTCGCCAATATGGGTGATCCCGTCCTTGGAGCCCATCAGGGCAAGGGTTTCACGTGATGCATCGAGCTTAACACCGAACCGCTTATGGTACCAACCGGCAACGGCCTCGCGGTAAGCCGGCATCCCGGCATACGAGGGATAGTGATGGTTGTTTGGATCACGTGCGGCGGTGCAGAGGGCATCCACAATATGGGGAGGGGTGGGAAGATCCGGGTCGCCGACGCCCAAGTCAATGATATCCACGCCTTTTTTCTGCTGCTCTGCTTTCATCTCGTCAATCCGTGCAAAAAGGTACGGAGGGAGATTGCTCATGCGTGCTGAGTACATACGTGTACCTATCATTGGAGCGGGCGCTACTAGAAAGTAACTCTCACGGGATATCCCGATGACTTACGGGGCCCGGTCGTATACCCTTATCTGCCGGGAATGGCAACATCTCACCCATGGAGGCCGGACCCGGAACGGAGACAAATATGGAGATCTGCGTCCTGTACGTGACCGCTCCGCAGTCACAATCCGAAGCGCTGGCAAAGAGCCTGCTTGAAAAACATCTTATCGCATGCGCCAATATCACCCCGGTACGCTCCCTGTACCGCTGGAAAGGCGAATCCTGCGACGACAAAGAGGACCTGCTTATCCTCAAGACAAGGAAAGGCCTTGTGCAGGCCACTATTGCTGCGGTAAAAGCAGAGCATCCGTACGAGGTCCCGGAGATTATCGCGCTGCCGGTTATCGCCGGCCACGCGCTGTACCTCGACTGGGTGTACACGGAAACCGATAGAAAGTAACGGGGGCCGCATGGCCACGAGGCGAAGGTTTTTCCATCCCCCGGCACATTGCTGTACAGGTGAGCATGGCAGGGAACGATACCATTGCCGGGGAAGCACCGCAGACAAAGAAGACTGCAGTCCTTGTCCTCGGTTGCCCGCAGGTCCCGGTGCAGACGAGTGTTGCGCTGTACCTGGCAGATAAGTTATCCGTGGCTGGCATAGCCCCGGTGATTGCCGGGAACAAGGCGGCCATTACCCTTCTTGTGGTTGCCGATCCGAAAAGGCATTACTTAAAAGAGGTCATGGACCTTGATCGTGCGATTGCCCAGATATCCGACAAGAAACGGGATTTTGACCTCTGCTTTGTTTTTATCCATAACGATGCCGGGGTAAGTTATGCTGCGACCATGGCAGCGATCTCGAAAGCGAAAATATTCCCGGTGATCTACGGCGAACACTGGGAGGAGATGGCTGCCCAGATCACCTTCCCCTGCACAAAGATTGCCGTAAAGGCCGTACACAATCCCCTGCCCATAAAGAAGATAATCGACGAGGTGGCACCGTCATGGGCTGCGTAGAATCTCTTCCCTACGAGGTCATCATGAGGGACGCTTCGTTTAAGGAGTGCCGGGAGTACATCAAGAGCCACTTTTCCGAATCGATCGATGTCGAACCGGGATTCAAGATCTTCGATGTCCACACTATCGGAGTACCCCCAATCGCCGTCGGCATCGATGGAAACTTTGTCATTTTTCCTTATACCAAACCCTGCCACGGAACCTTCCTCTTGCGGGTGGAGGATGCAGAAGAGGCCACGCGTCTGCGTGCCCTGAAAAAAAGCCGGTAGCCGCCGGGTGTCCCGGTACACCGAACAGATGAGATAAAAAAGCCACGTGCGGGAGATTGCCCTTTTGCGTATTGCATACGGGGGAAACTATATAGTACGCCTGCGTGAAGTATACATCGAGAGGGAGTGTGTGTGGCAGGTAAAGGAAAAGTGCTTCTGGTAGATGATGAGGAGATCATCCTGGATGTTTCCCGCGAAGTGCTCCGGTTTCTTGGGTACGATGCAGCCTTTGCCAAGGAAGGCGGTGCGGCAATTGAGATGTACAGGCAGGCCAAAGAATCAGGCCAGCCTTTTGATCTCGTTATTATTGATCTCACGATTCCAGAAGGGCTCGGGGGTCAGGAAACCATAGAAAAACTCCGCAGCTACGACCCGGAGGTAAAAGCCGTGGTGTCAAGCGGCTATACCAACGACCCGGTCATGCAGGAATATGCAAAATACGGTTTTTCCGGCAGGCTTACCAAGCCCTACCGGATCAATGAGATGAAGGCACTCCTGGAAAGCATGATCCAGAAGAAGTAGTTTTGTTTTAATCTGCCCTCCCCCTGAGGCTCCGCCACTATCCCAACCTATATACCATTCCCCGAAAGATCAGAGATGTGAAAGGGACACGACTATGACGGAACTATCCGTGCTCGTGGGGGGGAGGGCAGGTGACGGTATCAGCAATGCCGGGGCAATGATTGCGCAGCTCTTCAACCACATGGGCTATTTTGTATATATGTACACCGATTACCCGTCGCTCATCAGGGGCGGGCACAATTATGCGCTGGTACGCGCTGCAGATAGGCCGGTCGGTGCCTGCAACAACCATATCGATTACCTGGTGGCGCTCAACCAGGAAACTGTTGCCCTCCACCTCCCGCAGTGCCCGGACTGCACGTTCGTGGCAAATGAGGATATGGTAAAATCGCTTCCCCGGGGTCAAGCTGTTCCTGTAAATGCAATCCTCAAAGAGGAGGCTGCACCGCCCATCACCGGGAACTCTGCGATGATCGGGGCATTTGCCAAAGCCGCCGGGATTCCCTGGGAGATCGTCGAAAAGGTCTTCCACCGGCATATGCAGAAGGCGGCAGATGAGAATCTCCGGGTTGCCAAAAGGGCCTACACGCTGGTGCAGACCTTCCGTCCGATCCCCCTGCTTTCCGGCCCGGCATGCAGCCTGCTCTCCGGGAACGAGGCCATCGGGCTTGGTCTTGCGGCAGGCGGCTTGGATACATATATTGCCTACCCGATGACGCCATCGTCTACCCTTCTCCACTTCCTTGCAGGCAATGCAGAGCAGCTCGGGATGCGGGTTATTCACCCGGAAAACGAGATCGCGGTCATCCTGATGGGACTGGGAAGCGCAATCGCCGGGGCAAAAACCGCTGTCGGCACATCGGGCGGCGGGTTCTGCCTGATGACGGAAGGGCTCTCGTTTGCCGGGATGGCCGAGATCCCCATCGTGATCGTGGTCTCCCAGAGAACCGGGCCCTCCACCGGTCTCCCTACCTACACCGGGCAGGCCGATCTCCGGTTCGTGCTCCATGCCGGCCAGGGAGAGTTTCCCCGGCTGGTTGCGGCACCTGCCGATCCCGGTGAAGCCTACCTCTGGTCGACAGCCGCGCTCCGCCTGGCGTGGAAATACCAGATCCCGGCATTTATTCTTGTGGACAAGACACTTTCCGAGGGATCCTATAGTGTCGATCCGGACCGGCTTCCCGATCTCCAAGTCTCCGAGCCTGCTCTCTGGGACGGCCAGGGAACCTATCGGAGGTATCTTGATGCGCCGAAGGGGGGAATTTCCCCGCTGGCATTCACGGGCAGGAAAAACGCCACGGTCAAGATAAACAGCTATGCCCACGATGAGGACGGGATTACCACAGAAGAGGCCGCCCTTGTAGCAAAGATGGCAGACAAGCGTGCACGCAAAGGTGAGGAGCTCAGGGAAGAGCTGAACCGGCTCCCCTGCATTAGTACCGGGGGGAAGAAGGATGCTCCGGTTGCACTCCTTTGTTGGGGATCGGTCGGGAATGCCTGTGGCGAAGTGGCCACTGATCTGGGTCTCCGGGTGATCCGGCCAGTGGTACTCTCCCCGTTCCCGGACCGGCAGTTCGCTGATGCCTGCGCTGGGGTAGAGCGCCTGATCGCTGTCGAAGAGAACGCAACCGGGCAGCTGGTGTCGCTGGTGAAAGAACATGGCAGGAACCTGGACGATACGATCCTCAAATATGACGGCCGACCATTCTCCCCGGAAGAACTGAAGCGGCGGGTACAGGAGGTTCTCACGTTATGACCCGGAATCTGATCACCCCGGTGCAGAACACCTGGTGCCCGGGCTGCGGGAACTTCTCGATCCAGCACACGCTCAAGGATATCCTTACCGACATGGAGAAGGAGGGCAGATCCCTTGACGATGTGGTGCTTGTCTCCGGTATCGGCTGCCATGCGAAGATTGCCGATTACCTCAACATCAATACCGTCTACACCCTCCATGGGCGGACGATCCCGGTAGCAACAGGCCTAAAACTTGCAAACCCGGACCTCACTGTGATCTGCTGTGCTGGCGATGGGGACGCGTATGCGGAAGGGCTTGATCACCTGATTTTTGCAGCCAAGCGAAACATCGATCTCACGATGATAGTACACAACAACCGGGTCTACGGCCTTACTACCGGCCAGTATACCCCTACATCCCCACTCGGCTTTAAAGGGAAATCCACCCCTTCAGGGACCGCCGAATATCCATTTAATCCCCTGGAGCTGATGTTTGCAAGCGGTGCCACCTACATCGCACGGGGATATACAAGAAAGATGTCGCAACTGGGACAGCTGATCCGGCAGGGGATCGCACACAAGGGGTTCGCCTTCATTGATGTTCTCCAGATCTGCGCGAGTTTCTTTAACATGACCGAGTATTACCAGTCCCATGTGTATGATCTCGCAGGTCATGACACCCGTGATTTTGGGAAGGCATGCACCAGGGCGAGGGAGTGGGATTATAATCTTGATGCCCCAATTGCGTTGGGGACATTCTATGAGCAGGTCCTTCCCACCTTCGATGAGCGCCTTCCCGTCTGGCACCATATTCTACAGGATGAGCGTATGAACCGGGTCCGAGACCTTTTCGAGGCTGCGAAGTGATTTTTATTCCTGCACGGCACCACATCAGGCACCGGGTGCTCACCTAATGGCGAGGAGCATGGACACTTCAAAACCCGATCCTGCAAACGTGATCCAACCGGGCTCCCGGCAGTCTTCTCCTGTCAGCCTGGTTCTTATCCCGCTTGTGATTGTTCTTATTTGGCTGCTGGAAAATTTTCTCCTTGCGGGCACAACCCACCTTTTCCAGCATGCCAACCCCTTGGTTCTTGTCCTGTACACGGTACTTGCCGGTATTCTTGTGGGGATTGTCGTACCGGTTGTACGTATCCGGGCCACCTTCCTCTCAGGAGCGGTTAATATGTTCCAGATTGGATTCCGCTCTGCGCGCCGCACGATAATTGCCGTAGGCTTTACTGCAATAACATGCGTCATTGTCTCTCTGTTTACCGGTCTTCCTGGGAGCGGGCCTGAAACAACGGAGAGTGTGGCACTTTTTTTCCTCATGCTTCCGGTTACTGTTGCAGCAGTTATGATCTGCTGGGGACTTGTTGGAACCCACATCCAGGCATACGTACGGCGTGAAGGTATAACGGTCTCTGTCATAGCCGGGGTTATAGTGACATCAGTTATTTTTGCGCTTGCCCTTTCTGCACTGTTTGCCGGCCCGGATCTCAAGACTTTCATCAGTGCTTTTTTTGGGGTTGGCTGTATCTCTGCACTTTTTTTCTTTGCCGTACGGGATATCTACGCGACTGTAATCGTGGTCACATTCTGCCTTTCAACTGCGCTGAGCTCTCTTATCGATCCGGCATATCTAGTTCCGCTAAGTCCTGTGGGCATATCCTGCGGGTCTGCGGTGGTCCTGTCCCTCGTGGCCGTACACTGGTACTTTGCCCGGCATTATACAACCATTCTGCTGCCACAGCAGTAGACGGGATCGTATCCCTTCCGGGAGAGTGGTCATCCCACACGTGAAAAGAATCGTGAAGACGTATTCAGAATGGCTGACATACCTGATTGATTCCCACCTAACCAAATTTTTATCCGTCTTTATGCAGAACGCTATGATATGTCCGTAAAACCTTATTGTGGACTCCTGCTGGGTCTGATTCTTGTCTTTTGTGTGCTCCTTGCCGGCTGCTCGAGCCAGAGTTCGGGTTCAACAACTACGATCGCAAAGATCACAACACAACCTCAGCCAAAATATACGGCAGGGAATATTGTTACAAATAATGCATCATCCGCCTTCTGGCTTATCACCGCATATGACTCCACCAATGATCAATACACACGGGTACTTGTCCAGAAAACTTCCGCTGGCTCCTGGAGTCAGGTGACCGGCCAGTCAGAGATTGATACCCGTATTGATGTGGAGAAACTGTATCCGGTTCTGCTTACCCAGGTTTCGGTTTCATCAGTCACCTATGCGACCCCGACTGTTCCCACTACGGTTCAAACCACCCTTTCCGGAAGCGGGCCGATTGTCTCTGCAGTATCTCCCACCACAGGTGCGACAGGTACAACTCTTTCTGTTACGATCACCGGAAGCAATTTCCAGAACGGGGCTACAGTGTACCTGATCCAAGCCGGACTCCAGCCAGTAACGGCATCGAGTGTTTCGGTGACTTCGACGCAGATCACCGGAACCTTTAACCTGGCCAGCCTGAATGCAGGGCCGGCAAATATTCAGGTAAGCAATCCCGATGGCAGAGTTGGATCCCTGTACAGCGCGATTACCATTGGTCTGGCACCACCCACGATCAGCAGCATCAGTCCGACCAGTGGCAATCTTGGTACTTCATATACCCTGACCCTCACCGGTCAGACATTTACTGATGTGTCCGCGGTAACTCTGTGGTCCTCTGATGCGACCTCCCAAATCCAATGTTCTAGTCCCTCTTCTGCTGCAACCACGGTCAGCTGTTCTCTTGCGATCCCCAGTTCGGTGGAAACTGGGGCTTACAGTGTTGAGGCTCTCACGAGTGACGGGACAATAGGGTGGATGAACTCCTCATTTACGGTCAATAATGCCACATCATAATTTTTTTCGAAACAAAAGAGAGGATCTCTTGTATAGTTAACGCTTTGTTAATCACATGCCTTTTTTTCGGGGGAGGGAATGGCTATCTCACAGCAGGAATCAACCTCTGCGTGATTGTTAAACGCTGCACATAGAAGAAGGATAGGGCTGAATCTCTTTAACTTTATAGGGTATCCATATGGGAAATCCGTTCGGCACATATTGATAACATTTATATCCCCTCTGTGGAGAGTGTACCCCATACAATGAAGCAGGATCACCATACCGGCAGGCTGATTATATCCCTTATTGCTTGCCTTATTCCCGGCTACATTGCGCTCTACCTTTTTACCACATCGATACCCGGATGGTACTCCGGCCTTAAAAAACCCGGCTTTCTTCCCTCTGATCTTATGGTTTTTTACGCGCTCATCCTGCTCTTTTGTCTTTTGGGACTGTCCCTGTATTCCATCTGGTGTGCCGGGCTCGATCATAACGAGGTCAAAGCGGCCCTTAGGTTCTTCGTTTTCACGCTCACGTTGCTTATGCTCTGGTTTGCTTCTTTCTTTTTCCTTCAGGCAATCTTCTTTGCGTTTGTCATCATGGTGATGGTTATTGCCATGATACTGTGCACGCTTGCCCAGATCCTGCGATCGGCGGTGACCGCAGCATTTTTTATTGTACCATGCCTGATCCTGATGATTATTATCGGCTATGCAAACCTGATGATCGTTGAACTGAATGCAGGGTTGCCGGCATGGGGAATTATCCCATAAATTAAACTACACCGGTTTTTCGCATATGCGCGGATAAACGAAATGGTTATTCGCTGGAATCGTCCAAGATTTACCTGCGGAAAAGGCGTGGCCTCAAGAATCAGTTTATGCTGTGTGGGCCGGCGTCCTGTCCAAAAAAGCAATGCCTGGTAGGACACTAAACCTGTGGCCGGGGATGCAGCCCGGTCACAGAACCGAATCGGCCGAATCTGTTTCGCACAGGAAGACCGGTTTAGGCATACAAAGGAAAGTACTGGTGATGTTCCATGGTCTCACGTGAACTTGTTGCAGGAGTTTATTCAGTCGGGGCATTTGATTTTGACCGACGGATATTCGATGAATTGATCCCACTCCCGGAAGGGACCAGCTACAATGCATACCTGATTCGGGGCAGCGAAAAAACAGTCCTGATCGATACCGTTGATCCCTCAAAGGAATATGATCTCATTTCGAACCTGGTAAAAATGGGTATCGAGAGCATAGATTACATCGTGATCAACCATGCGGAGCAGGATCATTCCGGCTCGCTTCCGATGATCCTCGAATTTTACCCGGATGCACGGGTGGTTACCAATGCGAAATGCCGGGATCTCCTCATTGCCCTTTTGCACATCCCTTCGGATCGCTTCATGGTGATATCCGAGGGCGAGACACTGTCACTTGGGGACCGGACGCTCCGGTTTTTCCTTACCCCGTGGACACACTGGCCTGAGACCCAGATTACCTTCCTTGTCGAAGATAAGATCCTCTTTTCCTGCGATCTTTTTGGGTTCCATGCTGCAACAAGCGAGCTGTTCATTACCGATGAGGCCTGGGCTTACCGGTCGGCAAAACGCTATTATGCTGAGATCATGATGCCGTTCCGGGGGAGTATTAAGGGATATGTAGAAAAAGTCCGGGGGCTTGACCCGGTAATGATAGCACCCAGCCATGGCCCGGTCCATAAAAACCCGAAGTCAATCCTTGATGCTTATGCCGAGTGGGTATCGGATTCTGTGAAAAACGAGGTGGTTATACCGTACGTTTCAATGCACGGCAGCACGGCAAAGATGGTGGACCATCTTACCGGGGCACTCATCGCGCGGGGGATCGTGGTAAAACCCTTCAACCTGACCCGTACGGATACAGGGGACCTTGCTCTGGCCCTTGTCGATGCGGCTACAGTTGTATTCGCGACACCGACAGTCCTTTTCGGGCCGCATCCCACGGTGGTCTCAGCTACCTACCTTGCAAATATCCTCAGGCCCAAGACACGTTTTGCCTCGGTTATAGGATCCTATGGGTGGGGAGGTAAGAGCGTAGAGACGATTACGAAGATGCTCGATCATGTGAAAGTAGATCTCCTCCCGCCGGTTATGGTCAACGGCGAACCCGGTGAGGCGGCCATGCAGGATCTGGATCGGCTGGCAGACGAAATCTTAAAGAAGCATAAGGAAGTTAACATCGTGTAAGTGAAAGGAGGTCTTTTGCGGATATGACAAAACTCTTCGAGGTTTACAAGTGCGAAGTCTGTGGGAATACCGTCATGGTTGTCGGTGCTTCCGGTGGGACGATGGTGTGCTGCGGGAAACCCATGACTCTCCAGCAGGAAAAAACTGCAGACCCGGGAAAAGAGAAACACGTACCGGTGATCGAAAAGACAGCAAACGGGATCCTGGTGAAAGTCGGCTCCATTCCCCACCCTATGGAAGAGAAACATTATATCCAGTGGATTGAGGTCCGTTCCGGTGACAATGCATATATCAAGTGGCTCAAACCCGGTGAGAAGCCGGAAGCAGAGTTCCCGGTTCACGACACCAGTGTAAAGGCCCGGGAGCTCTGCAGCGTACACGGGCTCTGGACCAACAGGGTGTAATTTTTTTTGCTTTTTTTCTAGCAAACGCTCAATAGATCCCCAGCGACAATCTTCTATGTGATGCGCCGGTTGCTCTATCTTTCCACCATCTTTGCCGATCTCGGTGCGGTTTTTTTCTTTATTGCCCCGGTCACGGCCATTCCCCTGGTGGTAACCGTGCTCTATTCGGAATGGGACCTCTTTTTACCTATGGCAACCGTGCCGGTCCTCCTCTTCACCCTGGGATTCCTGTTAAAACGCCTGCCCCGAAACGAGCGTGAAAACCGGCTTTCCACTGCGCTCTGCTCAGTTGCTCTTTTCTGGTTTACCTGTGCCATAGTAAGCGGAATTCCCTTCATGCTGGGCCTCCGCATGGGATTTACCGATGCTGTTTTCGAAGGAATGGCCGGGTGGACAGGAACTGCATTTTCCCTGATTCCCTCTCTTGATACCGCTCCCCATACCCTTCTTTTCTGGCGCTCGTTCATGCAATGGATCGGGGGAATCGGTACGATCGCTTTTGTCATTGCGCTTGCAAGCAGCACCGGGCTTTTCCAGGGAAAACTCTTCCGGCCTGAAAGCAGGGAGGAACCGCTGATGCCCGGTATCATCTCGAAAGGAAAGGCCATCTGGAAAATTTACGGACTCCTGACGTTTGTCGCGATCGGTCTCATCCTCTTTACCGGTCTATCCCTCTGGGATTCGGTCAACCTTGCGCTCACCGCGATCTCCACGGGAGGTTTTACTCCACATACCGGCGGTATCCTTTCGTACCACAATGTGTTCCTGGAACTGTTGCTCATTCCCCTCATGATTGCAGGAGCACTGCCCTTCCGCCTGTACTATCTTATCGCAGAGAACCGGCGCTGGAGTCTTTTCGGTGATGAACAGGTCAAACTCTTTTTTGTTGTTGCGGCCATCGGTACTGCGGTTCTTACGTATGATCTGGTCTATTTCGGGAATGCGGATTTGCCTGCAGCCCTTTTCGAAGGGGTCTTCATGGCGGTCTCTGCCCTTACCACCACCGGGTTCCAGATCGCGGACCTCCAGACATGGGCAAGTGTGACGCTTTTCTTTTTGACGATGCTCGTCTTCGTTGGCGGTTGTTCCGGGAGTTCGGCAGGGGGGATCAAGCTGAACCGGGTGGTGCTGGGGTTCCGTGCCCTGATCTGGTGGTTCCACCGGTTGTTCGTGAGCGGGAAGGTTCTGATCCCTTTCCGGAGTGAAGGCCGGATTATCCCGCGTGCAACTGCCGAGCTGGAAACCGCAAAGACCCTGCTTGTCATCATCCTTTCCGTTATCCTTATCTTTGTTGCCACCCTCGTCGTCCTCCAGTTCCAGCAGGCATCTGCTCCCCTCAATGACATCCTCTTTGATGTCACGTCCGCATTTTCTACCTGCGGGATCACCTCGGGATATGTCTCTCCGGATATGCCGCTTGTCTCGAAATGGGTTTTTATTATCGTGATGTGGCTGGGAAGGCTTGAGGTGATCCCGGTGATAGTCCTGTTTATGGCACTCTTCCGGGGTTCTGATTAGCAGAGTAGGAAATAAAACACAAATGTACTTTTGTTAACTTCAGAAGATCTAATATAAACTGCCCTCCCATAGTACGGTAATGAAGCAGATCGCCCTGTACGGAAAAGGCGGTATCGGAAAGTCCACGACTTCTGCGAACCTGTCTGCAGCCCTTTCCCTTTCAGGGTACAACGTTCTCCAGATTGGTTGCGATCCCAAGCGCGATAGTACCAGGATGCTGATGCAGGGACGGTTGATTCCTACAGTTATGGATCTGGTGCGCGAACGGGGAGCGGCATCAGTAACCCCGGCGGATGTAGTCTATACCGGTTTTAATGGCATCCGCTGCGTTGAAGCCGGAGGGCCGGAACCTGGCGTTGGTTGCGCCGGGCGGGGGATTATCGCCACGTTCCAGCTGCTGGAAAAATTCGGTACGCTCACGGGAGATGTGATCGTGTACGATGTGCTGGGCGATGTGGTCTGTGGCGGGTTTGCCATGCCGATGCGGGAAGGGTACGCCCAGGAAGTGTACCTTGTAACTTCGGGAGAACTTATGTCCCTGTATGCGGCAAACAACATCTGCAAGGCTGTACAGAGGCTGAGTGCCCGCCCGAGGAGCATGTGCCGCTTGGCCGGGGTTATCTGCAACGCCAAGAACCTGCCCCGGGAAGAGGAGCTGGTGGCAGAGTTTGCCCGCCGGGTCAACAGCCATCTTCTCCAGTATATCCCGCGTGATCGCACGGTCCAGCTGGCAGAACTGGACCGCAAGACCGTGCTTGAGTACGAGCCGTCATCTGAACAGGCACAGAGGTACAGGGACCTTGCAGCCCGGGTTATGGAAAACACGCGCTTTACCATACCCACCCCCCTTGAGATCGATGAGCTTGAATCACTTGCCCGCCAGTTCGTGTAGAACCGAAGGCTGTACCCTGACCGGTGCGTTGTCGGTGACCACCCAGATCCGCGATGCGATCACAGTTGTGCATGGTCCGCCGGGATGTACGCACCACAATTTTTCCCTTCTGCATGCAACCAGCGTTGAGAATGATCGCGTTGTGCTTCCCCCGCTTATTTCGAGCGGGCTCTCGGAAACCGAGGTAATATTCGGCGGCGAAGGCGCACTCGACCGGATCCTGGATCGGGCAATTTCCTGCAATCCTGCAGCCATATTCGTTCTTTCCACTTGTATCGTAGAAACCATCGGAGACGATGTGGCTGCGGTCTGCGATGCAAAAGCCGGTGTTCCCGTCATCATGATCCCGACTGCCGGATTTCTTGGAGGTTCGTTCCAGACCGGGGTCAATAATGCGCTCGTGGCCCTTGCCGGCATGGCAGAACCTTCCCCGGGGATGAACGGGGGGGTAAATATTATCGGTGAAAAGAATCTCGAATATGAAGTTGACGAGAATTTCGCCGAGGTAGCCCGGCTGCTCTCCCTGCTGGGCCTTTCGGTTAACACCCGGTTTGTCCATAATCTTACCTACGGACAGATTGATTCCGTTGGGGCAGCCCGGCTTAACGTGCTCCGCGATCCCGCGCTCATTCCGGTTGGCGAGTACCTTAAGGAACACTTCAAAACACCCTATATTTCGGGATTTCCCCTGGGTTTGTCTGGCACTATCACGTTCCTTGAATCAGTTGGCGCCGCCTGCGGTATCGATCCCCGACCGGCGATTGAGAAAGAGCGCGGTTTTGAGCAGGACACACTCAGTGATTTTGCCGATATCGCAGGTCGTGAGATCTCCTTCTCCACACTCTTTCCGACACATGACGGGGAACGGGTATTGCGGAATATTGCATATGCATTCAGGCTGGATGTCATACCTTCGGGAAAGCCGGTACCGGTACCGGTAACACCCCCTGTCGGTATCGCCGGGGTACGACGAATGCTTCACCGCTGGAGGAGGGCAATTCATGCATGAGTGCGGGACTCCGCTGTGGCCCTGCGCCATGACCGGGGCTGCTGCATGCCTTGCCGGTTTTGACGGGATATCCGTGGTGATCCATGGATCCAGCGGGTGTTATTACTACCCGGCCACACTCCTCAACACACACCTGTACGGGACGTTTATCCTTGAAAACGAGGTGATTTTTGGATCAGGCGACAGGCTTAGAGAGGTGATCAGCGATCTCTCCGGGAAGGGTGACCGGATTGCGGTTGTCACCACCTGCGTTCCCTCCGCGCTGGGCGAGGATATTCGTGAAATGGTGAGCGGAAGCGAGCTCATTGTTGTGGACAGCCCCGGTTTTGCCGGGGATCTGGAGGCCGGGTACCAGGCAGCACTTGCCGCGCTTGGACCTTCAGTCAACCCGGAGCAATCAGGGGTAAATATCGATGGCATTTCCCTTGCAGATCCGTTCCATGAGGGAAATATCCAGGAAATCACCCGTCTGCTCTATCGGGCCGGTATCCCTGTCGGAACAGTATTTTGCCGGGACCGGGCAGATAAGGTAAAAACGGCTTCGCCTTTTACCATCGGTACAAATGAGGATTTTGGATCCGGGGTCGGGACCTCCCTGGGGGGTACTCTGGGTATACCTTCACTCCGCACAACCTTAGGAAAGCTCGCCGGAATTTTTGACCATGCAGATACGGATCCGGTATTAAAAGAGCTAGATCTGCAGGAAGAACGATTGATTCATGCCGGCGATAAGTTCCTGCGCCGGTACGAGCCTCCCCGTGTTGCGATCTTTGCCGGTGCAGCCTATGCCCTTTTTGCGGCAGATACCCTGAAACGGTATCTTGATGCGGAGATTCTCATTGTCGGCACACGCAACGACCTGCCGGAACAACCGGGGGGTCAGTACCGGGTGGAGAAACTGGCCGGGCTCGAAGCGGTTGGTCGCAGGATTACGGAATCTGATCCGGATCTTGTGATCGGCTCCTCATTTGAACGTTCTTTATGCCCGGACCGGGCATTTGTAGGAATTATACCGCCATTCCGCGGACAGGTCAGGCTTGCCCATTACCCCCTTGCAGGTCTGGGAGGCTCCCTTTATTTTGTCGAAAATGTCCTGAATGCCTGCATGGACCGGGCACCATAACCCCCCGCTTATATTCCTGAGATAGGTATCTTTCACTTTCACCCCGCGCACGGTCCCGGGTTATATACAGCCCGGGAAAGACGCAGTATTACGACAGAAGGTGGTCGTGTATGATGCAAAAGGCAGGATATCTCCGAAGAACAGGGTGCAGGGCAATTGACCGCGAGGGCAGGCTCCAGGAAGTTGTGGAACTGCATATCATGGGTACCCGGTATGCCATCCGGCTTGCGGATCTCGCAAAGGGGATATCCGGGCGGCAGGTGGTTATCCAGATCGAGGCTCTTGCCCGAGAGTGGGACTATTATCTTGGGGCAACCTGCGGCCTTGCGCAGATGTCTGCATCCGGAAAGGCCCTTAATCTTGAACTTTTCGAAGCTGGTACATTTACCTTGTCCCTTGCAACCCTCAGGGCAACGCTCTATGGGCGGGATAAACTGGCTCCCATTGCACGCATCCCCGAACAGCCGTCTTCTCCTGTATGGAAAGATCGCAGGCTCACCGGCCAGCAACAGATCAGCGCACTGGTCTGATGGCCTTCGGGTTTATGCCGTTAACATATTCTTTTTCCCCATTTCCGGTGACTTGCGGGCGCACCAGTGTACAACATTAATAGTCCCGAAGGGAGACGTGTACTGAACAAAGGGTGTTCCCGGGGACTGTCATTACTCATGATAATGGAGCAGCAGCATGGATACCAGTGATGAAAATCCCTACCGGGAACTGGTAGAGAACCAGCAGGATCTGCTGGTCAAGTTCAGCACTGAGGGACGCCTTCTTTTTGTCAATACGGCATACTGCGAAGCATTAGGGAAGACAAAAGAAGAACTGGGAGGGAGCATTTTCATGCCCGCAACCGATCAGAAGTATTCTGAGGTGATGGCTACCCAGATGACCAGGCTTTTCCGGCCGCCCTATACCTGCCAGGTAGAGCAATGGATCTCTTCCCCGCAGGGCCCGCGCTGTATCAGCTGGTCTGCCCGTTCGATTACCGACGGAAAGGGAGGGGTGACTGCAATTGTGGCCTCCGGTCGGGACGTTACCCGGCTCCAGCGGGAGCAGCGCTCGATCCGGAAACGCGATGAGGAACTGATGCTCCTTCTGGAGAGCGGTACGCCGATGTACTTCACACACAGCTCCGACCATACCCTTCGCTATGTCAGTCCCCGGATCCGGGCACTTCTGGGGACCGGGCAGAAATCAGGTAAACGGATGTGGATCGATTATCTCACTGACCACCCGCTCAATGCAAAGGGACTGGAAAGAACGTTAAAAGCGATTGCCACCGGCCGCCGCGAACCCCCCTACCGGCTGGAATTTTACGGTCGCAACAATACAAAAATCTGGGTAGAGATAAATGAGATCCCGGTGGTAAAGAACCGCGTTACCGTGGCGATCGCCGGGTCTCTGGTGGACGTGACGGAAAAGAAGCGGGTCGAGGAGGGGCTTATTGAAGCGGAGATCCTCTTAAAGAACTACGGGAGTGCAAAAAAAGGAGAAAAAGACCCGGCAGGAGAGAGCAGCGCGGGACCGTTTGCCGCTCTCCGCTCCATCTTCTCATCCAAAAAATCCACCGATGAGGAGGATATCCCGCTCGATATACCTGAAAACCTGAAGTAAATCAGTTGGTGGTCCATTCTCCCATTTTTCTGCAATGACAACCGTCGGCCTGAACTCCCGTTTCGACCAGCGTAACAGGATTGCCGGTACCCCTCATTGTGAGAATTTTTTTGTTCACTTATTCTTCAGGGATCCTAGTGAGATCGGGGAGAATCAGGTACCCCTCATCTGCATTCCCGATCGCCTCGTACCAGCCGGCAAGGTAAAAATACCCGCCCAGCGCCGCGGTCAGGGCATCAAGTTCATCGTGGGTCACGTGATCCCCCTCGTTATGAATCCGGATGCCGGTCTTATCAAGACCTGCCCGGAGCAGGGCAGGATCAACCTTTTTTCTGTGGATAGAAAGGATGTCCTGGATTGCCCCCGGGTAGCTCTCGATTACCTCGTAACCCCATTCCCGGAGCTGACCTGCCAGATGTATGCCTCTCACCGTCAGCTTCTGCAAACTTTTAATCAGCGTCGGGTACACGCGTATCCCGCGCCTGCGGAGGGTGCGCTCGCAGTCCCGCATGATCCCATACTTCCTGCACTCGCAGGTATCCTCGGCACAGCATCTCCCGGCTGGGAGCCCGAGGGAAGAGTCGATGGCAACAAGGCCGGTCCCGGCGGCGTCGATGGCCGAGAGGATCTCCGCGTCGGTCCATGCAAGGGAAAGGGAGGCATTTTTGCCCCGAAGCACACAGAGGCCCGTGGGCCGGCGCTCGGAACCGGTGAGATCGATGCCGACGCAGGAGGGATCCTTATATGCAGAGCGAATGCCGACAAGAAGCGTATCGATCAGGAGATCCGGGATACCGAGGGGCATAAAAAAGAGGTTGGTTTTGGTCAGCCACGGCGGACACAATCCGCAATATAACTGCCAGCCTTCTTTGTCCCCACAGTCCCGCCGAGGTCCTTGGTGACCATACCGTCCTTTATGCTTCTCTCTATGGCCGAAACAACAGCCGCCGCCGCCGCGTGCTCTCCCAAGTGATCAAGGAGAAGCGAACCGGCCCAGACGGTTGCTATCGGGTTTGCAACGTCCATGCCCTTGTACTTCGGCGCCGATCCGTGGATCGGCTCAAACATGGAGGTGCCCTTCGGGTTGATGTTCCCGCCCGGGGCAAGGCCGAGGCCGCCCTGGATCATGGCGCCGAGATCGGTGATGATATCGCCGAACATGTTGGGTGTGACCACGACATCGAACCACTCGGGGTTTTTCACAAACCACATCGTAACCGCGTCAACGAAGTTAAAGTCGGTGACAACTTCGGGATACTTCTTTGCGGTCTCGGTAAACACGTCCCGCCAGAGCCCGTATACGTCTGAGAGGACGTTTGCCTTGTCAACCGAAGTGAGCTTTTTGCGGCGTTTTGTGGCGAGGTCAAAGGCATAGGTCTGGACCCGGCGCGAACCTTCCCGGGTCACGACCCCGATCTGGTACGCGAGTTCCTCGGCATCGGTCTCGATGTCGAGCCCGAACTTCACGTTGTAGAGGTCGCGGACAACGGCAAGCTCGGTCTTCTGGTGTTTCTTGAACCGGGAACCGATCCCGACATAGAAATCCTCGGTATTCTCACGGACAACGACAAAATCGATGTCCTTTGGGGTCTTGTTGGCAAGCGGTGTTTCAACGCCCTCAAGAAGCCGGATCGGCCGCAGGTTCACGTACTGATCAAACGAGAACCGGAGGGCAAGAAGGATCCCCTTCTCAAGGATGCCCGGTGGAACCCGGGGGTCGCCGATGGCACCAAAGTAGATCGCCTTGAATTTTTTGAGTTCGGCAAGGTCGTCTTCGGTGAGGAGTTTCTTTGTAGCGAGATACCTGTCCGCCCCGATATCAAAATCCGTCCAGTCAATATCAAAGCGGTACCGCTCCCCGGCGGCTTCAAGCACCTTCTTTCCTTCTGCAACTATCTCCGGGCCGATCCCGTCCCCGCCTATTGCCGCGACTTTGTACATACCGGCACCTCCTTTAAATTCTTCGCGTACTCCACAAGACCGCCCGCATCGATGATCCCCTGCATGAAGGGGGGCACCGGCTCGATGGCGAACCGTTCGCCATCTGCCTCTATGTAGCCTTTCTTGATGTTGACGGTTATCTTTGCCCCGTCGGCAATCCTGTCCGTTTCAGGGCAGACGATCGGGAGAACACCTGTGTTGATAGCATTCCGGAAAAAGATCCGGGCAAAAGACTGGGCAAGCACGACTGTCACGCCGTTCCCGAGAAGGGCAAGCGGCGCGTGCTCCCGTGAAGAGCCGCACCCGAAGTTCTTCCCGCCTACCACCACGTCACCGGCCTTCACCTTTTTTGCAAATTCGTCACGGGTGCCCTCGAATGCATGCTTTGCCAGATCTTTTGCATCGTTAAGCGTCAGAAACCGGCCCGGGATGATCGCGTCCGTATCGATATTGTCCCCGAACTTCCATACCCTCATGGTTACACCTCCCTTGGATCGGTGATTTCACCCTTTATTGCACTTGCAGCAGCCGTAGCCGGCGAGCAGAGGTATACTTTCCCCTCCGTGCTTCCCTGCCGGCCCCGGAAGTTCCGATTTGAGGTGGCAAGCGAAACCTCGCCAGCTGCTATCAGGCCAAACGATCCGCCCATGCAGGGTCCGCAGCAGGGGGCCTCGACAAGGGCCCCGGCTCTGACGAACCGTTCAACGAGCCCCGCTTCAAGCGCCTTGAGATACTCGTCCCGGGACGCGGGGATGACAAGCACCCGGACCTTCGGGTCGAATTTCTTTTTGCCCAGCACCTCTGCTGCCTCCACGAGATCCTCGTACCGGCCGTTCGTACACGAGCCGATGAAGACCTGGTCGATGTGGGTTCCTTCAACCTTACCTACCGGGATTCCCTGATCAACGTTGTGGGGGACCGCAACCTGTGGTTCGAGATCCGCGACATTGTATGTCCGCTTCTCTGCGAACTTTGCATCGTCGTCACTTGCAAGCGCAAACGGCGTTATCTTCCGCCGGCCCTTCATGTACTCCCAGGTCACCTTGTCGGGAGGGACTATTCCTGCCTTTGCCCCCATCTCGATGGCCATGTTGCAGCAGGTCATCCGTCCGGCCATGTCCATTTTAGAGATAGTTTTACCGGTAAACTCGATTGCCTGGTAGGTCGCGCCGTCAGCTCCGATATCTGCCGCAATTGAGAGGATCAGATCCTTTGCGCCAACACGTTTCTGGAACTTTCCCGAAATCTCCGCCCGAACAGTCTCCGGCACCTTGAAGTACAGGGCCCCGAACTTGAGCGCAAAGCCCATGTCTGTAGACCCGATACCGGTGGCAAATGCCCCCACCGCCCCGTACATGCAGGTGTGGGAATCTGCCCCGACCACGATCTCGCCGGGCGCTGCCCTGCCCTTCTCCAGGACCACCTGGTGGCAGACGCCCTCGTTGATATCATAGTTGTGGATACCCTGCTCTGCGGCAAACTTCCGCATGAAGACATGGTTCTCCGCAGCCTCAAGCGAGTCGGCCGGTATCTGGTGGTCAAAGAGCATGATGACGCTTTTTGGGTCAAAGACCTGTTTTCCGCCCATCTCGTAGAACTTCCGGATGGCAAGCGGGCCGGTAATGTCGTGGATCATGGCCCCGTCAATGGGTGCCATGACGACTTCGCCTGCTTTAATATCGCTGCCGCATTTCCGTGAGAAGATCTTCTCTACGATTGTTGATCCCATGCTCTGTCTCCTGTACTGTTGTGCTCTCTATGCACATTTAGTTTGGGGGATGGCAATCCGGGACAGTTGAACCGCTGTTTTCCGATAATTACGAATAATTTCGCAGTTAAAGCAATCTTTAATCTTCCTTATCTCCAAGTATTGGCCGGATAAACCATGCAGAAGATGAGACTTGTTGTGTGTGCCCTGGTGCTTTTCGCCATGGCAATGATCGGTTGTGTGGCGGCTGCAGACACCAGCATGGATCATGTGATCTCTGTGAGTGGGAGCGGCACGGTCACGGGCACCCCGGACCGGGTTCAGATCAGTTTCGCCGTCCAGACCCAGAACGCAGATGTCAAGATTGCACAGTCCAGTAACGCGCTTGCAATGAACAATGTCATGGATGCGCTCGCGGCAGCGGGGGTTCCCCGCGACCAGATGAAGACCACCGGTTACACGATCACCCAGATCAACCAGCAGGACGACAATGGTATCCTTTCCGGTCCGGCGGCGACCTACCAGGTGACAAACACCCTCCTGTTGACCCTCAAGGATACCAATACCACCGGCCAGATCATCGATACCGCGGTCAATGCCGGGGCAAACCAGGTAAACTCCATCCAGTTCATGCTTTCCGACGAACAGGCTCAGGCCCTTCGGAGCCAGGCTCTGACTAAGGCCATTACAAACGCGAGAGCCGATGCCGATGCCGTAGCCGACGCCCTCAACGTGACTATTACCGGGACCCAGGAGGCCGACGTCAGCCAGGGATACACACCTGTAGTGTACAGCAATTACGACACGACAATGATGTCCGCGAAAGCGGCAACAGCACCAACTCCAATCCAATCCGGGGACATCACGGTTACTGCCCAGGTGTCGGTTACCTATACGATCCGCTGATCCCTCCTTGAGGGCACCCCCTGTTTTTTTTCCAAACTTTTTTACATATGCAGCGTGTGATCATTTCATAATCACGCATATCCATCTGGCCAGTCAGGCCGGCATATATTCAAGCATCGAATACCGGAAAATTGCGGATACAATAGGATTGATTTTGACATGGAGCGCAATATCGGCTTTAAGGAACGACGCTATATTGAAGAACTGCGAATCCTCACCCGGGCAACAGCGCTTGACTGTGTGATCGATGACCGGTTCGATCGGGTGATCTACGTTATCCGCCAGGGTGACATGGGTCTTGCCATCGGAAAAAAAGGCGAAAACATCAAAAGGCTCCAGAATGTTCTGGGCCGGCGCATCGAAATGGTAGAGTATGCTGAGGACCCGGTGCTTTTTATCACCAATATTTTCAAACCTGCAGAAGTGATCGGAATTGAGCGCGGGGCAGAGGAGGGCCCGGTCAACGTGCTGGTGAACAAGAAAAGCGATCTTGGGATCGCCATAGGAAAGGCAGGCTGCAATATCGAGAAGGCACGTATCCTTTGCCGGCGGTTCTGTAATCTTGAGATTGGCGAGGTCCTGCTTGCGGAGGGATCGGAATGACACATGAGGGTAAAGAACCGGTAGATCTCCGGGTAATCCGGGAACTCTGGGGGGTCATCTGCGAGAGGGCAGACTGCCCGGATGAGAACTCATACACCAGCCGGCTGCTGCAGGATGTAAAAGGGATCGATAAAGTGCTTGAGAAAGTAGGGGAGGAGTCCACCGAATTCATCCTTGCAGTAAAAAACGGCGTGCCCGAACGGACAACTGAAGAGGCAGCCGATCTCTTCTTCCATGTTCTTGTCGCGCTCCGGGCAGCGGACGTCGACCTGTCCGGGGTCATCCGCGAACTCGAGCGCAGGCGAAAATAGAGGCTGTTCCCGTCAGGTAATCTTTTTTTTTATTTCTGGAGAAATACCGGGAGTTCGACCATGTCGGAAAGGTTGTTTTCTCCCCCGTTACTGTTCAGCAACGCCTCACTGGCAAAAAGGGGGGCTTTGGCGCGCAGCGCAACTGCGATCCCATCGCTGGGCCGGCAGTCAAGGGTCTCTTCCCTACCACCGGATAAAAGCACCAGGTGTGCATAGTACACACCATCCTCGACATAATCGATACTGAGCCGGTCAACAGAGATCCCATATTTTGCCATGAGATCCAGGAAGAGGTCGTGGGTGAAGGGACGAGGCGGTACATCCCCCTCGTGTGCACGGTTGATGGCAAGTGCCTCCCAGAGGCCGACATAGATTGGCAGAAGGCGGCCGGCCTCATCGGCCAGTACCACTGCTGGTACGGTGGCCGCGTCACTTACGGCAACAAAGACCCCCCGGACCGCGCATCTGACCTGTTCCATACCGGTGAAGAGATCACCCTGCTGTATGATAAGAGTTGAGGTTGGTCCGGGGAAGCGCAAGAACCTCGTCAGGTTTTCCCTGATTCGCGCCGGACAATGATGAGACTGGAGACAATCCCAAGCGCTATATTGAAGTAATATAGCACGATTCTCCAGATAACGACAAAAACACCTACAATAGCCGCGGGGATGAAGAGCGCGTACATGGAGGTGGCAGCAACCTCGGCGATAACAGAACTCCCCGGGGTTAAGGGAAGCATCATTAAGATGGCGAGAATAAGCTGGATCACAAACGATTCAAAGAAGAGCGGCGGCTGGCCAAGGCCCATGAGGATCAGGGACGCAGTGACGATCTCCGAGACCCAGTAGAGGAGGGTAAAGAGCATACCCCAGGCAAGGCCTGATTTTGCAGTCCGTACAAATCTCAAAACTGCCGCGTGGAAGTTTACGATCTCTGTATCGATCCGGACAAGGATGGCTTCTGTCCGGGCAGGCTCCCATTTCCGGGTAAAGAACCGTGCAGCCCGGTCAGCCATCCTCTTCATCACATCGGGCCGGCGGATGGCCAGGTAGAAGAGGAAGAGGCAGCCGGCCACAAAGATCCACGTGATGTAGACCATAACATTCGAGATCGCCCCAAGGCTGTGCCATTGCTCTGAAAGGGCAAACATCGCAAAAGCGGCCAGGCCGGCAAGGGCGATACCATCGAGCACCCGCTCCATAATCACGATCGCGGTTGCATCACCCAGCGGGACATTTGCTTTGTACAATTCATGCACCCGGACAGGTTCGCCACCGGCCTGGGCCGGGGTGATTGCTGCGGCAAGAAGGTTGGCAAAGACGAGGTTAAGCGAGTAAAAAAATTTGATGGGATACCCAAGGGATCCTGACATCTTCTTGACCCGCATTGCCCAGAAACACATGGTCAGGACATGGGTGAGAAATGCAAGGAGCAAAAACCAGGGGTTGATCTTCTTGAGGTACTGGATGGTATTAGCGTTGATGGTGAGGTACAGGATTACGATCAGGACCGTAAGGGAGAATCCAATGGAAATATACAGCCACTTCTTCTGCGATCGCTCCATGTCCCGTTCGATCCCGGCAGGTGGGGCCTGCCTTGTTTTACCTTAAAAGGTTATGATGCATAGTATAAACATTTTTTATTATTTTAGCTCCTTTCCCTTCATTATACCGTAAATATCTCACGGTTGCCCGTAAGTGCGAGAAGGCCGGCCCGTGCCCCGGCATCTACCCAGCCATGGCCGTAACTGAACCGTGCGAGTGCAGCCTCCCGCTCACCTGCGGCAAGGCTTGATCGCCCTCCCCGCGCGTAACTGGTCCCGATCACGATGACTTTCCGGGCAAACGCACCGGCCGCGGTCTCAGGTTCCGGGGCGGGGACAACCGAAGCACAGGCAGTATCAAGCAGCCTGGCATACCGCTGTACCTTCTCATCGAGCCGGGCAGTTTGGGACAATGGCAGGGTCTCGTGCTGCCCGTCAAAAGGACAGGCTGGTTTTCCCGAACGGGAAAGCAGGCCATAGGCAATGCCAAAATGCAGCCAGCCAAAGCCATAATAATACGCGGCCAGCGCATTGACCGGATCATCGCGGGAAAAGAATGTGGCACCGTCCTCTGCATAGGCCCGGGCCATCTCCTGTGCGGTTATGGCAAGCGCAAAAAGAGGGGTTTCCGGTGACTGTGGAATCCGGGTCTCCTCCAGTTCACGGGATAGGAGGCTCCCGCACCCGGCAATCAGCATAATCCTGCAAACCTCGCAAGGTACTCCCGCTCCATATCGTGGAGTTCACCGGGTACGATCAGGATATGGAGCGGCGGGCCAAAGTCAGCGGAACGGAGGGTCTCGGCAGTACCGGCCCGCACCAACGAGGTTTCCGAACCGGCCCGGGCAACACCGACATAGAACGGAATCGCCACCTGTTTTTTCTGTGCCATTGCCTCCAGCAGGCAGATCCCCTCGTTTACCGTCATATACCGGTCATCCTGGATATCGAGGTACACCAGAGTATGGAGCCGGTTAGTCCGGTTCTCCAGGATCACATCGAGCGGAGAGCTCGGTGCCCAGTTCCCTTGCGGGAACGGCACTGAGCAGGACTTGCCGAACCGGTAGTTCTGCAGACCGGAAAGCCCGCAGACTGCGCTCACGATGGACGATCCATGAATGATGGCGGTAGGAATGCCCCGTTCCGCTGCCCGGATCCGGAGATCCGCATGCGTGGTCGAGACCATCGGGTCACCCGCGCAGAGAAAGACCGTGTTTCCCCGCGCCGCGCAGTCCAGCAGTTCGTCCGGGTGCTGCTCGACATCAGCCCGCAGGAGCAGCCGGACGGGTTTTTTGTAGAACGCTTCCAGTTCTGTTATGTTTGTCCCCATAAGCCGGGAAGTGTAACCTTCGAGGAAAACGTAATCCGCACTCCGGATCATGGCAAGCCCTTTCTCCGAAACGTCGGTTTTATCGTACAACCCAAGGCCGATGAAGGTAAGCATGTTATCCTCTTTAAAAGGCAGGCAGCAGGCAAGGCCGCCCGGCCCCGGTGCTCTAGTAGATGAACCGGGTGATGGAATCAACAAGTGATTCAAGCACCGCACGCACATCGTCTTTCCGGTGTGCGGAGATCAAAAAGATCGGGATGCTCTTTCCTATCCCGATCTCTTTTCGGATCTCCTCCTCGCTCATCTGTCCCGGCAGGTCTTTTTTGTTTGCCGCGACAACGACGGGTACGTGCATTTTTGCAACGATCTTATACAGGTGGCGTGCCCGTGCCAGCTGCCCGTGATCGGTAGCATCCACGAGCAGGATGACCCCCATTGCATTGTTTAAGATAACCGGCAGCATCGGATCGAACCGGGGTTGGCCGGGGGTGCCATAAAGGGTGATCTCAAAGTCCTGCCAGTGCAGCCATCCAAAGTCCATGGCCACCGTAGTTGCATCCCGGCCCGGCCCGGCCCGGTCAACCGAGACCCCCAGTTCGGTTGCGCTTGTCACAAACCGGGATTTCCCGGATTCGGGCGGCCCGGTCACCACGATCTTGGGGATGTAGGGTACGATATGGCCGTTTTTGACCAGGAACGGGACAGACCGGCGCAGCTGGGTGGACCATGAGGTGTACAGGATGGTGAAGTAATTGAAGTGGGGCAGCGGCCTGAATGATGACTTGATGGTAAGGATAAGATCAAAGGATTTCCGCACCGCAAGCGACTCTAAGAAGGTGTCCCCTTCAAAATTCAGATGTTCGATAATAATAGTAGACTTTGGCGGGCAGCAGTCCCGGGAGAGGAGCCGAAGACCTTTTTCCAGACCGAAGTCCTCGTAGATAATATCGAAGTACCCGAAAATAACTTCGACATCGTTATCCGTACAAAGCCTTTGGATCCGTGTCTGCCATTCCTTTTCAGCAGCTGCCCGGTTCGGGGCACTGCGCTGGATCCGCTCTCGATCCACGCTGTCCAGAAAGACCATCCGGTGATCCGCTGCCCGGATCTCCTTTTCCCGGAGCTGCCCGATGTCGTGCAAAAATGCATCAACGGTCGTGTGCGGGATGATCGCAAGGCACGACTGCCCCCTCTCCAGCGCGGAAAAGAGCGTGGAGATCATAAAAAGCTGCCCGTCTACGCCCGGATCAAGGCTGTAAAGGACCCGGCTGCCTTCCGGAATCCCTCCCCCCAGCATATCGTCGATGCCGTACATCCCGGTTGAGATCATAGGGCCATGACCACCTCCCCCCGGTTGAGCGTGAACTTGTGCCAGTCGGCGTTGATCCCATGGATGCCCATGACCCGGAAGTAGTTGTCCGACCGCTCCACCTTGATCTCGATCACGATAGTCATCAGCTGCTTGATCAGTGAGACCGTTTTCTCGTCAAAGGCCTCGCTGTTAAGGGTATAGATCCCAAAACCCTCTATTTTCTTGAGTTTTGCCGTCATCACGTGGAGGAACTGGTACAGCACCTCAAGTTTACGGTACATCAGGAGGGTAGAGACCGAGTTGACACAGAACCGGATCGGGGGCGGGAAAAGGCCGGTCTCTTTCCCGGAGAAAGTGCCGTCGAAAATGGCCTCCACCATCTGCGAGAACTTGATCCCGATACCGGTAAGGTCGGTTGGGTTGGTGACGAACATGAATCGCCCGGTATCCGTGATCGTGGGTGTCGAGCTTTTGGTGATCGCATCGATCACGCCAACAAAGGATTTGTCGGCCCCGATGGCTTTGAACTGGTTGATCACTTCCGAGGCGCGTTCGTTGGTGGAAAGCATGACCGAGTACTCCCCCGGGAGGGGTTTTGTCAGGATATAGGCCAGTTCCTCTCCCAGACTGAGGGAGGGTGCCAGGATAAGGAGGTTTGTCCCCGCATCGAACCCTCCGGTTGCCTGATCGATCTGGGGAATGCCCGTCTTATAGGAGTACATCTCTTTCTGGATCATTTCACAGGGAGGCTTATAAGGGCTTGTGCCGGGTCTCTCCCGCTGCCGGGGAACATAAAGCCTGATAATCTTTCCGACCCTAAGATTAGGCCAGATGTTCTACTGGCTCTATGAGCGGCTGATTCTTTCGCGGATACAGGTCCTTCCCCGGCACATCTGTTTTATGATCAGCGGGGCAGACCTTGCCGCAGAACCGGGAAAATGCAGGGAGGTGACCGGCTGGTGCTCTGATTTCAATGCCATCATCGCACGCCGACCCCGTTCGCCTGGTACAGCCGCTCCTCCCGCCATTCAGGGCATTACCTTCCATATCAACGAGCTCTCTTCCGTCGAGCTTAACCGGATCCTGCCGAAGCTTAGAGATATTGCCTCCATGGCCCGGCTCGAATTGCACCACGGCACGACCGAGGAAGTCCTGGGCACCGGTCTTGGAGTTGTGGTAGCGATAGGAAAAAGCGGGCGCGAGGAGATCACCGACTGTATCCGCAGGCTGGCACAGGAGGGTGTGCAGCCCACGGAGATCGATGAGAAGATGCTTGAATCCTGCCTGACCTTCCGCTATGACCCGGATATTGTGGTGAAGACCGGCGGCGATCACCTGACCGATTTTCTTATCTGGCAGTCGGTGTACTCGGAACTCTTCTTTTCCGATGTGAACTGGAAGTATTTCCGGCGCGTGGATTTCCTGCGGGTGCTGCGCGATTACCAGGCCCGCATCCGTCGGTTCGGGAAATAACTGTTATTTGAGCCGGAGGCCTACCCAGGTCGGGATCCCGCCCACGGTACGTTCAGTAAAGGCGTACTTGTTTTTGAGGGCAACAGAGAAGACACGGCGTTCGGGGATTGCTGCATAATCCTGGTCCCGGCACCAGCGTTCGAAGCGCTCGTAGAGTTCGTCCTTTGCCATGATCGCATCCGGGCCTTCCTCGGCCTCCCGGACGATCCGGGTACTCACGAAGCGCTGGATGGCGTCCCCTTTGCGTCCCCTCCCTTTACCCTTTGCTGCGGGTTTTGCGGGGGGAGTTTCCTGCGGGGTGGGAGCAGGGGATTTGGAAGGCGCCGGCTCCCGAGGCTGCGGGGCTTTTCTCTCTTTTTTCTCCCGGAGCACTTTTCCTGGCACCGTGGGATCTTCGGCATTGATCACGGGTTCCCTTACCGCAGGGGCCGGATGGCTGGCCGGCGCTGGGTCCGGGGCAACAATCACCCGCGGTGCTGTCAGGGCAGGAACCTGTACCGGGGCACGATATGTCATCCCCAGGCGCGCGGCAAGTGCCCGGTTGCACTCATCGCCGATATCCAGATGTTTTCCTTCTGCTGCCGCCACAATGTCGGACCGGAGCAGGACCGGTACCTGCTGCCACCCGGGTTTTGTTATCTTTCCCGCACCCATGGTTCACCATATTCCCGATGGTATCTTCCGGGAAATATAGTTCGCGAAAGCAAAAACAGCCGATACCGGATCAGTGTGCCTTCGCGCTCACCCGCTGATCATAGATACGGATAGCGCGGAGAAGGTCAATTTTGCGAAAGAGCGGCCAGTACGGGGCGCAGAAGTAGACCGCGGATTCATGGCCGTTTGCAAGCCAGGGCAAGAAGTTGGAGGTGCGGTATTCGTTCCCGGTCCGGATGATAAGATCCACCGGCGGGATCTCCTTTCCCTCGTGGAGGTGGGATTCTACCATCTTTTGGTCTATAGTATCAGGAGCGATCTTTCCCTCACGGACGGCCGAAACAATCTCCCGGGCGGCAAGCACGATCTCATTTCTCCCGCCGTACGCAAGCGCCACATTAAGGGTAAACCCGTCGTAATCCTTTGTGGCCTCCTCTGCGGCCTCGACAGCGGCCCGCAGGTCTTCGGGAAGAAGCGAGCGGTCACCCAGCATCTGGACGCGGATCTTATACCGGTGCACCCTTTCATCTGAGATTGTGCTGATGAACTTCTCTTTGAAGAGCCGGAAGAGCTCCCGTATCTCCTCTTCGGTGCGGTGGAAGTTTTCCGTGGAGAACGAGTAGATGGTCACAAACCGTATACCTAACTCATGGGCCCAGTCCAGCATCTCCTCGGTCTTGTCCGCCCCGGCCCGGTGCCCCTGGGCCGTATCGATACCGATCTCTTTGGCAAACCGCCGGTTGCCGTCCTGGATGATAGCCACATGGGTGGGGATCTGCGTGCACTGCATCAGGAGGTAGCGCTCGTACAGGGGTTCGAGGAGCCCGCGGAGGGTCACAGCGGCGTCACCTCGACGATCATGCCGCCATCGGGATAACGCTCAACCACCGATTTTTTGCCGGGGATCCTGTCCTTGTACTCTTCGAGCAGCCACCATGCGGTCTCGACCCGGTCGCCGCAATCGGCAAATTCGTCCTCGGCAAGGAACTTCCGGCACCGGGCAACAACCTCGTCCCGGGTGCCCGGGTGGAGGTTGAGCACGCCGTACACAATCGTTCCGTCTTCGGTCACTTCATCGAACGGTCGGGCAGTGTTCTCCGCAATGCGCTTTAAACGCTCCCGGAGCTGGACCGAGTCCTTGAAGGATGAGGCGCACCAGTGGACCTTCTCATACTTTACCAGCTCTGCTGCCCAATCGCGGGCTCCGGCAATAGCGTTGTGAACCCCGTCGGCCGGTTCGTATCCCCGTCCCCTCATCTCGTCGGCATTGGTCTCGCCCCACTCCAGTTCGTTGATGTTGAGAAAGTCGAGGAAGGGAAGGGCCGGGACGAGCAAATCGAGGCCGGGCAGTGCCGGCACCTCAATCCCTATGTCAAAGCCCATCTCCTTTGCAAGCATTGCAGACGCGATAAAATCCGTGTCGGAAATATGGTTCCAGCATTCATGAGGCGGGTGGAGCCGTATCTCGTCAACCACGCCTTTGAGTTTCTCCAGATCCGCTTTTGCCGGGGCCTGCGCGGTGTAGATGTGGATCTGGTGTTCCGGCCCGAAGTGCTCCTTGAGCGACCTGCCGTACTCCGCGACCCGATCGAGGCAGAGGAGCGGTTCGCCGCCGGTGATCCCGGTCCCGAGCGCACTCATGCGTTCAGCGATCGCGACTGCCTGTGCCGGGCTTTCGATCCGGTGCTCGTTTGCGAATATCACGTCGTTTCCCTTGCGCTCTTCCGAGAGCGGGCAGTACCAGCAGGAGCGGCGGCAGCGTCCCGTAATAAAGAGCACCATCTTTGCGCCCTGGTAGCAGAGCACGCAGCCTTTGGCAAGGTTCGCGGGAACCTCAGCCGGGTGGGAGGGAACGGTCATGAAAAGTATGCGTATTACATTCGTTATGGGGATTCAAAACCCTTCTTGATAAAAGCCGGGCTCATCCTTTTTTTGTTCATCATGGCGATACGGTACGAAACATCCGGTTGGGGGGGGGCGGTGACCCCCACCCCCCTCCCCTTCTTTTATTCAAAGCAGGAGTCACCCCCCTACCCGTGTGCCCGGGCATGTGGAGGGTACCCCCTCTCCCCGGTTTGAAAACAAAGGGGTATTCCCCGGACCCCTTATTCAGTGCACCTTCTTTGGATTATTAAAACCCGAAGCGGCCGGTACTTTTTTATACAGGCATATACGGACTTACTGATACTCCCAGGAGAGATTCGCTGTACATATCATTCCGCAGTTCCTGCACGGGAATGCGAATGAGGTAGTACAGGTGCCCGGTTTTTCCAGAGGACCGTGGGGTTACACATGCGATGATCGATCTGCCCTTTATCCCGATTGACATGGTAAAGTCCGCGGTAGAGAACTTTGCCGTTATCGTGGCCCTGCTTCTTCTCTATTACTTTATTCCGGATACTGTTCGTTCGCGGTCAAAACTGCTCTTCTCCCTTTGTGTCGGCCTGATTTTCGGTTTTATCGCGTTTATCACCATCCCTGCACTCTGGCAGGCCCTGGGCGCGGCCCCTGCAGCCCCGCTCCTGGGTTTTGACCCGCTTTCCCTTGCCGGCCCGACTGCTGGTGCACCCCTGCAGGATCTTGGAAACCGGATCCTTGGCATTAACGTCATTCTTGTTCCCCTCTCCGGGTTTATTGCCGGCCCGGTATCGGCCGTCATTGTGGCCGGCGCACTCCTTCTCGGGAGTCTTGCAGCAGGAGGACCTCCCCAGCCTATGGATATCATAACTCTCGTACTGGGTATTCTTCTCGGTGCTCTCTTTTACTGGTGCCGGACATGGGACAGGTTCCCCCGATCCTATCTGGTGCAGGTTATCCTTCTTGGAGCGGGATTTGCCCTTATGGATTCGGTTCTTCTGGTAATCAGATCCCAGGATCAGGCTTCAACAGGCCCCGGAACGCTTCCCCTCACCTTGCCATCATTTGTGATTTGTTGTGTCGGTATCATCATTCTCGGGCTCATTGTCGGATTTATCGACCGGAAGAAACAGGCGGAAAAGGAGATCCGTGATTACCGGGATCGTCTCGAAGGCCTCGTTAAGGAGCGGACAACCGAGCTCCGGCAGGCAAACTCACTTTTAAAAGCTGCATTCGAGGCCACAGCGGACGGGATCGTTGTTACAGATACGGAAGATGTGATCCGTGGGTACAACCGGAAGGCTGCGCGGATCCTGAATCTTCCCGAAAGCCCCCCGCAGGATGCCGGGGAGAGCAGGAGATATACAGATCAGATCGTTGCTTCCCTGTCCGAACCCGAAAAAGTAATCCGGCATTTTGCAGAACTGGCAGCGTCGTCAGGACAGGTGGTCACAACCGATGTCAAATTTACCGGCGGCGGCCAGTTTGAGCTCTACGTCCACCCGCAGGAGATTGGCAATCAGATCATCGGCCGTGTCTGGAGCCTCCACGATATCACTGAACAGCGCATGGCCGAGGAGGCACTCCGTTCCGCCAACAATAAGCTGATCCTGCTCTCCAGTATCACCCGGCATGATATCCTCAACCAGCTGACCGCTCTTCATGCCTGCATTGATCTCATGAAAGAAAATCCTGAAGATCGTGCAGTCCCTGGTTACCTTGATCTCATGGAGAAGACGATCGAGGTGATCCGTCTTCAGGTAGAGTTCACCAGCGACTACCAGGATCTCGGGCAGAAAGAACCTGTCTGGCAGGATATCTGCCAGGTGTTTCTTGCAGCTGCAGAACCGTTTGCCAACCGGAATATTACGTTTTCCTGCGATACCGGCGCGCTCGAATGCTACGCGGATGCCCTGATCGGACGGGTATTCTACAATATGATCGACAATTCGATCCGGCACGGCGGGTATGTATCTGCCATACGGTTGTTCCTTGAAAAGGCCGATCCGGATCTCATCCTTGTGTACGAGGACAACGGCATTGGTGTGGCTCCCGAGGAGAAGGATAAGATCTTTTTAAAAGGGTTTGGGAAGCACACCGGCCTTGGGATGTTTCTTATCCGCGAGATCCTCTCCATTACCGGGATGACGATCCGGGAGACCGGCATCCCCGGTACGGGGGTCCGGTTTGAGATCAGGATCCCGGCCGGAGCGTTCAAGTTCCGGCCGACCACCGGGAAATGAGGAGGACAGGTGGGGTTCGGGCCAGCTGACCTTTACAAGAGCTCACTCAGCCGGTGCCCCCCGCTTGACTCGCACCGCTCCTTGTACTTGCACCGGTTGCAGGGAGCATTCAGCGGGTGGGCGGGGGCCTCGCCCCGGTGGATGGCCCGGAGTTTGTGGAGCGTGGCAAGGAGCTGGCGCCGGTCCCGGGGCTGGACCGCATGGTAGCGGGAGAGACCGTCCGGGATATATTCCACAAATCCCCCGTCCACCTCTTTCCCGGTCATCTCTTCCAGGCAGAAGGCGATCCCCGCAATCCGGAGCCGGTCGGCCGCATAGGTGCCAAAGGGCATTGCCCCTGCCGCCCGCACGATCGAGAACGTCCCGTCCGCTGCCACCCGGTCGATCATACCGGCGATCCCGTGCTTTTTCGAGACCACGGTCACATCGGTCTGGACGGCCGGTTTCCACTCGTGTTTTTTACAGGAAGCAATGCAGATATCCAGGAACTCGCGGAGCACCGGGTCTGTCTTTGGGCGGACAATGAGCACCTCGTCCCAGATGACATTCGCTTCCAGAGGATTCCCAAGATGGTACGAGAGCTGCTTGCAGATCGCATGCCGGTCCGACTCGGTGACCGGCTCGTCTTTCTCGTAGTAAAACCGGACCGGGCAGGCGTGCACCCGCACCAGCTCGGAGATTGTGACATGCCGCTCCTGGTCTGCCAGAATAATTCCTCTAAAGAATCGAGGAAAACCTGCCACATATACTTATGGTAGGGCACGGATCCCCGCACCGGCCCATTGACCAACTATTCATACCAGAACGGTAAACGTGATCAGTATGACCGGACAGGAAATCTCCGTTAATATCCCGCCGACACTGGATCCTGTATACAGCAATATGATCCAGATCGCGTATAAGGACGATGAGTTCACGTTTGTCTTCCTCCACCAGCTCCCGCAGGTCAATCAGGCCCGGGCAAAGGCGATTGTCTCGATCACGCCGGCGCATGCAAAGAACCTGCTTGCCGTTCTCCAGAAGACCATTGCCGACTATGAAGGAAAGTTCGGGACGATATCACCGGCAAAGGAACCCCATGCCCCGGACAGCGTGACGACCCTTCGCGGGTACTCATAAAACCCCTCCCCTCCAAACACAGATTTTATTAGCGTACGGGTCGATATTGTGAGGCAGTGCGCCGCCGTGGCTTAGCGGCATAGCGGCTGATTCGTAATCAGCAGGTCGAGGGTTCAAGTCCCTCCGGCGGCTTCTTTTGCGCAGGTTGAAATCCCTTAAAGAATCTGCGTTTTGGGTTAACCGTTCCCCTTTTCCCGGTAACCGAAGTGCCTTGACGACGATATATACTCAAAGCAGGTGCCTGCTGCGTTTCGTACCGCAAAAGAGTCCTGTTGCATTGTGGCTGGTCGCAGGTTTTACCCTGCTTGTGAATCAAATCACAATAATTATCGTATTCACCCCTCAAGGAAACGTATGAAAATATCCCCTGTTCTCGTCCTCCTTGTTGCCTGTGCAGCAGCGATCCTTGTGGCCGGGTGTACTGGTACGGGATCATCAGGCCTGCAACCCACACCGACCCCTGAAGTCATCTATGTCACCGTGACCGTTACCCCGACGCCAACTGCCACCCACTGCTACTGGAACCCGCAGACTATGTCCTGTTCCGACCAGCCGTACACTCCCCCCCCAACCACAGTCACCACGACAGCCACGACTACAGCTGCGCCCGATCCCATCCTTCACCGCTGGATCCGGCAGTACCCCGGCGGAGGCTCCGGTTATGAATTCCAGTTTTATCCTGATGGCACGGTTATCTATAAACTGGGAACAATCGTCACCGTGAACAGTAATCTCAAGATGCCATCGCCGAATATTTCAGGATCAGGGTCATGGTCGAAAATAGGCAGCACGGATTACCTTGTGAAGGTATGGTACACCGGCAATTCGGGCGCTCCCGACATAATCCGGGATTACTCCCTTGTTCCGCAGTACTCTGCTCTCCCGCAGCACCTGGTCAGCAGCTACGAACAGGCTGATGTGGATGCAGCCACGGCAAACGGCACTTTCCATTCGTTTGCAACCGATGTATTCTATCTCGAGCAGGCGCCACAGGACAGCGAATAGCGTTTCCCTTTTTTTGGCCCGGTTGAACACCCGTTTAAAAAAGAAAATGCGTTCTGATGGATTGCAAGATCCAACGAGAGGTGCCTTAGTTCCGGTAAGTTGACGGCTGAAGGGGTGTTTTTCCCCGAGTAATCGATTACCCGCTGCGTACCTTCCTGTCTCTGTGCCTGAGGAATACACAGCGATAACCGCAAAAATTCCCGCAATGATGACCGGGATTTGGGAAGATGTGGCGTGCCCTGTCCCGGTGCTGCTGCCGGTCAACCCTCTTTTCCCTTCAGCACGATCCAGTTTTTCTCCCCGGCTTTTTTAAACCGGAGGAGGACATACTTGCCCGAGAACTGCCTGCCGTGGAGCAGGATCTCGATGCGTTCATCGCCCCACACAATGGTCTCGTACGTGCCTTCATCTGCAATTTTTACCTCGCCTGCCCCGTACTCCCCCTCCGGGATCGTTCCCTCGAAGTCCCCGTACGAGAGAGCATGGTCTTCTACCTGGATGGCAAGCCGGCGTTCGCCGGGTTTCTCCGGCAGTCCCTTGGGAACTGCCCAGCTCGCGAGCACCCCGTCATGTTCCAGCCGGAAATCGAAATGGTGGTGCCTGGAGAAATGCTCGTGGAGTACAAAGTGCAGTAATCTGTCAGGCATCTCTTTTCTCCCTGTACTGTTCTTTTGCCGTTGTGATCCGCTCCCGTAGGTCCCGTGCGGCGGCCACGATATCCGGCTGGCCGACCACCGCAGAGATCACGGCAATGCTGTCCGCTCCCCCGGCGATCACCTCCGCAACGTTATCCCGGGTGATGCCGCCGATGGCAACCACCGGTACCGCGACCGCGGCCCGGATCTCCCGGAGGCCGGAAATGCCGCAGCCCGGGCCGGCATCGTCTTTGGAACTGGTGGCAAAGATCGGACTTGCCGCTACGTAGTCTGCCCCGGCTACCACAGCCGAGATAGCTTCCTCTGCATTCCCGACCGAGACACCGATCATAAAGGGGCGGGGGGCGAGCCTGCGTGCCGTGTCCACGCGAAGATCCCCCTGCCCGAGATGGACGCCGTCCGCCCCGCAGGCCAGCGCCACATCCAGTCGGTCGTTCACGATGAAGAGCGTCCCGGTATCCCTCGTGATCGCACGGATCTCCCGGCCGATCCGGCAAAGTGCATCAGGCCCGCAGGCCTTGTCCCGGAGCTGGATCGCATCGGCTCCCCCGGCGCAGGCAAACCGTGCGATCTCCGCATGGCTCCGCCCGCCTCCAATCGCCCCGTCCGTGATCACGTAGAGATCGAGCCGCATACGTTCCTGTTCACGCCGATCTTACCCGGGCGTCCGCAGCAAGGTCCTGCGGACCCAGTTCAGCCATTGCATCGAAGAGTGCCGGCTTAAAAGAGCCGGGCCCCCGGCTGGCTGCCGCTGCCCGCTCCCCGGCAAGCCCAAAGGCGGCAAGGGCCGTTGCTGCTGCGATCAACCGGTCTTTTTCCACCGCTGCAATAACCCCGGTCACCGCCGACGCCATGCAGCCGGTGCCTGAGATCCTGCCCATGAGTGGGTGGCCATTATCTACCAGCAGGACCTTATTCCCGTCAGAAATGATGTCGGTGGCCCCGCTCATCACTACCGTTATACCGGTCTCGCGGGCAAAAGTCCGGGTGATGGTCACCGGATCTCCGCTGATCCCCGCGGAATCCACGCCCCGCACCTTTGCTTCCGCACCGGCAAGAACCCCGATCTCCCCGGCATTGCCCTTGATGATGGAAATGGTCAGCTCATCCAGCAGGCGACGGGTGCTATCCGTCCTGAGCCGGGTGGCCCCTGCCCCCACCGGATCGAGGATTATAGGAATCTTCCGCTCGTTTGCCACCTTCCCGGCAAGGATCATGCTCTCGATGATCCCGGAGTTCAGCGTCCCGATGTTGAGGACAAGGGCACCGGCAAAGCCTGTCATCTCCCCTGCTTCCTCGCGGGCATCCGCCATCACGGGCGCTCCCCCGGCACCGATGGTGATGTTGGCGCAGTCGTTCACGGTCACGTAATTGGTGATGTGGTGGACAAGGGGGTGCTGTTCCCTTGCCCGGGCAAAAATGCCCGAAAAGACCTGGTTGTCCATAGCGCTCACTCTTTCCTTACCGGGTATAGGGCGGGACGCGTAATAAACCGTGGGAGAGCGGCAAAAAGGATATTTCAGGGTCACCGTTACCGGGTGATCTCGTCAAGGGTTGCCACGAGCAGGTCAATCTCCTGCCGGGTATTGTAGTATGCAAGACTTGCCCGCACGGTACCCTCGGGAAGCCCGAGGCTTTCCACAAGTGGCTGGCAGCAGTGGTGGCCGGACCGCACCATGATATCGGCTGCCTCGTCGAGCTGCAGGGCTACCTCGTGGGGGTGGAAACCATCGACCGTAAAGGAGACTACCCCGATACGGCGGGCGGGGTCTGGCGGGGCATACACATGGATCCGGTTGTTTTTGGAGAGAGCTGCAATCAGCCGGTCCGTAAGGCCTGCCTCGTACCGGTGGATGCGCTCCATCCCGATTGCCTGGAGGTAACTCACCGCGGCGCCAAGGCCGATGCCCCCAGCGATGTTCGGTGTCCCCGCCTCGTACTGCTGATAACCCGGCGACAGTGTATATCCGTCAGCAGTCACGGTCTCGATCATCCCACCGCCGAGCATGGCCGGTTCGATGCAGGCTTCCTTCATCCAGAGCACACCGGTGCCGGTGGGCCCGGACATCTTGTGCCCCGAGAAGCAGTAGAAATCGCACCCGAGGTCTTCTGTATTGACCGGCATGTGCGGGACCGCCTGTGCCCCGTCCACCAGAAGGAGGGCTCCGTGATCGTGACAGATCTTTGCGATCTCGCGTATGGGGGTCACGACACCAAGCACGTTCGATGCCTGCGTAAGTGCAACAAGCCGGGTGTTCTCCGTAACCGCCCGTTCAAGGGCCGCAAGATCGGGCTGGTAATCCGGCCCAATACCGACGATCTCTGTTGTCACACCCTGCCGGGCCAGCCTCCGCCACGGGAGCAGGTTCGAGTGGTGTTCGAGGATCGTGGTGATGACCCGGTCCCCGGCCTTCCAGGGCAGGCCCTGTGCCACCATGTTCACCGATTCGGTAGTATTCCTGGTAAAGACCACTACCCCGTCTTTCCCGCCGATAAAATCTGCTACCTTCTCGTGAGCATGCCAGTAGCGCTGGCTGGCAATACCCGTGAGCCGGTGAATGCCCCGGCCAACGTTCGCCCGGTACCGGTGCTCGAACTCGACCATGGCCGCGATCACGGGCTCGGGCGAGAAACTGGTGGCAGCATTATCAAGGTAGATGAGATCGCCAAGGATAGGAAAGTCCCGGCGGATTGCCTCCACATCATATCCCCCATCAGTTCCTGCTGCCATATCCGGTTCCAAGGTTCTTTCTCCTGCTATTTCAACCGTCTCTTCGTGCTCATCCGGCGGCTCTGCCTGGAGCGTGTAATCTTCCCGCACCGGGATTCCCCGGTCCCGGCAGAGCTCCCTCATCTTGGGGGGGAGGGCCTTCCAGCGCCAGAGCCCCCAGCGGTGGAACGCTTCGGGCAACCCTTTCTTTTTGGCATAGGCAGTAAGGAACGCGTCCCAGCGTTCTGCATATGCCGGGTGCATGGCCCGGAGCACTTCATACTCGCTTTCGAGCATGGAGGGGCAGACCCAGCACCCGATCCGTTCGACTCCTTTTTCGTAGAGAGGATTAATCTCTGCCTTCTGCCACCAGAGGTAGAGGAAGACTTCAAGCGCCCGCCAGTTCCGGATCGGTGAGATATTGAGCTGGAGGGGATTGGCCGGGTTCTGGCTGGTCTCTTCGAGCGCTGCCCGGTTCCATGATTCGTACCAGCGGTTGCCCTGGACAGTCACACAGGGACCGACCTCTGCGAGATGGATCTGGAGAGGGCGGAGCTTGAGGAGCTTGCAGCACCACCGGTTATCCTTGCCCGGCGGCCCGGCTTTTTCGACCGCCGAAAAGAAGTCCCCGGCCTTTTCGATCACGGGTACGCCCTGCGAGCGCACAAACGCCACGGTTTCGGGAAACTCAATGCCGGTATCGAGGAAGAACGCAGCGGTCACACCGGCTTTCCGGGCAAGGGTGAGCACCGCGGTGCTGTCCTTTCCCCCGGAGAACGAGACATTGCAGACCGGGCGGTCGTGGATGTGCTGCTTGATCATGCGGACGGCGCTGCGTTCGAGGTTTTTTAAGTGGTACCGGTTCTGCTGGACCACCTGTGCCCAGTCCGGGTTCTTACCCGTGCGGGGCTCGACAGTGGCGAGTTCCCGGACCCGGACCTGCCCGTCCCGGACCGTCCCGGTTCCGAACCGGTTTTTCAGTTTCACGATTGCTGTCCCGTCAGGGTGGGGAGTGGTGAGCCGGAACTTCTTTCCCCCCATCCGGCCCTGTCCCTGGCCGGGTTCAATGCCGGTTTCAAGATCGATGATGCCGCTTGTCACATGCCTGAGGATAAAGGGAAGCGCCTCGGGCGCGAGATCGAACACGAACTTCCGGGCCACGGGGTCAAAAGAGAGCCAGCCGAACCGGTGGCCGTGAGCCAGTACGAGATCTGCCCGGTCCACCCCGCCGGTCTTGTTGAGGAGGAGCACGGCGGGGACAGGGACGTTCCCAAAGCGCTCCCGTACGAGCCTTATGATGAGCGCCATGTCCGCAGCAAGCGCCGGGCGTACATCGTACGGCTGGAGAAGTTCGATCTCGCGCCCCTCCGCACCGCAGGCGCAGGTCCGGCCGATCAGCGGGACATTGCACCGGTCGCACCAGTACAGGATCTTTTTTACCGGCGGCTCGTGCGTCACATTCACATGATAGGGGCGCAGGGGAGATAAGAGAAACGCTTGGAGGAAAACGTTACGGGGATGTGGGTGAGGGTGGGTGGATATGGAGCCTCTCGTAGAAGACATCCATGCCGGGCTCTTTTCCCAGGAATCCTGCAAGGAGCGCCTTTCCATCCTGCATGTTTCCCTGTTCGAGGATCCAGTGACGGTACGCGGCCCCGGTGGCAGCATTGAACAGGCCGTCTTTTTTGAACCGGGCAAAGATATTCAGGGCGTAGACTTCGGCCCAGAGGTAACTGTAGTAACCGGCATCGTATCCCCCCATGAAATGGCCGATGGTGGCCGGCTCGTGGTCCCCTTCGAGTGGCGAGATGCCCATGAGCTCCCGGTAGATACGGTTGGCAGTCGCGGTCACATCAACCGGCCCTTTTGCGGTATGGAATTCCATGTCCTCGGTCGAGATCACGAGCATCCGGGTGTACCTCAGCCCGGCGCCGAGGTCGCGTGCCGCGATGATCCGGTCCCGGAGCGGGGCCGGGAGTTTTTCTGCAGGATGTGCATAGTGGCCGGAGATCGCATCGAGCACCTCCGGCTCCCAGACCCAGCTCTCCAGCGCCTGCGAAGGGGTCTCGACAAAGTCCCACTCCACGCTCGATCCGGCAAGGCTGGCATAGGGGGCTTTGGTAAGGCAGCCATGGAGCGCGTGGCCGAACTCGTGGAAGAGACCCTCGACATCGTCATGGGTGAGAAGCGAGGGGATGTCACCCGAAGGTGCCCGGAAGTTCCCCACGATGGCGGTGACCGGCACGGAATATCCTCCTTCTCTTTCCCTGCCTGCGATCAGGGGGGACATCATCATATGCCCGTACTTGCCGTCCCGGGGAAACATATCAAGGTAGAGGTATGCGAGGGTTCGATCGTCATCCTGATCAAAGATGCGGATCAGCCGGACCCCCGGTGCCCAGGCCGGGGCTTCAGGTACCACGGCAAACCGGGCCCCAAAGAGCGGGCCGAAGCAACGGAACATTCCTTCAAGGACGAGATCGAACGGGAAATACTTACGGATCTCCTCGTTGTCGAGCGCAAATTTCTGTTTCCTTTCCCGTTCTGAAAGGAACGCGAGATCCCATGGATCGACCCGATCTGCTCCCGGTACGAGTTCCTGCTTGAGGGTAAGGAGCATGGCCAGGTCAGATCGGATCTTCTCTTTGACCGGCGCTTCAAGCCTTGAGAGAAACGAACGGACGGTGGCGGTGTCCTGTGCCATCCGGCCATCGAGCCGGTAGTCTGCCCAGCTTGCATAGCCCAGCTCCCGGGCACACTCCTGCCGCACCCGGATCGCCTCCTCGAGAAGCGCCGTGTTGGGAACGGCCTGCCGGTTCACAAACGCGGCGTACAGCTGTTTTCTTGTCGCCGCACTTTCAGCGTTCTGCATCACCGGGATGTAGTCCGGGTACTTGGTCGTGACCCGGTATTTCCCGTCGGGGGTCTGCGCAAAGGTGGCAAGCACTTCCTGCGGGACACCCCCCAGTTCCTCTGCAGAAAAATCCAAAGTGGTGGTATCGTTGTTGAGGTTTGCAGAGAACTTCACTTCCAGTCCGGTGATCTGCTCTTTTAAGGCCCGGACCCGGGCAAGGCCCTCATTGGAAAGCGCAAGCCCGTTCTTTTTGAACTGCCGCAGCGTTTCTGAGAGGAGGCGTGTCTCTGCAGGATTCCGCGGGACAACTCCGCGGATTGCATCATAGAGATCCCGCCGGGTAAAGACGCCAATGGCAAACTTTCCTGTTTTCTCCTCGCTTGCCGATCCTTCTGCTGCCACTCCCGGGTCGGGATACACGTAACCCATAAGGGTCAGGGGCAGGGTTGCGTCCGAAAAATCCGCCATCGCGGTCTCAAACGCGAGCAGGGTGGTTTCTACAGATCGCGTTTCCGGCGGAAGGACGGCAATCCGGTCAAGGGCTGTGGTGGCGGTTCTGATTGCAGTATCGCACAGAACAGTGATCTCGCCGGGCCGGTAGCTGGTCTTTAACGGGGAGAGGGGGAGACGGAATGTCATAAAAATACACCGGATATAAGCAGATTTGGAAATATGAGAGAAGCCTTGGATCGGGGAGAGTATAAGAGAATAGGTATACGGCCGAGGGAGCCCATCAGGCCTCTGCCTCGGCAAGGGCTGTGCGGATCTGGTCCTTGACCTGCTCGGGGATATTCAGGCTGTCCAGCGCACGACCCAGCAGCAGCCGGGCCATCTGCTGGCCCTCATGAGTTGAAAGGTATGCATCGATCGCCTCTTTTCCCTGCGGGGAAGAGAGGAAAGATCGTATGGCCTCCTGCCCCCGGGGAGAGGCAAGGTATGATGCAACCATTCCCTGAATACCGTCCATTGCGCCCATCAGATTTCACCTAAGAACAACAGTAGTGGATCCGGAAGAAAGATAAAAGTACCAGAAGCCGGTTCCTAATAACGGAGATATTACCCACTGCGGCTGTACTCACCGGCGCAGGGGATGCAGACAACTTTTCCGCTTTTCACCCGGGCGCGGTGCTCGGCCACAGTCTCACCGCAGGAGGCGCACTGCACCGAGGCAGAGATCCGGGCATGCTCCGGGATCTCCGACCGTGCCTCTTTTTCTATGAAGAGTTCGCCAATAGGGATAGTGAGGATCTTTTTAATGAGCGCGGCCTGCCGCTCGTGGAACTCCTTCTCCTCGGTAGGGGTAGCTTTCCCGGCCATCACTTTCGTGCGGAGGGCTGATGCTCCGGGATCGAGCCTTTCGGTTAGTGGTTCCGGGCGCTGGACAAGACGGATGGCAGAACCGGTCTTCCGGTTGATAAAGGTGTACGCATGCTTGCCCAGGTCGCGCAGGATCAGGTTTCCCTTCCCTACCGAACACCCGGCAATGGCCTGTACCGCGTCGACACCACAGGCATCGTTTTCGACAATGGCAACCAGGTCCTCATCTGAAGACCTTCCGGCATGGAGTGTTACAAGAGCGTGCGTTGCGGCCCGGTACCCGAGGGCAAGACCGGGGCAGGTGTGGCCGTGGAAGGCAACGGCATCTTCGTAGGATTGGAAAGTGCAGGTCATGATCTTCACGTGAGCCGGTTACTCATCAAGGGAGTAAATCTGTTTTGCCGCAGTTATTTCTCAAACTGCGCAACTGCGTCCGGCAGGCAGTGTGCAACGCCCCGGATCCCTGCCACCGTCACGGTCATGAGGATCGCATCGATCACTTCATCCCGGGTTGCCCCGGCGGCCTTTGCCATGGGGATGTGGGCCTTTACTGCTGTATCGTCCCCCATCGCTGCTTTCATTGCAATATAGATGAGCTGTTTGGTCTTTGCATCGAGTGCAGGACGTTTCACGACCGCCATGATCAGGTTGTTGAACGCTGCTGCGACCTCGGGTGCCTCTTCATTGAAAAGTTCCATAGTGTTTGTTGCCATGGGATATGCCTCAGGTATCATGAGGTGTACAGGGAATATATGCTCAGGGGCAAAGCTGTCCCGGTCCCTGTAGCATTTACAAGAAAAGAAGGGCGAGGACCGGAATCGTTACCAGACATAGGACCGTGGAGATAAACACGCCCTGCGAACCAAGCTTGGCATCCACGTTATACTCCTCACAGAGCAGCACGGTGTTTGCTGCCACAGGCATGGCAATCAGGAGCACTGCAGTCCCAAGAAGGAGCCGATCGGTCACAAAAGGCGAAAGCACGAGGAACGCCACGATTGGGAAGACGAGAAGACGGAGTGCGGCAACCAGGTACACCCTCCAGTCCCCGGCCAGCTGCTGCAGGGGAAGGGTTGCAAGCATCGCACCCACCACGAGCATGGCAAGCGGTGTGGTTGCCGATCCTACAAGGTCAAGCCCGTACTCAACCGGGGCCGGGATCGTGTACTGCATCATGAAGAGGACAAGGCCCACGATGGCCGCCACAAGACCCGGGGAGAGAAGGACCTTTGGGTCGATCTTCCCGGGCCGGCCCCGGGCAAGCAGCCATACCCCAAGCGTGAAGACCAGGAAATAAAAGGGCACGTTGAAGAGGATCACATAGAAGAGAGAGCCTGGACCAAGCACCGCAAGCGCTACCGGAATACCCATGAACATGGAGTTGGGAAAGACCAGCATGAACTGGAAAACCCCTTTTTCATCCGGGGCACACGGGATAAACCGGAAGAGGAGGATGCCAATGACAAGTGCTGCAAGGTAGTACGCGATGGCAACCACGAGCATGTGATCAACGATACCCATGGTCTTTGCGGTCTCTGGTACCTGCAGGCTGGTGATGGAGAGGGCCGGCAGTGAGACACTCACGAGAATATGGGAGATGAGATGGACGCGGTTGCCGTTGAGGATGCCGTACTTCCGGGCGGCAAACCCGATACCAATGATGCAAAAGAGGGAGACCAGAGCGACAATGATAGTGAGAAGATCCATAGCCGGCTAACTCCCTGGTGAGATGGTTGTGTCCTGCAGACCTCGTCGCAGGATTCGGGTGAAGATCGGGAGGATAGTGGGCCCCTTAAAGGCATATAGATTACGGAGTGGGCAGGGACCTGCAGTACCGGTTTATCAGGATAAAAAGTGGCCCCCCCCCCTATGGGGATGGGGGGGCAGGGGGGTGAGGGTTGGCTGTTGTGCGTGTGCTCAGACGGTGGAAAATGGTATCCGGCCGGTGGCGGATGCGTACCGCGTGGCCGGGTTATGGGAGGAACGTGCCGGTTTGTAATCGCATGGGACGCATCATACAGGTACCACCTCTTCCTGGGACGGTTGCGGGTTGAGGCCGTACAGGCTCTGCCGGGCATCGATGAAGTAATAATGCTCGATTAAGAACTTCTCGCTCTTGAGCCTGTTCAATGCATACCGCACGGTTCTGGACGGCAGTGAGGTCTCACGGATGAGATCTTTCTGTGTCAGTTTGCCGTTGGTTTCCAGCACTTTATACACGAGTTTTGCCGAAGGGGGCAGATGCCCGATCCCGGCTGCGGGTCTATCAGTTTCGGTTGTATTTACAACAAAGACGATCCCTCATAGTTGGATCACCATACCAAGGTTGAATTCACAATTGTTAAGTCTTTCGGATCAATTTCCTCAGCCTTGTCCCGGTGCGGGGAGGTAAAATATCTTATAAATTTGACCATATTTTGTTTTTAACAGCAATAAATCGTTATTTTGGATAAATCCGGATTCCGGTAAATATGCTTCTGAAGCATATTACATTTGGTGGCTCATTATCTCCGCGCATGAGATCTGCACATAAAATCCTCTTTCGGATGCGTTGGGAAAGGGGGTGCGGCACAATATACCAAGAAGGGAAGCCCGCAGGTATCCGGGAAAAATGGATACCTAACGGAAGAGTGGATTGCGATTTGCCTGCTGGAAACAGCGGCGGGGATTATGGCAGTAACACTGGTTGCAGTACACGGTTGTCCGGTCCTGAAATGCAAGACGGGCCATACGGTTCCGGCGTGAATATTTCCGGGAAACGGATCGCAGGGGCACGATTACTGGTGAGCAGGGATTCCATATGAAATCCTGCAATTGAGCAAAATCCTCCGGAACCTGCACATTATATACAGATCGCGGCAACGGGTTATCCGCTGCGCTTAGATACTAAGAGATGGGAGTGGGGGGTGTCTTTTCCCGGGATAATCTCGCGGAACGAATGCCGGACTATCCTTTTTTCCGGCTGAAGCGGTTACGGGGCAAGCCAAGGGGGGGAGGGATCCTGTACCCTCAGGACTTTTCCGGGCTATTCCACTACGGACAGTTCGAACGTGCCGTCAAGGCAGGTAGAACAGAACATCAGGAATGCCTTGAGGTTCTCCGACATCTCGTCGCTGAGTGAACGGGAGACGTGAATGATGATATAGGGTCTGCCTTCCGGCCGTTTCCGGAGCTCCAGGTACAGCTCTTTGAACAGGGCAAGCACGGTCCGGAAATTCATTCTTTTAATGATCCGGATATGGCCGACACCCTCCGGATCTATCATGATCCGATAGGTTTCCGCTTTCCGGAAAAACCCTGCCTGCGTTTCCACCCTTCTTTACCTCCTCTGTGAAGACGCCCATTACTATCGAGTACAATACCGCCGACCACGGCTTTCCCGGAGGGCTGCTACTTACCTTTTCGCACGTGGAACCATATGAGGGTTCACACCTCGGCAATAAGCGATCCTGTACCGTACCCGGCGGTCCGGAATAGGGTGTCCATCTGCCTGTACATAGATGGCAGAAAAACAAATTTATATAATTATAATTAAGCAAAACTCACTATTTTCCTGCGTTTTCTTTAAAATTTGCGGCAAAACCTGCCCGAACGACAGATTTTATATAAAGAAGGTACCTATAAGGAAAATACGCATCACAATTGTGAACCGCCCGTGCCAGGATGGCGGAAAGGCTACGCGGCTGACTGCAGATCAGCGTATCCCGGTTCGATTCCGGGTCCTGGCTTTCCTGTTATCAGGGAATAAGATGCCCCTGACGGAGCTGTTTTTCCAGGTGATATGTGATGGATCCGGGACTTACTGCACAAACAAAAGCTATCCTGATAAATATCGGGGGTGCCGATATCGATGCATCCCTTTTGCCTGAGAGCATGAAAACAACGGCAACCGCAGGGCCGGGTGCAGGCGGCTCCTCATTTTTCATCCGGTCCGGCAGCCGCCGGGTCCGGCTCTCCATAAAAAAAGAGTCTCCCCTGAAGGTGATCCCCTGGAAAAACGGGGTAGCGGTCAGGATGGACGGGCAGATCATTGCTTCAGGCCAGCTCGAACTGCCCCTCTGTCACTGCCCTGACCAGGCCTACATCACGGTCAGCGAACGCTGCATCTTTGACTGCAAGTTCTGCCCGGTGCCGATCCAGAACGGAAGGGTAAAGACCATCGGGGAGATCGATGACATGGTGGCCGCTGCAGCCTCACGGGGGGATCTTAAGGCGATCTCGCTCACAAGCGGCGTTGCCGAATCACCGGAAAAAGAGGCAGAGTACCTGGTCCGGGTTGTCAGGCACCTTGCCTCCCGTTACGAGTATCCCATCGGGGTTTCCCTCTATCCCACCGCCACATCCACCAGAGATCTCCGTGAGGCCGGTGCCATCGAGATCAAGTACAATGTCGAGACCATGGATCGCGAAATCTTCACCAGAGTCTGCCCGAACCTCTCCCTTGATGATATTCTTGCGGCTCTTCCTGAGGCCGTTGAAGTCTTTGGGAAAAACCACGTCTCCTCAAATTTCATCCTTGGTCTGGGGGAGTCGGATGAGTGCGTGGAACAGGGTGTCGAGATCCTTACCGGCATGGGGGTCATCCCCAACCTCCGCCCCATCTCCCCGCATCCGCTGAGAAAGGGCCAGCTTGAGGTTGTCCGCCCGTCATCTGACCGGCTCATCAAACTGGCCCGGATCAACCGTGCAGCCCTGGATCGGCACGATCTTGACGTGCGTCTTGCGCAGACCATGTGCCTGCCCTGCACGGGCTGCGATCTTACTCCTCACCGGGATCTCTGATCGCCCGGTCCCCGGTACCCCTTTTATTTTCGGCTTTTTTTTGCATACCCGGGTATTGTGTGGAATCTTTAGTTTCATTACCACAGCGTATATGTTGTGCGCGTGATTTATCCCTCTACTGCATAGAAATCCGGGGACAAAAAAGCGATTTTACGTCGGTAAAATGCCATCAGGAAAAAGCCGCCGAATGGAGAACATATAAATAATCACGGTTGTTATCTTGTATAGTCAGATTCACAATCGTGAATGTGATGCCAGGATGGCGGAAAGGCTACGCGGCTGACTGCAGATCAGCGTATCCCGGTTCGATTCCGGGTCCTGGCTTTTCCGAGGTATATTCATGAGTATCAGAGTCCAGAAAACATTCGAGGCCCTCTTCGAACTTGAAGAGATCCGCGGGATCTTCCGCGATTCCCTTCCCACCGGCCTCTCGGCCGAGGAGGAGGCGGCGTTCCGGCAGAGGATCGGCAATCTCAAGGCGATTGTTGCGGATCTTGAAGCCGGCACCGGGACACCGAAAGTAACCAAGATCGCAGGTACCCTTGATGTCCGTTCCCGCGAGGAGCAGTACATCAACATCCACCCCATCCAGGCCGCCGGACGGTTGACGACCGAAGCCCGTAAGGCGATCATCTCCTATGGGGATGGCTATTCCACCTGTGATGCCTGCCGGAAACCGTTCCGGCTGGACAAGATCTCAAAACCGGGAATCGCGGAATTCCATGCCGACCTTGCCAAATGGCTCAACATGGACCATGCCCGGGTCGTGCCCGGCGCCCGCCGCGGGTTCCAGGCGGTTACCGGGACGCTCGTAAACAAGGGCGATTCCGTGATTGTCTCGGCACTTGCCCATTACACCGAATTTCTCTCGGTGGAAAATGCAGGAGGGGTGATAAAAGAAGTGCCGCTGAATGCCAAAAACATCGTTACCGGTGAGGCAACGGCACAAAAGATCGAAGAGGTCAAAACTGAGACCGGGAAACTCCCGGTGCTGGTGATGATCGACCACTTCGATTACCAGTTTGCAAACGAGCACGAGATCCGCGAGATCGGGAAAGTGGCTCACCAGTATGATATCCCCTTCCTCTACAACGGCGCCTACACCGTCGGTGTCCAGCCGGTGGATGGCAAGAAGATCGGGGCCGACTTTGTGGTAGGCTCCGGACACAAGAGTATGGCATCGGTCGCGCCGTCCGGGGTACTTGCAACGACCAAAGAATGGGCGCCAAAGGCGCTTCGTACCACTGCCATTGTCGGAGACCTCACCAAAAGGAAATTCGGCATCAAGGAAGTGGAGCTGCTCGGGTGTACGCTGATGGGCGGGACCCTGCTCTCCATGATTGCTTCGTTCCCCGCGGTCAAGGAACGGGTGCTGCACTGGGACGAGCAGGTGAAGCGCTCGAACTACTTCATCGACCGGCTCCTCAAAATCTCCGGTAGCAGGGTGCTTTCCGAGTACCCGCGCAGGCACACGCTCACCAAGGTCGACACCACCGGGAGTTTTGATACGGTGGCAAAGACCCATAAGCGCCGGGGATTCTACTTCAGCGACGAGCTCTCATCCCGCGGGATCGTGGGAGAGTTTGCCGGTGCCACCCGCACCTGGAAACTCAACACCTACGGCCTGTCGGAGAAGCAGGTCCACTACCTTGCCGACGCCTTCACTGAGATCGCAGAAAAGTTCGAGCTCCCGGTAACAAAATAAACCGGTGAGCCTGGAATACCACCATTTCCCCTCATTAAAAAAAAACAGCTAATCACAAGAAAAGAGACCTACCATGTCAGAAAAGAAACTCAACCTTGGAACGCTTGCCCTGCACGCAGGGCAGGTTCCGGACCCGGCCACCGGGTCACGGACAGTACCGATCTACCAGACCTCCTCGTATGTGTTCAAGAGCACGGAACACGCTGCCAACCTGTTTGGTCTGCGGGAACTGGGGAACATCTACACCCGGCTCATGAACCCGACCACCGATGTGTTCGAGAAGCGCATTGCCGCCATCGAGGGAGGAACCGGGGCGCTTGCCACGGCATCAGGCCAGGCAGCAATCACCTACGCGCTCCTCAACATCACCCGGCCCGGGGACGAGATCGTCTCTGCCGATAACCTGTACGGCGGTACCTATGAACTGTTCCACTACACGCTCCCGAAGCTCGGGAGGACGGTAGTCTTTGTTGACTCCACCAAGCCCGAGGCGTTCAGGAATGCAATTACTCCCAAGACCCGTGCCATCTATGCCGAGACCGTGGGTAATCCGAAACTCGATACCCCTGACTTTGAAGCGATTGCAAAGATCGCCCACGACAATGGCATCCCGGTGGTTGTGGACAACACCACCGGTGTCGGCCTTGTCCGCCCGATTGACCATGGCGTAGACATTGTCGTTCATTCGGCCACGAAGTACATCGGCGGCCACGGCAACTCCATCGGCGGCGTGATCGTTGATTCGGGCAAGTTCGCCTGGAACAACGGCAAGTTCCCCGAGTTCACCGAACCGGACCCGGGCTACCACGGCCTCAAATACTGGGATGCGTTCGGGAACTTCCCCGGCCTCGGAAACGTTGCCTTCATCTTCAAGATCCGGGTTTCACTGCTCCGGGATACGGGAGCAGTCTTAAGCCCGTTTAACGCCTGGCTCTTCCTTATCGGCCTTGAGACCCTCCACCTGCGTGTGCCACGCCACTCCGAGAATGCCTTTGCCGTTGCAAAGTTCCTCAAAGGTCATCCCAAGGTCGCATGGGTCAACTACCCCGGGCTCCCGGAGCACCCCAGCCACACCTTAACCAAGAAATACCTCCACGGCGGTTTCGGCCCCCTCGTCGGTGTCGGGATCAAGGGTGGGGAGACCGCAAGCAGGAAGTTCATCGATTCCCTCAAGCTCTTCAGTAACCTCGCTAATATCGGCGATTCAAAGAGCCTTGTGATCCACCCGGCAACCACCACCCACCAGCAGCTTACCGCTGAGGAACAGGCCAAGACCGGCGTTACTCCGGATGCCGTCCGCCTTTCCGTCGGTACTGAGGATATCGAGGATATCATCGAAGACCTTAATCAGGCCCTTGCCCAAGTCTAGGGTATGAGTATGCTTCGTGGCTCGCTAGGCATCGTTACGACCCAGTACGCAGACCTCCCCGGTCCCTTTACCCTGGAGAGCGGGGCGGTGCTGCCCGAAATAAGGATTGCCTACGAGACCTACGGCAGGCTCAACAAGGAAAAGAGCAACGCGATCCTTCTCTGCCATGCCCTCTCGGGCGACGCTCACGTAGCCGGGTTCCATAACGGGGAAACAAAACCCGGCTGGTGGGACGCAGTGGTAGGGCCGGGAAAGGCGTTTGATACCGAGCGTTACTTTGTTATCTGCAGTAACGTGCTTGGGGGGTGTAAGGGCTCGACCGGCCCTTCCACCATCAACCCCGAAACGGGCAAACCCTATGGCGCAACCTTCCCGGTGGTGACCATCCGGGACATGGTTAACGCCCAGAAACTTCTTCTTGACAGCCTTGGTATTCCCGAACTCTATGCGGTTGCAGGCGGCTCGATGGGGGGGATGCAGGCGCTCCAGTGGACTGTCTCCTACCCGGATCTTATAAAAAAGGCGGTCATCATCGCCACGACCGGCTACTCCACCCCCCAGCAGATCGCCTTTAACGAGGTGGGCCGGAAGGCGATTCTCTCCGATCCCGACTGGAGTGGCGGGGACTATTACGGGAAAAAGACCCCTGCCCATGGCCTCGCCCTTGCCCGGATGGTGGGCCACATCACCTACCTCTCCGATGAATCGATGCACGCGAAGTTCGGGCGCTCGCTCCAGGGAAAGGCGCAGGTGGGCTTTGATTTCTCCACCGAGTTTGCCATCGAGAGCTACCTCCACCACCAGGGTGATACGTTCACAAAAAGGTTCGATGCAAACTCGTATCTCTACATCACCAAGGCCATCGATTACTTTGATCTCACCAAAGACGGGTCCCTGACCACCGGCCTTGCAGCGGCAAAGGCTGCGTTCTTTGTTATCTCCGTTACCTCGGACTGGCTGTACCCTCCTTACCAGTCGCAGGAGATTGTTACCGCCCTTACCACGAACGAGCGCGAGGTACAGTACTGCGAGATCCGGTCCAACTACGGCCATGATGCGTTCCTCCTTGAATCCGGGCAGCTCAACTACCTGATCTCCCGGTTCCTCTCCCATACTGTCGTAGGTGACGTGATGGCGAGGAACGTGGAGTGCATCGAGGAAGGTACCACGATCGCGGTTACCGCCCGGCGGATGATCACCAGTGGTGTCAATCACCTGCCGGTTCTCTCCCCTGCCGGCCAGCTCGTGGGAATCGTGACCTCGTGGGACATTGCAAAGGCGGTGGCTTCCAATTTCCTGTGGCTTGACGAGATTATGAGCCGGAACGTGGTCACGACCACCGAGAACGAGCCCGTTGACGAGGCGGCGCGCAAGATGGAGGCCCACTCGATCTCCGCGCTTCCGGTGATCGATGGCGACTCGCACGTGATCGGTCTTATTACAAGCGATGCGATCAGTACCCTTGTAGGGAGACAGAACCCGTGATGAGGGCGGGCCAGGATCCGGTAAGCGTTTGCCGGGGGATACTACAATGACGAAAAAATGGCTGGTCAGGTACTCGGAGATCTTCTTAAAATCGGATCCGGTGCGCCGGCACTGGGAGCGCGTTTTGATGAACAACATCCGGCAGCTGATGCCGGACGTCAGGATCAAGAACGAACGCGGCCGGATCTGGCTGACCGGTGATGCAGACCCGGTAAAACTGCGGCACATCTTTGGGATTGTCTCGTTCTCCGAGGTTGAGCATGTTCCCCGCGAGGTTACCCTCGAAGAGGCCCTTATCGAGTATGGCCGGGCCCATGGACTGTCCCTGGCAAAGACCTTTGCACTCCGGATAAAACGGGTGGGAAAACACGATTTCTCCTCAAACGACAAGGCCATCGAACTGGGTGACCAGGTAAGAAAGGCCTTCCCGCATCTCAAGGTAAACCTCGCCACTCCCGATGTGGAGATCCATGTCGAGATCCGGCAGGATGAGTGCTACCTGTACGATACCGTGATCAAGGGGGCGGGCGGTCTTCCCCTCGGGGTAGAGGGAACGCTTGTTGCCCTTGTCTCGGGCGGGATCGATTCTCCTGTTGCAACGTACATGATGATGAAGCGGGGCTGTAAGATCGTCCCCATCTATGTAGCACTCGAGACCTTCCTTGACGAGACCGTGCTTGCCCGGGCCGAGCGGGTGGTAGAGATCCTGCGGCAGTACCAGCCGGACCTGAAGCTCCGGGTGATCCATGATTCGTACCTGGCAGCTGCAAAAGAGGAACTGATCCGGAACCACCAGGAGAAGTATACCTGTCTCTTCTGCAAACGACGTATGTACCGGATTGCGCAGGCCGTAGCCCAGGAAGTGGGGGCAAAAGGTATCGTGAACGGGGAGTCGCTCGGGCAGGTAGCCAGCCAGACTCTCGACAACCTTGTTGTCCTCTCCGATGTGGCGGAGATCCCGGTGTACCGTCCGCTTATCGGGTTTGACAAGGCAGATGCCATTGCGCTTGCCCGCGAGATCGGAACCTTTGAAGAGTCCACCAGTAAGGCATCCGGCTGCAAGGCGGTACCCAACGGGCCGTCCACCAGGGCCCAGCTTGACGAGATCCTTGCGATCGAAAGTGCGCTGGAAGCAACAAAGATCCCGCTGCCGGTGTAAGATCTCCCTTATCCCGTCATATTTTTTCGATCCGGCCTGGTGGGAATTGTTCCCTGATGCAGTCCACGCATCCGGGCTCCTCTTTTGCTCCCCTATAACGCCGTTTTACCACAACCGATAAGAAAGATCAGTCTCCTATGCATTCCTACGTACCTAAAAAAAGAGCGTGCCCATGAATACGAACAGCTGGCTCAATCCCCTTCTTGAAAAACGCAGTTCCGATACCGAAGGCTCCGGGATATTTGCCCGGGAGGAGATCAAAAAAGGCGAGAGACTGGCGATCTTCGGGGGGAAGGTCATGCTGATCGATGAGATGTACCAGATCCCCCCCGGTATGCAGAGGTTTACCATGCAGATCGAGGAACGCTTTGTCCTTGGCCCGACCGGTGACATGGCAGAAGACACGGATTTTTTTAACCACAGCTGCGATCCCAATGCCGGTTTTTCGGGACAGGTCTTCCTGGTTGCCCTGCGGGATATCCGTGCCGGGGAGGAGATCACCTTTGATTATGCCATGACTGTCTCGGAATCGGTGGGAAGCGATATGGTCTTTTCTATGGACTGTTCATGTGGTTCTCCCCGGTGCAGGAAGACGATAACGGAACAGGACTGGATGCTTCCCGAGCTGCAGGAACGCTACCGGGGCCATTTTTCCCCGTATATCCAGGCCAAGATTGAGAACCTGGACGGAAACCGGCCGGCAGACCGGGTACGCGAAGAGGCAGTGATCCCCGGCGGGAAAAAAGCCGGGGTGCTTCTCCGGTGATCCCAAACCGGCACGAAGTTACACCCCGGTGACCCGCAGCAGGGCTTCTTATTCTTCGCTCCGTATCGCATCAATGGGATCCATGTTGGACGCCCGCCAGGCCGGGTACATGCCCGAGATGACACAGACCACTACGCCGATGAGCATGGCTGCCGGGACATACAGGATACTTGCAGGCTCGAAGAAATATGCGGTTGTCCCGATCATCGCTTCTACGACGGTATAGCCGATGGCAAGGCTGCATGCACCGCCCACCCCGGCCCCAAGGAGTCCAAGGATAAATGCTTCGTACAAAAACATCCTCCGTACCTCCCCTTTCTCGGTCCCAATCGAGAGAAGGATGCCGATCTCCTGGATCCGCTCCGAGACCGACATCATCATCACGTTGAAGATGCTCACGGCAGCGACCAAAAGCGAGATCCCGCCGATGGCCATGATAAAGGTCGTAACGGTACTCAGGGCTGAGGTCTCGGTGGCGAGCTGCGAGGTGGCGTCCCGGATCCGGATGACCGGCGTTTTTTCATTGGTGTTCACTTTCGCACTGATCATTGATTCAATGTCGCTGATGTTGTCCACATCGTTGACGATCACATTGACCTGGCTCCACTCGTCCTCCCCGCCGTACTGGTTGGTATACCAGTTATTGTTCACCACAATCCCGTTATCGGTTGAGACACCGTCGGCGACGGTCCCCCGGGGCTGGAGCACGCCGGCAATGCGGAGCTCGGGCCGGGATGCGGAATTAAACGAGCCGATCCTGATGCGGGTGCCGACCTTAAGGTTGAAGTTCTGCGCGATTTCCGCCCCGACAAGGACCTCGCCTGCCCCGATATCGGTGGTCCCGTTGCCATACGACTGGTTTAAGGAGAGGAATTTGGGGATATCCAGCGGGTTAAGCCCGTACACCGAACCCCTTCCCGCCACTGAATTGATCGTAAACTCGGTATTGGTCGAGTAGATGGGAATTACCGTGCCGTTCGACCCGGTGGCCATGGTGATTTTTGCCAGATCGTCTTTATCGATCCCGGTTGAGGATGATGACGATGAGCCCGGGACAAAACCCGTTGGCCCCAGACGGACCACATCCGGGGTAATGACAATGGTATTTGCGCTTGCCGAGAGCTGGTCTTTTACTTCCAGCTGCATGTTGGTGCCCAGCATCCCCATGGAGGAGATGGCAACAACGCCGATCACAATGCCAATCGCGGCAAGCATCGACCGCAGGAAATTGATGCGGACGCTTCGTACTGCGAGGTTAAAGAAGATGTCCCCTTTGATCATACCCTGCCTCCCGCCGGGCACCGGCCGGATGCGGGCGTCCTCCCGGGAATGAGGGCAGGTCCTGTCCCAGTGCCGGCGCTGCTGCTCTCCCGGTTATCAGTCTCCGTTCTGCAGGCATTTCGGCGACAGAGGATACCGGTCATCTCCGGCCCCGCTACTGCTGTTTTTTCAGCTTGATCATGATCCATTTCCGCTTGGTCCACAGGACGATCGCTGCAATCAGGAACACGACACCGGCAATGAGGGGATAGAATGCCGCAATCCCGGCGCCCCTGCCGCTGGTGATCCCGCCAAAGAGGCTGTTGCTGCTGCTGCGCCCGCCATAACTTCCGCCATAGCCGCCACGACTCGTGCCTCCGGTACCGCCATTAAAGTTCCCGCCCGTTCCGGTTCCTGAAGTCACCCGCGAGCCACTGCCCGCCGTTACGTTGGCTGCTCCGGCAGACGAACCAAGGTTGAGGGTCTTGGTGAGGCTGTAATCGTTGCCCGCAGCATCCTTCCAGGTAATGACCACGGGCACGGCGGAGAGATCGCTTGTCGTAAAGGTCAGCTCGAAGGTCCCGGAATCGTCGGAGGCGATGCTGCCAATGGCATAGACCGGATAGGTCCCGGTGCCGGTTGCCGGGGAAGCAACGTTTACGATCACCCCGTAGGCATCCGAGATCCCGGCATTGGTGATATCCCCGGTGATGTCATATCCCGATCCTGAGGTGGTGAGTGCCACATCGTTAAGGACGGGAACCGCGGCAGTCTTGTCCTCACCGATATTGATCGGCAGCACCACGTCCGTGTAATGGGTGTTGTCGCCATCCTGGTAACTGATGTTAAACGTGAGGTTTGATGCCTGGTGGGAGGTGATGCCGAAGGTGTCCGAGTACGAACTGGAGGACGCAAGAGCGGGGATGAGGTACATGGCCGGGTCGGCAACAATACCGGTCCCTTCGGGTGTGATCACGATGTTGTTGATCGCGCCGCAGCGGGTGTTCATCAGGGTGAGCGTCACGTTCTGCTCTGCCTCGGGTGCAAATGAGGTAGGCTGGGAGGTAACCGCGGCAAGAAGGCTATTGGAGTCTACGTTGATTTCGACCGGATAGTGGATGGCGTTGCCTCCCTGTGTCCCGACCGTAAACAGGGCGTCGTACGTCCCATCCGGCGGCAGAACCGTGAACCGGATGGAATACGTGATGGTATCCCCGGCACCCACATAGGTCATGCCCTCCCAGTCGCTTTTCTGGATATCGAGGTGGGGACTGATCAGGGTCGGATCCTCCAGCCCGATTGCCGTTGTCCCGCCATTGGTCAGGGTGACCGAGACCGTCCCGGAATCGCCGGGGAAATACGACCCGCTGTCCGTGGTCACATTGGAGACATAGACCAGCGCTGCCTGATCGACCGTGGAGGCAGACGTGCTCGTTGACGAACTGCTGGAAGTACCTGACGAACTGCTGCCGGAAATGCCTGAGGTACTGCTGGAACTGCCTGAATTGTCTGCATACGCGCCCGCTATGAGCAGCAACAGGAGTATACCTGCAAGCACCCATCGCATCTTCTTATAACCCCTTCCCGGGGAAACTATAGTTGAACGCATGGTGGCACCACGGGGATTCACTGTATTTCTCTCCACCCGTTACTAAACCGGAGAACGTGTTGTTCCGGATCCGGGCATGACTCGGCACTCCTCTCCTTTTGGGAATCCTGGATGCGCCTGTCGTTGATCCCTCCGGGTCTCCTTCCTTTTTCCCTGCATTGCTGTACTCGGGGGAGAGCACCGGCAGAGACGGATCCGGCCTTTCTCGGGATTATGTAATATATATTTTACTTATTGTCATTTAAAACCTACACTTCCGCGTTACGGACACGATAAAAAAATGGATTTCCAGGCGGGAACAGCCGGCAGTTGCCATCCCTTCGGGGAGAAACATTAGTATTCTCCCGTTCCCCATCTAGGGACGATGAATATGTCCGGCAGCAAAAGCAGTGCAGGAAACCCCGGCAGGGTGGCCGGATATCTGCGGGAATGTGCGGCCGCGCTCCTGACTGCAGTCCAGTTTGCCCTGGTTGCGGCCATCTCGTTCTCGATTGCCCTCATCATTTCCACGCACTTCCCCGGGTCTTCGGATTCGGTGATGATCGGGGCCCTGTGGGCGCTGATCTCTGCCATCGTAGTTCTGCAGGACACCAGGTCATCCACGATAAAAACGGCGTGGCTGCGGATATTCGGGTCCTTTATCGGCGCCGTATTCTCTGCCGTGTACCTCACGTTTTTCCCGTTTTCCCTTGCAGGCATGGGCATTCTCATCGGGATCGTGGTCTTTGTCTGTGTTCTCCTTAGGATCCCCGACCACCTCCGGCTTGCGGCCTTAACGGTCGGTATCGTGATGGTGATCTCGGCGCTCAATCCCGCAATCCCCCCGGTGATCAACGCGGCTGACCGGTTTGTTGAGGTGATCATCGGGAGCTCGGTGGCGGTTTGTGCGGCGTGGATATTCCAGTACGTGCTTCACCGGGAATGAGGGACGGTCCTTGTCTGCGCGGGGCTGGTCCGGGCACTATCGAGAGACACTATTAAAGTCCGGTACTACCTTTTTTGCTCTTTTGGGGTTACATGGCAGATCCCGGCATTTTATGAAAAGGTCACAGTTTATCTGATGCGCTGGGAAATGCTATTCCGGAATCAGCCATGCCACAGGAACCAGGTCAGGCATCACCTCACGCCGGGGGATCTCCCCGGGATACCCCCCATACCACTTTTTTTGGACCAAAGACCCTTGCCGTAGTGGCTTTTGTTGCAGGAGTCCTTGTGGCACTCCTCCTGGCCGGCTCCGGTATCTTCGTACCTGCCGGCACGGCTGCTGCTTCCCCGGGGATCTCCCCGACGGCCTGCGGCGAGAAGATTGTCCAGTACATCAACGCAAACCAGATCACGCCCGGGAATACCGCGAGTCTCGTGGGTGTCCGGGAAAACCACGGTGTGTACTCGGTGGATATCACCTACTCCTCGGAGAATGTGACCGTCTATGCCTCGGGCGACTGCGGCCTCCTTTTTACCGACGCGATCAATATGAGTGCGCCCCTGCCCGGGTCCTCCGGATCAGCCTCCCCGGCAGCGGCCAGCAAATCTGCCCGGCCGGAGGTTGACCTGTACGTGATGTCCTTCTGCCCGTACGGTACGCAGGCAGAGACTGCCATGAAGCCGGTGGCCGATCTGCTGGGTTCCGATGCTGACTTCCATGTGCGGTATATTTCTTCGGTGACCGGTTCCACCCCTGCTTCGGTCCAGTCCCTGCATGGCCCCGCCGAAGTACAGGAAGACCTGCGGCAGGTCTGCATCAACCAGCAGTACCCAGCGCAGTACTGGGTGTACCTGGAGCGCTTTGATGAACAGTGCTATCCCCTTGCCGGGAACAGCGCAGCACTTTCGGCCTGCCGCCAGAACCTGACGACATCGCTCGGGATGGATGACGGGGCTATAACCTCGTGCGCTGCCGGGAACGCATCGGTTGGCACCCTTGCCTCCGATGAGGCTGCAGCAGATGCTGCCGGTGCACAGGGGTCGCCGACGCTGGTCATCAACGGGGTCACGTACAACGGTGCCCGTACACCCGAAGCGTATAAGGAAGCGATCTGCAACAGTTTTACCGCCCCGCCGGCTGCCTGTAACACCACGCTTGCCTCAGACACCGCTCCCGCTGCCGGGGGGTGCAGATGATCATGGATGCATTAGAGAAGGGGTGGCTTCCTGGTCTGCTGTTTGATCCGGTGCCGGAACCCGGCTCTCATTAGGAAATACGACTGAAAAGGGATGATGGCGGATCAGGCCGGGGTGTGGGCCGGCCTCCCGCATTTCGACGGATATATCTTTTTGGCCGATCAATGGAGGTATATCCATGGACTACCTCTACCTTGCCCTGAAGTTCATCATCGGAGGAAGCGTTATTGTAGGGGTGACTGTCCTTGCCGAGCATCTTGACCCAAAATACGGTGGGCTTTTGGCCGCCGCCCCTATCATCACAACGCTTGCCATCCTCTTTACCTCCACCGGGGCCGGGCAGGAGGTTGGCCGGCAGCTTGCAATCGGGGCATTCTGGTTTGCGATCCCCACCCTGCTCTTCCTGCTTGCTCTCTACTTCCTTATGGGCCGCTATCCGCTGGCCCCCAGTTTCGGCGGGGCATTTTCGGTCTGGCTTGTGGCAGCAGTTGTCATGAACCGGGCGCTCACGCTGGCATAAGTGCAGAATGTGCCGGCGGAGGCATTTTCTGCCCGTATTGCTACCGGCAAAAAAGGTTTTTTCAGGCCCCCCGGCGTTCCCGTGCCTCGGCCGCACGGCAGAGAATCTCAAAGAGGAGGGTCGCCCCGGCAAGGGCGGTGATACCCGCATGATCGTAGGGTGGGGAGACCTCCACGAGGTCGCCGCCGATGACATCCAGGCCCTGCATTCCCCTCACCATCTGGAGCGCTTCAAACGTGGACATGCCGCCGGCGACCGGTGTCCCAGTGCCCGGGGCAAAGGCCGGGTCAAGGCAGTCGATATCAAAAGAGAGGTACACCGGGCTGTCACCGACAAGGTCGTGGATCTCTTTTACTGCGCCTTTCCAGCCCATCTCGTAGAACTCCTCGATGTGGATCACCCGCATACCGCTTGCAGAGGAGAATTCCCAGAGTGGTTCGCTTGAGCCCCGTATCCCGATCTGGAGGGAGTGTTCAGCGTCCACAAGCCCTGCCTCCACCGTGTTTTTCATCGGGGAACCGTGGGTGTACCCGCAGCCATGGATCGGTGGGGCGGTGTCGCAGTGGGAATCGAAGTGGACCAGGCAGACCTTCTCTTTTGGGGCAAGGCCCTGTAAGATCGGGAAGGTGATCGAGTGATCCCCTCCCGCGGTCACGGGGGTGACTCCGGCTGCCGCAATCCCGCGGTAGTACGCGGAGATATCGTCCAGCGCTTCTTCGATCCGGTACACCGAACGGAAGGGCACGTCTCCGACATCAGCGATCCGGTGTGCCGTGCAGGGGGTCGAACGGGTGCAGTGGTTGTAGGCTCCGACGCCCCGGGACTCGTTGCGCAATGCCCTCGGGCCCATCCGGGTTCCGCTCCGGTCGGTGACTCCCAGATCTATGGGAACCCCGATGAGCGCAATGTCGAGGTTGTCGAGCGATTCGGTGTACGGCAGGCCAAAGAACGTGGCAAGCCCCCGGTACGGGTTGTCCACCATCTCTTTGGTAAAAGTCCTGCACTGCGCCGCCATCTTCTCCAGGTCGTTATCCATCTGTGCCCTCCCGTTCTCCTATAGGAATACGGGGGAGCGATGGTATATGAAACCCGCCGGGATGGTTTTTGTGCAAAAATGCCTGCACACAAGGGTATGCTTAATGAGTTCCCCGAAAGATAAAGGGTATAACGGACCGGGGCGGCGCATACGGTTTTCCCGGCATACGGAGTACTGACCCATGGCCCCCTTTTTGCTTCTCGATCCCGGCCTCAATGTTGCCGCACAGCACTTCTCGCCCCTCCTGACCACCATTCTTGCGGCAGGAAAGTTCCTGGACTCTGCGCCCGTATACCTTACGGTGGTGGTCCTGCTGTACCTGGGCTTCCACCCGAAGTACGGCATCCGGCTTGCCGTGCTCTTCGGGTTTGCCTCTGGCCTTAACGAGGCCCTCAAGCTCTTCTTCCATCTTCCCCGCCCGTACTGGGTCTCCCTGGCAGTAAAGGCCTACTCCTCCCTGCCCTCGTTTGGGTTTCCCTCAGGAGGTGCGATGTGCAGCACGGTGGTGTACGGCTATATGGCAGCCACGGTCCGGAGGTACTGGATCGTCCTTGCCTGCGTGGTGCTTGCAGGCCTGACGGTGTCTGCCCGGATCTTTGCCGGTGTCCACTTTGTCCTCGACGTGGTGGGGGGACTTGCATTCGGGGCGCTTGTCCTGCTCCTGTTCCTGTACTTCTCGCCGAAAATTGATGCTTTTGTTGCCGGGCTCAGCCCGCGGGGGAGGATGGTTGGGATCCTCGTTCTTTCTGCCCTGCCGCTTCTTTGTGCACTTCCTGCGTACTATTCCCTTGCCGGCTGGCAGCTCCCTCAGGAATGGGCGGCAACCGCCATGAGCCAGACGGGAGTCCCGATCAACCCGGTCCAGGTGATCACCGCGTGGCAGTCGGCCGGCCTTGTCCTTGGGAGCCTGCTCGGGTACGAGTTCCTGCGCCGGCAGGGCGGGTGGATCCCGCCGGCGAGTTCCCTGCACCGGGGTACTATCGCTGTTTTCGGGGTGATCTCCACGCTTGCCCTGTACGGGCTTGCCGAGTCAGCCCTTGCCCGGGCCGGGCCCCTTCTCCCGGCCCCGGTGGTGCTGGTTGTCCCGGCTTTGGTGGCCGGTCTCTGGTTTACCGCATGCGTCCCGCTCCTTGCCCGGCGCGGACCAAACGTGATCCTGAAAACAAAAGACGGACCCTTTTTGCCCCGGCAGCCCTAAACCGATTTCCAGACCTTTGCCAGAGACTCGCCTTTCACGTGGATCTTAAATTCGAGGAAATAGCCAAACGGGGTGATGGCGACCGTAAGCCCCTTTGCCGCCAGCCGGTCCCGGATCCCCTGGAGCGCTGCCTCGGCAAATCCAATGCCGGACTTGCTCTCGGAGAGATGGGCAAACGAGTGGAGCACTACCTTTGTCCGTCCGGTCTTTTTTGCAAGCCACAGGATATTTTCTGCTGCCTTCCTGATGCTCTTGTCCTTCTGGAGTTCGTCTTCTTCTTCCACGTTGACAAATATCACGAGCGAGTCGGCAAACGCAGCCTCGTCTACTGCGGTCTGTGCGGTCTCCAGGGTCTTTTGGAACGGTTTATACCAGAACTCGTTGGTGTCGAACATCAGGAGCTTCATGATCCATCACCCCGGGGGATGTGCAGGGATAAAGGGGTAATGGAACAGGTAAAATTTGCTTGAGAACCGTGCAAGGGAGGGGATCCCCTTTTTAGCCGGGGATGCTGCTGTGGAGGATCTTCTCCCGTTTTGCGGCCAGGATCTCGTTTTCGGGGTTCTGTTCGAGCGCCCGCTGCAGGATGTTTAACGCCAGGTGGCTGTTCTTCTTCTGCTCGAAGATCCGGATAAGGTCAAGCCAGAGGGAGACGTTCTTTGGCTCCCGGTTGAGCGCCCGCCCGAAGGTGGCAAGCGCTTCCTTGTCCATCCCGAGCTCGCCCTGGATCCTCCCTTTTGCGCCAAGGGCGTACCCGGACTTCTTGTCCATCGCGATCGCTGCGTCCAGGGTCTGGAAGGCATCCTCTTCCCTTCCCATTCCATGGAGTATGTTGCCTTTTTCCACCATGGTGGCGTACTTGTCGGGGATCACCTTAAGGGCGTTCTCGATGAGGACAAGCGCCTCCATGTTCTTTCCCATGTCGCTTAAAATACGGCATTTCTTGCAGATGGCGTACTCGTTTGCCGGTTCTATCCCAAGGGCGGTGTCCACAGCGCAAAGCGCATCTTCGCTCTTCCCGAGCTTGTAGAGCACATCTCCTTTCTCCGCCCAGATGGCAACATCGGAGGGGTTGTTTTTGAGGATCTCGGTGAAGTACTGCAGGGCCGCGTCGTAATTGCCCTTTGCCTGGTGGTCCAGACCATAGGTGTAGAGGTCTTTGAGCGTTTTCCTGGTCTCTTTTTTGTGCTTTACGGTATCTGCCGCACGGGCCGCAGATACCGCAACGGGCTCTTTTGGGAGTGCCGGGGTGTGTGTTTTTGGCTCGGCAAGGTGGGGAGTTCCTCCCCGCATTTTGAAATTAAAAAGGGCGATCTCGATGGTTGCGACCAGGTCTTTTATGGTAAACGGTTTTGTGAGGAAGCCAAACGTGGTGGGCATCTTTACCCGTTCCAGGATCTCCTTGTCAAAGTTTGCAGTGACAAAGATGACCGGGATCTTCAGCGTAGTGGCAAGCATCCTTGCGATGTCAATACCGTCGATCCTGCCGTCAAGCGTGATGTCCATGAGAATTACATCGCAGGAGGTTTTTGGGATCATCCGGAGGGCCTCTTCCCCGTTGACCGCCCGCCCGGCAATAAGGTAGCCGTTCCTGGTGAGCACTTCTTCGATTAAATGGGCGACAATGTCGTCGTCGTCGACAATAAAGACCTGGACTGTCATTTCGTATCGCCCGGTGCCGGTGTACCTGTGGGGTGCTGTGCTTCACTAGATTAATTTCGGATCGTATATAAATAAATCCAGAATTTTAATCAATAGTTTATAGAGAGTACCAGAGATCCAAATATCGTTTTTACGCCGGTGGCCGGAAAGCCGGTCTCAAGGGATGTGTGTTTCCCGGTAATTTCATAAAAAAAATGGATACAGGCCCGGCAGGAACATGCCGGTAGGTCACCCCGGACGATGTTCAGTTTATGGTGGTTGCGTTACTTAGGGCATAATCGACCGCAGCTTCGGCGTGGAGCCGGGTGGTGTCAAAGACCGGCACATTCACGTCGCTCTGGTTGATCAGGAGCGGGATCTCGGTGCAGCCCAGGATAACCCCCTGTGCGCCCTCCTCGTCCACGAGCCGGTTGATGATCCGGATATACCCCTCCCGCGAGTCGTTCCGGATATCATTGCGGACCAGCTGGTCGAAGATCACGTTATTGATGTAGTCCTGCTCGGTCGCATTGGGAACGACAACGTCGATACCGTACTTGTTCTTGAGGGTATCGCGATAGAACGGTGCCTCCATGGTATATTTTGTGCCCAGCAGCGCCACTTTTTTAAGACCGCTTTTGTTTACCGCTGCGCCGGTCACATCATAGATCCGGAGCACCGGAAGCCCGGTTGACTGCTCGATAAGATCGGCCCGCGAATTGAGCGTGTTCGAGGCGATGACAATAAAGTCGGCGCCTCCCCGTTTGAGTCGCATGCCGGCGTCTACGAGCGTTGCGTTTAAGGGGGTCCAGTTCCCGGCTTCTGCAAGCCGTTCCTGCCCGGAGAACTCCCCGAACTGGATCGAATACATCAGGATCTGGGCAGAGTTGTCCCCGCCAAGCTCACTTTGTACCTTCTCGTTCATAATCCGGTAATATTCTGCCGAAGACGACCAGCCAACCCCGCCGATGATACCGATGGTCTTCATCTGGCGGGCATCAGAAAAGAGCGTCGCGGTGGGCGATACCCCGGACGTATTCACGCTGGCGCCAGCGGCCGGCGTGACATTTGCTGTGACCGCGGGCTGCGAAGTGACACAGCAGCAGATGAGGGCAGACAAGAGGAGCAGGACGAAGAGACAGCAGGTGTGAACGGCTTTCATTGATTTTTCCCTATGGGGAGCCGGGTTTAAATGCGTTTGGAAATCGTGAGATCCTGGTCCTGCACGGGGCATCTGCCGCTCTTTCCATCCGCACCATTTCAGTACTCTTATTAAACAGTCCTGTATACTATCCCTTATGAAGTCCACGGACCCTCGCTGTATCGTTCTGCTCATCGTTCTGCTTGCCGCATTTGCCGGGACCGTGTCGGCCACCAATTATGTCTGGATCTTTGTTCACCCGGGCAGCGGGACGGTCTGCCTTGACAGCTCCTGCCAGGTAAATGTCGGCACCCTCAACGGGTACAGCAGTACGAGTTTCGGTGCACCTGCCTGCGGTACGGACCACACGATCCGGGTGTACAACACCGCCGGCTACGAGGACTATACCGACACCGTGTACGTGGCTGCAAACTGCTACGATGTGACCCGCAGCATCTACCTTTCGCCCATCGCAACCGAGACCGAAACCGAGGGTTCATCGACCGGTACACTCCATGTCTATATCTCCCCCGCACCCGCATCTACGGAAGTCTGCCTTGATAAGCTGACGTGCCAGGTCAATAACGGCCCGGCGGCGGACACCTGGAGTGTACAGTTTGACGATGTTTCGGGCGGTCAGCAGCACACCCTCACGGTAGATGCTGACGGGTACCAGCCTGCCTCACAGCAGGTGAGCGCCACGCCCGGACAGGTCAGCACGGCGGATATCAGCCTTGTGCCGGTCCCGGCCGGGACTGCTCCTTCAGCCACGACCGCGTCAGCACCGGCAGCTGCGGGAACAACCGCGTCACCCCTTGGTACCGAAGTCGTGGTCCTTGCCGCTGGCGTGGCAGGCGCACTGGCCGTGTTCCATAAGAGGAGATAAGGAGAGAGACACGGGATCCGACCCCGCTTCTCCCCCACACTTTCACCCTCCCCATACCCAAAGGGTTTCTAATCCCCTGCCGTTCTGGTATGCATGGCTGACGTGAAGTACTGGTGCAGCGACCCGGCAGAGACCGGCCGGCCCCTGCGGCACGGCCGGGGTCCGGTTCTGCTGCGGTGCAGGAAAGAAGAGTGTGCGAAGTGGGATTCGGACCTGACCTGTCCGGCGCTTTCCCTGAGCGTGACCGTGCGGGGCAGGCCCGAGGTCTGTTATTCGGGCGGGCAGTAAGGGGGCGAGGACCTCCTCAAATCCAATTGACCCGGAGGTAACCTCCCACCGCATGCGACCACCGCTCTCCCGTTTTCTCTCCGTAACGCAGGTGCTGACCCGGGAGATCCGGATGTGTTTTTAGTCCCCCGGCCTCTCCACGACCTCATCCCTGAGCCTGAATCTGGCGTACGTAATTCCCAGGGTTATGAGAAACCCAAAGATGAGCACGAACATGTACGTGGTAAACAGGTCGTAAAGGGTGAGATGATAATACAACGTGCCGCTGAAGATGATTCCCATGGCAAAGATGGCAAAAATCATTGTGGCCATGCCAATGGGCCCGGAGCCACGACCGCCCCGGATAGTGGCAAGGAACTTAAACGCGTTACCCTCTGTTATGCCCCCATATCCCACGACCATCCCGGCAGTCCGGGTATAACGGATCTGGAGCCAGCTGGCCGGAAGCAGGGCGATGATCATGCCGACAAGCGTATACTGGGCAGCCGGGCTCTCGGTCATGGTATCCGACCAGATGACAAGGAAGATGATCCCCATGCATGCCATGTACAGCGTCCAGATCCTGAGGTAAAAATTTCCCCGGTCCACGAGATCCCTGCGGTCGAAGGTGTAGTCCGGGGGTTGATGCATCTCGGCATTGTACCGTTCCTTCCACCATTCGTACCGCATATTCGCCCGCTGTACCAGCACATCCTGCCGGGACGAAATTGAGATATCAGATTCCGAAAACAGGAGCAGGCTGCCAATTGCAATCACAAGGCAGATAAGGCCCCCGGCAAGGAAGAGGAAGTTTGCCGGGGAGATCGTAATCGACTGGATCAGTGCTTCCGGGGTGAGGGAGCCGGACATGGACAGGTACAGTTCTGCTCCGCAGAACAGGGCAAGGCCCATAAAAATGACAAACAGAATTTTGGCAAACCGGGGGTTTTTCTGGAGCATGATTCTCGCCATGGGTGTCACTGATCCGAATCGTTAAGAAGGGTTTTTCTTTCCGTCGCAGAATCTTTATTTTTGAATTAATATAAAGACCCCTGTTTTCAGATTCCTGCCGTTTTCCGGATCAAGCCCTCCCTTCACATTGGCTCAAGGGGGTCCGGCTTATTTTTGTGCAGACCCCCAAACGGGCCGGAGGGGGTATGTTCGATACGCGAATTTTGCAAGGGATTCCCCCTTATGATCACATTAAGAGGGTCCCCTTGATCCTTGAGTAAAGGGGGACCCCCGATCCCCTCTCGTCTGATACTTCAGTGGAAACAAAGGTTTTGAAACTGGAAGATGCAAAGGGGGTCCCCCTTATGATCGGGTCAAGGGGGTCCGGCCAATTTTTTTGCAGACCCCTAAATGGGGGGGAGGGTGGTGATCGATTTTTTTGAAGGGGGATCCCTGAGCGTGATGAACGGGGGGTGGCATTCAATCAACGCTAACCTTGATGTACCTAGTGGGGAAGGTTACAAATCGATAATGTTCCTTTCAACATTCTTCTATCAATTTCGTCACCTTACTTAATTCATCGGATATTCCCATCTTTGAAAGTAATTCGGAATATGCAATTAAAGTTTCTCGATAGTCAATTTTGAATATATCCGGATATTTTTCTGTATATTCTTTTTGAATCTTTATTGATTCTTCAAAATGAATTTTGGATTCGGGGTAATTATTCTTTACAAGGTACAATTTGCCAAGATTTCGTTTCAGTCGGGCATACTCCTCGCTAAAAATATTTCGATTCGTTAAAATTAGTTCTTTTTGGATATTGAGTGATCGAGTTAAGTAGATTTCTGCATCATTAGATAATTGCTGAAGAAGTTTACAGTAACCCATATTGTTCAATGAATTTGAGTAGTCCGCACTATATGATATAGCACATTTTTTTGTCCAATCCTCTCGAATTTGTAGGGCCTCCTGCAAATACTTTTCAGCCTCGTCCGGGAGATTCCGAATTAAATAATATAATCCAAAATTATTTAGGGCATCTGAGTAGTCAATACTAAAAACATCTGGATAATTCATGTACCCAACCTTTAAAATTGATAATGATCGAGTCAAATATTTTTCAGCTTCAACAAAATTATTATTAATCATATGGCAATACCCGATGCACGAATTAAGTGCACCATAATACGGCGTAAATGAATTTGGGGATATTTTTATTAGATCATCTGCATGCTGAAGACATTCGTTAAATATAATATTATAATGGGGGTTATGCTGTACTGCATACAATCTACCCTTGATTTGGAGTATGTTCACTAACTTTAATTTGAAAGCTTGAGGGCACTTACTATGTAATTCTCGCGCATAGTCCTCACATATTTTTAAAGATTCGACATAACTGAAATCTTTTTGTTTTTCTTTATAACAAATTTGTGCCAATAAAACATCATTATAATCATCTAGATAAGCATCATGACATAACGTTACAAGTTTCGTACGTAGGTTTAAACATTCGTCTAATGTTGTTTGCGAATCTGAATATTTATTCAATTGTTCATACGTCGTTCCTAGTTGAAGTAGGACACTTGATATATTATTAACATATGCTCCGGGACTTTGCTGATTTAATTCCAATAATAATACCAAACTTTCATTGTAAAATTGGGAGGCATGATCGGGACGATTAAGTTGGGAAAACAGGTCCCCATAGACTATGAGTATTTGAGCAAGTAATGGGTTGTATGCAACTGGACATCGTTTTGCCAAAATTTTTGCCTGATTTAAGGCAGTCTCTGCATAATTTGTGGCTTTTACAATATCATTTGATTTTAAGTAATAATTCGCAAAATTAGTCAAAATTTGAACATAATCTGGTAGATAAGCATCAGGATTTTTTTCGGATAAATCCTTTAGAATGTTTACGGATAACGTAAAATATTCTTCAACTTTTTTATCGTTATGTAACCGATCGTATAATGATCCTATTGAATTTAGAGATAACCCATATAAAATTAAATATTGGGCAGGGTTATTTTTCGCTAGTGTTTTTGCAGTTTTAACGCCTTCTTTATATTTCTTTAGCGCATCCGCATAATCATTTAAAAACGAGGATAAATTGCCCAAATTCATTATAATTTTTGAAATTGTAGGTAAATGTCCCATTGGGTTTTTTTTAGCCATAATCCTTTGAATTCTCAATGCTTCTAAAAAGGAATTTTTTGCATCATAAGGTCTATTAATTGATGAATAAACGATCCCTAAGTTTGTGAGAATGCTAGATATTTGGCCCAATTCAGAATTTATTGTTTTATTGTTTAGACCCTTCAACAATTTTAAGGCATTTTCGTAACATTCTTTTGCCTGATCAAGTTTGTTTATATTCAAGTATAAATTTCCAAGACAATTTAAAGCAGTGGTAAGATTGGAAGTATATGATTCCCGATTTCGTTCTGATAATCTTCGATATATATCAATGGCCTCTTTATACAAATCTTTAGCATCTCGATAATGATTTAAATCCCCAACTAATATTCCTATATTATTACATAGTGTTGCTTTCTCATCATCTATTGTTGTTCGTTCTTTTAGAGAGAGTCCAATTTCAATAAGCTTTTTATATCCAAAATTTATTGGACTAACTTTACTCGCCAATCTATTGAATGTTTTTAAATAATTAATGGAGCTACGTGATTTTATTTGATGAGAAAATCTCTCAATTTCATCATCAATTGTAAATTTTTTTAGCCAGATTCTTTTACTCTCATAATACGATAATGCGCTTTTATTATATTGCTCGGTATCTTCACGAACTGCATCCTGGATGTGTTTAAAGGTAAAAAGATATGACCCCTCCTCATTCCCCTTTTTGGTTAGTATTCCTGAATTAATTAATTCGACAAAATATTTGGCGGATGGTGGATCTCTAAATGCCTTTTCAACTACATACAGACTAATATTTGATTCGATAACAGTATTTATCATAGCTATATTTTTTAAAAGGGTGAATGCCTCTCTTGAAAGAATACCCTCTATAACACGATTGATAAATTCTTCCACTTGTTCGGAATTCGAAAAATCCAAGACGTCTTTTTTATAGTCATTTAACTTTTCAAAATTTATAATTTCTATATTCCTTATCAATATTTCCATTGTTATTGGATGCCCTTCAGAAAAATCAGAAATTCTCTGGATATCTTGCGGTTTTAAGTTTTTACCAAATCTTTGAGAGATCAATTTAATTAATGCACTTCTTTCAGGATCATTAATCCCCAATAAGGGGACTTCATTTCGTGTAATGCCACTTTTCTTTTTTGCGGAAATAATAAAATTATTGGATTCCTTTACTAATTGTCTGACAGTTTGATCTGCAAGATGAAAATCATCAATAAAAATTAAATATTTGTCTGTAGTAATTTTTGATAGGATTAACTGAATTTTATCATTTAATCCTTCTATCTTATGGACCTCTCTAAATTTAAGTGCATCAATTATATCATTAAGTGTGATTCTATCCGTTGTAATCTCATACATTACATTCGGACATTTTTCCTTAAACAAATTATACCCGGATCCTGAAAGATAAGATTGTTTTTTCCCAATGGCAAGTATCTTTCTCCCTTTTAACATTTGTATTAGAAGTGCCACATGGATGAGGGTGGTTTTTCCGATTCCACCAACCCCATAGACCTCAATACTTTCATTCATTCTTTCTATAAGTTGTTTTAATTCCGTTTTTCGTCCATAAAATTCTTGGAAAGCAATCCTTCCCTCATAATACCACTTTACAATATTTTCCGCTAAATGTTCAGATATCAAAGATATTGATTCACTATTCAAATTTGGGCCAAATATTGAGCCAATTTCATTTTTAAAATCAATAATATAATCTTTCGCAGCGTGCAATTTTTTAATCTCTTCAACCGTCTTCAATTTAAAAATTGGATTATTACTATCCCAATCAATTTTTTCCATTTGGTATAGGGGTTGAAGTAAATCCCAAGACTCTGCATCAAAACGATATATCAAAAATGGCTTATTTTCCGCTTTGGCAAATTTAAATTCGCAATGTGTGTATGAAATTTTTTGTTTCGTTCCATTTTTTAAGGGACAATCCGCTTTACAAGTGGGAATATTACATTTTTCAATCAGCGATCCATAATATGGGGAAATTAAAAAAATTACTATATCTGAGTTCTTTAATCCTTGATCCTCATCCAGCAATGAGATTTCATGAGATGTCTTCCCATCAGGAATGAAAAATTCCATTCCCACTGGGCTAATAGATTCACTCAATTTTTCATATAATTGTTGTCGTTCGGCTTGAAGGTCTCGGAATGTAGAACTAATAAAAACCTTTAATAGTCCCTTAGATTTTCTATTAATCATTAATGTCATTCTAATAATTTTATACTATTTAGGACTTCTTAATTCGATTTTTTTACAAAAATGGATCCAATGACATTGTAATCTCAAAATTTACCGTAACTTACCAGCGCCCCCCCATTCAGCTAACCTCCCGGTTATATCCATCCGGCCCTGTTTCAGCCTCTGATCCCCCCAATAACTACCAAAATATTCGAATCTATCGCAGACTATATAATATCCCTTATCATTTTAAGAATAATCACTATGAGCCTGGATTTCTGCACCAAGGTTACGAGGAAGCTCGCGAAGATCGGGTACCCGAAGAAGGCCGCCCGCCGCTTCGCGAAGACCTGCTTTGTCCTCATGACCCTGACCTGCGGCCTCTTCGGGCTCTTTGAGAACGGAAAAGCAACATTGTACCTGATTGCCGGTGCCGGGGCAGTACCGTCGGGTGCCCGGGCCGGGATCCTTTCACCCGCCTCTCTTCTTATACGTCGTTGACCGCCGGTCCGGTTGTTATGGGTTTGTGATCGCTTGGCAGCGTATGCCCTGGCGATAGTACACGTTTCGTTTACCGGGTCGGCGTTTGTTTTGCGTACGGGCAGGTTAGAGTACGCCTGCCTTCCTGCCATTCCCTTGAGGGTACCCTGGCCCCGGGTCACGGGCCAGAATAGAAACGGAGGATTCCCCATGACAACAGAAATCAACGAACAGGATGTGATTGCCCCGGGTGCTCTTGCATCCGGTGCCTCGTACAGCAACCGGATTAACCCCTGCGAAGCAGTCGCAGGTGAAATAACCGTTATCCTGCACACTGCCCCGGGAGGGAATGAGGCAGGTACCGCTCAGCGGTACAGCAGGAACACTGCCCACGTCCATGAAGCACTCAAGATCCTTGCCGCACACGGGTATGTCCCGGTCCGGCTCGCCGAATCGCCCCTGCCGGTCAGCATCATCGCGTTCAGTAAGGATGACCCGCTGCTCGTGCTTGTCATCAGCGCGAGAAAGCCGGTCCCGAGCGCGGCCCGGCTCCGCACCGATTACCCCGGTGCCGTGGAATATCTCTGCCCGATGGCCGCCCGGCTGCACTGCCGGATCATGATCTGGGTATATTCCCCGGCCTGCGGCTGGAGATATTACCGGGTTTACCCCGGCGGTCTTGCATACGACCACCGGTTCCCCTCCTCGCTGGAGGACTAACTTTTTTTACAGGAAAAGTATATGGAATGAAAAATAAATTAAAAATAGGAAAACAGAAGTGATGCCCGCCCGCCCTGTATCAAACAATACTCTCTGCCTGCTGCAGGGAGGATTTGGCCCCCTTTGTGCGGTTATACTCATTCTCCTGTGCGTGGTGCTTGCGTGCGGCTGTATCACCCCCTCATCCGGGCAAAATTCCCTCCCGGGAAATGCGAGCACCCTTGCCGTCCCCCTGTCTCTCCCTGCATCGCTGGAACTCCCGGATTCAACCCCCTGCCCTCTGATGTCCGGTTCAGGAAATGTCTCGAATGTCCCAATAATTACCATCGATCCCGTGGCCAATCACGCGGCCGGGGACTGGATCACCTTTACGGGAACCACGAACATGGCAGCAGGGGAAAATCTCTCCCTTACCGTAATGTCTTCCAATTTTCAACCCTGTGCAAAAACAGAAACTCCACCCTCATATGATTCGGTGAACCCTTGCAGCGGGGGGGTCGCCGCTACGGTCGCAGTCAGCCCCGGAAGATGTGGCGCAAACATGTGGTCGTGGACGGTCGATACCTCACAGCATGGTTTCCAGCCCGGCAGCCAGTACCTCCTTATCGTGACAGGAAGACGGGATCAGGTGGAAAACACCACGCTCTTTACCCTGGTGGATTTGCTGAAGAGCTGACCGGCCAGCGTTTTCTCTATCGCGGGGTTTTTGGGAGAGTTTGGTCGGCAAAATACCTCTCCTTAACGCTCCGTTCAACTCCGCTCCACGCCGGGATGTCCGGATCCTCAAATCAGCCGTAATTTTTCCCCGGATTCCTCCGCTTTTTCAGGCCTTTATCCCTTCAAATCCTATGATTGTATGTCAAAGGGCGCCCCGCGACAGAAAAAACAAAGGAAGTGAGAAAAATGGCAGACTTCACACCAAAGAGTGCAGTCAAGAGCTCGGTCCGCACACTTGCGTCACCGTTCGAGGACGTGGACGCATTCAACGCACTGATCCAGTCCGTCATCCTGAACAACCCGTTCGGGTGTGTATCGTATATGAGCGCGGGCGCAAGCCACCCGCCCGTAGAAAAGTCAAGGGAAACCTACACGGCAAAATTCGTGTACCAGGACAACGAGGGAAAGGTGATCGGCAACGGCTCGGAGAGCTATGCCACGGTTGCCGGCTACAAGGCAGGTGTTGCCGCGGTGCTTGCAAACACCGCAAACATCACCGCCCACGGCGGAGTCCCCGCACACAACATCGAGAGCGACCGGTTCTCGGCAACCCTCAAGTGCCATGTGGCAAACGGGGAGATCTTCATCCTGACGTTCTCCCGCCAGCAGGTTTCGCTCTCGTCCTACGAGGACGACTCCATCCAGACCGTGGTCGAGACCTGGGCGGACGGGGTTCCCGCCCTTGCCTGAAGGTGAGCGCGATGGACACCTCGCTCATCATCACCGGGGCCTTCCTCGGCACCGGCCTCCTCGCCTACGTGATAATCCCCGGTCTCCTGGTCATGTGGGACCGGGTCCTCGACCACATGGAAGAGTCCGAAGGAGAGAGAAAAGCGTAAACGAACAAAGGACAGGGGACAATTCCCCTGCCCATCTTATTTTTAACCGGATACATCACGGCTTTGCCACGCTGTTAGTGCGACGCACAGGATATGCACGGGTCGTAGCCCCGGATAACAAACTCGGCAAGCTGCCAGGGCGAACCGGCAAGCGCAAGGCCGGCGGTCGGCATGTTCCATGACGTGGGAACGATCATCTTGAAGAACCGGACCTTCCGATCCTTGACCCGGGTGATGTGGACCAGTGTCCCGCGGGGGGCCTCGTTTGCTGCCCAGCCCGGCTTCCCGTCGCCGGGGGGAAGTGTGCCCGCACGGACTGCCCCTGCGGGATTGAGCCGGTCAATGCAGTCCTCCAGTTCGGTTACGGCCGGGATGCACTCCATCTGCCGGGCCACGAGCTGCCCGATCGTGCCTTTCTCGTCAAAATTCGAAAAACGCCGGAGCCGTGCCGCAGCCCCGACCTCGACCGGCTGCCCGTCATAGATGGGCACGGCCGGGCACATCTCCCGTGCGGGATCAAACGCGGTCCCCTCAGGTAACGTCCCGCCCCCGGGATAGGTGGGATCCCCGTACGTAACCTCCCCCGGCCCCCGGTACCAGTGTTCAGGCGATACTTCCGCATACCGTGCAAGGTCAAAGGACGGGTGCTCCTCAAGGCTTGAGGTGCCGTACAGCGGGTCCGTGGCAAGATAGCCCTGGTTGTGGTATCCGAGGTTCTTTGGGACCGGCACCCGGGCGCCACCGATCTCCACCCACTCCCGCCGGGAAAAATCCCGGATCAGGGCAAGCATGCAGTCCAGGTGTTCGTGGGCAAGGACATTTCCCTCTTTTGCCAGATCGAAGAGTTTTGTTTTTGCCTGCGGGGAGATATTGCGGTACATCCCGCCCACCCGGGGGTTGCCCGGGTGGATCGCCTCGCCGCCCGCTATCTGCACGCAGTCCTGCCCGATCTCCCGGATCCGCTGGATCCGGTCTGCGATGGCGCGGGCCCGGGGCTCGGGGGAGTATGGGTTGATCCGGGTATCGGTGCCGGGGTAATACAGGTCCGGGAGCACCATAAAGGCGTGGAGGGCATGGACCGAGAGGCGCGACGCACTATGGATGATCCTGCGCAGGAGGAGAGCGTCTTTTGGGACCTCGCAGCCGATCGAGGCTTCCATGGCCCCGACGCCCGCGAGCACATGGGGCACCGGGCAGATACCGCAGGTCCGGGAGGCAATCTTTGGTACCTGGTGCATCTTCTTTCCGGTACAGAACCGCTCGATCCCCCGGACCGGTGACAACCCGACCCAGTCCCCCCGGGTAACAATCCCCTTTTCGTCAACATCCAGGACGAGTCCCGACTTACCTTCATGGCGTATCGTTGGCGAGATGGAAATGACCCGGGTCATGGTAACCGGGGAGTCTATTCCCGGGAATAATAAGGGTTTGGGATGCTGCAGGCAGTTGCATCAGGGCGAACAAAGAGCCCGCCTGCAGAAAATACCCTCCCGGGCCGGATCCCGGGGGCCGTGATCCCCTGTTCTCTCTCTCACTTGCATTCACCGCGATACGCAGGGATGTTTTATGAAGGAGAAAAGGCAAATAGAACCTGTATAAGGCGTTACGAGGTAAACGAATGCCAACCAGCAAGAAACAGTTAACCAAGCTCAACCAGGCAAAGAAGGTCAAGGCAGAAGAACTCGCAAAGCAGGCAGCAGCCGGCAGCGACAGCGCGAAAAAGAAGCTCAAGAAACTTGAGAAAAAGCTCAAGTAAGCCATCTTTTCCCATTCTGACTCTTTTATTTTCCTTTTACGGGGGCATATCCTAAAGAGATCTCCTGCACGGTGCCATATGCCCCGGTCCGGGACAAAGGCCCGGTTTTTCACAACGGAATCCTTCGGTTTTTACTACGGTACAGAAATCCGGGATGGTCCCCGGCAAAAAAGCGCCGGGTTAATTACCCATGAACCGGGAGATGATGGTAGGTACGTGCATCCCCTTGCCGGGGAATGCACCCGCGAACCATGCAGATGAAATGGATCCTCCTCCTGGTTGTTGCGCTCATCGCCGGGGTTGTCATCATCGTCCCGCTTCTTGCCCCGGGGCTGACACCGGCAGGTATCGTGCAGGATGGCCAGGCCACGGCGGGAGATGCCCTCATGCTTGCCAACCAGTCCGACATGGCCCTTACCCTGTATAACGATGCCCTGGCCGCAAACCCTGCCGATCCGGTCCTGTTAAAAAAGAAAGCCGAGGCCCTGATACGGTCCGGGCAGACCGGGGAAGCCGAACAGATCTACCGCCAGCTGCTCGCCTCGTACCCCAATGACCCGGATGTCCTTGTCCGGATGGGGGATTTCTCCTCCTGGAACGGGGATTACCCCGGGGCGATCGCGTATTACGATTCTGCACTTACCGTCCAGCCAAAGAACGCACAGATCCTGTTGCGGGACGGGGATGCAAACCTTGTGCTTGCCGCCACCCAGTACCAGGAACAGCATGCCGTTGTCCTTGACTCCCTGGACACCTACCGGACAGCCATGGACGAGTATGCACAGGCAGAAAAGCTCGACCCCCGGCTTTCCGCGGTAGTCTCGGCCCGGACGCTCGCGGCTGACCAGTACGAGGCTGGTGGCGACGAGCAGAATCTTATTGCATCACTCCGGACCTCCTCATAAGGGACTCACAGGTTTTTCTGCACCTGCCAGAACTCCTTCCGGGCTACGGGAAGACCCCCCGGTTCCCGCCGGAACCGATGCCCTGATCACCCGGGAACGCGAATAAAAAATACCTATGAAGATCCTCTTCTGCGGCGAGGGCTTCCCCGAGGCAAGGAAGCAGCTGGCCGCACTCCTCCCGGACGACGAGATCCTTGCCTTCCCGCCAGACCAGATCGGTTCCCATATCGCGGATGCAGATATTGTCGTGCCGACCGTCAACCGGGTAGACGAGGCCCTCATGAAAAAGGGGCATTTTGCGTTCATCCAGCAGTTCGGGGTGGGCCTTGAGGGAGTGGACATCGAAGCGGCCACAAGAAACGGCATCCGGGTGGCCCGTATCCCCAGTGAAGAGTCCGGCAATGCCGCATCGGTTGCCGAACACGCCATCCTCTTCATGCTTATGCTCTCGCGGAACTGGAACCGGCTTGCCCGGGCACGGGAAGAGAACAAACCCCTCCCGTGGGGTTCCCCCGAAGGTGTGGCGCTCCGGGGAAAAACAGTCTGCATCGTGGGCCTGGGCGGGATCGGAAGGGAGCTGGCCCGCCGGCTCGCCGGCTTTCAGGTCCGGATCGTGACTGCAGACGACCATGCCGATCGCACGGTGCCGGGCATAGAGATCGCCCGCCGGTATACCCTTGCCGAACTTCCCGCAGCTGTGGCAGGGGCCGACTACGTGGTGCTCTCGCTCAACTACACGCCGGACCGGTACCACCTTATCGGCAAAGCCGAAATTGCTGCCATGAAACGCGGGGTCTATCTCATCAATGTGGCCCGTGGCGGCCTCCTTGATGAGCATGCCCTGCTTACAGCACTAAAAAGCGGGCAGGTGGCCGGCGCCGGTCTTGATGTTTTCTGGGAGGAGCCGGTGGACCCGAACCATCCGATCTTTAAAGAGAACGTGATCGCCACTCCCCATACCGGAGGGGTCACGGACGTCTCGTACGAGGGTATTTCCCGGGCCTTTGCAGAGAATGTGAAACGGTATGCGGCCGGGGAAAAGCCCCGGTATCTCGCAAACGATCCTACAACGACCCGGCGCAGGGTACCGTAGATCTCTCCTCCCGCCACCGCACCCTGGTATCCTCCGGGGCACTAACTGGCCTTTCGCACCCTGCCCCCTTTTTATCACCACAGGTCATTTTTCGTACGAACGGGAAGGAGAAGCCATGCTGTACAGGAGATTCCCTAAGGTCCACCAGGATATATCGATCCTCGGGTTCGGGTGTATGCGCCTGCCGGTGCTCGAAAACCAGCAGATAAACGAACCGCTTGCAACAGAGATGGCGCGGTACGCCATCGACCACGGTGTCAACTACGTGGACACCGCGTACCCCTACCACAACGGGGAGAGCGAACCATTCGTGGGCCGGGCGCTTGCCGACGGCTACCGCGAGAAAGTCATGCTCGCCACCAAGCTCCCGAGCTGGCTGATCACAAAACCCGGGGACATGGACAAGTACCTCAACGAGCAGCTTGCCCGCCTTGCCACCGACCATATCGACTTCTATCTCGTCCACGGGCTTAACGCGGCCACCTGGAAGGCCACAAGCGAAGCGGGTGTGCTCGACTTCCTCGACGATGCAATAGACGACGGGCGGATCCGGTACCCCTGTTTCTCGTTCCACGCCGCCCTCCCGCTCTTTAAGGAGATCGTAGATGCCTATGACTGGACCTTTGCCCAGATCCAGTACAACTTCATGGACGAACAGTACCAGGCGGGAACCGAAGGCTTGCAGTATGCGGCAAAGAAAGGCATCGGGATCGTGGTGATGGAACCCCTCCGGGGAGGGCTTCTCGCAAAAGAGATCCCGGCAACAAAGGATATCCTTGCACATGCCCCCGTGCAGCGCACCCCTGTGGAGTGGGGCCTGCGCTGGGTCTGGAACCATCCTGAAGTCACTGTTGCGCTCTCGGGCATGTCTGCGATGGAGCAGGTGGTTGAAAATATTGCCTGCGCAGAACAGGGAAAGGCCGGCTCGCTCTCAAAAGACGATCTTGCCGTTATCGCTAATGTGAAAAAGGCGCTCGCAGAACGGGTGAAGATCCCCTGCACCGGCTGCCGGTACTGCACCCCCTGCGAGAACGGGGTCGGGATTCCCGAGTGCTTTGAGTTCTACAACCAGGCGCACATCTACGACGCAAAGGAACACGCCGGCGGGATCTACGGATGGGCCTTAAGCGGGATCTTCGGGGGCATCCCGGCATATGCCTCCTGCTGCACCGAATGCGGGGCCTGCGAGGAAAAGTGCCCCCAGGGCCTCCCGATCAGAAAGCACCTCAAAGAGGTTGCAGAATTTTTCGGGAAATAACCTCTTTTTCCCGGGATCGGCAGGGTCTTTTCCTCCTAACCCCGATATCGTATACAACCTGTCCGTGATCAGCCATGACCGAGACTCCCCCTCTTACTCCTGCGGAATTTGCCCACCGGTACCGCATCCCCATCCTCCTTGTCATCCTCGTGGGCGTCTTCATGGCCGTGCTGGACAACAATATTGTTGCCATCGCGCTTCCGACGATTACCAGCGACTTTAACGTGCCGCTGGGCCAGTCCCAGTGGATTGCAACAGCCTATATCATCACGATCATTGCTACCGTGCTCATCTTTGGCACCCTCTCCCCGGTGCTTGGCAAGGCCCGGCTCTACATCTGCGGCATGGCCCTCTTTGTGGCAAGCTCTGCTGCCTGCGGGCTTGCACACACACTCCCCCTGCTCGTCCTTTCGCGGATCGTACAGGGGATCGGGGCCGCGATGCTCATGTCCATCTCCATGGCCATCATCATGCAGGTCTTCCCCCTGCACGAGAGGGGTAAGGCGCTCGGGTACGTGACAGCCACGGTCGGCCTTGGCCTGATTATCGGCCCGGCCCTTGGCGGCGTGCTCGTGGAAGCCCTTGGCTGGCCGTATGTCTTTTTTGTCAACGTCCCTATCGGGATCGTCATGCTCATTCCCGCTGTGCGCTACCTGAAACTGGAGGAGACCGGTTCGAAAATCGGAAAGCTCGACAGCCCCGGGATTGCACTCTTTATCGCGCTGATGGCAGGCGTTGCCCTCTTTGTCAACGAACTGGCAAACCCGCCGGTGAATATGACCTCTCTCTCCGCGTACGCCGTCTTTACCCTCGCTGCGCTTGCCGCATTTGTGCTCCGCGAACGGTCTGCCCGAAATCCGCTCATGGACCTCTCCCTCTTTTCCGACCGGCGCTTCGTGCTCCCCTCGGCAAGTCTTGTCCTGTACTTTGTTGCCACTTTCATTCTCATCATCATCCTGCCGTTCTACTTCGAAGGAGTCATGGGCTGGAAACCCCTGCAGGTGGGCCTTGTGGCCTTTGTGATGCCGGTGGCCATGATCGTGAGTGCCCCCGTTTTTGGCAGGACGTATGATAAGCGGCCCTCAAAGAATTATCCCGCCATAGGTGTGCTTGGGATGGGCGGGGGGTTTTTCCTGTGCGGGTACGGGTTTGCCACGCAGAGCGTCCTTGTCATCGTGATAGCGCTCATCCTTGCCGGCCTCTTCCGCTCGATCTTCCAGGGCCCAAACACCATCGAGATCATGGGGTCGCTCCCGGCAGAAAAGGCGGGGATCGCATCAAGCCTGCTCGTGATCCTCCAGGACCTCGGGATCCTGCTTGGGATCTCCGCGGGAAGCATCCTTCTGGTCCTCCAGCTCAATGCGCTTGGCTACACCGGCGCTGTTCTCGATGCCGGGGCGGGGATGCTCCCGCCGATCTTTGCAAATGCCATGTATGCCGGCGGTCTCTGCTGTGTGGTGGCGGCCATGGTCACCTACAAACGGTAACTGCCCGGCATTTTTGGGACAAACAATATCCTTTCGTATTCCTCACAGTACCGCATGCCATCCCCCCTAGTCGGACGGAAGATCGGTGTAGGAACGATTACGGCGCCGGACCCGGCGAACGTGAAGGGCACCCGCGTGGTCGGGATCTCCGGTTCAAGCCGGCAGGAGCCGGGCATGTCCAAGTCGGAACGCCTGCTTCTCCGGGCACTCGACCGGTGCAAGGATCTCGGGTGCGAAACGCAGTTCCTCCGGTTAAAGGATCTTAAAATCTACGACTGCGAAGGTAACTATTCGGAAAACCCCGCAGACTGCACCTATCCCTGCCAGTCCACGATGAAGTACGAGGACGACGAGATGGACAAGGTGTACGCGGCGGTGCTGGACTGCGATGTTCTCTTTCTGGCGACTCCCATCCGCTGGAACAACCACTCGGCCCTTGTCCAGAAGTTCATCGAACGGATGAACTGCATCGAGAACCAGTATTCGTGGTTCGGGAACCGGATGATTAAAAACAAGGTGGTGAGCCTGATCATCATCGGGCACGTGGACGGCATGCAGCACGTGGCAGGAAATCTCCTCAACTTCTTTGCGTGGCTGGGCTTTCACAGCCCCGAGGTTTCGATTGCCTCGTGGGTGGGGGAGAATAACGAGGACACGACCAAAGACTGGGAGCAGATAGAAAAGAACCCGTACACGCAGGAAGACCTCGTGGACATGGTCAACTCCTCGCTGCGCCTTGCCTGCAGCCTGAAACACCAGCCCTGACGGGCACAATCCCGTTTTTCCCGGCATACTACCCTGCCGGGGGTGCACGCCGAACAAGGGTCTTTGGAAGGATATCGGCAGATTTTGCCCCCCGGAAGGATCTGCACGCGGGAAAGTGTAAAGCATAAAACAAATGTTTTTAAATCAATTTTACCGCCTTCTTGCTGAGAGAACAGGCATGAAAATAACGCAAATCCCCGCAGGAATCGCCGGACGGATATGTGTATGCATACCCTTGGATCAAAGCGCCTGGTCGGGGAATTGCTCAGTAGAGGGACTCCTGAAAAAGGGCATTGGCCGGGAAACTACAGGATTATGTCAGCAATAGATAAATTTTACATCAAAAAGGTTGTTGCAAGGCTCACCGCGCCAAAGACGATTACTGCAAAAGTTCACGTGTCCCGGAAGGACCGACGGCATTCCAAAGAGGCCTGAGGCACCGGGTTTCCCCGGTTATATCCGGTGCTCTGGTAATAAGGGATGGGCAGATCAGGTTTCCGCTGGTCCCGCGGTGCACATTTCCCCCCGGCGGGGACTCACTACCGGATTTACGTTGCCTGCCCGTGCCTGAAGGGATCTGCGGGAAAGATACGGGAATACTGGGAGGCATTCGGGTTCCACGGAGTGCATTGCAGGTTCCCCTCCCCTGCCCACTTCCGTCCGGTTGTGTCCCGGACAACCAGAACAATGTTTTTTGTCTGTCCTGCATCATCGCAGATAGAGCGGAGGAGCAGGGATACGGGGAATTTCTCGCCATCTTTTCGTTTCATCCGGGATTCTATCTCGCAGAACTCACTGTTCCCGGAAATCTCCGTCAGGTTCGCGGGATACCCCGGGATCGATCCCCCGGCGCCGAACAGGAGCACCGGGTCTTTTCCCATCAACTCCTCCCGCGAGTGCCCGAACATTTTTGTGACCGCCGGATTTACGAATGAAATTGTTGAAGTGCGCGAGTCTACGAGAATGACGGCATCATCAATGCAGGAGAGAACCTCTTCCACAAGCTTCCTGTTCTGCGCGGCATCAGACTCGCGCTCTTTCTGCCCGGTGATATCACGAGTTACCGTAATAACGGAAACAACATCGCCGCTCCCGCTTCGTTCAGGAGCACAACTCGTACGGTACCAGCGAAGTTCATCGCAGTGGGGAAGCGGGAATTCGAACGACACCGGTTTTCCGGTAGTAACAACCTTCTGTATGGTCTCATCCCAGAGCAGGGCGGTTTCGGGCGGGATCCCAAGATCCCGGTTCGTCCTGCCGATAACTTCGCCCGCGGTTATCCCGGTCACCACCTCAATCTCCCGGTTGGCATACAGGTACTTCAGATCGCGGCTGAACCGTGCAATAAGATCCGGGGCATGGTCAATAATCCGCCGGAACCCGGCCTGGCTTTCATGGATCTGGAGAAGATAGCCGGCCTGCTGCTCCCCCAGGGTAAGTTTTACCGGCGTTATCCGAACGTCAAAGACCATACCTTCCGGCCCGATGCCGGGGGCGGCACCAGTATCCTTCACACCATCAAAACCGGTATCTGATTCAAATCTCACTTTTTTCCCGGTGTTCAGGAGATCCCGCGACCCGGGGGGGATCCCTTCAAGGGAGAACAGGTTGGGGGAACCGATTTCATCCCGGGTTTTCACACCGGCCAGTCTGAGAAATGCCGGGTTTGCATTCACGAGTTCTCCAGCGGAATCAAAGACTGCAGTGCCAACAGGGGACTCGCCAAACAAGGTCCGGAAATTCGCCTCGCTTTCCCTGACAGAGATCGCGCTCTTCTTCTCCCTTGTAATGTCCCCGATAATGATCGTTATTCCCCTTTTCCCGGTGTTAAACGTGGTAGGAGTTATACGGAGATCAAAGTAAAATTCCCCCGTGGGAAGGACCTCGTGTAGTTCGGTCCGGATATCGGCCCCGTAATGAGCTTCCCGGATTTTTTCAACGACCGGTTGCCTGCCAATGACCGGAAGCCCGGTGGTGCCCGGTCGTTTCCCGAGAAGATCCCCCCGTGCCCGTCCCACAAATTTCAGATAGTTATCGTTTACCTCTGATATCTTCATGTCCTGGTCCAGGACGAGAATAAAATCCGCGGAACGATCCAGCATCGTCGGGATACTTGTCCGTCGCGAAATGATGAAAATTTTTGACTTCCCGTGCTCGACCACTTCGACCTGCCCGGTCATGAGAAGGATCTCGAGGAATTTTGCGGCCGTGTTCCGGTTCATCGCAAGATCGCGGGCAATTCGGGTAATTTTCATACCCTTCGGGTTGTTGCGCAGGAGATCTTTAATCACGCGGAGTTCGGCATCGTGGGTCTTCATGGGAAGTTCCGTTCCGGTTTCACAGGAGACCGGCGCTTTTCCTTTTTACTATCGTGATGGTAACATACGTGCCAGGGGATAAAATACCCCGATTTTGTGTCATGTTTTGCCTCAATTTCCCGTTTCCCGCCAATTTTACTGTTTTTGCCGCAATCTTCCGATTTTCCTCCGGTTATGGTCAACCATGGTCGTATTACGAAATGCTTTATGAAACCAGTTCACATGATCAGAATCCGGATCCGGCAACCATTTCAAAAACAGAAAATACCGTCTGATTCTAGGACCGGGAGATGATGAATGTAACACGCGATTCACCCCGGTTTAATTTTTTAAGGCTGATGGTGCGCAACCTCAAAAGCCACCAGTGCCGGGCTGTTGCAGTGATAATCGCCTTCACACTCATTGCCGCAACACTGTTTTCCGCCCAGTACCTGGACAGCGGGGCAGCGGAGGGTCTCGATCACGGCACGGCATGGTTACATGCCGATCTCATGGTAGTGCCCGATCGTTCCCTTTCCGAAGGTGAGAACAGTCTCCTCACCGGTGCGCCCGCCATGTTCTTCTTTAATGATACGGACAGCCGGAATATCTCCCGGATTCTAGGAGTGGCAAACGCAAGCCCCGAAATACTGGTAGCAACGTTATCCGGACAGCCCTGCTGTTCGGATTTTGTCCAGATAATCGCCATCGACCCGGCCAATGATTTCAGCATGATCCCCCGCCCCGGCAATAATGGCAGTACTACCCTTGGAAAAGACGACATTATCATCGGGAGCCTGATTAACGGTTCCGTTGGTTCGGATCTCTGGTTTTACGGACATACGTTTCACATAACCGGGAAACTTAGACCTACCGGCATGCGGGGGATCGATTATGCGGCATTCATCCGGATCGAGGATGCCTATACCATGGCAGATGGATCCGGCCAAAAAGCCGCACAACCTCTGGAGATCCCCCGGGGGAAGGTCTCAATGGTCCTTGTGCAGCTGGATCCCGGGGCCGATCCCCAGTCTGTGGGATCCCTCATCCAGGAGCAGATCCCAGGGACCCGGATCCTTACGCCGAATATTCTTTCCACCATTGTAAGCCGGCATCTTTCCGGCATTACCCTCATCCTTGAGGAAATAGCAGTTGCCGTAGCAGTGCTGTCGCTTGTGGTCCTTGGTGTTATATCGATCATGCTTGAACGACAGATGAAACGGGAGGTCACTCTGCTTGGGGCGCTGGGCGCAACAAAATCGTTCATTCTCCGTCTCATCCTTGCCGAGTCATTTTCAGCATCGGTAATCGGGAGTGTCGTCGGCATTTGTGCAGCTGCAGTTATACTTGTCTCGTTCCAGGATTTCATCGCAGTTTCGCTGCAGATCCCACTCTCCATTCCACCTCCCCTGACGCTTATGTTCGCTGTGGGGAGTACCCTTATCCTCACCCTTGTGATTAGCGGGATAACTTCACTATATCCCACAATCCGTATCGTGCGTTCCGGAGCGTATGAGAATATCCGGGATGCAGAAAAAAAGCGATAACCGGGAAGAAATGACTGATACGCCGGATATGTATTCTCCTCCGGACCCCCCCGCAAAAGTGCAAAGCAATAAACAAATGTTTTTAAATCAATTTTACCGCTTTCGTGATGAGAGAACAAAAATGAAAACAACAATTCTGCCGTGCAGCGTATATCCTGGAAAAGTGATCCGGGCGGTTAAAATTCCCTCAGTCATTGTCGTGTTCGCCGTTCTGGCCGCAGTTATCGCCTTTGCCGGCTGCACCACTTCGGCTCCCCCTGAAGTGGTGATCACCTCGCCCCAGGACAATGCAACGATCACCGGGAGCGATGTTACCCTGAATATCCAGGTCAGTAATTTCGCGGTCTCCTTTGGGTCCACGGATATGAACAGTATGAATAACGAGCAGAACCAGGCTGGTACAGGGCATATCCATTGGTACATGGACGTTCCGGTGCCGACCGTTCCCGGGGAGATGGCAGTAACCGCCAACGGTACCTGGCAGATGCAGGATGGCACCAGTTATACCTGGCACAATGTCCAGCCGGGCACCCATACCTTCTCTGTACAACTCGTGAACAAGGATATGACCCCCCTTTCACCGCCGGTATACCAGACCATCACGGTCATTACCGTGCCGGGCGCAGCAGCAGTGCCGGCCAACCAAACAGCCACCCCGGTAAGCACGCCGGCGGCCTCCATGACCGGAAGTTCAGGCATGAACATGAACAGTGGTTCGGGAGGAAACATGACCATGAACAGCGGTACCCCTTCGGGTACGATGTCATCATCATAAAACCCGGAAAAGATTCCCTTTTTTATTTTATCATTTCAGGCCTTGTGGTGTGTAACCGGGGATAGCTGTTTCCACGGCAGTACTATATCATCACCCGACAAAAAGACGGGACCGCACGGACCGGGGTGGTTCTGCTATATCCAGTACTTCACTCATTTCAGATTGGACCAATAACCCCACATTTTCCGGCGCACCCCCCAATCCGGATTCTGATCCACAATGGCCTTCGGGGGGCCCGATCAGGTACCAGACAATACAAAGTCCGACCAAAAAAACACCCCGTCCAGAACACCACTAAAGGGAAAATAGAACTCCCTGCAATTTGACCGGGTTTCTTATTTTCGCCTCAAATAGTGTGGAGAATTTCCGTGGTGGATAAAATGGATCCATTTTTGTGTTCACCACCGGGCGATGGGGAGAAAATAAGCCCGTTCCGGCCCCGGATTGAGGGGTGGGAATGCATCTCTGAGGGCAGAGCGGTTTTATCCCATAAGGGGAAGGAGTAAGTAGAGAAGTACTGATTGATGTCTGCTGCTGATATTCACAGTATTCAAAAGTGAAAAACCGGCAAAAATCTGCAGACGGCTGATAACCTGCTATCGTTCCGGAATCATGGAGAATAAGGAATTTGCCGCAGTACCGTGGTCACGATTACCTGCCGGTCACATTGGCCACAGGACCGGAGATCCCCTCCTGTGTCTGGCCACCATTTTCAGGCACAAAAGAGCATACCTGGCTCGCATCCCGTGTCATCTGCGGGTTCGAGACCGATTCATATACTCCTACACTAAGCAGTATAATCGCCAGTAACGCCAGGCACACTGCCGCAAAAATGAGGAGTGCAGAAACCTTTGCCCCGATTGGGCCGGTTCGTTTGATTATGTGTTTCATTTCTCCTTCACCCCGCCCTTGTCGGGACCCGGCTGTTTGCGGACCAGTCGACATCCTTTGCAGGGTGACGACCAAAGTGACGGCCTGTCATTTCCGGGAAAATGTGGGAGGGATATGCTCCCCGTTCATCAGGCGGATTATGAGAAAAAATCGGTTCAGGTCCGGAGGGTTATCCGGATGAACCCGCAATTCTCGTACGTTCAGTCGTATGTGCTCTTTTCCAGGCTCGGGAAGGGATCAACCGGATCCGGTCCATTGACCGCGGTTTCATTTACCCACGTATCGCTAAACTCAGTCGTATACAGATCCGAGGGTTTGAACTGTCCCGGCGCAATGTCACCGTCTGCAACCATTGCGTCTATCCACGGCTGGATCTCGTCATCCGTAATTGCACCCGATTGACTGTAGTAGTGAGGAGTTGCATTGGAAAGCCCTATGACACCGGCAGTCAGTATACCGGATTCTGTCAGGTGGTTGTCAGACCATCTCTCCGCATTCTTGTACGCTTTAATGAACGCTCTTACATCATCCGGGTGTTCCTGGATGTCAGCATCTCTGAAGACAAGCAGGGTTGTACCCGCCTGCGGTCCGAATGCATCATAACTAGTCGTAATGACCCGGACACCGCCATGTTTTTCAGCCGCTGTATAGAATGGCGGGTGGAGGACTGCAACATCGATCTGTCCGGAACGGAGAGCTGCTTCCTGCTGCGGATCGGGCATTATGACGTACTGGAAACTCGTGTTTGATAGGTTATTCGCACGGAACCATGCGTTATTCTCCAGGTCCGCACAGATACCCAGTGCACCGACGGCAATCTTTGGCTTGTGACCGTTTGCAACGAGATCCTGAATCGTATAGTAGGGACTGCTGTTGAGAACCAGCCATTGCATGTGGTATTCACTTATATCGCCCTCAGGGGGTTCCTGCCCGCTGAGTGCGACACCAGTGACATTGGCTCCTGCAAGCTTAAGATCGATGAGCGTGTTGGGGTGTTCATCCACCACGTCGGTCTGTCCGGAGACGAGAGCTGCCGGCTGGAGAGACCAGTCAAGGGCACCGGCGTCAACGAAATTAATGCCGCCGCTAACAAAATAGCCTTTCATCACGCCGACATACCAGGGAGTTCCCGAGCAGTCCTTATTCACGTTTGCCCGGATCGTGTAGAAGGAAGAATTTACCCCGGATGAAACCGAGGCTACTGCACCGGAGGATCCTGCGGAGTTCGTGCTGCTGCTATTCTGTGTGCATCCTGCAATAATGAGGAAAAGCAGGATGAAGAGGGATACTGCCGCTATTACGGCAAGCTCTTTTTTCCTGTTGTGAAATTTTGGAGTCATGTGATAATCACCTTAAAGTTACATTACAAGTTCTTCTTTCCAGCCGGAGAATTTCTTCTCGATCTGGAGGAGTATCCAGTTGAACAGGATACCCAGGAAGGCAACTGTTACGATCCCGACCCACATCTTGGGCATCTGAAAGGTAGCCTGTGCCTGGAGGATCATGTACCCGAGCCCGGAGCTTGCGCCAATCATCTCTGCGCCGATCAGCATGAAGAATGCGAAAACTGCGCTCATGCGGATCCCGGTGAAGACCGAGGGCATTGCTGCCGGAAGGAGCACCTTCCTGAACATCTGCCACTTTCCGATCCCCATGGACCGGGCCATCTTCACGATCGCCGGGTCCACATTCTTGATACCGGAGACCGTGTTGAAGAGCACCGGCCACTGGCAGACCCAGAAGATGATACTGATCTTGGAGAGCTCACCGATTCCGAGAAGGGTGATGAAGACCGGGAAGAGCGTGAACGGGTTTGCCTGGCCCAGTACCTGGAGTAGGGGGTTTACGGCAGTTTCAAAGGACTTGAACCAGCCCCCCAGCAGGAATCCAAGCGGGAGTGCCACCGCAAGGGCGATAAAAAACCCGACCAGTACCCGGCCCAGGCTGACTGCGATATTCGTGAGGAGTTCTCCCGAGAGCGTCAGCTGGATCATCTTCTGGAGGATCGTTGTCGGCACGGGGATAATGATAGGATTGATCAACCCGAAATAGGGCGCCAGTTGCCAGATAAGCAGGAAAACGAAGATGGCACCCGTTACGTGGATGAATTTACGGGAGCAGTTTCCCAGTGAGGAACACCCGTTTCCGATCCAGTTCTGCCGGACAGGTGCACCTGCATCAGTTTCCGTGGTCATCGGCACCTCCCGCGGTGACCCGGTGGCCGAACGTGCAGGTCTCCACAGAGCATTTGCCGCATACGTCCTGAGACCGGATTACCTCTTCCTTGAGAAGCGTCCAGAGATAGTGTCTGGTCTTTACATAGGCATCTGAAACTTTTACATCCTCGTCAAGCCGCTCGGCACGGGTCAGGGGAACTTCAACGGTCTGTTTGATTCTCCCCGGGCGTGCTGTCATCACGGACACCCTGTCTGCGAGGAAGACCGCCTCATCGATACTATGGGTGATGAACAGGACGGTTTTTTGGGTTTCAATAGCGATTCTCAGGAGGTCGCGCTGGAGGATCTCCCGGGTCTGGGCATCCACCGCGGCAAACGGCTCGTCCATGAGCAGGATATCGGGATGAAGGGCAAGTGCCCGCGCAATGGCGACCCGCTGTTTCATGCCCCCGCTCAGTTCGTGGGGATAGTGGTCCTGGAAACCGCTCAGGCCGACAAGGGAGAGGAAGTTCGTGGCTATCCGCACACGCTCTTTCTTGTCGGATTCGATATTCTCAAGGCCGAACTCCACGTTGCCAAGAGCAGTCCTCCACGGGAGCAGGGCATACTGCTGAAAGACAACGGCACGATCCGTACCCGGACCGATGACCGGCTTGCCATCGATTCGGATCTCACCGGAAGTAGGTGTTGACAGCCCGGCGACGATATCAAGAAACGTCGATTTGCCGCACCCGCTGGGCCCCAGAATCACGTGAAATTCACCTGTACTGATAGTAAGGTTTACCCCCCCCAGTGCCTGTGTTTCCGTATGGTTCCCGTTGGATCCGGTTTTTCCGGTCCCCCGGGAGGTGAACGATTTTGTTACGTCCACTGCTTCGATCTTCGACATAATTCCCTCAAACTCGTGGTTTTTTTCTCAAATTCTCTCTGGATTAATTCCCTTCTTTTGTCAGAGTGATCCCTGGTTGCATAGATCTCCCCTAACTTCATAGGGCAGGACACAATATGGTGGTTAATAAACCAGCAAAATCTGGCAGAATTTCCTAAAAACCCTCATGATATCGGCAATTTTTCAAAACTTCACTATCAGAATCCGGGATCCGGCCGCTGTTGCAAAAAAAACAGATGGATTTTTTTAAAGAGGGCCGACATATTTGGCGATGAGGTCTTCCAGAAGAGCAAGCCCGCCTCTGTACCCGGCATAGTTCCGGTCAACGATAACGCGATCGTACATCGGGAAACCAACACTCAGGTGGGCAACGCCGAATTCCTTTGCCGCAGGCCACTTTTCAAGCGAGGTGGCGAGCATGACTTGGAAACTCCTGTCCCGCAGGTTCTCACGGATCCGGAACGTGTCTTTCTCGAAGAGGATATCCGGTTTGATCGTGGACTCGATGTTCTCGGTCAGCTCCCGCCGGATCCACTCCCGGGCTTCCTCGGGGGGTTCATCGGTAATCTGCACCACCTCGGGAAGGTACCCGACCTCGTTTGCAAGGTATTTTGCAATGCCAATTACGGTGTTGGAATCCCCGACAAAGGCTGCGTACGGATGGGGAAGGCCTATGATGATTGCATCGGTCAGGTACTCGGTGAACCGGTATACGTGCCGCTCTTCCTCTGCGATGACCCGTTCCACATCCTTTTTGGGGATCCTGAGTTTCTTTGCCACGGAGCGGAGGAATTCTGACGTCTGCTTCGGCCCGATTGGCGGGCTTGGGAACGTCAGGTATTCCTGGCCGAATCTCTCTTTGAGTTTTCCGGCAGCCTTGTGCCCGTTCCAGGTGGAAAGGACGATGTTGAGTTCCGCTTCCGGAATCTCTTTGAGTTTTTTGACGCCATCGAACTGGGTGAAGAGGATATTTGCCTCCACGCCGATCTTTGCCAACAGGTTCTTGACGACATTGAGGTCGCCTTTCCAGAAGACGTGCTGGAAGGGAACGACCCCGAGGATGTTGACAACCTTCTTCTTCTTTTTCCTTGGTTCCAGGAACTGGTCAATGACCGCACCTAGGAACTCCTCGTAGCCATCGAACGTGTTGCCCTTGAACCCGGCGGTATTAACAAAGATGACATCTGCTTTCCCTTTGAACTCCCTGACTACGGAGTCAACGTCGTCTCCGATCAGCGCCGGGACACACCCGGAGATTACCACGTAGAGATCGCCCTCCATCAGCTGGATCGTTGAATCGATCAGCTTCCGGAGTTTGTCCTCCCCGCCGAAGATCACGTGCTTCTCGATAAGGCATGAACAGGGAGTGCTCGTCCCGCCCTGCCCGCCGGCAGCATTCTCACCCGCTGCATAGTACACGCCAAGCAGTTGAGCAATGCCACAGCCTGCCCCGGCATGGAGGATGGGGACTACTCCGTAGACCCCGGTACTCGTAATGTATGCTCCCCCAAGTGAGCAGGTCCACCGCGGTGCCTCCACAACCTCGGGGTACCGGGTATCAATATCCTGAGGTACGGTTTCTGCTTCTGTCACGAGACCACCGGTTCGTCGTTGTCCCTGAAGTAGAGCGGATTGTCCTGTTCAAAGTACCAGGCCTTGTAGTTGTCCGCAGTCTTCTCTTTCATGGTCTGTTGGAGGGATCTGCTCTTGAATGCCTGGAGCAGGAAATTCCCGTACGCAACAGCACCGGCATAGGCGCTCTGCTGGGCCCAGAGGTTCGGGTCACCCCGGAGTGCGTGTACACGGGTAACGCCTTTCAGGCGCTTGTAGGCGCTTCCTTGGAACGGGCACGTAAGCGTCATGTCCGGGTCGAGAATCCGGTTGATATGGGTCTGCTCGGCAGCCTGGAACGTGTTGACCAGGATATCGAAGTCTCCGACCTGCGCGATCACTTTTTCCAACTCGTCAATGATGAGGTTATCATAGTCCTGGCACATCGCGGCTGATGATTTGACCCCGAGTTCATCGAAGTACGGCACCTGTGCAAGCAGCCGCCCCTGGCCGAGTGCGCCGAGCACTTCCACTTTCTCCCCGTTTGGCTTGATATGAAGGAACTCTTCCTGGATCGCCGCGAGTTTCGGGTCCCATTTCCTGTGCTCTTCTGCAATGACCACTTCGGCCTCTTTCTCCTTACCCGTGTATTTTCCTATCTCCCGAAGCCAGCCGTCGGTACCGGAAAATCCCATCGGTGACGGGTACATGAAGAACGGCACACCGTATTCCTGTTCGAGTCCCCGGGAGAGGTAATCGGTGTAGGTAGGGCACAATGGTGCCGTCACCGCGGCTTCCGAGAGCTGCTCGAACTGTTCCACGGACGCGAACTCCGGCACATAGTTTACCCGCAGCCCCATCTTCCCAAGGAGTCTCTTGATCTCAAGCCTGTCCTGCCAGGTATACGAAAGCATGCTTGCAACATTGACCAGGTCTTTCTGTTTCTTCTGCGGTTTTTTCACAAGGTACTTCAGGACGGCATGCCAGAACGCATCGTACCCGGTCTGCACCAGCCGCGATCGTATACCCTCGCAATGGATGGGAACGATCCGTCCACGTACCTTTGGCTGGACCTCGTTAACTGCCCCTTCTATATCCTCACCGATGATTCCCGATGCACAGGAAGTCAGGACGAAGATCGCCTTGGGATCGTAACGGCGCTGTGCCTCAAGAATTGCAGCCTTGAGCTTGTCCGTAGACCCATAGACCATATCCTTCTCGTTCATGCTGGTGGTCAGCCAGTGAAGATCGTAATTCTCGGGCATGCCCATGCTTGTCGGGATGTGCTGGAACAGCTCACGGTACCCGAGAGACGGGCAAGAGCAACCGACCGGCGCATGGTAAACAATGGCAGCATCCCGGATGGTGTTGACCCGGACTGTCAGGTAGAAGTTCAGTGTGCAGCCTGAGGTCTGCTGGAATTTGCGGTCAACCTGTTTGAGGTTTCCACTCCTGGCATCACGCAGGAGTTCAGATGCTTTTCCATAGTACACATTGATCCCGTGTGCCCGCTCCTCGCGGTTCGGGCAGGTTGCATCAGCAAGATTGATCTGTTCATTGACAAGATGAGGTGCCTGGTTTTTTGTCATACTATCATCCTTTTGCTTTGGCAGTTCTCCGGGGAGTGGCCGCTTTTACTGCAGGAGATCGCTGGGATCGGGGTTTTGCAATAATTGGCTCTGCGCCGGGGACAATGCATTCGAGTTCACACTTCACATGGGTCGGGGAGTCGCGCTGCTCGAGCAGTTTGTCAGACCAGCTCTCGGCCCAGTCTTTGAGCTGGTCGGTATCCAGCGGAGCCGGGACATACCGGTCCTGATTACTGAGGATCTTCTTTGCAAGGACACGGTAGACCTCGGCCTGCTCCGACTCCGGAGCCGCCTCTATCACAGTCTTTCCCTGGAGCTCACTTTTGGTTACGGTAAGCGAACGGGGAACATATTCTGCAATAGTTGTCTTTGTGGAAGCGGCAAAGTCCTCGACAATCTCGCGCTGTACAGGCAGGTTTGTGGAATTTGCTATGATACCGGAGAACAATGCTCCCCCGCTGTTCGCATACTTCTTGATGCCTTTGAAGAGATTGTTTGCCGCATAAATCGCCATGAAGTCGGACGAACTCACGGTGTAGACCTGTTCGGCCACGCCTTCACGGATGGGTATACCAAATCCCCCGCAGACCACATCCCCAAGGACATCGTAAATAACGACATCCGGTTTGAACTCTTCAAAGACCTTCCGCTGGCGGAGGAGTTCAATTGCGGTGATGATGCCGCGGCCGGCACAGCCGACGCCGGGCTCAGGGCCCCCGGCTTCAACGCAGAGGACACCATTGAATCCTTCGTGGATAATGTCACTTGTCTCAACCCTCTTTCCGCTTCTCAGGGAATCCAGAACTGTCGGGATGAACCGGCCTCCCCGGAGCGTGTTTGTTGAATCGCTCTTGGGATCACATCCGATCTGCATCACTTTGAGGCCAAGTTCCGAGAGTGCGGCACTGATATTGGACGAGGTGGTGGACTTTCCGATGCCGCCTTTTCCATATATCGCAATGTTTCTCTGTTTTGCCATAACGAATCCTTAAATTACTCTCTCTCCCCGAGGCATATACATGGAGAAATCAGCAAGAATTGGCAGGGTTGATCCGATGTTGCAGATAATGCGGCAATTATCGCACAAATAGTGCGATTTTTGGAACATTGCCGGATGAAGCAGCCGGGAAATTTCTCCCTGATGCGATCCTCTGCTGGCCCTCTCATGCACCCGGGAGTCAGAAAACAGGTGCCTGAGCTTCAGGAAGAAGGAGTCGCGGGCACGGAGGCGCGAAAAAAAGTTACCGGTATTACCAGCTATTTCACCAGCTCGACCGGAACGAGTTTGCCCTTTTCCATGCGCACAACGCGGGAGGCATACGATGCGATGTCCATATTATGGGTTACCATGATGATGGTCGTGCCCTCCCGGTTAATTTCTCGGAACAGTTCCATTACTTCCCGTTCTGTATCCCCATCAAGATCTGCAGTCGGTTCATCTGCGAGGAGGAGTGAGGGATGGTTCATGAGCGCCCGGGCAATGGCGGTCCGTTTGAGTTCCCCTCCGGAGAGATGCGAGGGGGGGCTGTCTGCTTTTTCCCCAAGGCCGACACGTGCAAGGAGATTACTGGCCCGTTCGTTACTGGCATGCTTTCCGGTAGTTCCCGCAATCTCTCCTGACAATGCAACATTCTCCCGGGCAGAAAGTGTAGAGAGCAGCCCCGGGAACTGGAAAACAAATCCGATGTTGCGGGATCTCAGGGCCGCACATTCTGCATCGGATAATGCCAGGATATCCTTTCCCACAACCTGTACGCTCCCCGTAGTCGGTCGGGTCAGCCCGCCAATGACATTCAGGAGCGTTGTTTTCCCGGACCCTGATCTGCCCACAATAAGGACAAACTCTCCGGCGCTGCAGACAAAGTCCGTCCCGTTAAGCGGCCGGATTTCCCGTTCCCCGTCATAATAGGTCTTTACAAGACCTCTGGCTTCGATCATAGTTCACCGCTCCGTATCGCTTCATAGGGTTCGATGAGTGCACTCCGCACGGCAGGGTAGAGCGCTGCAAGACCGCCAACTGCCACGGTCACAATGAGGGTGAGAGCAGAAATGTATCCAAGGGATGATATAACCGGCATGGAGAGGGGGATACGGGTGACCTCTGCAATATAACCCTGGAACAGTATGAGAATGATCCAGGATGATGCAATCCCCAGGATGCCCCCGATCGCTGCAATAATAACCGATTCCCCGAGGATAAGACGGAATATCATTGCCCGTGTAGCCCCAAGGGCCCGCAACACCCCAATCTCCCGCCGGCGTTCATTTACTACCATCAGCGATATCAGGGCAATCAGGGGCAGGGAAATGAGCGTGGCGACAAGCGCAGAGAGATCAAGAATCTGCGTAATTCCTGCCAGTTGATCGGATACCGTGCTGACCAGGGCCGATGAAGTGAGTACTCTTGTTCCGGGAACCTGCTCTACGATGCGATAGGACACATTGGTCGTCTCGGCGGCGTCATTCACCTGTACAAGTACGGCAGACGCAACACCCTTGGGAAGGACAAGCGGCTTTACCGCGGTTTTATTTGACTCCTCTGCCATCGTATATGCGTCAGCAGTACGGAGAAATATCGAGGTATCCAGTCCGGTCCCCGTGGGATCGAGTTTTCCCACGATCCTGAAAGTGTGACCATAAAACGTAAGATTGGACCCGACCTGGGGCACTATTTTATTCCCGACTATGATTTCGTCCTGACCAAGCGGTTTCTGCTGGTTTGCTTCGAGCCAGGGGGTAATCGTAAAATCCTGGGTGGGATCAATGGCAATGAGCTGAACCGGAAGGGAGCAGCAGCTCGCGGAAAGGGTCGCAATAAAGATCTGTGGTTCAACCTGTTGAACACCGGAGACATTCCTGATGAGGGGGACCACAGAATCATTAAAAAAGAATGTGGAGGGTTCTCCCCTGAGGAGAACCGCCTCGCTGTCAGCGGTATACTCCTGAGGCACTACAATGATATCTGCCCCCAGTTTCGCAATTTCGGATTTCACACTGTCTGAAGCACCGGCGAGCAGGTAGTGACTGGAGAAGAGGCTTGCAGCTATGAAGGCAAACGCCAGAATGAGGGCCCCGTTTCTTACCGGGCGGTGAATAATACTACGGGCAATAAGTCCAAACATAGATCAGACCGGTTGGGTTGGGGAATCGCCCTTTGCAAGGAACAGGTAAATGCCGGTAATTGCAGTGAGTACTCCCAAAAGGATCAGTGCAGGTTTTGTCCCTATATTGCACGGAGTGTCCGGGGAAGAGGTACACATCCCGATAAGGTAGGTCGGCAATAGTACGGTGACGACCCCAAGGCCAATAGCGATAACCCCAAGAGACCGGCGTGAATCACGGTTTGGCAGCGCGAACAGGACCAGCCCGACGAGGATCACCAGCGCTCCGGTACCCGCTTCTGCTTCGGCGGTGTACCAGCAGACCATGTGCGTACCACTGTCCATGTTCATATTCATGGAGTTGTCACCGCTGGTTCCCATCTGCATGGACCCCGACTTTTCGGCGATCTCACAGATCGGGAAGATATACCACGGCGTCAGCACAATAAGCAGGCCAAGGAGAATGAAAATTCCTGTAATGATAAGATTTTGTGTTTTTCCAACCGATACCATTCTGTTCACCAGTATAGTTCTACTAATTCACCCTGCGAGGAATATAAACCCTTAAAAAAAGGCAAAATTAACCGTAAAACGCCAAAATCACGAACTAATTATGCAGAGTCTGGCACAAACCGGATACTGTCCTGCCCTCATGCATCTCCCTCCAGATACACAATTTTTACGAGGGGCCATCATTGCCCCCATCATACCGGACGTGTGGGAAAACCGTTTCGCTTTTTGCAGATCCCGGAGGAATTCCGGCATTTCAGTTTTCCTTTGAGAGCCAAAACGCCCTCAACCGGATCATGGTTGCAAATTCCATATTTTCTGTTCAAATATTGCCGCTTCTTTGTAAATTTTCACATATCCCCATCAAAATTTGCTGATTGCCCTGTATATTTCACCTATCCTTCAGATAAAAAAATTGAGAGATCACCATGACAAAACAAAGAGCCCTTGGAGGGAGAACGGTATCAGGAACTCCACGTTCGCTGACCGTGCTGCCGTCAGGAAATCCTCAAAAAGCAAGAGGTGCCCGAACATGACTGAAAATAAATCACCACATATTATCGATTCCAAGATCAATCTTGAGGAAGCAACGTGCCCGAACCGTGAACAGCGTGCAAATGGGATTAATGTCTGGTACGGAAAGGCCAGCGATCTGGTAAAGGAGGCGCGTGAAGGAACCCTTACGCGTCGGGAACGAAAATTCCAGCAGACCTCAGGCTGCGTGCTCAACTTCTATCTCACGGTACGGGTGGGAACGATACGCGATGCAGCGGTAGTTTACCATGCACCGGTTGGATGTTCCTCATCCGCTCTTGGGTACCGGGAACTGTACCGCGGTGTTCCGGTTGAACTCGGGCGACCGGCAGAATATGATCTCCACTGGATAACCACCAACCTCCGGGAAAATGATGTTGTCTATGGCGCAACCGAAAAACTCAAGAGTGCCATATTTGAGGCACAACGCCGCTACAATCCCAAGGCCATATTCGTTATGACTTCATGCACCTCCGGGATCATCGGAGAGGATATTGAAGGAGTGGTTGCAGAGGTTCAGCCAAAAGTGAAAGCCAGGATAGTTCCGGTCCACTGCGAAGGTTCGCGATCCCGGCTGGTACAGACCGGGTACGATGCGTTCTGGCATGGGGTCCTGAAGTACCTTGTGAAAAAACCGCAGAAGAAGCAGAAGGATCTGGTCAATGTTGCAAGCATGCTTTCGTATACCTGGCAGGACAGGCTTGAGATCAAGAGATTGCTCGAAAAAGTCGGGCTCCGGGTCAATTTTATTCCGGAATTTGCAACTGTCGAGCAGCTGGAACAGCTCAGTGAAGCTGCGGTAACGGCACCCTTGTGCCCGACCTACACTGATTACCTCTCCCGGGGACTTGAACAGGAATACGGTGTCCCCTATTTCCTCTATCCTTCCCCGATGGGTATTGCAAACACGGACGCCTGGCTGCGGGAGATTGGAAAACATACCGGGAAATCAAAAGAGATTGAGAAACTCATCGAGGATGAACATAAAGTCTGGATTCCCAAGCTTAAGGCAATTCAGGAAGAATTTGCAAAAGTTAAAGCCGACGGTAAGAAAGTGGAAGTGCTTGGCGCACTCGGCCAGGGGCGGCTTCTTGCCCAGCTCCCGTACTTCGATGAACTGGGACTCAAATCTTCGGCAGCCATGTGCCAGGATTTTGATAACCTGATTCTCGGGGATCTCGAAAACCTGATCAAAAATGTAGGAGACTTTGATATCCTGGTCAACACGTTCCAGGCAGCGGAACAGTCACACATAACAAGAAAACTTGATCCGGATATTGCTCTCACCTGTCCGTTCCAGGGAGGAGCGTTCAAGCGGGATAAAGGTATGACCAGGATTCACGCACTCCGGGGCGATCCGGATCCCTGGAGCCGGCAAAGCGGGTACACAGGTGCGATCGCATTTGGGAATTTCCTGCTTCAGTCGCTCAAAAGCAGTGCGTTCCAGCGGACCATGCTCGAAAAAACAGAGAACACCTACAAGGACTGGTGGTACCGTCAGCCCGATCCCCTCCACTACCTGATAAAAGAGGATGGAGAGCCATGACAAAAGCAGTACAAGCAAAAGTATCCTCCGCTGTGGATCTCCCGGCATCTGATGCCCTGGAAGCTCCGCGGTTCTCCTGCGCCCTTGCGGGAGCGTACTCAACCGCGGTTGGTCTGTATGGGGCGGTTCCGATCCTTCATTCAGGAGCGGGTTGCGGAATTGGCCAGCTTTTCGGTCAGTTCTATGGCGGGGGGCAGAATGCCGGAGGCCCGGTAGGAGGGACTTCCACACCCTGCTCCTCCCTTATTGAGGAGCATGTCATCTTCGGTGGGGAGAAGAAACTCCGGAACCTGATAGAATCCAGTGTTGAACTCGTAAACGGGCAGTTTTACGCGGTAATCTCGGGATGTATCCCTTCACTCATTGGAGATGACACTGAATCCGTGGTAAAGGAATTCCGTGATAAGGTGCCAATCATCTCTATAAAGGCTGCCGGATTCTCAGGAAATTCCTACCAGGGATACGAGCTGTTTTTTGAATCGCTCATTGACCAGTTCCTCACACCCCAGACAAAAGTGAAAGGGCAGGTCAATATCTTTGGCATAGTGCCGTACCAGCACCTGTTCTGGAAAGGAGATCTGGACGTTATCAGGGAACTCCTTGAATCAATCGGCCTGAAACCCAATATCATCTTTACCCGGTTCGATTCCGTTGAAGCCCTCAAAAGCATTCCCGCGGCGGAATACAATATTGTGCTCTCGCCCTGGGTAGGGCACGAAACCGCAGAGAAACTCAAGGAGAAGTTCAAAACCCCGTTCATTGCATTCCCCGGGGTCCCCATCGGTCCCAAGCAGAGCTCGGAATTCCTCCGTGTTGTTGGTAAGAAACTAAGGGTACCGGCAAAGACCGTCGAGAAGGTTATTGAAGAGCGGGAGAAGCGGGCATACCGGTTCACCGAGTACCTGGGGGATATCCTCACTCTTGTCCGGCCCCATGCGTATTTCTCGGTCGTTGCAGACAGCAGTACCGCAATCAGTATCACGAAATTCCTGGCAAACGAACTCGGGTATCTCCCGGAGATCGTGCAGATCGCAGACGATCCCCATGAGGATAAGCGCGATCTCATCCGCAGGGAACTGCTCGAGACCCTCGAAACACCGGTGAAACCGGAGATCGTCTTTGAGGTGGATTCCTACCGTATCAGGCAGAATCTGAAAAACCGGAATTCACTCTTCCTGTTTGCGAGTTCCCTGGAATCTCCGATCTCCCTTGCCGAATTTGGGGCAATCCCCCTGACCGTGGCATTCCCCTCATTTGACCGGCTCATCCTGGAGCACTCCTATGCCGGGTATAAAGGAGGGCTCTTCCTTGCAGAGGACTTCATGAGCAAATTTGCCGGGCCCCTGTGAGGAGGGAAAGCAGTTCCCCTCCCCATAACGATCTTTTTTATGCATGACGGTACGGATACAACGTGGAATCTTATGATCTTCTGAGGGTATCATGGGCATTTCAGAGATTGCGGTAATTATCGGGGAGAATGGCCGGACTGTTCCCCTCACCGGTCCGGGGACAATCGTTATTTTTCAGCGCAGCCATGGGGTGTGGCAGAGCCAAAGGACGTTTCCTTTCGCTCTTGAACCCGGAAAAGGATTGCAGGGACTGCACCGGAAAGTAGCGGAGCTTGTTACCTTTCTTGGGGATTGCCGTACCTTTGTTGCACAGTCGGCAAACGGAGCTGTTTACTCCGAACTTGCACGAGCCCGCTGCCATGTGTGGGAAGTTGCAGGTCAACCGGAAGAATTCCTCGACTCCGTCTGCCTGGAAGCAAAAGATAACGACAAACAGGAAGCGTGTCCCCAGCCCCGGCCGGATTCCGGTAACGCCGGTATACCCGTCCCGCTTGAAACGGCACCCGGTAAATTCACGGTGTCGATTACAGAGATCCAGAGAAAACGTTCCGGTGTGAGCAGCAAGCAGGTGCTCCAGCAGTTTATCCGCAGTTCCCGTTTTACCGAGCTTGAACTATTCTGCGAACATCTGCCACCCTGGATTGGAGTCGAGGCAGATTTCCTTGGGCTTATGATTGAGACCAGACACCATGCTCCCCACGAGGTCAGGGTGGTGCTGAAAAAGTCAAAATAAGGTGGTTCATTCCATTTGTGGAGTTGTTACGTAATTACCAGGACCGGGTTGCATCCTGCTTGAGGATATTCCCAAGCGTCATTGTTGCACCATTCTGATCGTGAACTCCGGGGGAACCCCGATCTTTTTTTCTGTATCGAACCCGGGCATTCCTGCCTGCATCCCTCTGCAATGTACTGACTACAAAGACCCGGCAAAATGTTGGGTTTGAGCGGAAGTATGTGTGCAAAAGACGGAGACTACGGGCAAGGATTGCCCAGATATCAGAATATTATGCCCGTCATTTCCCAGATATTCTGATACGATCCGGAGAGCATCCCATGGAAGATTACCTGTTACTAAAGGCGGCCCTTGTCACCGAGGGGATACGGTCAGATCCTGCAAGCGTTGCAGAGGTCGGGACCCGGTACAAAGAGCAGAACCACGGTCTCTTTGGCTGGGATTTTGAAAACCACACCGAGCAGAAACTCCCCGATGACTTCACCCTCCCCGACGGGACCGTGGTGCAGTACCGCAAGAATTCGCGTTCACCGTACCACGTGGTGCCCGAGGATGGCAGGCTGCACCTGCACCATAACGAGCAGCGGATCTGCGAGGTGAAATGGCTGCGGCGGCCCCGGTATTACACAGAAAAGACCACAAAGGGAAACGACATGATAAAGATCGGGCAGCTCGGCGGGCAGGACTGCCTCTTTTTCTGCTACCAGAACTACTGCTCCCATTTTGCCAAAAAACAACAGTGCGCCTTCTGCAACCTGGTCTCCACCTCAGATGTGTACAACTCGGTCATGAGAAGAAAGGACCCGGTTGAAGTGGGAGAAGTTGTGAAAGCTGCATGGGCGGAAGGCGACACCAACCACGTCAACCTCACCGGTGGGTGCATCTCCCTGAAGCGGGAGATTGAGATCGTTTCGGAGATCCTATCCTCGATCCGGGAGCACACGGGCTTTGATTCGGTGCCAGGAACCCTTCTTCCCTCGCCGGCCAAAGGAGAAGCGATCCAGAAGTTCTACGAGACCGGGATTGGGTCACTCTGCTTTGCCATGGAAGTCTGGGACAAAAAATACTACGAGGCAATCTGCCCGGGGAAGGCTGCGGGCACATCGCATGATGAGTTTGTGGAAAACATAAAAAAAGCAGTGGAGGTCTTCGGTGAAGGCAATGTGTATACGATCTTTGTTCTGGGCCTGGAACCAAAAGAGAACTTCCTTGCCGGCGTGAATGCTATCTCGGAACTGGGAGCAAACGTAATCCCGTTTGTCTGGTCCCCGAACCCCGGCTCGAAATTGTACGGCCATCGCGCCCCATTTGCAGAATGGTACGCACAGACTAACCGCGAGGCGGCGGAGATTGTCCGTGAGCATAAGGTCCCTGCAGGCACCCGGAACCACTGCTACCTCTGCGATGGGAACTCCCTGTTGCACGATGCACTCCGGGAAAAAGGAGTTGTGTGACCGCACACCGGTGGTTCTTCTCCGCCCGTTTCAGAGCACCCTGTCACGTCCTTTATACAAACCCATGATCATCAGACGACTGCAAAAAGAAGATCTTCCTGCCCTGGCCCGGCTGTACATGCAGTTCTGGAACGAGGAGTCTTCCCTTGTGCGGATGCAGGAAACCTTTGCGCGGCTCAGGAATGATCCGGATTACGTTTTTCTTGTCGCTGAGGTGGACGATGAGATAGCCGGGTCTCTCATGGGGATCATCTGCGAAGAGCTTTATGGTGAATGCCGCCCGTTTTTGGTCATTGAGGACGTGATCGTTGACCGCGAATTCCGTCAGCAGGGGATAGGTTCTGCACTGATACGCGAGATCGAGTCATACGCGGTCTCGCGCAACTGCAATTACATCATTTTTGTATCTGAGCTTGAGCGGACCGATGCAGTCCCGTTCTACCGCTCGCTCGGGTACGCCCCCGATTCGTACCGGGGCTTCAAAAAACGGCTGGGCGCACAGGGTAAACGATCACTGCCTCCGCCCCTCACCGATACCAGGAACCCGGAATAAGATTTTGCAGGAAATCCGGATCACTGCGGAGAAATTTGCCTGTAATTGAACATATTTCGGATTATCTCCCCAAATATTGCGAATTTATCAGTTATTATTAAAACGCCTGTCAGATTACCTGCAGGGAATTGGGTTGCCGGTCACCGCTTTTTCAAGGAATGCCATTGCCTGAGAACTGCGCATGTGTCCCCCCATTATTCCCGAATCCGGGGAATATCCAAACCCATCCAACAATGGAGAATCATAATGAGTGATACTACAACTGCAGAGTCAAACAAAACAAACGGACTAAAACGATCGTACCTGTCCTCGTTTGAAGTACTGGGCCAGTCCATTGCCGCTATCGCGCCCAGCGCGACGCCGGCCCTCGTTATCCCTCTGGTATTCGGATTTGCCGGTAACGGAACCTGGCTTGCATACGTTATCGGACTGGTGGTCTTCCTCTTAGTGTCCTTTAGCATCAACCAGTTCACTAAGCGATCTGCCACGCCCGGGAACCTGTACTCCTTTATCGTCAAAGGATTAGGCACCGATGCCGGTGTGATTACCGGCTGGGGCCTGGTGCTTGCATACCTGCTCACGGCATCCGCAGTACTGTGCGGGTATATCAATTACGCAAATGTCCTGATTGGCTATTCCGGCGCTGCCTTCCCACCGATCCTTCAGGCGATTATCCTGGGAATTATCGGTGCCGCGATTGCCTGGTATATCGCGGTAAAGGACATCCGGCTCTCAACCCGGGTGATGCTTACGTGCGAAATAATCTCGATGACGCTGATAACACTCCTTGCCATTATCGTCATTGTCAATCACGGCTTTTCCATCGACCCGGCCCAGACCTCCCTGCAGGGAGTATCGCTCTCAAGCTGGGGAATCGGCCTGGTTCTTGCCTTCTTCTCCTTCTGTGGCTTTGAGAGTGCAACCTCTCTTGGGCATGAAGCCAAGGATCCCTTAAAGACGATCCCACGGGCTGTGATCACGAGCACGGCCGTTGTCGGTGTCTTCTTTATCCTTCTCTCCTACGTCGAGGTCTTTTCGTTCCAGGGAAGTTCCACGGCGCTGAACAATGCTGCTGCACCCCTGACCGACATTGCCAACGCAAACGGGATTGCCGCATTTGGCCCGCTGATCTCGATTGGCGCACTCATCAGTTTCTGGGCCTGCTTTCTGGCATGCATCAACGCCGGGTCGCGGGTACTGTACCTGATGGGACAGCACGGCGTGGTGGATAACCGGGTGGGCAATGCACATGAATCCAACAGGACCCCGCATATTGCCATCACTGCCTCGGTCATCGCAGCATCTGTAATCCCGTTCATCCTTATCGCGTACGGCGGCGGACTCTTTGACATATACGGGTGGGTAGGCACCGTGGGGACCTATGGATTTGTCTTTGCCTATGCACTGGTCGCTATCGCCGCACCGCTGTACCTGCTCAGGGAAAAAGAGCTCAAACGCCCGGACATCGCCCTTGCGGCGGTCACGATTCTGCTGCTTGCGGCAGCCATCGCGGGAAGCATCTATTCGAACAATGCCTCCGGGGCCCCGTACAGCTGGTTTATCTATATCTTTGTCGGCTGGCTCATTGCGGGAGGGGCGTGGTTCCTGATCTCCAAAAGACGCCACCCTCAGCTCTCTTCCCGTATCACAAGCGAGATCGAAAAAGTACACACCGAGTTCCGGGTTATCCGGGCTAATGGGGGAAACGGGCCAAAGTAATAGATTTTCATAAAAATACCGGACACTCTCAAACGGGGTAATGTGAGGGTGGGGCCACGGGCGTTTGTTCGCGCCCGTCCCACACCTCCTCTTTTTTGGCCCGGCCCGTTATCCAACTAAAAAAAAGAGTGTGTCATGAGCTGAAGATTCCGGAAAATCGGTCACTTAGCGGCTGATGATTTTTTTTAAAGAGTGTGTCATGAGCTGAAGATTCCGGAAAATCGGTCACTCAGCAGCTGAGGATTTTTTTTAAAGAGTGTGTCACGAGCTGAAGATTCCGGAAAATCGGTCACTCAGCTGCTGATGATTTTTTTTAAAGAGTGGATCACGAACTGAAGATTCCGGAAAATTGGTCAATCAGCTGCTGAGGATTTTTTTTAAAGAGTGGGTCACGAGCTGAAGATTCCGGAAAATCGGTCACTCAGCAGCTGAGGATTTTTTTTAAAGAGTGTGTCACGAGCTGAAGATTCCGGAAAATCGGTCACTCAGCTGCTGAAGATTTTTTTTAAAGAGTGTGTCACGAGCTGAAGATTCCGGAGAACCGATGACCATTTCAGCCAGTACCCGTTCATCAAAAAAACTACCCGCCACCGGGTGCACTGCCATTAATCAGGGTCACCATGACCGGATCGTGCCTGATCCCCCTAGTAGTACCCCCAAAATTCGGGCCCGTTATGGCCCCGGATTACCCCTCCGGACACCATTTTCCCGGAGTCCGGTGCAAAAACCGGTGCACTTTTACACACTATTTCCGGGATCACCCCCTACGTGCATTTTTTGGCAAACCGGGGATTTTGTGAGGATGTAAAAAAACGCTATTGTACGCTTTTGGAAGGCAAAACCCGGGGCCGGATGGAGGGAAATGCACTAATATATAGGGAGGTTTGGGGATGTACCCTAACGTCAGGCAGACCCGGGTACTTTATCGGAGCAATGTCGGGATTCGTTTGACCAGAATATACTCAGTTGCCTTCCCTTTGGTACCCTGTTTCCTGAAAATATTCCGGTCGCAGAGGTCATTATGAGATCGCGCAAGGCATTTTTCCGGATCAAAATACCTGATATTGCCGCGATATTCCCGGTAACCGAATAATGCCCCCCATTATTGCTTTTTTCATTGTGTATTTATGACTTCACCCCCATAAAAGACGACAGTAACGCATCAAGAGCAGGCTAAAAAATGTACCGCAACCCGGCCAAAGGCGCCCGAATTGTACAGTCTGCTGACGTAAAAAAAGAGGAGATCTTATGCAATCAAAAAATGACGTCCACATCTGCGATAAAAAACTAAATCTTGAAGAGAAGACCTGCCCCAACCGGGAGGATCGGGCCAACGGTATCAACGTGTACTATGGCCCGGTTACCCAGTTAATTAAAGATGCAAAAGCCGGCAATCTCAAATTGAGCGAGCGAAAATTCCAGCAATCAGCAGGGTGTGCCCTCAATTTTTACCTTGCCATCCGTATCAGCACAATACGGGATGCCGTACTCATTTTCCATGCGCCGGTAGGTTGCTCGGCGTCAGCTCTTGGGTACAGGGAACTCTTCCGCAATATACCCGCAGCAGATGGCAGGCCTCCCTTTGACCTCCACTGGCTGACAACGGGAATTACCGAGAAGGACATTGTCTACGGTGCCGGTGACAAACTCAAAAAAGCCATACGAGTGGCCGAAGAGCGGTATAAGCCCCGGGCAATCTTTGTGCTCACTTCCTGTGCATCCGGTATTATTGGAGAAGACATTGAAGGCGCTGTCAGCGCTATGCAACCTCACATCAAGGCAAAGATTGTACCGGTCCACTGCGAAGGCATCCGGTCGAGACTCGTACAAACCGGTTACGATGCATTCTGGCACGGCGTATTAAAGTACCTGGTCAAAAAGCCTGAAAAGAAACAGGATGACTTAATCAATATCGCAAGCATGCTCTCCTACACCTGGCAGGATCGCAGGGAGATGACCGGCATTTTAAAAAGAATGGGACTGCGGCCGAATTTTGTCCCGGAGTTTGCAAGCGTGCAGCAACTCGAAGATCTCTCCGAGGCGGCGGTAACAGCTCCCCTCTGTGCATCCTATACGGACTATATCTCCCGGGGCCTGGAGCAGGAATACGGCGTACCCTATTTCATGTACCCGTCTCCGGTAGGTTTTCAGAATACGGACGAATGGCTCCGTAAGATCGCGGAGTACACCGGAAAAGAACGGGAGGCCGAGACGGTCATCGAAGAGGAACACAGGAAATGGGGTCCCCGCATGGATGCTATCCGAAAAGAACTCCAAAACTTCAAGGGCAACGGCAAGAAGATTGAGATGCTTGGTGCCCTTGGCCAGGGCCGGCTCTTATCCCAACTGCCGTACTTCGATGAACTGGGCATTAAGTCATCAGCAGCCCTGTCCCAGGATTATGACAACCTGATCCTGGAAGACCTTGAAAAAGTCGTTGACCAGGTCGGGGATTTCAACATCCTGGTCAATACCTTCCAGGCTGCAGAACAGGCTCATATCACAAGAATGCTCAACCCGGATATTACGCTGACCTGCCCGTTCCAGGGAAGTGCCTACAAGCGGAACAAAGGCGCTACCCGTACCCATGCAGTGCGGTGCGATAATCTCAAGTGGAGCCAGCAGACCGCATATGCGGGAGCCGTGGCCTATGGCAGCTTCCTGCTCCAGGGGATGAAAAGTATCTCTTGGCAAAAAACTATGCTCGAAAAGACCCAGTACGGGTACAAGGACTGGTACTTCAGGCAGCCCAACCCGCTTTACTACCTCGAAAAGGACGCTGTCTAAAGAGGGAGGAGCAAAATGGCGGAAACGGGCATTGAAAATGAATCATCAGGCGACGATATCCATGATATCCAGGAGGCACCCCGGTATTCGTGTTCGCTTGCCGGTGCCTATGCATCGACGCTGGGTGTGTATGGAGCGGTACCTGTCCTGCATTCCGGAGGGGGCTGCGGGGTCGCCCAGCTCTTCGGCCAGTTCTACACCTCGGGCGAGAGCGCACCGGGTGTGCAGGGCGGCACCGGCACACCCTGTACTTCCCTGGTGGAGCAGCATGTTATCTTCGGTGGAGAGGACCGGCTGCGAAAACTCATCAGATCTACAACTGAACTGATGGATGGCAGCCTGTTCGTGGTAATAACCGGCTGCGTACCGTCACTTATCGGGGACGATGTAGAATCCGTGGTCAGGGAATTCAAAGAGGAGACGAAGAACCGGATACCCATCATTTACGTGAACGCGCCGGGATTTTCCGGGAATACGTACAAGGGGTACGAATTATTCTTAAATGCCGTGATCGACCAGTACCTGGTGCCCATAAAAAAGAAGAAGCGCACCATCAACATTCTCGGGGTCGTACCATTCCAGCACGTGTTCTGGAAAGGGGATCTGGAGATACTCAAAAACACCTTTGCCAAGATCGGTGTTGAGGTAAACACGATCTTTACCGAGTTTGACGGCCCGGAAAAATTAAAACGGATCCCGGCTGCCGAGTTAAACCTCGTTCTTAACCCCTGGCTTGGCCACAGCATAGCAGAAAGGCTTGAGGAGAAGTTTGGGACGCCGTACGTCACCTTCCCGAGCGTACCTGTTGGTCCCCAGCAGACAACGGCCCTGCTTGGCATCGTGGCAGAAAAACTTGGCATCCCGGAGAAAAAAGTAAAGGAGGTTGTCGCAGCTGAAGAGCGCAGGGCATACCGTAACGTGGAGTATTTCGGAGATGCCCTGATTATCGGGATGCCACACTCGTACACCGCAGTCGTCGGCGACAGCGCTACGGCAATCGGCATCACGAAATATATCGCAAACGAGGTTGGGTACCTGCCGGATATTACCATTATCACGGATAATCCTCCGGAAGAAAAGCGCCCGGAGATCCTGCGCGAGCTTTATGAGCACATCGACTGCGTGGTGAAACCCGAGATCTTCTTTGAGTCGGACACGCACAAGATCCGGCAGCTGTTAAAGGGCAGGAGTTTTTTAGTCCTGCTCGCAAGCTCGCTTGAAAAGTACATTACCGATGAGTTTAACGATGCGCTGCACCTGAGTGTCTCGTTCCCGATAAACGACCGGATGATTATCGACCACTCGTATGCCGGGTACCGTGGCGGCATCGTGCTCATGGAAGACATTATTACAAAATTCACCGGGCCGCTCTGAGAAAGGCAATGGATGTCACACCTCTGTTTACGTAAGTGCAGACACACTTCCCGCCTCCCCTTTTTGATCCCCTGGCGGTGTTCCGGGCCGTTTTTTCCGGTCCCCGTGTTCATCGGATCCCGAAAGAAAAAGATGAGATTATCCTCTTTGCTGCCCCAGATGGTACCATGATGCTTTCCTCTTCCCGTGCGGACTCCTTTACCGAATCCGTGATCCGGGAGATGACCCGTCTTGCCATCGCCCACAAGGCGATAAACCTTGCCCAGGGGTTCCCCGATTTCCCCTGCCCGGACGAGCTCAAAAAGGCCGCCTGTGAAGCGATCAATGGTGACTACAACCAGTACGCGATTACCTGGGGAGCGCAGGATCTCCGGCAGGCGATTGCACGGAAGGTGAAGGGCTACAACGGGATCGATGCAGACCCGGAGACGGAGATCACGGTCACCTGCGGCTCCACCGAAGCGATGATGGCATCCATGATCGCACTCGTAAACCCGGGTGACGAGGTGATCGTGCCCGAACCCTTCTACGAGAACTACGGGCCCGACGCGGTTATCTCCGGGGCCGTACCCCGCTATGTCCCGCTCGGTAACGGGCCGCTTGACGAGGAGATCTGGAAAGCAGCGTTCTCGAAAAAGACCCGGGCGGTCATTATCAATACCCCCAACAACCCGACCGGAAAGGTCTTTTCAAGAAACGAACTGCAGTTTGTCGCCGACCTCTGTGCCGAGCACGACGTGATCGCGATCACCGACGAGATTTACGAGCACATCCTCTATGACGGCCACCGCCATGTCTCGATCGGGTCGCTTGCCGGCATGGAAGACCGCACGGTCACCATCAACAGCCTCTCCAAGACCTACAGCGTGACCGGCTGGCGGGTGGGGTACACGATTGCCGATGCCCGGCTGACCGCACGCATCCGTAAGATCCATGATTTCCTCACGGTCGGGGCACCGGCACCCCTCCAGCATGCCGCGGTTGCCGCACTCGACCTTCCCTCCACCTATTACAATGAGCTTGCCCGTGACTATGACCGCCGGCGGAAGATCCTTTACGATGGTCTCAGGAAAGCGGGATTCTCCTGCCAGCTCCCTGATGGTGCGTACTATATCTTCACGGATATTGCGGGATTTGGGATGACCGACGTCGCGTTCGCCCGCCACCTGATCGAATCCGTCGGTGTTGCTGCCGTGCCGGGCAGTTCATTCTGCCATGAGGGTGGAGAGACGAAGATCCGGTTTACCTTCTCCAAAAAGGAAGAGACTCTCCGTGAAGCGTGCCGGCGCCTCGAAAACCTCGGATAAAAAGATCAGATCCCGTCCAGGGCATGGGCGAGGTCGGCGATAAGATCGGCCGGGTCCTCAAGGCCCACCGAGAGCCGGAAGATCCCGTCCCCGGCAAAGGCCCGGAAGGACTGTTCCTGCGCCGGGGTGAGCTTAAACGAGGTCCGGAGCATATCGCGCGTGGGCAGGTAGAAGACCAGGCTCCTCTGGTGGCCAAGCGAGACCGCATAGTGGATCACCGAGAGCCGTTTTGCGATCACCGGTGCAGCGGCAAGGCCGTCTTTTACCTGGAACGTGATCATGCCGGAGGTATTTTTGAGCTGTTTTTGTGCAAGCGCATACTGGGGGTGCGAGGGAAGGCCGGGATAGATTACCCGGGTCACCTTCGGATGCTCCTCAAGGAACTGCGCAACCGCATGGGCACCTTCCTCGTGAGCCCTCATCCGCAGGGGGAGCGTGGCTGCGCCCCGCTGGATCAGCCAGGCATTAAACGGGCTTAAGATCCCGCCGGTACGGATTGCGATCTCCTTTTTTATTGCGGCCATGTCCTGTGCGCTGCCGATTACCGCCCCACCGATTGCGTCGCCGTGGCCATTGATGTACTTGGTCAGGGAGTGGAGCACAAAGTCTGCCCCCAGCTGCGTGGGTTGGATCCCGATCGGCGAGGCAAAGGTGGCATCCACCGCAAAGCGGGCCCCTTTTTCGTGGGCGATCCGGCCAACCGCTTCGAGATCGGTAAGCCTGAGAATCGGGTTTGCGGGCGATTCGGCATAGACAAGTTTCGTATTGGGCCTCAAAGCGGCTTTCACATTGGCCGGGTCGGACATGTCCACCTTGGTTACGCCGATACCAAGCCGGGGGAGCAGCTCATTGGTCATCTCCGCTGTTGCGGCATACGAGATATCGCTGATGACCAGGTGGTCCCCGGCCCTGAGGGTGTAGAGGAGAAGTGCCGTCACGGCCGCCATTCCGCTTGCAAATGCAACGGATCCCCCGGCTCCTTCAAGTGCGGCAAGCTTCTTTTCGAGCTGGTCGACCGTGGGGTTCTTCCACCGGGTATACAGGTACGGGGTGTTGTCACCAAAGTCCTCGGCCGAGAACGAAACGCCGGCATCGGCGACAAACGCAGTTGACATCACAATCGATGGGGCCGAGGCCCCGGTCACCGGGTCAGGGGACTCCCCGGCATGGATTGCAGTTGTACGGATCCCCCGTACGGGCGATGGTTCGGGAGTCATGATAGCATCGAGAATTCCCGGGGCGTTTACCTGGTCCCGGGTAGGTTCTGCCTGATCCCCTACGAACCGGCCGGGGTTATTACCACCGCTGGCGGCAATTCCTGCCGCATTCCCCCCCACCAGGACAAGCGCTCCTTTGGGGGATGCTGATGCTGCACCAGGGCCGTTTGCCCGGGGAAACTGCCAAAAAAAAGGAATATTATACCTTGTCCAGTGCCTGCCTGAGATCAGCGATGATATCCTCGATATCCTCAGTACCGACGGAAAGGCGGACGGCATCCGGAGTAACGCCGGTCTTGGCCTGTTCCTCAGCGGTAAGCTGCTGGTGGGTGGTGGTTGCCGGGTGGATCACAAGGCTCTTTGAATCGCCGATATTAGCGAGGTTACTGAAGAGCTTGAGGGAATCGATGAACTTCCTGCTTGCGGTCTCCCCACCCTTGATCCCGACACCGACGAGGGGGCCGAAACCGCCGTGGAGGTATTTCTTGGTTAAGGTGTGGCTGGGGTGCTCCGGGAGCCCGGGGTAGTTGACCCATGCGACCTTGGGATGACCTTTGAGGAACTTTGCAACGGCAAAGGCATTCTCGGAGTGGCGTGGCACACGCAGGTGGAGGGTCTCAAGGCCGATAAGGAAGAGCCAGGCGTTAAACGGGCTTAAGACTGCTCCCGTATCCCGGAGCAGTGAAACCCGGATCTTGAAGATGAAGGCAACGTTTCCGAGGCCGGGGAAGTTCCCGAACGCATCCCAGTATTTGAGGCCGTGGTAGCCCGGGTCCGGTTCGGTGAACTCGGGGAACTTGCCGTTGTTCCAGGCGAACTTGCCCGAATCAACGATCACGCCGCCGATGGAGTTGCCGTGGCCGCCGATGTACTTCGTGGCCGAATGAACGACAATGTCTACGCCATGGTCAATCGGGCGGACAAGGCCGACACCGGTGGTGTTGTCCACAACCACCGGGATGCCATTGTCGTGGGCGATCTTTGCAATCGCTTCAAAGTCAGGGGTATCGAGTTTCGGATTACCCACGGTCTCGGCATAGATGGCACGGGTCTTGGGAGTAATTGCATTCCTGAACGCCTCGGGCTTGGTGGAGTCAACAAAGACTACCGTCCTCCCGAGCTTCGGGAGCGTGTAGTGGAACAGTTCATAGGTACCGCCGTACAGGTTATCGGCAGAGACGATCTCGTCCCCGGGCCGGGTGATGTTGAGGAGCGCGTAGGTGATTGCTGCCTGGCCTGATGCCGTGGCAAGCGCCCCGGTTCCTCCCTCGATGGCGGCAATGCGCTTCTCGAACACATCGGTGGTCGGGTTCATGAGCCGGGTGTAGATATTCCCCAGTTCCCGCAGACCAAACAGGTTGGCAGCGTGTTCCGTGCTCTTGAACACATACGAGGAGGTCTGGTAGATCGGTACTGTCCGTGACCCGGTGGCCGGGTCCGGAACCTGCCCCGCGTGCAGGGCAAGCGTTCCAAGGTTGAGTTTTTTTTCGGTAATGGCTATCGCCTCGGTTTTGTTTTGTTCCTTACTCTGTTCTTTCTTGTCTGCATCTTTCTTTGAGAACGGATTTGCCCTCGAAAGGAATCCGAAGATATCACCTGTCATGGTATACTCATTTCCGCAAACTCTAAAATTTCCTCGCTGTACAGGGAATTTTTTAGCGGGTACTCTGCCCCCGGGGAACGGGATCCGGAAAGACAGGTTAACCTTATGGTGGAGCAGGCCGTGCGAACAAGTGCCGGTCCCTGCTGTCCCGGATATAGGGTTACTTCAAAATCCCGTATATATCATGAGAAATGAGTAAAAAAACGATCAAACTGCATGTTTTCCGAACGGTATCGGCAAATTTTGTCTGTATCGGATACCGCCGGTACCTCTTTCGTCGGTCACGGTAGTCGGCATGTGATCTGGAATGAGAGAAAATGCGAAGGAAAAGGTACCCGGGGGGGCCGAAACTCCCGGGTGGGTGTGCAATCGATCTTTTGAGGCAATATTTCATGAGACGACGGGAATGTGGCCGGTGCGTGGTGCTCACCGGCCGAGGAGGGACTCTCCTGGTAGGACGGGAATCAAAAACCGGCGCATCCTGCCCTTTTGGTGCTGCACCGGTAGAAGATTCTCATCTGGCGGACTCTGATAAGCCATGTTTCTGACGACAACACTGCCCGGAGCTCCGGATGCCGCCCAGCCGTTCTACAACTCCTGCGGGTTCTGCGCCGGAACAGGAAGTACCATACGCGCCACCGGTTCGCCAAAGTGTAACAGGTTGCGGGGCATACCAGGGAAGGGTAGTCATACTTCTTTTCACCTTATTCACGAAAGAGTGAACACGTGCATATGGATCTGCCCGTGGTATATACCCTGATTTTACGCTCATTTTTGCCGGTAATTTCTGGTTTTGAATACCAGTACGGCAAATGCGTGTGGCAGGTATGCCGGGCCGGTGGCACCTACGGAATACCACAAAGTCCGCCATGTGCGGGGTGGGTAAAAGGGAGATATCCTTGAACAAGGTAAGTGGGGTTACAAAAGTGCCGGGCAGAGGGAGGATCCTTTTTTAATGGGAAGGGATCCCCCGAAGATCGCCCGGTTGTACAGCGATGATGAGGTGTGATATATAATGCCGGTACGGGGCGATCAGGCCCATTCGAATGCGAAGTCCGTGATGGTCTTCTTGATCCCCTTGATCTTGCGTACCTCCGGCAGGGTCTTTGTTACGACATCCTCGAAACTCTTGGCTTCGATCGTGGCGATAAGGTCGTGAGCTCCGGTGACAAAGTCAGCGCTCTTTACTCCGGCGACTTTTTTAAGTGCGGTTTTTACATCATTCTCTTTTCCGGTTTCGAGATCCAATTTCAGGTATACTTTTGCCAAATGGTTCATCTCCTGTGGTTGTACTTCAGCTGTACCGCATTTTTTCGTGCGGCAGAAGGTTTTGACACACGTCCCGCTGATCCTGGTTTTTGCGTCGAAGGGGTGGATGGGGTTAGTATCCTTATCTGGATCGTAGGGCGTGTGCAAAATCCTCAGGTAATCTAGTCCGACTGCCCGGTATATACCAGTGGAGAAATCCGCAAATGTCGCCCAGATTTGATTAAAACAGGATATAATGCGGCAGAAATGGCCGCGCATTATCGCTATCGCAACCATTTTTTGGCCATTGTCCCCGCACAGGAACGGATCCGTTTCGGATTCTGTAAGAAACCCCGGTGATAAAAAAGGAAAAATGGTCAGAGCCGCTTATCCGTGATATGGATCCCCGCCGCTGCCATCCGATCACGGATCAGGTCACTCACTTCAAACTGTTTTTTAGCCCGGAGTTCGGCCCGGATATCCTCAAGGACGCTTAAGGGAGCGCTTGATTCCCGAAGGAAATTGATACCGAGGATCTCCCCGTACTCCCGCAGCGCCTCAAGATCCCCATTGCCCGCAAGTCTCTGGATCGCTGCAATGGCCATGGGCGTGTTGAGATCAGTCTCCATGGCATCGGTAAACGCTTTGCGTCCCTCGGCGTCGGCTCCTTTGTCTTTTGTAGCTATTGCCCGGATATGTTCGAGCCCTTTTGCGGCGTTTGCAAACCCTTCGTCGGTTGCCTGGAGCGGCGACCGGTAGTGGGAGAGGAGAATGGAGTACCGGAGGACATCTTTGTTCCAGGTCTTAAGCGCATCACGTATCGTGATAAAGTTCCCTAAGGACTTGGACATCTTCTCGCCCTTTACTGTCAGAAACCCTGTGTGCAGCCAGTACCTGACCATGGGATGTTTTCCTTCAAGCGACTCCATCTGGGCGATCTCCGCCTCGTGGTGGGGAAAGATGAGATCGAGTCCCCCGCCGTGCATGTCGTATTGCTGGCCGAAGTACTTTTCGGAGATTGCCGTGTCCTCGATATGCCACCCGGGTCGTCCCCTGCCCCAGGGTGAGTCCCAGGTGTACTCCCCGAACTCGCCCAGTTTCCAGAGCGCAAAGTCGAGCGCATTGTGCTTTGATGAGTCGGAGACCCGGCTCTTCCGTTTTGCCCGTTCCTGGCCCGAGAGCTCACCGTTCCGGTCAAAAGTATCGAGGTTGAAATACACCCCGGTATCGGTAACGTAGGCTACGCCTTTGTCAACAAGGCGCCGCACCTGATCAATAATCTCGGGAATATGGGTCGTTGCCCGGGCATAGTAACTGACCGCATCGATCCCAAGTGATTTCATATCCCGGAGGTACTCGGTCTCGAACTTACGGGCAAGCTCGCTCTGGGAGACTCCCTCTTCCTTTGCGCGGTTTATGATCTTGTCGTCCACGTCGGTGATGTTCTGGAGGTAGAACACTTCTTTTCCGTTCCACCGGAGATACTTTGCGAGGACGTCAAAGACAACATAGGTCCGGGCGTGCCCCAGGTGCGAATAATCATAAACTGTCGGGCCGCAGACAAAGAGCGCGACCCGGTCAGGGTGAAGCGTCACCAGCGGTTCAACGGTTCGTGATAACGTGCTGTACAGTTTCATGGCAGTGATCCTCGTTGTTTTGGACGCCGGCGGAGGGAGTCGGACCCCCAGACATTCGCTCTGCAGGCGAAGGCATTAACCGCTCTGCCACACCGGCACTAGAATTATTTTTTTCTGGATCGCTGCCCGGTTCCCCGGTCAGGCTGTGGGAAACCTGGAAGAAACTTTTCATGGGTTACATCATCATCTTTTCTCCCTCACCCCTTTTGATCAGATCTCTTCAAATGCCTGTTCCAGGTCATCGACAAGATCCTTTACATTCTCAATGCCAACCGATACGCGGATGAGCGAGTCGGTCACCCCTACCTTCTCCCGCTCGTGTTTCGGGATAGAGGCATGGGTCATGCTTGCCGGGTGTTCAATCAGCGATTCAACCCCTCCGAGGCTCTCGGCAAGCGCGAAGAGAGAGAGGGAGCGCAGGAATCTGAGCGCAGCCTTCCCTTCTCCCTTAACCTCAAAGGAAATCATACCGGAGAATCCGTCCATCTGCTTTTTGGCAAGCGCATATTGCGGATGGGTGCGGAGGCCCGGATAGTAGACGGCGCTGATTTTTTCGTGCCCTTCAAAGTACTTTGCAAGAGTAAGGGCATTTTTCTGGTGCCGTTCCATCCGCAGGGCGAGCGTCTTTATGCCCCGTGCAACAAGGAAACTGTCGAAAGGTGAGAGGATGCCACCTGCAGCGTTCTGGTTGTACCGGATCCGCTGGTACAGGTCTTCTTCAGAGAGCATCACGGCCCCACCCACTGAGTCCGAATGGCCGTTGATGTACTTGGTTGTGCTGTGGACCACGATATCCGCACCGAGCGCAAGCGGGTGCTGGAAGTACGGGCTTGCAAAGGTATTGTCCACGATCACAAGCGCTCCAGCATCGTGGGCGATCCCGGCAATCTCCCGGATGTCACAGAGCCGGATGAGGGGGTTGGTGGGGCTCTCCAGCCAGACAAAACGGGTGTCTTTCCGGAGTGCGGATTTCACATTCTCCGCATCCCGTGCATCCACGTAAGAGAAGTCAATCCCGTAGTTTTCCTGGAACACCCGGGTAAAGAGTCTTCGTGTGCCTCCATAGAGATCATCGAATGCAACTACGTGTTCGTCCTTTTTGAGCAGGGAGAGGGCTACGGTGGTTTCCGCGGCAAGTCCTGAGGAGAACGCCAAACCAAAGCGTGCACCCTCGATTGCCGCCAGTTTCTGTTCGAGTGCCAGACGCGTCGGGTTACTGCTCCGGGAATATTCATATCCTCCGGTCGGTTTTGCCACGTCTACGCGTGCAAATGTGGACGAGAGGTGAATGGGAATTACAACGTCTCCTGATGCCCCCTCGGAAAAGGCCGGTTCTTCTCCGGCATGCACTGCGGCGGTCTCAAACTTCATATCATATCACGTCCCCAAAGCCGTTATTTTTCATCCATTCGTCATTAAAGATCGTGGTGATATAGTTGCGGCCGGTATCCGGCAGCAGCACAACAACCAGGTCGTCTTTCTTGAGGTTCTGCGCTACCTGTGCGGCCGCAAAGACTGAGGCACCTGCGGTTCCCCCGGCCAGGATCCCCTCCTCCCGCGCCAGTCGCCGTGTCGTCCGGAATGCATCGGCATCGCTGACTACGATAATATCGTCTACGATATCGAGATCCACGGTTGCCGGGATAAAATCCTCTCCGGTTCCCTCGACCTTGTAGGGGTGGGATTCGGGAGGCGTCCCATAGAATACATGGTGATAAATTGAACCTTCGGGATCTACACCGATGATCTTGACGTCCGGGTTCTTAGCCTTGAGGTACCGCGCAGTCCCGGAGATCGTGCCACCGGTCCCGATTCCTGCGACAAAATGGGTGATCTCTCCGTCAGTGTCCTTCCAGATTTCCGGGCCCGTCGTGGCAAAATGGGCCTGCGGGTTGTTCTGGTTTGCAAACTGGTTGGGGACAAAGGATCCCGGCGTCTCTTTTGCCACCTTTTCTGCCACCTTGTAATAACTCCTCTCATCCTCGGGCGGCACATTTGTGGGTGTCCGGATCACCTCTGCCCCGAAGGCCCGGAGGAGGAGCTCCTTATCCTTGCTCATCTTCTCGGGCATGGTAAAGACCATCCGATACCCCCGTGATGCGGCAAAGAGAGCGAGGCCGACCCCGGTATTTCCCGAGGTCGGTTCGACAACGGTTCCCCCTTTCTGGATCTTCCCGTCATGCTCGGCAGCAAGGAGCATTGCCTTTGCAATCCGGTCCTTGGCACTCCCCCCTGGGTTGAAGCTCTCTGTTTTTGCCAAAACGAGCGGCTGCGTCTCCGGGGGAAGCACGCGATGGAGGCGGATGAGTGGCGTACTGCCAATGGTGTCAATAATATTTTCATAGAATTTCACGGGAAATCACCTTTCGTAGTGCATGAGAGTGGTTGATCAAATACGGTGCGGGAGGCAGGCGGTTGCGGGGAAATCGGAAAAGCCCTGATTGGCGATTGATTCCTGTTACCGGCACGCCGGGTATCGCATCAGCAACGACACGGAAAACAGATGATCTCAAAAGAGAGAAGGGACGGGTGGGGAACCTGAAGGTACATCCTGTTCTGCCGCATATCCGGGTTCCGGGAAAGAGCATCCATCCTTTGATTTCTCCTGAATTTTGTGTGGGTAGGGTAAAGTTCTCAATTGTGATGTATCCCAATAGTTCTTTGTTTATGCTTAAAAGGATATAGATAGCGGTAAAAATCATTTTGCCATTCGAGCCGGCAATTGGGCCAATACTCAAAGGAAAACAAAGAAATTGTCAGGACCTGATGGGATATACCGTGCAAAAATTACATGAGTCTGTCCCTTGCGAGCTGCGCAGCAGCCGATGCAAAGGCCATCTGGCTCTGGATACGGATCCCCTCTGAAAAGGACTCCAGGGATTCAGCGGTGGACTTTCCTTCGCACCGGAATCCCAGCTCCGAGCATGCCGGCATGATGTGCCAGTACAGGACCTTCTGCCGGAACCGTGCGTTGTCCCGGAAGAATCCAAACCCTAACGTACCGTAAGTCATTGCTGCTGTGCCTCCTCTGCTGTGTACCTCTGGAAGACAGGATTTGATGAGTAATCATAGAAGTGCATGAGGTTGCAGACGGTACTCATGTGTGCCCGGGCCCGGTTGAGCCTGGATATCATCTGGCAGGTGTCCAGGTACAATTCTGTCAGATCTTCTCGGGTGCCGTACGATTCGTCCTCCTGAAGGTTAGCTCCCTGCTGGAAAAAGAACCGGTCGTGCAGATGCAGGTGGTTCCGTGCCTGGGCAGCTACCCGGTCAAGCTCGTCAATCTCGTTGACGATGGTGGAAAGGTTGGCGAGAATCTTCTGCCGGTATTCCCGGCGGGTCTCGCGATCTATTGTTGTCTGCATAGTTAGTATTAGGTTACCTTGTATGCATATAAAGCATAATTTTGAGGCAAAAATGAACGAAAGTATTACTTTTGGTAATATAACAAAAGTATGGAGACTTAAACGGCCTTGCAGTTTGTGCAGAACCTTTATGTAATGGCACCCACGATTTCCTAATAGCATTCACAATTGTGAACATAACATGTAAAGGGTCAGGGCAAAAGATCTGCCAAAGCAGACTTTACCCCCGGTTCTTTCTCCTCAGGTATGGGGATACCCAGAAGATCCCCTTGTTGAACCTGATACAGGTGTACATCCATGGCAAAGCTGGTTTCTCTTATTTCTGGTGGAATTGATTCGCCGGTTGCGGCATACCTTATGCTCCACCAAGGGGTGGAGATTATCGCTGTTCATATGGACAACCGCCCTTTTACCGATGAGAAAAACCTGCACAAGGCAATGAACCTGATCCGTCACCTCCAGCACCTGACTCAGCGCCCTATCAAGACCTACGTGGTTCCTCACGGGCCCAACCATATAGCGTTTGCACGGAACTGCGAGCGCCATCTGCACTGCCTGTTTTGCCGGAGGATGATGTACCGGATCGCGGAGAGAATCGCAGAGAAAGAAGGAGCTGTCGGGATCCTGACCGGCGAATCTCTGGGTCAGGTGGCGAGCCAGACACTCCAGAATCTTATGGTAGAGAATCTGGTGATCCGGATCCCTGTAGTCAGACCGCTTATTGGTATGGACAAGGTAGAGATCATTGATATCGCCCGAAGGATCGGTACGTACGAGATATCCACGCTTCCCGGCCTTTGCTGCACGATAGTTCCCAAAAAACCGGCAACAGCGGCCCGGGCCGGGGATATCCTGGGTGAAGAGCAGAAACTCGATCTCAGGGTGCTTATCGAAAAGTCGCTGGAGGGAATGTATGTACTCGATCCTGAAGCCCTGTAAGACCACGGCCGCCTTCGAAGCCATTCCAAAGGAACATTTCAGTCTCGATTTTGACCGGTGCGAAGAGAGCCTTGGAAAGGTATGTACAATTATCACAAATGCCAGGTTTCTCCTTATTGTGCACGACAAGTGCGAGGTATCGATCCATAATGACGGGCGGCTTATCCTCAAAACGGATTCAGAGAATCTTGCCACAGAACAGGCTGCGCGAATTGCCGGCTGGCTGGAAGGATCCTCAGCAATCCGGAAACCCCGCGACCGTAGGGGGGCCGGCAACAGGAATTCTCCGTACAGGTAAGTGAATAAATAAAAAGAGTAATCTCCAGTGTTTTCTCTTCAGAGCCCTATGTACCGGGCATAGACCGAGCGGGCTTTTGCCTCATCCTTTGTGCCCTGGATGATAGCCCTCCCGTCACGGAAGACGGTGATAGATTCTGTTTCCGTTCGGAACGTAAGCATAAATTTGGTCCCTTGGACCTCACCAATCCGTGAAAGCCTCTCTTTTAGTTCTTCGAGAGATATTTCCATGGCAGCCACCGGGGCGATCTGGATTGCGTCCCGGCCGCACAGGGATGTAATCATCTCCCGGGTGGTGGCTTCAAGAAAATCCATCCTGCCCTTCCCGCAACAAGGGCACTCCTTCTGCTTCCCTACGGCAATCCGATCGAAAGTCTGGTACCAGAGATCGGCACTGATCAGATATGCAGTTTCGTCTTTTGTTTCAAGCTGGCCGGTGAGGATTTGGAAGGCAAGAGTACATTCAAGGGAGGCAATGAGGGTAGGGGCTGTATTAAGAACCCCGGCAATATCGCACGTCTGGAGCAGGCCCGGTCCGGGAAGCTCAGGGACAAGGCATCGGAAGCAGGGGGTCTTTTGGGGTATAATGGGCATCACCATACCGCTTGTACCTACTGCCCCGGCATAGATCCACGGGATAACATGCTTTACGCAGACATCGTTGATGAGGAATCGGGTCTGGAGGTTATCGGTCCCGTCAAGGACAATATCTGCCCCGGCAAGGAGTTTTTCGGCATTGGTTACGTTGAGATCTTTGGTGTGAAAATCGATTTTTATGGAGGAATTGATCTTTTGCAGACTGTCCGCTGCAGCGACAGCCTTGGGACGGTCCACGTCCTCCTCACAGAACAGAACCTGACGCTGGAGGTTGTGCAGCTCCACAAAGTCCCGGTCAATCAGGCTGACCTCCCCGATTCCTGCCCGTACAAGATTTGTTGCCACGGCGCTTCCCATGGCCCCGAGACCGACAATCACGGCACGGCTCTCGTTTAATCTGTGCTGCCCGTCTGCACCAATCTGGGGAAGCAGACGCTGGCGGCAGTACCGGTCCGGCTTTTTCAGCAGAGGATCCCGGGATATGCCCGCTGCTGACACCTCTGAGGTGTGTCTTCTCTTTTCATCTATTTTCTCTGGCAAAACCATCCCCCGTATCCCTGCGTTCACCGTTCCCCGGCAATTTTTCCGACAGTTTCTACGAGCCGATCTGCATCCTCCATCGTGTTATAGCAATGCAGGCTTGCACGGATCGTACCCTCGGAAAGGTGCAGGCAATCCATGAGTGGCATACAGCAGTGGTGGCCGGACCGTACCATAATATCTGCTTCACTGTCCAGAAGGATGGCAACATCATGGGGATTAAAGCCGTCCAGGGTAAACGAGACAACCCCTATCCGGTTTCCTGATGGGCCGGGACCAAAGATATGGAGGTTCCCGATCCCGGTCAGACCCTCGATAATTCTCCGGGTGATTGCCTGCTCATGGCGTTGAATATTTTCCATGCCCAGAGAGTTGAGGTATTCGATGGCACGGCCAAGACCGATCGCACCTGCGATATTGGGTGTACCGGATTCGTACCGCTCATATCCCCCGGTAAGTGTATACCCTGCGGCTGTAACCCGTTCCACGCTTCCTCCCCCAACAACGAGGGGCTCCAGGCAGGGCTCTTTCATGAACAGGACACCGGTGCCGGTAGGTCCAAGCATCTTGTGTCCGGAAAAACAGAAAAAATCACAACCGCTCTTCCCGATATCTACCGGGATGTGGGGAACAGACTGGGATCCGTCCACCAGAAGGAGCGCCCCATAATCATGACAGATTTTTGCAAACTCACTGACCGGAACGACGTTCCCAAGAACGTTGGAGGTCTCGGTGATGGCCACAAGGCGCGTCTTTTTGGTAATGATCGCCTCCAGGGCAGCCGGATCCAAGGCTCCGTCCTGTGCCGGTGTCAAAAAACGGAGGTCGAGCCCCTGGTGGTCACGCAGGCGCATCCAGGGAAGAAGATTACTATGATGTTCAAGGAGGGTGGAAATGATACCCTCCCCCTCATGCCAGGAAAGGCCCGATGCGACCGTGTTTATCGCCTCGGTGGAGTTGCGGGTAAAAACGACTTCCCCCTCTTCGGCATGAATAAATTTTTTGACCCGTTCATGGGCCTCCTTGTATTTCTGGGTGGCTTGTTGGGCGAGCCTGTGGACGCCGCGGCCGGCATTTGCCCGGCAGGTATGCTCGTACTCGAGCATTGCGTTAAGGACCGGCTCCGGTGAAAGGCTGGTTGCGGCGCTGTCCAGGTAGCAGACCGAGGAAAGCAGCGGAAAATCCTTACGGATTGTATCGGGAATCATCAGTACTTTACCCTGCTGATAATATTATATTGGAGTTCACAATTGTTAATTCTTACTATACCTGTCGGACAAAACGGGAAGATTCCCTGATGCTACGAAAACTATGGGTCTTTATCAGGCAGGCATCACTCCTGATGGTGAGCCTGCATGAGGATCATGGTCCTGTAGCCTCAGAAAAAGAGCCGCAGCCGGGGAGTGTGGACTATCCCGAATGCCTAGGAGGAGATGAAGAGGTTGTGGTACATGAGGCGATTGGCGATCCGGCGGATATATTGACCATACACCGCGAGATAATGCCGTGAGTGGAAAGTCGGATCGTTGGTGATCAGGATATTCAGGATATGTCCCTTACGGGCGTATACCCGTAACCGGAAATCTCCTGCAGGGTGCTGTAAGTGATCACAGGAAGCCGGTTCAAATCAGCTCTTTTGGCGTACAATACTGCCCGGAGCCTCCTACGCTGCTTGAACGTACCGCCAGCTTTTGGGGCAAGGGTAGTGCAGTGACACAGACAACATTTCCTGCAGGTAGCAGACCGGCCGTATGACCCGCGATATTCGCGTAGTGTGTATTCATGGCCGTTTTCCTGTTCACGTAGATGTGAACACGATAATATTGACCCGTTTTGATAATATATCCTGATTTTGTGTTGGATTTTGCCACGAGTTTTAATTCCGATTACTTAAATGGCATCTTTTAGACCTCCGAACGCAGAGCCATCCTGCAGAAAACCAAACTATATCATCTCTTAAGAGTTAACAATTGTGAAGTAAGGGGCTTCCTCTCGCTACCATAAGAGGGATTTCCGACAGGATCAAGAGGCAGATTATGGCAAAAATTTACGACAATATTACTGCAACAATCGGCAACACCCCGCTTGTGCGCCTCAATCGCGTTACCCGCGGTCTGGGAGCTGCGGTGCTAGCCAAGGTTGAATCATTCAACCCCATGGGCAGCGTCAAGGACAGGATCGGATATGCCATGCTCGATGCGGCAGAAGCAGCCGGGCTTATCAAACCGGATACGATCATTCTTGAACCTACCAGCGGGAATACCGGGATTGGGCTTGCAATGGTGTCCGCGGCCCGGGGATACCGGATAACCCTCGTCATGCCTGAAACAATGAGCATTGAACGGAGAAAACTCCTCAGGGCCTTTGGAGCGGAACTGATTCTTACTCCCGGAAAGGAGGGCATGAAAGGTGCGATAGCGAAGGCCGAGGCACTTCTTGAAGAAAACCCCAAGTGCTTCTATATCCCCCAGCAGTTCCGGAACCCGGCTAACCCTGCCGTTCACCGGAAGACCACCGCCGAAGAGATCTGGCGGGATACCGATGGAAATGTGGATGCTATCATTGCAGGAGTAGGAACTGGCGGGACCCTCACGGGTGTTGCAGAAGTAATCAAACCCCGCAGGCCATCCTTTAAGGCTATTGCGGTTGAACCTGATGCATCACCCGTCCTGTCCGGAGGACAGGCCGGGCCTCACAAGATCCAGGGACTGGCACCAGGTTTCATTCCGCCGGTGCTTAAGATGGACCTGATAGATGAGGTAATCCGCGTAACTTACGAGGATGCTGTCGCCACCGCACGGCGTATGGCAAAAGAGGAAGGGATCCTGATCGGTATATCCGGTGGAGCTGCCACATGGGCGGTGCTCCAGGTGGCAGCCCGGCCTGAATTTGCGGGCAAGACGCTTGTTGTCATTCTCCCGGATACCGGTGAGAGATACCTGAGTACGGAACTCTTCGAAGCTTAAATGAGGAATAATTATGGTTTTTGACCGGCTGCGGGAGGATATACAGGCCATTTTTTCCAAGGATCCGGCGGCCCGTTCTACCGTCGAAGTGCTCTTCTGTTATCCCGGACTCCATGCGCTCTGGATTCACCGCAGGGCACATTGGCTCTGGTCTCACGGTTTAAAATTCTGGGGGCGTTTGGTTTCCCATATCAACCGGTTCCTGACGGGGATTGAGATCCATCCGGGCGCTACGATCGGCCGCCGTGTGGTTATTGACCATGGCATGGGTATTGTTATCGGCGAAACTGCCGAAGTTGGCGACGATGTCCTGATTTATATGGGTGTTGTGCTTGGCGGGACAGCGCTTGAAAATGTCAAACGCCACCCTTCTATCGAGGCTGGAGTGACGCTGGGATCCGGTGCCATTGTTCTTGGCCCTATCATTATTGGCAAAGGCGCAAAAGTAGGGGCCGGATCCGTTGTGGTCAGGTCAGTTCCCCCTGGGGCAACCGTAGTCGGGGTCCCGGGCAGGATTGCCGGATTGGATCGGGGTATGGAGGAGGAAATCGCCGGCGAGGTACTTCCCGACCCGGTGCTCCGTGTGGCCAGCCGGTTGCTGGAGCGGCAGAACCAGTTTGAAGAGCGGCTCCGCCTCATAGAACAGGCACAACCGGCTCCGGCCTCACCCTCAGTCCAGAAAGAACTGATCTGGGAACTCCAGATTCGCGATGCATTGCGCGAAGTAATCGATCCGGAAGTGGGCCTTGACATCATCGATCTCGGTCTGGTCAAAGCGGTCCGGGTAAAAGGTACCAGCGTGGAGATCGATCTGGTTCTTGCCTGTAGCGGCTGCCCCCTTTCGGATCACCTGTCGGAACAGGTGAAACTTAAGGCTCTTGGTGTCAATGGTATCGAGCACGTGACGGTCAACGTTCTCAACGAGCCATGGAGGCGTGATGGGGCAAAAAAGCGGGAAAACACCGGACCGGGATAACCCGTTTGCGTCGGAAACTCATTTTAGGAAGGAAAATGTCATCTCCTTATTTTTCCCGTGTTAACTTCTTACAATGACCTCGAAACTGCGATTATACTATATATTGTGAATATGAATGGCGATAGAATAAGTGCAGAGGAGCAAAGATTTTCGTGAGGAAAACAAATTAAAAATGTATTATATTTAAATATCTAATAATTTTAATCTTGTTGAAATTTATCATGCGTTTGTAATAACATAGCCGGCCAAAATTTTTTAGGGTATGTCAATCTTTGGCAACCCAACCTTTCGGCTTCTGAATTCATCAACAGTAGTTGCAATAGGAGGAGGGCTCCGGCTGCACATCGCCTTTCTCCTTGCAGGTCTCGCAGTTCAGATACCCGAATATTGCGCCTGTGCCCTGATCATTTATGCTACTTATACCCTTGATCGGGCGCTCGATTGTAAAGAAGATGCAATCAACAAACCCTCACTTATAGGTGCAAATGGCAGAATAGGGATCCTTGCCTGCATTGTTGCATTTCTTCTGGGTACCTTTCTCTTTGTACGCGACGGGATTTACCTGGCACCCTTTTTCCCGTTCATTGTCGGGTATATTTACACAAGAGGTCTACAAATCGGACCTTATGCATTCAAACTCAAAGGTGGAGCCGGGATAAAAAATATTATCATCGGCATAAGCTGGGGAGGAGCGATCGCACTTGTCGTAAGCCGTTACTGCGGCAGTATTGCAACTGTCGGTGTGATCTTCCTTTTCTTTGGACTAAAACTGTTTGTCACTTCATGTGTGAATGATTTCAAAGATGTTCGCGGTGATGTGGCTGCCGGCATTCACACGCTCCCTGCATATCTTGGAGAGAATCTGACAAAAAAAGTCCTGGTGATCATTATTGTTGCGCTTCACATCGTGATGGCTTATGCAGTGTTTTTCCATGTTATCCAGAATGAATGGATTATAATCGTGTACAGTTTCGTAATTACCTCATCCTTCCTTCTTGTATACTCATCATCATTTGAAAAAAGCTCGCTAATTATCTGCCGGAGGCTTCGAGAAATCGTTATTTACTGGGAATCGGCCATAACACTGGTAATCCGGTCATGTATAATGGCCTAATCATCCGCCTCAATTTTTTCCGCTCTGTTAAGGTAATAAGAAAAGAGACGGTTCCCCCATTCACGGGCGGAAGGATCATAACTGATGACATCGTGTTTGGAGTCAAATACCCCGTTATTATAGAATAAGGACAAAGAAAAATAGGTATCCGTGGTAATATTTGAGAATTTGACGTCTTCTTTTAACACATACACATCCGCGGATTTGAGTTTCAATCCTTCATTGAGCAGATGCCGGTATTTCTCCTGAATAATTTTAAAAACGCCGGGTGTCAGGATCAGGGACATTTTCACCCGCTTCTTGGCAAGATTCAGGAAAAAATCCGGGAATCTCGGATGCACGGTATGGGATATGCCGGTGAGCGTCCTTGCCTTGTTTATGTTATCCAGAAAAGCGCTTATACCGAATATTTCCTCATCTGCTGTTTCCAGGATCTGGTAATTTCCCAGATCTCCGATATCCATTAAAAGCTCAATCGGAAGTGCGTCAAGATTATGATCCTGCCAAAACTTTTTGTTCTTGTCAAATACATCCATCGTTCTGATAAGCGGGGTCATATGGGCAGTGAGGACTCTTCCCATAGATGTGAGAGAAAATTGTTTTCCTGCTCTCTCAATCAGGTGCTCTTCCTCAAGAATTTTAACCTGGGGGAGCATGCCGGTGGACGTGACTTTTAGAATCTGTTTAATTTCATCCCATTCTTTTGGGCCGTTATTTAAGAGGATCAAAAGATTCCGCCGTTTATCGGATGCCGAGATGATACTCAAAAGATCGCTCATGTTGCACTGTCCGGAGTGTGTTTTCCTGAATAGTGTATATTGCTATCACGTATGAAAAACCCTCCTGAAATATGACGTCGGGATCTCTGATTTTTAAGTTTCAAGGCGTGTTTTTTTAAAAGACTGAATGCCTCTCTTTGGAGTTTGCTCGAAAACCCGGATGCAATTCGATGGATTGCCATGGCGGTAACGTCCGGGTCTGGTAAGGTCTCCGCCAGCGTAAATGGATTATAACCGCGTTGAAATTTTTAATGGCGTTAAAACTCACCGGCAGGTAATAATATACTTGTCCCTGCCGATACAATGAACACTGTCTGATTTCCTGAATGAACAGTAAGTATGATACCATACCGGCACACAGGTCCTTCCCGAAAGTTTTCCCTCGTAAAGTGATCCAAGATCCTTGGAAAAATCTGTTCTCTTTGGGATTTCAGACAGACTTTCTTCATCGCGGCTAATGCATAGGCATCACAGAACAACTTCGTGCCGAATCTGTACCAGAGAGATATGACCACGACGACAAATCCGGAAAAACGGGAAGATGGCAAATTATCTGCAATCCTGACCCCCTCCGTGGATCAGAGCAACGACATTCTCTCCCTCATGGGTGCCGTCGTACGAATGTCTGTCATCCCGCAATTTCTCATAGATCGCAGTCACTCGGTTATTGCCTGGAACCGGGCGCTGGAAGAATCCACCGGGATCTCCGGAGAAGAGATATCCGGGACGCCGCGGTCTTGGACGGCATTTTACGAAACAAAAAGGCCCTGTCTTGCTGATCTACTGGTAGATGATGCAACAAAAGACCTAAGCATCTGGTACCGTGACAAATGGGCGGAATCCGATTGCGTTGAACGATCCTATGAAGCCATTGATTTTTTCCCCCGCTTGGGAAAGAAGGGCAAATGGTTGCATTTTACCGCGGTTCCTATCCTAGACGGAAACGGGGTGATCCTTGGATGTATCGAAAGCTTTGAAGATCTTACTTCCCTCAAAATGATGGAGCGTTCATTCCTGCTTTCCCAAAAAAAACTCCATCTGATGAATAATATTGTCTGGCATGAGATAGAAAACAAGATCACAAGCATACGCGGGTACATCGAATTTTCAAAAGAGATCGTGAAAAATGAATCGTGCATGAAGTGTTTTGAAGCAGAGGAGAACCTGCTGCGGAAAATCCATGCTCTCCTCCAGTTTACAAGGGATTACCAGAAGCTCGGTACGCAACATCCCTGCTGGGTGAATGTGGGGAGGGCGATCCAATCAGTTTTCTCTTTAATGGAGACCGGATCTCTTTCGATGGATGCCGAGGCACATGCGCTGGAGATCTTTGGAGACCCCGCACTTGAGATAATGTTAGCCTATCTGGTGAAAAATACCCTGGCAAACGGGAAATCTGCACCGGAAGTCAGGATCAGTTTTGCGGAAGTAAAGGAAGGCCTTCAGCTCACCTATGGGGACAATAGCGCCGGCATTCCCCTTACAAGGAAGAACAATCTGTTCAAAGAAGAGATCGTGAATGCCAGCAACTTTTCCCTGAAACTCATCCATGACACCCTTGAATATTCCGGTATGAGCATACGGGAAACCGGTGACCCGGACCTGGGTTTGCGCTTCGAAATTCTTATTCCCAAAGGTGCATACCGATTTAACCGGGCCCACTGCTAGATCTCTTTTATCAACCGCTTTGAGTTCATGGAAAGCAATCAGTGTATCCCCAGAACTGCAATAATCCCGATCCCAGAGGTCCTGCCGAAGAGGGGGAGTACGGGTCCCGGGTAATGTAAAGACGGTTAGGGCCGGTGAAGTGATTAGTAACGAGATCGTGAATCTTCGTGCCGTGTACTTGATAGTCCCCAGAGCACAGGATCATCGCTGGAGAGGAGTTATTGCCCTGGGGGACATGTATAAACCGCAAGAGTGTGAAACCTCAAGAGTGAAAAACAGGTAACCCTCGGAATCCCGGTGAATCCATGCGTATTTCCTCCTGCAAGAAGACTTACAGCAACGAGACCCAGCGTGCCGTACCGCTCGCAGAGACCCTTGCACGCATAGAGCCGAAGATCCCCGTTGCCGGCATCACCCGGGTAGCAGAGATCACGGGTCTTGACAGGATCGGTATTCCTGTCTTCTCCTGCATCCGGCCGACAGCAGAGGATGGGGCGATCACGGTATACAATGGAAAAGGCGCAACCGTGGAGGAGTCGCGAATCTCCGGGATAATGGAAGGGATCGAACGGTATTCTTCCGAAATTCATGATCGAAAAGTCCGGCTTGATACCTATGAGATGCTTAAAGACCGGGAACCTGTGATAAATCCTGCAGATCTTATCCTTCCGGCAGAAACACAGCCCGGGCATGTACTTCCCTGGGTCGAGGGATGGGATATTGCCAACGATGAGCAGCTTCTTGTCCCGGCCCAAGCTGTATTCCACCCGCTTCCGAGAAATTTCCGTCAGATCTTCCGCACATCCACCAACGGTCTCGCCTCGGGAAATACCCGGGAAGAGGCAATCTTTCACGCGCTTTGCGAAGTGATCGAACGGGATGCATGGTCTCTGGTGGAAGCCACCCGCGATACCGGGCCATCAGTAGTAAATATCAGCGATCCGATGCTTGCGGATATGCAGAAGAAGTTTGCCGATGCGCAGGTGGATGTGATCGTGCGGGATATCACAAGCGACATCGGCATTCCCACGATGGCAGCGGTTGCAGATGATGTGCTCCTTAAAGATCCCTCGTTGCTCACCATTGGGATCGGCACCCATAGCAATGCACGAATCGCGGTGATGCGGGCACTCACTGAGGTAGCACAGAGCCGGCTTACCCAGATCCACGGGGCACGGGAGGATACAATAACCGCCGAGCTCAGGAAGAAGATGGGCTATGACCGGGCGAAAAGGATCAACGGTTACTGGTTCAAGGATAACGGATATGTGGACTATGCGGCTCTACGATCGTTTGACAGTGACGATTTTGCACGGGATATCCGGGTTGTCATAGAAGCGCTCAAAAAACAGGATCTGAACCGGGTAATCGTGGTGGATCTGACCCGGGAAGAGGTGGGAATCCCGGTGGTCAGGGTAATTGTGCCCGGTCTTGAGGTGTATGCCATGGATCCGGAGCGCAGAGGAGAGCGGCTGAGACATGCCAAAAACCATCGTCTTTCTCGGGCCAAGTCTTGATCGGACTTCTGCGGAAAAAATCCTCCCTGCAGAGTACCGGCTACCCGCAAAACGGGGTGATATCCTCGCCGCCGTCGATGCCGGTGCCACAATCATTGGTTTGATTGACGGGGTATTTCACCAGGATTCCGCGGTTGCCCACCGGGAGATCCTCACCGCTGTAAAAAGGGGCGTTGTGGTGGTCGGGGCGTCCAGCATGGGTGCACTGCGGGCTGCAGAGATGGACACATTAGGAATGATTGGTATCGGTAAAATCTATCAGATGTATAAGGAAGGCACACTTATTTCTGATGACGAAGTTGCATTGGTCTTTGATCCGATCTCTGGATACGCGCTCTCAGAACCTCTCATTAACATCCGCTGTACACTTAAACGGGCAGAAACTGCAGGTATCATAACCGCAGCGGACCATGCTGCCTTTCTTGCCGCAGCCCGTTCAGTCTTCTACCCGCAGCGAACATACCCAAAAATTGTATCTGTAGCTGGTGGGGTAATCGATGTCGATACCCGGGAACGGTTCCTCGCCTATACTGAGGCTACTCCGGCCGACCAGAAAAAGGAGGATGCGATCGCTGCAATCGAATATATCCGCACGCTCAAAAAGGGAGTTTAAGAGATCTGCACCGGTCTCGTCTCAACATCCGCTATCCTTTTGCTTTTTGCGCATTCTCGAAGAAAACGGCGCACTTACAGGATCTTACCGTCCGAGCAGTGTTTTTGATATAATATATTCCCCTCGCGCTTCCCGGGTCGTGCCAACAATGAGCCAGCGCTCATGTCCGTGCTGCTCCACTACGCCGCAGGCTTCGATGGTTTCGCCGGGAAGGGCCTGGCCGCTGTATGTATGCGTGAACGAAAGAACCTTACTCACGGATTCATGTTTAACAGAGTAGACCGCCGGGTTATCAAAGGCAAGCGACGCATCGGTTACCCGCGCTTCGATCGTCTCTTTTCCCAGGATTTCGCCTTTCCCGGCAGGAACCCCTTTGCAATCATTATAAGTCCGGGTATACAGGATATCAAAGTAGGTGCCATCGATCTGCCCCCGGTTCCACTTCCGCTGTTCATGAAGCACAAAGGCCTCAAAGGGGATTTCCGGTTTACGTTTTTTGTACACTTTCCGCCACATATCCTGTGACATGCCCTCGATCTTTCCCTCGTCAATGCCGCGTTTGACCTGCGCCTGCGCATCAAACCAGTGCCTGCCGTATACTACCATGTCGATATCCGAGGTCTCATTATCGAGACCGCACAGGAGTGAGCCGGTGCAGCCTATCGTTCCCTGGGGGAGGTCGAAAAGATGCAGCAGTTTCCTGACCCGATCATGTGATGTGGCTATCCGGTAAATCTCCACATCCGGTTTTAATACCCTGCGCAGATCGGTAACCGGTATACGCTGAACCAACCCGGCATAGGCCGGTTTCTCGCGTGCGATCCGCGCATAGGCGTCTTCAAAATCGTACTTGTGGTACCTCTGGCCGGCCGGGTTTACCCGGTCTCCCTGGCTGTCCGGCACGTACCTGAGAACACACCCGACATTACGGTCATTGTCATACGTGGAGACGGCGTAGATCCAGCCGTCAGGATCCTCAACAAAATCACGCAGGCGGATAGGGAGCACGGGTACCACATCCGGGATCAGCCGGATCGCAGAAATGCCTCTATAGCATCCGCCTCGGCACCGCGCCTGACAATCTCTTTTTTGGTCAGATCAACGACAGTACTGGGCTTCCCGGCAAGTCTCCCTCCATCAACGAAAAGATCCCGGGGTACGGTACATTCCTCGGGAGTCTGCGGATCTTTTCCCCCGGAGAGGTTGGCACTTGTCGCGGTGATGGGCGCATCAAATTTCTCAATAATCTGGAGGGCAACACCGTGGGCAGGGATCCGGATCCCGATCATCCCTGTTCCCCCACTCAGGATTTCGGGCAGCATCTTTCGTACCGGCACAATCACGGTCACCGGCCCGGGCAGGAATCGTTCGATAAATTCCTCGGCAAAGGGAGTGGTATGCGACACCGCAGCAAGCATTTCGAAATCAGAGACCGCTATTGATATCGGCTTTGAAAGATCCCGCTTCTTTGCCTCGTACACCTTTTCCAGGGCCTCATCGGAAAAAGCATCAGCTCCAAGACCATACAGCGTATCAGTCGGGTACACAATCAGGCCATCGTGTGTCAGTACCGAGACTGCGCGCTCGATAATATCCATTAGAATTCCCTGCCACGGACCCGGTTAATATCGAAAACTGCCTTGCTGCTCACTTGCATCACGGCAAATACGCCGGCCTGGATTGGATCGGTAACTACAAGATCGGCATGCTCCGGTACGGTTCCCGCCATCTTGAGGGCAATGACCGGAATACCGGCTTCCCTCACCCGATCTACCGCTTTTGAGATTTCGCCACCCATGATCGAACCGGCGAGCACGAGAATCGATGCGCGGGGGAGTCGCGAGACTGCGTCAACCGCAAGGGCAAGTGTACGTTCGCCCACCAGTGGGATTGTATCAACTGATATGCGCTCGCCCCGGATGTTATGCCGGTCCGCTTCATTTACTGCACCTAGTGCCACCTGAGCAACCTGCGCCCCGCCACCAATAATGATCACCCGGGAACCGAATATATCCCCAAATGGCTGGAAATTTTTTACGTCCCGGACCGATTTTATTGCTTCAAGATCGCGCACCAGCTTTTCCCGATCAGGACCCGGTTCGTACTCAAGATAGAGTTCTCCAAGACCGGCATAGGGGCCGGAATCAAAGATTTCCTGATTTATCATGAGGATATTTGCCCCATGGCCGGCAATAACTGTCGCGATATCCCGCAGAACACCACTGGTATTCTCCGCAATGATTCGCATTGCACAGCGTTCAGGTTGCGCGTCCATACCAACCAATGCGATAGCCGGGGATCGAACCCGGGTTAGAAGCTTGGGAAGCTCCTGTCCTGCCGCTAGACTACTATCGCGAAAGTACTTTCTGCTCTATCATATTGCCTTATTTCGAAGATAAATATAGTGCTCCCCCGGATCCAGAGGAGAACGTTCTGTTATTTAGAGATATTTTTATGAACGGCGGCAGAACATTATAAGCATACATTGCTTGCGGATACCTTCCTGCCCGGCATATTTCCGGGACGGATTCGCACACCGTTTGACCATACATCTATAAGGGAGTACACATCGTGAGAAACATCCGCTTTTTCCTGCTTCTGGTGCTGGCTGCCGCAGTCATCACCCTGGTAAGTCCTGTTCAGGCAGATTCGGCAACACCAGGCGTTCTCTATCAGGAGAACTTTGCATCAAATCCCCAGTGGACCACCAACAATCCTTCATCGGATTACTGGGATTCCACTCAGGAGATGTACCATTTTGGAATCGAGCCAAGTACCGGCAATTATGCATACTCGTCAGCAATCAGTTTCAATGGTGGATCATTCACACTGGAGTACGATATCCTCTTCGTGCAAATGGATCCCGGTGCCACATTCAGACTGGGCTTTACCGGCACCGATATGGACTTCAACAAGGGCCCCAACGTGATAACTGCGTTCACCAATAATAAAAATGGTCTGATTATGGTGCTCCACACAGTCTCCCCCAGTGCCATTCAGGAAGAAGTAACCAGTGAGCTATCTTCCTATGGCGGGCAGACTGTTAACTTCGAATTGAATACTACATACCATGTCAAGGTCGATTATAACAACGATACAAACATCATCACCGAGACGGTTACAAATAAACAGACCGGTCAACCTCTCTGGAGTTACTATATCACTTCACAATCCCCCCTCAAGGGAATGAACAGGATCTATCTGGGTAATGTTGGCGATTACGGTACTATGGGATTGTACGCAATAGGGTGGATCGATAATGTCCGGCTAACTGTTCCTGCACCTGCCGCATCAGTAACGGAAACCCAGCAACCTGTCATCACCCAGCCAACGTACTCTATTAATCAGACTGCGACGACACATCCGCTTGTGACATATACGCCAATATCTACGGCGACAAAGAAATCTCCGATTCCGGGATGGGTATCAGTGAGCGCTGTGGGAATTGTAGGGTTTTTCACCATAATTCACCCTGTGCAGAAAAAGAAAAGATAAGCATTTGGGGAAGTCAGGGACGCTCCATTTTTAACTCCGGTTTTTCTTTTTTCCGTTGAATGATGCCGTTACTTGTGCCGGATCAATTTTGTAATGATTTCGTTGGTTGGCGAATCACGAAATAGTGAGAGGGATGTGGTGCATCATGATCTCCATGGATTACGTCCCCCCTTGTGAAATTCATTAAAACGCACGAACTTCGCAAAATCTTACACATGCGATTTTAAATCGATTTAATGATGTTCACCCATTTCTGATTCACGAACTCATAGAGCACAAAATAGTCTGGGTCCTTAAAAAGAGTATGGGGGTGGCTTTTATGAAGCCTGGAGGATGTGTATCAGGGTTTTTGAGGAAAGGCCGCATGCGGGAGCGTCCTTCCCGGTTTTGTCTTGCTCGTGCTGCTGCTTGTTGTACCTTTCAGGTTGTTCATCCCGTAATTTTCGGGTCATCCGGAATGAATGATGCACAAGTACTGATGATAAATCGTTTGTACGAATGCGTGGCGGGAACGGATGAACCGGCCCCGGGATCACAGAATACATTACAGCCTGTCGGGATCTGCCCAGAATCACCGATGTCAATGTTCTGCTGAACCGGGTATATGCAACCGGTTTGTGCAGCGTTCGCAGGATGTACCACAAGACCGATCATGAGCAGGACCAATGCTGTTCCCATCAGGATCTTCCCGGTGTCCATTGTACGTGCTCCATCCGTTTTTTGTTCATGGGTCGGTGACACACCGAAAACATTTCCGGCTATCACCTGATCTCATAGTTACATGCAGCGTCACTTATATTGCCCCCATGAAGCCGGTTAGACCATTGAACCCGCGGGTTATACAATAACCTTATTGTGTAATCATGATCGGATTCAGTGAATCCGGGCTTGGAACGTGCATAGGGTTATAGGAGGACAAAGCAACGTATCTCTCAGGAAGAATATGGACCCGGCAGACAAGTCTCCCACAATTGTCGTTGAGGATACGGAGGATTCTCTCGATGAACTCTCGGAATATCTCGATGTTTTATCGAGCAGCGCCCGATTGAGGATTGTTAAGTTTCTCGAAAAGAAACCCCGGGATGCGCGGGCTATCTCCCATGAGATTGAGACCAGCTATGAAAATACCAAGAAACATCTGGACAAACTCATGAGTATTGGTGTGATAAAAAAGGAGGCTGGTTTAGGCTCCCCGACGTCCAAAGGGATTCACCCGGTCTGGCAGTATTCTCTTGTCCCAGGAGGTCTTGAATCCATTATCCGGAATCTCGGACTCTTCTCCAACACCAGAGTCCAGATTATCGGTGGGGAAATATCACGTCGGCTGGAATCGGTCAAAAATACTCTCTCCAAGGAAGTGCTCGGGAATGTTCCCGCAGTAATTATCCTTGGCGGTCATGATGATGGCAAAACATTCCTGTTGAGGAACGACGGAGTACGGGTCGGGCGCAGCGATCCCGAACGCCCCGCCGGGGCAACCGGAGACAGCGATGTTGAAATTTCCGGATCCTATACTGCGGTCACCCGGATCTCAAAACCTCACGGCAGATTCCTCCAGAGAAAAGACGGATGGTATTATGAAGATTGTGGGAGTACCGGTGGATCGATGCTGAACAATGCGCGACTGGAGCGCAATACCCCCGTCCAGATTCACGATGGCGATCTGCTGGAACTGGCAAAAGGCCCGGCCGGGACAAAGATGCTGTTAATTATCCCCAAAAGCCCATAATATAAGTAATCCTTCTAATAATGTAACAGATTCTTCCCCCCCTTCACCCTTTGCCTCCACCCATGAATGAGCCATGATCCAGAAAAGAATTGACCCCATTAAGACCTGCATCCCGGCATGGATCCTTATTATCAGCGCAGCGGTATTGCTTATTATCGCATCTTTTGTCCCTCCAGCTGCAGGAGCGGAATACGTGGTTGCACCATCCGGAGGCAGCTTTACCAGTATCCAGAATGCAGTGACATGGGCGTCGCCTCTCGATACCATTGTGGTGAAGAGCGGGACCTACCCGGGGACAGTCAAAATCGATAAAAGGATCACGCTGATTGGGATGGATACCGGTGGAGGAGCGCCGGTTATAGATCCCGGAAGGAAAGGAACCGCTGTTGAGATCGATGCTGACAATTGTTCCGTTCAGGGTTTTGTTATCCGGAACAGTGCGGAGGCGAGCGGGATTCTAGTTGCCTCGAACGGGAATACGATCTCCAACAACACTCTTACCGGTAATGCAGTAGGGATCCAGCTCTCTTCTACAAATAGCAACTGGGTGACCGGAAATACGATAACTGCCAACAGCCGGGCGGGCATTGTGCTCAAGGATGCCCAGGGTAACCTGATCTATGGGAACCGGCTGACAAACAATGCTATCGGGATATCCATTGATGAGCTCTCCGGTGCTAACACGATCTACCTTAACTCCTTTTCCAATACGGTAAATGTTGTGTCCCGGGGCAGCGGCCAGCAGTGGGAATCGCCGTCAAGTCTGACCTATACGTATATGGGACGATCGTTTACCCGGCAACTGGGAAATTACTGGAGTGATTACCGGGGGACCGGAGATCAGAACTCTGATGGGGTAGGTGATGCATCGTATATCATACGTTCTGAATCTGCCCGGATTTCTGGAAATGCCGGCTCTGGCAACGAAATCGATCCGGCTCCCCTCATGGATCCTATTGATTATTATCTGCAGATCAGTTCGGCGGCATCCGGGACAGGGACGATTACCCCGCCATCATCCCCCTCAGTAACTGCACCTGCCACCGGACAAGTATCAATTCCCGAGGAGAGTACTTCTCTGCCTGGGAGCCACCCCGGCAGGGATCTCGTAACTCTGGTCATAATTATAATCCTGATCGGTATTGTTGGAGTTGGGGGGATGCTCTTCATCCGGTCCCGTTCACAGCATAAAGGTCAGGTACTCTCTGCCCCGGTAAATATCGACGATACTCCGTCTCGTCAGGTTCACGCATCACACCACGTTGACGAATCCTTAGTATATAGTAAGCCCCCTCTCGACACCGGCCCTATGGAGACCGTTCCTGCCCTTGAGACCGAAGTGATCACTGCCTCTCGGGAATCAGCTCTGCCCTCAGCAGGATCGAAGTTTTACTTCCCGCCGGAACTTGAGAGCAGGTATAGTGACATCCGGCATATCGGCCGGGGGGGCGTGGCGCAGGTCTTTGCCGCGCATCGAAAATCCGATAACCTTCTCGTAGCAGTCAAGATACCGATCAGCTTTGATGAAGTGACCGGTAAATGTTTCCTTAACGAGATTGCTGCATGGCAGACACTCCGTCACAAAAATATTGTCGAAGTGCTGGAGGTTAACATCCTCCCGGTTCCCTATGTGGAAATGGAATATGTGCCCGGTTCCCTGGAGTCCGTGGAAAAACCCCTTCCGGTCTGGAAGGCGGTTCATCTGGTGCACGGGATAGCAGACGGTCTGGCATACGCCCATACCCACGGAATCATTCATCGTGACATCAAGCCGCACAACATCCTTGTAACCAGCGATTTTGTTCCCAAGATCACTGACTGGGGCATGAGTAAAGTCATCGCAACTACCATGGACAAATCCAATGTTGCCGGTTTCTCTCTTTCGTACGCTGCACCTGAACAGGTCTCCCCGGCCGAGTTTGGCAGAACTGATATCCGTACCGATATATACCAACTGGGGGCGCTCTTTTACGAGCTGGTCACGGGGTCCATCCCCTTTGGCGGGGACAGCATTGTTGAAGTTGGAAACGCTATTGTTCGGGATGATCCCCTCCCTCCCACCGAGTACAATCCCGATGCGGAAGTCGTGGAAAAAATTATCCTTAAATGTCTTGCAAAAAATCCTGCGGACCGGTACCAGTCCGCTGACGAATTGCTTAATGCTCTTTCCCGTTATCTTGATGAGGACGATGAATAAAGAATCGCGGTCAAAATTGTGATGGTAACTGATTGGGTAACTTACGAACCAGCAATCTGCGGACATTGCGGCGGACTAGGCTGTTCCTATTGCAATGGGACCGGTACCGTTCTTGTGCAGGCACCCAAGAAAGTCTGTCCCGAGTGCGAAGGAGTGGGTTGCCTTTATTGTGGTTTTACTGGATGGTTTCATCCTAAAGGAAAGTACGACTAATGCCCCCCTCACCGAAATGCCCCTTCGATTCTGTGGGGAATTACACAATCCTCGAATCGTTTCAGGAAATAGCGATCGGTCATCCCGGAAATAAAATCACGGGTGAGCCCGGCAGGCGGGGTCGTGTGAAGGTACTCCCGATTAACCCATGGGGCATTAATAAAATCAGAGAATATTTTTGAGCTGCGCCGATCGGATTCTATATCGGAAAGATAGGTTAAGAACAGAACCCGGTACATCGTTCGGATCTTTTCCCGCTCCGCGGTCAGTTTCGGGTTATTGTAAATGGTGTGCCGGGAGAATGCCCGGAGTGTAGCGAGTGCATGTTCTACCTCCCTGCTGTAGGAGATAAAACATTTATCATCCGCATCGCTGTTCTCCAGTAGATCACGAATCAGGGTATCGATTATAGCGCGGTTATCTGATCCAAATACCTCTTGGCATTCCTGCGGAATCTCACCGGGATTTTTAATAAGCCCGACTTCTTGTGCATCTTGGAGATCGCGGCCAATATATGCAATCGTATCGGCAAATTTTACCACACATCCCTCAAGAGTCATCGGAGATCCAGGCCGCCCACCTGTCTCGTTTGCGCAGACTTTCCGATCAAAAGTTGCCCAGTCCGGGCAGGATTCCGGGGACATACGCAAATCCTCGGCTTCCCCGTTATGGCAAAGGATCCCGTCCAGTACCTGCATGGTCAGATCCTGATCCTCAATCCTGTCCAGGGATCTTACGCTCTGAACGTTATGGGCAAATTTCCCGATCCCGTGCTCCAGGCAGAGGTCCGAAAGGCAGGCCTCGCCGAAATGCCCATAAGGTATGTGACCGATATCGTGTCCGAGCGCGATCGCCTCGATCAAGTCTTCGTTGAGGCGCAGGCACCGGCCGATCGTGCGGGCGATCTTCGAAACGAGCTGGACATGGATAACCCGGTGGGTGATGTGGTCGTTTTCAACAAGGTAAAAAACCTGAGTCTTGTCAATGTACCTCGTGTACGCCCGGGTATGGAGGATTCGGTCCGCGTCCCGGGAGTACGGGGTGCGTATATCTTCCGGCTTGCGGCTCTTGCGTCTCAGCGCCTGGTCGCTGCGCGAGGCACGAGGAGAGAGAAGAGCCTCGCGTTCGCGTGTGTACCGGAAAATTGCTGCGTTGCGATCCGGGTCCTGATCTCTCTGCTTTACCATGCGTAGTGTCAATTTAGGGGGCGGGGGGCATTAAGGCTGACGACTGTCGTGCCGTTACCGTCACTACGTGACAAAGGTCTCCCAGTACAGGATGGCCTGCCCATTCATCGCTTCAACCAACTGGTCTTTGGCGGCACCGGGTGCGAGATCAAGTTCTGTATCGAGCCCGTAAACCTTGAAGAAGTTCCGGGGGTCTTCCCATGGGGCGGGCAGGGGCCGAAGTACCCGATTGTCCCAAAACTGTTGGTTCCCCGGACCGCCCGGATCGGGAAGGTCACCTCGGGGTCCTGAAGGATTTTCTCCGGTATGAGTCTTGCCAGTACTATTTTTCAGGCTATCCAGTGAATGAATCCCCTGCCACCCGGGGCATCAGGATCCGTACAGATGAGGGCAAGGCATTTTGCGTGTTGCACGTTTACACGCCCGACTTCGATCTCAGGTTATTTGTTCGCTCCAGCGCATGTGTATGCGCTCGGGAGGCTTTTAACGGAAATCCGTACACTTAATGATTCCATAATTACATTTCCCCTCTTCTTGCATCATCAAGGGCACAGTCCATAAAATTTTGATCATACACAACGATGTCATACATCACGATTTACTCGATCTTTCGTTCATTTCCCGCTTATGAACGGGCACTCCTTCACCTCCCCTCATGCATGCCGGTTGCCCTCTCCGCATGTTTATTGTCTCACAAGGTGAATACAACAGGAAAGAAGTACTCTTACTGTACTTCAGAGGCAACCATGGCAAAGAAATCTACCGGCGCCCTGCCGGAAAAACCCACGAAGGATACCTGCTCCCACGAATGCTCCAGCTGCGCGACGGCAGGAACCTGCTCCGATGCAAAGCCAGGCCTGCCCCCCAAAGCGGACATCGATGTAAAGCACGTTATTCTGGTGCTTTCGGGAAAAGGCGGTGTAGGAAAATCGACAGTATCGGTAAATCTTGCCTACGCGCTCTCCAGCCACGGTAAAAAAGTCGGGCTCCTTGACTTGGATATGCATGGCCCCAATATCCCAAAGATGCTCGGGATAGAAGAGTACAAGCTCTCGACTATCGGTACCAAGATTGAACCGGTCCGGGTAACCGGTGCCCTTTCGGTTATTTCCATGGCATTTCTCCTGCCGGATAAAAGCACACCGATTATCTGGCGCGGGCCCATGAAGATGGCGGCGATCAACCAGTTCCTCACTGATGTAAACTGGGGATACCTGGACTACCTTGTCGTGGACCTTCCCCCGGGCACTGGGGATGAGGCTCTCACGATTGCTCAGCTTGCACCCAACGTGCGCGGTGCCGTGATCGTGACCACTCCTCAGGACGTTGCCACACTGGATTCAAAAAAAGCCATCAAGTTCGTGGAAAAACTCGGCCTCCCTGTGCTTGGCGTTATTGAGAATATGAGCGGGATGGTCTGTCCCCACTGCGGTCAGGAGATCGACCTTTTTGGCAAAGGCGGCGGTAAAAAGATTGCCGATGAGTTCTCGGTTCCGTTCCTTGGGGCAATTCCGATCGATATTGATATGCGTAAGGCAGGTGATGAGGGCAGACCGTTCATTATCCGGCGTGGCGACAGTACAACATGGGCGAGCGTGGACAAGGTTATGGAAGCGCTTATCAAAGTGGTCGAGGGATAAGCCGGCATGGACTTCCTTCGGATCCTTTCCGGGAAATCAGCCCCGCTTCCCATTTATGAACCGGTTATTGCCTGTCTGGAGAGTCCTCAGGTATTTCCCGATCTGCTGGAACCGGTGTACCGTCAGGCAATGAAGCTCGATGACGAGACCCTTGACCAGTTCCGTTTTGCGCTCTTGCGTCTCCAGATCTATGCAGATGTCCACAGAAACGAGGATCTGGAGAAGGCTATGTATATCCGTTACGTTGCCCAGGTTCTCGAAAAAGTGATCTTTGGAACCCTTGTCATGGAGCCTCAGGAGCCTGAGACCTCGTGAAACGATATCAGGTGCCACAAACCTCTTATCGGGGAGGATATGCACGGATGATATCTATAAGTGTCCGTCCGTATCATGTATGATCAGGCAGATATATCCAATCTGAGACAATCTTCATGCGATCTTTCTGCATCCGCAAAGTGAATACAAACGAAAAGGTTACCTATGACGTCACGCATGCATGCCCCTCATACCACTTGCCCGGGTTGTCAGGAAGAGGTGTTCCTCGACGAGCTGGTGGGTGGCAAATGCCCGCTGTGCGGCTGTTCACTGGAGGACTTCGAAGAGTCCATTGGCGAGTACGACGGCATTCTCGATCGTTCCGATCTTTCGTGGCTAATCTTCAATTATTTTGTATTTAAGAAATTTGCGGACTTAGGGGTTCCCCCTTCCCAGATCATGGATCTTCTCAGCACCTATGAACAAAACGCTGAGAAGCCCCGCGAAGAATGGACAAAATCGGATTTCTCCCTCGAGCTTCCTATGGGTATGTTGGATGCACTTCGTCCCAAGAAATGCGCCAAGTGCAACCGACTCTTTTTCCGTGGCGGAAAAAAGGAAATTCACGGAGATATGCGCTCCACAAAAGTATATACCCGGTATTTTTGTGACCGGTGCTGATCCTTTTTTCTGATAGTGCTTTCTGATTTCGTCAAAGCTGGCGAAAAAGTCTGCGATCCTGATATATAATGCCGTTGCCAAAAAAGGGAGTGCTGTTACTTTCGCAACGATACGAGCATAATGATCCCGATAATGGCAAGAGCAGCACCGCTGATCAGGAGGGGGAGAAGAACATCAAAGGGTGTTGTCCCCGGGGGAAGTTCCGGTTGAGGGATAAAGGAAGAGTTGCCAGCAATCAGATATTCCCGGATCATGAGCTGTGCTGATGCGCTGCCTTTGGTTGTGTACTTTTGCTCTCCAACAGTCACCGTATATGAACCGGGCGGAAGGCCCGGTTCGTTGAGTGAATAGGTCCACTGGTTGGTATTGGCACCTTCCACCACCGGGATAGTTTGTGAGGTGACCAGATCTCCCGATGTTGCATTCCGGACGCTGACCTGGAGCTGGTTTTCGGTTCCAATGTTTGTGGTTCCGGTGATGAGTAGTGCTTCACCAGTGGTCTGGTCGGGCAGGCTTCCGGCACTATTTTCCCGGTTGAAGTGGATAGTAGGCTCCTCCACGTAAAAATAATACGGGGTAAAAATATCATCCACATCGGGTCTGTCTGAAGCATTAAGAACAGTCTCGGCCACCGGCACAATATTAGCCGGAAAAGTTGCCGGAGAACCTATATTTTCTACAACTTTTCCGCGGTCTGAAATGCGGATGCTGCCATCAGACCAGGATAGCGGCCCGATCTCAAACACCTGGTTAGCTCCGGGATCCTGAATCAGGAAAGCATATTTTCCCGGGGAGAACCGGTTTGTATCTGCCGGCTTGAGCGTAAAGGTATAATTCCCTTTTTTATCCGGTGTCGTTGTCATGGTGGCAAAATAATTGCTCCCGAAAATCCAGAGAGTAATCGAACCATTCTGGGCACCGGACCCCGAGAGAGTTACCGTATCTGCCTTTACAATAGTCTGGGGGGTGCTCGTATTAATTACGGTAAGATCAGCAGATACTGGCAGTACAATCAATATAAGAAGAATAACTGCCAGAATTGTCGAGTTCATACGGGCCTCAAGGATCACATCGTGGCTTACAATCGCCCGGTGCAACCGCTTGTATAAATAGGGGGTTTTTTTCTCTTTTAACATTAACGCCCGGAATCTGACTCGCGCTCTATGGTTTCGCCTGTTAGTTGACCGGTTAAATAGGATCAGTAGGTTCTGCCAACGAGAGTTGCTTTCCCTGGTTTGCCGCAGATGATGCATGGCCCATCTGTCGCTTCGATATATTCCGACCTGACCTCTGTTCCGAGCAGGCTCGAGTTGGCCTTTTCCTCAATAGTGTCCCCACAGGTCCGGTCACGGCACCAGTGCACTACTGCCACCTTTCCTTCATTGAGTGCGATGTCCAGCCCGTCCATGGTGTGCGTCGTGCAGAGATGGGATTTGGTGTGCTCCCCGGCTTTGGCCCGGATCGCATCCGTGATCCCGGTCAGAATGCTTGTCGTGTCCTCCGCAGCATTCGCAAGGCAGATCGTCGTCTTCTCGCCCGTCCGCGTTACTGCCATCGCTTTCCCGGAATCGAGATCCCTTGGCCCCAGTTCGAGCCGGAGAGGAACGCCCCGAATCTCCCACCAGTAATATTTCGCCCCGGGCCTCAGGTCCCGCGTATCGAGTGTGACCCGGAGACCGGCGTTTTCGAGATCATTTTTGAGTTTTCCTGCAGCTGCGAGCACATCTTCGTGGCGCTTCCCTATGGTGATCGGAACGATCACCACCTGGAACGTCGCGACCGTCGGTGGGAGAATCAGACCCTTGTCATCCCCATGGAGGGAGATCAGCGCTGCGATACAGCGCTCCGAAATGCCGTAGCAGGTCTGATATGCCTCTTTCTGCTCCCCGTTCTTGTCCTCGTACTGGATATTGAAGGTCCGGGAAAAATGATTGCCGAGATGGTGGACAGTCCCGATCTGGAGCGTCTTGCCATTAGGCATGATCGCATCTACCGCAATCGTGTAATCAGCACCGGGGAATTTGTCCCAGTCAGGACGCTTTGAGATGATGATCGGGATACAGAGGTTCCGATAAAATTCACGGGTGAGTGCGATCTCCGATTCTACCTGGATTTCGGCCTCGTCCCAGGTTGCATGGACCGTATGAGATTCCATAAACGAGGTGATCTCGCGGAGCCGGATCAGTGGCCGTGTTTGCTTGGTCTCATACCGGAAGGTGTTGACAATCTGGTAGATCTTTATAGGGAGGTCGGCATGGGAGCGCACCCAGAGAGCAAACATCGGGTAGATCGCAGTTTCGCTTGTGGGGCGGAGGGCCAGTTTCACTTCAAGGGGTGTAGTGCCGCCGTGGGTGACCCAGTAGACTTCATCCTCAAATCCCTTGATGTGCTCGGCCTCTTTCATGAACTCCTGTTCCGGGATAAGCAGGGGAAACAGTGTCTCTTTGTGATCCCGGTCAAGCAGTTCGCGAAGGTGCTGGTACACGAACTTGCGAATCGCAAATCCGTACGGAAACCAGACATAGAGTCCTTTTACCGGGTAGCGGACATCCATGATCTCCGCACGCCACAGAATCTCGTTGTACCATTCAGAAAAATCCTGCTTTTTTGGCAGGGCGCCCGTGTCTGTTTCCATGATAATTGTACCCTCGGATATTTTGCGGTTATGCTACCATTTGTATGATTGCCGGCGTAATAAAAGCCTCGACAATTGCTGCGACGGTGATAAGGGGCAATACATACAAGAGAAACAGCCGGGCGAACCGCTGGGCATCGGCCGCGGTATCGGCAACCCCGTACCACTCTGCGATCAGCGACTGTGCCATACAGAATCCAAGCGTGGATGCGATAATGAATGCGGGGATCTCGAAGATTCCATGGGGGATGATGGCGGCGGCAATAAAGAGTATGGAATGCCCTTTGCTGATGATCTCGGTGACTGCACCGATTACGATCCCGTTCAGGCTCAGGATTATGAGCGTCAGGATGCCGAATGTGGCCCCCCCCAGAAAGAGCAGGATGCAGGCTTCGAGGTTATTTGCAAAGATCATCATGCACATGTTAGCCGGGTTATCCATCGTAATCTGACCTGCGATCTCTTTCTCGAAGAGGGCAAGGAGCTCGTTACCTATTGCAGGGTTGTGCAGGGTTCCGATCCATCCTGCAATCAGGGAGATGATAAAAATAAGAATGGTGACCGTTGCGGTTGTCCTTAAAAGGAATCTCATCTGGATGGTCGGGACACCGGAATCAGACATACAGGACCATCCGGATCATATCACGTATACCCGGGGCAAGGCCGACTACGATCATTGCAAGGAGCACCAGGTGCCAGAAGGTCGCATTTGCCTCCTTACGGTAGAGTTGCATGATATAGATGGCCGGGAAGAGGATGACCAGCTTGAGCGGGTACATGACAAACGCGGTCCCCGTCATTGCAATCAGGTTAGACCCGACCACGTGCTGCTCTATATAATGTACGGCAGGGTGGAAGGTGAGTCCGTAACTGGTGGCACTTGCGTCCAGCATCTGCCCGAAAATAAGAGCAATATAGAGAGGATCCTGCACATATTCCCAAGAGAGGATATATCTCATGAAGCCCCACACCAGCACTGTTGCCGCAAGGGCCATAAGCAGGATTATCGCAAGGATGAATAGATCAACATGAGCGTGGGCCATACCCCATGAAAGAAGGATAAGCGATACGACAAAAACCGACATGCAGCCAATGAATGCATAGAATGACAGGAAATCTTTTATAAGTCCGTTTTTCTTCAGGGTACCTCCGATAAAAATCATTGCGAGGGTAAAGAAGAACAGTACAAAGTAGATCGGGGGAGTGACGATCAGGTACTGCCAGTCCCCCCCAACCATCCCGGTATCCTGGATCACCCGGAGCACGCCGCCAAGCACAACATAGGGCAGCGTGGCAAGGATAAATGAGGAATCAAGCTTTATCCCATGATCCAAGAGCCATGCAGAGTTAGAGAACCACCGGTACAGTAAATATACTCCTATGATAAGGATGATCGCGTAAGTCAGTGTTTCAACAATATTGTAGGGTTCACCGTATTTTACTGGATCGATGTAATATTTGTATAGGAAATCACTAATCATTCATAATCCGGATGAGCCCAGATGCTATAAAATTACTCAAAGAGAAGGTCTTTGACAAGTCCAAATGGATGCAGTTACCCCGTGACGTGGTGATCGGTCACGATGTCCTCGGCCAGATCGCTCCTGTGTGCGAAGATCTCAAACTGGGCAGGTCCGCCCTTTTGATCTCCGGCAAAAACACGATGGACCGGGCCGGAAAAACGGTTCAGGATGTGATCGGGAAGACCTGTGACGTAATGGTCTATATCTCCGATGAGATCAGCCCGGCTGTTATCAAGGATGCCGAGAAGGCGGCAAAGGACGTAGACTTTGTGATCGGTGTCGGAGGCGGCCGGGTTATCGATACGGCAAAGATCGTATCGTACAACCTTGATCGACAGTTCGTGTCGGTACCAACCGCTGCCTCCCACGATGGCATTGCATCAGCCCGGGCATCGGTACCTACCGGCGAAGGTAACGTTTCCCTTGAAGCTCATCCCCCCATAGCGATCATTGCAGATACCTGCATCATTGCATCTGCCCCTCACCGTCTCCTTGCGGCCGGGTGCGCTGATGTGATCTCCAATTACACAGCGATCCTTGACTGGGAGATGGCGCACCGGATCAAGGGTGAACCCATGAGTGAATATGCAGTGGCCCTTTCCAAAATGACTGCAGAGATTCTGGTGAAGAATGCCGATCTCATCCGGCCAAACCAGGAACAATCGGCATGGTTTGTCACCAAGGCCCTTGTGTCGAGCGGGGTGGCTATGAGCATTGCCGGATCGTCCCGGCCGGCCAGCGGCGGCGAGCATAAATTCTCCCATGCGCTCGACCGGCTTGCCCCCAATAAAGCTCTTCACGGTGAAAGCTGTGGGATAGGGACGATCATATCGATGTATCTCCATGGGGGCGACTGGCGGGGAATCCGTCAGTCCCTCCGGACGATCGGTGCCCCGGTAACACCGACTGACGTTGGCATAGCGGATGAGATTGCGGTAGAGGCGCTCCTTATGGCAAAGACTATCCGCCCGGAGCGCTTTACCATCTTTGACATGGGTATTACCCGGGACTCCGCGGAGAAGCTTATCCAGATGCTTTATGCGGATTGATTATATCCCCGTAAAGAAGGATGCAGGAGGTTTGTCATGGCTGAGACAAAAACCAAAGTGACGCTTGTGGGGACGGTGCTTGCAAAACCCGGCACCGAGTTTGTGTACGAAGGCGAGTCTCCGGAATGCGAAACCTGCAAGGTCAAAAAAGCGTGTAACAATCTTAACCGGGGACACCGGTACCGGATCATCACGGTGCGGAGTACTCATCATGACTGTGCTGTCCATCTGAACGGTGCGACCGCTGTCGAAGTAATGGAGGCGCCAGTTACCATGCTCATTTCTGCAGATATGGCAATGATCAACTCCAAAATAAAGGTGGAGTTCTCCTGCAACAAAACTGAGTGCCGGAGCTATTCCCTCTGCCGGCCTGATGGTGTGGTTGAGGGTGAAAAATACGTGGTTGCCGATGTTCTGGGCAACGCGTCCGATATCTGCGGCAAGGGTCGGGCCCTCAAGCTGGTCGAGATCAGGCCTGCGTGATCCTTTAAATTGCCCTTTTTCTTCCCTTGCGTTTGGCATAAGTGTGTGAAATGTGGCCGTGCAGATCAGCCCGGTATACTCTGCTTATCCTTCTTGGAGATTACCCTGATGTTCCCAGGGCTTCAACTTGTTGTCTGAAACCTCCCCCACCAGAGTAGATTATGGTAAGAACTCGCGGTTATCCGCACGCCACCTCTGTTCTTTCCGGTCTTCCCGACTCTCCCACAACGCCCCTGCAATACGGATCAGCTCGTCGTACCCCTCAATCATCCGGCTCCACCGCTCCGGTACGGCGTTCATACCCCAGTATGCCCCGGCAAGCGCCCCGCAGCAGGCCCCCACGGTATCCGCGTCTCCGCCAAGATTGACTGCGGCAAGGAGTGCGTTTTCAAATGTCCTGGCGTTCATGAAACACGAAAGCGCCGCGTGTGCACACTGTACGGCGTCCAGAGAGGGGATACGGGGGTACCGCTCGAAACTGCCTAGGACCGCAAGCACTTCCGCATTCAGGCACCGCGAGCGTGCATGCATAAAAGCCCGTCTCCGGGTCGCGCCCCGGCACAGGTCTGCTGCCATCATGGTCATCCATGCGGAGCAGTGAGCGGCCACCGTGTCGTAGTGCGTGATCCGGGAGCAGTCTATGCTGATGGTATATGCATGGTCAGCCGGGTAAAAGATCCCAAGCGGAAAACCTCTCATAACGCTCCCGTTTGTCCGGCTCCCCCCATTGCGACGGTGGACCAGCCACGCGGCATGGTGAGGCGGGGTACCGGAACCAACCAGATCGAAAAAAGCAGATGAGGTAGGGCCGTACCATTCCGGCCGTTTGCGGTATCCGGAAAGAAAACGTTGTACGAGGTCTGACGGGTCGAATCTCTCGCATGCAATAAGCGATTCCGCGACCGCAAGTGCCTGGAGGGTGTCGTCCGTGTACTGACCGGCCCTCCGGAAATGGCGCCCGCCGGGCCGCATATTTGTTACCCAGGCTTCAGATTGCGGAGATCCCTCTAAAGGCGCACCCAATGCGTCCCCAATTGCGAGTCCTGCCAGCAATCCCCTAGGGTGAATGTATTCTCTTATAAATCTCACCAAAAAGGTATATCTGCCGTACAGAAAAATTAACTTTTCAGAGAGAAGGCGATAGTGTGCAAAAGGAAGAGTTACTGCATCTGCATATGCTGATGGTTCACATCAGGAAGTACTACGAGAGCACTACAAACGAAGAGATTCCTACCGAACGCTACGATGCCCTTGAAATATCGCCGGTTCATATCCATAAAGACAAAAAAGCCCACAAAGACGCCCTCCTCACCCTTGGTGAAGAGGTTGTAACCCATATAAGCGGACACCACCGCGTGCATGTGGTGAACTATTCTCCTGAGACTGTAACTGCCGCAACCCAGCAGGTAGCAGTCGAACATTAAGTCATGGATGAGGCGCTGGCGATTCGGGAGATCATCTCCCTCATCCTCTCCCATCCTCAAGGTGAGAACGGGATCGTTGCCGCAAAGATCGAGACCTGCCGGAAGTACCGGCTGAATGCGGTTCCCAAGAATTCGGCGATACTTGCCGCAGCCACTCCTGATGAGCGGGAGACTTTGCGGCGTATCCTGCTGGTCAAGCCCACCAGGACGCTCTCGGGAGTTGCGCCGGTTGCGGTCATGACCTCTCCGTATCCATGCCCGCACGGGCGGTGCCTTCCCTGCCCGGGCGGTCCTTCCCATCCTTTCAGCTCGCCCCAGAGTTACACCGGGGAAGAACCCGCAGCAAAGCGGGCCCGGGAGAATGGCTACGATCCATTTGCCCAGGTCCATGCGCGGCTCAGCCAGTTCGAGACGCTGGGGCACCGGGTGGAAAAGGTGGAATTGATTGTGATGGGCGGGACCATGACCGCCCGCCCGATTGAGTACCAGCATGAATTTGTTGCCCGGTGCATCGAAGCAATGAATCTCTATCCTGAAAACACGCCCGCAGCCTCCCCTCCGGCAGTTGAAGGAGTCCAGTCAGCAAATGAGATATCAGATGTCCGGTGCGTGGCGATCACGTTCGAAACACGCCCCGACTGGTGCAGGAAAGAACATATCAACCGGATGCTCGATCTTGGCGTTACCAAAGTGGAGCTGGGCGTCCAGCATCTGGATGACGAGATACTTGCCTTCAACCGTCGGGGATGTACGGTTGCAGACACCGCGGAAGCAAACCGGCTCCTGCGGGACGCAGGGATCAAGGTCGGATTCCACATGATGCCAAATCTGCCGCATTCGACCATCGCGGCAGATAAGGCAATGTTCGAGACTCTCTTCTCCGATCCCCGGTTTAAGCCGGATTTCCTGAAGATCTACCCGACCCTGGTCACCCCCGGCTCAGAGATCGAGGAGCTCTGGGAACTCAAGCGGTATGCCCCGTACGATGAGGAGACGCTTATCGATCTTATTGCATATGCAAAAATGCTCATCCCGGAGTACACACGCCTATCGAGGGTGCAGCGCGATATCCCGGCCAAGCTGATCGTGGCCGGATCCCGGCATTCCAATTTCCGGCAGCTGGCCCAGAACCGGCTTGCCGCACAGGGCCGGCGCTGCCGCTGCATCCGGTGCCGGGAGATCGGCCGTCTCCCCTCAGCAGATGAGGCGGAGATCCGGGTGATCCGGTACGAGTGCTGCGGGGGCATGGAACATTTCATATCGGCTGTAGCTGGTGATTCTCTGATTGGGTTTGCCCGTCTCCGGTTTCCCTCGGCCGAGTTCCGTCCTGAGATTGCCGGTGCCGCGCTCCTCCGCGAGCTCCACGTATACGGGAGCCTTGTCCCGGTGGGGATCGATGCGGCAGAACAGGAGGAGTATCAGCACCGGAATTTTGGGAAGATTCTGCTCTCCCGGGCTGAGGAGATTGCACAGGCCGCAGGCTTCGGGAGTATGGCTATTATGAGCGGCATCGGAGTCCGGCCCTATTACCGGCGGCAGGGATATGAGCGCAACGGGCCCTATATGGTAAAGGAGATGCCATGAACCCGGCGACAACGGAGTTTGTGCGGCAGCGTTTTGCGGAGTACTATCGCAAGGCCATGCTAGTTTCGCCCTCATCTCTTGCCCAGCGTGAATGGGGTTTTGTCCTTTTTAACCCGGGGGCCGCCGAGCTGCGGATGCGCCGACATATCGCATTCCCTGAACGTACGGAGCTTTTTGATTACATCAGGAACCTTGTCCCCTCTCATGTGTATTACTCGAGCGCGTACTATGAGAAACCGGATGCGCCTACCATGGCCGAGAAAGGCTGGTGTGGGGCCGACCTGATCTTCGATCTCGATGCGGATCATATTGTCAAGGGGCCCTACGACCAGATGCTCTCCCGGGTCAAAACCGAAACCGAGAAACTGCTTGCCATGCTCACTGAAGAGCTGGGGATCGATTCAAAACAGATTGAGCTGGTCTTTTCCGGTGGGAGGGGCTACCACGTGCACGTGCGGGATCTTGCCTTCCGCGGGTGGGGGAGTGCTGAGCGGCGGGAACTGGTTGACTACATCTGCGGTATCGGGATAGATCCCGCCGTGCTGCTGAACGGGGGCCTGGTGCCCGGGTGGCCAGCCCGGTTCCGCAGCGCGCTGGCGGAATATATCGGATGGCTCGGAACGCTCAGCGAAGATGGGGCGATGGCACATCTGACTTCGCTTGAAGGCGTGGGAAAAGAATCAGCAGCCGGGTTTTTGAAAAAACGTGCAGAGATCCTTGCCGGGCTCAGCGGGGAAATCGATCCCACTCTTCTCAAAGACCGGGTAATAAAAGCAGTTGTGCACGAAACTGAAGGGGAGTTTCGGAAACGGCTCAACGAGAAAGCCGCGCTTGCAGATGAACCGGTCACAACGGACATCAAGCGCCTGATCCGGATGCCAACATCCATCCATGGCGGCAGCGGGATGCGGGTCCAGCCACTTGAACTACGGGATCTGCCTGACTTTGATCCCCTTGTGGATGCAGTGGTCTTTTCTGCCCGCGAGGTCCGCGTGGACGCTCGCTTCCCGCTTGCCATGCCTATGCTGGGAAGCACTTATCAGATCCAAAAAGGGATCTCTACAGTACCCGAAGCCGTGGGCGTCTTCCTCTGCTGCCGCGGCATTGCGGAAATTGCATAACCCTTCAAACCCGGAGGCGCTCATCCATGGGATTTGACGATCTGCGCAGCATCCTGCTCACCGAACGCGAGACCGGCAAACTGGTACAGGTATCTCCGGATATCTTCGACCGCACTCACGCTGAAATTGCCGCACTCTTAAAGAAGGTCTATGCAATAGAGGATCCGCTCTCCGACGAAGCCCGGGCTCTCATCGAAGAGACGATCGCCATGAAAGAAACCATGCACGAACTCTTCTCGATCCGTTCGCGTAAAATCCTTGCCCTTACCCTCATGCATGCAGAGGGTAACTACTATGACCGCGAGGAGGTCAAAAGGATGCTGCCGGCTGAGCGCACCATGTTCGAGCAGATCGCAGCAGATCTGGCAGCCTGCCAGGGGGCACTCCTGAAAAACGAGAAGCAGCCGCTTGTCGCTGTGCCGGCACCGGTGGCCTCTCATCCAGCCGCTGCACTTACGGTCGCGACTCCGACAGATACAAGCGATGATGACTGGGAATCTGCTTACGAACTGGCCTCGACCGAAGCTGGAGGAGCTGGTGAACCCTCCCGTGACTCCCCGACGCCTGCGTCTGACTCACCGGCCCTCATGCCGCACTACCTGCTTGTGCGGGTACGTGCAGACATGGACTCCTTCATGGGGATCGATGGGAGAACCTATACACTTACCCGGGGCGATATTGTGACCCTGCCCGAGAGGAACGCCGCGGTGCTCAGCGACCGCGGGATTGTGATGCCGATCTTGCTTCCGAGCTGTAAATAACCCCCCCTCTTCCCATTTAACTTGTTCACAGGTGACGGGAGTATCCGAATCTTTTTTAACATCCCGGCGCCAAAACCTAAACACTCTTCGCCACGATGAGAATTGCATAATGGTGGGACTGAACAGTGCCTGAGTACTGCCGGAAACCCATATCTTAAATATGAACCTTAGCCAATAATACTGGGATTCAATATCCAGTACGATCGGTGAAATTATTATGAAGATGCCAGCGAAATTCAAAACTTACTGTCCTTTTTGCCGGAATCACCAGATCCACGAGGTGGAGAAGGTCAAGAAGAGCAAGACGACCGGCCTCCACTGGATCGACCGCCAGAAGGCACGCAGAGGCAAAGTGGGTAACATGGGCAAGTTCTCGAAAGTCCCCGGTGGCGATAAGCCCACAAAGAAGATCAATGTCAGGTACCGCTGCACCACCTGCGGAAAAGCACACCTGCGCAAGGGCTTCAGGGTTGCCAAATTCGAATTAACGGAGTGAGTGATTATGGTACGTGAAGCACGAGCAAACCGGAGCAGCTTTTTAAAGGTAAAGTGCCCGGACTGCGACAACGAGCAGACCGTCTTTTCAAAGGCAAGTACAACTGTCAAATGTGTTGTCTGCGGGCGCGATCTCGCGACCCCCACAGGTGGAAAGGCGAACCTAAAGGCTGAGATCATCTCAGAGTTCAAGTGAGCAATTCATGCCGGACAGGGAGTGGCCTCAGGAAGCGGAACTGGTTGTTTGTACCGTAGAAAATGTCAAGGATTTCGTAGCGTTCGTATCGCTTGACGAGTACAACGGCAGGCAGGGTCTCATCCCGATATCTGAAATCGCAACCGGCTGGATAAAATATATCCGTGACCACATCCGTGAGGGCCAGAAAATCGTCTGCAAGGTTCTCAACGTTGACCGGACCCGTGGCCACATTGACCTTTCTTTAAAAGACGTCAACGACCACCAAAGGCGCGAGAAGATTCGCGAGTGGAAGAACGAGTCCAAGGCACGCAAGTGGATTGGATTTGTTGCGGAAAAATCCGGGGAACCTGCCACAGCGATAGAGGATGTTATCCTCGATAAATACGGGGAACTCTATGCGGTTTTTGAAGATGTAGTCCTTGACAGCGACGCAACGATCAGGAAGCTGGGCCTCTCCAAAAAGGCAAGTGAAGCCCTGATTCATATCGCCCACGAGAGTGTCAAAATCCCAAGAGTCGAAGTGACCGGCCAGCTTGTTCTGACGTCTGCTGAATCTGACGGCGTGATGGTTATCCGGAATGCCTTAAAAAAGGCAAGCGACGCAAAGACGGCGGGAGCCGATATCGAACTGCTGTACCTGGGTGCGCCGATCTACCGGATCAAGGTTACCGCTGCCGATTACAAGAAAGCGGAAAAAGCGCTTGAAAAGGCAGCAAACGCTGCCATTGCCGTTGTTGAGAAGAGCGGCGGCGAGGGCAAGCTGGTCAAGAAGCCCAAGTCCGGGAAAAGCCAATGAGTGGTAAAATCCGCCGCTGCGGTACTGATCATACCTATACTCTTTCTCTGCAGTGTCCGGTATGCGGCGGATCTACATCAGTTGCGCACCCGGCGCGTTTTTCTATCCAAGATCGATTGGGCCGGTACCGGCGAATCGCCGGGGGCCGGTTTGAGCCATGATCGACGATATCAGCATCCGTTACTGCGATACCTTCACGGATAAAAACCTTGCAGATCCGATCCTTGTCGTGGGGCTGCCCGGCATCGGTCAGGTGGGAAAACTTGTTGCCGAGTACATGGTCCATATGCTCGGCGCAAAAAAAATTGGTGAGATCCATGCGATCTACTTTCCCCCACAGGTAATCCTTGACGAAAACGGTATCTCTCGTCTGCCGCGGAACGAACTCTACTTATACCTGGCGGAAAACCGGCATGTGGTCTTTCTTGTGGGCGATTTCCAGAGCACCTCAAACGAGGGTCACTATCTCATGGCGGACGCGTACCTCGACACTGCAGCCGAACTGGGTGTAAAGCGGATCTACACGCTGGGTGGTTTTGGCGTTGGTCACCTCGTGTCCGCACCCCGGGTTTTCGGTGCTGCCAACCGGGAAGATCTTAAAAATGAGGTCTCAGAGGCCGGTGTGACCTTTGATCGCGACGAACCCGGCGGAGGAATCGTTGGTGCGGCCGGGCTCCTCCTGGGGATGGGAGGTCTGCGGGGGATCGATGCCGTCTGCCTGATGGGTGAAACGAGCGGGTACGTTGTTGACCCTATGAGCGCTGCAAGCGTTCTTTGTGTCCTCTCAAAACTTATTGCCGTGCCGGTGGATCCCACGCAGCTCAATGACCGCGCGGCCGAAATGGAGAAAGTCGTGCAGGGTCTTCTTGAAAGCGAAAAGAACCAGCACGATGAAGAACTCAGTTATATAGGTTGATTTGATCCTGTTTTTGCCGAATCCCGGATTGTTTGTACGCGGTAGCCCGGTAGATCCTGATCGGAGCAGCAATCTGCATGCGCGTATTTTATAAGCCCATGCTGACCTGATTATATATTGCGCGAATATACGAGCGCAGGTGCAGGCAGCATGCTTTCCGTGATGATGGTTGATGATGATCCGGCGATTCTGGATGTTACCCGGCAGGTACTGGAGAGATCGCACGAGATCACTGTCCGACCGGTCATTTCAGCACGGGAAGCCCTCGAACTGCTTGATAAGAATAGTTTCGACGCCATCGTTCTTGATTACGATCTGCCCGAGATTAACGGTATTGAGTTCCTGAAAATTATCCGGGGCAAGGGAATTGTCACGCCGGTCATCATATTCACCGGTGTCGGGCGGGAAAATGCAGCGATCTCTGCGCTCAATAATGGAGCCAATTTCTTCTTAAAAAAGGGCGAGAATCTGGAGATGCCGTTTATCGAGCTCCAGCGGATGATCCGGCATGCGGTTGACCAGCGCTTCATGGGAAAGGCAAAAGGTCTTGCCAGAAAGATTGTTTTCGACCTGCTCAATTTTTCCCTTGATGCCGGTTTTGCCATTGATCCGGATGGGAACGTGCTGGTATGGAACCGGGCCATGGAACAGCTGACCGGCATGCCATCGCACGCGGTGATGGAAAAGGGCAATTACCTTTATGCAGAGCCATTTTTTGGCAAACGCCAGAAGATGCTCATCGATTTTGTTTTTTCCTCTGATGAGAACATCCGCAAAGCCCGGTACATGGTCATCAGCAGGGAGAAGAACGGGCCGGTCGTGGCGGTAACCCGGGCGCGGAAACCGGATGGGACGGAATGGACGCTCTGGATGAAGGCAACCCCACTCTTTGACAACCACGGGGAGTTCGTTGCTGCGGCCTGCATTGTCCGCGATGTCACCACTACATTCCGTGATGTCAGTATCGAGGAGGAATCGGAAGCCGGGACTTCTCCGGCAGCTGCAAACGGCGAGGCTCAGCCCTCGGGCAGCGGGGGTTTCATCGACCGTATCCTTGGCCGGGCAATGGGGCAGTACAAAGAGGGAGTAGTCCTGTATGCCCGCAACCGGAATTACCGCGGGGCGATCGAGGCGTTCGAGCGGGCGATCGAGATCGACCCCAAACTTCCCCATGTCTGGAATGACCGGGGGATCTGTATACGGGCGCTGGGCGATTATGATGAGGCGCTCAAATCGTTCCTGCGTGCTGTGGAACTCTCCCCTCAGAATCCCGAGATCCTGTACGAGCTTGGCGAAACGCTCGAACAGATGGGGGTAATGCAGATGAACAACCGGTATATCGAAGCGGCAGTGGAAACCTTCAAGATGGTGGTTAATAGCCTGCCAAACAACATGGATTCCTGGAACCATATCGGCATCTGCTTAAAGGAACTGGGAAAACCCGAGGAATCTAAGTTCTATTTTGACCGGGCCCGGGACATTAAACTCTGGAAGAAGGATACACCCGTTCCGCGGAAGCGCAACGAGTTCCTGTAAAGGGGCCGGCTAAATAGTTGTTTTATGGAAGGGGGGCTGAAAACACGGGTCCTCCTTATATCCCTGTACGGCGTAATCCGGAAAGGTATACTCATGCTTGCCACTGCCGACCTGCACATCCATTCGCCGTACTCGATTGCGGTTTCCCGATTCATGCAGCCGGAGGCGTTGATCAAAGGGTGCGTGACCAAGGGCATCCAGGTGCTCGGCACTGGTGACGCACTCCAGCCTGACTGGCTTGCCGGGTGGGAACCTTTCCTTGAGAACGATGCTGGCATTATTATCGTTCCTCAGGCAGAAGTCGAGGACAAAAAGCGTGTCCACCACGTAATCCTTGCGCAGGAACCCGCCCAATTCGATCAGCTTCGGGAGCTGCTGGCCGGAACCACCAAGAGTTTTCTTTCGAGCGGGCGACCGCACGTATACCTGAGTGGGGAGGATATTGCCCGGCATGCCCACGATGTTGGCGCGCTTATAGGCCCGGCCCATGCATTTACCCCGTGGACGGCAATGTATGCATACTTCGATAGCGTTCCTGCCTGTTACGGGGGCGAGCCGATTGATTTTGTGGAGCTTGGCCTTTCTGCGGACAGCTCGTACGGGGCTGCCATCCCGGATCTCTATAATCTGCCGTTCCTCACCAACTCTGATGCCCACAGCCCGACACCGGATAAGCTCGGGCGGGAGTTCAACCGGTTCAATCTGACCGGCCGTACCGCAAAAGACGTGATCGCGATGATACGGGTCGGGGATGTTGCCATGAATGCCGGCTTTTTTCCCGAGGAAGGGAAGTACAACCGGACTGCCTGCACCCGCTGCTACACGCAGTACTCCCTTGAGGAGGCGATCGGGCACAACTGGAAATGTCCCGTAGATGGCGGGCTCATCAAGAAAGGGGTATCTGACCGGGCAAGGGAACTCTCACGGGGAGGAACCGCCCGACCCCGGCCGCCGTACCTCCATGTGCTGCCGCTTGCCCAGATCATCCAGACTGTCGAAGGCGCTTCTTCACCGAATACAAAGAAATGTAAGGAGATTTATGCCTCGTTTATCGGGACGTTTGAAAACGAGATTGCCCTTCTGGTCGATATTCCCCTTGCCGAGATTCAGGCGGTCCACCCCGGTGTCGCGGAAGCAATCTCGGCACTGCGGGAAAACCGGGTTGTCCTCCATCCCGGTGGCGGGGGGAAGTACGGAACGTTCTCGCTGAGGTGAATTTTTCTTTTCCCGCTTCTATCGTACGGCATTGGTCATGTGGGTGAGGTCGGGCCCGGGATTTTTTTAACCGGCCAGGTACCCTGCCTGCGCAAAGGACATGGCCGGTCCGCCACATTTTTGTGCTACGCGGGGGGGGTACCCCCTACCCCCCCCTCCATTGTTTTTACAAGAGGGTGGTTCACTCCCTTTATCTTTAAGGAAATGGTGCTTTGGCAGACTGAAGTTTCATTCCTGAAAATGTCGATTTTCCCACACAATCGGGAGGGGGGTGCCCCTCACCCCCCGGTCCTTATTTTTTATAAGGGGGGATCACCCTCTCCCCCTCGTATTGGTCGTGCGGGGGATTCTCCCATCCTTCAAGAGCTGTGCGTGATGCACAAGGTTGTAGTGTTGCTGGTAATCAGCATTGCCCGGTATGGCGCACTATGATAATTAAGTTAAAAATCCAGTAGCGCAACATCGCAACCTATAAAAAAAGGTGAGAAAATTATACGTCGAAGTAGAGCTGGAACTCCCACGGGTGGGGGCGGAGACGGACAGCATCGATCTCTGCACGCTTGATCTCGATCCAAGCCTCGATAACATCCTGCGTGAACACACCACCTTCGAGCAGGAACTTGTGGTCTGCCTCCAGTGCATCGATGGCCTGTTCGAGCGATCCGGGAACGGTTGGGAGCTTCTTTGCTGCCTTGCCGTCGAGCTCATAGGTGTTTCCTTCGAACGGCTGACCCGGGTCGATCTTCTTCTTGATCCCGTCAATACCTGCCATCAGGAGTGCTGAGAATGAAAGATACGGGTTGCATGTCGGGTCCGGGGGACGGAATTCAATTCTTTTCGTCTTGGGGTTTTCCGAGTACATCGGGATCCTGACTGCTGCCGACCGGTTCCTGAGCGAGTACACAAGGTTGACCGGGGCTTCGTAGCCCGGCACGAGACGCTTGTAGGAATTGGTTGACGGGGCGCAGAAGGCCATTAGCGCATTTGCGTGCTTAAGGAGCCCACCGATGTAGTACTTTGCGGTCTGACTGATCATACCGTAGCCCTTCGGATCGAAGAACAGGTTCTTTCCGCCCTTCCAGATCGACTGGTGGGTGTGCATGCCGGATCCGTTGTCGCCAAAGAGGGGCTTGGGCATGAAGGTTGCAACCATGCCGAACTGCTGGGCCATGTTCTTGACGATGTATTTGTACATCAGGCAGTTGTCCGCCTGCTTGACAAGCGAGTTGTACCGTATATCGATCTCATTTTGTCCTGCGGTTGCCACCTCGTGGTGGTGCACTTCTACCGGAATGCCGGTCTCGATCATCTTGTTGATAATATGGCTCCTGACATCCTGGAGAGAGTCATGCGGCGGGACCGGGAAATAGCCTTCCTTGTGCCGTATTTTGTATCCAAGGTTGGGCTGTTCGTCGCGTCCTGAGTTCCAGATGCCCTCTACTGAGTCTACCGAGTAGAATCCCTCGTTAACTGTCTGGGAGTATCTCACATTGTCAAAGAGGAAAAACTCGTATTCCGGTCCCCAGAAACTTTCCTCTGCAATGCCGGTGGACTTGAGGTACTGCTCCGCCTTCTGGGCAATGTATCTTGGATCACGGGTATATGCCTCTTTGTTTATCGGATCAAAGACATTACAAATGATGGAAAGCGTGGGAACCTCGCAGACCGGATCCGTGACTGCGGTTGAGGGATCCAGGTACAGGACCATGTCTGACTCCTGGATCTTCTGGAATCCCCTAATCGACGAACCATCAAACCCGATTCCTTCTGCCCAGATGCCGGCATGAGGGTCGGACTCCTTGACAAGTTCGTGGGCCGGGATGGAGAAATGCTGCCAGAGGCCCGGCAGATCATTGAATTTGAAATCAACGATCTTGATCTCCTTCTTTTTGATAAGGGAATTGATCGAGCTGATCTGATCTTTTGTAACGCTCGGAATCGTGGTATCCTTGCTCTTTTGAACCATTTGGTCACCTGTTCATACCGGCAGTCATGTACGTACGAATGCGGATCCCAAACCCTCATGAAATCCACGGACGCGCATCTGCTGGCAACAGGAAGAGTATTTCCTACTAATAATATTTAAACATAAGTCCTCTATACCCGATATCTCCACGGTCAGATATTCCCGGTCTTTGGTCATGGGTGTTACACCCTGGAGGAGGAAATCATTTCGTCTTTCCCGGTTTTTTGCGTAAAGATTAATGAAACCGGCCTCCAACATATTCGATCAATGCTCAATGTACACAGGGATATCTGCGGGTATTGTGGTTGCTGTGTGTCAGTCTGCCCCGAAGGTGCGCTGGAACTGATCGATGCATACCTTTCTGTTGAGGAGAACTGTACAAGCTGCGGTATCTGCGCCAAGGTCTGTCCGTTAGGTGCGCTGGAGGTCGTCCATGAAAAGTAAGTACGATGTGCTGATTATCGGTGGTGGTCCTGCCGGGGCCCTTGCAGCACGGACTGCAGCACAAAAAGGGCTCTCGGTCTGCCTGGTGGAAAAGCGCCCCGCGATCGGTGCCCCTGTCCGTTGTGCTGAAGGCATCGGTAAAGAAGCCCTTGCCGAGTTTATCCCGCCCAATCCCCGCTGGATCTCAGCGGAGATGACCGGCGCGGGCATTGTCGCCCCTGATGGTTTTGAGATGACCCTTGAATCCTCCATGGCCGGGGGGAAAGTCGGGTACATTCTCGACCGCAAGGTCTTTGACCGGGAACTGGTCTGGCAGGCGGCCGATGCCGGTGCCGATGTCTATGTCAAGACCCGGGCTTCTTCCCCGATTATGAGCGAGGGAAGGCTCAAGGGGGCAGTGCTTGACTATTGCGGGAGCTCCAGCAAAGTCACGGCGGATGTCGTGATCGCCGCTGATGGCGTTGAATCAAAGTTTGGCAAGTGGTGCGGGATTGACACGACAGTACCGGTGCGCGAAATCATGAGCTCGGTACAGTATGTCATGACCGATATCGACATCAATCCCGGCGCCACGATTTTTTATCTCGGTAACGAGGTGGCCCCTGAAGGATACCTCTGGGTCTTCCCGAAAGGAAAACGGGCTGCAAATGTGGGTATAGGTATTTCAGGAAGGAAGAGTGGCAAAGGGCACCGGGCAAAAGACTATCTCGACAAGTTTGTGAAACAAAAGTTCCCGCACGGCAAGACCATCGAATGTATTGTAGGTGGTGTCTCGGTCTGCAGACCTCTGGAGTGCACGGTCGCTGATCACCTGATGCTGGTAGGTGATGCGGCACGGGTTGTGGATCCGCTCACGGGTGGTGGCATCTATAACGCAATGTATACCGGCAAACTCGCGGCAGAGGTCGCGGCGGATTGCATTGCCAAAGGGGATCTTTCGAAAAAAGCCCTGATGATCTACGATCGGGAGTGGCGGGCCTCCAAGATGGGTAAGAGCATCGAGCGCAATTATCATATAAAGGAATACCTGATTAAGCAGCCCGATGAGAAACTCAACACCATCATTCATTCGGTTTCGAAGCTGGACCTCAAGGAGTTCTCCACGCTCACACTGATAAAAGAGTTATTGAAGGCAAATCCCAAGCTGCTTGTGGAACTCGGGGCGCTTGCCGCATCAATCCGCTGATTTTTTTAACTGTTTGTTGAGGAGCCGCAGGCAGTCTTCCTCTGCCTCTTTTTTGGTAAAAACCGTAAAGACATCGCCGGGCTGGATCCGGACATTGCCGCTAGGGATAATAAGCGCACCGCCGGCCCGCCGGATCGCGATAAAGACAAAGTCCTTAACCTTGAGCTCGCGGATCTCATGACCCACTATAGGAGCATTCTCTTCTGCCATGATCTCGAAGATCGATCCGCCGGGAATGGAGGCCAGCTGCTGGAGTTTCGGGTTCTCGGTCCAGTAATAGAGACGCGAGGCCACCAGGTCGTCCGGGTTCTCGCTGATCCGGACTCCTACCTCTTTGAAGAATTCCGAATGGGCTGGCTGGTTGACGATTGCTACCACGTTTGGGACATGAAATCTTTTTGCAAGCCAGCAAGTCATCAGATTGACGGCATCATCGCTTGTGGTGGCCACAAATGCATCAGTCCGATCGATACCAGCTTCCTCAAGTGTTGACTTGTCGGTGGCGTTACCGGTGATTGCCAGGATATCGTAGTGCTCCAGGATTTCGCTGCACCGGGCCTCGTCCTGGTCGATGACAACCACGTTGTTGCCGTGTTCGACCGCCTGCCTGACCAGACTTCGCCCGATTCCGCCAAGCCCCACGATGATGATGTACATGCCTACCGGTTACCATCATCTCCATTGAAATAATTTGCGCAGAAATCACTCTATGTGATCTGCGGGGTGGACGAGGCCGGAAAAGGATCGGTGCTGGGGCCGATGGTGATCGCGGGAGTGGGTGTAGGATCCACAGAGATGATCGACGGCTTTGGACTTCGGGACTCCAAACAACTATCTCCCTCAGAACGGGAGCGTCTATTTGTACTGATCAAAAAAAAGTGCAAGGTTGCAACAGTAGTGATATCTGCGGCGGAAATAGACGCATTCCGGCGCGAAATGACCCTGAATACCTGTGTTGCCCGGGCCCACGCAGTGGTTATTGCCCAGCTTGCGCCGGAGATTGCGTATGTCGATGCCTGCGATGTGAATCCATTCCGGTACGCAGAGACCGTCCGGGGATATCTTTCCTCGCCATGCGAGATCGTTTCAGAGCATCATGCGGATAGTACCTACCCGGTGGTTTCCGCGGCAAGCATCGTAGCAAAGGTCACCCGCGACCGGGAAATTGCAAAGCTCGCGAAAAAATACGGGCAGATCGGGAGTGGCTATCCCTCCGATCCCGAGACGATTGCCTATCTCAACGCGTATATTGACGAGCACCGGATCCCTCCTCCAATCGCCCGTAAAAGCTGGAAGACGGTAAGTACCCTGCTTGCAAAAAAAACCCAGAGCAGTCTTACTTCTTTTTTTTAGGGCCGGATTTTTTCAGGGGATAACAAAAACAACCTCGGGGGACTGTAGTCCCCACCATTGCCTTAATGTGGTTGTCCAGACCATAAGGTATGATGGACTGGCTGTTGATCCTGATCGCCTTGGTTGCGATCTACGCCGTTGTGGCGTATATCGTGCACCGGAATGGGCTCTGGACCGATCATATTGTCTTCTATGGTCCGATCATGGCGATCAAGACCCGCCGGGTGCAGTTCTTTGACCGGTTTACTGCACTGCGGTCATTTTTCAGGATCTATGGCACAGTCGGCGTTATTGCAGTGGTTATTGTCTCGGTCTTCATGACCGTAATGCTCTTACTCTCCATACGGTACACGCTTATGGTCCGGCCCGAACCGACCGGGATTTATGAACCACAGAATATTCTCCTGCTTCCGGGGATAAATGATTATGTCCCCTCGACGTTTGCGGTCTGGTTTGCTTTCTTTTTGACGATCGTAGTCCACGAATTCGGCCATGCCATCCTCTGCCGCGTAGAGAATATCAAGGTCAAGGGCATGGGAGTCCTGCTTGCCGTCATCCCTATTGGTTTCTTTGTAGAACCTGATGAGGAGGAACTGGAAAAGACAAAAGGTATGCCCAAGGTGCGGATGTTTGGGGCCGGGATCACCAATAACCTGGTGATCGGCTTTTCCTGCTTTGTTCTCATGATCCTGCTTTTCGGGCTGGTCGTTCCTTCCACCCAGCCGGTGGTCCATGGGATCTACCAAGGCTATCCTGCTGACAATGCCAGCCTGCCGCAAGGGGCCGTGGTGACCGCGATCAACGGGGTACCGGTGGCAAGCCGGGCTGATGTTGCATCGATCCTCAATACGACAAAACCCGGGGATACGATCACTCTCACAGCCGAAAAGGGGGGGGTATCGTCAGACTACCGGCTCACGCTCGCCACGTGGCCTGTCGGTGATAACACCGGCCAGACCAGCGGGTTTATGGGTGTTGAGTACTATGACGGACCCACCGTCAAGTCTGCGATCGGATCCATGCTCTCGCCGGTAGGGTTCTTCGAATTTTTGATTGTCCCCTTTACGACAAGCGATGGGATGCAGTACCTGCGTATCCTTGCCTTTGATTCCCCTGATACTTCGTATTACCAGGTGCCGTTTGCCGGATTCTGGGACGCGATCCACCTCCTCTTCTGGTGTGCATGGATCAACATCAACGTGGGGATCTTCAACGCAATCCCAATGATCCCGCTCGATGGGGGGTACATCTTCAAGGAAGGCGTCGATCGGCTGCTCGACCGGCGCGGGCTCATTAAATATTCCGGTTACGTGGTCGGAGCTGTCAGCTACGTGATGATCGTGGTTCTTATCTCTCTTATCCTGCTGCCGTACCTGCTGCACATGTGAATGCTGCTGATTATAACGTGATATGGGGGCTGCTTCAGTTCACTTGTGCTCCGTGATTCCTGCCACGTTCATTGCCTCTTCGTATACCTTGGGATCGACTCCCTGGGACCGGCCAGCTACGGACTCCAGAGGTACCTGGACGATCCGGCCCTCCTGCATCCCGACCATGCAGCCAAAACTGCCCGTGTGGATTTGCTCTACCGCTGCGATCCCAAGCCGTGTAGCAAGGATCCGGTCATGTGCAGTTGGGCTTCCCCCGCGCTGCACATGGCCGAGCACCGTGACCCGGGTCTCGATGGACAGACGCCGCTCCAGCTCCTTTCCCAGGAAATTGCCAATCCCGACAAACTTTTCATGGCCACATTCATCCCTGTCACATGCCGGGACCACAGTTCCGGCAATATCTTCGTGCCGGGTCCCTTCTGCCACAACCACAATCGAGAATTTTTTCCCGACCCGGGACCGTGCCTCAAGGGACGAACAGACTTCATTCATGAGTACCTGGATCTCCGGTACCAGGATTTGGTCGGCACCCCCGGCCATCCCGGCCGCGAGCGCGAGCCGGCCGGACCGGCGTCCCATCACTTCCAGTATCATAATCCGGTGATGGGATTCCGCGGTTGTGTGGAGCCTGTCGATCGCCTCAGTCACAATTGCTACTGCAGTATCGAACCCGATAGTGACATCAGTCCCAAAGACATCGTTATCGATGGTTTTTGGGATCCCCACAAGGTGGACGCCCTTTTCTGCCACCTCTTTTGCTGCACTGAGGGTTCCGTTGCCCCCGATCACCACGAGAGCTCCGATGCCCTGCTCGTCCAGCGCCCGTTTGAGGGCTGCGATATCGTCAGGATTTTTCACCGGATCGGTACGGGACGTACCAAGGATTGTTCCTCCCCACGAGATAATCCCGGAAACCAGATGATCCGAAAGCGGGAAAATATCGTTGGCAATGAGACCCTGCCAGCCGTTCCGGATTCCGATTACCTCATACCCGTGTGCAATTCCGCTGCGCACCACCGCACGGATCGCCGCATTGAGACCCGGACAGTCTCCGCCACCAGTCAGCACGCCGATTTTTCCTGTGAATGCCATGTGTCAGCCGTCCTGGTATGTGCATTTTGCAAAGGGACGTAATGATATTTTGTATGATTGCACGATCCCGGGTGTTTGTGCCCGTACAGAAAAGCCGCTCGGTTATTCGCGGAGCATTGCAATTTTTGCCCCAACCGGTACGCCGGCCTCCTGCGCAACAGGCTGACATTTTGCTGCCATCAGGTACGCAACCGGGGGCAGTTCGCTGCGTTCGAAAAGGGATTCAAAGTTCGCCATCCCTTTTGCAATGACCAGTGTGCAGTGCGAAAGCGCACTCTTGAGTTCCGGGGGTGCCTCTTCAGGAGAGAGCCCGATCTCGGGGATCGTGCCATTTGTTGTTAGGCAATCGACGATCCGGTCAAGGCCGAGCATCTGTGCATCATCAAGGGTCGCATCATTGAGTGCCGGTAGGGCTTTTACCGCAAGCGTAACATGTGCACCGCGGGATTTCAGGTACTGGATCAGGAGCCGGTCAAAAACGATCTCCCCGCAGTTATCGCTGAGGTACACCACCCGTTGTGTCAGCGGCAGGATCCGGTCGGTATCATCGACTGCAAGCCCTTTTTCAAATTCCTGCCGGAAAAATGAGGAGAAATCATCCGTAACGATGTGCCCCCTGACCCCGTAATCAAATATGTTTCCAATCACCGAAGCGAGCACAAAGTCCCGGAATGTAGAAAATGTTGGCCGGACCTCTCTGCAGACCCGGATCGCCTCAGCATTTCCCTGGGCTTTGAGCTCGCGGAACGGATCTGTAGTACTGAGCAGCTGGTACGCATGCAGATGGATCCTGCTTGCGATCTGCGGGTGCGTGAGCGGCTGATCTTTTAAGGAAAACAGCAGATCGCGGCACGATTCCATGGTCTGCCGTGTAACTTGAGGGTCAGCTCCGACAAGCCTGCATTCGAGCGCCACCCGCGAGATCAGGCAGTCAATGCAGGAGTCCGTAATCTTCACGGGTCATCACCACGAAAAACGAAACAATTGAAAATGGGGCCATCGCGATTTGAACGCGAGTCAGAAGACCCCCAGTCTCCTAGGATGGCCAGGCTACCCTATGGCCCCGCGGTCATAGTATTCGCACATATCCCATATGTATCTTGTTATCCGAAAACGGGAGAATCAGAAAGGAAAATGTGCAAAGGGGGATCAGAGGCTGCTACGCTTGAACTCCTCAACTTTCTGGATCAGGCTGTCGATTTCCGTATCGGTGATCTTCATCTTTCCTTCAATTGCATTGATCTCGGTGAGGAGCTGACGGATCCTGACGTACATCAGGTACATGATGAACTGTTGGACAACGATCACCGCACCAAATAAAACCACCATGTAACTCTCTAACACCCTATCACCCCGTACGAAGTCTGATCCACCCGGATTCTGGTATATCTCTCATCCGAACACTTTTTCTCCGGACTCTGCTGCATACACCTGTTTTCAATCGGGCAGAAACCAATACACCATTTTTCTTTTTAGCTTTATTTTTATCCTTTCTCTATGCAAGAATTTCCATTTTACGGTTGTGCGCGAAAAAAGGTAAATCCGCCCTTGTCATTGCGTCACCGGAAATTTTTTCTCTCTTCATATCTGTTCAGCGGTGGGGAAAAAGATACATGATTTTTTCTTCTCCTACTGCATAATTAATTATCAGGCGCAAAAGGATCGCGGCTCCGGCAATCCCCCGGAACCGTGTAACTTTCTCCGGAACGTGGAAAATGCGCCTGAAATAAAAAAGATATGTATATAAGGTGCCATCTGTTATTATGACATACAGCGAATAATGCATCACTGGAGCCATGGGCATGTTAAAAGACAAGATTGCGGCATTTATTGAAAAAATCCGGGCTGTCGACGGGGTAACCTCATGCGCCCTCGTATCGCGCGACGGCATTATTGCCGGGAAATATTTTGACCGTGATCTCAACGAACCCTGGTTTGGTGCACTCGCTGCCACTATCCTTGCTTCATCAGAATCTGCGGGGAACCTCGTTGGCATGAAATCTCTTGGGACAGTCTCTGTATTGGGGGCTGACTCATCCATGCTTATCATGGGTGCCGGTGATCATTTCCTTATCGCAGCGCTCCTGAAGGGTGATGCACAAAAGGAAGAAACAAGCTCCCAGATCCATGCCGTTGCCGCAGAGATCGGGCAGGTGATGTAATGTACACAATTCTTGTGGTAGATGACAGTCCCTTTATCGTTGATGTTTTTGTCACGATGCTTGAACGGGGGGGATACCGCACCGTGGCTGCATATGGCGGCGAGGAGTGTTTGGGAATCCTCAAGACCGTGACCCCGGATCTCATCCTTCTGGATATCATGATGGAACCGATGGACGGGTGGGAGACCTTAGAAAAGATCAAGGAAAACCCGGCCACAAAAGATATTCCGGTGCTGATGCTCACGGCAAAACAGCTGACTCCGACAGAAGCGGAGGAGTATGGAATCTTCATCGAAGATTATGTACTCAAACCCATCACCCATCGTGAGCTCTATGATGCCATTGAGCATGTACTTGGCCGGCGCCAGACGATCAGGTCCGATATGGACCGGGCCCGGCAGTCCGGGGTCGATTTCGATGTTGTGAACGAATACGCCCTGCTCTCAAAGAGCATTGATGTGAACAAACGGTTAATGAAGATTCTCGAAACGACCTACAATTTCAATGACTCAAAAGTCCGGATCAGCGATGACATCTCTCGTGCCCTCAAAAATATGGACACCAATATCAAGTTCCAGGAAGCACGGCTCCAGCAGATCAAAGGAGAACTGGCCGGAAGAATCCAGTAAGAATACCGTTTTTTTAAAAAAAAAACGGGATCTCTTATCCTCCTCCGAAAAACAGCGATCGTTAAGAATGAATAGGATGGCACTGAAGTCCTGCGCTCGCAGATATATAATTCATCCTGCCTGCCAATCCCCGGATATTGGAGAACTCAGATGGACGCTACTATCCTGATTGTGGATGACAGCCCGTTCATTGTCGATGGTCTTGCAGCGATCCTTACGCGGAAGGGCTACACCCCGCTATCCGCTAATGGCGGGGATGACTGTCTTTCCGTTCTTAAGACCGTGACCCCGGATCTTATACTGCTGGATATCATGATGGAACCGATGGACGGGTGGGAGACACTGGAAAAGATCCGTGAGAATCCGGTGACAAAAGATATTCCTGTGCTGATGTTCTCGGCAAAAAAAATTACGCCCGATGAGGCCCGGGAGCACAGCATGAACATCGACGATTTTGTCTCAAAACCCGTCAGCCCGGCGCAGCTTCTAGAATCGATCCAGCGGATCTTCTCTCGGAGAAATGATGTGCTGCTTGCGCGCCTTGCGGCACAGGACAAAGGGATGGATACCACAATCATAGATGAATATGCCCTTCTCCGCAAGAATGTCGAAGTTAACCGGAACCTCCTTTCAGTTCTCCGTGCAGCAAGCGGGATCGATCTGCCGGGACGTGAAGTCTCGCGCGAGGACAGGGATGCAATCCGGAACCTCGAGGACAAAGTGTATGCCGAGGAGCGAAGGCTGCGAGAAATTCATGATCTGGTTGAAAAGGTGCAACCCCCTGTTCTGGAAACAAAAAAACCGGAAGGGCTCTGAAGGAACATTTAAATAAGTTTCTAACATTGTTATAATGCTGTACATCTTACTTTCCAGGGTTCGTAGCTCAGTTCGGTAGAGCGCCTGGCTTTTAACCAGGTGGTCGGGGGTTCAAATCCCTCCGGGCCCGTTACCACGACCAATCGTGGATCTTTTGCGGTGATGCATCTGAGAGGCAATCGTTTCAATGTTAAGGGGGTTTTTCCTTGAGCACCAAACTGAATGTGTTGAGCCACGTAATGGTGCCGGATCACCAGCTCATGAGTGAAGAGGAGGTATCTGCCCTGCTCTCCCGCTACCATATTACTACCGAACAATTACCAAAAATCTATCACGACGATCCTGCAGTAAAAGCGATCGATGCGAAAGTCGACGACGTCATCCGGATCATCCGGAAGAGTCATACCGCCGGCAGAGCCGAGGCGTACCGACTTGTTATCAGGAGACCCAAAAAATAAAGGCCGGGGATGGTCTATCTGATCGACAGAAGCGTTTTATCTAGGGCATACTTTGCACGGGAGCATGTTGCGCGCCACCAGCTTGACTCCTTTAACTATTTCCTGACAGAAAATCTTCAGAAAGTGGTCAATGAACAGAAGATTATCGAAACCGATATCGAGAACCGGGGCCGGAATAACGACCCGGTCTGGGTCGAGCTCGGCAATATTGAGGTAAAAAAACCGCTCGTGCGCGAGGCCGATGGTTCGCAGGGTGAACTGTACCCGAGCGAAGCTCGCCTGCGCAACCTCACCTACGCAGCACCAATTCAGCTCGGGCTTACGCTCGTACACGGAGAGGATCGCCAGGAGCCGATCGTCACGACCATCGGGCAGCTGCCGATCATGGTTGGTTCGGTTGCCTGCAATCTGTATGGTATGAGCGATGAGGAACGCGTTTCCCATGGGGAAGATGCGTTTGACCCGGGCGCGTATTTCATCGTCAACGGCACTGAGCGCGTGCTCATGACCTTAGAGGATCTTGCCTCCAACAAGATCATGACCGAGTTCACCGAGCGGTATAACGAGCGGATCTATGTGGCCAAGGTGTTCTCGCAGTTCCGCGGCTACCGTGCGCTCGTTGTTGTCGAACGCAACAAGAAGAATCTGCTTGAGGTCTCGTTCCCCTCGGTTGCAGGCCACCTCAAGTTCGTGGACCTGATGCGGGCCCTGGGCATGACCAATGATCAAGAAGTCGTGAATGCGGTCTCGACTGATGAGGACATCCTCACCTTCATGATGCAGAACCTCGAAGAAAGCGAGTGCGACTCGGTTGAGGGCGGCGTCATGTACGTAGGAAAAAAGCTTGCCCCCAACCAGACCAAGGACTACCAGAAGAAGCGCGCCGAGTTTGTGCTGGACAATTACCTGCTTCCCCACCTCAACTATGCGCTGCCTACTACCCTCAAGGAGGGTGATGAGGGCTATGATGAGGCTGTTGCCTCGGTCCGACTCGCAAAGGCGCACTTCCTTGGCCGCATGGCAGAGGCCTGCTTCGACCTTGTGCTGAACAAGCGCCGGATCGATGACAAGGATCATTACTCCAACAAGAGGCTCAAGCTCGCAGGCGACCTTATGGAGGATCTCTTCCGTATCTCGCTCAACCGCTTGACCCGGGATATCAAGTATCAGCTTGAACGGGCAAGTATGCGGCATCGCGACCTCTCGATTGCCACTGCAGTCAGGGCCGATGTGCTCACCGAACGCCTGCTTCACCCTCTTGCAACCGGTAACTGGGTGGGTGGGAGGACTGGTGTCTCCCAGCTTCTGGATCGGGTAGACCACATGGCAGTTCTCTCGCACCTGCGCCGTGTCATCTCTCCTCTCTCGCGCTCGCAGCCTCATTTCGAGGCCCGTGATCTGCACCCGACCCAATGGGGCCGGATCTGCCCAAGTGAGACACCAGAAGGGCCGAATTGTGGTCTGGTAAAGAACTTCGCGCAGATGGTGGAGATCAGCAAAGGAGTCAATGACGAAGAGGAGATCATGCGCATCCTGCATTCACTCAATGTCGAGCACATTCGGGGTGAAGTCAGATGAAGAAATCACGCGTATTTGTTGATGGTGCCTTAATCGGCCTTGTCGATGACCCAAAGGGCCTTGTGGAGAATATCCGTTCCATGCGCCGGCAGGGCGCCATATCCTCCGAGGTCAATGTCTCGTTCAAGGAATTCAACGGCGATGTGATCCTTCTCACCGACCGCGGCCGCGCCCGCCGACCCCTGATCGTATTAAAGGACGGCAAGAGCCTGATCTCTGAAGACGATATTAAGAAACTTGCCAAGCGTGAGATCGATTTCTCCTCATTCGTACAGCGGGGCCTCATCGAGTTCGTGGATGCCGAGGAAGAAGAAGATCTCCTCATTGCCATGAATCCCGCCGATATTACGCCGGCGCACACCCACCTGGAGATTGACCCCTCGCTTATCCTTGGGATCGGTGCGGCGCATGTCCCGTTCCCGGAGCACAATGCAAGTCCGCGTGTCACAATGGGAGCAGGGATGGTCAAGCAGGCGCTGGGGTTTGCCGCGGCAAACATGAAGCTCCGGCCGGATACCCGTGGCCACATGCTTCACTATGTGCAGAAACCGCTCACCCACACCCAGACCTCCGAATTGATTGGATCAGACGACCGGCCTGCCGGGCAGAACTTTGTGGTTGCCATCCTCTCGTACGAAGGTTACAACATTGAAGATGCGCTTATCTTCAACAAGGCCTCGATTGACCGTGGCCTGGGCCGTTCGCACTTCTTCAGGACCTATGAAGGTGAAGAACGCCGGTACCCCGGTGGCCAGATTGACCGCATCGAAGTCCCAGATGAAGATGTGAGCGGTGCCCACGGTGCCGAATCCTATAAGAATCTGGATGAGGATGGCGTGATCAATCCCGAAACGATCGTTGCCGAAAAGGATGTCCTGATCGGTAAGACTTCGCCGCCCCGGTTCCTTGAAGAGCCCTCCGGAGAACTTATCGCGGTGGAGAAGCGCCGCGACACCTCGGTCACGATGCGCAGCAACGAGCACGGCATCGTGGACACGGTTATTATCACTGAGGGTGAGAACAGTTCACGCCTCGTGAAGGTGCGGACCCGTGACCTCCGTGTCCCAGAGATCGGCGACAAGTTTGCATCCCGACACGGACAGAAAGGGGTTATCGGGCTTATTGTCAACCAGGAAGACATGCCCTTTACCGAAAGTGGTCTCTCTCCCGATCTCGTGATCAATCCCCATGCAATCCCGAGTCGTATGACCATCGGGCACATGCTCGAGATGATCGGTGGTAAGGTCGGGTCACTCGAAGGCCGAAGAATCAATGCCACCGCATTTGGAGGCGAGAGCGAGGCTGACCTCCGTGCCTCTCTCAGAAAACTCGGCTACTCTCATACCGGCCGAGAAGTGATGTATGACGGGTATACCGGAAAATCTTTTAAGGCCGATATCTACATCGGCGTAATTTACTACCAGAAGTTGTACCACATGGTCAGCTCCAAGATGCACGCCCGGTCCCGCGGGCCGGTGCAGGTGCTTACCCGGCAGCCCACCGAGGGCCGTGCCCGTGAAGGAGGTCTCCGGTTCGGTGAGATGGAGCGTGATGTCATGATCGGCCACGGTGCCGCTATGGCATTAAAGGAGCGTCTGCTTGACGAATCAGACAAGGTGCAGGAGTATGTCTGTGCCCACTGTGGAATGGTGGCAATGCTTGACCGCAAGCGCAACATGACCCGCTGCCTGGCCTGCGGCAACGAGACTGACATTTACCCGGTCGAGATGAGCTACGCATTCAAGCTCCTGCTGGATGAGATGAAGAGCATGGGAATAGCACCCCGCCTGAGATTAGAGGATGTAGTATAAGGAGGTGCCATACAGTCATGCCAAGCCCAAAGAGAATTGGAAAAATCGAGTTCGGCCTGCTCTCCCCAAAGGAGATCCGGGAAATGAGTGTCAGGAAGATTATCTGGGCAGATACCTACGATGATGATGGTTTCCCGTATCCGCAGGGGCTCATGGACCTCAACCTCGGGGTTATCGACCCGGGGCTCCGGTGCAAGACCTGCGACCAGAAGGCCAGCGATTGCCCGGGGCATTTCGGGCACATCGAGCTCGCCAAACCGGTCATCCATGTAGGCTACACGCGCTTGATCAGAAAACTCCTCCGTGTCACCTGCCGGTCCTGTGGCCGCCTGCTTCTCTCCCCTGATGAAGTCGAGAAGGTAGTCGGGACGGACGAGGACCTCACCGGAGACCAGATCTCGGAGAAGGACGTGAAAAAAGAGCGCGTCTGCCCCCACTGCGGCGAACAGCAGCTCAAGATCAACTTCGAGAAGCCCACAACCTTCTCCGAAGTGATGATCGAGGATGGCAAGAAAGTCGAGCACAAGCTCACACCCGCGGATATACGGGCGCGCCTCGAAAAGATCCCAGATGAGGATCTCATACCGCTTGGGATCAACCCCCGGGTGGCCCGCCCGGAATGGACTATCCTCACGGTGCTCCCGGTGCCCCCGGTTACGATGCGCCCCTCCATTATCCTTGAGAATGGGCAGCGATCGGAAGACGACCTCACCCACAAGCTCGTGGATATTATCCGTATCAACCAGCGTTTCAAGGAGAACCAGGACGCCGGTGCACCCCAGCTGATTATTGAGGATCTCTGGGAACTGCTTCAGTACCATGTCACTACCTACCTTGACAACGAAGTTGCCGGTTGCCCACCGGCACGGCACAGGAGCGGTCGGCCCTTAAAGACCCTGTCCCAGCGGCTCAAGGGGAAAGACGGGCGGTTCCGTGGCTCGCTTTCGGGTAAGCGTGTGAACTTCTCAAGCCGTACCGTTATCTCGCCCGATCCCAATCTCTCGGTGACGGAAGTAGGCGTTCCGCGTGCGGTTGCAAACGAAATGACGATCCCCGTCAGGGTCACACCCTATAATCTCGAGGAACTCAAGCAGATTGTCAGGAACGGCCCGATCCGTTCCAGTGTCAATGCTCCCTGCGGCGCAAACTATGTCATTCGTCCGGACAATCGCCGTCTCCGTCTGGGTGCAGATAATCTGGATACTGTCGCCGACATGATTGAAACCGGCTGGACGGTTGAACGCCAGCTCCGCGACGGCGACATTGTCCTCTTCAACCGGCAGCCCTCACTGCACCGCATGAGTATTATGGCCCACCGGATCAAGGTTATGGAAGGCAGGACCTTCCGGCTTAACCCGGCTGTCTGCCCGCCCTACAACGCCGACTTTGATGGCGATGAGATGAACCTCCATGTTCCCCAGACTGAGGAAGCCCGGGCAGAGGCATCGATTCTCTGCTCCGTTCAGGAGAATATCCTCTCTCCCCGGTTTGGCGGTCCGATCATTGGCGGTATCCACGACCACATATCCGGCATCTTCATGCTGACCCATGACATGCGCTGGTTCACCAAAGAAGAGGCGCTCTATCTTTTAAAGCCTGTCAGGGTCGATCACATGCCCCCGCCCGGTAAGACCGAGAATGGGATCGAATACTGGAGCAACAAGCAGGTATTCTCGCAAATCCTGCCGACAGCGCTCAACATGGTCTTCCATGCCAGCTCCTGCCAGAACTGTGACACCTGCAAAAAGGAGCTCTGCGAGCGTGACGCTTATGTCCGCATTATGGGGGGCCGGCTTGAATCCGGTACCATCGATAAGAAAGCAATCGGTGCATTTGACGGCCAGATCGTTAACCGGATCATTCGCCAGTACGGCATGAAGCGGGCGACTGAGTTTATTGATCAGGTTACGAAGCTTTCTATCCGTGGAATTATGATAGACGGTTTCTCGTTCGGTATCGATGACGAAGATCTCTCCAAGACCGAGTACGGCCAGATCGACGATGTTCTGAATACTGCCGCACTTGATGTCTCCCGCAGGATTAAGATCTACGAGGACGGCCAGCTCGAACCGATGCCCGGGCGTACTGTCGAGGAAACCCTCGAGATGCAGATTATGCAGGTGCTTGGGAAAGCTCGTGACCAGACCGGTCAGATTGCGGGCCGACACCTTGGTCTTGGGAACAGTGCCGTGGTAATGGCGGTCTCAGGCGCCCGTGGTTCGATGCTGAACCTGACCCAGATGGCTGGTTGTATCGGCCAGCAGTCTGTCCGTGGTGAGCGTATCGTCCGTGGGTATGATGACCGTACCCTCCCGCACTTTAAAAGAGGTGACCGGGGTGCTGATGCACACGGATTTATCGCGCACAGCTACAAGGGTGGCTTAAATCCGACCGAGTTCTTCTTCCATGCTATCGGTGGCCGTGAAGGTCTCGTGGATACAGCCGTTCGTACGTCCCAGAGCGGGTACCTCCAGCGGCGTATGATTAACGCACTTCAGGATCTCAAGGTCGCGTACGACGGTACTGTCAGAACGACCGGCGGCAGGATCATCCAGTTCCAGTACGGAGAGGACAGCACCGACCCCACGAAGAGCGCTTTTGGCGACCCGGTGGATGTCAAAGGCATTGTTGAAGCCGTGCTCAAGGAGGAAGTCTGATCATGGTTGCCGATAAGTACGACAAGAAGATCGAGGCAGCCGGTCTCCCGCAGAAAACAAAGGACCAGTTGCGTACCTTCCTGGAGGGCAAGGAGATCACCGACGCCCAGTTCAAGGAAATTCTGGAACGGGTTGAAAAAGAGTACCAATCGACCCGGATCGAGGCCTGCGAAGCGGTGGGAGTGATCGCCGCACAGTCGATCGGAGAACCGGGCACCCAGATGACGATGCGTACGTTCCACTACGCAGGTGTCGCAGAAATCAACGTTACCCTTGGCCTCCCCCGCCTCATCGAGATCATGGATGCACGAAAAGAGCCCAGCACCCCGACAATGACCGTGTACCTCGAAACCGAGTACGGTATTGACCGGGACCGGGCCCGTGAGGTCAGCTGGCAGATTGAGGCCGCACCGCTTCACGAGTTCGGTGACATCACTACCGACATGGAGAATATGCAGGTAGTGGTTCACCTCAATGTTAAGGTCTGCGAGAAACGCAAGATCTCCCCTTCGGAGATCATGGAAGTGGCGCCCAAGAAGATCCGCGACCGCCGTCACTACCGTGACTTTGAGCATGATGTTGACGAAGCAAACGCAACCCTCATTTTCACGCCCAAAGACCGGGAGAGCTACCAGAACCTTTTCCAGCTGGCCGAGCACGTCAGGAACGTGATTGTGCAGGGCATTGATGATATCCTTCGTGTCGTCGTGAGAAAGGAGGCCGGGGAGTATATACTTTATACTGAGGGATCCAACCTAAAAGATGTCTTTGACGTTGCCGGTGTGGACACCACAAGAACCCGCACCAACAACATCAGTGAGATCGCCCAGGTACTTGGTATCGAAGCGGCAAGAAATGCGATCATCCACGAGGCCCAGTCGACTTTGAACGAACAGGGGATCCTCGTAGATGTCCGTCACATCATGCTTGTTTCTGACATGATGTGCATGGAAGGCGAGGTCAAGCAGATCGGCCGTCACGGTATTGCCGGTGAGAAGGAGAGCGTGCTCTCCCGTGCCGCATTCGAGGTGACCGTCAACCACCTGCTCGATGCTGCCGTTGCAAACGAAACCGATGAACTGAGCGGCGTCACCGAGAACGTTATCGTTGGCCAGCCGATCCAGCTGGGCACCGGCGATGTAAAGCTCGTGGCCGTCAAACAGCGAGAGAATTAAAGACCAGGTAAAAAACCAAAAACCACCCTTTAGAAGGAGAATTGCAGATGGATTTTAATGCTTCATTAAGAAGAGCAATCAAGACCGGAGATGTCATTCTCGGTCAGAACAACACAGAAAAATGCATAAAAGAGGGCAAGGCCCAGATGGTTGTCATCGCGGCAAACTGCCCGGAGAACTTTAGAAGCCAGCTTGGCTCGTACGAGAACCTCTTTATCCACACGTTCGAAGGCTCGAGCGTGGCGTTGGGCAAGGCCTGCGGTAAACCGTTCATGGTGAGCACGCTTGCGATTGTCAGCCCCGGCGAGTCAGACATTCTCTCCTTAAAGAGGACGGCATGATATGGTCGAAGTCAAACTGACCGAAGACTGCATGCGCCTGATCTCCCAGTTCGAGTCGCTGACCGGTGCGGGAAGCCGCGACTGCGTTATCGATGACCGGAATGAGAGGCTGATCTTTGTCGTCAACCCCGGGGATATGGGGCTTGCGATCGGAAAGAAAGGCGCATCCATCAAGAAGGCGTCCGAGGCAATGGGCAAGAAGATCGAAGTTGTGGAGTACAACAGTAACTCTGAGCAGTTCCTCAAGAACTGTTTCCTGCCTGCACAGGTAACAAGTATTGTCTTTTCCGGGGAGCCCGATGCACAATCGGCAACTGTCGAAGTCCGCGATGAGGACCGGGGTATTGCGATAGGCAAGGACGGTAAGAATATCTTCAAGGCAAAGAAACTGGCCCTGCGACAGCACAACATCGTGGATGTGCAGATCCTCCAGAAGCCGGTAGACGATGCACCGGCCCAAGAGTAATACATCTTACCTCTTCTTTTTATCCCGTCTTTTGTTTAACAGATCATCTTACGGTATTCAATCGAGCAGGAGCAGTCCCCCTCATAAGAAGTGTATAAAAAGGAGAACGGGCTTGGAGGGATTTGAACCCCCGACATCCGGGTTAGAAGCCCGGCGCTATGTCCAAGCTAAGCCACAAGCCCAAATAACGCCTCCTATATTCGTTTTCCGGGCTAATTAATCTGTGTTCCCAATCGGGAGACCAGGTTTCGCACGCAGGACGGATCATTATGCATTACAAGAATAAGATGATGTAGTCCTGCCCGGGGCACTCAGCCGGCATGGTAACATGATGATTTTAGCACTTCCACAAATGTCGGGGCGCAGAGCTTTTCGCGGAAGACTTCCCGAACCGTGGACGAGAAGCAGTACTTCACCTGCACCCGGGCTGACATCCGCTCCCGTTCCTCGTAATAGATTCCTTGTGCATATTCCACGACCCGCTTCATGGAGATAGATGAGGAGAGAACTTCGACGCAGATTCCTGCATCCCCGGGTCCCAGGTCCTCGGCATCAATGGAGGTCAGGAAGATATGGGCTTCGGGTCCGGCATCGATATTTGCGATAGTAATGATATTCTGTGTGCTCTGGAATTCGAGTGTTCGGGGCCGTCCGGCCCGGAGATCCCGGATAAGATCGGGCGAAATTCCGGTTAATGCTGCGCATTTCATAACAGGTCACCCGTACATTGGCAGATCTTTTTTGGGCGAGGTATCTGCGGACTGCTGGACCTCTTCTGAGATCCGGTGCATACTCTGCTCAATTTCCTCGGCCTGCTCAAGGAGTGGCTTGATATCGAGGCCCAGATTGTACATCTTGTTGAGTACCTCGATAGTTGCTGCAGAGGATCGCGGGTCGGGCGCATTTACCGTTTCGCCCAAGAGGCCGTACCCCGGGATATTCCGGATCTTGCATCCCGTGAGAATACTCGAAGCGATCCCCGAAATACTCCCGATTGGGAGGACGAGGGTGTGATCCTGGATCCGGGTGAGTGCTTCGGGAGTCGTTGCAACGCCAAAGACCCGTTTTTCCGACTCGTTGGTGACTATCCCGGCAATCGTGAGCACCTCCTTAGGCTTTAAGGGGGCAAGCCAGTCGAGAATACCTGTCGAGATCTCGTAGCAGATCATAGGGTGAATAGGGATATCGGCCACGATAGCAGCAATATCGTTTTTCATGTACAACCGTACGGGATCGTTGACAACGCCTTTGTTCATCATGGCGAGAGGAGGGAAGTACCGGGAGGTCATCGTGCCGACCAGATCGAATTCGAGCTGATCGACCATGTACTGGAGGGCGATTGTGCCCACAAGGCCGCTCCCGGGGAATCCCATCAGAACCGCAGCGCCCTCGCCCGGTGGGGGGTTGGCAAATATCATGAGGTCGTGAGAAGATTCGGGTGTCATTAAGTTAACATACACGCAGTACCTAAAAAAGTAGTATGCAGGAGTACCCCATCAAGCGAGGCCTCACAAAAGATCTCGAACAGCGCGTTTTCACGGAGCTCAGGAACTGCTTTGGAATTGAGCCGGAGAAGTCCGGGAGCACGTACCGGATCCGGTTCGGTGCCTTAAAAAAACTGGAAGCAACGATCGGCGCCGGGGGAAAGACTCTCCGGGTGGACACTGAATCCGACATCTCGGCAAGCGATGAGGTGATTATCGACACGAACAAGCGATTCAGGAAATTCCTTGATGCGGCCACAGGTTTTTCCACCAAGGAACGGGTAAAGCGGGCAAAGAGCGTAGAAGGGGAATAACGCTCTCCTCTCCGATCTTGTTTTTCCCCCGTCTTCTCTGCGTATTCATTACCGGTAACCGGTGCCCGATGGTCTTGTTTGTCTGTGATCACTGCGGGAAGTGCTGTACCAGCCTTGGCAGATATATCCGGATTGAGCGGCAGCTTTCAGACATGGACTATTATTGCAGGAACACGATCACGGGGGAGATCTCTCCCGTTCATGTGGCGCCGGAGTTCGCGGAGGAGATTGATGAGGACTTCACCACGGGTTCCGCCGGCTCCCGCCCGGGTTGCATCTTCCTGCGCCGCAATCCACATGGCCCCGGGCAGGTCTGTGCAATCTATTCCACCCGGCCCCAGATATGCCGGGAGTTCCGGTGCTATCATATGATTATCTACAATTCGAAGGGTGAGCCAGCAGGCCGGATGGTCGGGCGGGCGGATATCCAGACTGCTGATCCTGTGCTCACCACGATATGGAATGATGAGGTTAAACCCTTGCCCTGCCCGGCAACACACTGTGGCGATCCCACGTGGGTAAATAGTGTTTGTGCGATTCTTGCCGGACACGGGTACCGGGGGGAGACGGTTAAGGGTGGATATGCGTGATAACACAACGGTCGATCTCTTTCCGATACGGGGGCCTCACACATCCGGGCGGTGCAGGTCGTCAGCGATCTCTCCGAAATATAAGAGAATGAACCCGCCCACCCTGCAAAACAAGGAACCATCGCATCCCTCGCGAGGAGGCCCCCCTCATTCCGCCCGCAGCCACACCTTGTGGAAGGGGGGCGATGGCGGAGAAGGGTGGTGGTCGGTCTCTCTCATCGACTCCAGAGTGTACCTGTTTCAGGCGTATTTTTCTGTAAAAAAGAATCAAAAAAGAATACTTACTCGATTACAATTGCCGGCTTGAATGGCAGAGCGGTTGCCCCCTTGGCATGACCGCTTGACTCCGCATCCATGATGTGAACTGGCACGCCGAGTTCGTGTTCGAGGAAAGCCTGGGCCGCCTCAAAGACTGCCCGCTCGTTGATTGATTCCTGCGCAAGAGACGTAACCACGTGCGGGGGCAGGCGGTGGATGAGTGTGGTGCACTGTTTTGCAGCGTCGGTGGCTTCTTTGCCCCGCCTCTTCATGCTCTCGTCCTTCATGATCTCCTTGAGCACGGTGTTGCGGTCGCTGGACTTTGCGATGGTCTTAAAAACCTCATGCTTCCATGCAGGTGCGAGCACGATACTGAGGGACTTGGGTGTGATCTGGATGAGTTTTTTGATCGACTCAATGTCCTCCACGGTCCGGGCAAGGAGCTCTTCTGCGAGCTCGATTCTTGTGTTGACCAGTTTTTCATCTGCGACCGGCCATTCAGCAAAGGAGACAAGATCCTTGTTGCCCAACTCTTTCCATAGGTGCTCGGCAGTGAACGGGATAAAGGGTGAAAGGAGCCGTGTCCAGGCCGAACAGAGGTTGGCCAGTTCCCTGCTGCCATCGCAATTCGCGGGCAGCCGGCGGCGGTACCATTTCATGTCGGTCTCGATGCCGAATGATGCTTCCTGGAGCGCCTGCCGGGTCTGGAAGTTCTCAAGGGCCGCTGTTGCTTTTGCAATGTGCTCCTGGAGCCGGCTGATCAGCCAGCGATCGATGTCCTGGGGCTCGCCACCGGTGTCCTTGATCTCCATGATCGTAGAGTAGACCCGTTCGATTTGCTTTTTGGTGGAGAGAACGAGCTCGTTTCTCCAGTCGAAATCCTGCCAGGGTTCGGCACTGCCGGTCAAAAACATCCTGACCGTGTCGGCCCCGAACTCGCTTACGGCATCTTCGAGCAAGAAGACATTCCCCTTCGAGGATGACATCTTCGCACCATTCAACAGGCCCATGCCGAAGACCACCATGCCTTTGGGGAGCTTGTCCTTGGGGAAGATGGTCACATGATGGAAAATCTGGAAGGTGAGGTGGTTGCTGATGAGGTCCTTTGCCGAGAACCGGTAGTCGTACGGGTACCAGTACAGGAATTCCTCCCTCATCGCGTCCAGTTTTTTCTTCTCGGGAAGGTCGGGGGACTTCTTCCCGAGGAAGATGTAATCAAAGACCGCCGGGGTAAGAAGTTTGGGATCGAGCTCACGGATCTTGTGGGCGATCGTGTAGTATGCCATGTACACGGTTGAATCGGAGAGTGGCTCGATCAGCTGGGCCGGGTCCCACGGGAACCGGGTACCAAGGCCAACGCGCCGGGTGCAGGCCCAGTCCTTGAGCCAGCCGACAGTACGGTCAAACTCGGCCCTGACCTCGGGTGGGACAAGCGCCATATCGTTGATATGGGTACCCGCCTGCTCCTTCCATACGGGATCGCTGTACTTCAGGAACCACTGATCGTGGAGGATCTTGACCCTGACTTTGTTGCCGCACCGGCAGATCACGGGGCGGGTATCGAACTCGTACATCACGACCGAGCCGTACTTTTCGCACATCTCCTGAGCGACCTCGTCGCGAGCCACCCGGACCGGCTTTCCGCCGTATTTCTCGAAAAGTTTTCCCTTCGAAAATTCCGCAGAATAGATCTCCTGAGTGAGGGTATCCATCCGGCTGTCCATCTGGTGTTTGATCCCTGCCCGCTCAACTGCATCCTGGGCAGGGACTTCACCGTAACCCTCGACTTTGATCAGCGGGACCGGCTTGATCGTGGTGTATTTGCCCTGCTGCTGGAGGTCGCGGAGCGCGATATAGTCAAATGGTGCATGGGCGGGAACGCTCATGACCATACCGGTTGCCATGTCGGGATCCACGAAATCGGCCGGGAGGATCGGAACCGTGCCGCAGAGAGGGTGGGTGACGGTCTTGTCGATGAGATCCTTTCCGGGAATCTCATTCTCGATCTCGACGGTGTGGTCCTGAAGTGAGAGTTTTTCTGCTGCTTCTTTTGAGACAATCCACGGTTTGCCATCGATGATTGCACGGACGTAGGTCACGTTCGGGTTGGCCCAGAGGTTGGTGACCCCGTGGATGGTCTCGGGGCGGAGGGTGGCGGTGGGGATGAGGGCATCGCCATAGTGGAACATGACGAGCGTGAATTTGATCACCTCTGCCTTGTCCCCTTCGAGCAGGTCGTGGTCCCCGACCGGATTCTCATCCACTGTGCAGTACCGGACCGGGTGGACCCCTTTCATTACGTGGCCGGCCTCGTACAGGTGCTTCCACTGCCACTCGACGAATTTGCTGTAGGTCGGGTCGACCGTGATGAAGCGCCGGCGCCAGTCTATCGAAAGGCCGCAGGAGGTCATCACGCGCTGGTACTCTGCCGCAAAGTGCTTGACAATGGTCAGCGGGTCGGTAAACTCCGCGAGCACGTTTTGCGGGACTTTATAGAGGTCGCGGTACAGATGGATTGTCTTTGGGTCGTTTCGTGCAATCCTTTTCGAGATCCCGACTACCGGTGCGCCCGTGACGTGGAATGCCATGGGGAAGAGCACCTGTTTTCCCCGCATCCGCCAGAACCGTGCGATAACATCGGGAGCGATATAGGTACGCCCATGACCGACGTGCATTGCGCCGCTCGGGTACGGGAATGCGACCGTTATGTAAAACTTCTCGCGGTCCGAGGGGTTGGACTCGAACGCCCGCGCCCACCGCTCGTGTGCTTCCTTCTCGAATGTGCCCAGATCAAATTCGCTCAAAACCCTTCACCTTCCCTCTCATTATGGGTGGTAGTGCGTTTTATTCCTCCGGTCAGACCGGCCGCAGCCTGATGGTCTCGCTATTCTGATAGCGCCGGAGCATCTCCTGCGCGATGCTTGAGTTCTTGGCAAGGCTGATCTCGCCGGTCTCGTTTACTGTGGCGGTGAAAAGGTACTCCTTGCCGGCAAAGACGTCAACGATCTTGCCGCTCTGGTCCGGGGCGATGATCACCAGCTGCTTCTTGTCGGTCTGGATCTTGATCCCACCGCCCAGTGAGATCTCACCCTCGGGTTTTGCAGATGCCTGCTGGGTGTGCTGGCGTTCAAGGTCGGAGCGGGGCTTGATGTCGATCCCGATTCCGATCTTGTTTACGATGGCAGACACATTCTTGCCACCCTTGCCGATCGCTGCCGGAACATCCTTATCGTCAATGTAAACTACGGCCTTGGTGTCGCTGATCATCTCAACTTCTACCTCACCGTCAGTGTACCGTCCGATCTCGCGCTGGATCTCCTTCTCGTTAACCTTCCAGCCGGGTCGATCTTCGGCCTGCGGTGCCCGGGGGGTTGCGTCGGGAATGGAGGCTAGGGAACTCCCGGGTCTGCTGACCGGAGGAATTGGCTGGGCGTTCTGGACCGTGGCTGCTTTTGCCGTCGGCGCAGCGGGAGCAGCCGGGACGCCGGGGACGACCGGCATCACTATCGTCTGGCCATCGTACCGGAAAATATCGAGCACGAGGCTGCCGGTCTCAAGATCAGTAACTGTGGTAACCGGCCGGATGTGCATCTCGCTTCCCATGCCCTCGGGCACCTTGATGGTAAACCCTACCTCGTAGATTTTTGTAACCACGCCCTTTTCCAAAAAGACAATCGTGTTGAGGATCTGCGAGAGGACGGAGAAGTCCTCGCGATCAGAGAAGCGCTGGAGCGCGTCCTGGACGCTGTTTGCGTGGATCACGCCAACCATGCCCAGTCCCGCAAGCCGCATGTCGGCAAAGACCGAAAAGTCCTCGTTCTTGCGCAGCTCGTCGAAGATGACAAAGTCCGGACGGACAAGGAGGAGGACATCGGCAGTGTTGGACATGCTCCCGTCAAGGGTGGTGTACTGCGTGATCTGGTCGGGCACCTGGAGCTCGCGGGGTGCTTCCATAGTCTTGACCACGTAGCCGTTGTCAGACAGGAAGATGGCAATGCTCTGGGCAAGCGTGGTCTTTCCTGCGCCGGGAGAACCAGCGATAATGAGGCCCCGGCGGTCCGAAATAATCCTCTTCTTGATGACCTCGGCTTTCGCGTAGTTGTCCAGGGTTACGTCCACGATGGGGCGGACTGCGGTTATCTCCATACCGTCCGAGAAGGGACGACGTGCGATCGCGATGCGCATGGACCCGATCTGGACAACGGTAATCCCGCGCTTCTCGACTTCGATAAACCCGTCGGGATCCCGTTTTGCCCGTTCGAGGATTTCCTGGGCGAGGTTCCGGAGCTCGTACTCGCTTACCGGCTGATCGCGGATTTTGACCAGCTTCATATCGTTTATGGTGCCCTTCTTTGCGCTTGGGGGAACCCGTTCCTTGAGGTATACGGCTATTGTATGCTCATCAAAGAACTGGTCTATCCCGAGCGGGACAAAATCGGTAATTTGGGGTTTTAAGTAGATGACATCGAGCCCTTTTGCACGTGCCACTTCGGCCTGCACGTTGTCGCTGGTGATGAACCGTGCAGCGTTCTCAATCGCGATGCTTCGTATCATCGCGTCGATCTCCCCACCGCTTGCAAGCTTTACCTGTTCGAGCGTGGGGCGGATGCCGGAGAACTTGAGTTCGATGGTTTTTTCCTCGGCCATCCTGCAGAGGGACTGGAGTTCGCCCAAGCCCGAGAACCCGATCTCGCGCCCGTTATTTGCCTGGGCTTCAAGCTCGGCAATGACCGCCTCAGGGACGATTATTGTTGCTCCCTTGTATTCACCGGCCTTTATCATTGAGGTTATGCGCCCGTCAATGAGGACGCTTGTATCTGGTACCAGTATCATAAAATATTCCTCATCCCATATAGTATGGTGTTGTATACTATTCATTCAACGAATGGGTACGTTGATAGGTACTGTTATACGGTGTTGGGGTTTATAAGCGTGAGGGGGACAAAGATCCTTTTTGCTATTTAAATCTGCTTGCTTGGATCTGTTGTGATAAAGTTTTTCCGAGTATATTTCATTGCGCCACGATAATCGTATTTTTTGGTTTTCTCACATCTCTCAAAGAATTATCCGTCATGAAATACAGGTTCGGACACTTTGTACCCATGTGCCCCCCTCCATCCCCTCCCCCGGCTATAGTACACGATCCACATGCTCGGGTATGGCTGCAGCATCCCATCTCCACGTTATAAAATATCAGAAAAACCGGCCGGTAATTCAAATACAGCATCCGGATCTGTGCGGGACCATTCTACAGTTTGTACCCACGTGACCCCCTTCATCCCTGCTTCAAACCTGATACAAAATTGAGCCATTTTTATGACTATAACTCATGGCAAAATAGGGTACCGTGTTCTGCAGGGGGTCACGCGATCCAAAAGTGTTCTGACCACCGTATATCGATGGGGCATGACGTTTTCGTTGATTTAGGTCAGGCCCGCGTCGGGTGCGGTACCCCCAAACAGATCTGGATCCAAAAAGAGACAACAAGGTTTCCTAAGTCGGTTCCGAAAGTTAACTGAAATTTATTTCACTCAAAACCCGTATTATGATCAAACAGGTGGAAGGATCCTTCACACACTGCACAGGTACTCTTCCTCAACATTATCATCGCGATTCTCCACGCCATTGTCCATGTCCTTCCCGCCGCATAACGGGCAAAACAGGATCATAGCGAATAATGCCGGGCAGGGATGCTCCCTGCAATTCCTTCTCTATTCTTTAGCATGAATAAAAAAGAAAAGTCCATAAGCCGGGCCGCTGATGTGATCATTCCCTGACATGCGAAATGCGTGCATATGCCGGGGTCGGCGTGCGTTCGGAAACACTTCTTCGTTCCCGGGGACGCGGCACCTGACAGGAACAAAAGGTGATGAAGTACGGCAGTAAAACGGTGTCCCCGGTGTAAAACTGACAACCCGGTGATTTACACCCGGTGCATTAATTGTGGTTCACCCCTGCCGGAGCTCCCTCAACATGAGGGGATACGGCGGTACCTGGTTCCCGCAGTCGTGCTCCTGGTCGTTTTTATAGTTCTCGTCCTTGTGATCGTCCCGGCCATTGAATATTCCATGGCCGGCGGGCACGTACTCTCAACCGCTCTCGGTGCTATTACTGCCACACCAACACCATTACCTCAGTACCCTCTCAACCAGCCTGTGCGGATAGGGGATCTCCAGGTCACGGTCACCGACGCCCGAGCCGGAGAGACCCAGTTCAACGGAAACCGGTTCTATACTGTCACCCTCACTTTCCAGAACTATAACGCATCCGACACCTATACCATTGCGGCAGCTGATTTTGCCCTAACCGATGGCAAGGGCATCTATTACACTCCTTCCGGGGGAATTCAGTCCAAACCTTCGTACGATCTGTCTCCTGATACCACCGGCATTGCAAGCGTGGTGTACATCGTTCCCCAGAACTCCGACAAGATGCAATTGCTGTACACATTCCCTTCTGCAACAGCAGCAGCACCCGACAAAGGACGTACCCAGGTTGCGTTTATCCTGTAAGGCAATCCCGAAAGACCCTACAGGATATTCTTCCGGTTCCTGCTGACAAATGGGGAACAAACCTGGCCAAAACCATGAAGCCTTTATTGTCCGGTAACCAATCTTAGTCCATGCAGCCCCGATCTCCTGTGGTATTGATGGTCGGCGTTCTTTGTGTGTTTGCTGCACTGATATGTATTGCAGGCTGTGCCGGTTCGCCACCCCCATCCCGCCCGTCAACACCTCTGTATACCCCGCAGACCACAATCCTGATCGGGAGCGCAGGTGTCAATCCCCAGGTTCTGGTGGTGGATAAGGGGGTGACGGTTACCTGGCTCAACCTTGATATGGGTGTCCATACGGTCACCTCCGATGCATCAGATCCCGATTCCTTCACCTCACCGCCCCTGGTAAATAACAGCCGGTACCAGTTCACGTTCACGATCCCGGGGACGTATGGTTACCACTGCACGGATAACCCGTCAATAAAAGGAACGGTAATCGTCCACTGAACTCCCGGGCAGCAAAAGGGGTGTGCTTCTCTCAACAAATCCCTGTTTTTTTAAAGATCTCATTTGATTTCGATCCGTTCGCCGGTTTCCATGTACTGGACATTTTCTGCCATCTTGCAGGCATGGTCAGCACAGCGCTCCAGGTACCGGGCAATGATGATATAGTATGTGGCCTGGGTGATGGTTTTGGGGTTTTCCATCATGTAGGTGATAGCCTCACGGAAGATGGAGTGGCGCAGAGCGTCGATTGCATCGTCCCGTGCGGAGAATCCCTCGAGTTTTTTTACGTTTTCGGTTTCGTAGGTAGTGATCGCATCGTCGATCATTGCAAGCACGTATTCCGACATGAGCGGGATGCTCATCATGTTGGCAATATGGGGCTTGCCGGAGATCTCTTTTACGATTTTAGCGGTTGACTTGCCGTATCTCCCGATCCGTTCCGATGCTGCGATCATCTTTAACGAGCAGACGATCGTCCGCATGTCCTTTGCCACCGGCTGGTTTAAGGCAATGAGTTGATAGCAGATCTCCTCGAGTTCCACGGTCTTCTCCCGGAGAGCGTCTTTGCGGTCGAGCACCGTGGCGGCAAGCGCGGCGTCCTGGTTGATGAATGCCTCCTGCGAGTCCTGAAGCATCGAGAAGGCGTAGCGGGCCATTCCCGAGACCCCTTTTTTGAGATCTTTGAGTTCCGTGTGGAATTTGTCTGTCATATTTTCCCTCACCCGAACCGGCCGGTGATATAGTTCTCGGTCAGGTCCTCATTGGGGTGCTCGAAGATGGTGGTGGTCTTGTCAAATTCGATGAGCTTGCCCAGGTACATAAAACCAGTATAATCGCTGACCCGGGCCGCCTGCTGCATGTTGTGCGTGACAATGATGACCGTATAATATTCTTTGAGCATTTCGATGAGGTTCTCGATCTTCGCTGTCGCGATCGGGTCAAGCGCAGAGCAGGGCTCGTCCATCAGGATTACTTCAGGCTCTACGGCAAGGGTCCGGGCGATGCAGAGCCGTTGCTGCTGGCCTCCTGAGAGTCCGAGAGCGGAATCGTTAAGCCGGTCCCGAACCTCGTCCCAGAGCGCGGCGTGCCTGAGGCTCTTTTCCACGATTGTGTCCAGCTCCTTACGGTCGTTGATCCCGTGGACCCGGGGGCCGTAGGCAACGTTCTCGTAGATGGACTTGGGGAAGGGGTTGGGGCGCTGGAAGACCATGCCGACCCGTTTCCGTAAGGCCACTACGTCCATGCCGTTGCAGAGCATATCCTCTTCATCGAGGAGGAGTTGCCCGGTGATCTTCACGTGGCTGATGAGATCGTTCATCCGGTTAAAGCACCGGAGCAGCGTGGACTTCCCGCACCCGGAGGGTCCGATCAGCGCGGTGGTCTTCTTCTTTTCAATATCCATGGTGATATCCTGGAGAGCGTGTTTCTCGTTATACCAGAGGTTGAGGTTTTTGGTTGCAATAACAGTTGAATCGGACATGGATTATCCCCGTGCCTTTTTTGCATAATGGTTCCGGATCAGGATAGCGACTGCATAGAATGTCACGACCAGCATCAGGAGAACAAGCGCCGTCCCGTACTTGTTGGTCGAAGAGCCGGGTACATTGGTCGACAAGATGAAGAGATGGTAGGGCAGCGCCATCACCGGCTGGAAAAGCGATGTCGGTAAAAACCGGGTCGAAAAGACGACCGCGGTGAACATGATCGGCGCTGTCTCCCCGGCGGCCCGGCCGATCGATAGGATCGCTCCGGTCACAATCCCGGGAACTGCGGGTGGGATGACCACGTTTTTGATCGTCTGCCATTTCGTGGCGCCGAGCGCAAGGCTTCCTTCCCTTAGGGACTGCGGGACGTTCTTGAGGGCTTCTTCCGTCGTTCGGATCACGGTCGGGAGCACCATCAACGCCAGTGTAATCATGCCGGCGATAAGTGATACGCCTACATTGAGGAAGAGAACCAGGAATGCAAAGCCAAAAAGACCAAAGACGATCGAGGGCGTCCCATTGAGGAGATCAACCCCGGTCCGGATCAGCTTGGTGATCCTTCCTTCCCGGGTGTATTCGATCAGGTAAATTGCGGCCCCAACCCCAAGGGGAAGGGCGATCAGGATGGCGCCTGCCACAAGATAGAGGGTACCTACAATCGCCGGGAAGATCCCGCCACCCCTGCCCAGGTCCGTAGGGCTCTGTGTCAGGAACTGCCACGATATGGCCGGCAAGCCGTTTATAATAATGTACCCAAGGATGATCGCGAGGATGGCAAGGACTGCCATTGCCGCGGCGATGACGCATCCGAATGCTACCCGTTCAATGGAGCGCCGTGAGAACCGCTCACGGCCATAGTGCCAGGCCCCTGCAGCAAGGACAATGACGATTGATACTTCCCAGAGACCGATAGCAAGGAACAGGAGCGCGATGAAGGCAAGAAGAATCTTTTGGGAGTACGGGTGGAGTTTTTCCCTCACCGGTGCAAGAGCGGGGATGTCGAGCCACGGGCGTTTCGCCCGGCCTGCCGATTTCCCAAGGTGGGAGAGGATGGCCACCGCACTTATATTGATAATGAGTGTAATAAGGAGGAGCACGACAGCCACGCCGAAGAGTGCATGGTAGTGCTCGCTTCCGATGGCTACATCACCCATTTCGATCCCAAGTGTCCCGGTAAGGGTGCGGACTGATGAGAGCACGTTCCATATGGGACTGGGGATGATGGCGGCGTTCCCGGTGACCATGATCACGGCCATGGTCTCGCCGATGGCACGCCCGATCCCAAGGATGATTGCTGCCGCTATCCCCGAGAGTGCTGCCGGGACGATCACTTTGCTGATGGTCTGCCAGCGTGTTGCTCCGGTTGCAAGCGACCCCTCGCGGTACTCCCGGGGAACGGAGCTGATTGCGTCTTCGGAAACGCTGATGATCGTGGGGAGCGCCATGATGCCCAGAAGGATCGACCCGGCAAGCCAGGTCTGCCCGCTGGAGATGTTGAAGGTAACGCGAATGAAGTTGCTTAATACGATCATGCCGAAGAACCCATACACGACTGACGGGATGCCTGCGAGAAGTTCAGTGGCCGGTTTTAGGATATTCTTTATCCGGGGAGAGGCGAGTTCAGAGATGTAAATGGCACAGCCCAGGGAAAGCGGAACGGCAAAGACCATAGCACCCAGTGTAACAAGGAGCGTACCGATGATGAGTGCGGCAATCCCGTAACTGGGCACATACGCGCCCGGGGCCCAGATCGTCCCGAAGAGGAAGTTGAGTGGTCCCACGGTCTCGAAGATCGAATAGCCGTCCCGGAGCAAGAAGAGCAGGATGAATGCTACGACAATGACTGCAAAGAATGCTGTGACGAAGAATACGGATCTGACGAACCGCTCCTTGATGAGGGAGACAAAGGCGGTGTTTCCCGGGAGCTTTCCGACAGGTTTTTCTCTCTCTGTAATGGTTTGTCACCTCTCCACACTACTTAAAAAAGTGGATTTAAGGAACTTCATCATCAGTTCAGGGAAGGGCGACGTACCCTTGTGCAACAACGATCTGCTGGCCCTGTGTGCTGAGGAGGAAGTCGAGGTAATCCTTCGCAAGACCCGTGGGCTGTCCGTTAGTGATCATGTAGAGATCGCGGTGGATCGGGTAGGTCTTGTCCTTGACGGTCGCAACGCTCGGGGCGATGACATGGCCGTTTGTGGTTAAGATCGGGACTGCCTTGACATCGGACGTGAGGTAGCCGATGGAGATGTACCCGATAGCACCCGGGGTCTGGGCAACTTCCTGAAGGACTGCTCCGTTGGAGTTATCCTCATGCATGGACAGGGAGTCGTTGGTATTCAGCATAACGAACTGGTCAAAGTAGGTACGGGTTCCCGAGGAACTGTCACGGCCGACAAGCACGATCTGGTTGTTGGAGTTGGGCACACCGGCGCCAGGGACGGAAGTCCAAGAAGTGACGCTGCCATTGTAGATGGCCTTGACCTGGTCAAGAGAGATGTCCTGGATGGTGTTTGCAGGGTTCACAATGATTGCAATGCCATCGTGGGCAATCGTAATGATATTCATCTGAGGGTCTTGTGCCTGCTGTGCTGCAGAGACCGCAGCTGAGCTCATCCCGATATCTACTTTCTTGTTAATGATAGCCTGGACGCCGACACCGGATCCTCCGCCGGAAACCTGAATGTTTACGTTAGGGTTGTTCTGCATGTAAGCATCAGCAACAGCCTGAGCAATGGGCAGAACGGTGGTCGAACCTGTCAGGGTAAGCGTCTGGCCGGAAGAAGCAGTGGTGTTTGAGCTCTGGGTTGCTGCTGCGGTTGCCGCTGCTGTGGCAGCAGCCGTTGCCGGGGCCGCAGTGGGCGCGGCAGTTGCCGCCGGTGATACCGTGGCAGAGTTTGTTGATCCGTTGCTGGTACATCCGGCAACGATAAGCGATGCAATGAGCAATGCCAAGAGGCATGCTGTCACCAAGAGATATGAACTCCGATTGGCTTTCATGGTGTTCGTTCATGTGATTATCCCGAGTTAATATACAGTTTTTCGACATAGAATATACGAATATATATGAAAAAAAGATTGACATGGAGTCACGCATATCTATCATATATCTCTAGAGTTATTGTACTCTTTTTTGCACTCTTTTATTTTTCCGGATAGTCGGGTTATGCCATTTACGGAGATATGAGTAGGAGATCCGCACTGGCATCGTTCTGTCAGCCCTTATACTACAACAGACCCGTATTGATAGTTGGTATACCGTTGGACCAATGTATCCTTTCCGGTCCCGGAAATCTGCTTTCCCAATTTGCGAATCGTTAAAAAAAGTTTTTGCGTTGAATCACTCTTACCCTGAACCGTCAAGTTCAGGGCCTATTCTCCACAATCCCCCGGCCTCCCGGTGATTCCCACAGGATCTAAAACTGCAAACTGGATCCGCCCGGTGATCTAATGCCCGGTTTTCCCGTACACTTTTTCTGGGTCAAATATTTTTTCACCAATGGTGACGCCGTCGAGGGTCCGGTAAAAGCAGGTGCGATAGCCGGTATGGCAGGCCGCACCGGTCTGCTCGACTTCGTATATGAGGCAATCCTCGTCGCAATCCACGAGAATACGTCCTACTTTCTGGAAATGGCCGCTCTCTTCTCCCTTCTTCCAGATTTTTTTCCGGCTCCGGCTGTAATAATGGGCAGAACCGGTACTCTCGGTAAGCCGTACTGCCTCCTCGTTTGCATAGGCCATCATCAGGACTTCCCGGGTCTTTTGATCCTGGACTATGACGGGGATCAATCCGCCCTCATGGAATTTAAGGGGGAGCACGTTATGCACCACCGGTTACAAAGCTCATTATAGTAAATAGGATATCCCCAAAGAGAATGGCGGTGATCAGTCCCGCGGTAATGGGAAGGATAAACGGGACGGCATACGAGATCCAAACATTCCCTGCTTTCTTGTATGTTCCGAGCTCTTTTTCGAATTCTTCAGGGTGTTCACGGAGATCCTTGGTATACACTCGTCCCTCATCGGAACGCATCCGGCGCAGGGAGTCCCAGAACCCAATGAATTTTCGTTCTATCTTCCCCTCCTTCTCAGTGAAGTCCTCCATCACAAAGCCCCAGGCCTCTTGGATCTTTTCTCCTTTTACAGGGAAGCCAAAAAACATGTACTGGAGCGGGGCACGGTTCTTTTTGACTACGTTGATGATGAAGATCCCCAGTGGAGCTACAAGGTTGAGGATCAGCGCATTGATCAGCACCGAAAACGCGAGAAACCCTATGGGGGAGGCCTTGAAGAGCGGCGTTATGGGGAACGTAGGGATGCAGAAGGCGATAAAGATGAGCGCCCAGGCATCGGCACCGCCAAAGAGGCGCATCTGTCCGAAGATATAGAACACTCCACAGAAAACTGCTGCAAGTGCAATGTAAATGCCCGGAATTCCCCAGTTTCCGCTCCCAATCATATAGAATGATGCTATGGCCAGGATGACAACGACCAGCACGAAATACCAGCGTGTCAGTACTTCCTCTACGTTCGATTCCCGCTGCGCCTCCTTTCGTGCTTGTTTTGCCGTGAGCCGGCGTTCAGGTTCCCGTTTGTATTCGCGGTACGAGACGTACCCGAGCAGACCGGCAAACATGATATACCACGGAATCAGCTGCGTTTCAGGCATATGTCCTGTAGTGAGGATAGGAAGAAGGAACCAGGATAGAATAGGGAGCGCAAGCACAATGGCAAGATACTGCAGCCGGAACGGTGTCCCGGGCTCATGGTTGTCGAGATAGTCCGCGTACAGGAAGCTGGCCACCAGTGCCAGGTAACCGCAAATCAGGCTGATGTTTTCGGTATTCTGGTAGAAGAGTACGATGGTAGCAATCATTCCGACAACAAGCATGGGGTACCATGTCCTGAACGGGACACGCCGCTCTTTGACATCCAGGTACGAGGCATAGAGAAGCGTAATGAAAACGGCAACCGTCGATATTATAAGCGGGGAATATGTCATATGCAGAAATACCGGTTATATCTCCAACCACTTATGCATGACGATTCCCGTGCCTGTTTCCTTCATCGGAGATATCCGGTTTTGTCCGACAGTGAGCTTTTTTGCAAATATATAATACGCCTGTTGTGAATATATGATTAAAAGCAATTGGCACTTGGCCGGGAGAGATTATCTTTATTTCTGCCCCGGATTGAATACGCGGAGAATAATTCATGGATCTGCAGGAGCTGCTGGAGAATATTCTGAAGGGTGCGAAATACCTGGGTACTTTTTCCCTCACCGATATGCTTGCGTTCGCTGCATCCCGTCGCCTGCATGCCCTTGCTGTAGCAAAGGAAGGAAACAAGCAGTTCTATCTTGCTTTTCTCAACGGGGAACCGGAAGGGGCAATCTATATCGACTCCGAGGGAGCGCTCTATGGCGACAAAGCAGTTGTCTATATCCGGGAGGGCCGGCAGTATGTTCTCTGCGATGTCAAACCGGAGATTATCGATGCGCTTGTCATGGGGTGCCGGATCTTTGAGAAGGGGCACATCCGAAAGAATATCACGTATTCGGTACCGGAGATCGGCAAGAAGAGTGAGGGCCTCGGGGTTGTCACGCTCACGGTCCGTCGGGAAAAAATGCCGCAGAACGGCGTACGGGTATCGATCCGGAAAGATGGTAAGATTGTGGGAAGCGATGTCACGACCGGTAACGGAACGGTCAGTTTTCGGGTGATGTACGGCACCTACACCTGTATTGTCCAGGACCGGTCCCAGGTTGTGACCCGTTTTACTATTAATTTTGATGAAGCGCACCCTTCCCATATTCTGGATCTCTGATTATCCCGTTGGGCATCAGGGGATGGGTGAACCAACAGTTGTTTTTCCTTGGGAATATACGCCGAGAATCGAGGCGAAACCCTTTAATTATATAATCGCAGACTGATTGCTTATGAAGATCGGACGTGAAGACTTCGAGGCGCTGATCAAGGGTGAGAAGGACATCACCTCATATATCGAGCTGGATCCCGTGGCCGGCACCTATTCGGTTTTTGGGGTGAAGACTGCGAGCAACCCCAATTATCTGATTAAAGCTATCTACGAGATGTACGAGGGGCACCTGAACCGGAAACTGGCCGTAAAAGCGGTGCGTAAACTGTTCCGCTCTGTCGGTCAGGGTGCTGTGGGCCTGCAGAATCTCCTCAAAAAAATGGGCATGGAACTTACTCCGGCCGAATTTCTCCTTCTGGTCTTCAAGCTCCAGCACCAGCAGGGCTGGGGAGCTCCTTTTGAGGTTGTGGAGCAGAGCGAAAAGCGGATCGTCCTTCGCACAAAACACACCTTCGAATCGGAGATCTTAAAAGACTGGAAAATGCCGGTCTGTGGTGTCCACATGGGATGGATCGAAGGTGTACTGACTGCGGTTACCGGTAAAACCTGGTATTGCCTCGAACGCAAGTGCGTGGCAAACGGGGATGACTGCTGCGAGTTTGTTGCCGATCAGGTTGAACCGAGCTGGAAGTTCAAGGCCCAGGCCGTGGTAAAGGGAGATTCTGCTATTACTGAGTTCATCGATCACCGCCCGGTGGAAGGGATCATCCAGCTGATCGATGACCCGGTGGTTCTGATGCCACGTTTTGTCTTCACGTCCATGATGAATTCACTCAAAAAGACGATGGGGGAGCTTCCGGCAGGTGGAGTAAACTACCGTGCCTATATGGACATGGGTAAGGAAAACGTCGAACACTATAAGAAGATGGGCATCACGGAACCAACGACACTCTCCGATATGGCATTTACGTTCTACTCCCAGATGGGCTGGTTTAAGCTTGTCAAGAGCGAGTGGAACGAAGCAAAGAAGGAAAAGATTATTACGCTCGAACACACCGTTGAGTCAGAAGCGTTTGGTTCAACCGGTAAGCATGTATGCTATTGTACCGCTGGCCTTCTCGCCGGGATCATTGAAGGATCGTTTGGCGTCAAAGTTCAGTGCCGGGAGATCAAGTGCCGGTCAAAAGGTGACGAATTCTGTGTCTTCACCGTAACCAATAAGGCAGAATGATCTTTGCCGGAACGTAAAGGCATGGATTTTCACCCCCACACCAGTTTTCCTTTTTTTAACTCTTGGATACAGGATGTTGTATGCCGGGAAGGGGATAGTTTTTGATGTACTCTCTGTGAGGAGATCGGGATGTGTTCTGCTTTTTTATAAAAAATAAAATCTACATTTAAATACTCCTGTTCCATATTCTTAACCAGAACAATCCCATCCTGTGAATGCCATGGCCTCGCCCGTCCAGATCCTGATCGTGGAAGATGACGAGATTATCTCCAACCTTATAAGCGTTATTCTCGAAAAGAAAGGATATGCTGTTGCCGGCAAGGTGATGACCGGCGAAGACGCTATCATGAAGGCGGCCGAATATCAGCCTGACTTAGTTCTCATGGACATCAGCCTCGCCGGTGCACTGGATGGTATTACGGCTGCTCAGTATATCTATTCTATTTTCCGCATCCCAGTAATTTTTCTCACTGGCCAGTGCGATGACGCGATCCTTACCCGGGCTAAGGCCGCAGAGCCGTACGGGTTCCTCCTCAAGCCTTTTACGTCAAACGAAATCGTATCCAATATTGAGATCGCCCTGTACAACCATACCATCCGCAAGCGCTATTTCGACAAAGCAGCACTGTGGGATATGAAAAAGATCATGGCTGCACTTGAATCGGTGATCATCACTGACACCCGGGGCCGGATCATCTTTTTGAACCCATATTCCTGCCGCTTGCTGGATATTCTGGAGAAGGATGCACTGGCGCAACCGCTCAGGAAGGTCCTGATTCTGGTCAACAAACTCACCGGTGAGAGGATTAATGATCCGGCACTTGACGTCATCCGGGACAAGATAGTAGTCAGCTATGAGCTTAATACCGTTCTTGTCTCTCTTGCTAACAAGAAACGGTTTGTTGCGCTCACGGCCAGACCGGTCAAGGATGACAAGAACGAGATGATTGGCGTTTCCATCCAGATCCGGGAGAAAACATTAACTGAGATCAAGATGGCAGAGAAGGTTTGAATCTGACCTCCCCAGTTCCGGCAAGTTCCTAAAAAAAACGCAAAAAATCCTTATTTCTTATCCGATTTCTTCTTGAAGAGTGCCTTTGAGAAACGGTCAATGAATCCTTCGCGCTTGGCCACCGCCGGGGTCTCGTCCTTGTATGACACCCCGATAAGGTCTGCGGCTATCCGGTGGATTGCCTTTGATGCAGGTGAGTCCGGGTAGGAGACTACTATTGGAGAGCGGGCTGCTGCTGCTCTCCTGACATTAGAATCTTCAGGTATGATTCCGAGGACTTTTACCCCGAGGACTTTTTCCATCTTCCGTGAGATGACATCGCTTTTGTCCTGGTCCACCCGGTTGATAATGGAGCCAAGCACATGGCCGCCGACCACTTCTGTCAGGATCTTGGTCTTGAGTGCATCGACAATGGACGAGAGTTCGGGGTTGACCACGAGGATGACCTCATCGGCAACCGCGAGCGGGACGACCCCATCCTTACTGATGCCGGCAGGTGCATCGATCAGGAGGAATTCGCACCGTTTTACGATTTCCGACATAACGTCGCGGATTTTGTCCGGGTCTGCCTGCTGGAAGCCCTGGAGCGAGATGCCGCTTGGGATAACCTTGAGCCCGGCCGGGCCCGTGTAGATACCCTCATCGATATTGTTTTTTCCGGCAAGAATTTCATGAAGGGTGACCGGTGCATCCTGCAATCCCAGGATTAGTCCGACGTTTGCCATCCCGATATCGGCGTCCATCAGATAGGTCTCTTTACCCATCTTGGCAAGCATTGTTCCGAGGTTAACAGAAACGGTGGTTTTTCCTGTACCCCCTTTTCCGGATGCAATCGTATATACCTTGACCATCAAACACCTGTCGTCCTGAATATTATCCTGTGTAAATATACGTATTGTGGAATATTTTATTTATGTGTTTCATATTCGTGTTATATCCACCTGTTTAAAATAGCTTTTGTCTCGCGTACCATATCCGGATCGGGCTCCTGGATCAGCAGATCTCTTCCCCTGGCGATTCCTACAAGATGCGAACCCTTGTACTCCAGACCAAAGAGGATGATCCCAGGTGGCCGGGGCTGGATGTTTTCAGCAAACATTCCTGTGTATCGTGCAATATCTCCTGCCGGTGGAGCGTTCCGGGACGAGGCAAGCAAAAGGCCGTCCGCCGTGGCAAGGATAATTTCGTCCAGGGAATATTTCTTTGCAAGGGCATCCAGGCTCCCGGCAAGATCCCTCTGTTTGTTGACGCAGTCTGTCTCTTCCTTGTGGGACGTGGCATCTGTGATCTTGTCGGGATTGGCAGGATCTTCAGTACTCCGGAACGGGACTTTCTGCACCCGGAGCGGTGACCGGTTGGGGTCCAAACTGATGGCAGAGGCCAATCTCTTTACTCCGCGCCGACGTTTCCCTGCGAGGAACCACGCTGCAATGCAGAGGATGAGCAATCCCCCGGCAAGCAAAAGAATAATTCTCAGAGAGGGCAGGTCAGGCATCGTTGGTATCACCACGTAAGGGGTAGTTAATCCTTGTCCATGAGATGATCCAGCTTGAGATGCTTGACCATGGTCTTGCATTCATCCCGGATCTTACTTTTGACCTGGTCGAGATTCATGGAATCCAGCGTGTCCAGATCGCTCTCAAGTGAGGTTTTCCCGCTCTCTTTTGAGGGAGGTACCGGCTCCGTCAGCTCTTCTTTTTGTACATGTATTTTTTCTGCCCGGATCAATGGTGGTGGCCCTACGATAGGATTTCTAGGGCCTGCTAATGGTGGTCGGGGTGTTTTCTCCACGGGGTGTGTTATCAGCCTTGTGACTTCGCTGCCGGGGGGGGGATTGCCTGCTGTTGGTGCGGGGCTGGTTTTCTTTGCGAGAACTCTCGGTGCAGGGTGGGCAGGGAGGATATCCGGGTGCACCGGTTTTTCCTGTTTTCGGGAAGGATTAGGGGAAACGACTTGTTCGCGTTTGTTAAATTCAAGAGATAACCGGATCTGGGCCTCATCAAGCGTGGAGAGCGCAGCGTCCACAGCCTCCTCCTCAAAGGAAGCAAAGAGGCTTTCGAGCGCAGCATCGCCCTTTGCCGTGTTGTATTCTGCAAGAATGGATTTTCCCGTATGGAAAACAAGCGTACAGATACCATCGGGGCAGGAAATACTGCAGATCCCGCTAAACCGGCTCCGCTCCAGCTCCGTGAGGATCTCACGGGCTTTCCGGCTCTTCTGGATCTCGCGGAATGTCCCCCGGGGTAATTGCATGATCTCTCTAATGATTGCATTCCAGTATATAGTTTCTTTTTGCACAATCCGGTCAGGTATCCCCGGTTTCAGACAATGCCAAACGGAGCCACCTGTATTTGTTTTCTCACCTTACCTTGAGGTAGGTCATTTTTCCGATTTTTGCGCCACAAATGAGGGTTTTTTTTGGTTTTTAAAGGCTATTTTGTGGCATTCTTATGGAAAATGATCCCAACATTTTAATAGGAAAAAAACAAGAAAGTCACAATTATTAAATGGTGAGATAATGCTCAAGCCGTTATTAGATGAATTTCTGAGAGTTGAAGGCGTATCGGCGGCAGTTGTGGTGGGGAGGGACGGATTTGTAATAGAAAGCGCCGTATCCGGTAAGGTAGATATCGAGGCGCTGGGAGCTATGGCATCGACCGGCCTTGGGACATCAGAAGCAATGGGTAATACCCTCGGGAAAGGCGAGCTTTCCCAGATGCTGGTCGAATTGGAAAAAGGGCCTATTATTCTTGCACCTTTATCCGCAGATGAACTGATAGCACTTGTCGCAGATACAACTGCAAATATCGGTAGAATCCGTTATGAATTAAAGAAGAACAAGGAACGCATTGTTGCGGCCCTTTAGACCACTCTTTATTGGGCTTTTTTTTATGAAAATGCCGGCAGGAACACAAGGGGGTATCGCTCTCGATCCCCGGAAGGGTGACACTCTTGAGAACCTTAGGGGCTTTAAAGGGTTAATTGAGGTGGAAACCGACCGCGGAAAGGGGTTCATCCTGATGCGTAACGGCGAACTGGTGGCAGCCTGTTTTGAGGATAAGGAGCAGATGTATCGGGGAGATGCCGCACTCAGGTACATCATGGCAACACCTGCGGGAGGGAGCGACCCGAACCAACAGCAGTTTGCCCTGAGACCTTATTCGGATAAGGATTTTGCAGAAGCACTAGATCGGTGTACAGAACGCCAGCTCTTTATCGGATCAGCCCCGGTAGTGCAGAAATCTCCTCCCCCTCTTTACGAGAGCACACAAGTACCCCGTCAGCCTTCAGGTAATTTGGATGAGGCAACCCTCACAAAGATTATGGCACAACCGGGCGTTGTAGCCGTTTCCGCCTTCTATGAGGGATTCCCGGTAATTTCCCGAGGCAATGCGGATTTCGAGCACGTTGCCGCACGGGCAGAGGACCTCCTCCGGACGGGAACCACTATTGCCCTTGATATGAGTCTTGGCCGGCCTGATCAGCTGATTCTTGAAACCGCAGAGAACAAGTTCATCATCTCACCATTCGGGGATCTTTGCCTTTGTATCATTGCCCGATCTGATGCCCAACTCGGTCTCCTCCGGGTACTTATCAGGAGTCTCCAGCACGAGGCTGGACATTCCTGACAAGCAGCTGGTTTTGCCGTATGCCCGGCGAGGGGGAAGGTTTTTCCTGATTGGGGTAAGAGAGTACATATAGTCCGGGATAAGAAAGATCTTTTATAAAATTTTAAGGAACGTGGAGATGAAAACAGGGGGACATCCGGCTTGAAACCAAAGGATGACGAGGATCAGGACAGTGTAAGCAATCTTCTCAAAAAGATACGGGGTATCCAGGCACCGGGCAGTACACCTGAGGCGCCGGTAGCCGCGCCTCCTCCGGCGACGCAGGGAGAGGACGGAAGTGCTGGAGATGGAAGCCCGGGTGATTTCTCGGCACTGATAAAAAAGCTTGGCATGAATGCCGGTACCCCTCCTCAAGAGGTAGTTCCGGAATCCCTCCCCACCCCGGATGAGCCCGTACAATTCCCGAAAGAAGCAACCGGTAAACCTGAAGAGCTGGATACTTTCGATGAGCTTCTCGAAGATGTCCCCCCGGCGCAAGAAGGTGTAGAACCCCCGGTACTAAGCGGGGACGATGTTCGCGCGGCACTGGGCAAGATCATGGGACAACCGGAGATGGTCCCCCCGTCGGCGCACTCCCCGGAGCCTCTTACAGCCTCCCCGGAATCAGAGTTACCCCCGGAACAAGTTGTCGAAATTACTGAAGAGGAAGATCCCCGCGAGAATCGCACGTCCCGGTTTTTCAAGAAAAAGAAGGCCGAAAAAGTGGGAGCCCCGACAGATCAGATCGGGAAATCCGCGGTGACCGAATCTGATGAGCGGATTATTTCCGCTGACCAGATATCCGAATTTTCCGGTCTTATTCTCCCCAAAGGTGCGACATTCCATGTTGATGAGATCAATCTTCATGGCCGGATGCAGGCGTTTGAGTCCACCGGAACCGGTAGCCTTCCCCCGGAACTTGCCGAGATCTGGAAAAGGGAGTTTTCCACATCCGGTTTCAAGGACCTTGAATCAGAACTGACCCTTGCAGACAAGGGGACGGATAAGGGGACAGAAAAGAAATCCTGGTTTAGTGCACTCTTCAGCGCGATCCGGTCGGAGAACGTGGAATACGATCCCAAGATCCATGGACCTCTCGTCGATCTCACCTTTGAGCCAAAACCCGGTATCGAAGTGATGGATACGTACCCCGTCAACGATCCCTATGCATATGTCCGGGTCATCTATGACCATTCCACCCATGAATATACCTACCAGGTTCTCGAACCTGTACTCTCGGAGCCAGAGAAAGACCTGTTAAAGGAGTTAAAGGAACGCCTTTTTGAGATCCTTGACATCAACACCAAGGACATTTCCAAAGAGGAGGCCCGCAGCCAGCTCCGTCGTTCGGTTGATGAGATTCTGGCGGATTACGGAATCAAGCTCAACCCGGTGGAACGTGAGAAGATCCTCTATAACATGCACAAGGACTTTCTGGGTGATGGCATGATCGATGCGATCATGCATGACAAGTATATCGAGGATATCTCCTGCGACGGGGTCAACACCCCTCTCTTTGCCTTCCATGCCAATTACGAGTCAATGAAGACCACCCTGATGTACCACAATGCCGAGGAGCTCGACTCCTTTGTCACCAAGCTCGCACAAAGGGCAGGCAAGTACATCTCCATTGCCGAGCCCATTCTCGATGCGACCATGCAGGATGGATCCCGTATCCAGATGACACTGGGGCAGGAGGTCACTGCGCACGGCTCGACATTCACTATCCGTAAGTTCAAGGACGAGCCAATTACCCCTACCGATCTCATTGAATGGCACACCTTTGCCCCGCTCTCGATCGCTTACATATGGCTCTGCGTCGAGAATGGCAAGTCCGCTATCTTTGCCGGTGGGACCGCGTCCGGGAAGACTACTGCCCTCAATGCAATCTCGCTTTTCATTCCCCCGATGGCAAAGATTGTCTCTCTGGAGGATACCCGTGAAGTCAAGCTTCCTCACCCGAACTGGATCCCGAGTGTCACGCGTGACTCATTTGACACCGCCGGCAGAGGAGAGATCAACATGTATGAGTTGCTCCGTGCGGCTATGCGTCAGCGGCCCGAGTACATCATCGTCGGTGAGGTTAGAGGTAAGGAATGCCAGACACTTTTCCAGGCAATGAGCACGGGCCACGTTACCTACTCCACAACTCACGCCGACTCTGTTGCGAGCGTCGTGCACCGTATCGAGAACCCGCCCATGGACGTACCACGGAATATGCTCTCCGCGCTCGATTTCATCTGTGTCCAGGTACAGGCCCGGATGGGCGGGAAACGGATCCGCCGGAACAAGCAGATTGTTGAGATCCTCGATATCGATCCGCGGACAAACGAACTGATCACAAACGAGGTCTTCCGCTGGCGATCGGCAACCGATGAGATCACCTACTCGGGGAAATCTTACATCCTTGAGGACATCATGGAGGCGCGGGGCTGGAACGAGAACCGTATGCGGGAAGAACTCAAACGCAGGCAGGAGGTGCTGGAGTGGATGCGTATCAAGAAGATCCGGCACTACAAGGATGTAGCAAAGATCCTTATCTCGTACTTCCGTGAGCCCGAAGTGGTTGTAGAGCGCGTAAGGAAGGATCTATATGAATAGTTTCGAGCGGTTCTGCTTCAACCTTCTGGGTATGAGGATGAAGTCAAAACGGGAGCAGTACGCCCAGCTCCGGAACGATATCATCTCGGCCCGGCTCAAGACCCCGTTTGAGGTATATATCTCCACTGCGGTTGTCAGTTCCATCCTTGTTGGTCTGATTTCGGCGGTCTTCCTGGGTCTTATCACATAGGCCTTAAAACTCCCCAACCTGATACACTACAAAGGTGAAGTCCCGGCAACGATGCTTTTCCTCAACCAGTACGGCGTCCTTCTCGGGACTATCTTTGTGGTGGTCTTCTCGCTTCTGGTTTTTGGGGGGATCACGTATGCAATTTTTATTGCATATCCTTCTGTTGTCGCCGGGAACCGACGCCGGAATATTGACGCGACCCTGCCCTACGCGATCAACTACATCACCTCTATGTCCACGGCCGGTATCACACCGGCAGAGATCTTCCGCCTGCTCGGGGACAGCCCGATATATGGTGAAAGTTCCGTGGAGGCCCGTTACATAGCCCGGGAGCTCGATATCTTCGGGCGAGACCTTATCGATGCCCTCCGGATCGTTTCCTCGAGTACACCTTCCCTGCGGATGAAGGAATTCCTGCAGGGTGCAATGGCAAGCATATCGAGCGGGGGAAATCTCACCGAGTATTTCCGGACAAAAGCTGCTCAGTATGCCCTGGAGAACCGCCAGACCCAGAAACTCTTCCTGGATACGCTTGCCCTGATTTCGGAGTCCTACGTGACGGCGATGGTGGCAGGTACGCTCTTTTTGATCATCCTCCAGTCCATCATGTCGGTGCTGGGTGGGGATTCAAAACCGATATTTCTCTATGTCGTTATCTACCTCATGATTCCCTTCGGTACGATGATGTTTATCATCATGATCAGTTCCATGACCCCGGAGTCCTAATTATGGCATTCAACGATAGATTAAAGGGCATTCTTGGAAAAGAAAAAGATCCTCTCTCCCAAGCCCCGCCACCGCTTTCCAAAAGCGAGATGGATTCCGTGGAAAAGGAACTGAGCGATATTTCCGGCAGGCTGGATACGGAACGCAAGAGCCGGGAAGGGATCGGGCGTTTTCTTAAGCACCCGCTCAAGGTGCTCGTGGAAAAGCCCGAGAATATCCTTATTGTCTGCGTCCCCCTGTCACTTATCGTTTTTGTTGGTGGATTTATCTCGATGGTGAAGATGTACGGCATCTCCGTGCTCTTCAACTCAACCGTGATTGATGATTTTGCCGTTGCGGCGGTGCTCATTTCCATCATCCCGGTGGCAGTCCTCGATTTCCGGGAACAATCACGGATGCGGAACCTGGAGACCGCACTCCCCAACTTCTTCCGTGATCTTGCCGGCATGAATGATTCCGGTATGACCCTGCCAAACGCGGTCCACCTGGTGGCAGGGGCGGAATACGGTACCCTGTCCCCCCATATCAGAAAACTCGATAACGAGATGTCATGGGGAGTCGGTTTTGTCGAAGCCCTGTACCGGTTTGGGAAAAGCCTGGGGACCCCGCTTGCCGACCGGAGTGTTGACCTGATTGCCAAGGCAAGCAAGGCCGGCGGGGACATCAGCGAAGTGCTCCGTGCGGCGGCAAACGATACCTTTGAGGTGGTCAATCTTGCCCAGGAACGCCGGAACAACATGCTGATTTACGTGATCATCGTGATTGTCTCATTTACCGTATTCCTGTTTGTTATCGCGGTGCTCGTAAGCTCTTTCCTGAGCACCATGGCAACCGCAGGGACGGCCGCCCAAGTAACCGCGGCAAGCAGCAAATTCATGGGACGAATTGATCTCCCGGCCTATAAGCGCCTGTTCTCCCATGCGGCTATGATCCAAGGCTTTTTCTCTGGCCTCTGCGCCGGGCAGATGGGCGAAGGCCGGGTCATTGCCGGGCTCAAATACTCCGCGATCATGCTGATTGTCGCGTGGGTCACCTTCCGGTTCTTCATCTGATTTTTCTTTTTACCTCCGTTTTTTTGTGAGGTTATCTCTTGCAGGAACTCTGGACTTACCGGTTTTCCCGCGAGCTTATTTTTTGAAAAAATCGGACAAACCGCCCGCTATCTTACACCCGGATAGTGTGAAAAAGAGAAGAACGAGATTATATTAAGAGATGTTTTCCGTGCTGTAGCCTTTGAGCGAGAGAAGTTCCTTGACACGGTCGCGATGATTACCCTGCAGTTCGATCGAATTTCCCTTGACCGTTCCGCCGCACGCAAGCTTGCCCTTCATAAATTTTGAGAGATCCTCAAGGTCAATATCCGTAGGGTCAAGACCTTCGATTACTGTGACCTCTTTCCCGTACCGGCGTTTGTTGACTTTGACGTTGATCCTCTGCTGTTCCTTTGCTACCTCCTCGCAGATACATAGTTCCTTGGGAAGTCCACACGTCGGGCAAATGCCACCAATCATTACAGCTATTTTTAAGTTCTCTTTATTTATTACTTGGCATTGTCCGGACGTATTTCCTGCTTTTTTTGCGCAATCCGGCACGTATCCGTTTTATGTGGGGGCATTCAAATGATTGTATATGCCGCTCATGGTCGTGGGGACATCGTCGCATGTGGGGAAGAGCACGATGGTAGCGGCGATCTGCCGCTGCCTGGTGCGCCGGGGCATCCGCGTTGCGCCTTTTAAATCCCAGAATATGAGCCTGAACTCCTTTGTGACCGCAGATGGCGGGGAGATCGGGATTGCCCAGGCAATGCAGGCCTGGGCCGCCCGGCTCTCTCCCACAATCGATATGAACCCGGTGCTGCTCAAGCCTAAGGGTGACTGCACTTCGCAGGTCGTGCTCCTCGGCCACCCGTACAAGGATGTCCCCATCGCCGAGTATTATATGGAAACCCCCTATCTCCTCACCGAGGCACTCGCAGCGTACGGGAGGCTGGTGGAGGAGTACGGCGAGGTAGTAGTTGAAGGGGCCGGCGGGGCAGCCGAGGTAAACCTGTACGACCGGGATATTGCCAATACCCTGCTTGCAGAGAAACTGGGTATTCCCCTGATCCTTGTTGCCGATATCGAGCGGGGCGGGGTCTTTGCCCAGGTCTACGGGACCATAAAACTGCTCCCGGCCCCGCTTCGGCCGCTGGTCAAAGGGATTATTATCAACAAGTTCCGGGGCGATCCCGCCATCTTTGCAAACGGAATCCGGATCATCGAAGAACTCACCGGGGTCACGGTACTTGGTGTGGTGCCACATTTCTCCCTCCCTTTACCCAGTGAAGACTCCCTCTCGATAGGGGACAAGAGACATCGCGATCTCCCGGTCCGGATTGCAGTGATCCGCCTTCCCCATATCTCCAATTTTACGGATTTTGAGTTGCTCGAACAGTATGCCGCGGTGGAGTATGTGCCATGTGGTGGATCGCTTGCGGGCTACGATTGTATCATCATTCCCGGTACCAAAAATACCATCGAAGACCTTGCAGCTCTCCGGGAGGCAGGGACGGACCGGGAGATCCTATCTGCACGGGAACAGGGGATCCCGGTGATCGGTATCTGCGGGGGATACCAAATGCTGGGTGCCACCCTGATTGACGATGGCTTTGAATCAGCGGCCGGCGAGTACCCCGGTCTCGGCCTTCTTGACTGTTCCACCCGGTTTGCCACGTACTCCAAAAACACTATGCAGGTAAAGCGGCTGGCCGCACCGGTGTCTCCTATCCTCGTTTCCATGGGTGAGGTGACCGGCTACGAGATCCATATGGGTGTGACCGATCCGGGCACAGACCAAGAAGCGTTCTCCGGCGACGGCAGGGTAACCGCGGACGGACTGGTCTTTGGCACCTACATGCACGGGCTTTTCCTCAACCCATCTGCGGCAGATGCCCTGCTTGCCTACCTGTACGCCAAAAAAGAACTAACATATTCCCCGATACAGACCGGGGCTGCCGATCCCTACGATCTGCTTGCTGGCCTCTTTGAGGAACACGTGGATATGGAAGCCATAGTAGCCCTGCTTGAAAAATAGCGGGATGGCCTGTTTTACCCGATAAGGCTTGTGATGCTGTGGAACCCCTCGCTCTGGCGATCCGCACACCGGACCGCCTGGACGACCGAGAGGTCTACTTCCCCGGTTACCCGGCATTTCACGCAATAGGCAAGGGAGGGGGATTTCACAAACTGGCCCTTTACTTTGAATTCCCGGCAATGGATGCAGAGGCGGCAATGCTCCACGGGCTCCCGCTTCTCCGGCAGGCACTGCACGGTTCCTCCTGATACATCAAGATCCCGGTATGTTTCCGATCCCATGATCTCTCCCGGCTGTACTGTTTTTCAGGCACTATACTTAAAGCAATTCAACGCCAACGTGTGAACCATGAAGGTGTGTATCATGTGCGGGGGCGAAGGTACACGCCTGCGCCCTCTCACCTTCGAACGGCCAAAACCCTGTATTCCGATCGTCAACCGACCGTCAATCCAGCACCTGGTTTCCCATCTCTCCAACCTTGGGTTCCGCGAAGTGGTGATGACCCTTGGATACATGGGAAAAGACATCGAGGCTGCGCTAGGTGATGGGTCACTCTATGGCGTTGATATCACGTATGTCCATGAGAAAACCAAGCTCGGGACAGCCGGCAGCGTGCGCAATGCCAAAAAATATCTTGACGATCAGGACTTCCTTGTGGTCGGCGGCGATCATGTTACCGATCTTAATGTCCTTGAATTCTACCGGACCCACCAGAAGGAGAAGGCCGTTACTACAATCGGCCTGATCTCGATCGATGATCCCGGGGAGTATGGTATCGCTGAGATCGATGTGAGTTATGAGATAAAACGGTTCAAGGAGAAGCCTTCCCCCGGAGAGATCTTCTCCAATCTCGCAAGCACCGGGATGTACGTCTGCAGTCCTGAGATCTTCGATTATATTCCGTCCGGGAAAAAATCCGACTTTGCCCGGGACATTTTCCCGCGCCTGATGGAGGAAGGAAAATCCCTCAAGGGCTGGCTTGCCCGCGGGAACTGGACCGATGTGGGCAGCCCGCACATGCTCCGCCAGGCCGAGCGCTGGAAACTCCAGGAGATCACCACCACCGATATCATCGGCGATCTTTCCATGCACGGAGCCCGGATCCAGGGACCGGTGAATCTTGGGGATTCGATAACCCTTGGGAAGAACACCCGGGTGATCGGGCCGGTATCGATTGGATCGGGCACCACCATCGGAAACAACGTGCTGATCGGTCCCTATACGAGTATCGGCGAGCGCTGCATTATCCGGAACAACGCGAAGATCTTCTCGTCTTCGCTCTACAACCGGGTAACAATCGGATCAAACAGCACGATCTCAGGAAGCATCATTGATAACGACACCCATATAGGTGAGGGCTGCAGTATTGAGAACGATACCGTTCTTGGCCCCCGGGTGGTGCTGCGCAACAACGTGGTGGTCCATTCCAAGACCCGAATCTGGCCTGAGATCGTGGTCTGCGATAATCAGATCATAAAAGAGCACGTGCTCAACGACAAGTTCGACCTCCGGTGCGAGGGATCGTAAAAAAAGATAATTTCCTATTTTTCGTATTTTACGGGCGTTTTACCAACCGGTGTGTGATAGCCACGAGCGGGTGGCGGGCGTAATCCAGCACCTGGACATCGTCCAGCGTCTTGAGGTTCATTGTGTGGGCGGTCCGTTCCATACCCAGTTCGATATCCTCGTTAACCTCGATGATGTATGCATCCAGCGCCGTGATGCCCAGTTTTTTTGCCGCGATCGCCCGGTGATGGCCGTCCACAAGAATGATCCTCCCCGGGCGGCGCACCACGATAATAGGCTCGGCAAGCCCTTTCTTGATCTCGTAGATCCGGCCTTCGAGTTCGTCCTGGTAGATCTTAGACTGGGTAGGGAGCAGATCTTTAACGGGGACGATCCCGCGGTTGAGGGTGGGATCCACACCATAGAGTTTCTTGAGCGTGGTCATGAAGTTAAAGACTTTTTCGGGAGAGACGTGCTCGATCTGCGAGCGAATCACATCGGAATTGGAGATAATGCCCAGCAGGTGATTTTTCTCGTCCACGACCGGAAGTTTCTGGATGCCGCTCCTGAAGATCACCCGGGCTGCATCGTTGATGTCCATCTCGGGGTCGGCAACAATCAGTTCGCCGGACATGGCGGCCTCGATTGTCTCGCCCGGCTTGACAAAGAGAAGGTCCCGGGCGGCGATATACCCGACTACCACATCCCCGTCAAGGACCGGGAAGCCATCGTGCTTGGTCTGCTGGATCTTCTCGATGACTGATTCCACCTTCCCGTGGAGATCCACGCTGACTACATCGTAGGTCATGTAGTCCTTGACCTTTTTCTTATCCATCTGTACAATTTCCGGTGCCGGTAACATTAAAGGAATCGGTGGACCGGAATAACAAAAAAGGAAATGAGGTACGAAGGGTAAGGAGCCTCACATGATTGTGATGCCCGAGGATGGTGCGATGGTCTGGCGTTTGAGATGGACTTCCAGGACACCGCTTTTGAATCTGGCTTTTTTGCTTCATGGATAACGTCCGCGGGCAGTACCGCTACCCGCCGGAGCATGCCATAGATCATTTTCCGCAAACCCCTGCTTTTTTCACTCGAAAGGGGTACGTGCGGTCCGCACAAAAATGAAAGGGGGGTCCGGCAAAATAAAAAAAGTACCCTTGGCCTCCCGGGTTCTGCTTGGGTTCTTGGGGCACATTAATACCCTGGCCGGTTGGCAGCTGCTCCCGGCAACCACCTCCCCGTTTGGAAAGAATAGTTTAAGACCGTTCAACAAGGAACTAATAAGGAGGATTTTAGGCATGGGCACGAAAAAACAGGCAGAAAAATCGCAGAAGATGTGGATAAAAGTAATCGCTGTTATCGTCGGGGTTGTTTTTGTGGTCCTGATGGTGGTATCGGCCATGGGTTCGAGCTGGATCTCAAGCCTTGCCACGATAAAGCCCGGTGACACGGTACAGATTGATTATACGTTTAAGAATGCGCAGGGAGCCCCCATCCTGACCTCGAGCTCCCAACTGTACCTGCAGCTTGCCAAAGAAGGATCAGGTGTACTGTACGCGAAACCGCTGACGATTACGGCTAACCAGACCTATTCCGACAGCGTGTACCCGATCGCATTCTATACCCCGACAAACGGCTGGTCAACCGATAACCAGTTTGCCCTGTTCCGGGATGAGTTCAACGCCATCAGTTCCGGTGTTGTTGGCATGAAGGCAAACAGCCAGAAGACCATCTCCCTTGATTCCACCAAGCCCATGACCCAGTTCTGGTCAAAAGACCAGCTTTCGGCAGGGAACATGAGCCTCTCCTCGATCAGTGTCGGGGACTACCTGAATATGGGTGTCTCCAGCAACCCGTACGCCTCTGAGGACAACTCCACTCCAACGTATGTCCGGATTGCCCAGGTAACCAACAAGACTGCCGATGGCGTCACCATAGATTTCTCTTACCCGACCGTTGATATCACGGTTGATTCGATCAACTCCGCATCGAGCTGATCATTCATTTTTTTTAACCGTGCTGTCTTTTCTGACGCCCGGCGCTTGAAAAACAGGTATTCCCCGTTTTTTCGGGAAAGCGGCTGGCAAACAGTCCCCGGAATATGGAATTGCCGCCCTTAAAAAAAAGAGATTATGACCTGACGCCGTAGACCCTCTTGATCCGGCGGGCAAAGGTCTTCCAGTCCGGCTTTCGCATCAGGGGGCCATCGCGCAGCTTGATGTGGGAGAGGGTGAAACGCTTTCCGTCCACCACGTATTTCTGGCCTACCACGAACTCGTCCTCGCCTTCGCATTCTAGGTAGAGTGGAATGGTCTTCCTGCCGTCGTGGATGGAGATCTTCACCACTACCCGGTCGATGGTCCGGGTCCACAATGTGGTGATATCCTTTACCTTCGCCCGCTGCGGCCGCTTTTCTCCGCACTCGACTGCCGTGATCTCGACCCCATAGGCTTCATCCCCGGCCTCGGCAACCAGATGGTCGTCCACGGAGCATTCGTCCTCGGGGTCAAACTCAATGGTCCCGGCAATCGAGGTCCCCTCACGGGAGATGATCGTCTTTACCACAAGTGGTTTTACCTCTTTTTCCCTGGGGATATGGTGGTGGTGCCCGCATGCAGTGCACCGGACGAGCCGGTCGCGGGATTCGGAGAGGATCTCGTGCTCGGTCTCTTCCTTGCATTCAGGGCACGGAACGGTGATAAACATTAAAATATGAATGGCAACCCTCACATGATAAAGCATGGAGGCGCAGGAGATCATCCGCTGCCGGGGGCATCCCCTTGTCCTTGGTACCCACCCGACGACGTTTGAAGTGACGTGCGAGGAACACCTTACGGAGAACGGTAATTGTATCGTCGGGGTTGCAGCTGACAGGGGCTGCGCCGGCCTCTCGCAGGAATTCCGTTCCCTTCTCTGCCATGATGACGCGATGCTCACCACCCGGCTCGCGTCAGGGGAGATTACGGCGGAGATCCATGCAAAAGGCTCGGACCGGCTCACCCTCAGTCACCCCACCGATATGGTCTGGCGGCGCAGCACGTTTACTTGCTCACGAACGATTGGCATCTGCTCGGACGCGGTTGCTGCCACATTGCCCCGGGAACTTATTGCCCGGCTCCGGCAGGGAGACGAGCTTATCGTTACCCTGACGGTTACGCGCCCCGGGCCAGCGTCGTGATCTTCTCTTCTGCATCAGCAAGAAGCGTCTCGCACTGCTTCACAAGTGCCGCCCCTTGTTCGTAGAGCTTCATGCTCTCGTCAAGGCTCGTCGTGCCGTCCTCGATCTTTGCGATGATCTGCCGCAGTTCTTCGATCTTTTCCTCATAGGTTCCCGTCATGGTCCACACGCTCCACCACCACTCCGCCCCTGCCATCGTAAAAATGCAGGGACAGGTGGTCGTCTTTATGCAGGGCACCCGCTGATCGCACCACGGTGCCGCCTTTTTCTGCCACGCAGTAGCCCCGGGCAAGGACCGCTCGCGGGCTCCTGCCTTCGAGTGCCGTTCTCATCTCCGCAAGCACGAGCCGGTCCCGCTCGATCCGGGTGACAAAGGCCCGTTCGAGCCGTTCGGAAAGATCGGCCGTGGCCTGCCTTTTCTCTCCGATCTTCCGGCAGAACCGCTGGGGGCGGAGCCGGTCACGGAGATCCGCTACGTCCTTTTGGGCCCGGGCAACCCGGGCAAGGAGAGCCCCGCCCAGCTGGCACCGGAGCTCCCCAAGCGCCACCCGGAGATCCCGCCGATCCGGTACTACGAGTTCTGCTGCCGCAGACGGGGTCGGGGCCCGAATATCTGCCGCAAGATCGGCCAGGGTCACATCAACTTCATGGCCGATGGCCGAGACCACCGGTACCGGGCAGGCTGCAATCGCCCGCACTACGTCAGGGTGGTTGAAGGCAAAGAGATCCTCGAAACTCCCGCCTCCCCGGGCTACGATCACTACATCCACATGGCTAGCGACCCGTGTGATAGCCAGTGCGATATCGGTGTGCGCTTCCTCGCCTTGCACGGCAGTCGGGGAGATAACGATCTCCACCGGGAAACGCCGGGCGATCACGATGCGGATATCGTGGATCACCGCCCCGGTTTCCGAAGTGACTACGCCCACGCGGGCAGGAAATGCCGGGAGCGGGCGTTTCCTTTCCGCGGCAAAACATCCCTCGGCTGCCAGTTCCTTCTTCCACTGCTCCACGAGCAGGTACTTCTCCCCGAGGCCGCCCCGGGTCATCCGTTTTACCTGGACCTGGTAAGCGCCTGACGGGGCATAGACCCGGACCGACCCGGTGACCACTACTTCCATGCCATCCTCGGGTACAAACACGAGACGGTCAGCGTCTGTACGCCACATGACGCACCGTATTATGGCTGCCGTGCTCCCTCCTCCTTTCTCCGAGAGCGAGAAATACCGGTGGCCCCGGCTGTGGTGCTTGTAGTTGGTCACCTCGCCCAGCACCCGGATATCCTGGAGCCTCCGGTCGTCGAGCAGATCTTCGATGAGGCTGCTCACCTCCCCGACCGTAAGCGGGGCCTCCGTGACAGCGGGCGTTTTTGGCTCTTTCCGCTCGTCCGGTGTTTCGGTGCGGTAAAACCAGTCCATGAAGGAAGTATTATGCACCAAAGTGCTTATCAATTAGTATTATCATGACCGCCTACGGCGTTTCGAGCATGTTCTTCCATGAGTACCCCTCAGCGGAAATATTCTCCCATGTTTCGCGGGCGGGCCTTGACGGGATTGAATACTGGCTGGAGACACCGTACTTCTGGCTTTCCCGTCTTCCGACCGGGGAAGTAGCAGCCTGCCGGCAGGCGCACCCGGAGATCGCCACGTTCACGGTCCATACCCCGGTTCTCGATCTTAATCCCTGTTCCATCAATCCTGATGTAGCCGAGGTCTCGGTTGCATGGGCAGTACGATCGCTTGCCCTTGCCCGGGAGCTCGGGGCCGGGCTTCTCACGGTCCATCCCGGGCGGCGGACGGCAAAACGCCCTCCCGGGGATGCAGACCAGATCAGATTTGACCATTACCTTGCCGTACTGAAGGAGGCAGCCCGGAAAAGTACAGTAACTGTGGCCATGGAGAACATGGAGCCTGCCGTCAATGCCCTCATCTGCACGCCGGAACGGATGCGGGAGGTGCTTGATGCAGAACCGTGGCTGAAGTTTACCCTGGACACTTCCCATGCCCTCGTTTCCTCGGAAGAGACGGTCTCCGAGTACATCGATCTCTGCGGCGACCGGCTGGCAAACGTTCACCTCAGCCGGGCTGCCGGGGGCAGACTCCACCTTCCGCTGGAGGAAAGCCCGGTGATGGCCCGGATCCTTGGGTTCCTCCGCGATCATCATTACCTGGGCCCCCTGATGTTAGAGATTGATGACCTTAATTTTCCCCGGCCCTTCTCTCATGAGGAAAAATGCGCAGTCCTTGCACGGGATCTCCGGTTCATGCGGGAGTGCGTGGAACAGGGCTAAAATGCTTCCCTTTTTTCCGCCGTCCGTTGGTTTTATGTAATCTTGTCCCCTATATCTGGTGTAGATTACGAAATGAACCAACGATGCCTGCGTGCCTGTGCACGGTGTGAAAGCGGATGATTGAGGACTTTTTTTATCTCCTGCTATTTATCATCTGCATCCTGCTCTCCGCATTTTTTTCGAGTGCCGAAGTGGCCCTGATCTCGATTACCCGGGCACGGGTGCGGACGCTGGCAAACGACAATAAGCCTGGCGCCGCAGCCCTTGCCCGCTTAAAGGAGAACCCCGATCACTTCCTGATCACGATCCTTGTCGGGAACACGATTGTCAACATCGCTGCCGCGTCCATTGCAACGGCAATTGCCATCAGCTTTTTTGGCAGCATCGGTGTCGGGATCGCCACCGGGTTTGTGGTGATTGTCCTCTTGGTCTTTGGGGAGATCGGCCCCAAGATCTATGCTACCCGGGCCCCGGATACCTATCCCCGTGCCGTTGCCCCGGTGATCCTTTTCCTCTCCCGTATCCTCTCCCCGGTTATCTGGGTGGTGGAACGGGTGAGCCCGTCGCTTGGGATGGGCAGGGACTCTGCCGAACCGGCGGTGACCGAAGAGGAGATTAAGGAATGGATCGATGTGGGCAAGGAAGAGGGTACGATCGAGCAGGATGAACAGGATATGCTGTACTCGGTGCTCGAGTTCGGGGATACCACTGCCCGGGAGATCATGACCCCCCGCGTTGATGCGATCGTGATGGAGGATACCACAACACTCGGTGAAGCGATCCGGCTTTTTAACGAGACCGGCTTTTCGCGCATCCCCGTGTACCACGACCAGATCGATAACATCACCGGTGTTCTCAATGTCAAGGACGTCTTCTCCGCGATGGTCTCCAACCGCAAGGATCTCTCGATAAAAGAGATCATGTACGACCCGACCTTTGTTCCCGAGACCAAGAAGATTGACGACCTCTTAAAGGAGCTCCAGGTCCACCGGGTGCAGATCGCAATTATTATCGACGAATACAGCGGCTTTGTCGGTATTGTCACGGTCGAGGACATCCTGGAGGAGCTGGTAGGGGATATCCGGGACGAATACGACCGTGAGGAGCCCGATGTGCAGAAGATCGCAGAGGGAGTGTACATCCTTGACGCTCAGATGTGGGTGGACGATGCAAACGAGGAGCTTGGCCTGGCATTGCCCATGGACGAGTCCTACGAGACTATCGGCGGCCTGTTGATCGACCGGCTCGGCCACCTCCCCCAGCACCCGGGTGAAAAGGTGGAGATCGAAGGGGGCAGGATCACGCTTGTGGTCATGCAGATGCACGGGCGGCGGATCGTAAAGATCAAGTGCGTGGTCCGCCCGGAGACAAATGACCGTGAAGAGTCCCGTTAACGGAGGAAGCATGACAAAACGGATCGTGGTGGTTGCGTCGGGACGTGGCTCGAATTTCCAGGCTGTGATCGAGGCGCTCCAGCGAAAGTGGATCCCGGGTGAATGCGTGGCTCTTGTCACGGATAACCCCAAAGCCTTTGCCATTGAGCGTGCACAGGAGGCGGGTGTCCCGGTGGTTGTTGTGGATTACGGCTCGTACGCCTCCCGCGAGCTCTACGAGCAGGCGCTCCTTGCCGCACTCAAAGAAGCACGCCCGGATCTTGTGATTCTCGCCGGCTACATGCGGATCCTCGGTTCTGCAATCGTGCGGGAGTACGCCGGGATGATGATCAACATCCACCCGGCACTCCTGCCCAGCTTCACCGGTCTTCACGCCCAGCGCCAGGCCCTTTTGCATGGCGTGAAGATTACCGGCTGCACGGTCCACTTCGTAGATGAGAGCCTGGATGGCGGCCCCATCATCCTCCAGCGGAGCGTCAGGGTGATGGATGATGATGACGAGGACACCCTCGCAAACCGGATCCTGATCCAGGAGCATATCGCGCTTCCCGAGGCAGTCCGCCTCTTCTGCGAGGATCGGCTCACCATTGAGGGACGGAGAGTCCGGACCCGGCTCTAGGCTCCCCGCCCGGGCACCTGCCCTTTTTATACCCCGGGCACGGATACTATCTCACCTCAGGGCAGGCATAAGAAGACCATGAAGGACAAAAAGCGCCCCCCCTCCGTAAAACCCCTGGCACGGGAGCGCATCGCGGTGCTTTTCTCCGAAGCAGAAAAGATATTCCACGAAAATCCCGGTTACAGCGACCGGTACGTGGCCCTGGCCCGGAAGATCTCCATGAAGGAGCGGGTGCGGATCGATCACGAATACCGCCGCAGGTTCTGCCACCATTGCTCGCGGTACCTGGTCCCGGGGGCGAACATGAGAGTGCGGGTGCACCACGGATGGGTGGCGGTCACCTGCCTTGGATGCAAAAAAACAACCCGGTACCGGGTGGAGAGAACCCCATGACCACAAAGAACGATCCCGCAATGCAGGACCTCAAGCCCACGGTCTGGATAGGAAAGCAGGGCTGCACGGAAGCAACGATCGACGAGATTACGGCCCAGCTCAAGAAGCGCAAGGTGATCAAGGTAAAATGGCTCCAGAATACCGAGGTCGACCCGGAAGCCGTGGCAGAAGCAGCATGCGCGGCGCTTGTCGGGGTCAGGGGAAAGACCATGATCCTTGCACAGCGCGGAAAACCGACGAAGAAATAAGCCCTTTTTTCGTGCCCGGATACCGGGCGCCGAACCTCGAAATATATAAAAACCTCGCTACCCAATAAGTTAAGACTGTTATTTAGTTTTAAATACAGTGAGGACTAGTCATGACGACCGTATATGATGTCCCGGCCGACCACCTCATCAGGAAGGTAGCCGAGGAGCTCAAGAAGCGGCAGGAGATCAAGCCGCCGGCATGGGCTGCCTTTGCAAAGACCGGGGTACATAAGGAGATGCCCCCCGAGGATCCCGACTGGTGGTTTACCCGGGCAGCAGCAGTGTTAAGACGCGTCTATGTCGACGGCCCCCTGGGTGTCGAACGGATGCGGAGTTTCTATGGCGGGAGCAAGAACCGCGGCTCTAAACCGAATGCTTTCCGGAAGGGCAGTGGCTCTGTTCTCAGAAAAGCTCTCCAGCAGCTTGAGGCAGCAGGACTTATTGTGCACGACAAGACCGGGCGCAAAGTCTCTCCTGCCGGCATGGCCTTCCTGGACAGCGTGGCAAAAGAGGTGCTCACCAATCCGCCGGCACCGGTCCCGAAGAGAGTAAAACCGGTTGCCGAGGAGCCAAAGAAGGCCGAGCCGGCCAAGAAAGGCGGCAAGGCTCAGAAAGGCGGCGAGAAGTCCGACGATGCCAAGGCCGAGAAGAAGCCTGCCGCAAAGAAAGGCGAAGGCAAGAAATCTGAAAGCAAGAAGTCCGAAGAGTAACAACGGTGATGATCCATGGGAGACGATGAGCTGAGTGAGATCCGCAAGAGAAGGATGGCGCAACTCCAGCAGCAGGCCGGCGACCAGCAGGCCATGCAGGAGGAGGTCGAACGCCAGCAGCGTCTCAAGTCCCAGATCCAGATGGTGCTCATGCAGGTTCTCGAGCCTGATGCCCGGGAACGTCTCAACACCATCCGGCTGACAAAACCGGACTTCGCGAGCGCCGTGGAACAGCAGCTGGTGATGCTTGCCCAGAGCGGGCGTCTCCGGCAGAAGATCACCGATGCACAGCTCAAAGATCTGCTCCGGCAGCTTGCACCGGCAAAACGGGATTACTCGATCACCAGAAAGTGATGAAAGCAGGAGTGCTTTACAGCGGCGGGAAGGATAGTTCCCTTGCAGCGATCATGCTGGGTACGTATTTCGAGGTCGAACTCAACACGTTTGTGTTCGACCCCGCCCGCTTAATCCCGTCAATAGAACAGGCCGCGCAGGCGCTGGGGCTCCGTTTGAAAAAACGGGTATTTCCCGAAGGTATGGCAGAAGAGATGGCAGAGATGGTAATTTCATGCGGATATCCCAATGACGCGATCAACCGCATCCACCGGACTGCCATCGAGACCCTTGCCGGTGAGTACAGGGTTGTCGGAGACGGCACCCGGTTTGACGACCGGGTCCCGATGCTCACCAGGGATCAGGTGCAGAGCATCTGCAGCCGGACCGGGAGCACGTATGTGCGCCCGCTTCTTGGCTATATGCGGGCCGATGTTGACCGGCTGGTTGACCGGTTTTTCCTCGTGGAATACGGGGAGACCGGGACGATCGCAAACGGCGACTACGAGTCCGAGATACGGGCTGCTGTCCGCACCCTTGGCGCGGATCCGGCTGCCCTGTTCCCCCTGCATCACGAGCAGTCGCTTGTGGTGGGAACAAAGAAGAACACGAACAACTAGGTGAATGATATGAGCAAGCTCAGCAAAGGAAGGAAGATCCGGCTCGCGAAAGCATGCGACCAGAACCGGCGCGTGCCCCAGTGGGTCATGATCCGGACCAAGAGAGCGGTGGTCAACCACCCCAAAAGACGCAACTGGCGCAGAAGTGTGCTGAAGGTGTAAGATCATGGCAGAAGAGATGAAAGAGCATATCTACATCATCCCCCTCCGGGATGCCCGCAGGATGCCACGGTGGAAGCGTGCCAATGGCGCGATCAAGGATATCCGCAAGTACCTTGCCAAGCACATGAAGACCGAGGACGTCAAGCTTGACAAGACCATCAACGAGAAGGTGTGGAGCAGGGGAGCCGAAAAACCGCCCTCAAAAATCCGCGTCCGCGCCATGAAGATGGAGGACGGGCAGGTCCAGGCGGAACTTGCCCTGGAATCGTAAGCATATGGAACGCACGACCACCTTTGCCGGGGATCCCAATATCGGGGTCTTTGCCCGGGTAGCAGGCAACATTGCCGTGATCCCACCGGAGGCGCCGGAAGAGTTCCGGAACGCAATCCGCGAGGGTCTTGGCGTGGAACTGCTGGTTACCACGATCCAGGGCAGCGCGATCATCGGATCGCTTGTTGCAGGGAACAGCCGGGGCCTCGTGGTCTCGGGGCTTGCAACCGATGAAGAACTTGCGGTTTTGAAAAAGCACCGGAAGGTCATGCTGCTCTGCGAGACGATGAACGCAGCGGGGAATGTCATTATGGCAAACGATACGTTTGCCGCGGTGCACCCCGACCTTCCCGCTGAGGTTGCCGAAGAGATCGGCGCATTCCTTGGTGTTGAGGTGATCCACCTGACACTTGGGGGAGTGCGGACAACCGGCATGGCCGGGGTTGCGACCAACAAGGGCGTGATTGTCCATCCGCGGGCAACAGCGCAGGAGATTGCCCGGCTCGAAACAGTATCAGGCATCCCGGTCGGTACCGGCACAATTAACATGGGCAGCGGCCTTGTCGGGACCGGTCTTCTGGTGAATGACACGGGATACCTGGCCGGTAATGCAACAAGCGGATTTGAACTGGGCAGGGTCGAGGACGTATTTGGATTTCTGGAGTGAGAATTATGGCAGCAGAGCAAAAGTTTGAAGTGAAAGGAACTTTCTTAATGGGCGAAGACTGGATGCCCTACACGAAAGTGATCGAGGCCCCGAATGCAAAGCAGGCTGAGGAGCGCACCTTTGCAACCATCGGGAGCAAGCACAACCTCAAGAGACGCTACATCACGGTCTCCGGCGTTTCGCCGGTTAAAGAGTAACTCTTTCTTTTTCCTGTTCCCGGTGGCAGGTCACCGGGAGATCCGGGATTTCGGATTTTTCGCTGCGGATTGTGCAGGGTTATCCAATCCGTCTCTCATTCCGGAAACGCTGTCCTCTACCAATGAACAAAGGGCCGCCCCGATCTTTTTTGAGATCGATCGACCCGGCCAATTTTTTTGCGGAGCGCAGAGTGGAGGGTAGGGGGCCACCTGAGATCCCGCTGCATGATCGGTAGCCCCGACCAATTCCGGAATTGATCGGTCCGGCCATTTTCAGAAACGATCGGACTGATCATCCCGTTTCACCTGAAACTCCAGTGGAAGCATATGTTGCGATATTGGAAGAAAAGGGGTTGCCCCGACCTATTTTGAAATTGATCGGTCCGATCAATTTTTTTGCGGAGCGCCAAGAGGGGGGAGGGGGGTGACCGGTTTTTTTTGGAATGGGGGGGGTCACCCCCCCCAATATTTTTGGAAATGTCCGAGTACGAGCCGGGGAGCCCTCCATTATAACCTCCCAAAAAGCCGCAGTTCCGGCTCAAATCTCCAAGCCCCATACCTTTTCTTAGATCATCCCCGGTCCGTTTTCTCCTGTGTCGTTCTCGTAATCCGGGTGGATCTCCTGACGGATCACGAGCGTCAGGGCAAGGATGATCAGGCCCAGGATAAACGAGCCCAGGAACGCAAGATCAAAACCGGCTGAGGCTACTTTTATCTGCAGGTCGACCGGGGAGGCCTGTGTCACATTGTGGTTTGTGGCAATGGAGAGGATCCCCCACAGGAAGATCAGGTTGAACATTGCAATACCCAGCGTGAGGGGGACAAAGCGTTCGAGGCTCGTGAGGCTTGAGACCATGCCCTGTTTTGCCTTTGCCACCGAGTTCATCACCAGGTTCGAAGCCGGGGTGATAATCAGGCCCAGGCCAAACCCGATGAGGGCAAGACAGAGGACGATATATCCGACCGGTGTATCCGGGTGGAGCTGCATGATGAGGAAATAGCCTGCGGTAAGCAGGATACCGGCAGCAATGCAGAGCAGCTTGGGGCCGGTCCGGTTGAAGAGCATGCCGGCAAGGATACCTGCCACCATCATGGCAAAGGAAAGCGCGGTCATGATCAGGCCTGCAGTGGAGGTATCGTAGGCCCCGATGTACTTGAGGTAGAACGGCAGGAGGTAGTTGATCCCGGAAAAGCTCAGAAATACCAGGGAGAGCAGGAGGTTTACGGCCAGGAAATTTTTGTTTTTGAAGAGCGAGAAGTCAAGAAGCGGATCAGAGAGCCGGCATTCGTGCCGGATAAACCACGCGAGCGTGACTATGGCAAGGGCGGCAATACCCAGGATGGCAGGGGAGGTCCAGCCCATCGTCTCTCCTTCGGAGACTACAAAGAGCAGGGCGGCAAGGCCGGTAAATATGAGAACGGCGCCGGACCGGTCAAAACCGGCAAGACTGCCCCTGGCTGTCGATGCCGGGATCTCCCGGGTGCCGAGTATAACCGCACCGATCCCAACTGGCACGTTGATGAAAAAGATCCAGTGCCACGAGAGGTACTGGGTCAGGAATCCCCCAATGGTCGGCCCGAGCGCAGTCCCAAGGCCGGCAAGCGTCATGACAATGCCCATTGCCTTTCCCCGCTGGTCCAAGGGGATGTACGCCGTGACCATGGCCGGCGCAATGGCAGTGATCATTGCCCCGCCAATTGCCTGGACCATGCGCGAGCCCACAAGCACCGGAAGGGAATGGAACAGGTCCGGCAGGGTGCCACAGGCAAGTGATCCGAGCGTGAAGATGACAAAACCGGTCAGGAATATCTTCTTAAAACCGATGATGTCCGATATTTTCCCGAAGATCAGCACGCAGCCGGCCATCACGAGCAGGTAAGCGGTGGCAACCCAGCTCACCGTTGTGGAGGAGACGTGGAACGCCTCCGAGATTGTCGGAAGCGCGATATTGACAATCGTGCCGTCAAGGCCCGCCATGAATGTGGCAAGCGAGATGGAGAAGACAAGGAGGAAAAAACCGGACCGGGGGGCAGAGCCCTGACTGTTCATGAAAGGGATGTTGCCTCCCATGGGTCAAGAGAATTGTGATCCGACCTTACTGGCCGCAACCACACTTGAGTACAGAAGCGGACAGGGTTGGCATGCGGGTTTTGTGACCGGGTAACGAGGGGGATCCCCCGAAAAAGAGCGGGATATGGGGGAGGCGGGACGGGCCGATTGCCGGCCGGGAAGCGCCGCATCACGCCGCATCATGATGTATTTATGCTCCCTGCGGACAAACATATCAGAAAGACCCGGTACCAAAAGAACGGGGAGGCACGGATCGTGGCAGCAGCACAACCCTTGGATCAGAATGAAATTGAGACGCTCCAGTACTACTTAAAAGAATACGGCCAGCAGGCCGAGGTCTTTGCCGGCCAGCTCGAGCTCATGGAGAACGGGCGCATGGAGGCGCTTGCCGCGATCGAGGCGCTTGAGGCGCTTGCCACATCAGAAGACGGCACCGTGCTCCTCCAGATAGGTGGCGGGGCAAGCCTGCGGGCAAAAGTCCTTGAACCGGAGAAAGTCCTCCTCAATATCGGATCAGAGGTCATTGTGGAGAAGACAAGTGTTGATGCGATCGAGTACCTCAAGGACCGTATCACCGAACTTGAGGCCTCGCAGAAGAAGGTTAGCGAGGCGCTGGAGAAACTCCGCGCCCAGACAAACGAGATCGCAAAACGGCTCGAACAGGGGTACCGGCAGGCCCCGGGTGGCAGCCCGGTCCCCCACCGCCACGATCACGAAGATCACGACGAAGAATAAGAGTTCGGAATTACGGTTATGTTTTCGGGTCTGAGGGAACGGCTGCAGTCTGCACGGGACCGGCTTGGCGCAAGTATCGGTGCTGCAGCGGCAGCATCACAACCACAGGAGCCGGAAAAACCGGCTGCACTTGAGAAGGAGGGGGAAGCCCCGGCAAAGAACCCGACCCTTGCCGACAAGGTCCGGATCCTCATCATCGACCGGGAACTGGTGGTATCGGAGAAGGACATCGCCGATGCGCTCTCGGAACTGGAGATGACGCTTCTTGAAAGCGATGTGGCTCTTCCCGTAACCGATGCCCTGATTGCCGATATTCGTGCGGGGCTCGTAGGAAAGCACCGCAAGATCGGAGAGTCCGTGGACTCCCTTGTGGTCCGGTCCCTCAAATCCGCCTTGTTAAAGGTTCTTGGCCAGGGTTTTGACCTCCCGGCCTATATCCGGTCCCATGAGCGGCCGGTCAAGATCCTCTTTACCGGGGTAAACGGCACCGGCAAGACAACAACGGTCGCAAAGATCGGGGCGTATCTCAAAAAGGAAGGATTCTCGGTTGTTATCGGGGCCGGCGATACGTTCCGGGCCGGTGCCATCGAGCAGATCGGGGTGCATGCAGAGCGGCTTGGTATCAAGGTGATCGAGCACCAGACCGGTGCCGACCCGTCCGCGGTGCTCTTCGATACCGTGCAGTACGCCATTGCCCACAAAACAGATGTGGTGCTCGCCGATACCGCAGGCAGGTTCCACACCAAGGCGAACCTTATGAGCCAGCTTGAGAAGATCCGGCGCGTGATGAAGCCCGATCTTATCGTGTACGTGGACGAGGCGGTTGCCGGGAACGACGCGGTGGTCCGGGCAGCGGAGTTCGACAAGACCGTGGGTGCAGACGCGATCGTGCTCACCAAGGCCGACATGGACTCCCGGGGAGGGGCGGCGATCTCAATCGCCCATACCATTGGTAAACCCCTCCTTTTCTTGGGCACCGGCCAGGCATATGAGGATATTATGCCGTTTGAGCCCGGGGCGGTTGTAGAAGAACTTCTTGGCGGTGCTGCCTGATGATGGACAGCCTTTCAGGCTCGCTCAAGGACGCCTTAAAAAAGCTGGCAGGAAAAGCAGTAGTTGACCGAGCGGCGGTTGACGAGCTGGTAAAAAATCTCCAGCGGGCGCTCCTCTCCGCCGATGTTAACGTCAAGTTGGTCATGGATCTTTCAAAAGCGATCCGTACCCGGTCGCTTGATGAAGAGCTGCCCAAAAATACCAATGTCCGCGAGCATGTCCTGCGGATTGTGTACCAGGAACTGGTACGGCTCGTCTACGCCAGCGCCGACTTAAAACTAGAACCGCAGGTCATTCTCATGGCCGGTCTCCAGGGGAGCGGCAAGACCACGACCACGGCAAAGATCGCCCGCTACTTCCAGAAGAAGGGCATGAAGGTCGGGGTGATCTGCGCCGATACCTTCCGGCCCGGGGCGTACGACCAGCTCTCCACGCTCTGTGCGAAGATCAACGTGCCCTGCTTTGGCAACCCGAAGGTTACCGATGCCCGGCAGATTGTCCGGGAGGGTCTTGTTGCGGTTAAGGACCAGGAAGTCATCATCGTTGATACCCAGGGCAGGCACGCTCTGGAGCCCGACCTGATCCAGGAGATTATCGATCTCAATGCACTCACGAAAGCATCCCACCGCTGGCTCGTGATCGATGCCGCACTTGGCCAGCAGGCAAGCGAGCAGGCAAAACGGTTCCACGAAGCGATCGGGATCGATGGCGTGATCATCACCAAGATGGACGGCACGGCAAAAGGCGGTGGCGCCCTTTCGGCAGTTGCCGAGACAAAGAGCGGGATTGTCTTTATCGGTGCCGGGGAGACGATCGAAGATCTCGAACGCTTCGATGCAAACGGGTTTATCTCCCGTCTCCTCGGTATGGGGGATCTCCAGGCCCTTGTCGAGAAGGTCCAGGAAGCCCAGATGGCTGACGAGGTGGACATGGAAGCGATGATGAAGGGCCACTTCACCCTTCGCGACATGTACAAGCAGCTCGAAGCCCTCAACAAAATGGGGCCCTTAAAGCAGATCATGAGCATGCTCCCGATGGGAAACATGCAGCTCCCCGAGGGGGTCTACGATGTCACCAGCACCAAGATGGCGCGGTACCGGATCCTTATGGACTCGATGAGCCCAAAGGAACTCGACGATCCTTCCCTCATCAACAGCTCCCGGATGCAGCGGATCGCCCGGGGTGCCGGGGGTACTCCCGAAGAGGTACGGGAACTCCTGAAATATTACAAGATGATGCACAAGACCCTCAAGGGCCTGCGGGGTTCCGGTGGCGGGAAATTCAACATGCAGCGCTTGATGAAGCGTTTCTCCGGAATGCAGTGAGATGACCGTGTTTGCCATTGTCGGGCACCGTGCCCGCACGGACGGTGAATTCTCCTTAAACGACCTGCCTGGTGCCGGGCGCATGGATGTGCTCTGCCGGTGCGTAAATGCGTCGCTCTTCCTCTCGCATGACCTGCGCAGGGATGTGGAGTGCGGCCTTGTGCTGCTTGGCGAGCCCAAACCCCCCAAAACGGTGCTCTTCAAGGGTAGTGAGATCCGGTCCCTGTCTCCTGATGAACGGAGCGCGGGGGCGCTTATCAAAAAGGCGCTCTCAATCCCGTGCGGGAGCGAGTTCCGCGAGGCAGCACCCGGGGTCTTTGTGCGAAACGGAGGCCTTGAACGCCTCCTTGCAGAACAGGCATTTGCCGTACTGGACGAGAAGGGTACCGATATCCGCACGGCCAAGGAAGTGCCGGGGGCGTTTCTCCTGTCAGACCACCAGAATTTCACGGAAGAAGAAGAGGCACTCATCCGGGATGCCCCCCGGTACTCGGTGGGGCCTGCCTGCCTGCACGCCGATCACACGATTACGGTGATCTCAAACGAGATCGACCGGAGGACAAACGGATGGAGATAAACGAACAGGTTGAAAAGATCCTTGCCTATGGCGAGTGTTGCGACCATTGCCTGGGCCGTTTCTTTGGGAAACGCTCGCATGGCCTTACCAATGATGAACGTGGACGGGGGCTCCGGATCGCACGGGCCCTTGCTGCAAACCAGCCATACGAGCGTTTTAGCGGCACCTGCTGGGTCTGCGGCAACTTCTTTGATAATATTCCCCAATGGGCACAGAAAGTCGCAGCAGCCCTGGAAGGCCACGAGTACAAGACGTTCCTTGTCGGCTGCCGGGTCCCCCCGCTTATCGCGGAGAACGAGGAGATGGTCTGGAGCGATCTCTCGCTTGGCGAACCGGAACCGTTTAAGTCCGAGGTGAACCGGGAGGTAGGCAAGGCGGTATCAGTCATCACGGGAAAGGTCGTGGACTTCAAAAAACCCGATATCACCGTCCTGCTCGACCCGGCGTCAGGTCTCGTGGATATCCAGGTCAATGCCCTGTTCTTTTATGGCAGGTACCAGAAGTTCGAGCGCGGCATCCCGCAGACTCACTGGAACTGCCGGGCCTGCGGGGGTGCCGGCTGCGAGAAGTGCAATTATACCGGCAAGCAGTACGCAGACTCGGTGGAAGAACTGATCGGCAGGCCGGTCATCGAACTCTTTGATGCGGAGAACGCGGTCCTGCACGGGGCGGGCAGGGAAGATATCGACGCCCGTTGCGTGGGTACCGGCAGGCCATTTATCCTTGAGATCGTGGCACCCAGGAAACGTTCTGTTGATCTGGCCGCCGTGGAAGCGGAGATCAACAGGTCTGCAGAAGGAAGGGTTTCGGTTGCCCTTTCGCGCTGGAGCGACCGCTCGGAGGTGGAAACCCTTAAATCAAGCAAAGCGCATAAAAAATACAGGATCCTGGTCGAGGTTGATGGGCAGGTGCCGGCAGAACTGCTTGCAAATGCCCTGAATACCTTAAAGGGCGTCACAATACAGCAGCGCACGCCCGAACGGGTCGCCCACCGGAGAGCAGATAAGATCCGGGAGCGTAAAGTCCTCGATATCGAGTATGTGGGGGAACAGGACGGAAAGTTCATTCTTGAAGTCCTCGGCGAAGCCGGCCTCTACATCAAAGAACTCATATCAGGCGATCAGGGAAGGACCATCCCGAGTCTTGCCGAGATCCTGCAACGACCGGCACGCGTCACCAGTCTTGATGTCGTGCAGGTAGAAGGACCACAGGAGGGAGATTAAATGGCACACCACAACGGACCCAGAAAGAAAACACGGTATAAGTTCAAGAAAGAGTTAAGACAGCGCGGGCTGCCGCCGGTCACCTCCGTGATCCAGCAGTTCGAAGTGGGCGAGAAGGTTCACATTGTCGTGAATTCAAGCGTCCAGAAGGGTATGCCGCACCGCCGGTTCCACGGGCTCACGGGCACCGTGATCGGTAAGAGGGGCCGGGCCTGGATGCTCACAATCCACGACGGTAATGCGGAAAAAACGGTCATTGCAAGACCGCAACATCTAAAAGCACAAAAGTAAACTCAATTGTCAGGTGATTGGCATGAAAGTCAAGGGCGTTCTTAGCGAAGAAAAGGTTACGCTCCCGGAGCTCCGCGCTTCACTTCAGGGCGTGGAATCCGAGAGAATTGCTGCGGAAAAAGAACTTTCGTATGAATTCCGGCGCAGCATGGAACATGCCAATCAGCTTGCCAGGACCACTCCTGAAAAATCCAAGGAACTCGTGGAGAAACTTCTCAAGCTCGAGAAGATGAAACCGGAGATTGCCTATAGGATCGCAAATATCATGCCCAAGAGCCGGGATGAGGTCCGGGCAATCTTTGCCAAGGAGCGTTTCACTCTTTCTCCTGAAGAGATCGATTCTATCATCGACCTGGTCATGGCACACTTTTAAGGGGTGCAGATCATGAAGGCCGAGAAGAAAGAGGTCAACGCGATCGTACTGGACGTGCTCATGAAAGGGCATGCCGGGGATCCCCGGCCCCAGTTCAAGCGTGAACCGGTTATCCAGGCAATGGGCCTTGAGCAGTTCAAACTGCTCGAGCTGATCCCCAAACCCGGTGTGGTCATCAACCTGCATGACAAGATGTATATCGGGGACTCTGAAAGGGACAAGATCGAGCGGGTGAAACGCCGGATCGGGTACGAAGAACTGACTCCCACGGCAAAGGGAGAGCTGCCGTTTATGGTCGAGCAGGTGGTAAAGGAGCGCGAACAGGACTTTGTCACTTTCTTTAACAAGGCGATCTCGATCACCCCCAAACTCCACATGCTCCACCTTCTGCCCGGCATCGGGAAGAAACTGATGTGGGAGGTGCTTGAGTCGCGAAACCGCAAGCCTTTCGAGAGCTTCGCAGATATCTCCACCCGGATCAAATCGCTGCCCCACCCGGAGAAGATGATCGAGGCCCGTATCCTCGAAGAACTGCAGGACAAGGACGTCAAGTACCATCTCTTTACCACAAAATGACAGCCCGGTACGACCAGCACTTCCTTATCGATAAGAACGCGATCGAGCGGATCGCGGGCTGTGCGGACGTGAAGGAAAAAGAGGTTCTTGAGATCGGGCCGGGGAACGGGGCCCTGACCCGGGCCCTGCTCGACCGGGGTGCCATTGTCCACGCGGTGGAGCTGGACCGGATCCTCTGCGACGAGCTGGCCGATCGTTTTTTTGAAGAGATCCAGAAAGGGACGCTCACCGTTACGCACGGGGATGCGACAAAATGCCCCCTTCCGCCCTTTGAGATGGTGGTTTCCAACCTTCCCTACTCGGCCTCGTCAAAGATCACGTTCCGGCTTCTCGATCTCGGGTTTAGTGTTGCCGTCCTGATGTACCAGCAGGAGTTTGCCGAGCGCATGGCAGCCCCGGCAGGCACCAAGGACTGCGGGCGCCTCTCGATCATGGTTCAGACGTATGCGACCGTCCAGCGGTGCTTCACGCTCCCGCCTGCCTGCTTCTCCCCCAAGCCACAGGTGCATTCGATGGTGGTAAAGATTGTTCCCCGCCCCCCTATCTTTGGGGTTAATGATAGAAAGCGGTACGCGGACGTGGTACGGGCGCTCTTTACCCACCGGCGAAAAACGGTACGAAACGGTCTTCGGGGGTCTTCGGGCATCCTTGCTCCCGAATGGACAAAGCGTGTTATTGACGCACTGCCGGGTGAAATTCTCCAGAGCCGGCCGGAAGAACTGTACCTGGAAGATTTTGCAACAATAGCAAATTTCGTATAATTTTTGGATTTTTTTCGGAAATTTCTGCCCCTTTTTCGACGAGAGACCTCCCCATTTTTTTGGATTTCCCGTTTTATTGGCTGGTGATCCTGGCAGGGCTCCCTTTTTTTGTCTGTTCTTACGGATTGTATCTGAGAATGGTACAGTACACGGTCATTCCCCTTTTTCTATCAGTATATACTCCCGGTGAGTTTATTGTAACCGGGATTTTTATGGGAGAACCGGGCCGGACCTGCCGTTGTAACAGGGCATCTTTTTTGCGCCGGGTCTCCCGATATTCCCGATCAGAAGAATACGGTGAGAATCTTCCCGCTGGTGGCGGAGAACATGTGCGGGTAAGGGTGAATCAAAGGATTTGAAAAGATCGGGCTATCCTGCTGATCCCTCATATACACGCTGAGGGGAAGCCGCAGGGATACCCGAATTCAGGGAACAAAAACCAGAGTTTCATCCCGGGGCCGATCCTTTGGATGCCGACCCGGGCAGCAAAAAAATCAGGGCTCTTTCCTGCTTACGGCAAGGATCTTTTTGGTGGTAGCGATGATCCAGTGGCGGTTCAGGATCAGGTGAAGGAAGACAAAAAATCCCATCAGGAGCCCGGTCCAGTCGTGGAGATCGGAGATCTGGGCGGCAGGGAGGACAATGTTGTTAAGCCCGGTCAGCTCGAGGAGATCCTGGTATTTCAGCAGGCCGGTGACAAAACAGACAAGAAACGAGACTCCCATAAGGAGGTCGATGAGCCATTTTACCTTTATTGGGGCATCCATTGAATCTCCGTTTCTCGTAGTTGCTCATATTATTTTGCGCTAGGGGCGATCCCTTTTTCCCCTCTTTTGCCCCAGATTCCTGTGTCATGCCCTGTGATCCCACCCAGGTGTACCAACCCGAGGCCGATACGTTCCTGCTTCTTGAAGCAGCGCAGGAGGAAGTAAGGCCTGGGGACCGGGTGCTTGAAATTGGCACCGGATCCGGGCGGATCGCGGCAGCACTGGTGCGGGATCATGAGGTTGTTGCCACCGATATTAACCCCCACGCGGTCTTCTGTGCCAGAAAAGAAGGCCTTGATGTCATCCGGTGCGATCTCTTTTCCGGCATACGGGGCAGGTTCAATCTTATCCTCTTCAACCCCCCCTACCTCCCGACCCGGCCTGAGGAGCGGATCGATGACTGGCTGGAGTTTGCACTTGATGGCGGGGCAACCGGCCGGGCAACCATAGATCGATTCGCATCATCTGTCGGCGATGTGCTTTCCCCCGGCGGCCGGCTCCTGCTCCTGATCTCCACCCTGACCGGACTCCCCGAAGTACAGGAACTCTTTTCCCGGTACGGATTTGCGGTATCGGTGGTCCGGCAGCAGGCACTGGAAGGAGAGGATCTCTTCGTGCTCCGGATCACGCGGCAGGGAGACTAGCTTTTTATCCAGAGGATCAGCACGACTACGTTCGTGGCAAGGATCATACCGATCATGCAGAGCCCCGGGTAGAACCAGTCGCTGTTCAGGAGAAGGAAAGCAGCCCAGAGCAGCCCGGTTAAGGATATTAGGTAAAAGAATATCAGCTGGCGGAGGTTTTTCATGCGGTTCCTCAGTATACGCCGTTTGTGATAGTAGTTTTTTCCCATTTCGGAGATACGGCACCGGGATACTCCCGGCAAAATCAAATTATTTATGGAAATACCGGCAATATGTATACAGATTTTTCGCCGATCCCGCTTTACTTGCACCAAAATAACCAGGTAATCCCATGGACACCGTTACTCCTGATGACATCACCTGCCGCCTCCGCCATTTTGCCACGGCAGTAAAAGAGACCAGTACCCATGCCGCAGAACGCAGTGCCTTTGGGAGATACCGGGCCGGTGCCCCCTATTTTGCCCTGTACCCGTTGCGCCGCCTGATGGCTTCAGGTGAGACTGAGGCCCGGTGTTCCCCGGAGCATCATGCGGAGTTTGGGCGTATCAGCCGGGATCTTGCCGCACTCGAAGAAGAAGGTGGCAGTGCATACCGTAAGGAACTCTTCTCGGACCTTTTCGTGTACACGGAAGCGTACCGGACCCTGTTCTGCTACCATGAGCTGGGCATGTGTTCGCTTGCCGGGATTGCACGCGATCCGCTTCGGGAGGAGATCGCGGTCCTCCTTGCCGAGCTTGAAGGGGAATTTCCTCTTGAAGAGATCCGCGCGTTGGTTGCGGGCCTTGACGAAACGCTCTGTCTTCTCCACCGGTCATCTTCGTCAGGAACCCCCCGGGCGGATCCCGCCGGTGGTGCCGCAGGAGAGGCACCTTCTCCCTATGGGGAGAGCATTCCCGCTTTCCACCGGCCGCGGGAAAGGACCGGCTCTCTCTGATCGCGGATCTCTTTTCCCTCTCCGTTATACGATCAGCCGGCGCCGCATCAGGTTGATCGAGATGATGCAGAACACCACGGTCGCAACAAGGATCCAGGTGATATTGAGCAAAAGGATCGCACCCGGCGCCGGAAGGGTAGCCATCCTCATGAGTGAGACCAGGTGCGTGAGCGGGAAGAAGGCAAGGGCAACGTACTGGAAGATCGCCGGGAGGATCGAGAGCGGAAAGAAGGTGCCCGAGAAGAGCATCATCGGGGTGATGAGCAAAAACGACGGGTAGTTGAGGGTGTCAATGCCCGGGGTGATCGCAGTAAAGCACATGGCAAGGCCGGCAAACATGAGGCCGCCGATGAATGCCAGTGGTATGGTAAGAAGCGAGAAGGGCAGGGAGATCACGTTAAAGGCCACGAGCACCGGCAGCATGATCGTAACCGAGATCACGGCCCGGGTGGCGCCCCAGAGAAGTTCGCCGGCGATTACGTCCTCGATGGAGAGAGGGGTCGCGATGATCGCGTCAAAGCTCTTCTGGTAATACATCCGCACGTAGGAGCCATAGGTGCACTCGAAGAAGGCCGAGTTCATGGCCGAGATGGCAAGGATGGCCGGTGCAATGTAATTCACGTACGGCACCCCGTTGAGTGCGCCAATGTAACTCCCGATCCCAAGGCCGATGGCCGAGAGGTAAAGGAGGGCCTCGATAAACGGCGGGAAGAAGTTCACCTTCCAGGTCTTACAAAAGACATCGAAGTTGCGGCGCCAGACCCTGCCGGCGCGGCGCGAGACCCGGGGAATGGCCCAGAGGTGCGCCATCTCACTCACGCAACGTCCTCCCGGTCAGTTTCAGAAACACGTCCTCAAGTGTTGCCGGCCGCGTGCTCACGCGGCTGGTTTTGCATCGGTCAAGCAGGATTTTTGCCAGTTCCCGCGAGGACGCATCGGTTGCCACCTGTACCTGGTCGCCTGCCACCTCAAAAGTCACGCCGAGTTCATCAAGGCAGGCGATCACCTCGGGGGTGTTATCCATCTCGATGATCTCGCTTCCCACCTGCTCGCGTACCAGGTCTGCAGGGGCGCCCTCCACCAGGAACGTGCCATGGTCCATGATCACCAGCCGGTCGCAGAGCCGGGCAGCCTCGTCCAGGTAATGGGTGGTCATGAGGATGGTGTTCCCCTGCGCCCGCAGGAGCCGCAGGCGCTCCCAGATCAGGTGGCGGGCCTGCGGGTCAAGGCCGATGGTGGGCTCATCCAGGATGAGCAGATCGGGGTTGTTGATGAGCGCCCGGGCAAGGATGAGGCGGCGTTTCATTCCCCCGGAGAGCTTGTCGATTGCAGTATCGCGTTTCTCGGTGAGCGCCACGAATTCGAGGAGGTTTTTAACCCTTATTTGCGCTTCTGCGGAGGGGATATCGAAGTACCGGGCATAGACCAGCAGGTTTCCTGCACAGGTGAAATCCGGGTCAAGATTGGTCTCCTGTGGGACAACCCCTATCCTCTGCTTGATCCCGGCCGGGTTTACCTCAGGATCCATGCCAAATACCCGGAGCGTCCCCGAGGTCCGGGGGGAGACGCATTCGATCATCCGCATGGTGGTGGTCTTGCCGGCGCCATTGGGCCCCAAAAATCCGAAGATCTCGCCTTTTTTTACCGAAAACCGGATATGGCTGACCGCAACCATATCGTTATAGGTCTTGGTCAGTTCGTCGGCCTCGATAATCGCAGTCATGCAACTCCCCCAGTATCCATCAGTTTATTGCCGGCCCATAAAATGCCCGCGATGTTTCCAAAACCCCCGGACTGTCTCTGTATCCGGTGCGGCAAAATCAGACCGGTGAGATCTGATCTTCGCTTTTTACAAACACAATCCCCACGATGAGGACCGCGAGCAGCGCCACGGTGGCAAACATCTGGAGAGCGTCGGTGGTTGCCACATTGTAGACCAGGATGTGGCGCACAAGGCCGGTAACGCCGGCAATCAAGAGCGCCCGCACATCCACACGCTTGGTACGGAAATAGACGGTGACCGTCTCGAAAAGCACGATAATGGTGATCGTGAGGAGCAGCGCATAGATCGTCTGGACCAGACCGTCGGCAAAGTCGCGGGAAACGATCATATCCACGATCTGCAGGGCCGCATCGTAGACCGAGAAGATGGCGATGATCGTGAGCAGGGCCGCGACAATGATGTACATCGCGAGTGGGACAAGGGAAAAGAACCGGATCACATAGTCGAGACCGCGCTGTTTTTTTGGTACGCTTGCTGCAGGGGTATTTTCTGGCATGGTACGCACTCCTTGGGAGATACCAGTAGGTAAGATGGTACGGGATTAAAAAATCATGGGCCGGACCTGGCCCGGCTCACCTGTTCTTTTGCAGCCGGCCAATCGCCCGTCCTGCCGCTTCCCTGACCTCTTCGAAGGGATCGTGCATGGCCGCGGCAAGCGCCGTAGCAGCCCGCCGGTCCCCGAGTTTTCCCAGTACTTCTGCAGCCCCGGCCCGGATCCGATCGTCGCGGTCCGAGAGGCACGCGGTAAGGGGGATCACTGCGCTTTTGTCCTTAAGCCGCCCAAGGGCAGCAACCACCCCTGCCCTGACCCTGGGATCGGTGTCGGAGAGTGCAACCACAAGCCCCGGGACAGCCCGTGCGTCGTCCAGCCTTCCCAGTGCAAGCGTGGCCTCGATCCGGATGGCAGGATGGGGATCAGAAAGCGCCTGCACAAGCGGCATGACTGCCTCCGGGTTGCCGGACCGGCCAAGGGCCGCAGCGGCCGTGCGCCGGATCTTTACCGTAGTGGAACCAAGACCGGCAAGCAGGGTGGAAATATCGGCCATACGAAAAAAGGAATTAACCCGGGATCAGGTGTTGCATTCCCCGCCGGACTCGTAAGCGGCAATTACTTTTTTTGCCATATCGGGGGAGATCCGGTCGTGGACGAGTTTTACCAGTGCTTCTGCATCCTCGGGCTCGACGCACCCAAGACCCTCCTCGCCGGTGAGGATCTTGTCGGTGATATAGGCCAGTTCCTCATCGGAAAGCCGGCTGATCCGCTCAGTAAAATCCTCCGCACTCTCGGCAAAGTGGTTGGAGACCGGGGGCAGGATCGCGTGGAACCGGTGCCCTGATCCCCCGCAGGTGAGATCGTCGCATTCGGGAGCAAGTTTTTTGAATATTGCGAGGTCCTTTTCTGTCAGTTCGCGTGCCATGTGTCCCTCCTGGATCCGGGGTCAGTGATAGTGCTGCAGGACAGGTTGTTTTTGCCTGCCCGGTATCTGCAAAAAAAAGACCGGTGATCAGAAGTACTTATTGATCCACTTCTTGATCCCTGCAATAATGCCCGTGCTGCTGCCGGATGAGGATCTCCTCTGGGGGGTCCGCGGGGGCTGCGGTTCGGGCCGGGTTGCCTGGATGGGGGGCGGATGGGCAACCGTTCGCCTCTGTACCGGTTCCGAGCGCTGGGGGATGTCCCGGATCATGCCCTGAGGCTCCTCTGCTGCGGGTTCAAATCCCCACGAGAAGCCGACCTTGTACGCTTCCTCGTTGTTGCGGATCCAGTTGGCGGCTGCCATATACCCACGGTCTTCTGCCCTTTTTACCGTGTCCTGGGTGTCCAGCGTGAAGTGGATCTCACGCTCCAGCGCTACCAGTTCTTCGTATACATTGCCTGGGACCTTGATCTTCTCCCTGCTCATAGTAATTCATATAGGCATATGCAGGGATACGATATTTAATGTTTCCTCATAAAAAAGCGCAAAGACGCGTTAAATCCAGAAACCGGGTGAAAAACCACGGAATCCAGGCAGAGGCGCCGCGATCTCCGCAGAAAGTTGATACACGTGCCCGTACAAAGACTATCCTTTGAGAGGGCAGTCCCGGTAACGGGATGCCCGCGGGAGCGTCCGTTGTATGGCAACAGTTGTTTTTGTGGATGATGATTTCCGTCGGATGCCCCGTGCGGACATGGCACGGCTCCAGCGGCTTATTGCCGCCGGCAAATATGGCGAGCACCGGATCGCGTTCGGGGATCGCCAGATAAATGTGGAACTCAAAAAGCAGGGAGACAAAATAGTCGTCCGGATCTCCCGGATAAGTTAGATGTACAGGAGATACAAGGGGGTATAAACACAATATTTATAAGAATGGGTTATGTAAAATAGAATTAACATAATGGAAATAGGGGTGTATAAAAAGTATGCCGGGAATGAAAGTCCAGTATTTCACTGAACGGGAAGAGGAGTTTGCCGGCACCCTGATCGCAGTCGGTCTCCCCCGGATCGTGGCAAAGGTCCTGGTCTTCCTTGCCTACGCCGGTGAGGCCTCCTCCCGGGATATCGAGAGGGGAGCCGATCTCCGCCAGCCCGAGGTCAGCCTTGCGATGCAGTATCTCCTGGAACGGGGCTGGGTTGCAAGCCGGCTGGATAAGACCGATGCGATTGGCAGGCCCCAGAACATCTTTTCCCTTTCCCGGCCCATCGCGGAGATCGTCGGGCAGATCCAGACAGAAAAGGAGACCGAGATCCGGCACAAGATAGAGCTCACCCGGAAGATCCGGGATTACGTCTCGTAAACCCGCTATCCGGCGGAACTTTTTTTGGTCTCTCCAGCCCTTATTAGTCAGGATTTCTAGCCGGCACCGCGATCTCCTGTTCCGGTGCCATTTCCCGGGAGTGAAAAAACATTCTGACTGGACATTTGGCCGGCACCGGCAGTCTTTTTGGGCAGTCCTGCCGGCGCTGTGCGTCCCCGGGAAGGAACGGGGGTACCGGCCATGTCCGCTGATTCCCCGACAGGGAAGGCCCCGGAACCGGTCCCTGTACAGGCAACACTTGGCGTTGCCCTCCTGACCGGCGATCCCAAAAAGGCGATCCTGAAACTCTCGGGCCCGATGATCGTTGTCATCCTCCTGATGTCGACCTACAACCTGATCAACGCAATCTGGGTGGCCGGTCTTGGCCCGGATGCCCTTGCCGCGGTCGGGTTTGTCTCTCCCCTGTTCATGGTGCTCGTTGGCTTCGGAAACGGCCTTGGCGCCGGGGCAGCCTCGCTTATTGCCCGGAGGATCGGGGCAGGTGACCGTGCAGGGGCAGACAGTGCGGCTGTCCACTCCCTGGTTATCATCACCGTGATCTCGGTTGTCACGACCGCGCTCCTGCTTGCCTTTGCCGGACCCATCCTGATCGCGTTTGGCGCCGGTCCAACCCTGGGGCTCGCCCTTGAGTACGGGCAGATCATCTTTGCCGGGACCCTCCTCCTTCTTGTCACAAGTATCCTTGGTGCCATCCTCCGGGCCGAAGGTGACATGAAACGGACCTTCTATGTCTTTGGCGCATCGTCCATCCTCAACATGATCCTCGATCCGATCCTCATCTACCGGGCGCACATGGGCATTGCCGGTGCCGCATGGGGGATGATCATCTCCCAGGTCATGGTCGCCCTCGTGCTCCTGTACTTGTTCTTTGTCAAAAAAGACACCTATGTCTCGCTCTCATGGAATGGTTTTGTCCCGGACAAAAAGACGGCCATGGGTATCCTTGGCGTGGGCCTGCCCGCCAGCACGGAATTTTTCATGATGGCGATCCTCTCGATCTTTGTCAACCTCATGCTCGTGATGGTTGCCGGCACCGACGCCGTAGCGGTATACACCGCGGGTTGGAGGCTGGTCATGTTTGCGGTCATTCCTATCGTAGGGATCGCCCTTGCGGTCGTTTCCGTAGCCGGGGCTGCATACGGGGGACGGCACTTTGATAAGCTCCCTATCATCCACCACTTCTCGATCCTGCTCGGACTTGCCATTGCGCTCTGCACCAGCGCGATCACCTGGCTCTTTTCCTCCCAGATCGCGACTGTTTTTACGTACTCATCAGAGACCGCGTATCTCACCCCGGAGATTGCGGCATTCCTTTCGGTTATGTGCCTCTTTTACCCGTTTGTCCCGCCGGGCATGATGTCGACTTCGATCTTTCAGGGTGTGGGTAAGGGCATGACCTCGCTTGCGATCGTGGTGCTGCGGGAGCTGGTCTTTATTGCCGTTTTTGCCTGGATGTTCGGGATTGTCCTTGGCATGGGAGAACGGGGGGTCTGGTGGGGCATGGTGGTGGGTGTCACGCTTGGCAGCCTGGTTGCCTATGCCTGGGCCCGGGTATATATCCGCAGGCTCCGCCGGAACGCATGATCGCTCTACGGTGGAATGCAGCCATCCCCCTCCCGCAGGTTAAAAAGAGGGAAAACCTAGATTTGGGATTCGTGCTCGGCAGAGTACAGCAGCGCTTTTACCAGGAAATAGGCAAGAACAATGGCAATGGTGAGAAGGGCGACTGCAAGGAGGACGCGATCCTGGGGCGGAACCACAAGCGAAAGGTATGCATGGTTGACAAGCATCAGGTCTCCCTCTTTAGAGCAGATATACTCAGATTCAGTGCTCTTTTACTGTTTCCCCCTTTAAATAACCTGTTACCGGCCAGGCCGGCGAGGCTCTGCCCGGCATCCCGGTGTGTGGCTGGTACTTCTGTTTCCCGCAGACCCCCGTTTTCTGTCCGCAGTTCCGCCGGAAACTCCCTGCTTCCCTGATGACTGCGGTATGCCACCCGATTCCACCGGGCAGGTATGATGCCTCTTATGCACTATTGAGCGGTACTTCGGATATCCTCAAATGGTTCGGCAGTAAATGGTGGATTTGAGGACGTGTTTTCGGGCCGTATGAAGACCAGGAACGGATGGGTGGAGATCGACGGTGTGCGGTATGATCATGACGTGGTGGTCCATACCGACCGGAGCGTGACCAAAAGGCACAAGAAACCGTCAAAGCGCCTCAAGAGCACCTATGGCCACACGCCCCTTTCTGGCGTGGAACTGGGATTTCTGATTCACGAGCAGCCGGCGATCCTCTATATAGGGACCGGCCAGTACGGGGATCTTCCCGTTACTCCCGATGCAGAGGATGTATTCCGGCACTACGAGACCGTGGTCCGGCCCACACCGGATATCGTCGATCTGCTCAAGGAGGAGCCGCGGCCGTTTGTCGCGATCCTGCACGTGAACTGCTAAAGCCGGGCAGGGATCTGGCCGCAAAAAAGGGTTGTTTCCGTTACGCGGAGTGGTACTTCTTGCCTGCGGAAAAGGCTTTGTCGAGCTCCTTTCCCACACCGAAATAGGTGGCCTGCGAGTACACGATCGGAGCAATCTTCGCAACGTCTGGCTTCCCGTCGGTCAGGACAGACTTGTCCGCATGGATCTCTGCGATTTCACCCACGTACAGGAGATGGCTCCCGCAGTCCACCGAGTTGTAGAGCCTGCATTCAATGTTGACCGGGCATTCCTTTGCCAGGGGTGCGGTCTTCAGTTTTCCGTAATATGACGTAAAGACCGTTGACTTGTCCTTGTGTGTACCGGAGACAAGGCCGCAGTGGTCGGTTTCGATCACCTGGGCTGCTGAGGGAATGTTGACGGAAAACGTCTTGTTCTCCTCGATCCCGATCGCAGTGTACCGCTGCTTGTTGATTGCCACGCAGAGCATCGGGGGGGCCATGCAGGCGACCGTTGCCCAGGCAACAGTCATGTAGTTTGCTTTGCCTTTCACGTTTGCACCCACAAGGACCGTGGGCATGACACTCAGGTACGGCATCGGGCCGAGCGTTACTTTTTCCATGGGAGGTTCACCGGTTTCCGGTTTGCAAAGGAGGGGTTTAAGGATATCCCTACCCTTGGGAGGTGAGACCGGGCACTCCCGGAAAAAAGCCACTTACCGGTGCAGGCGTCCCTTTGCAAAGGCCAGGGCCGCAAAGGCACACAGGACAAGGGGAGGGGAGAACCCGGGCATGGTGGTTCCCGCAGGGGCCGGGCTCGCACCCTGAGCGGTCCCCGGTGCAGTCGCGGAGAGGGTGCTCATAAGAGTTGTGCTTACCGGTGAGGACGGGAGCGTAGTGTTCGTGGTCCCTCCCATGGCCGGCGTGGATGCCGCGGACAGGTTGGCCGGTGTGGCAAACTGGCTGCGCGAAAATCCGTACACGTTCGTGTTGTCAACCGCTACGATCAGGCTGCCGTCGCCGCTCACGGCAACCGACCGGGATTTTACCGGATTTTTGGTAATAGCTTCCCCAAGGAGCGTGCCCTGTCCGTCGTAGACATGGATCCGGTTATCGATGCTGCCGGTGGCAACCGTTGAGCCGTTATCCGAAACGGCCACGCTCGTTGCCCAGGCACCGGCCGTCCCGGTCCAGATGAGGTTCCCGTTGCGCCCGATATCAAGAACTGTTCCGTCGTCCCGCCCGGCAACAATGGTTGATCCGTCATTGGAATAGGCAAGGGAGATGATGTTTCCCCCGGGGAATGCCTGGTTCCAGAGCAGAACCCCGCCACCGTGGTACATCCGTACCCGGTTGCCGTTCACGGCTACGATTCCGGTGCCGTCACCGGAGATTGCCACAGCCGAAGGGTTGAAGGTTGTGTCATTCCAGAAGGGGACATACGAGAGGTTGAAACTCTGCAGGGCCCCGGCGGTGCAGACCAGGATCTGATCCTTTTCCGGGGATACTGCGAGATCCTGCACGGTTCCGGTGGTGTTCTTTCCCATGCCGGCACCCGAATTGTACCAGGACTGGATCGATGTCCCGCCGCCGGCTGCTATCACCTCCGCATCCGGTGAGAGGGAGAGGGCCGTGACCGTTTCGCCCAGCGGCTGCTGCCAGAGAAGGATTCCCTGCCCCGAGATAAGTTGTACAAGCTGGCCCTGGGCCGCCGCAATATACCCGCCATCGGCGCTCACCGCAAGGGGCGAGCCACTCCACCCGGCCCAGAGTTTTTCACCCGTCGGGGAGATGGCAATCAGCTGGTCTCCCCCGGCAACGATGACCGAACCGTCATGTGCCATGGCCACCGCAGACAGGCTCTCGCCCGGGGTGGCATTGACGATCCAGAGGGGTGAAACTGCCAGTGCCGCAGGTACAAGAAGGCAGAGCAGGGCAAACATCCCGAAGAACCGCAGGGGCAGGCGTGTGGGCATTCCAATAAATGAACCCATGATCGGGATCGGTTAAGAACTCTTGCCCGTGTCCCGGGCGAAAAAAAGGTATGCACCCGCGTTCACGGGTTGTTGTTCTCTGTGGCCGGGTTCTCCTGGACCACCTTGCGGAGCAGCGCCCGGAACTCGTCATCGTGGCGGGCGAGGTTGAAAAAGACGCCCCGCATGGTTTCGGGGAACCGCTCGCTGTTCATGTCATAAAACTGGCAGTAGTAGGCACAGGCGTCTATGATCACGTCCTCGCGGTTGAGGTACTTTAATTTGGCAATGGTATCCAGCTTCTCGACGAGCGCGGTGGGGATGATAAGCGAGACCGGGGTATCGTCTTGAGACATACTGTGAACTCTTCGCTTTGAGTTTATGAAGTTATTGCCGGGTCCTGCCTGTTTTTGGCCGGTGTCCCGTTCCTGCTTCCTGTCACAATCCCTATATCCGATCAGGTTGCCCTTATCATCATGGAAGATGCAGAGAGCCTGTTTGCTGAAGGTGTGGCCCTGTACGGGAAGGGGGATTTTCGCCGCGCGATTGCCGCCTTCGATAAGGCCCTCGTCCTTGACCCGAAGCTGACGGAGGGGTGGAACAACCGGGGGCTTGCCCAGATCCAGACCGGGGATTATTCAGGGGCACTCCAGTCCATCAACCATGCCCTGGCCCTGGATCCCGGTCACGCGAATGCAAAGAAGGCAAAGAAGGTGGTCCAGGGCCTTATCAGCGAGTCGGGAGGCACCCTTCCTCCTGAATCCTCCGGCCCTCTCGCACCTGATAGCGCGGCAACACGCGGCCAGATGCGCCCCTTTATCCTGATCATTGCGGTGGCGGTGATCGCGGTCGCGGGTACTATCGGAGTCCTTGCGATCCTCCATCCCGGTGGTGCGGCGGCCATTCTCCCGATTGCGACTCCCACCCCGGTCCCGACCCCGATTCCTGTCCTAACTCCGACCCCGACACCCCTCCCGACCGCTACCCCGGTGCCGACGCCAACCCCGACCCGTATCCCGCAGACCGGGGTCTGGGTGGAGGTCAGCTACGACCAGCTCTTCTCGGGGAACGTGGGTACGCCCGGCAACCTGCAGCAGCTGGCCGGCAGCCTGCAGGCGCATCCGAACACCGGGGACCAGTTCTACCAGATCCCAAGGACGAACAGTGGGTACATCACGGCCTCGGTGAACAAGAACGATGGCTCCGGGGATAACCTGACGGTGAGCATCTATTCCGACGGTACGCTCGTCCAGACTGCGTCCACCACCCAGCCCTACGGCGCGCTGGATGTCGTGGCAATCATACCGGCTTCAACCCCGGCCCTGTCATCGGACAACAGCACGACAAACGCTACAACCACTGCATAACCCGGGGCCGCACCATCTTTTTTTGTCCGGCAACCCGGCCCTCCCCATCATGAGCGGGGGGTAGGGCCCCCTTTTTTTGAGTCAATGGGGGGTCGGCTTCTTTTCGTGCGGCCCCCCCGTGGGGGGTAGGGGGGTACCTTTGATTTGCGAATTTCGCGAAGGGACTCCCCTTTATGATCAGATCAAGGAGGACCCCCTGATCATTGAGTAAAAGGGGACCCCCAATCCCCTCTCACCGGAGCATCCAGTGGAAATGCAGGTCGGGAAACTGGAATATGCAAAGGGGGTCCCCCTTTACGTTGGGTCAAGAGGGTCCGGCTTCTTTTTGTGCAGACCCCCATGTGGGGGGTAGGGGGGTGTCTGATTTTTTTAAAAGGGGGGGGTCCCTGATCGTGATGATGGGTGGGGCGGACTTTTTCGGAACTCTTTGGTCCATCCAGACCGTTTATCTCCCCTACAGGCACTTATAACACCTATAGGTGCATAGTAGTATTACCATGCAGGCCGCGACCACCATTTACATCCGGGAAGATCTCAAGGATCAACTCAACTCCCTGAAACGTCACCCCAAGGAATCATACAACGATGTCATCGAGCGCTTGGTCACGCTCGCGGTGGATGAGGAACCCTTAAGCGAAGAGACCATAGCAGGACTCGAAGAATCCCTTGGGGATGTCAGGAAAGGCAACCTGATTGCCGAGAAAGAGGTCATGAAAAAATACGGGGTTAAATGAGCGGTTACGCGGTCCGGTATACGCACCGGGCCGACCGCGATCTCGGCCGGCTTCCTCCCGAACTTGCCCGGCAGGTTATCCGGAAGATCCATGCGATCAGCCAAGAACCCTATCACCATATCAAAAAGATCAAGGGCTCCCATCCCCTGCATCCCGTCTATTCCGTCAGGATCCGGAGGGGTCTACGGGCATTTTTGTCGATCCATGATGATGTTTTAATTATTCATGTCCTTGAGGTGGAATATCGGAAGAGTGCATACCGTGATTTTTAAGCGCCCCGGGGACGGTCATTCTTACCGGGGGATATCGTAACGATGCCTGACGCGCAAAACGCCTCGTCGGGTTTTGCGCTACGCACTTACCGGGATCCGGAATTATTCGTCAAGGCTCTTGCCCGAAGAGGCGCCCGAGCGACCATTAGCAAAGCAAGTTCGAGGGAAATATATTGTCTCGTTTGCTGAACTCCTTCTATATTGGGCAGATTTTATTCAACAGAAAAAAATGAGACAGATTTTGTTGAATGAGTAGTAAATCTAAATTTACTTCTTCTTACAGTGTAGTATTGAATTGTAATGATTGTTGAGAATCCATAAACGAGGATCGCGTTTTTATAATGCTCGATGCATTTATTTCCATATGCCATTGGTTGATGACATATCTGTGGTTGTTAATGTTTTCGTGGCGTTAGGAACAATTCTGCTTGCGATTTATGCTTATAGAAATATCAAAATTACTCAATCTCAATTGAAATCCTTCCAAGAACAGACCTCATTTCTTCTTTCTCAGAATCGACCTATTTTAGAAATTGGTAATTGTTCAGTTGATAAAAATAAATTAAAAATTAGCTTGAAAAATGTTGGGAATACTCCTGCTTTTGAATTGGGAGTGTCTACGTACTGTTTCTCTGTCGATAAGACGGATGACATTAAACATATGAAATGGCTCCATGATTTTGGCTGGCCGTATGTAACTGAACGCCTTGTTAAAGATATATTTAGGAAAAGACTCGACCAAACTGTAGATGTCACTTATTATGATCCAGAGAGAGTGCTTGATGGGGAAAAAACTTCTAAATACAAACCTATTGAAGGAATTACTTTTTTAAAGCGGCCAACTGGCGATTCCTACTTATTACCATCTGAAAACTGGATGCCCTTTGAAATTGAGCCAGTCTATATGCTTGATGATGATTTCAATAATAACCTGAAATATGAATTTTTGGAACATAAAAGAGCAGATCTCCTTCAAAATTACAAACCTAGGAGATATACTTTAGAACAGATTGCAAAAATCTATTTGAAAAATGAATTGCCTTATATTTGTGTAAAATTTTCATTGTATTGTAAAGATTCGTTTGAGAATGAAATTTTTGTGAACGATATTGATTACTATATTATTGATTTGAAAAAGGAGAAATCGATTGAAGAAGGCGTGGGTAAACCCCGGCTGTTGGCACCTTCGTTTTTATCACATCCTCGTCTCGTAAAAGAGGTTGGGTATCAACCTCGATGGATATACTCAAACTTGAAATGGAGAACCGTTAATTTAACAGAAAGTGATCGAGAGGAGCAAAAAAAGCAGAAAAAGCGGGCCTTGTATCGTGTCCCGGGTAGATGAGATTTCAATGTTTAGAATCGCATCAATTGAAGAAACATAAAAATATATTTCACAATTTATCAAATATTAATCGTGATCCGTAAATAATAGATGCTGGACGTGAACTCTCATCAAAAGAGCATTAAACCATGAGTGTTCGAGTGCTGCTAAGGGGATTTGAACCCCTGTCGCGAGCGTGAGAGGCTCGCATGATTGGCCGGTCTACACTATAGCAGCGTAATTGCCCAATAACATGGGCGATGGACTTACTTAAAGGTTGCCCGAATGCCATCGCCCTGCCGGTACTGCCGATGTGGGGGAAGGCGCGGCAGGGGTTGGGTCTCACCCGGGTCCTGGATCTCCCCCAGAAGCAGGATCCGTATGCACCGGGTCTTGTTCTGCCCCGGCTCGGCCCGGTGGATCCGGCAGGAATACGGGCTGTTCCCATGAACAACTATATCCCGAACGGGCATCGATTAATATGAGAAATGGCTGGTAGTCTTGAAGAGCAGATAGCCGAACTGGAAGCGGAGCTGGTAAAGACTCCGTACAACAAGGCTACATCCAAGCACATCGGGCGGGTTAAGGCAAAGATAGCCAAGCTCCGCGATGAAGCCGTTAACCGTGCGATGAAATCGGGCGGTGGCGGGGAAGGCTACTCAGTCAAGAAGTCCGGCGATGCAACTGCGGTGCTTGTCGGTTTCCCGTCCACGGGTAAATCCACACTCTTAAATAAGCTCACCGGTACCGACAGTGCCGTGGCCGCGTATGCGTTTACCACGCTTACGGTGGTGCCCGGCGCCCTTGAACACAAAGGGGCGAAGATCCAGCTGCTCGATATCCCGGGACTTATCGCCGGTGCTGCCATGGGGAAGGGGCGCGGCAAGGAAGTCATCGGTGTCGTGCGGAGCGCCGACATCATCATCATCCTTGTGGATGTCTTCAACGAGCGGCATGTCGAAGTGCTCTTAAAAGAACTCTACGATGCGGGTATCCGGATCAACGTGCCAAAACCCGATATCACCATCAAGAAATCCTCTGTCGGCGGGATCCGGCTCGCGGCTGTCGGGACCCTGGATCTCGATATCGATGATGTGCGATCGATCCTCTCCGAGAGCAAGATGATGAACGCCGATGTGCTCATCAGGGGGAACGCCTCCCAGGACGACCTTATCGATGCCCTCCAGGGGAACCGCGTGTACGTTCCCGCTTTTATTGCGGTCAACAAGGTGGACCTCGTGGATAAGGAGCGGTACCTGGAGATCGAGCACGATATCGCGGCCCGGTTCGCAAACCCGCCCATCATGATCTCCGCCCATGCAGGGTACCACATGGAGGAGCTCAAGGACGCGATCTACGACTGCCTCGGTTTCATGCGGGTCTACTTAAAACCCCAGAGCGGCGAGGCCGATCTCGAAGAGCCGCTCATCATCCGGACGGGAAGCACGGTCGAGACGGTCTGTACCAAGCTCCACCGGGACTTCGTGCGCCGGTTCCGGTACGCCCGGATCTGGGGCGACTCGGTCAAGCACGGCGGCCAGAGGGTAGGCCTCACCCACCCGCTTCTTGATGGTGATATCCTCACCATCATCATCGAGCACTAGAAACCGCTTCTCCTGCCCCGGCAGGAAAGCGATCCTTTTTTTGCACCTGTTTACCGTTATGCTGCGCCGGCAGCAGCGGAGGTGATGTTGACCGACTTTATCATGGAGTCAAAGTCAGAATCTTCCATGGTATTGTACGTAAAGATATAGGCGGTGTTGTCCGGCGTGATCGTAAAGACTGCGATCTCAACCGAGTTGTCCGGTTTTACAAAATCAAAGCGGTACGCCTTGTACCCGGAAACATGGTAAATGGATGTGGGGCGGAGATTTGAGACTGGTGCGTAGTTCCTGCTCAAAGTCGCGGTAGCAGCGTTGAAGTAATCTTCGAGGCTTGATCCCGGCGAGGGATCAACATCCACGCTGAAGATGCGGTATGCCGGGTTATCAGGGGAATAGAAGTTGACGATATTGCAGGTGGTCCGCCCGTAGTCCCGCAGGGAACAGTCTCCCGGCTGGTTAAGAACCCAGCCTTGGGGGTAGTTCATGGTCAGTGGGTACTTGGGATCGGTATAAACCTGGTTTGGCACCGGGGTTGCGGTCAGGGGAATGATCGTTGTCTGTACGATGGAGGCGGACGGAGCAGGTGAGGGCAAGCTTGTACCCGGACCGCTCGTTGCTGCTGCCAGCGGTGAACTATCAGTCTTGGTACTGCAGCCCGCACAAAGAACGAGAAGGATCAGCAGGATCCCTCCCATAACTGCAATACGTCCACCTGCCAGTTTCCCGTTCATGGTTCCACGGGAGAGTCTGGAACGCTTTCTCCCATAAACGTTTTGAACCGGCGTTTCTCCTGGTAACAGGCAGTTTTTGGCCCGGATCGCGTCCCGGGGCACCGGGAGCACGATAGGGGACTTCCGACACCTGGGGTCAAAAATACGATTTTTTGGGGATTGCAGGGAGACCACTTACATGTTTGTCGTAGCAGCGGCAACGCTGGTAATGTTGACCGAATGCATCAGGGTCTGGAAATCCGCGTCCTCCATGGCATTGTACGTGAAGATATAGCCCACGTTATCCGGGGTGATCGTGAAAACCACGATCTCGTTTGTGTTGTCCGGTTTGGTAAAATCAAGCCGGTACGCCCGGTACCCGGATACCGTGTACATCGCGTCGTGCCGGGTAACGGTGAGGGGATCGTAGGTCTTTCCCAGGGCAACAGTTGCGTGGTTGAAGTAATCCTCAAGGTCCGAGCCGGGCGAGGGATCGACGTCCACGCTGAAGGTCCGGTAGGTCACCTGGGTTGCATTCGGGGAATAGAAGTTGGCGATATTGCGGGTCATCTTCCCGTAGTCTTCCATGGTGAAGTTGCCTGGCTGGTTATAGACCCATCCCGCAGGGTAGTCCATGGTCAGCGGGTAGGTGGGATCTGTGTACACCTGGTAGGGCGGCGGTGTTGTTGTCACCGGAATGATTGTTGTCTCCACCAGGCTTGCGGATGTTGCAGCGGGGGGGAGGGTCGTAACCGGCGTAGTTATTGCAGCAGTCGTCGGTGCATTCCCGCCCGTTGAACTGCACCCCGCGGAAATGACAAGGAGACCCAGCAGGATCCCTCCGATAACTGTGATCGTAACACGAGCCTTATTCCCGTTCATGGTTCCACGGGGGAGTCTGGAACGGGTCTGCCCATAAACGTTCCGAACCGTTTTTTTACCGGTTACGGCTCGTTTTTGCCCCGGATTGCATCGTAAAGTACCGGAAGGGGGGCATTGGTCTTTACCCCGGTGCCGGAATAGTGTGTGCGGCTTGCGTCAAAACCGGCCGACCGCAGGGCTTCCAGGAGAGTTTCGATCTTCGGCGGGGAGACCACGAGCTGTTGTGCTACCCGGTGGTAATCATAATGGCTGGAGGTGGGTAGTTCCTCCCGGCAGGTGGTAAGGAGTTTTTCGAGTTCTTTTTGTGTCCCAAGTCCGCAGCTTGGGAGCCGGGCCTGCATCTGCCCCAGGATCTCGTCAGAGGAGATCGCCCCCAAAAAGAGCGGCCCGATGGGGCGCAGCGGCTTTCCACAGAAGGGGCAGGTGGCAGCGGGAGGAAACATCCCGGGCAGCTCCTCGCGGTAGGCACAGGTGGGGCACTGCAGGATAAACCCGAGCCTTTCAATGGTCCGGTCAGCGGCTTTTGGCCCCCGGGTAAGGCGGAGATTGAGGCGAACGAAATGCTCCCGGGCAAAGCAGAAGAGCGGTTCTATCCCCCGATCGTACTTCACGGTCTCCCGGGCAACAAACCCAAGGAGGATCCGAAGGCCCACCTCCCCGTGGTAACCGGTGTTTCCCGGGCGGGCAAAGTACCGGCGGATCCCGGCCTTAAGGTGTGCCCCGCAGAGTGGTGCTGTGTCGGTGGCAGTCAGGAGCAGGAACCTTCGCGTGCCCCGGATCCCGGCATCGGTAAAGGGCGCCGGCGTTCCAAAGGGGTCGATGTCCACCGCGTCAAATGCCTGCTCGAAAAGGAGCGAACAGGCATCCCGGCAGGTGACGGTAACGGGAAGCCCGAGCCGGGCCACGTTCTCCCGGATCAGGGGGATTGCCTCCGGGTCCCGGTCGTTGATGGTGACCGGGATCCCGACCTCGTGTGCTACCCGGAGCCCCCGGACACCGGTAGCCCCCATGGCATCCAGGTAATCGGACGGCTGGAGTACCGAAAGGAGGAGCACAGTTGCGTCCCGGTTGAGCTCCATACGGCGGTTGAAAAAGACCGGGGCTGTTCCGGGCGGGAACTGCCCGGTGCTGTCCTGCACCGGGACAAGAAACGTTGTTGTGCCTTCCGTGGCCTCGATAACGTCCATGGTGAGGAGAGAGATTGCAGCGCGCAAAACTTATACATATTCCCCCGCAATTGGTATGAGCAGTGGGCGAGTGGCTTAGTCCGGATAGAGCGTTAGCCTCCTAAGCTAATGGTCGGGGGTTCAAATCCCCCCTCGCCCGTCTCTCCGGCACTTTTTTCCCTGCCTTCACCCGCATCTCCCGGCTCTGTTTTTCGACAGGATTTTATGGAAAAACACAAAAAATATCCGGAAAAAATACAGACCGGAGAAAAATCATGAAGACCGTAATCATTTGTCTTTGTGCTCTTGCTTGTATCGGCCTGATTCTTGCTGCCGGGTGCACATCCGGCACGGGAAGCAACGGAACAACCGTGCCATCATCCGCTGCCGGCGCATCGGGTCAGGCAGCAGTTGATCAGGATCGCGTGATCAGCCTCACGAACGGGACGTACTCCTTCAACGCGAGTATCGACCAGATATCCACAACCGTCCTGCCATCCGGCAGTCACGAGGTGGATATTTTTGTGCGGGTAACCGATACGGGAACAACCCCTCTCCAGCTGCAATGGTACAGCACCCTGACCAATGCAAAAGGGTCCTCATTTGGCGGCATCGGGGTTTCCCATGGCGGTGACGGGTCAGAGACTCCTCCTCTCGGGCCGGGACAGCCAGCGTCAGGAAGGGACTATGTAACGATTACTTCCGACCAGGATTACCAGTCCCTGAAAAACGGAGCTGCTCTGACAGTGAACTTCTTCACCGAACCGTCCGGTAACCAGACCCCGGCCAGTTTCTCGGCCACGTGGACGCTGGATCCGGCGGATTTCCCCTGACTTTTTTCCTGCCCGGGCCTCCTGATACCAGGCCATCCTCCGTCAACGGGTACGCAGGTTAATATCTGGCAAGCCCGAACCGGATCCTGTATATGGGAGTCAGGGGCTTTTTTGCCATTACCCGCCCGGCCAACTCGGTTGTTGCCGGCCTTGCAGCCATTGTCGCGTACCTGATCGCGACCGGGACGCTTGTGTACGGCGTCCTCCTGCTCATGGCAGTTGTACTCCTGGTAACTGCTGCCGGGAACGTTATCAACGATTATTTCGATGCCGCGATCGACACGATCAACCGCCCCGATCGCCCTATCCCGTCGGGAGCTGTCAGCCGGAACGCAGCGCTTGCCTGGGCGTTTTCCCTCTTCCTTCTCGGCCTTGCGGTAAGTGTATTCACCACGCCCCTCTGCATGGGCATTGCTCTTGTGAACGCCCTGCTCCTTGTCCTCTACGCCGCCCGGCTCAAGAGCACGCCGTTTTTCGGGAACGCTGCGGTTGCCTTTCTCTCGGCAAGCATCTTTCTCTTTGGCGGGGCGTACGCCGGGTGGCACGCACTTCTCGACATGCTCCCGATTGCGGCCATCACCTTCCTTGCCATGCTTGCCCGCGAGCTCTTGAAGGACGCCGAGGATATTGAGGGGGACCGGGCCCACGGGGCTGACACCCTTGCCATCCGGATCGGTGTCCGTAAGACTGCGCTTATCGCCTTTGCGTGCACTGCATTTGCCATCGCGGCAAGCGCAGTCCCGTACCTCTGGTGGGGGGGCTGGTACCTTGCCGGGATCGCGGCAGTCGATCTGGTAATCCTTTTTGCAGCCGGGCGCTCTCTGGGCTGCACCGATCCTGTATCCCTTAAAGCCACTGGATCCACAACGCTCCTCAAGCTGGGGATGTTTGCATCCCTTGTCGTTTTCACGCTTTCTGCGGTATTCCTGTAAGTTATAACGTCTGTTTTACGTAACAACAACCTTTATGCCCAAGGTCATGCCTCATCTACCTTGATATACACATGGCCCGCATGGCACGCGTCATCCAGAAAGGCAGCACGTTTTATGCCCCAAAAGGGGCGTATTACGAAGGAAATGTCAGGATTGACGGCGATTTCATCGTGCCGGCCCGGACCCATTTCTGGGGCCGGCTCGTGGTGACCGGGCGGCTGGAGCTGGGCAAAAAATCCAGTGTTGCCCTTGACGTGGAATGCGGGAGCGCAATCATCGGAAGCCATGCCCGGATCAAGGGTCCCCTGGTCTCTGCCGGGGACGTGAGCCTGCTTGACCATTGCGTGGTCTACACGGTAACGGCGGGGGGAAAGGTCATGCTCCGCCCTGATGTCCATGTCGGCGACGTGACCAGTGCCGATACCATCATCGTCCACGGGAAGGTAAAAAGCGGGAAGTTAACCGGCAAGAGCATGAAGGTCCTCGGGAACTGAGGCCTTTGGGTCGAGCCCGAGGATTGCCACGTCATAGATATCCTGCCAGTTCACGAGTGTCTCCACGCACCCTTCTTTTATGGTTACCACGCCCATGGCAACAAGACCGATCTTGTCGGCCATGTCGATCCCTTCTTTTACCTCAGTCAGGCAGCCAACCCCGATGATCGCCCGGGGATGATATTTTTTCACCATTCTCTTGATAAAGGACGAGCCCGGGATGATAAAGACCCGGTATCCCATCTGTTCGAGCCGGGCCCTGGCCTCCCCCACGGTACACTCCCCGCAGTTCACGCACTTGAGCCCTTCCGGGGTAAGGTGGGCCGGGCACTTTGCGGACCGCAGGCACTGGGGGAAGAAGATCGCCCGCTCTGCAAGCGGGATCTTCGAGAATGCGCTCGTGTTCATCGTGTTGTGGATCTTGATAAAGAAGGTAAGCATCTCCCGGTCCTCAAGGCCCAGGAGCCGGAAGAATGCTTTCATAAAGCCTTCCAGGAACACGATCCCCGCTTTGATGAACGTGGGGAAGTAGAGGTGCCCCCGCCGTATCGAGTACAGGGAGATGACCACAAGGATGAACGATACCAGAAGGGCCCCAAGGATAAAGAGAACCGTAATCTCCCCGATGATGTACATGAGGCTGTGCCAGGGGGTAAGGTCGATATCAAAAAGCGACATGGTCAGGGCACCGGGCCGGAACGGGAAAGAAGTGCCCCGATATCAAAGGGCGGGCGGACAACGCCCTGTTCGGTTACAATCGCGCTGACAAGGTCCATGGGGGTGGAATCGAATGCGTAATTCTTTACCGGGACACCCTCGGGAATGAGGGTCCGGTTCCCCACCACCGCGAGCTCACCGCGTCCCCGCTCCTCGATGGTGACCTCCGACTCCTTGCGGGTGGCATCGAAGGTCGAGAGCGGGGCTGCCACATAGAAGGGAATTACATGGTGTTTTGCGCAGACGGCATGCATGTAGGTACCGATCTTGTTGAAGACAGCATCCCCGGTGATGCGATCCGCTCCTACGATCACGGCATCGATCGCCCCGCTCCGCATCATGTGTGCGGCAGTAGAGTCGGTGATCACCGTGACATCGATCCCGTCCCGGGCGAGTTCCCACGCGGTGAGGCGTGCGCCCTGCAGGAGCGGGCGGGTCTCGCAGGCGATCACCTTTACCTGCTTTCCTGCCGCAACCGCAGACCGGATCACCCCGAGCGCCGTCCCCCACGATGAGCAGGCAAGGGCCCCGGCATTGCAGTGGGTGAGCACGGTGCATTGGTCGGGGAGGAGGGCTGCCCCGTGCTCCCCGATAGCATGGCAGCAGCGGGTGTCATCCGCGGCGATTGATTCAGCTTCGGCAAGAGTGACGGTCTTGGCGGATGTCTCATCGTTTGCTGCAAGGAACCGGGCCACCACCCGGTCCACACCCCAGCTCAGGTTGACCGCGGTAGGCCGGCTCTCCCGGATCCGGTCGGCAGCACGCAGCACGGCCCGGGCATAATCATCAAACGAGGGCCCGGTGCAGGTACGTGCGGCAAGGGCCACCCCGTATCCCCCGGCAACGCCAAGGGCCGGTGCTCCCCGGATCTCCAGCCGCTGTATCGCGGTGATGAGCTGGTCTATGTCCGTGCACCCAGCGATTGCGTATTCCGTGGGAAGGAGGGTCTGGTCGATGTACCGGATGCCCCCGAGGGACTCGTCCCACCAGAGTGTCTTTGTCTCCTTCACCGGGATCGCGCCCTCGCTGCCGTTTTCTTTTTTGCCCCTGCAAATGCCCGCATGGCCGCAGCCCCGCCCGAGGCCACGCTGTCGGGGATATCCTTGGGAGAGACTGCCGCACCGGCAACAAAGATTCCCGGCCGGACCGTCCCCGCGGTATCGACAGCGTCATGCAGAGAGCGCAAAAACCCGCTCTCCTCAAGTGGAAGGCCGAGATTCTCCGCAAGTGCCGCGGTGGCACCCGAGGGCTCAATTCCCACCGAGAGCACCACAAGGCCCGGGCGGAGGACCTCGATCTCCCCGGTCTCGGTGTTCTCCACCTGGAAGGAGAGGCCGGTTCCGCTGGCGTCTGCATGGAGATCGGAGGGCATCCCGCGCAGGAACTTTACACCGACACTCTTTGCCCGCTCGTAGTACTCCTCGTACCCCTTGCCGTAGGCACGGACGTCCATGTAGAAGATCGTGACTGCGATCTCCGGGTGCTTCTCCCGGATAAGCATTGCGTTTTTCATTGCCTGCATGCAGCAGACACAGGAGCACCAGGGCCGGCGTAAGGGGGCGTCCCGCGAACCCACGCACTGGATAAAGACAATACTTTCGGGTTCCCTGCCGTCGCTTAAGCGCCGGATTTTCCCGCTGGTCGGCCCGCTGGCATTGATCATCCGCTCCAGTTCCAGGCTTGTTATCACATCGGGATATTTCAGGTACCCGAGCGGGCCTTTCTTTTGTGCGTCAAAGACATCGTAACCGGTGGCAACGACAATTGTCGATGCGGTGATGATGGTCTCTTTCTCCGTATCTTCGCGCAGGATCGCCTGCGGGCCGCACGAATCATAGCAGAGCCCGCACTCGATACAGTGCTCATTGTCCTTGACTACGCGGTCGGGTACCACCTGCGGATGGGGTTTGTAGATTGCTTTTCGAACCCCTACCCCGGCATCGAACCGGTTATACACCTCGACCGGGCAGACCTCGATGCAGTCGCCGCAGCCGGTGCAGGCCACCATGTCGATATAGCGCGGGTGTTCGCGGACGGTTACCTTAAAATCACCGGCCTTTCCCTCGACCTGTTCCACTTCTGCAAGGGTATGGATCCTGATGTTTTTGTGCCGCTGGACATCCACCATCTTGGGTGAGAGGATGCACATGGAGCAGTCGTTTGTGGGAAAGGTCTTGTCGAGCTGGGCCATGTGCCCTCCTATCGTGGGCTCCCGCTCAATGAGGTGGACGGTAATACCGTGGTTTGCGAGGTCGAGCGCTGCCTGGATGCCGGCAACGCCGCCTCCGATCACGACCGCGTCACCCATGGGCATATTCCCCGGCGAGCCTGACGTAGGACTGCGCGTTTTCGAGGATGTGTGCCTTCTGGGCATCGGTGGTAGTTTTGAGGACTTTCCCCGGGACCCCGAGCACGACCGAACCGGGCGGTACCTGCATGCCCTCGGTAACTACAGCTCCCGCGCCGATCAGGGAATCTTCTCCCACCACGGCACCGTTGAGGACAATAGCACCCATGCCGACCAGCACCCGGTCTTTTATGGTGCACCCGTGGAGGATCGCTCCGTGACCCACGGAGACATCGCACCCGATCGTGGTCGGAAATGCAGCGCTTGTGTGGACCACGCAGTTGTCCTGGACATTTGACCGGTCGCCGATGATGACCCGGTCCTTGTCTGCCCGGATCACTGCCCCGTACCAGATGCCGACATCCTTTCCCAAGGTCACGCTGCCTATCACCGTTGCATTCGGCGCACACCAGAGCGGCGTGCCTGCGATCCTCTTATCCATACCCATAATACCATAGGAACTTAACGTACAGGTAACATGAAGGTTATGGTAGGGGGCACCTTCGACCCGCTCCACGACGGCCACAAGCGCCTTCTGACCCGTTCGTTCGAACTGGCCGGGCCGGGCGGAAAAGTCGTGATCGGGCTTACGACCGATCCGTTTGCGAGCCGCAAGACCCACCCGATCCATCCTTTTGCAGAGCGCCGGGCCGATCTTGAAAAGTTCATTACCGGGCATATCATCGCGCAGATCCCGGAGCGAAAGTATGCAACTCTCTGGGAGATCGAACCCTTAAGCGACCGTTTCGGTTCGGCACTCGACGCGGACTTTGATGCGATCGTGGTCTCCGAGGAAACGCTCCCTGTTGCCGTAGAGATCAACAAGATGCGCAGGGAAAAGAACCTCCGCAAGGTGGATATCCACCAGATTACCTGCGTGCTTGCCGAGGATGGCCGCTGGATTTCGTCCACCCGTATCTGGCGCGGGGAGATCGATGTGCACGGGCACCTGATCCACAGCCCGCAGCCGGAATAAGCCCGGGTCTGCCGGGGAGAAAAAAAGCAGATAAAATCAGATGATGTAACTGGTCAGGTCTTTTGTGATCACCGAGTCGCAGTAAAGGCAGCGCAGGCCTTTCCCGTCCGGCAGCACCGCAAACCGGGTCCGGATCGGCTCGTTTGTGCGGGTAATACAGCCGGGGTTCGGGCACCGCACGCTCCCTTCGATCACGGTGGGGATCTCGACGCCCTGCTTCTCGCAGACCTTGAAGTGCCGGATGATGTTGATTGTTGCATTTGGGGAGATGAGTGCAATCCGGTCCACCTCTTCCTTGGAGAGCTCACGGTTGGAGATCTTGACGATATCCTTGGTACTCCCCATGTGCTTACTGGGAACATTGGTGGCAATCGAGAGTGCCTCATTTGTGGTCCCCGAGATCCCGAGGATCCGTATGACATTGAGTGCTTCGCCCCCGTCGATATGGTCGATCACGGTCCCGTTTTTGATCCGCCGCACAAGAAGGCCTTCGCCTTCGTCATCCCCGGTATCTGCTGCTGCGATATGCCTCATTTCATCACGTCCAGGAGCATTGCCATCCGCACGGGAACCCCGTTCTTGGACTGTTCGAAGTACTTTGCATGGGGAGAGGAGTCCAGGCGTGGGTCGATCTCGTCAACCCGGGGCAGCGGGTGGAGGACAATCAGGTGCTTTTTTGCCCCCACGAGGAGTTCCGGGGTGATCCGGTAACTGGAGGCCACGTTGAAGTACGAGGCCGGGTCCGGAAACCGCTCCCGCTGCACCCGGGTTACGTAGAGGACGTCGAGATCCTTTACGACCTCTTCAATGGTGTCGTGCTCGATGATCTCCATGCCCTTTGCCGTAAGGGTGCCCACAAGCGCCGGGGGGAGTTCGAGCCCGGGCGGGGAGATCGTGTGGAGCCGGACCCCATAGAGGGAGAGCGCCGAGGCAAGGGAGTGCGCCGTCCTCCCGTACCGCAGGTCGCCTACGAGCGCCACATCAATCCCGTCGATCTTCATTGACTGGCGAATGGTGTAGAGGTCAAGGAGCGTCTGGGAGGGGTGCTGGCCGGCACCGTCGCCGGCGTTGATGACCGGCACCGTGGCAAACTCCCCGGCAAGCCGCGCCGCGCCTTCCTTGGGGTGGCGAATCACGATCGCATCTGCGTACCCGCTCACCACGCGGATGGTGTCGGCAAGCGTCTCGCCCTTTGCCATGGAGCAGGCTTCCACGCTGCTCACCGCAATCGAGCTCCCTCCGAGTCGCGCCATGGCTGATTCAAAAGACATCCGTGTCCGGGTACTGGGTTCAAAAAAGAGGACGGCAAGAATCTTGCCATTGAGGGCGTTTGTATCGTATTTTTTCTTTCCTATCTGTTGTGCATGATCCAGCAGCCGGTCAATTGCGCTGCGATCAAAATCCCCGATGGAAATGATGTGATGCGTGGCAACTCCTCCCGCGCGGTATTTTCCGGAAATATATGCACGTTCCGGCCTAATGTACCTATCTTCACGCGATCACGGTAAAAACCCACGCCGGGAAAACGACGGTGGGCGACAAAATGATATTATCCCTTTGGGGGCAATGTACCTGGAAGGATATCTTTTACCATTTAAGGGAGACAAAAAAGCCATGCAGATACCCGTAGCGCGGCCGGTCATCGGCCCGGATGAAGTGGCGGCCGTTTCGGAAGTATTGCTGTCCGGCATGCTTGCACAGGGGGAGAGGGTCGCCGAGCTTGAAAGCAAATTCGCGGCGTACTGCGGCACTGCCCAGGGGATTGCGGTCAACAATGGCACCGCCGCTCTCCATGCCGCCCTGCTTGCCTGCGGGATCGGGCCCGGCGACGAGGTGATCGTCCCGGCCTTCTCGTTTATCGCTACCGCGACCGCGGTCTCGATGTGCGGGGCAAAACCGGTCTTTGCCGATGTGGACGAGGAGACCTTCAACATCCGTCCTGACCAGGTAAAAGAGCGCATCACCCCCAAAACCAAGGCCGTTATCGGTGTCCACCTCTTCGGCCAGCCCTTTGATGTCGACCCCGTCCAGGAGATCTGCGAAGCGCACAGCCTCGTGCTCATCGAGGATGCGGCCCAGGCCCATGGCGCCCTGTATCATGGCACAAAGGTGGGCAATTTCGGAAGGTGCGGGTGCTTCTCGTTCTATGCCACAAAAAATATGATCACTGGTGAGGGAGGGATGGTGACCACAAGCGACAAGCCCACGGCTGACCGGCTGCGCCTGATAGTCAACCACGGCCAGAGCGAGAAATACCTCCATACCGTGCTCGGGTACAATTACCGGATGACCGATATTGCGGCGGCGATCGGGATTGTCCAGCTCAGGAAACTGGATAAGTTCAACCTGCGCCGGAAAAAGAACGCGGAGTACTACGCGGCAAACCTTTCTGCAAAGGGCCTAATCAAGCCAAAAGTAGCCGACAACGTGCAGCACGTATACCACCAGTACGTTGTCCGGCTCACCGAGGAATTCCCCCTCTCCCGGGAGGCGTTTATGGACTATCTCAAAGCAAAAGGGATCGGCTCGGCGGTGCACTACCCCATCCCGATCCACCGCCAGCCCCTCTATGCCCCGGTGGCCGAACCTGATCCCTGCCCGGTGGCAACAAAGCTTGCCGGGACGGTTCTTTCCCTTCCGGTGCACCCATCGCTTGACGCAAAAGATCTTGCCACGGTCTGCGAGGCAGTAAATAAGGTGAAATAAGATGGATGTCGGGGTCATCGGTGTCGGGGCAATGGGTAAGAACCATGTCCGGGTCTATTCGGAGTTAAAGAGCGTAGGCACTCTGGCTGTCTGCGATGTGAATGCGGCAGCGGCACAGGCAATAGGAAAGCAGCACGGTGCCGAGGTGTACCCCTCGGTTGCCGAACTCCTGCGGCACGTTGATGCGGTCAACATCTGCGTCCCGACCCCGTTCCACGCGGGTGTGGTGCGCGAGGTCTTTGCCGCAGGAAAGCATGCATTTATCGAAAAGCCGATCTGTGCCACCGCAGCCGAGGCCCGGGCGCTCATGGCATCGGTTCCGAAGGGGATCGTGGTCGGTGTCGGGCATATCGAGCGGTTCAACCCGATAGTTTCTGAGATCAGGAAAATCGTGACAAAACCCCTGTACGTGGAGCTCAAGAGACATAACCCGGCATCCGCCCGGGTGACCGGGAGCTCTGTTGTCGAGGATCTGATGATCCATGATATTGATATCGTGGCAAACGTCTTTTTCCCGGAGATCGGCACGATCCGGTCCATGGGCAATGCCGACCTCTGCAGCGTGCAGATGGATGCAGGAGGCGTCCCGGTCATGCTCTCTGCAAGCCGGAAGGCCTCAAAGAAAATCCGGCTTATCTACGTCGAGGACGAGGAGTTCACGGTAGAAGGCGACTTCATGAGCCAGGAGGTCACGATCTACCGTAAGCCCGGGCAGTACCGGTTCGAGAATGAACGGTACGTGCAGGAGAACATCATCGAGAAGGTGATGGTTAACAAGGTTGAGCCCTTAAAGGTCGAGCTTTCGGCTTTTATCGACTGCGCAAAATACGGCCGGTCCTTCCCGGTCACCCCGGCCCAGGCAATCCGGAACCTTGATATCTGCGAGCAGATCCGGGCCGGTTTCGCGCCCGGGGCACCGGCATGACCCTTGCGGATCTCATCAGGGGCCGCGGCCCGATTAAAAAGATCGGTGTGCTCGGCATGGGATACGTCGGCATCCCGGCTGCTGCCCTTTTTGCCGATGCCTCTCAGTTCTCTCACGTGTACGGCTTCCAGCGGGATTCGCCATCTTCGGGATACAAGATCGCGATGCTCAATCGTGGCGAGAGCCCGCTCAAAGGCGAGGAGCCGGGCCTTGAGGACCTGCTCAAAAAAGTGGTGGGGGCAGGAAAGTTCGCGTGCACCCCGGATTTCTCGAAGATCGCCGGGCTCGATGCAGTTACCCTTTCGATCCAGACGCCGTTTGCGAACAAGGACGACCTGATCCCAGATTTCTCTGCCCTGTATGAAGGAATCCGGAATGTCGGAAAGTACCTCCGGCCCGGGATGCTTGTGGTGCTCGAATCCACCATCACCCCGGGGACAACGGAAGGACCGGCCCGGCAGATGCTCGAAGAGGAGTCCGGCCTTGTTGCGGGCAAAGATTTTGCGCTCGCCCATGCCCCGGAAAGGGTGATGGTGGGCAGGCTCCTGCGGAATATCCGGGAGCACGACCGGATCTTGGGCGGGATCGACCCGGTGAGCACAGCAAGGGCAACCGAGCTGTACTCTCCTGTGTTGACAACCGGCAGGGTGATCCCGATGAGCGCGACCGCGGCAGAGGCCACCAAGACCGCGGAGAACACCTTCCGCGATCTCCAGATCGCAGCGGCAAACGAGCTTGCCCTCTACTGCGAGGCAATGGGGATCAACTTCTATGATGTGCGGACCGGGATCGACAGCCTCAAGGGCGAGGGGATCACCCGGGCCATGCTCTGGCCGGGCGCCGGCGTTGGCGGCCACTGCCTGACCAAGGACACCTACCACCTGGAACGCGGGGTGCAGCAGTTGGGAAAGGATCAGCTGGATTACCCGGCAGGCGAGCCCTCGCTCTTTGTACTTGCCCGGCGGATCAATGATTTCATGCCCCGGCACATGCTCCGCCTCACCCGGGAAGGCCTTGCCCGGGTAGGTACGCCGCTTGCAGGGGCAAGGATTGCACTCCTTGGCTGGGCATTTTTGGCAAACTCCGATGACACCCGGAACACCCCCTCAGAGCCGTACCGGGACGAGCTGCTTGCAGCTGGGGCACACGTTACCCTCCACGACCCGTACGTGGAGCATGCGCCGGGCATCACGCTCACCCCCTCCATCGATGAAACGATCCGGGGCGCAGATGCCGTGGTTGTCTTTGCCGGCCACCGCCAGTACCGCTCGCTCGACCCCCGGCAGGTAAAAAAGCTGAGCGGCAAAAAACACCCGGTCGTCGTGGATGGTCGGAACCTCATTGACCCGGACCCGTGGATTGCTGCCGGGTTCGTGTACAAGGGAATCGGGCGCGGGGACAAGAACAGCCACCCGGTACGGGATTAATCTCTTTTTTGGCCGTACCTGCGGCAAGGCAGAACAAAATATCGGGAGAACAAAACGCCGGTACTTGCGCAATTACCGGGAACGGGGAGTCTGGAGCAACCAGGTATGGGGCTTTGGAGGAGGCTTGAAATGTCTGGGGTCATTTTCTCCTCCCCGTTTCCGGAACCGTGCGCATGGATCCGGGGGACAGGACCCGAAGGGGAGGTCAGGGAAGGTTTTCCCTTTGGGTCTGCTGCTGTACCGGACCACCGGGTTTGCCGGTATGAGATGAGGGGAATGCCACGCGGGTATCCTTTCCGCGTGGGCCTGCAGAATGGTTCCACGTGTCTGTGGTATTCCTGCAGGCCTGATCCATGGGTTGGGCAGGGCTGGTTATAAAGCGCGGGAAGTTGGAAAAAAGTGGCTCCGTTGTTTCCATCGGGGTGGCATTCCCGGGTCACCAGCGGTGCCATGAGATACACGCTTTCCCGGCAATTTTGAGGTGAATCTGACCGGGTATTGAACAGGAAAAGAGAGGAGAGATCTAAAGGTTTAAGGGAGAACTGCGGAGAGCGGTCCGCACACTGCGGTAACTGCGATAAGGAGCAGGATTCCTGCCAGGTGGATGGCAGGGGGAATGGTGTGGCGGGCCGGAATCGTTTCGTTGATAATTGTGCCAATGGTTTGGGTGAGCATTATGGTATCCTCCTTTTAGCGGGTATATCCGCTGATCCTCTGTGGACCCGGCCGCGATATAAATCCCGGGAAGTTGGAAAAAGAGATGCCAAAATTTTCGAAAAAAGAGAAGGTCAGATCTATTTCCTTGCAATCGTGATATACCCCGAATGGCTCACGCTTGTTGAGGGCCGGGTTCCCCTCTTGGACCGGGTCATCTCACGCTCGATGAGCTCGTGGGTATGGACCTCAGGGAACCGTGCCTGCGCAGCATCGACAACGATCGCCATCTGTTCCAGGAATGGCGTGTAGCAGGCCATGTATCCCCCGGCCCGGAGGTGGTCGCAGGCAAAGTCAACGTGCGCCGTCTCGATTTGCAGATCGAGATGGATCACATCATAGATGCCCTCCGCGGTAAGCACGTCAGCAGCGACAGCCTCCACGTTTTCGAGTTTTGCTTCTTTGATGTTCTTTGCCGCGAGCGCCGAGAATTCTGGCCTGACCTCATAGGTCTTCACATGTGCTGCGATCCCTCCAAAATAGATCGCAGCGATTCCGCTGCCGGTGCCGGCGTCAAGCACCTCGTCGTTCCTGTTCATCCCGGTAAACGCGATCACAAGGCCGATGTCTTTGGGGAGCATCGGGGCTCCCGAACGCTTGCCGTGCACGAAAAAGTCTGTCGGGCGCGGGAGCCGGAGCACGAACTCCTGTCCCGTATGGGTAGTAAAAACATCGCCCGGGGCCGCACCGACCAGCGGTTCAAGCTCGAGCTGGCCCTTGTCGGTTGAGAGTTTTCCCGGGCCGGCGCGGACAAAAAATTCCCTTCCTGCGCCGACTAAAAGGACACGATCGCCGGCTTCGATCATGGCGAGGAAAGTTTCACGATCGCTTCAGCGATATCGCCCCTGGTGGCGACAAGCGCCTCTTTTGCCTTCTCTGGCGGCACCTGTGCCTGTTCGGCCACCATCGCGATGTCTTCAGCAGGAATCTCGACTGCCGCTTCCTCAAAGTGCGGGGTGCCCGTGACCTGGTAACTGGTGGACCCCTGCATGGTCATCACGGTCACTTCTGCCTCATCAAAAACCCAGTTCCCCTTCGGGGTCTTAATGACAATACTCTGGACGTCCTCAATCTGCTCGACCTGCATGCCGAGCTTCTTCATCATCGTCTTCATCTGGCGCGGATTGATGTTTCCTGGAAGCATTTTTCTCACTCCCCTGCCGTACTCTTACCGCTGCACCGTAATTAAATGCAAGCATCTCCTTACCTGAAAGGAGCGCAGCGCCGCAGGCTAAAAGCCGATCGCCACCTGCAACCACAAGCACATCATCTCCCGCGCGGATCTGCGGGTCGGCTTCGAGCACGTGCTTTGCAAACGTGTTCTTGCCCTGTGCAACAAACCCGGCCACGTCTTCACGGATCACTACCCGGTAGCCGGGTGCCGGAAGGGCCGCGTGGAGCCGTCGCGCCCCCTCAATCCCGAGCGTAAGCCTGCCATCAGATGCACGGATGGTTGCAAGCCGGACATCATTGTACAGGATCTGGCGTACCCTTCCCGTAGTAGAGAGCAGAAACCTGCACCCTTCAGGGAAGAGCGCAGTGCCGCACAGGCCCCCGAACTGGTAGTCAGCGATTGCCTGCACCCGTGCGAGCGAACTGTTCTCCGAGTATCCTGTTGACACGGTTGACAAACTCCTGTTCTGCGGTTTTCGGGATAAATGCTCCGGCGGCGATCTTGTGACCCCCGCCGCTGCCTCCGTATTCTGACGAGGCTTCGCTTACTGCCTGCTGGAGGTCGACGCCCCGGGCTATCACCCGTTCGTTTGTCCTCATCGAGACTTTCAAGAGGTTCTTGTCCTCCGGCACCTCGCACAGGATCAGGATGGGTTTGTTCGCGTTCAGCTTGGAAAGTGCCATTCCTGCCCCGATCCCAACGATGGTGTCCGGGTACTTCCCCCCGACATCGATGTACTGGACGTGTTCAAGCTCGGTCACACCGGTCTCAATGATGTACTGGAGGAGGTCCCGGATAATCGCACGGTGGTTCCCCAGCATGTGCTCCGCTTCCCGGTAGGCCTGCCCCCGGTCACCTTTTAAGATGGCACTCCCTACCGCGGGTTTTGTCCACCGGCCGCAGGCGTTGAGGACCGTTGCGTACTCCTGCGCATTCCGGAGCGGGGTTCTGGGGATCTCATCCGGGAACCGGTAGGTCTCCGCCAGGAGCCGGTCCACGCTCTCGCCGTTTGCGATCAACTGCTGGGCAAGCGCGGAGATGATCTGGCGCCGGTCATCATCGGAGAGTTCTTCCCATACGTACCAGCGTCCGTCAGATGTCTGCTGGACGATCCCGAGTTTCTTTAAGAACTGTTTTGCGCCGTCAGGGTTGTTACTGATTCCTTTAATGAACGGGTCGTCATTGTAGGCAAGCGAGAGGTGGACCGGCCGCGTGGCTGTTCCATAACAGTTGAGGTCTTTTTTGCAGACCTTCACCGAGCGGTGCCGGACACCATCCTCCACGATCTGTTCGCGGACCGGGCCGACAAGGCCGCAGGTTTCCCGCGCCATCATGTCTCCGACGTTTCCTATCACCGCAAGTTTTGCAAGGTCGATGTTTGCTTCGTCCAGTGCCTTTGCAATAAGATACGAGACACCAGCAGCGCTCATCTTTGTGTACCCGTAGGGGAGGCAGTTGACCTGCGGGTACGTAATCTCACCGGGCTGGCTGACGTGATGATCCACAATCAGGACGTCCTTTTCCTTAAGTCCCTTTGCTGCAAGGAGGTTCTGCTGGCCGGCGCCAAGATCCGTGAAGATCTTAAACGAGGAATCGTCAGGCACCTGGGGCATGGTGAGCGGTTCAAGCTGCCGGACAAAAACGGAGCGGACCGGAATACCCTGCCTTGCTATTGCCTGCGAAAGAATAGCTTCACAGGAGATGCCGTCGGCATCGATGTGGGAGATGATGGTAATTTCGTGTGCGGCCGCAATCTGTTCGGATGCAGCCTTCACCTCATCGGAAAAACCCATTGCCTAATATTTAGGGAGTTCTTAATTGATGAAGTGTAGCATTATGCGGCCCGACCTTTCCACCTGTGCTGAGGAGTTCACTGAGACCGGCATCGTCACTCACGAGCGGATGCGGGTAATAGACGCGAACGCCCGGGCACTGGGGGTCTCCGGACTCCAGCTCATGGAGAGCGCAGGGAGGGCACTTGCAGATGCCGTGCTTGAGTACACGCCAAAAAATGTGCTCGTGGTGTGTGGCCGGGGCAACAACGGAGGCGACGGGATGGCCGCGGCCAGGTACCTCCAGCATGGGGTGGATACAACGGTATGTTACTTAGACCATGGCGACCGCAGCCCCTCCTGCTCCCTGCAACTCAAGGCTCTTTTGGGGTGCCGGGTCAGGCTTTCCCCGTTTATTTCAAGCGACGATCTGCGCTCCCTCGCCCCCCTTTTTGGCAAAGCGGATGTGATCGTTGATGCCCTGCTTGGGACCGGGACAGCGGGGGTACCCCGGGAACCCCTTGCCACCTGTATCGCTATGGCAAACGCGTCTCAGGCAAGGATTGTCGCAGCTGATATTCCGACATCGGGGATGAGAGCGGACCGGATCTGCGCCTTCCACCGTCCCAAGGTTGAAGGATCGACAGCCGCTGATATCGGGATCCCGATCGAGGCGGAGATCTGCACCGGCCCGGGAGAGATCACTCTTCTCCCGGCCCGGCAACGGACCCGTCACAAGGGGGATGGCGGCGAGGTGCTCATCATCGGGGGCGGGCCGTACCAGGGTGCACCGTACCTTGCCGGTCTCGGGGCGCTCCGCGCCGGCGCGGATATCGTCCGGGTGGCATCGCCTGTTTTTGAACCGGTGCCGGACCTTATCTATGAACGCCTGTTCGGGGACAGGATTGGTGAGGAGCACACGGAACTGCTCATCGCCCTCGCGGAGCATGCGGATGTGGTTGTCTGCGGGAACGGCCTCGGGAAAGAGAGTCATGGGGCGGTGCTGGCGGTGGCCCCGTACTGTAAAAAAGTGGTCTTTGACGCGGACGCCCTCCGGCTGCCCATTCCCCGGGCCGCACAGGAGACGGTGTACACCCCCCATGCCGGCGAGTTTGCCCGGATCGCGGGAAAATTCCCTCTCCCCGGTGATGCAACCGATGCCTGCGGCAGGGCGCGTGCGGCGCGCGCGGCGGCAAAGAATCTTCGCGCCACGATCCTTCTCAAGGGCCCGGTGGATGTGATCACGGACGGGAGCCGTACGCGGTTCAACCGGACCGGCGATCCGGCCATGAGCGTGGGCGGGACCGGGGATGTTCTGGCAGGGGTTACGGGTGCGCTCCTCTGCCACCTACCGGCGTTTGAAGCAGCCTGCATTGCCGCGTACGTGACCGGGCGGGCAGGAGAGCGCGTAGCGGAAATGCGGGGAGAAGGGATGCTTGCTTCCGATCTCGTGAACCATATCCCGGAAGAACTGTTCGTGAGGCATGCGTAATGGTCGAGTTTACCCATATATCGGATGGCAGGGCACAGATGGTGGATATCAGCGCAAAACCCGATGTGGTGCGCGAAGCGGTGGCACAGGGGAGGATCTACCTGCGGCCGGCCACCCTTGCCGCGATCCGGGAGGGTTCGGTGGTCAAGGGCAATGTGCTTGCCACGGCCCGGGTTGCCGCCACCCTCGCGGTCAAGGATACGCCCCGGATCATCCCGATGTGTCATACGATCCCGCTTGGCGCTGTCACGGTGGACTTTACTGAAGGTGACGGGTACATCGAGGCGACGGTTGTCACCAAATCGACCGGGAAGACTGGCGTTGAGATGGAGGCGTTGACCGGTGTCTCGGTGGCGCTCCTTACCATCTGGGACATGGTCAAGTCCGCGGAAAAGGATGAGAACGGCCAGTACCCTGTGACCTGTATCGAGGGGATTCGGGTTGTGGAGAAGAAGAAGGGGCAGTGAGTTTCGTCAACATTTTTTTGTTTGTCTCTCACTATTATCCCAAAGTGCTTCTCTTGGGGGTTTTGCCCCGGCCGCTGTGCTCCTCCCTGTGATATCCCTACGCGCAAAATTCCTTATCGGGTTTTGTGCTACCCATTGCCGGAGCAGATTTTAGCGGGTAATTGAGCCGCTGCAGGAGTACTCCTTCGGGGCGGCAGCAGAAATCCCTTCGGGAAAGTGTGGTCTCCTTGTCAGTGAAGTGCTTGTGAAATGGCCTGCGTACTTTAATATCCCCCTTATCCAATTCTATAGAACCGCGGGATTCGTCCCGTTACAAAGGAATGTAGCCCGTCATGGGCCGAACCTTGAGGTGTTATCGCACATGGTAAAATCGATGTACGCATATGTCAGGGAGGCATGGGCCCGCCCTGACAAGTCTGATGTAAAAGCACTGCTCTGGGACCGGATGCAGGTGTGGCGCCGCGAGGGCAGCGTTACCCGCATCGACCGCCCGACCCGTATCGACCGCGCCCGCGCGCTCGGGTACAAGGCCAAGCAGGGTATTGCAGTTGTCCGCGTGCATGTGCGCCGTGGCGGCCGCCGTGCTTCACGGTATGTCCGCGCCCGCCGGTCCGCACGCATGGGCAAGAACAGTTCCACTCCGGGCAAAAGCATCCAGCGGATTGCCGAGGAGCGTGCATCCGTCAGATACCCGAACATGGAAGTGCTCAACTCCTACTGGGTCGGCCAGGATGGTAAGCTGAAGTATTACGAGGTTATACTTGTTGACGGCCACCACCCCTCGATCCAGAGCGACAAGAACCTTGCATGGCTTGCAAACCCGACTCACCGCGGCCGGGCAGAGCGCGGCAAGACTTCGGCAGGCCGGAAGGGCCGTGGCATGCGGACACGGGGCCGGGGCACCGAAAAGACCCGCCCGAGCATCCGCTCCCACGCAAACCAGGGCAAATAATCTTATCTTTTTTTACGGCAAGGGTATCTCATGAAGATCACCGATGCCTGTGTGTTCCCGTATCCTGTCGGTGACTCATCAGTGCGCCGTTTTGCGCTAGAAGCCCGCTCGCTCGGGTATGACAGTCTCGTTGCGGCAGATGCCACAGCGGCCACGATCTGCGGTGTCAATATTATCCCCGGCGTGATACTTGTCGGCGTTTCCGCAAAGGATGTCCAGAGCCGGGCAAAAAAGAGCCGGGGCACCGGGGGAATCATCTCCGTCCAGATGGGAGACAATGGCTTTAACCGGGCCGTTGCCGGGACAAGCGGTATCCATATCCTGCGGGGGATTGCGACAGCCGACAAGCAGGCATTCGATCATGTAGCCGCAAAGATCGCTGCCGACAACAACACCGCCCTCGATATAGATCTCTCTCCCATTATCTTCGGGCGCGGACACCTGAGGCAGAAAGCAATCCACCGGTACCTCGATCTCATGGTCCTGCACCGGCGGTTCGAATTCCCGCTTACGATCTCGTCTTTTGCCTGCTCGGTCCTTGGCCTGCGGGCCGTACGGGATGCAGCCGGCCTCTGCTCGCTCTTTGGGATGGATGAAATCGATGTTCAGGCAGCGCTTGCCGGGGTTTCCCGGGTTATGGTGAGGGGCGGGGCAGCCGTCAGGGTGATCTAGATGAGCATTCGCCCCCCTACGCTCCGGGAAAAGAAACGGTACGTGCTTGCCCGGATCGATCCGGCCGGTATATCTCCCGATCCAAAAGACCTGTATTACGCGGTGTACGAGGCAGTAGTCTCGCTGTTTGGCGACATGGCCGCGGCAGCAATGCAGCCCTCCGTGCTTTCGGTGGAGAAGGGCTGCGTTATCCTGCGTTGCCGCCGGGGTGCCGAGCGGGAATTTGCGATTGCCCTTTCCACGCTCTCCGGTTGCCGGGACACCTTGCTCACCCTCCGCGTTCTTGCCGTCTCGGGCACCATCGAGAGCCTGCGGGAGCGGATCGCGGAAATCGCATCCCGGAAAGATCCCGGGGACCGCCCAAAAGATGTGGTTTTACCTTCAGCAGAAGGGACAAGCGAACCTTCCCTGTACCGGTTCGGTTCCGAACCGGTTGACATAATCGTATGGGACGGTCGCAAGGTTGATGCATTAGAAAAGGGATTTAAAAATGCACGCCGATTGTTCTTAACAACTGAGGATCTGGAGATTATACATGCAACCACAATACCAGATGGGCTATGACCGGGCGATAACTGTTTTTTCGCCTGATGGCAGGCTGTACCAGGTAGAGTATGCCCGGGAAGCGGTAAAGCGCGGGACAACCGCAGTCGGAATTAAGGCACATGACGGGGTTGTGCTGATTGTTGACAAGCGGGTCAGCTCCAAGCTGCTCGAGTCCTCATCGATCGAGAAGATCTTCAAGATCGATGAGCATATCGGGGTGGCCTCATCAGGCCTTGTCGGGGATGCACGGGCCCTCGTGGACCGGGCTCGGATCGAGTGCCAGATCAACCGTGTCTCCTATGATGAGCGCATCGAAGTTGAGGCACTGGCAAAGAAGCTCTGCGACCATATGCAGACCCTTACCCAGTACGGCGGTATCCGCCCGTACGGCACTGCCCTCCTTATCGCCGGGGTAAGCGATGGCGAAAGCCGGCTTTTCGAGACCGATCCTTCAGGCACGCTGCTTGAGTACAAGGCAACCGGTATTGGTATCGGCCGGCCGGCCGCGATGAAGGTTTTTGAAGAGGAATACACTGCAGATCTCGCCCTCAAGGATGCGATCCTTCTTGGCCTCAAAGCCCTGCACTCCGCAACAGAGGGCAAATTTGATGTCGACACCGTGGAGATGGGCATAGTTGAGAGCAGCACCGCGCAGTTTAAGAAGATGACCAAGGAAGAAGTCGCATCGTACGTCGGACAGTTCAAGCAGTGATCCGGTATGATTCCCCTTGAGAACGCGGTGGTTGCCCGTCTGGAAAGTTACGGGGAACGCTTCGAGATATTAGTCGAGCCCCATCTTGCAGCACGGATAAAACAAGGTGAGGACATCAATATCGAAGATGCTGTCGCAGCCTTAAACGTGTTCGGGAATTCCTCGAAAGCCACCCGGGCATCCGAGGAGTCGCTGGAAAAGGTATTCCACACCTCGGATTTTGCAACTGTGGCAAAGAAGATTATCGAGAAAGGCGAAATCCACCTGACCTCAGACCAGCGCCGGGAGATGACCGAGGAGAAGCGCCGGCAGGTAATCACGTTTATTGCACGAAACGCGGTCAACCCCCAGACCGGCCACCCCCACCCGCCGCAGCGGATCGCGATGGCCATGGAAGAGGCACGGGTCAATATCGATCCTTTCAAGCACGTGGATGAACAGGTCAAGGAGACTGTTAAGGCGCTGCGCCCGCTCCTCCCTATCCGGTTTGAGGAACTCCGGCTCGCAGTGAAGATCCCTCCCGATTTTGCTGCCCGCGCATACGGGGATATAGCGGCTGCATGCACCATGGAGAAGGACGAGTGGCAGAAGGACGGTTCCTGGGTCTGCGTTGTACGTATTCCGGCCGGCATCCAGGGCGAGTTCTACGACCTGATAAACAAGCTTTCCAAAGGCGAAGGACAGGTAAAGATCCTCAATCAAGTATATTAATTGCGACGACAAATATAGCAAGACAGTTTGGTGGACAGTTATCATGGCAGGCTCTGAACATTCAGCAAAAGGAAAAGTAACCGGCAGTGCCGGTCGTTTCGGCTGCAGGTACGGACGCTTCGTGCGCAAGCGTGTTGCAGAGATGGAGAAGATCTCGCGTGCATCCCACCGTTGCCCCAAGTGCGACACCCAGTCTGTGGAGCGCAAGGGCACCGGTATCTGGCTGTGCCGGAAGTGCGGGTATAAGTTCGCCGGCGGCGCATACCAGCCCGAGACCCCGACCCTCCGTGTTGCCCTCCGTGCGATCGACCGTACTCGTGCAGTCGAAGGCAAGACCCCGTAAGCGGTACCGAGAATGGCAAGTACCTACAAGTGCGCCCGGTGCAAACAGAAAGTGGAGATCGACGTTAACGTCCGGTGTCCCTACTGCGGCCACCGTATTCTCTTTAAAGAGCGCGGCGCAGCGATAAAAGAGCTCAAAGCCAGGTAAATGAAGTGCCGGCACGAGAACCGGCCGTTCCCTTTTTTATTCCGTTTGTCGTATACCTTTCCGAGGTATTCAAAGTGCCGCCGCACGATGCCCTGTTCCGGTTCACTACCGTTCATGCGGATCGGATCTACCGCTCGCTCCTTCCCGAGCTCAAAGATGAAGTCAATCCGAGATCCGTTGCGACCTGCTGGGTAGAGGAGGCCAACACGCTGGTACTCCGGATCGAGGCACAGGATCTTGCAGCGCTCCGGGCGGCGCTCAATATGTTCCTTCGCCTGGTCAGCATTGCCGAAGAGATGCAGCAGATTGCATAAAAAAAGACCGGCACGGGAACACTTCCGCCAAAAAAAGAATTTTGCGGAATCATTTTTATTGCTGGCAGATGAACCTAGATACGGAAGATTCAATCATGCAGAACATATCCCCCAAGGTCCAGAACCAGTTTGCGATGCTCCAGCAGGTCCAGCAGCAGCTCCAGACCGTTCTCTCTCAAAAAGCCCAGTACGAGATGGCGGTACGCGAGGCCAAGCGCGCCGCAGAAGAGGTAAAGGACGCTGCCGATGACACGCCCATGTACCTGAGTATCGGGACGGTCATGGTGCAGAAGAAGAAAGACTACATTGACGGGAAGCTGACCGAGAAGGTAGAAACGCTCGAACTCCGGATCAAGTCCCTGGAAAAGCAGGAGACCCTCCTGCAGGGCAAGTTCGAGCAGCTTCAGTCCCAGATCAAGGCCGCACTTGAGGGGAAGGGCGCCCCGAACGCGGCATAAGTTTTTTTTTTTAAATTTTACCTTTCACCGGGTGGTTACGTGCTGCCCAAAAATGATACATTCTCTTTTGTGGGATCTGTAGTGAAGGTCTTTTTGCATCTTTGCTGCGTTAGTGGTGGGCAAAGCACATTTTTGTAAGATAATGCCACATCAACCGCGTTCTCTCAACAGGTATATTTTTTACAATGTCAAATACACAAGAATGAAAAAACGTGATGCAGGCCTCATACTTGGGATGTTTTTTGTCCTTATGGCAGTATACTTCCCGATTACCGCGTTTGTATTTAATGGTGGGTTTACCAGTGCCATCGGAATAGAAGCGTTCTCTCTTAACGCAGCACTGGCAGCGATCATCACCGCACTGATTTATACCCTGGTTGCAGAGAAGGGTCAGACTGAAGCGGATGAGGAAGAAGAAGACGAAGAAGAAGACGAAGAAGAAGACGAAGAAGAAGACGAAGAAGGGGATGAAGAAGAGGAAGAAAACGGCGTGAAAAAAAAGGAACTCTCAAAAGAGGAAAAACCAGAAACAAAATAATTCGATTTTTTCTTCTCTTTTTGCTTTATTGAAATCCCGGATGGGAATTGTAAGAACGCTCTTTTAGGTCTCCGTCAATCTCTGCCCGGGGCCCCCGTGTGGTCTTTTCGTGCTACTAAAAAAGGTACCACCGGGGTTTACTCCCTGCTTGTCAGGTTGATCGCGTTTACGAGAGCATCGACCGAGGCAAGAACGATATCGTCCCCGCTCCCGCTTGCATCGTAGATACGCCCGTGCTCGTCTTCGACAGCAATCGTCACGTGGCACATCGCGTCCGAGCCTCCGCTGATAGCTTCGATATTGAACTCGGTAAGCTGGATCCGGGCCGGAATGATCCCGACAATCGCCTTGAGCGCCGCGTCCACCGGGCCGTTTCCCACACTGGAGAAGACATGCTCGGTACCGTTTACCTGCGCCCGCACGCTCGCGGTTGGGATCACGTGGTTGCCGGTCATGATGGCAATGTCTTCCAGCCGGAGCACTTTTTTGCCGACAGCAATACCCATAACACTTTCTGCGATCTCGTAGAGATCGGCGTCGGTCACCCGTTTCCCCCGGCTTGCGATCGCCTTGACCCTCTCGACAATGGTATCCAGCTCAGCATCACCGGGCTCGATATGGACATCGATAAGCATCTGGCGCACGGCATGGCGACCTACGTGCTTGCCCAGAGTCAGCCGGCGGCGGTGGCCGACCATCTCGGGGGTCATGATGCCGGGTTCGAAGGTCTCGGAGCACTTTAAGACGCCCTGCGTGTGGATGCCGCTCTCGTGAGAGAAGACGTTCTCCCCGACTACCGGCTGGGTGGGAGGGATCCCGATACCCGAGAACCGGGAGATCAGGCGCGATGTCTCGACCAGGCGCTCCTTTGTGATCCCGGTTCGGATTCCATAGATGGACTCCATGATCATCACGGTCTGGGCAAGGTCGGCATTGCCGGCCCGTTCCCCGAGGCCGTTGACCGTCACCTGCACCTCTGAGGCGCCGGCTTCCACCGCAGCGATCGTGTTTGCCACCGCTAGCCCGAAGTCGTTGTGGCAGTGGACATCGAGCGGGCAGCCGACCTCGCGGGCGAGCCGGCCCATCAGGGTCTTCATGCCCGAGGGAGAGATGACCCCAACGGTGTCCGGGATGTTGATGATCGTGGCGCCAGCTGCTGCTGCGGTCCGGCAGACCTCAACAAGGTAGTCCGCGTCCGTCCGGGTTGCATCCATCGGCGAAAACATGCATTTGTCCACGTGGTCGCGGACATAGCGGACGATATCGCCGGTGATCCCGAGCACCTGCTCGCGTGTCTTGTTGATCGTGTTCTCCCGCTGGATGTCCGAGGTCGGGATAAAGACATGAATCATGTCGACATCGCAGTCTATGCAGGCGTCCACGTCGGCTTTCACCGATCGGGCGAGCCCGCAGATGTTGGCCGACAAACCCAGTCGTTTGATCGCGGCGACGGTCTCTTTCTCAGGCGCAGATGATGCAGGGAACCCTGCCTCGATGGTATGCACGCCGATGTCAGAAAGCTGACGGGCAATATCGATCTTCTGTTCGAATGTGAAGGCAATCCCCGGGGTTTGTTCCCCGTCGCGGAGTGTCGTATCAAAAACGGTCACGTCATTCTTCGCACGGCTATCGGTGAAGAAGACGATCCCCCGCAAAATCCTTGCGAGCCATGGTAATTCATACGGGCCCGGATTATTTAAAGAAACCCTGCACCACGATCTTTTATGCCGGTTCTTTCTCCCTGAAAAACTCTCTGCTCCTACGATATGTTTAATAGGAAACTGTCCCTACATTATTAGGCAGTGCCCCGCCTTAACTCAGCCTGGTAGAGTGCGCGGCTGTAGTATGGTTTGCCGGTATCGGCAACTGCGCGGCTACCGCGATGTCCCCGGTCCGAATCCGGGAGGCGGGATAAACTGTACCAAAGAGCCCAGGTAGTGTAGCGGCCTATCATGATTGCCTGTCACGCAATCGACTCGGATTCGAATTCCGACCTGGGCGTTTACAACGTTTTTTAGTGTTTATTCTGTTGCTGCGATAGGTCTATCGCTGTGTTTTCATTAAACGAGCCCGGTTTCCTGTGTGATCGCATTCTGTCTGTAAGCGTTCATTTTGACAAAGACTGGCGGGCAGTCCTTACTGCTGATCAGCAGATCCTGTCTTTTCCCGGTCAAGTGCTGTCTGGATACACCCCGCCAGGTCCCGCGGATGGACCGGCTTCCTGATGACATCGGCGATCACTCCGCCAAACCTCTGGCGGTCCTCTGGAGGGAGATCCCATGCCGACACAATAATGACCGGGATCCCGTTTATCGAAGTACTTTTTTTCTGTTCTTCCAGGAACTGGAGTCCGGTGATCGGGGACATCATCAGGTCAAGAAGAATCAGGCTGGGCGCCGGATCCTCACAGGGCAGGCTCGCCAGCGCTACTGCGGGGTCCGTAAAGGTACAGGTATCATATCCAAAAAAGGTCAGGGTCTGGGAGAAAACCTCGACAATTGAGGGATCGTCGTCGATTACTGCGATCTTGTCCATAGATATTATTTCTCTTTAATACAGCGTATCTAATGAATGTGCCCTTTTTCTTTTAAAGAGCCCACATCATGTCATGCTCATCTCTCTAGTTCTGACAGGCCAATAGCACTTCCCAGGATATTTGCTGCTATGTGCATGGCCTCGATCTCCTCTGCCGGCCAAGAACGGTCGGTTCCATCGACAAAGAAGATCAGGCCGTACGGCATTTCCCGGACCTCAATTTCGAGGACAGCCATGCATGAAAAGCGATATGCGGCAAAGGTGGACCGGATCTCCGGAGCAAAATCCCCAATCCCGAGGGTGACTGCGGCCCCGCGTGCCAGATCGTGCATGTGTGGCTCAAGCCCCAAAGATGAGGGGGCGATCTTCCTGACAAGGGGTGAATGAACAAGGCCGGCAGAATCCTGGAATGTCCATTCGTCAGCCAGAGTGAGCATGGACCGGTCTGTCCCGTTATAGCGAAACAGGGCAATCCTTGCAAGGTCCATGGCGTTTCCCAGGCTCTCAAGGATTGGCCGGTATCCCGGTTCTCCCGAATGTGCAGGGTCATGGTGCGGGACAATCCGGTGATGGTCTGCGAACTGCCTGAGGAACCATTCGATCCCGGAACCCAGCGCAAGCAGGATGGCATCGCGCTTCTCAATCTCCCGGTCCAGCCGGTGCCGGTACAGGGCGATCTCGATATTCGAGCGGATCTCCCGCTCATTAAAAGGTTTGACAATGTACCCGAACGGCCCGGTTTTTTTTGCGCGGGCAAGGAGAAGATCATCGGCATATGCGGTAACGTAGATGATCGGGGTGGTACGGATTGTCTGGATCCTTTCTGCTGCGGAAATCCCGTCCATCTTTCCTGAAAGCATGATGTCCATGAGAATGAGATCCGGTTTTTCTCTCTCTGCAAACGTAATGGCGTCTTCACCGGACCCGGCTATGCCGGCGATCTCATACCCAAGCGATACAAGCGTCCTGCTTAAGTCTTCTGCCACGACCCGTTCGTCTTCCACAATCAGTATCCGTGCTGTCATCATCATTCCTCACGTTCCGGCGTGCCGGGGGATCCTGAGGACAAACCGGGTTCCCGTGCCGTTCTCTTCTTTTTCAATGGTCCCTCGGACCTGCTCGATCAGGGTCACCACCAGGTGCATGCCCAGTGACGGTGAATTGCGCCAGTCAAAATCCACCGGCATCCCTGCCCCGTTATCCTGTACTGAGATGACAATCGTATCAATTGTCTGCGATCCCGTGATCATGATCTCCCCTCCTGTCTGCGGAGTAAACGCATGCTTGAGGGCATTGGCGATCAATTCGTTTAAGATCAGGCCTATCGGGATGGCGCGGTTGATATCCAGTGAGAGATCGGCAATCTCCACCTTGAATGCCACCCGGCCCTGGTTTACCGAATAGGTATTGAACAGGTACCGGGTGAGATCCCGAAGATAATCGCCGATATCGATATGCGCGAGATCGATAGACCGGTAGAGTTTCTCATGGACCAGCGCCATGGACCGGACCCGGCTCTCGCTGTCAAGAAGGATCGCCTGCATCCCGGGATCGGTGATATGGCGGTTCTGGAGCCGGAGGATGCTGATGATGATCTGGAGGTTATTTTTTACCCGGTGATGGATCTCGCGGAGCAGGACCTCTTTTTCCTCAAGGGTGGCATTAAGCTGATCGGTACGCTGGATGACCCGCTGTTCAAGTGCACGGTTCAGCGACCGGATCTCCTCTTCCATCATTTTGCGGTCTGTGATATCGACGAATGTGGACTGGAATAACCGCTCCCCCCCGCGCAGGATCCTGGCACTGTTAAGGAGGACGGGAAAAGTACTGCCATCGCGGCGCCGGCACACCAGCTCGTAATCGCTGACAGAGCCTTTGGCAAGGACGGTGCCTGCCAGCTGTAGCCGGATTTCGGAATCCGCGTAAAAAGAAGAGATATTGGTTGAACCAATCTCGTCCCGGGTGTACCCGAACATCCCGAGCATGGTCTCGTTTATCTCGAGTATGTTTCCCGCGATATCGGTAAGGGTGATCCCGACCGGCGATCGGCGGAAAAGGCTGCGGTACCTCTCCTCACTTTCCTCAAGGGCGATCTGGGCTTTTTTCCGGTCAGTGATATCATGGGAGATTCCCAAGACCCCCAGCACGTTATTCTCTGCGTCAAACAGCGGAGAAAGCCGGGCTTCGATCCAGATGTTGCCGGAAGGCAGGTTCTCGATCAGCTCAGTTTCCGACGGCTCGCGTGTTTCAACGATGTGCTGTATCCCGATGAGATGGTTCCGGGCGGTATCGGGCAGGAAAATATCGTTGAGGTGTTTACCTATGATATCTTCCGGCTTCATCAGCAGTCCCTCTGCTGCACGGCGGTTGACAAACCGGATATGCCCCTCCGGGTCGATAAAATAAATCATATCCGGAGAAGTTTCTGTAAAGAGCCGGTATTTCTCCTCGCTTTCCCCAAGGGCCCGCTGTGCCTTACGGACCTCCGTGATGTCCCTGATGATCCCCATAGCGCCCACGATTGCGCCGTTGGCGTCATGGATCGGCGAATAAATCCCCTGTCCCCACCCTTTTTTACCGGTCCGGCCAAAGATGAACGGGATATCTGCAGACTGCCCGCTCTTTCCTTCGAGTGCCTTGAGGAGCAAAACATCGATCCCCTCCTCTTTGAGGAACGGGAAGATCTCAAAGACATCCTTTCCCAGCACCTCCTCTGCCGGGTAACCGGTCAATTCTTCCATAAACCGGTTCCAGAGGGTGATATGGAGATCCCGGTCATATCCTATGATGCCTTCTCCCGCACCGTTGATCACCTGGCGCAGGAATTCCTCTGATTCGCGAACCTTTGCCTGGCTTTCCAGGAGCGCCTGCTCTATCTCCTTGCGCTGTCCGATGGGCCGGGTTGTGATCACAATGCCGTCTACCCCCTGAACCCCCAGCAGATTTGCGCCAATGGAATCAACCCAGATATAGGTGCCATCTGCACGGCGTACCCGGAATTCCGTTGGAATGCCATCGTTGGTCTGGTCAAATATTGTCTGGAAATCTGATCTTACCCGCTCTACATCGTCAGGGTGGATATAGGGCCAGGGCTCCTTCCCTGTCAGGGCTCCCTCCGGGTAGCCAAGTATTCTCTCCGTTGAAGGGGACTCGTACCGGATCTTTCCCTGACGGTCAAGGATTCGTATCATATCGGATGCATTCTGGATGAGCAAACGGAACCGGGTTTCGCTCCCTTTTAGGGCATCTTCTGCCGCCTTTCTCTGGGTGATGTCCCGGTTACTTCCTCTGCGTCCAAGATATTCTCCATCGGGGCTATAGATCGGATGGCAGACATGCCCGATCCACATGAGGTCTCCCTTTTTTGTCCGGATGCGGAATTCGAGGATCCCGGTATCCGGGGAATTACTGAGTTGATCGCAATGGGTCCGGAATCTCTCCCTGTCCTCCGGGACGATGAGATCATCGAAGAGTTTTTCGTTGCGGTAGAATTCATCCGGGGGATAACCGCTGATCCGCTCGCAGGAAGGAGATACATAGACAAATTTTCCATCGGCACCGATCCAGTACTCCCAGTCAAAAGTATAATCGGCAAGGGTCCGGAATTTCTGCTCGCTTGCAAAGAGTGCATCCTGTGCCCATTTTTTCTCAGTGATGTCGGTCAGCACGTTGAGGGTTGCCGGCTGTCCTTCAAACAGGATGGCTGCGCCCCGGATCTCAACCCAACGCAAAGGACCGCCACCCGGGGCAGCAACCTTAACAACATAGGGCAGTACCGGGCCGCCACCGGCCCGTTTTTTTATCGCCCCGCGGACAATCTCCTGCGACTCTTCCGGGATATACGCTAAGATATTGGTGTGTTGTAATTGTTCTGCGGGCCTTCCCACCAGCCGTGTGATCGCCGCGTTGACATAGAGCAGCTTGCCCTCACGGTGGACGATCACAAAGTCCGGGAGTTCATCGACAAGCGTGCGGTACCGCTCCTCGCTCTCGCGCAGGGCTTTTTCGGCACGGATCCGATCGGTAACGTCGAGATCTGCGCCACGGTAGCCAAGAAGCGTGCCGTCATAGGCAAGGACCGGGATGCCTCGGGTTTCCAGCATGACGATGCGGCCGTCCTTGTGTAGGTTGGGATTGATAAAATTACCGAATGCTTTTTTTTCCTTGAATGCGGCGAGCGCCGCGTTCATGAGAGTCACTCTCTGGCCGGGTTCGAAATAATCGTAAAAATACGTTCCCACGATCTCTTCCGGGGTATACCCGAGAAGATTTTTCACGACCGGGCTGCTGTAGGTGTATCTGCCGTCTGCATCCACTTCCCAGATCCATTCTCCTGCGGTCTCGGCTACCTGGGCAAACCGTTTGCTGCTTTCGGCAAGAGCCTTTTCCGCACACCTGCGTTCGGTAATGTCCCGTGCTATGATAAGGACCTGGACGACTTTGTCGTTTTCACCTGGTATCGGCTGGATAATATTATCGTACCAGCATCCCGCGTGCTCATCCTCAAAACGTTCCATTTTTCCTGTTTTGAACACATTTTCAACTTTCCTGCGTCGCACTGATGCGAGATCGGCCGGGAGATAATCGTAAATGCAGGTTCCTAAAACCTCAGGAGGGGTCTTCCCCATTCCTTTTGCAAGGGTAGGGTTCAGATCGAGGATAGTACCGCTCCGGTCGAGAAGTGCGATCGAATCGGCAGGATTGTTCAGGAGGGCGCGCAGTACTGACTCCCTTGTGGTCAACCGGTGGAGAAGTACCCGTTCTGACTGGCGGTTTTTCCATATCCCGAGCGAACGTTCGGTGATATGGGCAAGATCATCAAATACCGCTTTGCCCTTCACAAGATAGTCGACAGCGCCCCTCCGGACCAGCCGGGTACCCTCGGCCTCGTTCCCGTAACTGGTCATGACAATGACCGGGAACTGCAGTTCTTCCGGACTCTCTGGCAGCAGTTCTTCGCCGCTCCCATCAGGAAGCCCTCTGTCCAGGATCAGGAGGTCCGGCGGATCGGCCAGGATGCTCTTTCGTGCTCCTGCAAGGGTTGTTTCGATCGTCAGCCGGTACGGCGTTTTGTATGCCAGAAGCCCGCGCCGGATCAACTCGGCATGGGATGGATCGTCTTCAACAATAAGAAAATGAAATGTTTTATCGTGGGGAGGCTTTGCCGGGGGGCTTTTTTGTGATTGTCGTATTTTGGATCTCTTCATGTATTACTCGCCGGCACAGGAGGGGACATTCCAGCCCAGCCAGTAGTGCCCGAGGCTTTCCATAACCCTGGTAAATTTTCTGAATTCCGTAGGCTTGACTACGTAACTGTTTGCACCGGAATCATAGGAGCGCAGGATATCGTTTTCTGCATCGGAACTGGTGAGAATTACAACCGGGATGCGCTGGAGGCCGGGTGTCTTTTTTATCTCCCTGAGCACATCAAGACCATCGACCTTGGGAAGCCTGAGGTCGAGGAGTACCAAGTGTGGGCGTGGATTCGTTTCTGCAGTTTTTGCAAATCCTCCCTTGTTATGCAGAAAATCAAGCGCCTGCTGGCCATCACTGACATGGAAGATCACATTCTCTATGTCCAGCTCCCGGAAGCTCCGCATCACCAGCTCGGCATGAGCCTCGTTGTCTTCCACAAGCAGGATAACCGGTGGATCTCCTTGCGATTCCGCCATGTAAATCACTCTCTTCCTTTTCCCTTATTATGTGTATCTGTCTCTGCCGTCAGTGCCAGGGGAAGCGTAAACAGGAACGTGGTCCCCTTACCCGGGCCTTCAGACTCCACCCGGATCGTCCCTCCGTGGACCTCTATGATCCGTTTGACTATGGCAAGGCCGGCACCGGACCCTTCTTTAAGGACATCCAGTTTTTCAAACAGGTTAAAGATCCGCTCGTGGTATCTCGGGTCGATCCCGATCCCGTTGTCCCGGATAAAGAACACCGGCCGATTGCCGTCTTCGTGAACCCCGATGTGGATCTCCGGGTGCTGCTGGTCGCCCATGAACTTGATTGCGTTCTCGACAAGGTTTGTCACCACTTCGCGGACCCGCCCACGGTCGACACTGACCACCGGCATATCCGGATAGATAGTAACCGTTACTTCCCGTTTTTTTAAGGGGGCATTCAGGAGTTCTATTGCTTCCTGTGCGATTTCGGTAAATGACACGTTTTCCGGAGGATTGACGATCCTACCGATCCTTGAGAGGTTCAGGAGGTCCTTTAGGAGCATCTCCATTTTCTCTGTGGCCGCATCAATGCGATCGAGATCGCGTTTCACAGCAGCGGTATCATTGTTCCGGATGTCTTCTTCGACAAGACCGGCAAATCCCCTGATGGTGATGAGCGGACTTTTGAGGTCATGGGACACGGTATACGTAAAGCGTTCGAGTTCGGCATTTTTCTGCTCGAGATCCGTTATGAGGGCTTCCCGCTGCCGTGCCAGCCTCTCGCGTTCAGCTTCGATCGCTTTCCGTTCCGTGATATCCCGCGTGATGCCGGAGATTCCCATGATTGCACCGGTGCTGTCATGGATTGGGTTGAGTACGACCTCGTAATCATGGACAGCGCCGTCCGGCATGGGTGTTTTTGTTTCGGCAGTAAGTGAGATATCCGTTGTATAAACCCGGCTGTGCAGAGCATCCCATTCCCTGCAGATTTCCCGGGGAAAGCCCAGTTCCTCATGCGTTTTCCCGATTATCTGGTCCGGCCGCATGTGCATGTTTTCGCAGAGCTTCCGGTTGGCGCTGGTAAATCTGCCGGCCCTGTCGTAGCTGTAGATAGAATCCTTGGAAGAATCATTAACGAGACGGAGCCGCTCCTCGTTCTCCCTGAGCGCCTCCTCTGCTTTTTTGCGATCCGTGATATCATGGATAATGGAGAACAGGTACTGCCTGCTCCCTACGCTGATGGGTGACGAGTGAATCTCCACCGTCCGCACGCTCCCATCGGAAATACGGTGAGGGGCAACAAAATACTGCAGGGATCCCTCTGAAATCTCCCTGCGGAGCCGGGCAACCTCTTCAGGGGAAAGCTGGTTGATCTCTCCTATCTTCATGGTGCAGAGGACATCCCGGGGATACCCGTAAAAGGCTGATGCCGCCGGGTTAACATCAAGGATGGTGCCGGTCCAGGGATCGAGCATAAGCATGACCGCATTGTTCTTTTCAAAGAACTGGTGGAAGCGTGCCTCACTCTCTCTGAGCGCTTCTTCTGCACGTTTACGATCAGTGATATCGGAAAAGATCGCTACAAAATGTTCCGGTGCGGAGGAATATGCAGAAACATGCAGCCATCTCTATGAGGGACTGAATTCTATATCAAACGATTCAGGGTTCCCGGTCCGGGCAACCCGTCCGTAAATCTCAAACAATTGCGGGAATGCAGTGCGGATACCCGGGAACACTTCGGTGACCGGTTTTCCGATCACGGTGCCGGCACCAATAATCCGATCGAATGAATGGTTGACAGCCAGGTATACGAAGTCCACCGGCTGGCCATCATTATCATAAAGCATGCGGCAATGGGCAAGCCCTTCCTGCATGTTTTCGAACAGAGAGCGGTACTGCTCCTCGCTCTTTTTCAGTGCTGCCTCCGCGGTTTTGCGTTCTGATATATCCAGGACAAAAGCAACGCCCTCAAGGAAGTGATCGTCAAGCATCGCTCCTGCAATGAGAACCGGGAAACATGTACCGTCTTTACGGAAGTACTCCTTCTCGAAGGGTGCCCTGTTGACGCCGCGTTCCCTGAGTTCCTCCAGAGATTTTTCATCCTGCTCCCTGAACTCGTCCGGCGTCATGGCGCCCCAGTCGATCCGGTCTGCAAGGAGATCTTCGCGGGTGTACCCGGTCATGGAAAGGAATTTGTCATTGGCATCAGTGATCTTCCCGGTGGTAGTCCAGAAGATCACCCCAAAGAGGCCTGATTCGTAGAATCGCCGCAGGCGCTGTTCGCTCGATCGAAGGGCCCTCTCACTTGCCTCGAGCTGCTCATAGTTTTGCCTGAGTTCTTCTTCAGTCGAAGTCAGCTGCTCATAGGCTGCATTCAGTTCCGCATGTTTTTCCTGCAGTTCCTGCTCTGCTTTCTTTTTTTCAGTGATATCCCGGCCGGTCACCACAGAACCGACGATCCTGCCGGTTACATCGCGGATGGGGCTATAACTGTAACTGCCCACCCATGTTTCTCCAGTATCCTTTCTTTTGAGGGCAAATTCCACGTTTGTCCCGGTCTCGCCCTGAAGGGCACGTGGCACTGCCCACATATCCAGCGGCGCCGGCGTCCCATCGGCCATGAGCACATCGAGAAATGCCGGGTATTCTGCGAGGGTCGTAGCGCACTCGGCCTTATTCTTAAACCGGTGGAACGTAGCAAAGGCATCGTTGAACTCAATAAACTTCCCCTCTGTATCCGAGATAAAGACTGCATCTGTCATGCTGGCAAGCGCAGCGGCAAGTTTTGTCCGGCTTTCACCGAGTGCCATCTCTGCTTGTTTACGCCAGGTGATATCTTCAGAGAAAATAACAATCCCGCCGATGGCATGATCCGAAGTATACCACGGGCGGACCTCCCAGGAGAGCCACTGGACTGTCCCATCCCCCCGTACAAACCGGTCCTCCTGTGCAGTCACCACTTCTCCTGCAAGACCACGCCGGTGAACCGCTTTCCACTCATCAGTAATTTCAGGGAAGATCTCGTAATGGGATCGACCGATGAGCTGCTGGTCTTTTAACTGGTAATCGGTCATCCACTTCTGGCTGACAACAAGGTAACGCATTTCCCGGTCAAACATCGCAAGCGCCGCCGGTGCATGCCTGATAAAAAGGCGGAGCCGCTCTTCGCTTTCCTGAAGTTTTTTCTGGCTTCCTGCCAGTTCCTCATAGTTCCCCCGCAGTTCTTCCTCTGTGGACGTCAGAAGCTCGTATGTGGTATTCAACTCATCGTAGTTCTGCCGGAGCTCTTCTTCTGCCTGTGCTCTCAGTTCCCGCTCGCGATCGATGGTATGACCTATACTTCCCGCAAGGATCGTAACTCCCCAGCTTGCAATGACGCAGAAGAGAATGAGGGTTAAGGAAAGCTCAATGGCCTGGTTTACATGGAAGATCGAGAGCAGGAGGATCGAGAGCTGGTTCTGGATAAGGACGAGCGTAATCGTGAAGGGGACAAAGAACCTGAGAAGACGTGCACGCGTGGATGGGCCGGAAAAATATACAAGCGGAAATACGGCCGGGCCGGCCGCTGCAATCATCCCGACACCGACAAACAAGCCGGCCAGTGCAGACGTGAAGGCTATGGGCAGGATTGAAGTGCCATAGAAGAACGGCATCTGGTACAGGTAGCTTGCGATAAAGAGAAAGCCGGCGAGCAGGCAGAATACTCCGAAAATTCCAATGAGTGAATGTTCATTTTTGTTCTCATCCGGGTACTCCTTCTTTACGATCAGCAAAAACAGGCCTATTGCCGCAGGGAGTATCATGAGCGCTGCCAGCGGCGAGATGGGAACAAGAGCGGTCTGAACAAAATGAGATGCGTTGGTGTTGATGAAGGATTCGATAAAAGAATGCCGGCCAAGGAATCCCAGGGGAAACTCGATCGCTACAGCGACCGCGATGAATGCTGTCACGGTCCCGAGGAGAACTTTTACAATCCGGGAGAATGGCCGTTTGCAGCAGAAGATCAGGACCAGACCGAAAAAACACCAGATCAGTGCTGCAGAAAGTGCTATAGGCCGGTAGCCTGAAAAAACGCTTGAAAGCGGGACAATCCCGAAAAACAGCCCAAAAAGCCCGGCCATTCCCAAAATTAGAGTGCCCGCACCGGAGACAATAAGGAGAATACGGATAACGTATGCGGCGTTCTTCCTGTCCTCCCCGCGGAGGATATCATTCGCATTTTGGGCAGAAGACATGATCTGCTGGCTCCTGATCGTTACTCTTTTAGGAACGCGGTTCCCCGGGGTATAAAGAGAGCATACCGGTAATAGGACAATATACTTTTTAATCTGTAGTAAATATATTGATTCTATATATGTAAGGATAAGTTCCGGACGAAGGTAATCAGTGATCTGGTAAGGTGGAAGATATCCGCGACCGGCAAAGAACCTGCGTTGTGGGTATTTACCTCTTCACGGTCCTGAAACGATGATGCCGCAAAAACAGGTATCCCTGTGATTGTCGGGTTACTGCCTGTATTTCATCCCGGACTTTTACCAACGGGCAAAAAAGAGGAGAGGATTAGACCTATGACTGCCGCACGGATCCTGATTGTGGAGGATGAAAGGATCGTTGCCGAGGACCTCCGCCTGACTCTTCTCCAGCTGGGATATGAAGTGACGGGCAGCGTTGCTTCCGGGGAAGAAGCCATCCCTCTTGCGAAGGAGCGTTCCCCTGATCTTATCCTGATGGATATTTTTCTTGCAGGGAAAATGGATGGCATCACTGCTACCGGGGAAATCCGGAAGTTTTCTGCAGTACCGGTGATCTACCTGACAGCTTTTGCCGATACGACCATCATGGACAAGGCAAAGATCACGGAGCCTTATGGGTATATCCTCAAACCTTACCAGGAACGGGAACTCCACACGATCATCGAGATTGCCCTGTACAAATACCGTCTCGACCGGCAGCTCCGGGAGAGCGAGGAGCGGTACCGACGCATCGTGGAGACTGCTAACGAGGGGATATGGTGCATTGATACCACGGGTCGGACGCTCTTTACCAACCAGCGGATGGCCGCACTGCTTGGCTGTTCTGTTGATGACCTTGTCGGCCGCAATGTATCAGAGTTCATCGTTCCCGATGACCTGGCAGCATATACCCGCGAATGGACGGAGCGCCACTTGGGAAAACGGGGAAACTATGAGCTGCGGTTGCGTCACCGAAACGGGTCAGTACGGTGGATGCACCTCTCATCAACTCCACTCTATGATGAAAAGGGTGCTTTCTCCGGATCGTTCTCCATGCTTGCAGACATCACCGATCGTGTGATTGCAGAAGAAAATCTTAGGCAGATTAACGAAGAACTGGAAGAACGGGTCTGCAAACGAACCGCGGATCTCGATCACCAGGTGCATTTCCTCCAGCAGCTCATCGATACGATCCCAAGCCCGGTATATTACAAGGATAGTAATTTCAGGTACCTTGGGTGCAACAGGACCTTTGAAAGTTATCTGGGCCTTTCACGGGATGCCATCATTGGAAAGACCACAAATGATATTGCGCCTCAGGATCTGGCGGCACTGACCGCGCTCAAGGACCAGTACCTGATCAGTCACCAGGGTATTCAGGTCTACCAGATCAAATTCCCTCACCAGGATGCATCGGTCCGTGATATCATCGTTAAAAAAGCCACATTCAATGACAGCAGCGGCAGGACTCTGGGCATCATCGGAGTCTGGATGGATATCAGCGACCGTGTCCGGGCCGAAGAGGCACTCACGGAGAGTGAAAAGCGGTTCCGGGCAGTGGTCCAGGACCAGTCAGAATTGATCTACCGGTTCCGGGTGGACCGGCGGATCCTCTTTGCCAACAAGGCGTTTCTCGACTACTTTGCCCTTGATGAGAATAAAACGGTGGGATATATCTTCCGTCTCCCCATACATCCGGATGACCAGCAGTCAGTTAATGACCATTTTGCATCGCTGGTGCCGGAACACCCGGTCGGTCTCATCGAATATCGGTGCACACGGGGTGACGGTTCTGTTGCCTGGCAGCAATGGAGCAACCGCGCCTTTTTCGATGGAGCCGGGAACGTGACCGAGTACCAGTCTGTGGGCAGGGATATTACCCGGAAAAAAGAGATTGAGGAGCAGCAGCGCAGGGCCTTCCAGCAGATCGAGCAGAACCTCCAGCAGTTTGCAACCCTTAACGATCACATCCGAAACCCTCTTGCTGTTATCGTCATGCTGGCCGGGCTCAAAGAGGATGAGAACTCCCGGAAGATCATTGAAAAATCCCGTGAGATCGATCAGATTCTCGGGCGGATGCACGCAGGGTACCTTGATTCTGAAAAAGTGAGAATGTTTTTGCGAAAGCACTACGGTATCGAAGGGTAAGTGTGGATTTTTGGGTTTTTTGGATCATCAGTTATTCTTTTGTAAAATCCGCCGGATCGATCTCGCTTACCAGGATGAAGATGCTCTTATGATCGTCTTTTTCTTCCCGGACCAGCCCGGTCCGGAACACCCCGGTCCTCCGTTTTCCGCTCCTTGTGGAAAACGTTGCAACCGGCGCAAGATAATCGAGGGCCTCAAGAGCAAGGAGTCTCTGGATGGTTTCGTCCCCCGCATCCCCCCGGTGAGAGGGAGCAAGATTCATGAGATCAAAAAAGTTCATCCCTTTCATCTCCTCCGTCTTGTACCCGGTCAACACCTCTGCAGCAGGGTTGGTGGAAAGGATCCGGTTTTTGAGATCGATCACAAAACCGGCATCTTTTACCTTGGTCATGAACAGCTCGAGGTTTTCCCGTGAGGTTCCTGCGCGGTCATGGAGGCGGTGCTTGTAGATGGCAAATTCGATATTCGAGTACAGCTCTCTCTGGTTGACCGGTTTTACCAGGTAACTGTGCGACCGTGTTTTGATGGCGCGGGCTACCGTCTCGTCATCGGCATAGGCTGTGAGGTAAATAATCGGTACATCGGAAAACTCGTTAATCTTCTCGGCAGTCTGGATACCGTCAGACGATCCCTTGATATGGATGTCCATGAGGATAACATCGGGTTGCCGGTCCCGGGTGAGTGAAATGGCCTCGTCCCCGGTGATGGCGGTGCCGATAATCGTATATCCCATTTTTGTCAGGATGGACTGGAGCGAGAGGGCAACGACCCCTTCGTCCTCCACGATAAGGATTTTTTTCTGCTGCATGTTCCACGGATCCCTTCTCTTCTGTGATCTGGCAAGGTACAGTTACGTCCGGAAATAGGGGATTAATACATACCACTCCCGCGGTTTCCGGTTCAGTTCCCTTGAGTAACCGTTGTACGCGATTTATATAAAACTATATAATGCCGGGGCTCTGATGAAAGGATTGGTAAATCACGGATACGCTGGATAACAAGCGCAAAAACACTGCCCAGGAAGTGAATCCTCATGCCAGAAATCAGGAAGTCCCGGTTTGTCATCATCCTGCTGGCGGCCCTCCTGTCCATTGCCAGTATCCTTATTACGATCTTTTCTCTCAGGAACGGCCTTGTTGATGTATACCCCTACCTGTACCTCGTCCCTGTTATCCTTGTTGCCTATGCGTGGCCGAGGATGGGAATTTATTTTACCATTGTTCTTGGGTGGCTGTATCTGGGCACCGTGTACATGTATGGCGCGCTCGACCTGCACCTTCTTGCTTCCAGTAGTATCTGGTTCTATATCTTTGTCTCGCTGGGTGTCCTGATCTCTGCGTACACAAACGAGCTGGCAAAGCAGCGTACATTCAGGGACATCTTCATGAGTTCCCAGTCCGGGATCTTCACTTTTGATCTTGAGACTCTGAGAATCCAGCAGCACAACATCCGGCTCAATAATCTCCTGGGGTACGATGAGCGGGAGCTGGACGATAAAAAACTCTCTGATATATGGGAATCCCCCGGGGAGATGAATGCACTCATCTCCCGGATCCGGTCGGGCAGCGCGGTAAATGATGCAGAAACCGTGTTTGCAAAAAAGGATGGCAGCCGGGTCTGGTGCCAGATTACGATGTCCTGTAGTACTGAGAACCTTGTTACCACTTCGGTTGCAGATATCAGTGAGCGCAAAAAGGTGTGTGACCAGCTCCGTGAAACCGAGCTTCAGTACCAGATGCTCTTTGACCGGGCCGGCGATGCCATTGTCATCCATGACAGGAGCGGCCTGATCCTGGCAGCAAACCGGATTGCCTGCCAGCGCTCGGGCTATTCCGCAGAAGAGCTTAAAACGATGCACTTTACGGATCTCGATCTTGCGTCATGCGCCGAAAAAACGCGTATATCCCTGCGGGAACTTGAACACAAAGGTTTCCTGATTTACGAAACAATTCACCACTACCGGTCCGGAACGAAAATCCCTACTGAGATCAGCAGCAGCCTTATCGAATTCCGAGGCCGCCCTGCGGTTATCAGTATTATCCGGGATATCTCGGAGCGAAAACGGGCCGAAGCCCAGATCCGCGAACGCGAACAGCGCTTCCGGAAGACCGGCGAGCTCATTCCCTATGGCGTCTGGATTGCCGATGCAGCCGGCCAGTTTACCTACTGCTCGGATTCCTTCCTGGCACTTCTTGACATGAAACTTGAGGAATGCGCACACTTTGGCTGGATGAAACGTCTCTCGCCGGAAGATGCGGAGCGCACGAAAAACGACTGGATTGAGACTGTGCGGACCGGCGGGTTCTGGGACTACGAGTACCGCCTCTTTGATAAGGCCGGGGGAGAGCACTTCGTTTTGAGCCGCGGTTCGCCTTTACGGGATGGTACAGGAACGATCCTCTCCTTTGTGGGCATCCACCTGGATATCACGGACAGGCGACGGTACGAGAACCAGCTCGAAGAATCTCTCCGGGAAAAAGAGGTCATTATCAAGGAAGTCCATCACCGGGTCAAGAATAACATGCAGGTGATCTCGGGGTTTTTGCAACTCCAGTCCAATTATATCAGTGACCCGGAATCGGCCGAGAAGCTCAACGAGTGCCAGCGCCGCGTGCGCTCCATGGCACTGGTTCACGAGAAACTTTACCAGTCGCGGCACCTCGGGTTCATCAATGTTGCAGAGTATATCAAGTCCCTGGTGTCAGAACTTCAGGAAGCTTACGTGGTCCAGGCCGATATCCGGTTTGAGGTGAATGTCGAGAATGTCAATATCAACCTGGATACTGCAATTCCCTGCGGCCTTATCATCAACGAGCTGCTGACCAATTCCCTGAAGTATGCCTTCAAGGGGAGAGCTTCAGGGACTGTGAAGATCTCCCTGAACCTTTCCCCGGACCACCGGTTCACTCTTAAGGCAGGTGATGATGGGACCGGTCTCCCGGCGAATTTCGATCTCCACAGCACAGCCACGCTCGGGATGCAGCTGGTCCAGGTACTGGTGCGCCAGCTCGGCGGGGAGATTGCCATCGTCTCCCAACAAGGGACAAGTTTTGTGATCACATTCCCGGAAAAATTCTAAATTATAGTGCCCGGTAATGTCCCGGGCTAGGGAGGCATTCAGCTGTGGTACCTTGCAGAAAAACGGGGGGGGGATCTCGTCATCAGGATGCCCGTTCTCACCCCGCATTGGGGCCCCGGGTTGCCGATCCCCGGATTTTTTTCCGGATTTGCCGGTTGTAATTCCGGGGGTGCAGATTCTCGTTTATTTCGGGCCGTATTCGCAATCCAGCCCCCTTTCGTGACCCTGCTGGACTCATTTAGCATCCCATTTTTGGGGCCCGTACAAAGGCCGCTAATTTGCACGGTCTGTTTTTGATTAAAACAGGTTATTTTTAAAAAGAACGATTTAAACGAAAAATCATGGAATGAGTTGGCACCATCTCTCCGGGAACGTCCCTGTCCCGGGAAGGGTACTGGAGTGCCTCCGTCGGAGAAAGATTTGCAGGAAACTATAAGTCCCGCCCACCCCTGAACAGGATCCTGCCCTTATTTCCGGCATCAGGCCGGGACCAAACTTCTTTTCTCATCCGCAATCCATGACCGGGACCCGGGCGGCCGGAGAATCTTGTCCCGGCTTTTCGTTATTCTGATCGAAAAAATGGTTTTATACATGACATAATGTCGCGTACTCTTTCCGGACATGTTTATTGCACTTGATGAAAAGATCCAAAGAATGTGCACTCATCAGCCAAGCGTCAGGAGGCAGCCTCACCTGCACTGGGAATAATGCTGATGCTTGCGATAACCCTTATCCTTGCTGTCCTCGTCCTGCTGATGTTCCGCCTGCCGTACCTTTATGATCCTTCTGTTCCTGCGATCTTCAAGATTACAAATATAAAACACGACCAGAATGGCATTAGAAATTTTGACAGTTATATGGTGGTCATGAACACCGGGACAACAAGTTACCGTAACAGCAATCTCTATGCTGAGATCTACCGGAACGGAGAAAAACTGGACTGCCGGATAGAGACCCTGAACGGGCACGATTTTATTCCGACCCACCATTATAAGATCCAGACGATGGGCGGGCCGGGATCGCAGGGGTTTTTCTGGAACCCTGTTGAAATGATTTTTGTTGATTTCCGTGACGGGACGTTCCATCCGGGCGATCAGGTTACCTTTGAAGTGTATGACAACACCACGCGCCAGTTACTTTCGCGTCACACGTACACGGCATAACTTCTGGCAAAAAAGAAAACCGGGCATTGCCGGTTTTTACTCATCGAGTTTTTTGAATACGCCTTTCTTGATCTTGCGGATCTTGCAGATCGGGCAGATCCAGGTGTCGGGCAGTTTCTCAAAGGGGATCCCCGGAGGGACATCCTGTGTTTTATCCCCTTTCTCTGGATCATAGATGTAATGGCATTCGAGACATACCCAGCGGGAAAGTTTTTCTGTCTGTTGTGTCATTCATGTACCTCGGATATTTCTTTTCTATTTATCATCCTTGCCAGATATGAACTCTCCTGACGAGGCCAGGGAATCCGCTGCATCGCCTCCCGTACCTGTATCCGCCCGCCGGGTAAATTCGTGGACCGCCCGGGCTGATATCCGTGCAACGCGGAGGGGCTCGGGGATCTTTCCTTCGCTGGTAAAAGCCGAACAGAGCTGAGCGGCCTCGCAAAAACCTATGCCCCAGCTGCGAATGAACACCATCTGCCCGTTTGGGTGTGTATGTGGTATCCTTTCCCCAAGGCTCCGGTAGGCGTCCCGCCGCTTGGTATCCCCGGGAAAATGATGACGGATGTCTCCTTCCAGACCAAAGGATTCCTCGTAGGACACGCAGATGACCGGCAGCCCCGTGCATTCCTGTACGCGCCGGGGATCGATAATGTTGAAAAAAGCGATCACGCAGCCCGAAAGGAAGATCGCGTTGATATCCCGGCGATCAAGTGCCCGGATGAGGGTAAGAACGCCCTCCGTTGCATCCATTCCGCCGACGGTGACTTGGGAGAATGCCGTTCCATCAATGACAAGATCCCGGCGCATCACGATCCCGGCAAGGATCGAGTGCTCCCGCCCGGAATAACTATCAGCGATACCGAGCACCCGCAGGCCCTTTTTCTGGAGGTGCATAGAAGCACTTATGATACCGCGGTAAAAATAGTATACCAATGAAATTTAACAAAGATGAGGTCTGCATCCTTATCCCCACGCTGAATGAGAGCTTAACCATCGGTCCGGTGATTAAGGATTTTAAAAGCCTTGGCTTTAACCGCATCCTTGTCATCGATGGTAAAAGCACGGACAATACCGTTAAGAATGCGCGGGAGGCCGGGGCAGTAGTCCGTACCCAGTCCGGCAAGGGCAAGGGCAACGCTATCATTGAGGCATTCGAGATCATCGAAGAGCCCTATATCCTGATGGTTGATGGTGACGGGACGTACTCGGCCAAGGACGCGGAAAAGATGCTTACTCCGCTCTTTTTGGGATTCGATCAGGTGATCGGAGACCGGCTTATCAATGCAGAGGAAGGGTCGTTCTCACATCTCAACCTCTTTGGCAACCACATGCTTAATCTCTTTTTCAAGCTTGCCCACAGCCGTGACCTCCACGATATTCTTTCCGGCTACCGGGCCTTTACCAAGCTCTCCATCCAGCAGATGAACTTAAAGGAGACCGGCTTTGAGATTGAGACCGAGATGTCTGTTGAGGCGGTCAGAAACGGCCAGCGGATCATGGTTGTACCGATCCGGTACTCCCGCCGCCCGGGAACGCCGACAAAACTCTCCCCGTTCCACGATGGGATCCGGATCGTGACCACCATCTACCGGCTTGCCCGGGTCAACAACCCGATGTTTTATTTCGGCATTATGGGGCTGTCTATTTCTGTCCTGGGGCTGCTCACCGGGGTATATGTGCTGCTGGAATGGTTTCGTAATATCCAGCATATCCCTCTCACCATCCTCACGGTGCTCCTGATCGTAGTAGGGATCGAGATCTTCATGTTCGGGATGATCTCTGATATGCTGCTTGTCTTCCACCGGGAGATTATCCGGGAGATCCAGCTGAACCAGCAACCCCGGCAGCCAAAGTGATCCCATTCGTTATTCTATTTTCCCCACCTTTTTCAGGGCGGCTCTCATTTTTTAAAAACAGCAGGACTCTTTTAGCCACCTTATACGTGAAGAGAAAGGGTACCCCCACCTTTTATTATGATGGGCCACCCCGACTCCCAAAAAAACGGTCATCCCCTCCCCCCAATATGATGCTCCGAAAAAAAAATAGACGGACCGATAAAATTCAAAACTGGTCGGGATGACCTCTTTTGCTCCAGTATCAAAACCAGCACTTCCCTTGGAACTTCAGGAGAGACGGGGTGGTCGGTCCGATCGTACACAAAATCGATCGGTCCGGCTAATTTCAGAAATGATCGGGGCAACTCTTAACGCACGCGGATCAGGGGTAGCCCCCCAACCCCCATGAGGTTCAAAAAAAAAAATGATAAGACCAATCGATCATGGAGATTGATTGTCCCAACCCCTGGTTAACAAGGGAGAGGACCGGATAAAAAAATGTCCGGCCACGCTGCTTAAGTGTCTGGAAAAAATCCGGTTATCCGCCAGGTTCAGAGAAACATCTTCCTGAACGCGATTACCCGGCAGGCATGTTCAGCAAGGGAAGTGAGCTGGAATGCCTCGTCCAGAGTTGCGCCACCCGCAAATGTCCCGTGCCCCCGGGCAATGACCAGTTTATGGTGCAGCATTGCGGCCGTCACCGCGTCAGCAAGACCCTGCGTCCCGGGATCGCCTGAGGTCACCGGGATGAGTGGACAGAACATGATCCCTTCGCTGTCCAGCGGCCGGATTTCGTCTGCCTCAAGCGAGGCGGCAACAGCATAGGGAGGATGGGCATGGACAATTGCTTTGTATGCAGTTTTTCTGTACACTGCGAGGTGAACGCGGTACTCGCTTGAGGCATCTTTTGGGACCTCCCCATGGAATGGAACAAATGCCGGATCCCCGGGATCATCAAGATAGGTCCCGGTTCGTTTGACAAAAAATCCTTTCTCCCCGTCCCGCACACTGATATTCCCGAAGTTCCCGCCGACAAGGTGTTCTGCAAACAGCCGTTTTCCTATCCGTTCAAAGCCGTAATCCTGCATCCTTCGCACCTCTTTTTTGTACACCAGCCTTTGGCGTATTCAACGATATGGGCATGGGTCTGGCGATAGACATACTGATCTTTTTCAAGTACGCTCTCAAAAAGATCTTTGAGGCCACAACGCGGAGCGGCGATGCCCGCGCAGCGGGATATCCGGTCCGTATAGGCATCGATCACAAAACTCGCCCGGCCAAACCCATAACAGAGAATGCTGTCCGCAGTCTCCTCGCCAATCCCGTTCACACCCAGGAGCCCTGCGCGGAGCACTTCGGTGGGCATTGTCTCCATGGCCTCCACACCCCCACAGGGTCCGGTGGCATATGCCGCAAGAGCCTTGAGCCGGCGCGTTTTCATCCGGTAAAATCCCGTGCACCGGATCGCGGCTTCGATCCTGTCAGGTTCAGCTGCAACAATGGCTGCCAAGGTGCAGAGATCCTTTTCCCTGAGCAGCCGGAGTGCCTGTTCCACGTTCTCCCACCAGGTCTGCTGGGTCAGGATAGCCCCGATCATAACCTCGTCGGTATCCCCGGGCCACCACGGGATTTCGCCGAATATGGCCGCAAGGATACTCGCGATCTCTCCTGCCTTTTTTGCGTTCTTAACGGAACTGGATGCCGACATCATGCATCCTGTTGTACCGTGCTATATTGAGCACCAGCGGCGTGAGCGATTCGATCAGCGGCGCGACAGAGAGCGGCCCGGCATTAAACGCCTGGAGATCTGAGATCCGGTTCACCATTGCCATCACCTGGTGTTTGGCATCCTCATCATCCCCGCAGACCGGCACCGAGTATGCCAGTTCCTCCTCAATGGCCTTCCACCGGTTTGCCGCAATGGTATTGAATGCGCAGCAGAGCCGCACCTCTTTTGGCAGGAGTTTTTTGATCAGCAGTGCCGCCGATCCCTCCGGTGGGGGGACAAAGACGAAATGGTCATGTTTCTCCATTGGGTTGACCGGGCTTATTACGATCTTGTCCTCAAACCCGTGAAGTGTTGAAAGGGTCGGTACAACATGCTTAAACGGGACTGCAAGGATAACAATATCTGCCTTGTCTACGGCGTCCTGGTTGGAGACGCCATGGAGAGTGCATTCCTGGCCCCGGTGTTTCAGCATCTCGCGCGTGGCAGTACAACTGGCTTCGGCTTTATCCTGCTCCCGCGAACCGACAACAATGTCAAAGACCGGGGAGAGACGCATGGCCATGCCCTCTCCGATATCCCCGGTCCCGCCGACAATGCCAATCTTCACTTATCCCACCAGCGGCCGGAGCAGTTTTTCAAGCGTTGCTGCATCGGTTACGCCTTCCAGTGTCTGGACAATCTTCCCGTCCTTTTCGATGATCAGGGTGGGTACCACGCGGATACCATATTTCTCAGCAAGCTCCATGTTCTCGTCGACATCCACTTTTTTTATCTCCACTGCGTCGCCCAGTGTCTTTGCCAGTTCCTCGATAATGGGTGTCTGCATTTTGCAGGGGCCGCACCACGTGGCAAAAAAGTCATACAGAACAGGTTTTGTCATAGCATCATACCCGCTAGAGTAGTGGGTAAAAAAAAAGATAAATCTATGGTATTGTTATTCGGAGAGGATCTCCATGATGATCCTGCCGTAAGCCGGCCGGGTCACCACGACGCCCACGATGACGCCCATGATAGTGATGATGGCAAATCCCTTGAGCGTGGAGAGATCCATAAGTGCGAGCGGCAGCATCGCGATAATCACCGTGGCCGCCGCGATCATGATAATGGTGAGCGCCCGGGCCAGTCTTTTTAAGTATACATTGGGGGAGGGAACCAACCCTTCGTGGAGGATCTCATCGGTAATAACGACCAGCTGGTCGATACCGGTCCCGAGCACTGCAATGAGACCGGCGATTGTCGGCAGGTCCATCTGGAACTTGATCACGCTGATGAACCCCAGCAGGATCACGATCTCTGATGCATTGATCAGCACCATGGGCAGCACGATCCTCGGCTCGCGGTACCGGTAGAAGATCACAAATGCGACCATGATCAGCGCAAGGATACCCGCGAGCAGGCACATCTCCATGTAGTGCTGGCCAAGCGACGCAGAAGTCGAACCTGACCCGGCAACTGAGACATCGACCGGCAGTGCCCCGGCCCGAAGCTGGATTTCAAGGTCGGTTGCCTGCTGCTCACCGGATGTACCGGAGCCGGTAGATGCGAAGAGCTGGGTAGTGGGTTCAGACACGAGCGATGCTGCCAGCTGCTGGGAAAGCGGGGCCGAGTACACGGTCTGGTTGTCGAGCAGCATGGTGAGCTTGTGGTTGCTTGGGTCGGTGGTGGCACCGTACTTGATCGCCGCGTTCTGGAATGTGGCTGCGCCGTCTGAGCTTAAGGTAAAGCCAACCCCCCAGTCGCCGCTGCCCGCCGGCTGCTGGCTGGGTGACTGGACACTGGTTATTGAATCTCCAAAGAGGACATGCTCGGACTGGTTTCCTGTAGTCTGGATACGGATCTCGAACTTGCCCTGCTTGCCCACGATCTGCTGGGCCTGGTTCATGTCAACGCCGGCCATCTCCACGCGCACGTACCGGGCCACGTTGTTCATCCCGGTGAGAGTATTGACCTTTGCATCTTTGGTGCCCATCGCATTGATCTTCTGCTCGAGGATCTGTTTTACCAGGTCTGCTGTACTCGAGGAGATGCCGGGCTGGTACGAGACAATGGTCCCTCCTTCAGCGGCAAAATACGGTGCAAGTTCGTCCTGCGTGTAGGATTTCCGGATCTCGACATGGTTTGCATCGACCAGAACCACATCCGTGTCAAGACTTTTTGAGAGGTTGGTCACGAACGTATCGACTGGCTCCGTTGTGGTAAAACCTACCACTTCAGCCTTGAATTCAAGCTGGAGCCAGGCTCCCTGCTGGAGATCGAGGCCATACTGGAGATTGGTGGTGAGGTTGCCATTACTGTCGAAGTGCGGGTAGATGGCGATGATCGCGAGGACGAGAAGGGTAATGAGAACCAAAACCCGCCAGTCCCTGAACATGTCCTTGATCCGTTCCGGCTTCATTTCCCGCCTCCCTTCTGAACATACCATTTCAGGATACCGACATTCGTAAGCCAGGTGTTGAGGATATCAAAGAAAAGGCCCATAAGGAGAACTGCCGATATTTCCTCTACCACTTCGACCTGCCCGGCCCAGGATACTATCAGCAGCACCGTTACCGCCGCAATCGTGGTTGAGGTCATAATGATACCGGTATGGAATGCACCGGCAAGCTTGTCGTTGAGTTTGCCCTGACGTTTGAGTACCCTTGTTGTGAGCAGGATATCACTGTCCACAGAATAACCGATCAGCATCAGGAGCGCCGCAACCGTCCCAAGCGTGAGCTGGATGCCCAGCACGTTCATCATCGCAGCGGTCATGACCATGTCCGCAAATGCGGAGAGGACTACTGCGACAGAGGGGATAAAGGTCCTAAACGAGACAAAGACCACAATTGCCATCCCGATAAAGGCAATAATTAAGGCAATAAATGCCTGGTCCTGCAGAGTCTTCCCGAACGATTCCCCGATCTGGTTGATCTGTGCATCGGGGTATTTGCTTTCCACAAGGGCCGTCAGACTCTGGTACTGCGTATCACTCATTGGCCCGAACGTGATGAATTTACCATTGTTGAGACCCTGGCTGATGCTCACAAGGGGGTACCCGGTAAACGTCGCCTGAATCTGATCCGTGGTATCCGGCGTGATAACGGATATGGCAGTCCCGCCGGAGAAATCGATCCCCGGCCTGACCGGCATTCCCGCCGTGAGCGTGACATATGCAAGCACCACAAGCGATATGGCCAGCAGCACCAGCGGGATTATCACCAGTTGCTTTGGTGAATATTTCTCGATGTTATAATGAAATAACCCCATGCTGTATTCATCTGCTCATGAACGATAAATAAGTACCAGATACGCGATGACGATTCCCCGCCTCCGCAGAGTCTGCCTGTACAGCAAATGCGGCAGATGGCTGCGCGATAATTTCGCAGAATATTCCTGTCACCTGCAGGAATGGCGGGATTTCCAATCGGGGTTTGTAAAAAGGAAAAAAACAAAAAATATATATGGAAAAGGCCGTGATACTAACGCATGAGATCTCAGTTTGAGATCGAACGGATCATCGAGGGGAGGCTTAAGTCCTATCTTCACCGGGATAAGACCGGCATCCGGCGGGAAGTGCTCCGACTCTTCTTACGATTCCGGCAGACCACCATCGCTGACATCCTTGAAGACCTTAAAGGACAGTTCAGCGTATCGTTCCATACGATTGCATCGATGGTCGGGATTATTGCCTCCCGGATCGGCATCCTGAAAGTGAGCAGGAATTCCGGCGGGGTCACGACCTACGAGCTCAGGGAGAAGTACGCGGCGATGGTCGTACGGCTTGCCGGTGCATGAGTGTATCCATTCTAACCATAACCGTTTTTTACCAACGAGGGAAATAGTACCGGCATAATGCCAGGTTATTCTCCTGATTCTTCCGGTGTTTCCCGGATTGCCATTGCACCCGATGTTATCCGGTACATCGAAAAGAGGGACTGCGATTTTAGGATCTGCACATCCTGCGGTGGGCCGGTTCTCCTTCCTGTGCGCATAAAACCTCCCAAAAAGAGCGATATCCTGATCCAGGCTGCACGCCATACGATCTACATTTCCATCCACCAGGCGCGTTTTCTCGATGAGATCCGGGCCGATATGATCCCATTCTTCGAAGAATGTCCGGAAGGGTTTGAGGGAGAATGAGCTACGAAGAGCTCTCTCATACGGCCGATGTGAAAATCCGGGCCCGTGCGCCCACCCGGGAAGGGCTTTTTGAGGAAGCATTTCGGGCGCTGATGCAGGTGATGTACGGGGAGGACCGGATCGGCAATGTAACAAGGACTATCGACCTCTGCGCGGATGACCCACAATCACTTCTCTGTGATTTCCTGTCCGAGGTGCTCTATGTTTCCGAAGTGGACGGGTTGGTTTTCCGGGATGCCCGCGTCCGGCTTGACGGGACGCGGCTCCATGCAGTTCTCGAAGGCGAACCGTTCGATCGGGCGCGGCACGCGATGGGTACTGAGGTAAAAGGGATCTCGTACTCGGGCATGTCGATTGTTCAGGATGCCAAAGGATATATGCTGGACATCTTATTTGATGTATGACGGGGAAAAAATGCCTGACGGTATAATACGGGTTGGTACGGACGAATGGGAGATTCCGGTCGGATATGTTCCTGGAATGCGGGTGCCGGGGCGATTTTTCCTTTCGGAGGCCCTTGCGGGACTTCTCGAACCGGGTGCGTTGCAGCAGCTGGCAAACGTTGCCACGCTGCCTGGTATCGTGCGGTACTCGCTTGGCATGCCGGACCTCCACTGGGGTTACGGGTTTCCCATAGGGGGAGTAGGGGCGTTCTCGCTCGATGAGGGTGTTATCTCTCCGGGTGGGGTGGGCTTTGATATCAACTGCGGGGTCCGGCTTTTTACAACCCCGCTTGTGAGAGCGGATATAAAAAAGCCCCGCGAACTCATTGAGTCTCTGTACCGTGCGGTACCTACCGGCGTAGGCGCAAAAAGCACTGCAAAGATCCCAAAGGAAGCACTCTTATCAATGATGGTAAAAGGGGCACGCTGGGCTGTGGAGACGGGATATGGGACCACGCGGGATCTCACCCGGTGCGAAGAGGGCGGCGCGATGAATGATGCCGATATCCGGGCAGTCTCGGAAAAAGCCCGGGCCCGGGGGATCCCCCAGGGAGGGACGCTCGGTTCGGGAAACCATTTCCTTGAACTCCAGGAAGTAAGCGAGATATATGATGAGAAAGCAGCGGCAGCCTTTGGCGTAAAAATGGGGCAGGTCTGCTGCATGATACACTGCGGCTCCCGGGGACTCGGTCACCAGGTCTGTACTGATCATCTTAAGGTGCTGGAAACCGCCACAAAAAGATACAACATCGCTCTTCCCGACCGCCAGCTGGCCTGCGCCCCGGCCGGGTCACCTGAAGGGCAAGCCTATTATGGTGCCATGGCTGCCGCGGCGAACTATGCCTGGGCAAACCGCCAGATGATCCTTCATGCGGCCCGCAAGGAATTTGTCCGGATGTTTGGCATGGATTACGAGAGCATGCCCCTCGTATATGATGTTGCCCACAATGTGGCAAAGATCGAGGAACACACCGTGGAAGGGCGCCGTGCCCGGCTTCTTGTGCACCGAAAGGGTGCCACCCGATCGTTCGGGCCCGGTGCTCCCGATCTCCCGGGAGATCTTGCGGCAATAGGCCAGCCGGTTATCATCCCCGGGAGCATGGGAACCTCCTCGTACGTCCTTGCAGGGACAGCAACGGCAATGGAACGGACGTTCGGGAGTACCTGTCATGGGTCGGGCCGGATCATGAGCCGGTCGCAGGCAAAAAAGAAGCTGACCGGAAAAGAGGTGGCAGACGCACTCCTTGCCCGTGGAATCATTGTCCGTGCACCCAACGAAGCAGCGATTGCCGATGAAGCGCCGGATGTGTACAAGCCCAGCAGCGAGGTTGTACAGGTAGTTCACGACGCCGGCCTCTCTACGCTTGTGGCCCGGCTCACCCCCCTTGGGGTGATCAAGGGTTGAGCTGCCGGGCGGGCTTTGTCTGGGAGACACCCCAGCCGTTTATCCGTTATATTGAGGAATGTGGTGTTCCCTGCGAACTGGTCACCCCGTATATGCTCGCTGCTCCGTACTTTCGCGGGTCATTTTCCTGCCTGATCATTCCTACCGGCTTTGCAAACCCGGCCTACTGCCGGCTGCTCCCGGCGCTCCGGTCATCATCGGGCCGGATCCAGAGGTTCGTGGAAAATGGTGGCAACCTCCTCGTCTATGGTGCCGCAATCGATCGGCCCGGAGTTTATGACTGGCTGCCATTTCCGGTCGAGTACCGGCATGAATTCTCTTCCCGGTCCGTGAACTGCAGTGGATCGGACCTTGGAGGATCCCTCGTGGAGGATTACGATCCTTCCTGTATCGAATGCGATGGATCATTTCCCTTACATGGGGGTACCACTGCGGGCATCTCCGGGGATGCCTCGCTCATCATAGAAAAAAATCTTGGGAAAGGAACCGTGATCGTGACAAGTGTACACGAGTACCCGTCCCGTGCCTTTGTGAAAAACTTCTGTTGTAGCGGCATCCAAACCTTATTTTAGAAAGAACATTACCAGATTGATATGAGGTATGTCCGATGCACCGTTACACGTTTTGCGAAACAGCGGAGGCAGCAGATCTTGAACCGGTGGTTCTTGCCATCCACGAGATCATCCACCGCCTGCCGGTGACGGCAAAATCGCTCCAGAAGCCCGGGATCCGGATCGAGGATGGCAGGGTAGTCGACCGCAATTATACGGGTCCGGTGCTCGAACAGGCCATTGCGACAAACCGGGTGATCAAAACCACTCCTGAGAATGGTGCGTACAAGGGAGTGCCGGTAACCGTTGCTCCCATCCGCGATCACGAGGGAAAGGTGATCGGGGCGCTTGGGGTGGTGGATGTGACCGGGATCTTCGATCTTGCTACGCTCATGGAGGACCAGTCCGCGATCATCAAGCAGGTCTGCGGAAAGGATCCCTGCCCGCTGCCTGAAGAGGCCAGTGATTCCCGGAGGTGACGCGGTTTGCCCGATTCTGCGTTCAAGGTCATGGCGGTTCTCGAGAAGGCGGATGGGCCGGTCTCGGGCGAAGTGATCAGCAACGAACTCGGGATCACCCGTGCCGCTGTCTGGAAACATATCAACGAACTGCGGATGATGGGGTACGATATCTCGTCGTCGCAGAAGGAAGGCTACCGCTTGACAAGGATGAGCAACAAGCTGCTGCCTTACGAGATCCACAAGAAACTCCACACAAAGTTCATCGGCAAGAAGATGCGGTACCTGGAGAACACCCCCTCTACTATCTGGGCGGGAAAGCAGCTCTGTGCCGAGGGCGATGTGGAGAAGATGCACGGCATGGTGATCATCGCCGAGGAGCAGACCGGCGGTGTCGGTCGTATGGGCCGGGCCTGGGTCTCGCCCAGTGGCGGGATCTGGGTAACCGTTGTGCTCAAACCCCATATACCGATCGACCATGTCTTTATGATAACCATGGCCGGCTCGGTGGCTGTGGCCCGGGCGATACGAAAAGAGTTCTCCCTGAGTGCATTGATCAAATGGCCCAATGACATCTTTATCGGGAACAAGAAAGTTGCCGGGCTGCTCCTTGAGCTTGCGGCCGAGTCCGATACCGTGCACTACTGCCTGCTTGGCATGGGCATCGATGCCAATATCTCGCTTGCCCAGTTTGCACCCGGGCTAAGGGATCTCATCACGTCGATCTCCGCAGAGCTCGGCCATGAAGTGGACCGGGCTGCGTTTCTGGCACGGGTCTTAAAGGAATTCGAGAGCCAGTATCTCCTTGTCGAGAGCGGGGAGTACGATACCATTATCCGGGAATGGAAGAGCCTCTCCTGCACGCTCGAACACCGCGTGGATATACGAACCTTAAAGAACAGCTTTTCCGGTGAGGCGGTCGACATCGATGAGTTTGGTGCGCTTATCATCCGGAAAGACAACGGCAAGCTCGAACGGGTAATTGCCGGAGACTGTTTCCACCAGTAAGCAATCCTTTTTATCGTCAACCTCCAAAATTTCAGAGGTTTACGATGTTTGGCGATCTCGCACGCTCACGCCGCGTTGCATATACAGCGGCCTTTATTGGACTTATCACTCTTGGAGGGTGGATATCAGTTCCGTTTATCCCCGTCCCCTTTACCCTCCAGACATTTTTTGTCCTGCTCGCAGCAGCGGTGATGAAGCGCGACGCCGTCATCCCGGTCACCCTGTATGTAGTACTGGGTGTGCTCGGGCTGCCTGTTTTCCACAATGGCGTAGCAGGAATGGGTATCCTTCTGGGGCCGACGGGAGGATATCTTGTCGGTTTTATCCTGGCAGTTCTGGTTTCCGGCTTTGCGTATGAATCCGGCAAGGCTGTGATCCGGATTGCCGGGCTTGCCAGCGGCGATCTGCTCATTCTTCTCTGTGGGATGGCATGGCTGATCGTTTCCACGGGCATGGCCCCGGCTGCGGCATTTGTCCTTGGACTGGCAGTTTTTATTCCCGGTGAAGCGGTGAAGGTGGGTGCAGTCTACTACCTTGGCCGGGACTTGTCATGATCACTATTCGGGATCTCCGGTACCGAGCCTTTGCTATCGATGCCCTGGATATCTCCCCCGGCATCACCTCAGTGATTGGGAAAAACGGCAGCGGCAAGAGCACATTTTTGAAACTGTGCGCCGGTATTGCAGAACCCGGGAGCGGAACCATCTTTGTGGACACATTACCCCCACGGGAAACGGACGCCGGGTACGTCAACGAATTCCCGGACCGCAACATCCTATTTTCCACGGTAAAGGACGAACTTGCCTCTCCCCTTCGGTTCCGGTTTACTCCCTGCGAAGAGACCGGACACATGGTGCAGGAATGTGCGGAACGTCTCGGCATCGGACATCTCCTGGACCGCCGGATGGGGGAACTGAGCGGCGGGGAGAAGGTGCTGGTTGCTTTTGCTGCTGCGGTTATCGGCCGGCCACGCGTTCTCGTACTAGATGAGTGCGATTCGCATCTCGATTCTGGCCGGTGCGGGTGGCTTGAGGGCGCGATCCGTGCCTCCGGTGCCATGTACGTGATCCGGTGCACGCAGCAGATGGATACTGCGGCAAGCAGCGATCACCTGCTTTTTCTTGAAAAAGGGCAGGTGCTCCACGCGGGTACGCCCGGGGAGGTCTTTTCCCGGTTGGCCGATACGCCGTTTTATCCTCTTTCCTGGAGATGCACGCCTTGAGGCTCGTACTCGATCATGGCAACACCCGTCGCCCTTTCTGGTCGCTTGAGGCGCACGGGATTTTCGAAACGGGCATTCACCTGGTAAGCGGCGATGTCGGGAGCGGGAAGTCCACTCTTGCCCTGATGATGGCCGGCCTGCATGCCCCAACAAGTGGCGCAGTGGTCCGCGAGGGGATCAGGAGCGTGCTCGTCTCTTTCCAGTTTCCCGAGTTCCACGTGACCGGGCTCTCGGTGGCAGAGGAGTGTGCATCGTGGGGCTTTGAACCGGGAGCCGTGATCCGGCAGGCAGGCATCGATGTGTTGCCGGAAATACCGGTCCTTTCCCTCTCCCGGGGGGAGCTCAAGCGCCTGCACCTTGCCTGTATCCTCTCAAAGGAATGCGATCTGCTGCTGCTCGATGAGCCGTTCTCCTCGCTGGACTGCCCGGCAAAAGAGGAGGTCTGCCGGCAGATAAGCCGGCGGGCCGGGGGTATCACGGTGATCTTCACCCACGAGCAGGGCATTTTCCCGGAGATCGATCATCTCTGGGAGATCACCGGAGGGAGCCTGGTTGATTGCGGCAGGATGCCGGACGGGCTCCGGCACTGGCAGCACGCCCCGCCGCTGGCGCGGCTCCTTGTGGAAACCGGCAGGATCCCTGCATCGCTCACACCGAAAGGGTTGCAGGAGGCCGCATGCAGGATCCGAGATTAAGACTGGCCTGTGTGCTGCTGCTATCTCTTGCAGCATTCGCAAGCATCGTCGGGGCCATAGCAGTATTCCTTTGGTGGCTGGCCTTTACCGCGCGGCAGAAGAGTATCCGGCACGTGCGGGCGCTTGCCGCAGCGTTCCTGCTGTTTATCCTGATCGCCGTGGTTATGATCTTATCCGGGAGCGACGGGCTCTCGTACCTTGTCCGTATGACTGCTATCCTGCTCGTAGGTGCCTGGGTATATGCCGATTCCCGACCCGGGGATTTCCTTGCAACCGGGGTCTGGATGGGGGGCAAAAAGACCGGATTTGAACTGGGCATGACCGCAGAGATGGCAATGGGGATGGCAGAAGGGCTCTTTTGTGATTTTTCCCGGATCCGGATTGCGTCGGTACAGAAAGGCGTTGTGTGGGGACCGCGCAGCCTGCTTCCGGCCGGCCGGGTCCTTATCTGCGATGCGCTCCGGCGGGCAGATGAAACTGCAGAGATCCTTGCCGTGCGGGGATATCGCGGGGGTGGAACGGTCTGCACCCGGTTTGCCGTGACCGTTCCAGGAATTATTGCAACTCTTTGCGCTGTTGCGGCTTTTATCGTGGCAATTTTCCCCCGTTGGTGAATTTTTTATACTTACCCGCCGAAGTTTTGAGAGGCTAATTATACAACCGGAGCCCCTTTGATTGTCGAGGTTTCCCATGTGTGCTGCCGTTTCCCGCAAAGTGCATATTACCGATACAACGCTTCGTGACGCTCACCAGTCCCTGATCGCCACCCGGCTCCGCACTGAAGATATGATTTTGCTCGCCCGCGAGATTGATGCATGCGGCTTTTTTTCTGCCGAAGCATGGGGGGGAGCAACCTTTGATACCTGCATACGGTTCTTAAACGACGATCCATGGGACCGGCTCCGGGCGCTCAAGGCTGAACTCACACACACCCCTATCCAGATGCTCCTGCGCGGCCAGAACCTGGTGGGGTACCGCCACTACTCCGATGACGTAGTGGACCGGTTTGTTTCGGCCTCGCACAAAAATGGTGTGGACATCTTCCGGATCTTTGATGCGCTCAACGATATCCGGAACATGAAGCGCTCGATGGAGCAGGTGAAAAAGGCCGGGGCGCACCTGCAGGGCACCATTTCCTATACCACGAGCCCGGTCCACAACACGCAGATGTTTATCGAGATGGCAAAGGAACTGGCCGCGCTCGATTGCGATTCCATCTGCATCAAGGACATGGCCGGGCTTATCATGCCCGGGGCTGCCCGCGAGCTGATCAGCGGGATCAAAAAGGCGGTTGATATCAAAGTCTGCCTCCATTCCCATTCCACGAGCGGGATCGCCCCGATGAGTTACCAGGCGGCGATCGAGGCAGGCGTGGATATTCTTGATACCGCAATGTCGCCATTTGCCATGGGGACCTCGCAGCCGCCGACCGAGAGCGTGGTGGCCTCCCTTACCGGGACGTCCCGCGATACCGGGATCGATATGCTCAAACTCCGGACCGTGAGGAACACCTGCGTGCAGATCCGGGAAAAATATGCGGGGCTGGTGAACCCGATCTCGGAGCGCGTGGACAGCAACGTGCTCATCTATCAGCTGCCCGGCGGCATGATCAGCAACCTTGTCTCGCAACTTCAGGAACAGGACGCGCTTAATCGTCTCGATGAGGTATTCGCCGAGATCCCCCGGGTACGCCAGGACCTTGGGTACCCTCCGCTCGTGACTCCCACAAGCCAGATCGTGGGAACCCAGGCAGTTTTAAACGTGCTCGTAAACGGCCAGCGGTACGCGAATGTGACAAAAGAGGTTAAGGATTATGTCCGGGGTCTGTACGGCCGCTCCCCCGCTCCTGTCAGCGAAGAGATCCGGAAACTGATCATCGGTGATGAAAAGCCGATCACCTGCCGCCCGGCCGATATGCTCGAACCCTCGTACGAGCGCATGAAGGTAGAAGCGGAAAAGGCGGGCCTTGTAAAAAAAGAGGAGGATGTCCTCACCTACATCATGTACCCGGCCATTGCCCCGGCGTTTTTGAAAGGTGAGCGGGCGCCCGAGCAGATACCCTGCAAACAGCCGGCCGCCCAGCCTGCAGCAGGAGCCGGGGGCGTTCCGGACCGGATGGAAGTCGAGGTCGACGGGGAGGTATTCTCTGTCCGGATCGTTTCAGTGGGCGGAAACCAGGTGCAGGTGACGCAGGCTGTGCCCCAGAAAGCGCCACGGGGCGAGATCGCCGGCGGGATCCGGAGCAACATGCAGGGCATGGTTCTCCAGGTGATGGTCAACCGGGGGGCGGCCGTAAAAAAAGGCGATACGCTCCTTGTGCTCGAGGCCATGAAGATGGAGAATCCCATCCACAGCCCGGTTGACGGCAAGGTCACCGAGATCTTTGTCGATACCGGCGATGTCGTCCAGAACGGCGATGTCCTGCTGGTGGTGCAATGAAATTTTTCGAGAAGATCCTGATCGCAAACCGCGGTGAGATCGCGATCCGGGTCATGCGTGCCTGCCGGGAACTTGATATCGATACCGTCGCGATCTACTCGGAGGTGGACAAAAACGCCCTCCACGTGAAGTACGCCGATGAGGCATTTGCTGTGGGCGAGGCACACCCGTCAAAGAGCTACCTAAACATGGAGCGGATCGTTGACATTGCAAAAAAGAGCGGTGCAGAGGCGATCCACCCGGGGTACGGGTTCCTTGCGGAAAATTACCGGTTTGCAAAGTTGTGTGCTGATGAGGGTGTGACCTTCATCGGGCCAAAGTCAAAGACCATCCAGGCCATGGGCTCCAAGATTGGGAGCAAGCAGATGATGAAGAAGGCCGGGGTACCCGTGCTCCCCGGGACCGATGACGGTATCCGCGATATCGATACAGCAAAAAAGGTGGCCGCGGAGATCGGCTATCCGGTGATTGTCAAGGCAAGCGCCGGCGGTGGCGGCATCGGGATGCAGATCGTCAATGACGAGGCCGCACTCGAAGAGGCGATCACCGGCAGCATGAGGATTGCCCGGTCAGCATTCGGCGATCCGACGGTTTTTATCGAGAAATATCTCGTCAAGCCCCGGCATATCGAGTTCCAGGTGCTTGCCGATGAGCACGGGCACGCGGTCCATCTCTTTGACCGCGAGTGTTCCATCCAGCGCCGGCACCAGAAACTGGTCGAGGAAGCCCCCTCGGCGATCATGACCGACGAGCTTCGGGCACGCATGTCTTCTGCCGCACTCAAAGTAGCAGAAGTATCTGATTATACAAACGCCGGCTCTGTCGAATTTTTGTACAGCAACGGGAACTTCTACTTCATGGAGATGAACACCCGGCTTCAGGTTGAACACACCATTACCGAATTTATCACGGGGATTGATCTGGTCAAGCAGCAGATCGCCATTGCGGCCGGGGAATCCCTGCCCTTTGACCAGCAGGATATTTCGATCCGGGGCCACGCGATCGAGTGCCGGATCAATGCCGAGGATCCGCTCAATAACTTTGCTGCGGACCCGGGCAAAATCCAGCGGTACCGCTCCCCGGGTGGCCCGGGCATCCGGGTGGACAGCGGCATCCATATGGGATACATGATCCCGCCCAACTATGATTCGATGATCGCGAAGCTCTGCGCGTGGGACAGCACCCGTCCCGAAGTGATCATGCGGATGCGCCGTGCGATCTCGGAGTACATTATTCTCGGGATCAAGACCACGCTCCCGCTCCATTATGCAATCATGAACAACCCGCAGTTTATCGAGGGCAACACCCACACCCACTTCCTGCAGGAGGAGCATATCGTAAAGACCCTCGAACGGTACAAACTTGATGAGGAGGCGCGGATGCAGACGCTGGCCGGATCGTTCTCGCAGGGCAACAAGGTGGCGGCAATTACCGCGGCGGTAAACGTGTACCTCCAGCAGCAGAAAAAGGGTGGATAAAATAATCCTCATAATCCTTTTATGAGAACCTTTAAGAGTTTTTATGGCGTTGTAATTATGCACTTTCGTGCTGCGGTGGCCTAGCTGGTTAGGGCGCCAGACTCATAGGGTTTTATTGGAGCGCAAAAACAATCCGGTTTTTGCGCGATAAGATACCTGGGACATCTGGAGATCGTGGGATCGTAACCCACTCGCAGCATCCCTGTTTTCATGAGAATTTTTGAGGATATTTTCTTTCTTTTTCTGTTTCATACTCCTGCTGGTCTCTCCGGGGAGAAGGCAATAACAGATAGGGCGGGGTGCCGGGTGGACCCACAGTACAGATTTTTGTTGCCGGAACCCTGTTTGCTTTCCGATCCATTTTGGCGGAGATTGTTTCCCGGAATGTCATTTCGCCCGGAATTTCTGCGTATTTTTGCCTGTCCGGCGGAGATATATTTATTTATCCCGTAAGCCCATCTAACTAAAAAATGAGGTGAAAAAAAATGATTCTTGTTAATGCAGCTGTCGGTATCATCCAGTTGGTCATCGCAGTTATCCTTGCCGTGGTGGCACTGTACATCGGCTTTTCTGTCTTTGGCAAGGTTACCCGGGAGGTTGACGAGCAGAAGGAGCTTGCAAAGGGCAATGTGGCATTTGGTATTGTCGTTGCCGCAATCTTTGTTGCCATTGCTGTGGTAGTCCAGTCCGGTGTTTCCGGCATCTCGGTTGGCATCAGCAAGGCATCTGTTCTTGGTTTTACCTCAGTTGACGGACTGATCGTTATCACCGTTGCGATCATCCAGCTGATCCTTGGTGTTCTCCTTGCGATCGGTGCAATCTACCTTGCGCTCAACATTCTCGATAAGCTCACCAAGGAAGTCGAGGAGTTCGAGGAGCTCAAGAAGGGTAATGTGGCTGTCGCGCTCGAGATGGCTGGCGTTATTATCGCAGTTGCCCTGATCATCCAGTCCGGTATCGTGGGTATCACGACATCACTGGCCTAATCCTACCCAATTTTCCTTTTTTTGTTTTTATCTTACTGGACCGGATCCAGGTGGCAAAAAACCGGTAACCTCTGATGGATTAAAAAGGGGAGTGACGGTTATTCTCCCTCTTACGCCACGGCCATACCCGGGATCCACAACGGGCGTCGGCGACTTTATGTCCCATAGTGATTGATACACCAGATCAGGTTACTGATCCCGTCCATCTCCAGCGCAAGCACCTCTTTTTTTGTCATGCCCATGCTTGTCTCGGCATCTGCGGTAAGCTGGTCCGGCCCCCGGATCACCGTGCGGGTAGTCCCGTCACGGCTTGCGATCTTTTGTGCCTCGGTATCGTGGACAAAGGCCCTGCCCGGGATAATAATTACGGGTTCGAGGATGGAGCAGTCGATCTCCCGGAGATCGTCTTCCGTGATCAGGCAGGCGATCTCTTTTTCCACCGGGATCACCGGGACTGTTGCCCCGCGTGCTGACAGGATTGCATTGATGAACGGGGCGGCAACCGAACCGCTGATCACCGAGGCGCGGCGCTGGACCCGGGGCAGTTTTTTGAGGAGGTGTGGCTCGTGCAGGATCGCAAACGGCGATCCGATGGCCGGGTCCCAGAGCGGGGTGCCGGAGATCTTCATTTTATACATGTGGGAAAGATCGCTGACCATATCCCGGAACGATTCTGTGGACTGGACGACCTGGCCTTTAATAACCGGTGCGTTTTCGAGGATGAGTCCCTGCTGAGTAGTATTGGCAAACCGCATGAGGATGAGTCCTTTAGCGCCGCGTTCTTCAAGCCATGAACAGGTGTGTTCGAGCACCTCCCCGTCATTTATCCCGGGCAGCACAACCGCTGCTGCGTAAACATCGGCAGCACCGCAGAGCCGTTCGAGAATCTCAAGCGAGGCCTCGGGAGTCGGGTCATGCATCCAGCGCTTCCTCAGTGCGGGATCTGCGGCAAAGACGGTAAATGAACATTCGGTAAGGCCGTTTTCAACCAGAAGATCGGCAATTTTTGGATCGTCCCATCCCTTGCCGCTGGTATAACCGATGTGGAGCGGGGCCTCGGTTGCCCCCAGCAGTTCGACCAGATCCGTAAACTGGGGGTAGCAGCTGGGATCCCCTCCGCCGGAAATTGTGATACGGTCAAGGTCGCCGGTCTTTGTCTGGAGTGCAGCAAGCGTATCCTGTGCAATGGTCCGGAGATCCTTAAACCCGGCGTACTCTTCCCGGACGCCCTTTGTGCAGTAATCGCAGCCTTTTGCAAATGGCAGGCAGTGCCGGCAGCCGAACGCACGGGTGGCCTTTACCCGCTTGAAGTAGCAGTACTCGCAGAACCCCCGGCAGTCCAGGCCCGCCCGTCCCCCGATATCCACGGTCAGCTGTGCCATTATTGCTGGTACAGTACTTGTCAGGATGTGTATAATGTGTTTGGAAACGAGCAGGCTTGAGGTCAATCCTTTTTTGCCCCAGGTCAATTCGACCGGGACGTTTTTTCTTTCCGGAATGATCTCCGGTTGGAAAATCTGCAGGGCAGCACCATCTTTTTTACCCCTCACGGTCTATTGTATATGGCGCCTCAGTGGCTTAGCTGGCAGAGCGGCTGACTTGTAATCAGCAGGTCCCGTGTTCAAATCACGGCTGAGGCTTTGTCGTACTTCTCTTTCTGACGATATTTTTCCTCATCTTTCCCGGGTTAAAATCCAGATAAACGATTTTTCTATACTCGAAGCTTGTATTGACATTGTTGTCAGATTCAGGTCGTTTAAACCCAACTCCATTTCAGCGATAAAAATTCCCCATCCCCATTGTAGGGATTAACCTGTATTCCGACCAGTGAGGGATCATAATCCCCGGGAAAATGGACAAGCTAAAAAGGGGCATTGCCTGGGCCCTTTACTTTATCTGACGCCGGAGCAAAAACTACCTATAAACCCCATGCTGCCAAAAATCAGTTCCGGAGCAGAGATGATCTCATTTCCGACAAAGCATCGTAAGGGACAACAGGATCAGTTCAGGAGGATAGAGCATCCCGGCAGATGCATTGTCACTGGTATGTGAAGGGTTGACCAAGATCTATGCGGGGAGTCCCGTCCCGGCCTTGAACTCCGTCAGCTTCACTCTTCCCGCCCGGGGAGTATTCGTACTCATCGGGCGGAATGGTTCGGGAAAGACTACGCTGGTCCGCATCCTTGCAACCAACCTCGAGGCTACCTCAGGAACCGCCACGCTCAACGGGATCGATGTGATGTCGGAACCGGATCAGATCCGGGAACGAATTGCCATCGTGCCCCAGGAGGCCCGGCCGGTTCCCTGGATGACTCCCCTGCAGTCGGTGCTTTCCTATCTTCTCTGGCGGGGTCTGGGCTATGGCGAAGCAAAACAAAAGGCTGGCGAGGTGCTGGAAAAGCTTAAGTTCGGCAGGAAGGCGCGGGTCCTTAATCGCACGCTTTCCGGTGGCATGAAGCGAAAGGTGCTGATGGCTATGATCCTTGCCACGGAAGCAGATGTAATCTTCCTGGACGAACCTACCACCGGGCTTGATCCTCTTGCCCGGCGTGAGTTCTGGGAGGTGCTTCAGGAGGTCCGCAAGGACCGTTTCGTGGTACTAACCACTCATTACATGGAGGAGGCAGAACAACTGGCAGATACGATCGGTGTACTGGAGGAGGGGAAGCTGATCGCCCTCGGTACGCTGGACGAACTGAGAAAACGATTGCGGTACAACTACAGTGTGAAGCTGCTCTCCATCCCGGAAGCACCTGTTATCCTTACTGAGGGGGAGATGGTGAAGGGAAACCACGATCTCCCGGTGATCCTGACGACCGAGGGTGAGGCCTTCCGTATCGCTCAGGAACTGTCCCGGGAGGGGATTAAGTTTACCATCAATCCTGTAGGGCTGGAGGATATTTTCTTCTATCTTCACCCCGGGGGTGACACCGGTGGCAGATAAGAACCTGACCCGGAAGCGAAACCTGTTCAGTCAGGTTTTCGCGGGGATTCTTGTAAACTCCGTGTACGAGATGCAAAACTACCCCATCGTACTCCTGAATACGGTAGTCTCGCCTCTCTCAATATTAGTGGTGATTGTGTTCGTCAGCCACGGCAGCCTTTTCGGAGTGGGCATCATGGGTGGATTCATCATGGCCATGTTCTCCGCAGGCATGGCCCTTTCCGCCGATCTTTCCCACTTAAAGAACGATTTTAAGCTTCAGGATATGATCGTGAGCTCCCCCACTGGCTGGCTCGCCTATATGCTCGGGCTTTCCTTTGCTGAGATTGTGTACGCTATCCCTGCCCTTATAGTGCTCACCGTTCTTGCCTCATTCGGGCTGTCCCTGACCCTGGTGGGAGTCCTTGAATTCGTGGCAGTACTGCTGCTTATTTTTATCACTTCGATCTCCATTGGCTATACGCTCGCTACCTTCTCCAGCGACATCGTGCAGAGCTTTGCCTTTACAAGGCTGATCTCGACTTTTTTCTCCACCATCCCTCCCGTGTATTATCCAATTACCTACATCCCCCTTCCTTTCCGCTATCTGGCCTACCTCTCCCCTACTACCTATGCGGCTGAGCTGGTCCAGGGGATTGGCGGGTACCTGTCCCTTTCTTTGACTACGGTCATAATCGACTGGGCCGTTCTGATCTCTGTCACGGTTGCCTTGTTTGTTCTGGCCCGGAACAAGGCGCGATGGAGGGAGGTTTAGGGTGCCGAGTATATGGTTGCGATGAAAGGTATGGAACAAAAAAGATTAATTGCGGTTGATGACAGTTTCTTTTCCGGTTTTTTCCCTTTTTGGGAATCCCCTGGTATTTTTTTGGAATGTGTGGGTGGGTTGGTTTTCGGTATCTAACCGTATACGGGAATGGAACGTACTATTCCCTGTGTAAAAACCTGGAATAATTTCTCTTCATTAAAATATCTGTGAAATAAAAGAGAAGATTGGATCCAGCGGATATCATTTTCTTCAAGGATTCAATGAAGCCGGATTTTCCCGCTCATCTTTGCGATTATGGTTATCCTCTTTCAACCAGCATTGTATCTTTGTACTGTAATCTTTACATTATTTGGTGATTTCCCGATCAGGTTCCAATTTCTATGAGAATTCGGATAAAAATATCTATATAGTGTAAGATGGAAATAATCTGATTATACTGTGTCTATCTTTTAAAGGATATAGTTATTGGAGTGTATTTGTATGGTATTTACCAGAAAGAATGAAGAAGCAGTGTCACCGGTCATAGGTGTCATCCTGATGGTCGCGATCACTGTAATCCTCGCGGCTGTTATTGCAGCGTTCGTATTTGGCATGGCCGGTAACATCCAGAAGACCAAGGTGGTTGCGGCGACTGAGCATCGTACCAATTCGAATAACGTGACTATCACCTATCAGGGTGGACAGGATGCAGGAACATTAGGCTCAATTTTCTTTACCGTTGGCGGTGCAAACGCAACAATGACTGTTCCGAGCGGTGGTACTTATAAAGCTGGTGGACAGGGTACTGAAACTCTTATGCCCACTTCAGGAAGTGTATTGCCCGTTGGAGCAACATGCATTATTACAAATGCGCCAACCACTTCACATGTAGTTGGAGTGGGTCAGTTTACGGACGGGTCAACACAAGTCATTGTTGATACCACCATCTAATTTTTTTATTCAGGATAGTTTTATTCGATGGGTAAATTTCTTTCTTTACGTTAAGAGAACTTTGATGAGCGAGCGCTTTATTCAATATTTGTTATCCTAAATTAATTATCAAGAATAATATCTGATGATGACGTCGAAATACCTATATGCAATTATAAATTGCGTATATGTCCGATAATAAGGCCGCAAATTAACCGTGGAACTTGAATAAAAAAAATATTTATTCGTGAAATGTTATGAGATCCTCTGATATTTATAAACTCTTGCCTTCAGATTTTCCCGCAGTTCACAGAATTTCCTTTTGTCAGCCCTTCTTCATTCATAATATAAGGCTACTGTCTCTGCTCAGCAGTACCCCGCTGACATCGGTTTCTCACGTCTCTGCTAAAATGGATTTACTCCCCTGAAAAGATCCCATAATTTCCAGAGAACTGTTCTTGTTTTCTCGTAATTCCAATAATAATATTTATATGTGGAAAAGGGAAATAATCAGATCATAAAGTATCATATCCAGAATGGGATATGGATATTGGAGTGTATTTATATGGTATTTACCAGAAAGAATGAAGAAGCCGTGTCACCGGTCATCGGTGTCATCCTGATGGTCGCGATCACTGTAATCCTCGCGGCTGTTATTGCAGCGTTTGTATTTGGCATGGCCGGTAACATCCAGAAGACCAAGGTTGTTGCAGCTACTGAGTCCCGTACCAACTCGAACAACGTGACTATCACCTATCAGGGTGGACAGGATGCAGGAACATTAGGCTCAATTTTCTTTACCGTTGGCGGTGCAAACGCAACAATGACCGTTCCGAGCGGTGGTACATATAAAGCTGGCGGACAGGGTACTGAAACTCTTATGCCCACTTCAGGAAGTATATTGCCCGTTGGAGCAACATGCGTTATTACAAATGCGCCAACCACTTCGCATGTAGTTGGAGTGGGTCAATTTACGGACGGGTCAACACAAGTCATCGTTGATACCACCATCTAATCATTTTTTTAATATTTGCGATTTCACGCTAGGTTTCATTTGACCCTATATTTGAATTCCTTCTTCAGCCGGAAATATCCGTTCCGATGTTTATCCTGCTTTAAAGATTCGGTACGATGATGAGTTGTGGTACGCCACACATTTGTAGACGCATTATTTTCCGCTCTTGGGAAGAGCTGGCCTTTCAGAAAAGCATTTTACCCCCTCGGTAGTTCTTAATGAAAAGAAAAATGTTCGGAACCTGTGCCCCCGGAGAACTTGCATGAAAGGAAAACAACCGGAGAACCTCCGCACCGCCTGGATCGACTGCGCCCACCGGATGGGATATTTCTGCGCGGAAAACAATGAGGCCGCGTTGCCCTTTGACGGCCTCATGTACCGCGACACAAATGTGGTGGCAGTCAAACTCAAAAAAGTCCGGTACAGCCCGGGTGAGGATTTCCTTTTGGATAAGAAGTTCCCGGACGAAGTGGAGGCACTCCGTACCCTTCCCCTCCCGCCGACCGTGCACCGCGAGCTCTGGCTCCGTACCCAGAACGAACGGGCGTTCCGAAGATTCTGGATCGTGCCGGGATCCACCACGGTCGAGATCCAGGAGATCACCCGGGACGGCTACCGAAATCCCCATTACCAGAATGGGTACTGGGAGAACGCACCGTACCGGGTGGATATCCTGTTCGGGAAGGATGGGGGAGGAGAGGGAAGTTCTCCAAAAACCCCGTAAAATGACCCGTCGCCGGCGGGAGCCTCATACGCCAGTGCCGGGGTAATCAGATTACACAGACAGGAGTCCAAACGGATCCATCATCTGGAATTGTCTTATGGTCTTACAACGGTCAAAAAATCCACCCGATCGAAATCGTGATCGTTGGTTACGAAGTAATCTATGCAGTTCCTGCGTGCGCAGGCTGCATGGAGCGCATCGGAAAATAACAGGCCGAACTTTTGCGATATATCCAGGGCATCAGTGAGAACCCCGGATGTATCGAGAACGACCAGCCCAAAATTCCCCAGCAATTCTTTTGTCATCTCGAAGGGCTGGTGAAATTCGTGAAGCCTATCCGGGTTTTGTTTGATATATGCAATCGCATCTTTAGGGACAAGATGTCTCTCCATGAAGAGATTTGTGAGAAGAAGTTTATGAAAAAATTCGTCAATAACTGTGGGGTTTACAAATCCCCGGATTTTTCCTGACTGCACCCGCTCAAGAAATGCCTCACAGGACGGGGAGAACGGTGTCGAAGTATATGCATACAGGAGAATGTTTGTATCGACAAACGCAGATCCCCCGGGGATATCCGCGATCTTCATCAATACAGCTCTTCAAGATCTTTCTCTGCGATCTCCATGACAAAATCCTGAGGAGCGTACATCTTGGTCGGGACAGGAGATCTTTTTTTCAACCTGACCACTACCTGGTCCTCGCCGTTTTGCAACGGCTGATCAAGCTGTATTGTAGTAGTATTGAGCAATCGGCCTTCTACCTCAACCGGCATACCCATCCATCCTGATGGGATATTGGAGTATTATGGTTAATATGTCTTTCATGAGAGGAGAACCACCGTACCGGATGGATCGACTGCGCGGAAAACAATGAGACCTTGTTATCTTTTGATGGCCTGATGTGCCGCAAAGAGGTCGTGGCGGTAAAACTAAAAAAAGTCCGGTACAGCCCGGGTGAGGATTTCCTTTTGGACAAGAAGTTCCCGGACGAGGTTACCTCCCTTCGTACTCTTCCCCTCCCGCCGACCGTGCACCACGAGTTCTGGCTCCGTACCCAGAACGAACGGGCGTTCCGGCGGTTTTGGGTAATCCCGGGTACGACCACAGTCGAGATCCAGGAGATCACCCGGGACGGGTACCGGAACCCCCATTACCAGAAGGGGTACTGGGAGAACGCACCGTACAAGGCTACCCTTTACTTCGCTGACCGGGGAAAAGGGTTGGAGGCGGAGGCGGGCAGGGAAAGCGACGACCGGAAAACCCCGTAAAATGTCCGGATTGGCAAACGGGCGATCCCGTTTTTCGGCTGGAGTGGAAATGGTGTCCACGCCCGTGAAAAATCCTGTTTTATTGAGTTGTTTTTTGAAAATACGGCATTATCGGGGGGTTCAAACCTGCACTACCGGGCCGTTTATTTGCCCCTGTTTTTGGAGAGGGTGTTTTGGCCTGTCCTTTCTGCTGTCGCCCACCGGATAGCCGCTATGGCCTTTTTCCGGGGATACACATTTTTACGACGGAATCTGCGAAGATAGCAGGAGTTTTTGTGGGTCTGTCACCGGGCGGCTATGATCCGGACTGACGAGTATCCTTCCGGTGGAGGAGCGTTGTCATGCTTTCAGATGGTGCAGGCAGAAGATAGGTACGGAAAGGTTCCGGAAAAATAACGGATCATAAAAGAACCGCCAGGCTATCCTTGCTCTCGCACGGAAACGAGGGGCAAAGAATATACGGATTTTTGGATCGGTAAGCAGGCACGAAGCCCGCCCGGACAGCGATATCGATCTCCTCATCGATCTCAGAACCGGGATGACAGCCTTCTGGATGTCGGTGGTCTTGCCATGGATCTGCAGGCCCTTCTCCACTGCCCTGTCGATATCGTTACCCAAGCGGTCTCCGCCCCCGGATCCGTGCCAGCGTGTTAAAGGATGCCCGGCCACTATGAGAAACGATCGCGAACGTGCACGTTTAACAAAAACAAAATCCCGTAAGGCACTCTCCACTTTTTCGTTTTCCGGCAGAATAAGTATATTATTTCCGGGACACCATGGTTTTCCATGGACACTGCATCCCGGATTATCCTTGATCCATCCATCCTGGCCGGCAAACCGGTGATAAAAGGTACACGGATCTCTGTAGATCACATCCTGGATCTCCTGGCCTCGGGATGGAGTGAGTCCGAAGTACTTCAGGAATACCCGGATCTTTCCCGTGAAGACATCCTTGCATGCATCAGGTATGCTCAGGAGATCATCCATTCGGAGCGGGTTTATTCCACAACACCCCGGGGCCGGATTACCGGATGAAATTCCTTGCCGATGAAAATGTTCCGGCATCTGTCGTCAGGATGCTTGAAAATGCGGGAGTGCACATCCGCTCGATCGGGGCGGATACTCCTGGTATTTCAGACCGGGATGTAATGAAGTATGCTTTGGAAGAAGAGCGGATCATTCTTACCTTTGACAAGGATTTCGGGGAACTCGCAATAAAAGATACGATCTGCCCGGTTCCCGGTGTTATCCTCTTGAGGCTCCCGGGAATGAAACCGGATCAGCTTGCGGGATTCATCACGCAGATTCTCACCTCCCGCGATGACTGGGACGGACATTTTTCCGTAATCGAAAAGGAGAGAATCCGGATGCGGCCACTTCCCCCACCGTAATAAAATCCATCGGACGTTTTATTCGCTTTTGAGTAATTCAACGGATTCTCCGGTCCGGGAAAGATCCGGACAAAAAAGCATTTTGCCCACCCGGTCGTTCTCAATAAAAAGAAAAATTCCCGGGCTCCATAACCCGGGTGAACCCGCATGAAAGGAAAAGCCCCCGGGGACCTCCGCACCGCCTGGATCGATTGCGCCCACCGGATGGGCTACTTCTGCGCAGAAAACACCGAGACTGCGTTGCCGTTCGATGGGCTGATGTACCGCGAAGCAATGGTCGTGGCGGTAAAACTAAAAAAAATCCGGTACAGCCCGGGTGAGGATTTCCTTTTGGACAAGAAGTTCCCGGACGAAGTGGAGGCACTCCGTACCCTTCCCCTCCCTCCGACCGTGTCCCGCGAGCTCTGGCTCCGCACCCAGAACGAACGGGCGTTCCGGCGGTTCTGGGTAATCCCGGGTACGACCACGGTTGAGATCGAGGAGGTTGCCCGGGACGGGTACCGGAACCCCCATTACCGGAAGGAGTACTGGGAGAAAGCACCGTACCGGGTGGAGATCCTGTTTGAAAAAGAGGGGAAGGGAGAGAGCAACTCTCAGAAAACCCCGTAAAACGCCCGGATTGCCAAAAGGGCGATCCCGTTTTCCGGTTGGAGTGGAAATGGTGTCCACGCCCCTGAAAAATCCTGTTTTATTCGGGTATTTTCGGAAAAGGAGGTCTTTTTGGGGCGTTCAAACCTGCAATACCGGGCCGTTTTTTCGCCCCTGTTTTTTGAGAGGGTATTGGGGTCATATATTTCTCCCGGGACCGCCGGATGGCCGCTATTGCCGTTTTCCGGGAAAGGGGCAGTTTTATGACGGATTATGGGATGACAAGCCGTGATTTTTGTGGTCCTGACACCGGACAGCTATGATCCGGATCAACGGCCGGAATAGATTTTCTGGCCAGACGTCTAAAAAAAGCAGTCCTGCTGGTATTTCATAGAGTGATTTATGGGTTTATTAATGAAATTCCATCGGCGCTGCGTGAACTGTCCGCAGTCTCCGGGATTGCAAAATGTCCTTCAGTAAACTCGCCGGGATGGGAAATACCAAAGTTAGTGTCGTCCTCCAGTATTCATAAGAAGGGGTGCAGTTCAGGATACTTCTCGATCCGCATAAATTGTAGATACTTTTTGCGGGTGATCTTCGGGCACTGAAAATATTATATCATTCGAATCACGTATTTCCTGAACGGCAAATCTCATTTTTTGGGATAAAAATATTAAAATCTTTGTTGAAATCTCAACTCTCATGCGTTTTATCCAATTCTTTGTCGGACTTCCCATTTTTCCTGAAGAACCACCGCGAAGCAAAGGCGATATGAATCGTTGCGATCAGGCCAACGATATAAATTACCAGGCCCCGTGCGAAGTGGTCGACGAGGGCTATGGACATACCGAGAGCACTGGGGACGGAGAAGAGCATCAGGACGCCGGTTATCGATGCTTCCTGGACACCAAGACCTGCGGGGGTGAGGGGGAGTGCTTGGACGATGAACGCCACAACTCCGGCGGTAGCGGCGTAAACAAAGGAGAGGTTGTAGCCGACGCTCCGTGCTGCAAAGAAGATGCTGGAGACTTCGAGGAGCCAGACCGGGATGGAAAGGATGAAACAGAGCACCATGGCTTCGGGGTTCGTTGCGATCTCATCAAGTCCTTTCTTGAGCAGGACGAGGGACTGGCGGATAGAGGGAATGCGACGTTCGAAGAGCCGGATGATTGTCTCCTCATATTTGTAGATCATCAGCAGGACCAGAACCATGGCAGCAATAATCACAAAGGATCCGGCCTCGATGTAGACAAAGGAGGCCTTGTAAACGAACATCGAGGCAACGCCCAGGAAGAGCGCGAGGGTAATCATATCGAGGATCCGTTCGATTACGATTGTTGAGAGGGTCATACCGAACGGGGCGTCAGAGGTTGTCTTGAGGGCTGCGGCCCGGGCAATATCTCCCAGGCGGGCCGGCAGGATATAGTTCAGGAACCAGCTAAACATAAGGCATTTGAACAGGATGTCCCGGGGATAGACATAGCCGGCGCTCCGTAACAGAACACTCCACCGCCAGGTCCGGACCACAAAGGAGAAAAGAATCGCAATGCAGCTGGCGGCGATCCAGGGCCAGGACACTGTTGCCAGGATTGAGAAGATCGTGGAAAATCCGGTCAGGGTAAAGAGGAACGCAAGGATAAGGAGACCAAAGACCAGTGCGAGGATAATTCCCAGCCAGGAACCTTTCACAAAATACCGGAAGAGGTCTTTGAGAGCCACGAGGTTCCCGTGGATGAACAGATTCAGGAACCGTTTGCCATAGACCGAGCCGTTCCGGGACAGCTTCAGCTTTGCCTCGCCAGCAGTCCGGTCCGTCCACTGGACCGGGACCTCGGAACTCCGGAATCCCAGGATATGTGCCTTGATCGGGATTTCGACCGTGAGATCGAACCCAATGGATTCCAAGGTATCTGTCCCAATCTCATCGATAACTTCTCTACGGTACGCTTTGAATGCGTTGGTCACATCTCGGAAGGGTATCCCGAACGCCAGCCGGACCAGGTTATTGAAGGCACGGTTGGCGATCATCTTTGCTTTAGGGTATCCGTTGAGCGCTCCTCCCTCCACGAAACGGGAACCGTAAGCTACATCGTATCCTTCGTCAATTCGTTCCACGAGCCGGGGAATGTCGTGAGGATTATCCGAGAGATCGCCCATAAACGGGATGAGAATATCCCCACGGGCTTCTTTCATGCCGGCTTTAATGGCATTGCCAAACCCGGGCGAGGTGGTCCGGTGGACCGGCCGGACATGCGGGTCGTTCTGCGCAAGGGTATCGATCAATCTCCCGGTGGAATCGGTGCTGTTGTCATCTACCACAACGATCTCATAGTCCCTGATGATGGGGACACTTTGCAGGACCGGCGTCAATGCAGCGATCACGGAAGTAATGTTCCCCTCTTCGTTTCGGGCAGGGACGATACATGAAACAAAATAGGTATTCCCGCTTGTCACGTCAAAAAGCCCCTATAAAATATTGGAGAGTAATGCCCTGCTGGAATCAATCCACCGCGTAATATCCGTGACGGTATCCTTAACCGATCGTTGTGGTTTCCAGCCAAAGGTGCGGGAGACTCGGGAATTATCGGTAACATACCAGATGAGGTCGTTTGGCCGGGTCTCCGGAACAGAACGTACAGGAATTGTTTCTCCGGTAACTTCCCGGCATATCGCGGTCATCTCCTGGAGCGAGATGCTGTTGTTCAGTCCGCCGCCAGCGTTGAATATCTCCCCGGAAAATTCATCAAGACGTTTCATCTGCGCAAGGACCAGATCACAGAGATCATCGATATGCAGCACATCCCGGACCTGTTTTCCTGTACCGTAGTACCCGATATAGGCTAGATCTTTTCTGAACCGGTGACATGCCGCCCAGAGCATCACCACACCCTGATCGACTTTGCCCATCTGCCACGGCCCGGCGATAAGCCCGCACCGGTTGATGATTGCATGGATACCATATGATGCGCAGTACTCCTGGATGAGATACTCAGAGCATAACTTGGTCGCCCCATAGATCGACCGGGGGCCGGCGAGGGGGAACTCTTCGGCAATCCCCCGAGAGCTCACCCCGGGAATTCCCGTGGTATCTCCCAGCGAGAACCGGGTGGCCTCCTCGCGGAACGGAAGAGCATTGATCGGTCGGATGGGATACACCCGGCTCGTGGAGAGAAAGAGGATGGCCGCATGGTTTTTCCTGACTGCTTCAAGGCAGTTAATCGTGCCCAGCAGGTTCGTGTTCATGACATACGATGGTGACGATCCGACCCCCGCAAGAACCGAAGGTTCAGCTGAGCATTCGATCATCAGGTCAAAAGGAGGAAGCGCCTCGAAATCTTCCTCATTCCGGACATCCCCATGGGTAAATTGGATCCCGGCCACTTTCAACCGGGTAAGATTCAGTTCGGAACCTCTTCGTTTCAGGTTATCAAAACAGATAACCGTGGTGGCAGGCAGGCGGTTTTTCAGGAAAATCGCAAGATTTGACCCGACAAACCCGGCACCCCCGGTTATCAGCACTCTCATGTACGGAGCTCCCGGAAATAATGCGGCTCTTTAAGATCGAGATCCAGATGGAATATATCGATCCAGTTGTGGAGGAGTTCATTAAAGATATAGTCCAGATCTTTCTTTGGGCCTTTCCAGTCCGGGTAATCATTCTTGAATCTGGACATGTTGCTGATCCACCAGAGATGATCGCTTTCCCGTTCGGGTGCTTCTTCGAAATTGGCCTTTAACCCTGTTTTTGCCTCGATGGCCGCAATGGTCTCGTAGATTGAGACTGAATTGGCCCGCATGCCGCCGAGGTTGTACGGTTTCCCGAATTTCCCCGTTTGGGACGGTACAGGTTTGGTTATCCACCTGTACAGAACATCCGCCACATCGCTGGAATGGATGTTGTCCCGGACCCGGTATCCCCCGCCATACACAAACAATTTGTTCTGCTGCAGGATCTGTTTGGTGAAAAATCCCAGGAACCCGTGCATCTCAACTGCTTTCTGGTGCGACCCGATCAGGCACCCGCCCCGGAATGTTGCCGTGGTCATGCCATAATTGATCGCATATTCCTGACAGTACATATCGGCCGCAGCTTTCGATACCCCAAACGGTGTATGGCCGCACCCGTCTATTGGCAGGTACTCGTCAAAGGATTCCAGTGCGGTGTTCTCATACCGTTTATAGACCCCGTTTTCAATGGTGGTATAATTGTAATAATTGGGATAGTCCCCGTATACTTTATTTGAGGACATATACGCAAACGGAATATCCGGATTATATTTCCTCGTTAGTTCAAGAAGGTTGAGAGTCCCAAACGCATTGATCTGGAAATCCTCCATTGGGATCTCCAGGGATCGTGGATGCGACGGCTGCGCTGCAAGGTGCACTATCGCATCCGCATCCTTGATCAGCGGTGTAACAACCTCGTTGTTCCGGATATCTGATTCGATATTGGTGAAATTCCTCTCTTTTTTCAGAGGATCGAGATTGCTGTGCGTGTCGGCCTCTTTGCCAAATAATTTCTCCCGCGTGAAATTATCCACGCCGGTTACATGCCAGCCTTCGTGCAGAAATTTTTCCACACATGCGCTGCCGATTAACCCGCTCGATCCGGTTATTATGACGTTTTTCATCGATCGCTCACTTCTGAAACGGCAATAATATTCTTGGATTTATAGCATAATAATCGTCATGAATACAATAAAAGTGTATAGTTTTCGGGAACAGAGTTGTTCTCAACGATGGTGTCCGGGGCTTTATCCAGGCAGTCAATTATGTGGTTTTATCCATTCAATCATCCGCCCCAGCCCTTTTTCCAGCGGCACCTTCGGCTGCCAATCGAGGATCTTCTTTGCCTTTGTCACATCCGGCCTTCTCCGAAGCGGGTCATCCTCCGGGAGCGGATGGAATGTCAGGGCCGATTTCGACCCGGTAAGGGCGATGACCTTTCGTGCCAGTTCAAGAACCGTGATCTCATTCACATTCCCGATATTGATTACCTGTCCCTCCGCATCATCCAGTGCCGCCAGCCGGAGAAGCCCTTCAATCTGGTCTGTCACATAAGTAAAACTCCGGGTCTGGGATCCATCGCCAAATACCGTGATGGGTTTACCGGTCAGGGCCTGGTCGATGAACCGGGGAATAACCCTGCCGTAGATACCGTCCATCCGTATGCGGGGGCCGTAGGTGTTGAAGATCCGGGCGATGCGGGTGTTGAGCCGGTGCTCCCGGCGGTAGGCGATCACGTAGGCTTCACCACAGCGTTTTGCCTCGTCATAGCACCCGCGTAACCCGACCGGGTTTACATTCCCGTGGTAAGTTTCTGGTGTAGGGACGATATCCGGGTTCCCGTACACCTCGCTTGTGGAGGTAAAGACAAATCGTGCGTTGTGCTTTTTTGCGATCTCAAGCGCAATCATCACGCCCTGCGTGTTTGCCCTTAAGATCTCAATGGGGTAACGCTCGAACTCGAACGGGGAAGCCCGGCTGGCCATGTGGAAAACATAATCTACAGGTGTCTCAACGGGAAGCGACCGGGAAATATCGTGCTCGATAAACCGGAACCGTTCGTTTGCCATAAGGGCATGAATGTTTTCTTTTCGGCCGCTTGCAAAGTTGTCAACACAGGTAACTGATGCCCCAGAATCTATCAGGAATTCACACATCCACGAACCGAGAAAACCGGCACCCCCGGTCACCAGCACCCTCCGGTCTTCAAAGGAGAGCTCACCAAGGTTTTTACGTATCGTATCAAGTTCTTCGCGGGAATCAAACGTCATGAACCTTCACCTTTCAGGAGTTTTGACAAAAACGGACGAATCTCCCCGGCAAACTCCTCGCGTTCGAGCGTGAGCTCGATGCTGGATTTCATCCAGCCCAGTTTGTCTCCGATATCGTAACGGCGGCAGTTGGTGACAAGGCCTAAGGGCCTGTCCAGCCGGCGGAGTGCATCGGTAAGCTGGATCTCGCCGCCAACCCCGGGTGTTGCATCGGCAAGCAGGAAAAAGATCTCCGGGGTAAGGACATAGCGCCCGATCGCCCCAAGATTTGAGGGTGCATGCTCCGGGGCAGGTTTTTCCACAATATCATCTATCTCGTAGACGCCCTTTTCGATCTCCCTGCCGTCAATAATGCCGTAATCCTGTATCTTGTTCCCTGCTACGGGTTCAACTGCTATGATCGATCGCCGGTGGCGTTCGAATGCATCCATCATCTGGCGGGTACAGGGTTTTTCCTTTGCAGGAGAGATGCAGATGGTATCGCCCAGCAGTACGGCAAATGGTTCGTTATCGCAGTGTCGCCCGGCGAGGTTTACTGCATCCCCAAGCCCCTTTTGTTCCCGCTGACGGATGAAATGGAGATCCGGGAAATCCGCAAGGGCCTGTAAAGATTCCGTGAATGGATCTTTTTTACGATGGGAAAACTTTACCTCCAGCTCAAAACACCGGTCAAAGTGATCCTCAATGGCCCGTTTGTTCCTGCCCGTTATGATCAGGATATCGTCAATCCCGGACTGGATCGCCTCTTCTACTACGTATTGGATCACCGGCTTGTCGACAACCGGTAGCATCTCTTTAGGTTGGGCTTTTGTTATTGGGAGAAATCTCGTGCCAAGGCCGGCTGCGGGAATCACCGCCTTGCGCACATGCTGGCCCCCCTTCATCCCATCCCTCCTCTCTGATTCGACGGTTTTGGTCTTACCAGCATATTCCCTCTCCGCCTTTCCATGTCAAAATCCGCCTGCCTTCAATGACGATCTTATGAGCCATCAGGCCAAACTCCTTGTCAATCTTCGAAAATTCCGGCCACTCGGTCATCACCAGGCATGCATCGGCACCGGTAAGAGCACCGGCTGCCGTAGAACAGTACTCGATTGCAGGAAAGATCTTCTGCATATTCGGGATCGCCAACGGATCATATGCGGTGACACAGGCGCCTTTTTCAACCAGTTCCTGAATCACCGGGATCGCCCGGGAATCACGGATATCATCGGTATTATCCTTGAACGCAAGGCCGAGGATTGCGATACGCTTGCCTTTAATGACACCTACCCTTTTTTCCACGATCGAGATCATCCGGTGTGGCTGGTGCTCGTTGACCGTAAGAACGGATTCCAGCAGAACCGGATCTTCACCGTTCTCTTTTGCAAGGGAGACCAGCGCAGAAACATCCTTGGGAAAACAGCTTCCCCCGAATCCTGCGCCTGCATTGAGAAAGAGCGGCCCAATACGGGCATCGAGACCCACCCCTTTCATCACTTCGTAGACGTCAATGCCCAGCACTTTGCAGAGGTTTCCGATCTCATTTGAAAATGAAATTTTTGTGGCAAGAAAGGAATTCGAGGCATACTTGATCATTTCCGCAGCGGTGAGTCCCGTATGTATAATCGGTGCCTGAATGTTTTGGTACACGTCTGCGACCCGGTTTCCGGCGCGTGGATCGCTGCATCCTATGACGATACGATCCGGGTGCAGGAAATCTTCCACGGCGCGTCCCTCACGGAGAAATTCAGGATTCATGGCAAAACCGATCTCATTTTCGGTTTTACCGGATGCCTGAATAACTGCGGGCCATACGATCTTTTCCGTAGTGCCCGGGGGAACCGTACTCTTGACGGTTATAACGCAATAAGACCGGTTATTCTTTAACACTTTCCCGATTGAGGTACTTGCGGATTCTATATACGAAAGATTTGCGCTGCCATCCGGTTTTGGCGGAGTTCCCACTGAAATAAAGACGATATCTGCAGATGCAACGGAGTCGTAATCTGTGCGGGCCCGGAGTCTTTTTCCGGCATTTTTTTTCAGCAGATCTCCAAGCCCGTTTTCAAAGATCGGCGGTTTCCCGTCATTTATTGCCCGGACTTTCTCCGGATCGATCTCGATAATTGTAACCTCGTGTCCAAGCTCTGCAAAGCATGTCCCGGTTACGAGACCAACATACCCTCCACCGACAATGGATATTTTCAGGGACATAGTTCCGTAATGAACTAATAGGTGGTTGAAACATATAATAAACTGGTTAAGTATTCAGCGAAACCTGTTATCGAGGATATCCGATGAATTTTGATAAATTTTTATTTCCTATCGAAAATAATCCCCTATTTTCCCGGGTTTACGGATATTTGGACTATATTGTGCTTATCTGCCTGAATATCCTCACCCATTACCTGTTCATCGGGTCTTTTAAATTTGTTTCAGATGACTGGGTTCAGGTGGTATATTCTGACTTCAATCAATATTCGTTTCTCCATCTCCTGTTTGAATCCCAACGACCCGGTCAATATATCCTCATAAAAATTGCTGTTGATGCGTTTGGTAGTGTTGCCCTCTGGTACCATGTCTTGAATTTTGTATTGTCGACAATTCTCCTTCTTGTAGTATATATAACAGCAAAATCGTTATTTAAACTTTTTTTCCAGAATCCGGCTCCTTGTGCGCTCCTTTTTGCCGCTTGTTTTTGCCTGCTGTTTAATAAAGATCAATTATACCCCTGGGCAGACCTGTTTTATGACAATATTGCGTATATCCTGTATTTTGGTTCATTTTATTGTTACATGCAGTCAAGAGAAAAACGATCGTATTTCTTTTTGGCATGGATTTTTTATGCCGGGGCAGTTTTTATTTACCAGATTGGGGCATTTCTGCCGATTGTTTATATCTTTTATGATATCTTGCAAAAGAGAACCTTTAAACAGGCAATATGGTTCGTTCTTCCTCCATTTGCGTATATGCTTATCCGTATCACCGATTGGTTCGGGTTCGGCTGGGTGTATATGAATTTTAATTATAATTATCTCTCAGCACATTTTCTGACCAATTTTATTACTAATCTTGTTCATGATGTCATTACCTCAATTGGTGTGACGGTTGTCAATGTAGTATACGGTGTATTGGGTTTAATGAATCTGACCGTTCCGGCCGTATGCCTGCTTATTGTCCTTGATGTGATTATTTCATGGCTCATCTGCCATTATATTGCAAATTTGCTGAAAAAAGATCCCGGGTATGTTTCCGCCGGCTATAAGGAACAAGTCACCAGATTCATTATTTTTTGTATTATCGGTGCATTTTTTTCCTACATATTAATCAGCGCGAATGGGTTTGTTGAATCCAGGTACCTGATATTTGTTGATTTTTTCCTTCTCTTGGCGTTTGTCCTTCTGCTGATCTCTCTGATACAGAAAAATATGGCCATTTTCGCTGTGATTTTTATGCTCTGTCTTTTAGTGAATCAGGGATTATATGTAAACTGGGTAATTTCCGGAAATATTCAGGATAGTGTAAATAAGGATCTTGCAGCCCACTCCGGGGAGATCATGGGAAAACCTTATTTTTATGTTAATGCATCTGATTTTTCCCGGGTCCGGCCTGATATCATTTTTACTGTTGGACCGGGGTTTTCGCTGCATCGCAACCAGTTCTCATATCAGATCTATGATCCTTACCTGAACAGCCAGGGCCTGTCCCAGTCCGCCCTGGTATTTATGCTCACTTATGGGGCACATATCAATCTGACATCAACCAAGTTGATCTACGGGACGACGGGGAACGTTTTTGTATCTTCGGAAAATGGGACACTTACCTGTCAGGACTCTAAAACAGGCATCTATTACACGGTTAACCCGTCCGATTATTATGAAGGAAATTCGTCAAATCTTCTTTCAGATTATACTGCGGAAACAGGATCAGACTGGTTACTTCGATAATGAAGGTGAGTAATCCAGACACTACCCAATACCTGCCGGCATTTAAAAAACGCGGAGGCATTAGTGGTGGCCGGGTAATCCGATCCAACCATTCGTCTTTATATAGATCATACGGAGTCGGGAGAGAGATTATCTCTTTATTAACGGTACTTTTCGTGTCACCTGCAATCTGACAATAAGTAACGCGAAAATGGAATTCCCGGTACCAACTCATAACCGTGACTCTCTCCCTCCCGGGAAGGGATTCAAAGAGGGGAGGGAAAGAGCGACACCCAAAAAACCCCGTAAAATGCCCGGATTGACAATCGGGCGATCCCGTTTTCCGGCTGGAGTGGAAATGGTGTCCACGCCCATGAAAAATCCTGTTTTATTCGGGTATTTTCGGAAAAGGAGGTTTTTTTGGGGCGTTCAAACCTGCAATACCGGGCCGTTTTTTCGCCCCTGTTTTTGGGGATGGTGTTTCGGTCATATATTTCTCCCGGGGCCGCCGGATGGCCGCTATTGCCGTTTTACGGAGAGGGGATATTTTTTTATCGTGTCCGTAATATAGATGGGGTTTTTGTGACCCCAAGACCCGGCTTGATACTTTGGGCAACAAAGTCCGGTATTTCCCCTTCTTAAAATGGGCTCAAACGTTTATTGGATAACTTCACGATTCAAAGAACCAGGAAGACACCACTAGGTGAATTTCTCTGCGATTTCGGGTTGTATTGATATATATTAGATCCCTGTTCCACCAATCATTATAATGCCCTGCGGGGAATAACCTAAGACGAGTCCAACTCCAAAATCTTACGATGGTGAGTATTCCATGGCAGATAAAAAAGCACTGATTACCGGGATTACCGGACAGGATGGATCCTACCTTGCGGATTTTTTGCTGGATCGCGGGTACGAGGTTCACGGCATCATACGGAGATCCTCCTCATTTAATCGCCAAAGACTCGAACATCTCTATATAGATCCACGGGAATCCGGGGCGAAACTTTTCCTACATTATGGGGATCTATCTGATGCTGAAGCCCTTTCTCATATTATATACAATATCCGGCCGGATGAAGTGTATAACCTGGGGGCCCAGAGCCATGTTCGGGTCAGCTTCGATATGCCTGAATATACAACAAACGTTACCGCCTTGGGAGTAACACGATTGTTGGAAATTGTACGGAGATCCAACCACAATGTCAGAATATATCAGGCCTCCTCCAGCGAAATGTTTGGTTCTGCTACCCCGCCCCAGGGAGAAGAGACTCCCTTTTGCCCGAGAAGCCCGTATGCCTGTTCAAAACTCTATGCCTACTGGATGGTGAAAAATTACCGCGAGGGATATAAGTTGTTTGCCTCCAACGGGATCCTGTTTAACCATGAATCCCCGCGGAGAGGGGAGACATTTGTTACCCGTAAAATCACTTACAGCATTGCTCGCCTGCTCACCAAAAAGGACCGACACCTGTATCTTGGCAATCTGGAATCGAAACGGGACTGGGGGTATGCACCAGAATATGTTGAGGCAATGTGGAAGATGCTCCAGCAGGAATCGGCAGATGATTTTGTTATCGGTACCGGGGAGTCCCATTCTGTCCAGGAGTTCCTCGACCAGGCATTTGCTTACGCGGATCTTGATGTTGGCGAGTATGTAAAGATTGATCCGTCATATTTCCGGCCAACAGAAGTTGAAGTTCTCATCGCGGATACGAAAAAGTCTGAGAAGAAACTTGGATGGAAACCTAAGATCAAATTCAATGAACTGGTTAAGATCATGATCGATGCAGATATGCGGGCTGCCGGACTTGAACCCCTTGGGGACGGCGATGAGATCCTGCAGAAAAAATTCCCTCATCGTTACTGGACTTCTGACTAATCCTGTTTCATCAATGGGATTCCCGGGGAGGATCCCAGAGGTAAAAAACTCCATTTTATCTTGCCGTGTGAAGACAATTTCACGGTACTATAAGTAATGCCACAACAAAAATCCTGATCAACTTTCATGACCGAGACCTCACCTGCCCCGGAAGTCACCCTGCCAACCCTTGTTATTCGCCCGCCCAGGAAATGGGTGCCGGTTGATCTCAAGGAACTCTGGGCCTACCGTGAATTGATCGCTGCGTTCACCATGCGCGATGTGAAGCTCCGGTACAAGCAAACCGGCCTCGGGATTGCTTGGGCAGTCCTGCAGCCGCTCCTGACAATGATTATTTTTACGGTCGTTTTCGGAGGCCTTGCACATCTCCCTTCAGATGGTGTGCCGTACCCGCTCTTTGTCCTGGCGGCGCTACTCCCATGGATGCTCTTTGCCGAAGGGTTGACACGATCCACAACGACAATGGTGACCAACTCCAGCATTATGACCAAAGTGTACTTTCCCCGCCTGATTATGCCCCTTTCGAGTATTCTCTCGCCTCTCGTTGACTTTGGCGTCTCATTTATCATCCTCATTGCAATGATGGTCTATTACGGATTTGTGCCAACTTTTAACATTGTATTCCTGCCGCTCTTTGTTCTGCTTGCTCTTGCAACCTCGCTTGGGGTCGGCCTCTGGTTATCGGCACTTAACGTCAGGTACCGTGATTTCCAGTACACTGTTCCCTTCCTTATCCAGATCTGGATGTTTGCTTCGCCCGTCGTGTACGCCTCAAGCCTTGTTCCTGAATCGCTGCGTGTCTGGTACGGTCTCAATCCGATGGCGGGGGTAATTGAAGGATTCCGCTGGGCATTGCTCGGTTCCGGGACACCCAGTGCGATGATACTTGTTTCAGTTGGGATGGTTATCCTGCTTCTTGTCTCCGGTATGTTTTATTTCCGGAGAATGGAGCAGTACTATGCGGACATTGTGTGATGTACACCGTGAGAATATATTGAATTCATATCTTTCAATGGGAATGTGTCTATCCGTTATCATAGAAAATTTTCAGACAATCTCCCCTACCGTTTGATTCAATTATTCCGGGTACAAATACTTTAACGATATCCTCCGTTATTCAGGAACCAATCCCCTATGTCCGATGATCGCATTGCCATCCGTATAAGTCACTTAAGCAAGCAGTATACTCTTGGCGGACCGCAGGAGCCTTACCATACGTTCCGCGATGCTATTATCAATTCCCTTAAGGTGCCACTGAAAGTGTTCAACAAGGCCCCTCCGGTCGAAGGGTTCTGGGCTTTGAAGGACGTCTCGTTTGATGTGGAACAGGGGGAGGTTGTCGGGATCATTGGCCGGAACGGTGCCGGGAAGAGCACTCTTTTAAAGATTCTTTCACGGATTACTTCGCCCACGGAAGGTACCGTTGAACTGCATGGGCGGGTAGGTTCGTTGTTGGAAGTAGGAACCGGGTTTCATCCGGAGCTGACCGGCCGTGAGAATATCTACCTGTCCGGTTCTATTCTCGGGATGAAACGAAAAGAGATTGATGCGAAACTTGATGAGATCGTAAAATTCTCGGAGATTGAAAAGTTCCTTGATACGCCGGTAAAAAGATATTCGAGCGGAATGTATGTCCGTCTAGCTTTTGCGGTGGCGGCGCATTTAGAACCGGAGATCCTGCTGGTTGATGAAGTTCTTGCGGTTGGGGATGCGGCATTCCAGAAAAAGTGCCTCGGGAAAATGAGCGATGTGGCAAAAGAAGGGAGGACTGTGCTGTTCGTCAGCCATCAGATGGGATCAATAGCACAGCTCTGTAAGACTGCGATCCTTCTTGAAAATGGTAAGATTTCTCAAAGGGGCCCTGTTTCCGAAGTTATTGCCGGTTACATGAATCAGTTGGGCCAAGGCTCCATGAATTTTGAAGCCCCCACTATGGGCGACAGGGATATCGCAATAATCCGTGCGGTGGTAATGGATGACGCTGGTAATCCAACAGCCACATTTACCCATATGCAATCGATTACTATTGCGATTACCTGCCGGATCAATAAATGGATTCGTGGCGCCGAGATAAGAATCGCTGTGCGGGATTCCCGCAGGAATGTTTTCACAACAGATACCGGGATTGTTGTGGACACTAATTGCATGCCGGAAATTATTGTTGCAAAAGCCGTCATCCCGGGAAATTTGCTGAGGCCGGAAACTTATTTTCTGACGCTGGCAATATTTATTCCTAATCAACTGGTAATCGATCGTATAGACGATGCAATCTCTATAACTGTTATTGACGGCGGATCCAAATACGCTGCAAGTGCGGGGCTAGATTATGGATGTGTGTTTGTAGATTGTTTCTGGACAATAGAACCGGCAATAAACAGATAAAGGGGAGAATTTATGGCTGAAACACTAGGATCACTTTGCGACAAACTAACCATCGTAAAACTGAAGCAGTTCCATTCGGAGGACTCATATCGCCTAAGCAGTCTCGCAACTCAGGAAAAGCAGCTCTGTGAAGAGATAGACTGGTTTATTCGTGATGCTGTAACCGGGGAGATCCCTTCGGAAAGGCTTGTTTTCTCTTCTAACAAAGTCTATAAAAAAGAAGGAAACGAGATCGCTGAAATATCTGGTTCAATCAGCGAGGTTTTTTCCGAACTTGCGAGAGTTAACTGTGAATTGTGGCATGAACAGGAAAAGGTCTATGATTTCGAAAAAGTGGCCCCTGATGAAAAAAATGTTGTTGTCAAACAACTTGCGATCCTCAATTTGCAGCGGAACCAGTGTATAGACAAGATTGATAAAAAATTCCAGCAAATAATAGAAGGCACTCATTAAAGCAGCGAAAATTTAGGGAAATATCAGTAGATGGGGATATATAATGTATTCTGAGATAAAGCAGTGTCGTATCTGCCATAATTCCACTCTTGTAACGGTACTATCTTTGGGTGAACAATCACTGACAGGTGTTTTTCCCGGGCATGCTTCTGATTTCGTCTCAAGTGGCCCGCTGGACCTTGTCTGGTGTTCTCATTGCGGATTGCTCCAGTTAAAACAATCCTACAATCTGGATGAAATGTATGGCGACAATTATGGATATCGTTCCGGGTTAAATATCTCTATGGTACGCCATCTCACGAATAAAATCAGAACACTGGAAAATTTAGTGAAATTATCCGAAAGCGATCTGGTTGTGGATATCGGAAGCAATGATGCCACTTCTTTAAAGGCGTACACTGTCAAGTGCAAAAAACTGGGAATTGATCCTACCGGGATTAAATTCAGAGAGTATTATACCGAAGATATTGATCTGATCCCTGATTTCTTTTCCTCGAAGGTTTTCACTCAAAAATACCCTGATAAAAAAGCAAAGATTGTAACTTCTATAGCCATGTTTTACGATCTCGAAGATCCGACGGCCTTTGTAAAAGATATCGAATCTGTTCTGGCGGATGATGGCATATGGCATTTTGAGCAGAGTTATATGCCTTCGATGCTCCGTTCGAATGCCTACGATACGGTCTGCCACGAACATATTGAGTTCTATTCGTTTAAAGTTGTAAAAAATCTCTTGGAATCCTGCGGACTTCGCATCATCGATGTCCAGATGAACGCGATTAACGGAGGAAGCTTCGCAGTAACTGCATGCAAGAAAAATGCGGCATTTCGATCCAATCAGCCCATTATCGATTGGGTTCTCCGGCAGGAAGAGGATCTTGGACTGGACACTCCGCGACCGTACCGGAATTTCGAAGAACGTGTTTATCGTCACCGGAAAAGTTTGCTTGAACTCATAGATGCCCTGACCAGAGATGGTAAAAAAATATTTGGCTACGGTGCATCAACAAAAGGAAATGTACTTCTCCAGTTCTGTGGGATTACCAGCAAACAGATCCCCTATATTGCTGATGTAAATCCGGACAAGTTCGGGTGCTTTACACCGGGAACGCATATCCCTATTCTTTCCGAGAAAGAAGCGCGAGCCATGAAACCGGATTATTTCCTTGTTCTGCCATGGCATTTCAAATATTCCATACTGGAACGTGAACATGAGTTTATTGAGAATGGCGGGAAATTTATTTTTCCCATGCCGGAAATTGAGATTGTGTAATAATTAAAGATAAATAATGATATTTAGGAAAGAAACTATGGATCTAAATAAAAATCCTATTCTCTTCGTAAATCACAGACCCCAAAAATGCGGTGTATACGAATTTGGTCTAGCCATTGGAAATACATTGACAAAATCGAGAAAATATAACTTTATTTATCGGGAGATTGATAATTGGCTTGAATTTAAGGAAATTTTTGATCAATTGAAACCTTCAATTGTTTTGTATAATTATTATCCCTCGACAATGGGGTGGATTAGTGAATGGAATGGAATGAGTATTAATTCCCATAAAGTGAATGCAATTCAAATAGGTATCATTCACGAGGTAACTCAGGAAATATCCGATAGAACGACTGATTTGTTGTTTGATTATTATATTGCTGCAGATCCGACTCTCTTATTAAAAAATCCGATCGTTTACAAAACCGGTCGACTTATTCCGCGTTTTGAAGGAAAATTGCAATCTAATAAAATAATAAATATTGGTAGTTTTGGATTTGCGACTCAAGGGAAGGGATTTATCAAAATTATTGAAAAGGTTCAGGAAGAATTTGATGAAGCAATGATAAATTTGAATATCTCATTTGCAAAATATGCCGATGAAAATGGTGATAATGCTAAAAAAATCGCAAAGGAAGCCCAAAAATTTGTTACAAAAAAGGGCATATTTTTGAATATATCGCATGAACATTTATCTACAGATGATTTATTGAAATTTCTCTCTAAAAATGATCTTAATATGTTTCTTTATGAATATCAAGAAAACCGTGGGATTTCGAGTGTCACAGATTGGGCGGTTTCGGTTAAAAAACCTCTTGTTATTACCAAAAGTAAAATGTTTAGACATCTCTTTGAATGTTATCCAAGTATATGCATCGAGGATAATTCCATAAAAACAATTTTAAAAAATGGGATAAAGCCAATAGAATGGTTATATGAAGAATGGAGTCCTGACAATTTACTTTGGGATTACGAAAGAATTGTGACCGATATCCTTAATAAAAGCAAAACTCGTCCAACCCCCTCTAGACTACAGAAAAAAATTATGTATGTCCTTAACAAGTTTCATTTAAAACGAATTCGCCCTCCACATTCAATCTCTCCATGGTTAAAGATTGATGATTCAAATTTATTTGATGGATTCGTTGACAAATCCTACATCCCCCTCAATGATAATGATCTTTCGTACAATATAATTTTAGATGACCCCCTACGAGAAAAATATAAGCGGACATTGGACTTTATTAAGGCTGTATCTCCTGACCTGTATGCCAAAAAAATTTTGAAGGCCAATATTCAACAGGGTTTTGTATTTGATACGGCATATCGTATCGCTTCCCAGAAAGATTCAATGAAAATTCTTGCGATAGGGGCATTTGAAGATACCGCTGCATTGGCCTTAAAAAAACTTGGTTTTTCTATAGAATTTATTGATCCTATTATCAATTACGATTTGGAGACATATATTACAAAACCTAGCGTTAAAAGCCAAAATTTTGATGTAATTATTTCTACATCCGTCATTGAACACGTTAAAGATGACGAACGGTTTATCAAGGATATTGCATATTTACTTAAAGTGGGGGGTTGGGGGATACTCACTTGTGATTTTAATAACTCTTATAAAATTGGCGATTCCCTTCCCAAAGTTGATTGTCGGCTGTATACCCAGAAAGATTTTCTTGAGCGACTTCTCCCTTCGATTCCCAATTGTAAATTGGTAGATACCCCTAATTGGATATATCAGAATCCGGATTTTATTTATGATAACTGCCATTACTCCTTCGCCTCATTAGTATTCAAAAAGGTGGAACCTTGAAAGCATTTATATTCGGCGCCAATGGTCAGGATGGGTTCTATTTGAACCAACTCTGCGTGAGAAAGAAAATACACGTCATTGGAGTATCAAGGTCACCCGGCAATTGGGTACAAGGTAACGTAAGTGATTTTAATTTTGTCGAAAATCTCATAAAAAAAGAACAGCCGGACTATATCTTTCATTTAGCTGCAAATTCCTCTACCCGGCACGATGCACTTTTCGAAAACCATGAAACTATTTCAACAGGTACCTTAAATATTCTGGAATCTGTCAGGCGCCACAGTCCGAAGAGCCGTGTTTTTCTTGCCGGCAGCGGTATACAGTTTAAAAATAATGGCTTGCCTGTAAAAGAAACAGATGAATTTGAAGCGACCAGTCCATACTCAATTGCCCGCATACAATCTGTATATGCTGCGCGATATTTCCGGAGGTTGGGGTTAAAAGTGTATGTGGGTTATTTATTCCACCATGAAAGCCCGCTTCGGAAGCCAACCCATGTAAGCCAGATGATTGCCATGGCGGTTAAACGGATTGTGCAAGGCAGCAGCGAGAAAATTACACTTGGTGATGTGTCGGTCAGAAAAGAATGGGCATTTGCGGGAGATATTGCGGAAGGAATGTTTACACTGATAAGTCAGGACAAAATATTTGAAGCATGTATCGGGACTGGAAAAGCGTATTCTATCCAGGATTGGCTGGAAATTTGTTTTAATACTATCAATAAAGATTGGGCGGAATATGTAGTTTTAAAGGAATCATTTTTACCAGAGTATAAAATCCTGGTTTCCGATCCATCGACTATTCATTCGTTAGGGTGGCTGCCCCGGACTTCTTTTGAGGATTTATGCACACTGATGCTGAAATGAAACAACAAATAAGGATATTATTAGTACATCTGGTATCAATGGGGGACTGTCTCTTTGTTACCGCATTAGCCCGACAGATAAAACAGGATTATCCTGGTTGCCATCTGACATGGGCTATCAGCGATCGTTGCTCACCGGTTATCCTGCATAATCCGTACATCGATGAAATCTGGGAAATTTTTTCTGAAAAGATGAGAGATAATTTTGGATTTGTATGGGAGCAAACCAAAAAGGAGGCCCTGGCAAGAAAAGAAAAAGGCTTATATGATATTATATTTTTTACCCAAATAATCCCGGATAATTTATCCAATTATGATGGAACTATCCGCTCATCCACATTCCGTAACTATCCAAATCCAATAACTGTCCCGGTATCCCCTATAATATGTCTGACCGAAAAAGAGATTGAAAACGTTAGAATTTTCGCGATGCGATATAATCTGCAGGAATTTGACAAGGTGATCCTCTTTGAGTGCTCCCCCCAAAGTAAACAATCGCCGGTTAATGTGAATTTTGCCCTGGAATTATCCAGAAAAATTGTGGATGGATTTGAAGATTGTGTAATTTTGCTGACGAGTAATCAAAAAATAAATACCGGTCATAATCGAATTATTGATGCTTCTGAAATAACTTTTAGAGAAAATGCAGAATTATCGAAATATTGCAATTTATTAATCGGTTGTTCAAGTGGCATAACCTGGTTATTAACTTCAGAATGGGCAAAAAAAATACCCACAATACAAATTTTGAACACCAGATCTCTGGGTTTTTCATTTGCATCGGTAAGTTATGATTTGAGTTACTGGGGGCAATCAACCGAACATATAATTGAAATCACTAAATCCGAAGATCAGTACATTTTTAACTGCATTAAAATGACCTTGGAATGTGGGGTGGAAAACGCCCGAAATAAGTATAATCAAGTATTAAAACCAGATATTTTATCTCTCGATGAAATAATAAAATCCCTCCCCTATGAAGAAAAATTTAAAAACATTATTAAAATATTACGTAATTTCTATAATCGAAATAAAGATCCGTTAATGATACTTATAATCCCGTATGTGACTGCTAAAGTTTTTATCGGCTATTTATTGAACATTATTAAGAAATTATGATTATTTAACGGTGGGCCCTCATTTTCGTCAAAATAACAACAATATACAATTTGTTTCCGTAGGGTTCATTTATCCGAGGGAAACCCCCCCGATTTACTAAAAGATCAAGGATGCAGAGATTCTTACCTTTATTATGTGCCATAAATGGCGGGAGACGCAGAGGTCGTGTTCTCTTTCCTTATCAGAAATTAAAACCTAAACAATTTTCGTGAATCTATTAGGTAGTATAACGAATTGCTGTAAAAAGTGAAGATGCCCTGTATCCAACATCATATTGCAACAAGGAGAATCAGAGGCAATGAATCTAAATAACATCGTACTGAATTACCTTACCGATAACGAGTAGGGAATGCAACAGCTCATCACATGGTTCCTGAACGATGTGATGAACGAGGTAGTGGCACAACCAGCGGAGTACCGAAACACGCGAGATCGAGTTCGAGAAGATCTCAAAGGAATGGGTTACCGATCCAGGTCCCTCAAAGAATGCCTGAGTTATTCCGGGAGATTGCCAGAATACTCAGACCCACTCAATTCCCATGTTCTTACTCGTACTTCTGATACGATTCACCGGTTCCCCCAAGGGGTGACGAATTGCCCGGCATTTCCCCCTGAGTTCTTGAAAAAGATCCGAACTACAAATATCCTGGAACGTGTTAACAAAGAACTTAATCGATGGAGCAAAAAGATCGGGGCCTTCCCAAATAACGCTTCGTTGTTAAGACTTGCCGTTCAATCCTTATCGATATTAACGAGGAGTGGATCACGGGTAACCGGTATTTATCTGTCTAAAGTGAAATGATCTTTTGGGATACTGGAGGTGCTGATATTACATCTTTATAGTGACACTGCTCTATTGGATATCTGGAAATAATATCTTGGAAAGAAGAAATAATCATTTTCTACAGCGGAAAATTTTCCTGCGTTACAATGCTCCGTTTTTCCTCCCGTAATTTCCTCCAATATTTTTAATGCCCCGCAAATTAACCACTATTCATTCACCATGATAAAGAACGAAGGGAAATCAGGCCATTTCAAACTTTACCTCACGCTGGCTATTCGGTTCAGGGAGATTTGGGCTCACAAATGGTTTCAGGAGGATGGGCTGCCTCTCGACAATATCTCATTTGAAATCCGCAATGGTGAGATGCCCGCGAGACCGTGTGGGGCGGAATGCTGATGGAATCCCCACGCGTTTGCATTATCCTCCTGAATTGGAATGGCTGGCAGGATACGCTTGCGTGTATCAGTTCTCTACGCCGGATCACCTATCCCAACTATCGCATCATTCTTATCGATAATGGCTCCAACGATAACTCCTGTGACGTCTTTGCCTCGCATCTCGATGCCGGCATTTGTTTTATCCCCCTCAAAGAGAATCTCGGGTTTGCGAAGGGATGCAATTTTGGCATGAAATACGCCTTGGAGAACATGAATCCCGATTATATCCTGCTGCTGAACAATGACACGGTTGTCGAACCGGATTTCTTAAGCAAGGTTGTTCAGGAAGCCGAGGCATCCGGTGCCGGGATGGCTCAGCCATTGCTGTTGAGAATGGCAGATCACAATATAATCGATGTCAGCGGCCACAAACTCTACTGGGGACTCATGTTCGCCCGAGGTGCAGGGGAACCAAACAAAGGGCAGTACAAAGACAGCTCGGGGCTCATGGGAGTATCCGGTGCGTGTGCACTGTATAAAACTGAAATGATCCGACAGATCGGAATATTGGATGAATCCTATTCCCATGGTTCCGAGGACACCGAGTATGGGTGGCGCGCAACGAAAGCCGGGTGGAAAACTGCATTTATTCCATCAGCAATTGTCTACCATAGAGGTCAGGTATCAGGAAAAAAAATGCTGAAAATTAATCCCCAATTGATTAATGCCATATACAAAGATTCTGCCAGACCCTGCAAGACTCACGGAACTAGACTCCAGAAAATACAGTTTGTTTTTTTAATGCTGTACCAGGGAACCAGAAGCGTAATCGGGAAGTACCTGGGGCGGCATGAATTTGGATGCGGACCCCATATTATTGCGATCAGAGAAATGATTTTCGGTTGAAGTCCCATATCATTAAAAATTTCTAAAGTCCATTGGATAATGGAACACTCATGAAAGGCATAATACTCGCTGGTGGATTTGGCACCCGTCTCTATCCGATCACAAAAGCCGTGTCAAAACACCTTCTGCCGGTGTACGATAAACCCATGATTTATTATCCCCTGTCAATCCTTATGCTTGCGGGGATCCGGGATATCCTTATTATTTCCACTGAGCGGGACATCCCCTTGTATAAGGATCTTCTCGGGAGTGGAAAACAACTTGGCCTGTCTTTCTCGTATGCAGTACAGGAAAAACCTGGGGGGCTCGCCGAGGCATTTATTGTCGGTGAAAACTTTATCGGGAAGGATCAGGTTGCGCTGATTCTTGGGGACAATATCTTTTACGGGCAGCACTTTTCAGAGTTACTCCGGAATGCACGGAAAATCCACGACGGGGCCGTGATATTTGGCTACTATGTCCGGGATCCCCGGGCATATGGCGTTGTGGAGTTTGACAAAGACGGCAACGTGATCTCAATCGAGGAAAAACCGTCCAGCCCTAAGTCAAATTATGCTGTCCCCGGCCTGTACTTCTTTGACAATAATGTCATCCGGATCGCAAAAACCTTAAAACCCTCCGGAAGAGGCGAGCTTGAAATTACCGATGTAAACCGGGAATACCTGCGTATGGGTAAATTAAAAGTTCAGGTTTTTGGACGCGGTATGGCCTGGATGGATGCAGGAACCCACGAATCTCTCCTTGAATCGGCGAATTTTATTGAGACCATTCAGAAGAGACAGGGAATGTATGTTGCCTGTCTCGAAGAGATTGCCTATCGTCTTGGATATATAAACCGTGAGCAAATCAGGGATTTGGCAAAGTCGCTTGGCAACACGGATTATGGCCGTTACCTGGTATTAGTTGCCGATGATTTCGTACAGGAACCCATCCCGGAGAGATAACCGTGGGGAAATTTGAGAGAGTTAAAACAAAACTCAACGACATAACAATAATCCGGCCCACCGTCTTCAAAGATGATCGCGGTTTTTTCCTTGAGACCTATAACCGGGAAGAATTTGCAGAAGTGGGTATCACTGATGAATTTGTTCAGGATAATGTATCGCACTCGGCAAAAGGAGTTGTACGGGGTCTCCATTACCAGTCAAAAAATGCGCAGGGTAAACTGGTACGGGTGTTGAGGGGAAAAATCTTCGATGTTGTGGTCGATATCCGCAATGGCTCTCCAACCTATGGGCATCATCTCGGTATCGAGCTTGATGCACAGGATGCCGGGATGTTATTTGTCCCGGTTGGTTTTGCCCATGGATTCATGGCCTTAAAAGACGCTACCGAAGTCATGTACAAGGTGACAGATTTTTATTCCCCGCAGTATGATGCAGGTATTCGCTGGGATGATCCCGATCTCCGGATTCCCTGGCCGATGAAGGCACAGGAAATCAGCAGGCCGGTTGTCTCTCCAAAAGATGCAGTGCTTCCTTTCCTCAGGGACATTATATCACCGTTTAACTATGCCGGGTAAGAGATCATGAGAGTCCTTATAACGGGTGTTAATGGCCAGCTTGGGCAGGATATCCGGAAAGTCTGCGAACAAAATTCCATCGACCATATCGCAACCGGCTCAAAAGAACTTAATATCTCCAATGTGTCCGAAGTACAGCACTTTGTGAAAAAGAATCCCGTGGATGTTATTATCAATTGTGCGGCTTATAATGCGGTCGACCTCGCAGAAACCGAATGGAAAAAAGCGTATAGGGTAAACGGGCTGGGGGTGCGAAACCTTGCAACAGCCGCAAATTCTCTGGGTGCAGTATTTGTTCATTTTTCAACCGATTACGTCTTTGACGGGAAATCCCGTCTCCCGTATACCATTGCTGACCTCCCAAGGCCGATAAGCAGGTATGGAATGAGTAAACTTCTTGGGGAGACGATGACCCGGGATATTGCTGATACATTTATCCTTATCAGGACCAGCTGGGTATTTGGAAAAGGAAACGATAATTTCCCCAAAAAAATTATGGGCTGGAGTAAAAACAAGACGGAACTTAAGGTTGTTGACGATCAGGTTGCATCACCGACCTATACCGCGGATCTCGCCAAAGCGACACTGGATTTGATCCTGAAAAATGCAAGGGGAATGTACCATATCACAAATTCCGGCTACTGTTCCCGGTATGAGTGGGCAGAGTTCCTCCTGGCAAAGGTTGGTTGGAAAGGAAATCTTGTCCGGGGTTCATCAGATGAATTCATGAGTGCAGCACAAAGGCCGGCATACTCTGTTCTCGATAACTTTGGAACACCGGAGTGTCTTGGGTATTCCCTTCCTGACTGGAAGGATGCAACAGAGCGGTTCTTACAAGATCTTGAGGCAGTATCATGAAAATCCTTGTGACCGGCGCGGCCGGGTTTATCGGGAGCAATTTTGTTTATTATTATCTTTCCCGCTATCCGGAGAGAACGATAATCGGTCTTGATAATCTTTCGTATGCGGGAAATCTGGAAAACCTTTCTTTGTTATCCCCTGATCAAAAGGCGAGATTCGTCTTTGAGAAGGCCGATATTACCGACACCGTTCAGATAAAAAAGATCCTTTCAAAATACCCTGTTGACGGTATCATAAATTTCGCTGCTGAGACCCATGTGGACAGGTCAATTCATGACCCGCAGGTGTTCCTGAAAACAAACATCCTTGGCACTCATGTTCTCCTGGATGCAGCAAAAACTATCTGGCACACAAAAGAAGGCGGCTGGGAAGACGGGAAAAAATTCCTGCAGGTGTCCACGGATGAAGTGTACGGGACACTTGGGCCATCGGGGTACTTTACCGAAACAACGCCCCTGGACCCTCACAGTCCCTATTCCGCGAGTAAAGCCTCTGCCGACCTCGTGGTAAAAGCGTATCACGACACCTATGGAATGCCGGTGAATATTACCCGGTGTTCCAATAATTACGGGCCCTGGCAGTTCCCCGAGAAATTAATCCCTCTCCTGATACAGAACGCCCTTTTGCACCGGGAAATTCCCGTTTATGGCGATGGAAAACAGATCCGTGACTGGCTCTATGTCGGAGATCACTGCCGGGCAATTGATCTGGTATACGAGTCCGGTAAGACCGGGGAGACCTATAATATCGGGGGCAATAACGAACGGGAAAATATTGTCATTATAAAAAAGATTCTTGTCCTGTTACAGGATATGACCGGAGACCCGCACATTAATGATAACTTGATTTCTTATGTGAAAGATCGGCTGGGACATGACCGGAGATACGCGATTGACGCTTCGAAAATCAAAAGGGATCTTCACTGGGAGCATAAGGTTCCCTTCGATGAGGGGATCGAGCGAACGGTCCGGTGGTATCTTGATCACCGGGAATGGATGGCCAATGTCATCTCCGGGGAATACACGAAATTTTATGAGAAAAATTATGAGGATCGTTAACTAGGCAAAAGTAACGAACCCGGTTCAACCCTCATCAACTCTGACCGGCGGATGAATATTCGCCTCCCTATCATTTACAGAGGGAAAATTCACCATTACACTCGTTTTCCCACTCCGATATTTTTAATGTACCCGCAGGTCAACCGGAATACACGCATCCATGACGAAATTCCAAGGAATCTCAATACAGCTCAAACGCCATCGCTCCTCTCCCGATAGGCTCAGGGAACCCGTATCCTTTCCAGCGTATCGTAAGGAATTTATGGCGCTCATAGCGATCTCCTTCAAATCCCTGCATGGTGTGACGACAATCTGGAGAACAGGGCCGGATGGGGCGTGCTGTTGATGGAATCCCCTCTTGTCTGTATTATCATCCTGAACTGGAATGGCTGTCAGGATACTCTTGCCTGTCTGCGTTCTCTTAAAAATATCACCTATTCTGACTATCGCATCATTCTTATCGATAATAACTCCTCAGATAATTCCCTCAACGAATTTGCCTTGCATCTTGACCCCGGTATTACCTTTTTCCCCCTCAGGGAGAATCTCGGGTTTGCGAAGGGATGCAACTTTGGCATGAAGTACGCACTGGACTCATTAAATCCGCAGTACATCCTGCTCCTGAATAATGATACCGAGGTAGAACCTGATTTCCTGGATAAAATGGTTAAAGCAGCGCAAACATCTGGAGCAGGTATGGTTCAGGCGTTGATGCTCAAACAATGGGATCATACGATTATCGATAGTACCGGCCATATCCTTGTGTGGGGGCAGGTAGAGGACCGGGGCAACAGGGAAATTAATTCCGGCCAATATACTGACAATCGAAATCTTATCGGAGTGTCCGGAGCAGCTGCATTATATCGGTCTGAGATGATCCGGCAGATGGGGATGTTCGATGAATCATTTGATTCCGGATTCGAGGATAGCGAGTATTCGTGGCGGGCATACAAGACTGGATGGAAAACGGCGTATTCTCCCGCCGCCATCATTTACCATAAAAGGAGTATCTCGGTTATTAAAAGATCTGACGTGGATCCACTTTTTTTTCAATCTACCTGGCGCAATTATGTCCGTCCCTGTAAAATGCATGGGACAAGTGTGCAGAAGATCCAGTTAACAATAAACATTTTATGCAGTATCGTGAAGAGCGGGGTTGGTAAATGGATGGGAAGGAATAACGTGGGCGCCCATCCCTATATCATTGCCCTCAGGGAAATGCTGAAACGCGATATTAGGCAGAAATAAATGCATAACTTTTTACGGGCAAATATTACGTAGCCTGAAATATTTTTTCTATTGTACTCTCCTTTTCAAAAACCTGCATGCAATTCGCATCCAGAACGGGAAATTCTTATTTTCTGAATACATCTCCAGCCTCAGTTTTTTGAGGACTTCCTTGCCCCGGGAACTTTGGGTATTCTGGTTTGGGTGAACACGCCAGAACGCCCCCATGGAATGAATTGCCCGCCCTTTTAATTTATGAAGGAAAAGTCCCTCGTAGATGATGTGATCGCAATAGGTCCCGTACTGATTATACCAGGTAAGATATTTGTGATATGATGATGCCCGGATCATGACTGCGTTGGTATTCATTGGACCGCGTAACCCCAGGATAAGGTAGCAGATATTGGGGAATTTCAGAAAAAGATTATCAAAAATCCAGAACCATCGTGGAGAATATTTTAGGGGCAGGGGAACCCATGAAGTATATGTTTCGACCGCATCCGTTGTTGTGTCGCCAATAAGACTGATGTTGTTGTAACACCAGTCCAGATTCTTTTTTTCCATTTCGGCGACCTGAATGGATATGTGATTGGAATTAACAAACGCATCATCCCCGGTCAACCGGCAAAGATACGTCCCCTTCGCATGTGCATATCCAATACTGCAGGTTTTACACTCTCCAAGATTGTTTTCATTTTTTAAAACAGTTATACCTGAATATTGAATGATATGCTGTACGCTTTCGTCAGTGCTTGCATCGTCTATTATGATTATCTCTGTATTCGGGTAGTCTTGTTTTTGTGCCGATCTAATACATTCATCGATATAGGGTTCGGCATTGTAAACCGGGATGATAATTGAGACGAGCGGATTGGTTTCCATTATTCAGCGGCTCCTTAATTTTTTCGTGTCATATCTTACATCGAAAATATCGTATTCATGTTTTTGTGCAGGTTAATTGTACGCTATATTAGCATCTGCGAAATAATCTGGTTTTCGCCTGACATCGAATTTATCTGTGCGATGTGGCCTGGGCAGGATTTCCCGAAAGATCAGTCCGTGCGAATCCTGCACCGACAATGCATTCCCTTATAATGACCACCATGATTTTCAGGGTTTATCTGCCTTAAATTCATAAAGATCTGCGGGAAATGATTCAATTAACTGTCTGTACACCTCGTTCAATTCGCGTCCGATTGCTTCCCAGCTGAATTGTTGTGCGTATTGAGAGATCCGTTCACGGTCCCATGCTCTTCCCAGGGCCGCGGTAAGGACCTGTGCCAGGGCTTGCGGATTTGCAGGTTCACATACGTACCCGTAATCGTCCGACTGAATTATTTCCGGGATCCCCCCGGCATCCGTCCCGATAAACGGGGTCCCGCATCCGAGGCATTCAAACATGACGGTCGGATTTCCTTCCTTGAGGCTTGGCAGGACAAAGAGATCTGCACTGTTCATCCAGCGGACAACCTGTTTGTCCGGGACAAACCCGAGAAGAAAAATATTTTTTTGCAGCCCCTTTTTCCGAATCTTTTCTGTAAGGTTCTTCTTTTCCGGGCCTTCACCCCCGATATAACAGAGGGTCGAAGGATCTTTTTTTATCACCTGTTCCATGGCATCGATAAGATAGGAAAAACCCTTGCGCTCGATCAGGGGAGCGAGACTGAAAACAATCTTATTCTCCGCCGGAATACAAAGGACGCGCCGTGACTCCTGCTTGTCCATCGGATGAAATTCCGGCCCAAAGCCATTGGGAATCGAGATAATCCGGGTATTGTAGCGGAGGAGGAGTGGGACGTCTTTCTTATTTACTCTGATTAACCTGTCGCATTCTCTCCATGCCCTGACGAGGAGTGGCTGCTCCATACGGATCTCTTCCTCAAGCCACCCTGAATCCTCATGGATTGTTGTAACAACTGGGACATGGAACTCTTCCCTGATCTGCGCGGCAATTGCTGCGGAGGGCCAGGTGAAATGGGCATGGATAAGATCAAACTGCGTGTTTTCTTTCCGGATAATCTGTCTCACTGCAGAATACCGGAAATCAAATGACATTTTTTGTTTATTGCTTACAAACGGAAGCGGAAGGCTGCGGGGAAGAAAGAAACAGCGCGGGTAAAAGACCCGGACATTCCCGTATGTGTAATTTTTGCAGTACCGGTCATTGGGCAGCAGCCGGAAACTGAACAGGACCGGGCAGATGACAATAATTTGTCTGAAAATTTTTTTTAGTGGTTCAATCTGGTTTTTCACAAAAATTGAACCAATATAGTGGTGATCCCTATCAGGAAAATCCGGCGTGATAACAAGAAGTGTTTTATCCTTGAGATCGGCAAAAAGTCGATCTGGTATTGTAGTCAATAAATTTTCATCCATTTTGCGTTACCTTAGTCGAAATAAAGGCATTTACTTTTTTTTAGGAGATCCGGGATCCCACTTTCACTCACTCTAATTCCAATGTGCCGGTACCTGGTGTTTACATAATCTCGCAGCCGTCCACCCCGATTACCTGCCCGCTGACATACCCGGCGAGATCCGATCCAAGAAATACGATTACCTTAGCCACATCATCAGGTGTCCCGATTCGGCCGAGTGCAATATTTTTAAGGATATCCTCTTTTACCTGAGATCTGGTATCTGCAGTCAGGTCCGTATCGATAAATCCCGGTGCAACGGCATTGACCGTGATATTGAACGCCCCCAGCTCTTTAGCAGCGCATTTGGTAAACCCGATTACAAAAGATTTGCTGGAGGCATATGCTGACTGGCCCCTGTTCCCATAAACCCCGACGACAGAAGCAAGGTTGATAATCGTTCCGGCCTTTTGTCGTACCATTATTTTTGCCGCATGCTGGGTGCACAGGAACGTTCCCTTGCAGTTTACGTCCATCACGTCCTGGTATTCCTGGATTTTTGTCATCATCAGGAGATTGTTCTTCATGATGCCCGCATTGTTTACCAGGATATCAAGGCGCCCGTACTGTTCCCGGATCTGCCGGAACATCTCTTTGACCTCCTCTTCACAGGTCACATCGGCACGGATTGCCATGGCAGAATGACCAAGAGCAGTTATTTCACTGACCAGGGATTCTGCCTGATCTGCGTGTTTCTGATAATTCACAATAACCTGCGCGTGGTTTTTTGCAGCAAGAAAGGCTGTGGCCCGTCCTATTCCCCGGCTTGCGCCGGTAACAAGTATCACTTTACCGTTAAGCATAAGGATCACCTCATCACGCATCTCTCAGTACAACCCATCTGACCAGCCGGTTCAGGGTCATAATCCCGTCCCATGGCAGGATAAAATCATGCATTGTCCCGGGGATTACAATGCGGTCTGCACCGCGTGCAGTGACCTGCTGCGCAAATACCTTTCTCTTCTCCGGGTCAGAAATTCCGATAGCGATTGCCTGGATCTTGTGATTCACCTGGGGGATGACATCGTCCAATGCTTTCACCTCTTTTATAAAGATGCATTTTCCCTGGACAGGTTCTTCAAGGCCGGGCCTCCCGCCAATGAGAATTGTCCAGCCCAGATCGGCAGGGGCTACGCAGTTTTTATCCTCTGCAAGGCGGTAGATCGCCCGTTCATTGATAATTTTTGCTGAAAGGCTGACAGGTATATTCTGGAGACGCAATGCAGGTGGCAGGCGCTCGAAAGCTTCTGCAAGCAGTGCCGCAATCGTTTCCATAGAGAACCTGCTTTTCTCCAGGAACAGGACATGGGGCGAAGAACAGGCCATCTGGTTAAAGACAGCGATGTCACGGGCGAAAAGGTCAAGGGATTTTTTGAAGCCCTCCGATTCTGTGTATTCCCGGTCAAATGCCGCAAAGGAGTATTTCGGCCCAAAGACAATGGTCTCGCAGTGGTCCCGACAGGGCAGGCGGGTAATAGCGTGGATTGCTTCACTCCCCCCAAAGACGATGCGGCAATCGGCAGAACGGGAAAATTTTTCGCTAATGTCTGCGGATCTCCCTTCAAAGACCACAATAGCGATCGCTTTAAGAAGGGTTTCGCCGGTGCATTTTGTGTTTTCCACCTCTACTATGATACCCTGCAATTCGCGGAGGAGCGAGAGGATCAGCGGCACATATTCTTTTGGAATTTTTGCCATGCTGCCGTTTTTGGAGAGGAACGCCTGGACAATGGAGAAGAATCCCAGTGTCGGCATATTTGCTGCGATCCAGTGGCAGACAATCCCCCGGGGTTGTGCCATCATCCGGGAATGGGAACCGGCCTGCTGGCAGAACCGATCCGCGAACCGGTTGTCAGTATAGTTGACCTGGCAGATACGGTCGAGATTTTCACGGCGCAACCAGAGCGAGATGTAACTGACACCGGGCACGGAATTTACCTCAGGATTTTTCAGGATCTTTTTTCCCAGCGCATCAAGGATTCTTATGATACCTTCGAGTGGCATCGCGGCAAGATTAATCCTCCCGGAATTGACGCTACCCGCTATATCTTCGAAATCCTGACAAGTACAAGTTTCGAACTTCCCGTTTACCAGGTAACAGGTGATCATATCAGCCAGACTCCCGGAAAGTATCCCCGCATCCGCGTATCTCGGCTTTTTCCACCCGTGAGACAAAACGGAAATATCTTCCCTTTCTTCCACACGGACAGTCATCCACGCCAACAAGCATGCCAAGATCCTCGGTCAGCACAGCCTGATCGTAGTAACTGTCGGCAAGGATACTCATTACCTCGATAAGACCGGGCTTCCCGGGAGCGCAAGGTTCCAGTGTGAACGGATCCCGGATAATGACCTGAGAGAATGCCGGCACGTGTTTGTTACCACATTTACAATCAACAAATATTATGCCGGTCTGTTCAGCCATCCCATAAAAATCGAGGATGTTTTCCACTCCGGTGCCAAAGACCCCGGCGATTGTCCCGGAAAAAGTCTCTTTAGAGACTGCGAGATCTTTCATTTTTTTCCATCCGCCCCCATGGAACAGCGTGATCCTGTCAAAAGAGAACCGGATCCCCTCTTTTTTGAGCTGTTCGTAAAAGACCGTCCAGATAATGTACGTGAATCCGAACGCGTACATCTCTTCATGCGAATAATTCTCCATAATATCCCGGATGACCGGCAGGTTCAGGGAAAGGTGCCCATCTTCTTCCTTAAGCAGGTAAAATGTTTTTTTCGCATAGATGCTCAGGCCCCGGACCCCGGCGGTGCGTGCGGAAAAAGCCATCTCCGGTTTATTGATCCCTTCATGATCGATAACGAGGAAGATCTTCCTGTTTTTTCCGAGATAATCGGAGAGAATTGCCTTGAGGGCCTTTATCTGGTTTAAGGTGGTTAATTTATCCAGCGGAATTCTGCTGGGAGTACCGCCGGTAGTCCCGCTGGACTGGAGGATTTTTGCGACGGCATTTTCCGGGCAGGTCCTGAGATCGAAGTGCTTGAACATCTGGACCGGGATAAACGGTACATCTTCCGGTTGCAGAAGGGTATCGATATCAATCTGCAGCTTTGAAAAATAATGTTCTATATGCCGGTTATTGCCACGGGCACCTTTCAGCTGTTCCCGAATAATAGGCATGAGTCGTTTATTTTTCTCCCGGTCGTCAAGGCTGTACGGGTCAAGTGTGAGGAGGACCTCTCTCTCGTTAGTCTCCTGTGCCCCGGCCCGGGCGGTCGTCGTCATTTCTCATGCACCCCTTTCTCCTTCAGCCCAGAACGCAGGGATGCAGCAATGACCTGCCTGTCCACTTTATTGGAAGCATTGAGCGGGAACTCCTTTACGAAGTATAGTGATCGTGGGACCTTATATGATGGCAGATGCTGCCTGCATTGCGTGAGGATCTCTTCCCTGAGTGACGCTTCCGGGATATCCCCCGGCTGGACCACGGCCACAACGGCCTCTCCCATAATCTCGTCCGGCAGGCCCAGCACCACACAACCGGCGACGTTATCAAGGGAGCAGATAAACTCCTCTATCTCGTTTGGAGAGATACGGTACCCGCCGGATTTAATGATGTTCTTTGCCCGACCGACAATAAAAATATACCCGTCTTCATCCACTGTTGCAATATCCCCGGTAAAGAGCCTGTGGTCTTTTATAACGCTCTGTGTCTCTTCAGGATCCCCATAATACCCCTTCATGATATTGTCGCCGCGTGCAATGATCTCACCGGCTTCTCCGGGTTTTACCGGATCTCCTTTCTCGTTGAGCACTTCGAGAGTAACCCCGGGGATGCCCTTTCCGACAGAGCCAAGTTTTGTAAGCACCAGTGCCGGTGGGAGGTACGACATCCGTGCCGTGGCTTCCGTTGCCCCGTACATCACGAAGAATTGTTTCTCCGGGAATGCCTCTGCGATCTGCCGGATGTACTTGTTTGGCAGCTGCCCGCCGGCCTGTTGCATATACCGGAGGGACGGGAGTTCTTCCCTGAGAAAGGGGGTTTTTGTTACCAGAATCTGGTAGGTACTGGGAACACCGGCAAAACCGGTGCAGGAGAAGGTCTTGATATCCCGGAGAGCGCCTCCGAGAAAAATGTTGTTGGAAAGGACTATGCTCCCCCCGGCCCTGAGATGCGTGTGCAACAGGGATGCCCCGTAACAGTAAAAGAACGGTAGAGTGGCGCAGATCCGGTCGTCCGGGGTGAGGCCCAGATACTCCACGATTGATCCGGTGTTGGCACGCAGGTTCCGGTGCGTCAGCATGACCCCTTTCTTTGCGCCAGTACTTCCGGAAGTAAAGATAACAACGGCAACATCATCATCATTGACCGCAGAACTTTCGTACTTTTTTACCGAAGTGAGAACCGGGAGGATATCCTCTGTAATGGCAGTAACGTGGTCCGGGATCTTTGCCAGGTATTTTTTCTGGACCAATACCGCCCCGATATGGCATTCATGAAAGAGGGAGACCAGTTGTTTGTCCGCAATCTGTGTCTCAACAAGCAGGGCCGTATTCCCGCTCTTTATAATGGCAAGATAAGCGATGACAAAAAAAGGGATGTTTTCAGAGAGTAATAGGCATTCTTTCCCCGTGCCTAAAATGCCCGCGAGGTAACCTGCAAGACCGTCAACCTGTGAGATAAGATCCCGGTAGGTAAGGGTGCCTCCGCGGGACAGGATGCACTCCTTTTGGGGGTCCGGAACATGTTCAAAGAGGTAATCGACGAAATTCATAACCGGCTACGTGAGATACTTGTGGAGAATTTCCTTGATCTTCCCGTAATTTTCCATCGCGATGATATCATCCATATCGATCTCAATTTCAAATTTTTCTTCGAACATGGCCACCAGCTGGAGATGTTTGAGGGAATCCCATTGCGCGCAGGAGTTATACGCGAGCGTATCTGTTACCTCATCTGCCGGGATTCCAAGGACTTCACAAAAAATATTTTTTATCGCATTCTCATTAAAGGATGCCATGTCAGACCTCTCGAATAATAATACAAAACGCCAGCGCCATACCTGAACTGTGCGACAAACTAAGTTTTATACACAATTTTTCGCAGTGTTCGGTATTAATCCTGACGCAGGGAACGCCCCGCTCATTGTTGAGTATTTCGATATCGGGATAGAAAATACGGGGGATGTTCAGGCTGGAGATCGCTTTTATTATGGCTTCTTTGCCTGCGAACCGTGCAGCAAGATGCGGTGCCGGTGCATCTTTTGACAGGCAGTACTCCCTCTCCTCTCGTGTGAAATTCTTTTCGAGAAATGCTGCAACTGCCCGGTCACGAAAATTTTCGAACCGGCGGATCTCTTCTATGTCTGTGCCTATGCCAATGTCCTGCATGAGATTCTCCAGTATCTGACCGGTGGCTCCCTGCAACCGGTAAAGATAGTTATCGATTCCGGCCCCCATGAATTGCATAATCTGCATGCATCCATGCGAAATGGTTACCGTATCACTTTTTTGAATCGCTGCCGGTCAATTACATACTTGTCTTTTACCAGCATATTATCTCCGACATCACGGGATACATGGGAGCCAAGGGTGATGTATGCCTGGTTCCCGATCAGGATCTGTTCGGCAAGCGTGGAATTTGGTCCGATCCAACTGTCGTTCCCTATAACAACACAGTCGCCAATATTTGCACACGCAACGACAAGGCATCTCTCCCCAATCCTCACCCCGGGGCCGATGTGTACCAGGTTGTCCACCTTGGTCTGCCGGCCAATTACGGTGTATCCTTTGAAGACCGCCCGGTCAATGATCGTATTTGCGTGGATGTCAACGTCACGGTGGATATGGACACCCCCGGAGGGATGCATATCAATACAATCCTGTTTTCCCTTCAGCGTGCAGGTATTTCCAACCACACTCCCGGAACGGATAATAACTCCATCGTCAATAATGGTCTGTTCATGGATCACGACATTTTTTCCGATCTCCACGTTCCTCCCGATACGGACACCGCGGGAAGCAATGGTTGCACTCGGATGTATGGTTGAGGATGAATGAATCGTATTCTCCAACCGTTCAAAGGCGCCTCCTGTCTGCCGGGACAATGACGCATGGATTTCATAGAATATTTCCTTTGGATTGTCTGCAGAGATAAGACCGGGATATCCGGGAACTTTTGGGACGAGCGTATCCGTGGTGATTACGCAGGATACAGAAGGATTGTGCTGGATCTTGTCAATATCCTGTTCCCGCAGGGCAAACACCAGTTGCTGGGGATAATGCGTAAAAACGGACCCAAGTGATTCAAATCCGCCGTTACGAACTAGGGTGCAATCGTCTGACTGGTAATCTGCGAGCTCCATCACAACCCCACATTTCACATGATTTCCCAAATGTCAGGCCATTCCATCGTGATCGGCGCCTCTCATCTCATCACCGCTTATCTTTTTTATGGAACGGGTTACGATGGTACAATCAGGTACACGTACCTCATCTTCGAGGGCTATTGCATCAGCCAGTGAAGAGTCCCTGCCAATCCGCACCCGGCTCCCGATATCCGCATAACCCCCTACCATCGTACCCTGTGCAAGCGTTGTACCCTGCCCGATCTTAACACCGTGTCCAATATGCGTACAGGTATGAATATATGATGAATCACCAATCTCGGTATAGGTACCCAGAGAGCTTTTGTCTATGCAGACGGATCGGCCAATTCTCACATTATCGTGAATAATCACACCTCCTGTATGGACGATTGGCACGAGTTCTCCGGCAATTCTGCGGAATTCAAAACCCTCCGAACCAATCACGGCTCCCTCTTCTATAGTGACGTTGTTGCCAATTATGGTATTTTTTTCTATTATCACGTTTTTCCCGATCGTGCACAAATTTCCCATCACTACATTTTTTCTTTCGATGATCGCAGTCGGATGAATACTATTTCCTGTCCCGCAGGAACCGTTAAGCCCATGCTGGAAAAAAGAAGTCCGGCTGACCAGAAAATTATACGATTTCAGGGAATACTTAAAAAAAAACTGCATGATCTTCGAATGCGCAATCCTGGAATTGGCAATCTGCGGACTTTTAATCTTTTTAAATATTTTTTCTGTGATCATGCTATGCGCACCGTTATGCACCGTTTGTCCATCTTTATGTCAATATATCCACAAGCTGGGGAATACTCCGCGTCTATCGATACAATTTGATCCGGCGGGATATGTACTCGCGCTTGTAGGGCGTGTGTATCTTGTTCCGGGAGAATTCCATCAGCAGTAATAATAATTTCATTCTGGAACTGTAACGCCGTAAAGTAGATCTCCCTCCGTTTCCTGAACCACTTCGCCACTTCCCCCGCTGTCGTCACCCACGCCCCGTCCACCTTCGCCTGCCTGACCATGTCCGCGTAAAACCCGGACCAGCCCTTGGGCGGCATAAGATTCTCGTAGTGCCAGAGTACCGTTACTGCTCCTCCATAAGTACGTGCGTACGCAAAGATGCGGTCGCACCACGCACGTGCCGTTGGTTCATCGAGATGCAGGCACGGTGTTTTTTCCCAACCGTTCTCTGTAGGTGCCCAGCAGAATTTCCCAAAGAGCCCGAGATCCTGGATATGGAGCGGGAGTTCCAGCAGATTTTTTACATCGCGCGGCCGATATGCCTGCAGGGTGCCGGCACGGAACCCGGCATCGTCGTTGTACCCGAAGGTCGTATCGTATACATATCCCGCAGCATCGAGAAATTTCCAGCTGTTTGTATCAAAGAGGAGCCAGTGCGTCCGGTTGCCAGGATGTGCCGTCACCGGCTCTAGAAATACTCTCTCCTGTTCGCCGGAACCAGCATCAGCCCAGTTGTCAAGGCCGTGGACGCCGGTCTCCCATCCGCCGTTTTCCAGGTCACGCAGCACTTCTGATTTCTGGGTTACATTATAACTGATGGCCCGGTACGGGTGTGCCCTGATGCCTGGCTTCCCCGGTTTTGGGACAAAAAAGAAGGTAGAGTGGACCCCAAGAGAGTCCTCAAACTCTTTCCAGCGGGAAAAGAGCACCCATGGATCGGAACAAAATCCGCAGCGCGCAAGGAGGAGATGTAATCCCGCTGACCAGCTCCCCTGCGTAAAGCACTGGTATGCTGCATATCCCACGGTAGTCCACCGGCACTCCCGGACTGAGGTGAGATCCACATCGTGGGTCAGCGCGACCATGTAGGGATGTCCCCACGGGGTGGGCGGGATCTCCACAAGCAGAGTATGTTTTTTGAGTTCCTGCCGGAGAGCATCGAGCAGGATATCGCACGTTGGTTCGTGCAGGTGTTCCGCGCCGGTGTTGAGCAGCCCGGCCACTTTGCTGAAGACATCGTTGCCGGTAAGATCAACAAGACTGCCGGTCCATTCCGGCACATCAGCTTTGCGGGAAATGACAATATCGTACTGCCGGCCGGGCGCGTACCATTCCCAGGGTACTTTGAGAAGCTGGAAGGTTTCTTCAACGGCATACTTGTCCGGGTAGCAGACACCAATGCTCATGGCACTCCTAGATCACGCCCATTTCAGATAACCGGGCCGGCAGGTACTTTTTTGTTACAAAGTCCAGCCCCCGGGCCGCAAACGCCTGCTGTTCTGACTTCAGCCCCAGTTCGAGCTGCAAATTGATCTGCTTCTTCCAGTAATCTGTTGCAAACCGGGGATCGGTCAGCTCGGCATTCAGGGCCTCGACATCTTTGTCAGATAGTTTGTCTGATGGCAGATTGTAATCCCGGATATCGCTGGGCTGCAACCCGAGGAACTGCGCTTTCGGCGTAGCCAGCAGTTCGGACATATGGGCGCTTTTGATAGCCCCGTACGCAACCGACGCATAGATCCGGTACGACCATGGGTCGCCATCGGTAAAGACAAGGATCGGCAGGTTCCAGGTCTGGCTTATCCGGTTAAGCAGCCTGCGTGTTGACCGGGCCGGCTGGCCCTTAAGATGGAGGAGGATCGCGTTGTGCTCCTCGTCAAACCCGTTCTCGATCAGCCGGTCGTACATACCACCTGTTTCCATGGCGATGACGAATTTCGCATCGTGATCCACCAGTTCGAGGTTTTCAACATTGTTCGGGATGGAATACCCGGCCGATCCTACGTCATCCTGGCAGTGGATCATTTTTAAGCCCCGCCGGGTCGGCTCCCGGATCCGCATCGGGCCGTAGATGCTTGCACCATTTTCCTCGGGGCGGAGGTGGAAACCTTCGCGCGGCACATCGGAGATGATCTCGAGGTCTTCTACAAGGAAGTTGCTCTCGTCCTGCGCGCCAAACTTCGCCCGCTTCCAGCCTTCAGAGATGTAATACATTTCTCTCAATGTTGAGGAGCGGTTCTCGATGAGCTGCTGCTTGACAAAACCGATCACATAGGCCATTTTCAGAAGGTGTGTCGCGCTCTTTGCGGTTGCCGCGGTCCGGAGGCTCTCCTTGTCCCCGTACTTCCAGACCTCACTTGCATCGTCGTACTCGATGTTGTATTTTGTACGGGTGGGAAGCGAGATGGATGGGATATCCCCGGCCTTCATCTGGTCGTACCAGGCCGACGCGATCGTCATGAGTGCCTTCATCGACCGCGCATCGAGTTCCTCTTTAGACATCGAGATCCACCACCATCTTCTTGTTGTCCTCTATCCCGCGGATGTCAAGCATGCCGCCGCCTTTGCCGGTGTACGTAACGCGCCACACGGTCTGTTTGGGGATTGCCATCTTCCAGACTTTCGTGAACTGTCCGTCCATCTCGGTCGAGAATGCGGGCGGCATATCGGCATCGGCAGCATTATCCGCGGAAATATCGTAGACCGAGATCTCGACATCGCTTGCGGTATAGTTGTTCGCTTCGATCGTAACCTTCCCGTCCCGGGTCCATTTCTTTGCAATCAGCTTGCGCATCAGCCGGCCCTCGATCGGGGTCGTGTCGACCACCGGCTTTTCCACGATCTCGCTCACTTTTGCCGCGATCTCGGGGATAACTGCACAGACGGCCCGGGCCCGGTCCTCGGCAAGCTTGTTACGGTCCCTGCGCGAGAGGAATGTCTTAAGCTCACGGCCAAGATCCTGGAGCGCGAGCACGATCTCCTTTTCGATCTCCGGGATGTCTGCAATTGCGTCCTTACTCTCGCTTGTGAAGGGCACGTTCGTGGACGCGACATGGACGAGGATCAACACCGGCCCAAGGGGGAGGCCCTGCTGGGAGATGTTGTACGATTTCCAGTTGACGTTTGCAATGCATTCAGTGATTGCGCAGGCACCCTGCTGGTACATGAGCGGGACCCGGTTTGCAAAGCGCAGGATCGTTGCATTGCCTTCGGCTTCGAGCCGGCCGCCGTATCCGATCGCTGCCTCGACCACAAACGGGTGGCCGGAGTAGACCGAACTGGGCCGCGTCCGTGCCGCGACAAAGTCCATCTGGAATTCCTTGTCAAGCCCGCGCCGGATTAAGTCTTCACCAATGGGTGACAGGCACTGGCTGGTTGGAGGGGCAGGCACGGCCACCGCCTGCATGGCGGCAAGCAGGTTTTTGAGTTCGTCAGCAGAGAGGCCGGCCACTTTTGCGGTAACTTTGAGGCCGGCGCGGTCGCACATCTCCTGCGCGGTCTTCTTACCCACCCGGGAAAAGCCGTTTACGAGAAAGTCGATCAGTTTCTCGTCACTTGCGGCGGCCATCCGTTTGAGCTGCCCGAACTCGATCCCGTGCGGGTGGGGCTGGATCGCCACCGGGCACGCGATCACCTCCTGGCTCACCCGCTCGAACGTGAACGCCTCATCGTCCAGCTCCACCCGGAACCGGGCATGGGGGTTAACGATCGAAGTGTACCTGAGGTATTCGAGCAGCTTCTTCTTGGCCGACATCGTACTCTTGAACTCGATCTGGACCCGGGTGCCGTGGATCCGGTCCCATTCAAAAGGCTGCTCGGAGATCACATCGGGTTCGTTGGTCTCAATTTTTATCTGGATCCCGAATTTGTGCGCCTGTTCTTTTACCCCGGTGCGTGAGATGACAACCGTTGGCAGGCCGCTTGTCAGCTGCGCATAGAGTACCGCCGCCGAGATCCCAATCCCCTGCTGGCCCCGGGTCTGCCGGATCTGGTGGAACCGGGAGCCGTACAGGAGCTTCCCGAACACGAACGGGACCTGCGCCGGGACAATGCCGGGGCCGTTGTCCTCCACAATGATCCGGAAAATCTCCGGGCCTGTTTTTTTGATGCTGATGTAGATATCGGGCAGCACCTGCGCTTCCTCGCAGGCGTCTAGGGCGTTATCCACTGCCTCTTTAATAGTGGTGATCACGCCCCGGGTAGGGGAGTCAAAGCCCAGCAGGTGCTTGTTCTTCTCGAAAAATTCCGCTACGCTGATGCTGCGCTGCTGCTTTGCAAGCTCCTCAGCGAGCACCATGCGCTTTCACCTCGGCAATCGCCGCGGCCGGGTCAAGTGTTTTCTGCTCGCCCGAATGAAGATTTTTGAGCGTGACCTGGCCGGCATCCGCCTCGCGTTTGCCAATCACGACCGCAAAGTCAGCAGTCTTTGACGCATGGGCAAGCTGTGCCCCAAGCCCGCGTCCCATAAGGTCCATCTCCGCCCGGATCCCGGCGGCCCGGAATTCGCGGGCCACCGAGAGCGCGAAGCTGCGGCCCTCATCCGTGCAGACAATCCCGGCAATGGTATCTTTTGCAGCAAACACCTCTCCAAGGGAGACCATCACCCGGTCAAAGCCGATAGCAAACCCGCAGGAAGCAACATCGTCCCCTCCGAACAGGTGTGCGAGCCGGTATGCCCCGCCGCCCAGGATCTGGTTCTCGGCACCGAGGTTCTCTGCAAACCCCTCAAAGACCATGCCGGTGTAGTAGTCCAGCCCCCGGGCAATCCCGAAGTTAAGCGAATATCTGACACCGGAAGCATCGAGGATGCCCATCGTTTGCTCCACGCGCTCCTTTTCTGGAATAGTCCCGGCGATCTCAAAAGCCTCCGCGAGCGTGCGGCACTCCACGAGCGCTGTAAGAGAGTCGTTCAAGCCGGATTTTCTCATCCCTGCCAGCGTTTCTGCAAGCCCTTCGAAATCTTTCTTGTCGAGATGCGCCATCACCCGGCGCTGGGCTGCCGGGTCAAGGTCGGCGAGAAGATTTTTCATAAACGCGAGATGGCCTACCTTAAGTTCCCATGTGACGCCGGTTGCGTTGAGGGCCTCTGCAGCAAGCATGATCACTTCCGCATCGGCAAGCGCGGTGTCGGCCCCGATCAGTTCGGCCCCAAACTGCCAGAACTGGCGGTACCTCCCTTTCTGCGGGCGCTCGTACCGGAAGCAGTCCGCAAAGTAGCACCAGCGCAGCGGTTTTGGCGCTACCTTTGCCTCATTGATGTACATCCGGATCACAGCAGCGGTGATCTCCGGGCGCAGGGCAAGCTTGCGGCCACCCTTGTCCTCAAAGACATACATCTCCTGCATGATCCCCTCGCCCGACCGGAGCGTGAAAAGTTCGAGTTCCTCGAATTCGGGGGTGCAGACCTCCCGGTACCCGAAGCGGCGCACTGCCTCACGCATCTTTGCCTCTATACTGCGCCGTGCTTCCATCTCATCGGGAAGGAAATCCCGTGTGCCTCGTGGTTTCTGGATCATGCCTCTAAAATCCCTGATAGTTTGTTCTCATGCCGCAGCCTTATTTTTTGTCCGGGGCCCGGCGCGGTGCGCTGCCCAGGAGACGCACAAGCGTGCTCTCGTCTCCCTTCCAGATTTTCTCTTTTCCTATCCTGCCCTGCAGGTACAGCGCTGCAAGGATGATGCCCAGGCCCAGGAGCTCAAAAGTGTTTCCCGCAATCGCGCACAGGACACCGAAGGTTCCAAGGGCCCCATAGAGCACACCGTGGTACGCTGCTTTCCGGTACCCGGGAAGGCCGGTCCTGAAGAAGATCCGCGCATCGCGCAGCCAGAGCAGGATCACCACTGCGCCGCCAAAATAAGCCACATAGAGCAGGTACGACATGGCAATGAACTAACTTATAATACGCCTCTCCATATCTGTATTATCACATCATGCATGCAAATCCCGTCCTCTCATCGGTTCTTGAACGCTACAAAAACGGCGAGATCCCGCTCGAAGCAGCAGCAGAGGAGATCGAGGGGCTACGGATGGAGCGGATTGGGGACTTTGCCTGCCTTGACCTTGGCCGGGCGGTCCGGTGCGGGATGCCCGAGGTAGTGCTTGCGGAAGGAAAAGACGAAGCGCACCTGGCAGAGATCGCGGCCTGTCACGCACAGGCTGCCGGCCGCTGCGTTGTGACAAGGGTAAACGCTGCGCAGGTTGCGGCAGTGCAGGCACGGTGTGCCGGCACCGGCATTTCCGTTGAGCACCGGGAGGCGGCACGGGTGCTTGTGCTTTCAACCGGGACTGCACCGGAACCAACCGGTGGCGTGGTTGCGATCATCACTGCCGGTACCTCGGACATCCGGGTCGCAGAGGAGGCAAAGGTGATCGCAGAAGAGATGGGTTGCACCGTGAGAACCGCGTACGATGTCGGGGCGGCCGGCATCCACCGGCTCTTCCCGGCCTTAAAGCCCCTGCTGGATGCCGATGCATTCATTGTCTGTGCAGGAAGGGAGGGAACGCTGCCGGCAGTTGTAGCCGGGCTCGTGGACAAACCGGTGCTTGGTGTTCCTGTCAGTACCGGGTACGGCTACATGGGCCAGGGACGTGCGGCACTTGCAAGCATGCTCCAGTCCTGCTCGGTTATTGCCGTAGTAAATATCGATGCCGGGTTCACGGCAGGTGCCTTTGCGGCCCGGATCGCAAACGGGGGAGGAAAACAATGAAGCGGGGATTTTACGTGGGCAGGTTCCAGCCGTACCACAACGGTCACCAGGCCGTGCTCTCCGAGCTTGCCCGTACCTGCGATGAGATTATCCTTGGCGTGGGGAGCGCGCAGCTCTCCCATACGCTTGAGAATCCATTCACCGCGGGAGAGCGTGTGCTCATGATCACCCGGGCACTGACCGATCTCAGGTGCCCGTACTATGTGATCCCGATTGAGGATGTGCAGCGGAATGCGCTCTGGGCTGCACATGTCAGATCGATGACACCGCCGTTTGATACCTGCTATTCCTCAAACCCGCTTGTGGTCAGGCTCTTTTTCGAGGCAGGGGTCGATGTGCAGTCCCCCGCGATGTACGAACGCGACCGGCACAGCGGTACGGAGATCCGGCGCAGGATGCTTGCAGGTGAGCCCTGGGAAAACCTGGTACCTCCTGCAGTAGTAACCGTAGTCCGCGAGATCGACGGCGTGGAAAGACTGCGCGAGATCGCCCGCGCTGATTGAAGCAACCACGAACCATTTCTCTTTGTACAGACAAAAGTACCAGAAACTTTCATGTACCGACTGGAGGATTCCATGCTGAAATTTCTCAAATCGCTTCTTTTGCCGTCAACCGGGAATACAATCACCCTTGCGGAACACGATGTACCTGCATGGCTTGATGAACGGGAGAAGGCGGCAAGGGAGGTGCTCAGAGCAGAAGTGGCAGAGCCGGTACAGGCTATCCAGACTGCAAAAGCCCAGCTTCAGCTGACGGTAAATAATCTCCAGGGTGCCGACCAGGATCCTGAAGCCCATCCGCGGATAAAAAGCATAGCGAAGAATTCACTGCCCCTTTTTCTCAAGGCAATGAACACTTCGCTGGCGCGTGAGCTGCCTGAGGATCCGGAGGAATTCTATGCAGCAGCTGTCGAGTGCGTCAAGGGTGCCTTAAACGCAGCACGAGGTCAGGGCCGGTACCTGAACGTGGCATTCCCGGATGAGATGAAGGACATCAGGGCAGGCATTGATGCGATAGGCCGGGAGATCAATACCATGACCAAAGCCATTGGCCGTTTCAAGGAAGAGTCTGCCCGGATTGCTGCTGCACGGGCGGCAGCCGGCTCTCTTTCTGCTGCACGCAACGATCGGGTGCATTCGCTTGCAAAGGAAAAGCGGCTCAAAGAACGTCTTTGTGAGATCACAGAGCGTCTCTCCTCCATCGAAACGGAAACTGCCCGTCTCAACAATGATCCCGCGTACCTGGCGCTCGAAAATGACCGGGCCCGTTGTGCGGAACTGGCAGCAGAGCGCGACAATCTCCTGCGCCACTATGCCGCGCTGACCATGACCGCCTCGCATGTTTTCCGGAAGGCAGAGAAGATCGCGGCAAAAAAGAAACTTTCAAAGGAGGTGCATATCCTCAAGAGTGCAATGGAGATCCTCTCCCACCACGATGTGGCAACTGCCCGGGAAGTCACTGGTGCGCTTGAGGCTGCATGCCCGGTGGTACAGAAGATGGTTGATGACGGGGAGATTATTCTGAAAAACCGCGATGAGCGCACGGTCTTCTCCGATACTGCCGCATTTTCCCGTGAGGTGGGTGATCTCTGCACCCGGCACTGCGCAGTTACAGGGCAGTTTAAAGAAGAGGAAGACCTTCTCGCGTCCCACCCGATCCCTTCACGGCTGCGATCGCTTGTTCGGGAAAAAGAGCAGCTGGATCACATGCAGGCCCGCGAAGAACAGGAGCACCACGATCTTTTGTCTGCGCAAAAGGAGCGTGAAGAAACAATTCCCCACCTGTACGAAGAACTGGCAAAAAAACTGGGGGAGATGAAAGGGGAGACCGTGCAACTGGTGGAGGATGAACCGGTGTGAGGGTAATGCACCGGTACATGGCCGAGAGCAGGTCGTTTTTCCGTTTTATGTGAACAAGTCCTCTGCATCCTCGAATATCGATTCGAGGCTGTCCTGGGTAATGTCGTTTTTGATACTCCAGCTGCTTGTGTCTGCACCCTGCAGCCGCAAAAGAAGCGCCCGTTCGCTTGGGGAATTCCCGCCGGGTTCCCTCATGTGCGGTCCTCTTCTTTGGCAAAATCCGCAAGTTCGCTCTGGCCGGCCGGGAAGGCATCCGACCAGCCATAGCACTCATGGAGCATCTGTGCAATCACATCGCTGAAGGTCATGTTGCCGCGCTTGAGCGCGAGCAAAGCCTCATACACCTCGGGATCAATCCGGATCGACCGTCCCTCGCCTGCACGAGGCATAATTACCACTCTGTGGTAACACTATATAAATATATCCTAAAAATCGCGACCGGGTTTTTAAACAACCGCTAAAATCTCATTAAATTGGGGATTTTTTATACACCCGGAACGGGCATGCGGTCCCGCCCGGCCTGCACATTATGAAAACGACGTACCGCATCTGCCCGGGCACTTGAGCCGGATATACGTAAACGAGGTTGAGTCAAGGTAACCGAATTCCGGCTCGTCCCCATGGCACCCGCCAATCCTGAAAAGTGTTGGCATATCAAGGAGGATGCGGGCCGATTCCATCGCACAGCCGTAAAGAAGAGGCTCTTTTTCCGGGACATAACGGATCCGGTGTTCGTTAATCCCGCTGGTGGTCTTGCGGCAGCAGATATGGGTATGCTGGTGGCCGCAGACCAGGAACGAGAGCCCGCGCCGTTCGAGCGCCTCAAAAGCCATCTGTGCAGTGTAGTGGTATCCGGTAAAGGAGTCACCTGCCGTGCGCGAGAGCCGCTGCCAGCACTTGAGCCGGAGCGTCTGGGTACCAAGATCCAGCGGCCCGCCATGGACAAAGAGCATGCCCCGGTCCACCCACTCCATGGGCATACCGGAAAAGATCTCAAGGAGCGGGGAACCGCGCAACTTCTCGTGACGGCGGGTACTTATCTCATCGCTTCCTGAGACCGGGACACCGTTGAGGTACGCATGATCGTGATTGCCAAGCACAGAGATGAGCCGGTACTCTTTTGAGAGATCCCGGATAAGTTCGAGCGTGGGCTCAGGGCAGTTTCCCCGGTGCAGGAGATCTCCCAGGTTTACCAGGGTATCGACCGGGCCAAAGCGCCGGGCAAACGCGTTGTCCCTGAGGAGATCTGAAATCATGCCCAGCGCATCTGCGTCGGCATGTACATCGGAGAAGACAACCGTGCCCATAGATCCGTGGATGGATATTGATCGTTTATCCTCATATATACCCGTGATATCCCGGGTTCGATCAATAAATTGCGCGCTTATTAACGGATACGGTTATGTCTGATTTCCGCACATGGTACATGGTTAAGGAAGAGGGTAGTACTCATCCTGCCCGTGAGGCAGGGGTACGCGCCCAAAAAAGAGAAAGGACACGATCCCCATGGAGAAGTTTCTCGACGCGTATCTGGAACGGATGATGCCAGTGTTTGAACGGTTCCCGGAAAAAACGGGCCATGGCATAGCCTCAGTTTTCCTCGCATACCGGTTTGGCCTGTACCCAAAAGCAGTCAGGGAATGTGCTGCCGTGCTCCCGCAGGTGCCGGAGGGCAGCGGCAGTGCCGCACTGAAAAAAGCGATCGCGATAACCGGTGCCTATGCCCAGGCTTTTGCGGATTCGCAGGTAAAGCCGGATCAGCCGCTCTCGTTTGCACCGGAGGAGCGATCTTTTCTTGCGGTCAACCTGCCCCGGGAAAGCGTTGAGGACCCTGAGACCCTGGAACTGGACAATGCCCTTATTCTTGTTTATGCTGCAGCCATGATATCATCCCCGGATGATGAGGACGCACTGGAAGAGCACCGGAAATTCGTTGTCATCATGCTTGAGGCATACAAAACTGCGCTCGGGCTTGCATAACGTTCCTTTTAGGGTTTCTCACGACATATCCTATTTTTCGCAGATCGCCATTTGCGGATTCTTTGGTATCACTGTTCGATAATATCCTCAAAGGATTTTCATGGAGCCCGGGGCTGCCTGAAAATCATCCGGATCGGGCACAGCATATCCGGCTTTTCTTAAGCCGGGAAATGAGCTAATAACAAAAAAAGGTTACAGGCTGTCAAGGCTGACAGCGTTAAAGTCCTGTGCCACATCCTTGATGTCCTTGACACCGAATGCAGTCTGGACGCTTGCAAGCTCGAGTTCGTTTGCCGCGTCACAGACATAGTCCAGCAGATCGACCGAGAGCTCCTTTTTGATCTTGCTCTTTTTGAGCTGGTCGAGCAGGGTCGCCATCTTTTCGGGGGACTCCATGCGGAGCTTTGCAAGGCTCATAACACACATGTAGATGCGTGTCAGGTTTCTGTCCGTGCCGGTGATGGTGTCAAAGAAGTTCCGGATCACCTGTGCCTGGTAGATTTCTCCTCCCATGGATTCACCTCCTTCCTGCTGTTAGGATATTTCCCCTATACTCTGCGTCATGTTATAAAGATTGTGGTAAACCGAGCAAAATCCTGCCTTAAATCGCGAAAAAAAGGGCAAATCTGCCGCAGGAGCGGCGCGGTTGTCAGACAATCGTATGACAAGCGTCACACAACGCGGCCCGGCGCCGCCTACTTCGCGGCACTTACGATCTTGATAATATCCCCATCCTTGAGGATATGGGTCTCCTTGATCCGCATCTTGGTGCGGGCATCGATTGCGTACAAAAATCCCTTGCCGATATCAGTGTGAACCTGGAACGCGAGATCGTGCGGAGTCGATCCACGCTTCATTAAAAATGCATCCGGCAGCACGTCGCCCTGCTTGTTGCAGAGCTTGTTCTCGTCTTCGACCGGGTATACGACAATCCGGTCGAGAAGTTCAAAAACCGCCCGGTTAATCGCGTCCTGAACACCCGTCCCATTGTTCTTCTTCATGACCTCGGCGATCTTCACAAGGCCCGCTTTCTGCGGGGCGGAGAGCGTGATGCCATCAGCAACAGAGAACTGCTTGTCGCCCGGCAGATATTTGATCACTTTTGCAGCCGCGGCATTCCGGAGCGCAAGTTCGGATGCTGCGCTTGCAAACGCGACTTTCTCAGCGGCAAGTTTTTCTTTCAGTGGTTCGGGCGTCTCATCGATCTTGTTTCCTACCACAAGCATCGGCTTTGAGATCTTTACCATCTCCGCGCTGAACTGCACAAGTTCCTCCATCTGCGCGTGGACAAGGTCGAGTTTGAGCTTGAGTTCCACCTCACGCACTTCATCGGCCGTGATCCCAAGGCCCGTAAAGACCTCGGCAATGCCCTGGTGGATAGAGAATGTCTTGACCGAGGCCTGCCGTGAGAGACGGGACCAGTGCTTGTCGAGGATCCCATAAACCCACATGGTCATCTCATAGGTAAGGAACTTCACGTCTTCGGATGGGTCGTGGTTGCCGGCGCCCACAGGGTTCCCCTCGCTGTCGGTTCCGCCGCTTGCATCGATCACGTGCAGGATCGCATCGGCCTGCCGGAGGTTGTCAAGGAACTGGTTACCCAAACCTTTACCCTTGTGCGCATCGGGAACGAGCCCGGCAACATCGATCAGGTTGACCGCCACGAAGCGCACACCGTCAATGCAATGGCCGCATGTGAGGTCGAGACCCTTACAGGGGCAGGTCGTCCGTACATAGGCGACGCCGAAGTTGGGATTGATGGTCGTGAACGGGTAATTGGCGATCTCAGCGTTCGCCATGGTGGCCGCCTTAAAAAAGGTGGACTTTCCGCAGTTTGGTTTGCCTGCAAGCGCAAGAGTGATCATACTTACTCCTCATAATTTCCCGGTGAAGGGAAGAGATATCTGTGGGGGATAAAACGGCACAGGTGTGCAGTTCTCTTTTTTTATGGTTATTTTTAGAATCTGACAAAGTTTTTCATGGCTGGTTATTAAAAGGTACTTCTACCAGAGGATTCCCGCGTCAAAATACTCATGTGCTGGCACGCGAGATGTACATGATAGTTATGGCGTTTACTGCAAAAACCACGTATTATTTCGATGCACCGGGCGCTGCCAACACAAAGGATGCAGCGCGCTTTGCGGTCGAACGGGCAAAGGAACTACACCTAAAAAAGATCGTGGTCGCGAGCAGCTCCGGTGAGACTGCGAACGTCTTTTTTGATGCAATGAAAGGAACAGGGCTCACCCTTGTTGTCGTGACCCATGTCATGGGCTTTTCAAAACCCGGTGAATGGGAGTTTGACAAAAAGGCTGCCGAAGACCTCCGCAGGCAGGGTGTTATCATTGTGACCGGCACCCATGTCCTCTCGGGACTCGAGCGCGCCATCTCCCGGTCAAAGAATCTGGGTGGCGCATCCCGGTCCGAGGCGATTGCCGAGGCGTTGCGCCGGGTGATCGCGATAGGCCTCAAGGTCGCAGTTGAATGTGTCCTTATCGCTGCAGACCAGGGCGCCATAGGAATTGATGAAGAGGTTATTGCTGTCGGGGGAACTGCGACCGGTGCTGACACGGTGTGTGTGATCCGCCCGGCAAACACCTCAAGCTTCTTCGATCTCCAGGTGCGGGAGATCGTGGCCATGCCAAGGAACCGGTAAAACCATGGTGCTTGCTGAGTTGCAGGAGGCCGTCCGGTCCGTTGGCCAGGCCCCGGTGTACTGGGTTTCAGGGGCTGCAGCCGGGCTGCTCTGCGCGGCACTCTGGATTGTGTATAATATCTCCGGTGCTTTCTTTGCCGGACGTCTGGTCATTCTTGCCGCGCTCGTGATGGTCCTCTTTATTGCCGGGACCTTTGCCTTAGTAAAGAAGAATAGTACTGATGCCGGAGAACTGGTGCGCGAAGGAGTGCAGTATTATTTCCGGGTACTGCTCCCGTGGCTTGTCATCTCCGCCGTGCTCCTTCTGGTCTTTGTCGTGATCACCATTGTTACCGTTTTTACCCAGGGCAGCACGGTGGATTATGAAGCAATGGGGATCCTTGCCGTGATTGTGATGATCCCTACGCTCTTCCTGACCTTCTTTTGCGATACGGCTGCAGTCTTTGAGGACCTCAGGGTCTTTACTTCCCTGCGCCGCAGCATCGGGGTTGCAGCAGCCCATGCGGGTGCAGTGTTCAGTTTCTTTGTTGTGTGTGCCGCGCTCGTGTTTGCGGACTTCTTTATCTTTGCCATTATCTGGGAAGGACTGCTCTACGAGAAACTGGCACCGCTTGCGCAGTACAATGAGACGCAGTTTGCCTCTGTTACCCCTCAACTGCTCATCACCATGATTGGTCCGGATGGAATCTGGATTACTGCCGCGGTCATCTGTCTTGCGCTCCTCTTTATCGTACCGCTCCTGCTCGCCTACAAGGCCTGCTTTTACCGGTCCATTGCAGGAGTTGCGGGAGTTGCACCGGGTGTTGAGAAACCACTGACCGGCGAATACGACAGCAAGGGCCGCTGGTACAAATACTGATCTTTTTTTTGATTTTTGCGAAACTCTTACTGCCCGGTTCTTACCCGTGCATACGAAGCCGTATCAGGAAGACCCCGGCCTTTGTGATTTCCGGAGTGGATCCCGGGGCCGGGGGCCGGTAATTTTTTTAGAAGCCCGGGCCCGCATCCGGTCATTTTTTGGATCCCTCTCCAGCGTGAGACAGTTTGTAATATTACAGCTCAACTGTAAGGTTAAGTAATCCGGCCCGGCCGGTTTTGTAAAAAACACCGGCCCTTACCAGACAATGCCGTGCGTGATAAAGATCCAGTACAGGGCCACCGCAAAGAGGCCGCCGCCCAGTGTGGCAAGGAAATTTGTCCCTGCATTTCCCAAAAAGCCCTTGTTTTCGAGAAGTGCTCCTACCAGGCTGTCAAGATTTGTACCCACAAAGCCCGTAATCGTGCAGATGACCGCCATTGACGGCGTGATGAGATGGAATCCGAGTGCAACCAGCGACACCACAAGACTGCCCAGCACGCAGACGGCTTCCCCCTTCACCGAGACGCCGCCGTTTGTCCCGATCGGCACCTTGCGCAGCGTTGTTATCATGTAGGGTATCCCACCGGTAACACCAATCTCGCTTGCCATCGTATCCGCGGCCGCGGTTGCCACGCACCCGACGTACATTACGATAAAAACCGGCTGGACAAAGACGCCGTACAGCACCGCAGCAGCACAGGCAACGATCCCGTTTGCAAAGACATTGCGGTAGCCCCGGGCCCCGCTCTTACCCTGCTCAACCCCGATCTGCTTCTTGTACTCGAATTTGTACCGGGTGCAGACCGAACCGAGGATAAAGAAGGTGAGCATGACAAGGAGCCATGTTGCATCGGCAAAGACAAGGAGGATGACGCCCACAAGTGCGATGGAAAAAAGCCCCGAGAGATCTGCGGTCTTTGCCCGGAATGCAAAATATCCAAAGACAAAGGCAATGACCACAGCAACGAGCACGATCTCAATGTTGGCCGTGTAGTTGAGCTCCTTTATCAGGTACATTGTCATTGCAATACCCACACCCTCAAGCACCAGCGAATCCTCGTACTTCAGCAGGATCACCTTGAGGAGCACGGCGGCGATGATCCCAAAGATAATCATGAGGATTGCATTTTCATGGAGATAGACCATGACAAGCACGCCGGCCCAGGCCGTGGATACGATGTAGTAAAAGTAGGTGTTGAGATCATCGGTCCCCGACTGGAAGACCAGTTCGCCAAGCGCTATCATGGCCATTGTTGTTGCAAGGACGAGAAAAGGCAGGAGGTTGACCGCGTACAGGCCAGAGAGAATGCAAAAGACGTACGCGAAATATTTCAGATCAAAGAACCGCCAGAGGATAAGGGAGAAAAGAATGATAATAAGGGCCATGAGCCACGGGGACCACAGCGACTGCACGTACGGGCCGGCAAGGATGGCACCACCGGTAAGCGCCGCTGCGTATCCCAGTCCCCGCTGCTTTGCCATTGTCAAGATATGTGATCCCGGATAAGAAGAGCCTTATCGTTTTTCCCCTGCAATGCATTTCCTTTCCCGCGGGCAGGTGACGATCACTATATTTTGTGCAACAACCAATCCGGTACGGAATGGCTTCCTCTGACGAACTTCCCAAAAATTACGATTTTGCCGAGGTGGAGGAGCGCTGGCGGAAGAGCTGGCGCGACGAGGACCACTATTTTGACCACAACTCGAAAAAACCGCAGTTCGTGATCGATACGCCCCCGCCCTACCCTACGGGAAATTTCCATATCGGAAACGCGCTCAACTGGTGTTATATCGATTTCTTCGCCCGGTACAAGCGGATGAAAGGCTACAACGTGATGTTCCCGCAGGGCTGGGACTGCCACGGTCTCCCCACCGAAGTAAAAGTCGAGGAACTCAACCATATCACGAAAAACGATGTGTCCCGCGAAGAGTTCCGGAAGATGTGCCGGGAGCTCACGCTCAAAAATATCGAGCAGATGCGCCTGACCCTGCGGCGCATGGCGTTCTCCACGGACTGGTCGAATGAATACATCACGATGATGCCGAAGTACTACTCAAAGACCCAGCTCTCGTTTTTGAGGATGTACCAATCCGGCTATATCTACCAGGACGAACACCCGGTCAACTATTGCACCCGGTGCGAGACCGCAATCGCGTTTGCCGAGGTTTCGTACGAGGACCGCGAGACGCAGCTCAATTTCTTTAATTTCGATGGTGTGGAGATCGCGACCACCCGGCCGGAGCTCCTTGCCGCCTGCGTTGCCGTTGCAGTCCACCCGGACGATGACCGATACCACAAGCTCAAAGGAAAATCCCTCAAGGTGCCGCTCTTTGGCCACGCGGTTCCCGTGGTCCAGGATGAGGCCGTTGATCCGTCATTTGGGTCTGGCGCGGTGATGATCTGTACGTTTGGTGACAAGCAGGATGTCCACTGGTGGAAGCAGCACAACCTGCCGCTCCGTAAAGCCATCGACCGTACAGGAAAGATGACAGAGATCTGCGGGAAGTATACCGGCCTGTCTACCACGGAATGCAGGAAAGCGATCCTTGCGGACATGAATGCTGCCGGCATCCTTAAAAAACAGGAGAAACTCCAGCAGCGCGTGGGCACCTGCTGGCGGTGCAAGACCCCGATCGAGATCCTCTCGAACCGGCAGTGGTTCATCCGGATCAAACAAAAGGAGATCCGGGATGCCGCCCACCAGATTGCATGGTACCCCGAACACATGCTGCGCCGGATGGAGAACTGGATCGACCAGATGGAATGGGACTGGTGCATCTCCCGGCAGCGGATCTTTGCAACCCCGATCCCGGTCTGGACCTGCGCAAAGTGCGGCGAGATCGTGGTGCCTGACGATAAGGATCTTCCCTGCGACCCCACGCTCACCAAGCCCAAACACCCCTGCCCGAAATGCGGTGGGAACGACTTTGTAGGTGAAGAGGATGTCCTTGATACCTGGATGGACTCGTCCATCTCGGTCTTAAACGTGACCGGCTGGGACGGCTCGGGGAAGCCGAAGATCTTCCCGGCGCAGATCCGCCCGCAGGGCCACGATATCATCCGGACCTGGGCGTTCTACTCGATCCTGCGCTCGGTCGCGCTCACGGGAAGCAAACCCTGGGACCAGATCCTCGTCAACGGCATGGTGCTCGGCGAGGACGGCTTCAAGATGAGCAAGAGCCGGGGGAACGTGATCGTTCCCGAGGATCTCGTAGGTCGGTACGGCGCCGATGCGCTCCGGCAGTGGGCGGCGACCGGGGCAGCGCTCGGCTCCGATATCATGTTCTCATGGAACGATGTGATCGCCGCGTCACGGTTCCAGACCAAGATGTGGAACATCGCCCGCTTCGCGCTCATCCAGCTCGAAAAGGAAGGCATTGATGAGAATGCCCCCATAACCGCGCTTGCCGACCGCTGGCTCCTTGCCCGGCTCTCGGACACGGTGGCAACGGTCAGCGCGAGGATGGAGAACTACGAGTTCGACGAAGCCCTCAAAGAGATCCGGGAATTCGCATGGGACGTACTCGCCGATAACTACATCGAACTGGCCAAAGGCCGGCTCTATGCCGGTGACGCATCGCGCAAGAGCGCCTGCCGGGTGCTCTACACCGCGTACGACGCACTCTGCCGGATGCTCGCGCCATTTGTCCCGTACTTTGCCGAGGAGTGCTACTCGTACCTCCACAAGGGGAGCGTGCACAATCAGTCGTGGGTTGATTTCACCTTCGATGACCCCGCAGCCCGGGCCGAAGGCGATCTGCTCGTGAAAGTGGTTGCTGAGGTACGCAAGTACAAGCATGACAAGGGCCTGGCGCTCAACGCACCGCTCGGGAAGGTCACGGTCTATGCCCCGCACACCACAAACGATGAGAACGACACAGGCCGGACCCTGAATGCGGACGTCCATTGGCGGACCGACAAGGCCCATCTTGACAAGGTGGTTTCGGGGATCGACTTCAACCGATCTGTGGTCGGCCCGGCATTAAGGAAAGATGCGGGCGCGTTCATGGAAGCAGTCAAGGCTCTTTCGCCCGAAGAACTCGCCAATCCGCCAAAAACGATCACGGTGAACGGGAAAGATCTCGCGATTCCCGAAAATGCATTTACGCCGAAGTATTCCTATGTGGAAGAAGGTGCGAAAGTTGATGTGATCACGGTCGGCGATGTGATCGTGACGGTGGCGGGGAAGGAATAAGTTTTTTTTGATTTTTAAGTTTTAGATCGTACGGTTTGCACTCAACGGTAGTGATGGCTCCCCGCCTCAGGGCCCCTAGCGGGGCACGGCGGGGCAGATTACCAGCATTTTTCTAGTAATTACCGCTTTGTGGGCCATCCCATGCGGGGTGGCTAGAGGCATCGCAGCACGACGAGCTAATATCATATTTTAATATATGTTAGTAATATTAAAACTTTCAAACAATCTTGGGGGCTCTGTTGAATGTCGAATGTCTGGATTTTTCAATCGAATCCTAAATACTATGATCTCATTCGTGATTTAGGTGAACTGACAAGGATGGAATCTGGCTGGCCTATAAGACAGCAGAAAAATAAAATCGAGAAAGGAGATTTGGCTTTATTGTGGGTATCTGGTGAGAATCGAGGAATTTACGCGACTGCGGATATTATTTCTAAACCTAAAATGGAAAAAGTTGACTTCACAGATTCTTGGGTTAATCCTAAAAGATCCGCAGATGGAAAAACTGAGGAATTAATGGTCGAATTAGGACCTATGACGATTTTAAAGCCGCCATTGCTTGAATCGGAACTTAAACAAATTCGTGAATTGTTTTCACTCTCTATTATGCGACAACATAATGGAACAAATTTCCCCGTTACAGAATCCGAATGGGATATACTTTCCAAAGAGATTGAAAAAAGAACTTTAACAAAATATGAGGAAATATTCACTTGTCCGGAATATTTTACCGAAGGAAAAGAGAGAGAAATAATCCAAACAATTTATGAAAGAAATTCAAAACTAAGAGAGATGGCCATAAAAATGCACGGAACTACGTGTTCAGTGTGTGGTTTTAATTTCGCTAAAAAATATGGGATATTAAGTGAGGGTTACATCGAAATTCATCACCTTGTTCCTCATTCAGAGCATAAAATTAAAGGAGAATCTGAAATCAATCCTGAAACAGACCTTATCCCACTTTGCTCAAATTGTCATCGGATAATACATAAACCTGAAAAAATGTTAAGCATCGAAGAGTTGAAAAAAATTGTAAAATCTTAATTTTAATCGTAGAATTATTTCGTCACCTTTTTGCTCACACAATCCCTTCAACCCAATTCGATTACGCGTTGGGATCCCGGTAAGTGCGTAGCGCAAAACCTGACGAGGCGTTTTGCGCGTAGAGCCTCGCATCGTTTCAGCGGCCTGGAAAACTTCTGTGAAATTCTTTCTCTCTCATTTCAAAATTGGTTCATTCGTTTTCCTGTCGCGTGATCAGATCATTTTTCATCGTCCGGCACGGGAACTCCTGTCGGATGTGGTAGCTCCCCTCCCTGGGGGGTATATGGGGACAAAACCCCCGGATCCCACGATCTGAGATACCCTAATCCGGGCCCGTATTGAGCCCGGATGGTTCATTTCCAGATCCGGATAAGCCCAATTTGGGCTCCGTTTAAATCAGAGCCCAAATAAGCCTTATTTTTACAAACGGACGATTTTAATGAGCCTCATAACGGCCCTTTCCTGCCCTGTTCTCACCTCAAACGGGCATTTGTTCATTCCCGGAAAAAGAGGCCGAAAAAAGGCCGCTATTGCCCGGCAATGGGCATTATATGGGGCTTAATTTGGGCGTGTTTTGGCAAATAAATCAATTTAATGGCTTTATTTCCACGCGAACCGAAACGGACGGTTTTACGGGCGTATTTTTGGGGGTGGTGTCCCCCAGTTTTCGTCTTCCCCTCTGATTCCAAATTGTTCGACTCAATTCATAGATTTCCGGAAAAGTCCGGTCCACGATCTGAGAATTTAAAAAAAAAGATCGATCCGGCAGCCGGGGATTTTGAAATATTCAACTGCTGACCGGTCCATTTTCCGGAATTCACAAGCTTGCAATGTATTTTTTGAAAGCGTCCTTGCCCAGCGAGGGCCCGATGAGGCGCCCGAGCGACCCCCGAAGGGGGTGGGGTCCCTCATAAAATGTCTGAGAAAAGTATGCCATTACAATGTTAACCAAACCGTGCCCCGGTTATTTCCTCCTCCTCTTCTTCCCCTCCGCCACAACCTGCCGGATCGCACCCGCGACAAATTCCGCGACTGCATCCTTGTCCAGCATGGAATCTACAATCACAAACCGATCCGGTTCCGCCCGGGCAAACTCCATGTACCGGTTCTGGACTTTCTCCAGCACGTCGCGCCGCTCGAAGTGTTCCCGCCCGCTCTTTTTCGAGAGCCGGGCGAGCGCGTCATCGATCGGGATGGCAAGAAGGAAGGTCTTGTCCGGGACAATGGACCACCCGTCATGCATTGCCCGGAGCCAGCGCTCCGGTTCCGGGATAACGCCTTCGAGCGTGACTGCCTGGTACGCGAACCGGCTGTCAGAATATCGGTCCGAGATCACGAGTTTATGTTCCGCAAGCGCCGGGCGCACGACCGTTGCAAGGTGGGCTGCATGGTCAGCGACAAAGAGCGTTGCCTCGCAGACCGGATCGATCTGTTCGGCAATTGCCCGTCTCACAGAATCTCCCACCCACGTGGCCCCCGGCTCACGGGTAAAGACCGGCGAGAGATCTTCGAGTGATTCCTTAAGGGCTGCAAGCAGCGTGCTCTTTCCCGATCCGTCGATCCCTTCGAGTGTGACTAGGACCATGTGCCCCTCCGGATTGCTTCGGCCGGCACAGCCCCCTTGTGAAGTGCCGTTGCGATAATGGCCCCGTCAAAGCCGGCATTTTTTATCGTATCAAGATCGGCAGGTGAGGCAACTCCGCCTCCATACAGGAGCCGGCCCGGGTACGCGGAGCGCCATGCGGCAAGCGGCCCGGTCCCTTCCCCAATACCGTTCTCCGTTCCCACAAATCCGAGATTGAGAAGAATGCAGCCCTCAAAATCCCAGCCGCGTGCCTCCCGAAGCACGGATTCGGGGGAATCTCCGGTTGGGATCACCTTCCCGTTCATCACATCAATGCTCAGGTACCCTCCGTGGTACTGCGAGAGCTTGGCAAGACTGGTCTCGGTGCCGATAATATTTTTGAGATGCGGGCCGGTTAGCAGGTCTGACGGTGTCTGCACTCCCCGATCCACGTAACAGCGCTCGACAAGATCGGCACAGCCCCGTATCAGGGCATCATGGTTTCCTTTCCCTTCGATCCGGTCGAGATCGGCGATATAGAGGAATTTCGGTGCTGTCGCTTTTACAAAACCGATCGGTTCCGCCGTCGGGGAAAGCCCCCAGTCCAGCGGTTTGTAGGTCGCACGCTGCCCGGATTTTCCGTGTACAACCATATTATGCTGCAAATCCAGCGCGAGCACCAGTTCCATCGTCGCCTGCCCAAAACCACTATTAGGATAAAAGATCATTAAAGCTTATGCAATTGTTGGTCAGCCCCAGCTCTATTTCCGAGGCTCACTCTTCTGTCGCTGCAGATATTATCGATGTCAAAAAACCCTCCGAGGGCTCGCTTGGTGCCAACTTTCCCTGGGTGATACGGGAGATCAAATCGTTTGCAAACAAACCCGTGAGTGCAGCGATTGGCGATTTCCCGCACAAACCGGGTGGCGCTGCACTTGCGGCATACGGGGCTGCCTGCGCAGGAGCTGACTATGTGAAGATCGGTCTTGCGTTTTCCGGGAAGGACAAGGCCCGCGAAGTGATCGAGGCAGTGACAAAAGCCGTAAAGGACGAGTTTCCCGAAAAATTCGTGGTAATTGCCGGGTATTCCGATTACGAACGGATGGGATCGATCTCCCCGTTCGAGATTGCCCCCCTTGCCGCCGCATGCGGAGCCGACTATGCCATGGTGGACACAGGGATAAAAGACGGGCGGAGCACCTTCTCCTTCATGGACGAGACAACCCTTGCACGGTTCACGAAACAAAACCGGGAGCTGGGGATTGGCACCGCTCTTGCCGGCTCGCTTGTCTTTGCCGACATCGACGCCCTCAAACGGATCAACCCGGAGATCATCGGCGTCCGGGGCATGGTCTGCGGCGGCGACCGGAACGCGACTATCCGGGAGGATCTCGTAAAGACCGCCCTTGCCCGGATCCATTAACAAAAACAGGTGTGTAATGTTTCAAAACAAACTGGATGTTCCCCTCTCTCTCACGTTCGATGATGTGCTGCTTGAACCCCGCGAATCATGGATCGAACCGGCCGAGACTGATACCAGGAGCCGGTTTTCCAAAAATATCGGGCTCAATATTCCGTTAGTCTCTTCCGCGATGGATACGGTGACCGAGGCGATGATGGCAATCGCGCTTGCCCGTGAAGGCGGGATCGGCGTGATCCACCGGAACATGACCGCCGAGCATGAGGTCCAGGAAGTCAATGTGGTCAAGCAGGCCGAGGAGCTCATCGAGCGCGACGTGCTTTTTGTGGAGGATACGGCCACGGTTTCCGATGCCGAGAAACTGATGAACCAGTACAGTATCGGTGGCCTTCCTGTTGTGGGGAAGGGGAAGATCATCGGGATTGTCTCACGCCGGGACGTGCGGGCAATCGTTTCCCGGTGCGGTGAAGAGAGCATCCGGACTATCATGACCAAAAAGCCGATCACGGCAAGCGAAGACATCACGCCAGAAAAAGCGCTTGAAGTGATGTACACAAACAAGGTCGAACGGCTGCCGGTAGCCGATAAAATCGGCCGGCTGACCGGGATTATTACCATGCAGGACATCCTGGAAAAGCGCCAGTACCCCAAGGCAACCCGGGACAGGAAAGGCAACCTGCGGGTTGCTGCCGCGGTCGGGCCCTTTGATTTTACCCGGGCAACCCTTCTTGATTCCCATGGTGCGGATGCGCTTGTCGTGGACTGCGCCCATGGCCATAATATGAAAGTGGTCGAGGCAGTCAAGAACATCAAGGGCAGCGTAAATGCCGAGGTGATTGCAGGAAACATCGCTACCAGTTCCGCGGCAGAGGCCCTGCTCGACGCCGGTGTTGATGGCATCAAGGTCGGGATCGGCCCGGGTTCGATCTGCACAACCCGGATCGTGGCGGGAACTGGTGTCCCCCAGATCACCGCGATTGCGCAGGTAGCCGATGTTGCGTCCCCGGCCGGCGTACCGGTGATTGCCGATGGCGGCGTGCGGTATTCGGGCGACGTGGCAAAAGCGCTTGCGGCCGGCGCAGACACCGTGATGATGGGGAGCATGTTTGCCGGCACCGACGAAGCGCCCGGCAAGGTGATCACTATCAAGGGCCGGCGTTACAAGCAGTACCGGGGCATGGGGTCGCTTGGGGTCATGAGCTCGGGCCAGTCCAGCGACCGGTACTTCCAGAAGAAGGGAATCGGGGCGACAAAGTTTGTGCCCGAAGGCGTGGAGGGCGTGACCCCGTATGTCGGGCCCGTGGGCGAAGTGATCTACCAGATGGTGGGGGGGCTTAAGTCCGCTATGGGTTATTCAGGGGCATCCACGATTGCCGAGATGCACACCAAGGCCCGGTTTGTCCGGATCACAAACGCCGGCATGACCGAGAGCCATCCGCACAATATCCTCATCACGGACGAGGCGCCGAATTACCGGCTCTTCGAGTAACTTTTTCTCCTGAATTCTTTTCTCCACAAAGGTCCATTTTCTGCCCCTATGCAGACCATCAAATAGCCGGGCGGGAATAGTATCCGTGTATCCCTTCGTGTAAGGAAGCGATGCATATGACCAGCGAAAAACTCTATACCCTCCCGAAGCTGCCGTACGATTATGCGGCGCTCGAACCCTACATCTCAAAAGCACAGCTCACCCTGCACCATACCAAACATCACCAGGCGTACGTGACCGGTGCAAACGCGATCTTCGAGAAACTGGACAAGGCACGAAAAGAGAAAACTGACCTTGACCAGAAGGCAACCTTAAAGGAGCTCTCGTTCCATATCGGGGGCTTCCGGCTCCATGACATCTTCTGGGAGAACCTTGCCCCGGCCGGTAAGGGCGGTGGCGGCCAGCCAGAAGGGGAACTTGCCAAAGCCATAGATGCGGAATTCGGATCGTTTGAATGGTTCAAAAAGGAGTTTACCGCAGCGGCATCGAGCGTGGAAGGCTCGGGCTGGGCGGTACTGACGGCAAGTACAACCACCCCTCGGCTCCTGATCAACCAGATCGAGAAGCACAACGTGAACGTATACCCGGGCTTCCGGATCCTGCTTGTGCTCGATGTCTGGGAGCACGCGTATTATCTGGATTACAAGAACGACCGGGCTAAGTACATCGAGGCGTTCTGGAACCTCACAAACTGGGATGCGGTAAACAAGCAGTTCATCACGCACCTTAAGAAATAACAATCTCTTTTGCATTCATTTTTTTATCCGGTACCCGGAGCGGGTACAAAAAAATTCCAAAACCGGGAAAAAGGAACGTATTTTCGTATCTTAGCGATTGATTCTATGCCCCTATCTTTCTTGCCCGGAACCGGTTCCGGACCTTCTCGGAAAAGTATTTTCCAACCGAATCAGAACTCATGAGATCCGCGTAGATTTTTGCAGGGACACCCGCATACTGGAAGACAAGTCCCGAAGAAAATTCGATCTCCATGTTTTTTTGCGCGGCATCATATCCCACGGAGCGAAGAATACAGGATTTAACGGCAAGTCTTTCCACAAGTATCACCGCGGAACCATATGCGCTTTGGATAGTTAACGGTTTTTATAAAACCAAAGCAATGTGTTGGTGGAAATGGGCAGCCGTAACCTGCGGTTTTTCCCTATTGTTTCCCAAAGGCCGGTAAAAACACGATCTATATGATATGCCTGTCCTATTCTTCATTACATGAAGTCCTTCCTTTTCTGCCTGATCCTCCTTCTTGCTGCCGGTACCTGCGGCTGCCTGTCGTCAGCCCCGCAGGGTAACCCTGCCGGCCCTGTTACCTCTGCCATCACCACTTCACCCGCATCAGGAATTTCCGGGAGTCCCGTGACAGGAATTCCTGTGGGACGGAGCCAGTTTGTTTTTACCGATACGCTCGGGAATGCTGACCGCCCGATCACGGTCTACTGCTACCGCCCGGCCTCGTGGAACCAGTCCGGGCCGATCTTGATCGTGATGCCCGGTGCCGGCCGGACCGGCGAGTCTCCGCGGGACACATGGGTACCGTACGCGGACGAGTACTCAGGCATTGTCCTTGTTCCTGAATTTTCGCAGCAGTACTATCCCGGTGACATGTTCTATCCGCTTGGGTACATCTACGGTTCTACGTGGGAGCCCAAAACGAACTGGACCTACATGGCCATTGAACATCTTTTTGATTACGTGAAGAACGAAACCGGCGCAACAACGCCGACCTACCTTCTTGACGGCCATAGTGCTGGTGGCCAGTTCGTCCACCGGCTGGTGACCTTCCTGCCCGATGCCCGGTACAGCAGGGCGGTTGCGGCAAATGCCGGCCTGTATGTGATGCCGGACTACACAATCCCGTACCCGCTGGGCCTTGAGGATTCTCCGCTCCCACAAAGCGAGCTTGCGACGGTTCTCTCCCGGAAACTGATCATCATGTCCGGCAGCCTCGATACAAACCCGAACGATTCGAGCCTTGCAAATTTCCCGGCCGCTGAGGCAGAGGGCAGCACCCGGTTTGCCCGGGCACAGGCCTATTACGCAAACGCACAGGCACAGGCAGCGACGCTTGGCGTCCCGCTCAACTGGGAGTATCACATCGTCCCGGGTGTTGGCCACGATGAGGCAGGCATGGCCGGGCCGTCGGCAGCGCTGCTCTTTAATGCGAGCTAAATGGGGTGTCCGGACCGGATCCTGTTTTTCTTTCGCGGGAACGTTCTATAGGTTCCCCTCAGAATTTCTTTTTCCTGTTCATTGCCCCCATTTTTTCTTTATCAAACCAGCCATCGCGGTTGTAACTGAGATCGAGGAAATGCAGGATATAATTGTTAACAGCATCTCTTCCCGACCGGGTTCTCATCGTTCCTGCTTTTAGGTAATCCCCGTAAAGATCCAGGATGATATCATCCGGTAATGTTTTGACCCGGTCGTCGAAGTGATCAATGATCATCCGTTTGGTCCATGCCTCCTCAAAATCCAGGGAATCTATGGTTATGCGGTCCGCAAACGGCTGCTTATATTCCATGATCAACCGGTTGCGCATTGTGGCAATCGCCGATCTGCTGGTAAACAACTGCCTGAATTTTTTCTTCAGCCGGGCAAATGGGGCAGGCTTACCAAATGTTTCCGTGATGAATTGTGCCTCTTCGGTGCCCACCATACAGGTCCCTTCTTTTTTTAAACAATTGTAGTTTTCGGGAGTAGAATTTAAAGGAAAGATATGCCGGCATTTACCCTTAAGATAGTGCCTGAAACGCATCAGACTGCACACTTCATCTTATTTTATATTGTTACAACACTAACATAAAGTAAACATGGAGGATCTCGCAGAAGTTGCCCGGTTGCTCGATATCCTCGGGAACCGGAACCGGCGGCGCATCATCGGCCTCCTGCGGCAGAAGCCCTGCTTTGTGACCGAGATATCGGAGACGCTGATGATCTCACCCAAAGCCGTCATCGAGCATCTTCAGCTCATGGAGCGTGAGGAGATCCTCTCCTGCCAGACAGATGACCGCCGGCGCAAGTACTACTACCTCGCAAATGACATTCTCGTGGATGTCTCCCTTCGCAGCCTGCAGAGCGCTATGATCGGGCTGGATGTGGAGGGAAAAAATATGGAAAACGAGCGGACACGTCAGGCGGTTGTCATGCTTGCAAAGATGGTCCAGGCCCACGACCAGCTCGTTACCCATCTTGAGCAGCTCAACCATGACATCGACACGAAACTGGCCGATCTTGCCCGCAACCATAATGATTTATTCAAAAGCGAACGAGAACTATCTGTGGCAATTGCCCTCTCCCACGAACCCCTGACTCCCGAAGAACTGCGGGAGGCCACCGGGTATACGCAAGAAGAGCTGGAGCCGGTGGTTGCAGAGTTCGTACAACGAGGAATTGCAGGAAGAACAAAGAACCGGATACACTTACGAGGAGTCCATGCAGACCAATCCCAATAATCCCTACGATGAAGTGTTTGGCAACCTCTCGAAAATCGTCGAGGAGATCGTGCGCTCCATGCCCGAAGCCGAGCACGCCCGTGTCATCGGGTATACCATCGTAACCCGGCAGATGCCCGGCGAGCCCGGGATCTTTACCGGGGGAACCCCGGACAGCGAGGACGACATCCCGTACGAGGTACAGGAATCCGATACCCACATCTTTGTCACCGCCGCGATCCCGCCCGAGGCAAAGCACGCCCCCTACGCGGACATCCAGCCGCACGCGGTCCGTATCTGCGTTGATGACCGCGAGACCCCCGTGGAGCTCGAAAAGGCAATCGATGTGATCCACAGCACGTACCGGGTGCACCGCGGCGTGATGGACATCACGCTCCGGAAGGTACCGGACTACCAGTAAATTTTTCTTTTTCGCGGCAGAAGGCGCTTTTTAACCAACCGCTTTACGGTCGGTCTTGCGGGCACAGCCCGTTTCTCTCCTGCCTTAGAGAAGTTCCCGTCAAAAAAAAGTTATGCCTTTGCCGGCACATCTGCCGGTGGCATCCACGATCCTTCCGCCCTCTTTTCCGGCCGGAACTCACGGAACTGCCGGAGCGGCACGGTGAGATCCCGGGTGAATGCGAAGTACCCGATCTGCGTGTTCCGGCAGAGGTTCATGGCCATATCCATGAGCCCACGCGGATCGGGCCGGGCCTCCCCGAGCCATATGTGGAAGATGTTTCCGCCGTCCACGATCGGGAAGAAGACATGCTCGATCTCCATCCTTTTTGTGAGCGGGACATTGGCGCCCGGTGCCACGTGTGTCCCGTTCGTGTAGTAAATCGGGAGGTCGCGGGTCTTTCCCAGGTTATTGAGTGCATAATCGAGGTCGCCCTTGATCACCTTTGCCGCCATGTCGTGGTACCGCTTATCAATGAGATCGGCGACCGCAAAGCGCTGGCCGGTTGTCTCGGCCGGGGTGCGGGCAAGGGCTATGGTCATGTTGTTCTTTGCCGAGAGTTTCCTTGCATACAGTTCCATCTCGGTCATGGCGCGGATGGCAAGTTTGAATGCCGCCTTTGACTCGTGGACCTGCTGGCCTGTGTGGTGCTGGACCATTTCGTTGACCCCCACGACACCGATCGTGTACACAAGACCTTCGAGATCAACGGCAATTGCCCCGCGATCACCGGTGTTGGGGTCCTTTGGCCGCTGCATGGCAAACGGCATCCGCCCGCTCGCCCGGATATTATTCATCCACCGGCGTTTTATCTTGAAGAGTTCGACGGCCACATCCATGAGCGCCCGAAGTTCAGCAAAGAGCCGTTCGTCCTTCCCCTCCGCATTATAGGCTGCACGCGGGCAGTTGACCGAGACCACCTGCCACGAGCCCATCGAGAAATGCCGGCCACCTTCGAAAAGGAGTTTTTTGTCAAACTCCGAGTCCTTGTCTGCCACTGTGGAGAACTGGTACGCGCAACACTGGTAGCATGAGATCCCCTTGCCTGCGCCGCGGTACGCCGGGAGCTGGTTGTCGTAGTACGGCGTCCCGAACTTGGAGGCAAGCTCAAATGTCATGAGATAAAGATCGCGGAATGTCGGGAGATCCGGGTGGTTCCGGTTGAACTCCTCGCGCTCTTTTGTGAAGTCCGGCTCAATGGAGATCTCGGGTTTGGGGAAGTTGAACGGCTTTCCCCAGTAATCGCCCTCGATCATTACGTCCATGAGCGCCTTGAAAAGCAGCCGGACCTCCCGCTCAAACTCTCCGTAGGTGCGGCGCGGGGCCTCTTTCCCGTCCCAGATTTTTCCTTTAAAGACGCAGGGCTTGTCCTGCCAGAGCGTCGGGACGCCCGGTGAGAGCTGGACGGATGAGAAGACGAGCTGGCCGCCCCGGGCCACCATCATCTGGGTCATCTCGTACACAAACATCTGCATGTTCTGCTTGATCTCGTCGTAACTCATGCCCTCCATGTAGGGCGCGAGGAACGTGAGGAAGTTGTAGTAACCCTGCCCGCCGGCAAAATTGGTCTGGGCGCTCCCGAGCGCTTTTACCGCATGGAGGATTGCGACCTCTGCACGTTTGGCCGGGCCGGCGACAGAAGCCTTTGTCCCGTTCCCGTCCGGCATGAGGCCATAATAAAAGAAATACCTCAGGTCCCAGTCCTGGCAGAACGGCCGGGTGCCGAAGTATTCGAGATCGTGGATATGCATCTCACCGCACAGGTGATGGTCGGCAAGCTCCGGGGGGAGCTGGAGCAGGTACTGTTCTTTAGAGATCTTGTCCGCCTTTTTCTTGTGGCTGGTCTCGGCATTCTCCTGGAGGTTCGCGTTGTCGTGGGCCTCAAAGCCCTTGCCCACATCGATCTGGTGCGCATCGTAGACAGGTGTTCCCACCCGGGTGCAGACGTTACGGTACTGCACCATGCCTTTTTCGAGGAGCGTGATATTCATGATCTCCCGGATGAGCGGGCCCGAGAGTGACTTGAGGCCGAGCGCAAGGATGCGCTGCTCGACCTCCCTTGCGATCTCCTGTGCGGTTGCGTCGTCTGCGCCCTCGTACCCGTAAAAAGACTCGACAAGTTTTGTTTCCTTTTTGATCTGCTCGGCGATCCGGTTCCGGTCCCAGTCAACGATGTGGCCGTCGGTTGTGCGGACCGGGGGCAGGGCCGGGGAAAAGCCGCCACCAAAGGTCAGTTGCCGGGTCTCCCTTCGGGCCGGCATCATGCACCCGAGAGTATCGCACCGAGTTTTTTCTCGTCAAGCGATCCTGCCGGGAAGATGTCATCAGTGGTGTAGAAGTCCTCACCGCGCTGGAGGACCGGCGCTTCATTGACAAAGACGCCGTTTACCCGGAGCTCGGTAAGGGCCTCTGCGGTGGAGAGGTCCTTTTCGGAATACGCATATCCCTTGTTTTTGAGGAATTTTTTGAGCATCTCGCAGTGCGGGCACATCTCAAGGGAATAGACAATCAGGGGTACGGATTCCGGCATGGACACTAACCTCTCTTTCATTTTAGCAATATGCACTTTTTTGGATAAAAGACGATCCCTGCCGCCGTAAACCCGGGTAATTGTACCTGGCTAAACCCGGTTTTTGCCTGGTACCGGGTTCTTTCATGGAAACGATTACCATTGTGGACTGACTAACCAATGCATACAGTCATGGTCAGGGCGTTTGTGGCATTCGAGATATCAGAGGAGATGCGGGAGCTCCTGAGAGCAGCGCAGGATACGTTCAAAAAGAGTTCATCACGGCTCACATTTGTCGATCCCCCGCTCATCCATATCACGGTCAAGTTCCTTGGCGAAGTAGACGAGCGTAAGATCCCGCTGGTCATCAGTGCCTTAAATACTATAAAGGCCGTGCCGTTTGCCGCAAAAGGCAGCCGGATCACGGTCAACAATTTCAAAAGCCCGCATACAGTCTGGTGCGCAATCGACGATGCCGGGAAGGGCCGCGAGGTCTTTGGCGCTGTCGAAAGCGTTCTTGCGCCGCTCGGGTTTGCCCGCGAGACCCGGGCGTTTACCCCCCATGCAACGCTCGCCCGGGTCAAAGTGGCAAACCCGGCACTTTTCCGGTGCCTGGAGGAAGTGAAGACCGCCCCCTGCGGCAGCTGCATGGTTGCCGGTCTCAAGCTTAAGAAGAGCACGCTCACTCCCAACGGACCGGTGTACGAGGATATTGCAGAGGTGGCCTGGTGAGCGGCCGGCTCCCGTTTGAGGAACAGCTCCTTTCCGGGCAGCTCCGCCCTTCCGCAGAGGAGCGCGAGTACATTGCCGGGGTTGCGCGCCGGCTGCTTGATGCGATCAATGCGAGCGGGAAAGCAACAGGGATGGTGGTCGGCTCGATTGCCCGGAACACCTGGGTAAAAGGCGACCGCGACCTCGATGTCTTCCTGCTCTTTTCCCCGGAGATGCCCCGCGAGGCACTCGAAACCGAGGGTCTTGCGCTTGCCCGGAGCATCGCACGGGCGTTTACTCCCATGTTCCACGAGAAGTACGCCGAACACCCGTACATCAATGCAAACGTTGAGGGGATCGATGTGGATCTCGTGCCCTGCTACAACGTGGCAAGCGCTGAACATATCCAGAGCGCGGTGGACCGGACACCATTCCATACCCGGTACATCACGGACAAGATCAACGGCCTGACCGACGATGTGCTCCTCTTAAAACAGTTCGCAAAGGCCGGGGGGATCTATGGGTCCGACCAGATGACCGAAGGTTTCTCGGGCTATCTTTGCGAGCTTCTCGTCCTCCATTACGGCGGGTTTGCCCCGCTCCTTGCCGCGGCAGCAGAGTGGCGACCGCCGGTGATTATCGATATCGGGAAGCATGCGGCAAAGAAATTCGATGAGCCGCTTGTGGTAATTGACCCGGTGGATCCCCGGCGCAACGTAGCAGCGGCGGTCTCGCTTGACCGGATGGCAGAGTTCGTGGAGCTAGCCCGGGGCTACCGCGATGCACCTTCGGAGGAATTTTTCCGTATCCGAAAGGAATACCCGTGCTGCCCGGCCGATCTTGCGGCACTGCTTGCCTCGCGGGGCACCTCGCTTTATGCGGTCACGTTTGCCACCCCACCGTTCATTGAGGAGATCGTGGTGCCCCAGCTCAAGCGGAGCACGGGAGCAATATCGGATCTCCTGGACCGGAGCGGTTTTGCCGTACACCACGCCCATTACCGGATGGGGCCGGGGCGGTGCATGCTCCTCTTCGAGCTCATAATTGATGAGCTTCCGCCCATCCGCCGCCACGAAGGACCGCCGGTCTGGAACCGGGTAAACGCGGAGAAGTTCCGGGAGAAGTACCGCACTTCGCCCCTGCCCGGGCCGTTTATCGAGAACGGGCGGTACGTGACCGAGGTGCCCCGGGAATTTACCCGGGCCGGGGATCTCATAAGCTCACCTGCCATTCTCTCCGTGGGAACCGGCCGGCACGTGCGGGAGTCGCTCGGGAAAGACTGGTGCGTGCTTGAGGGCGCCGATTGCTGGCAGGAAGAGTTCTCCGGGTTTATTGCCACGTTCTTTTCCCGGCGATCGCCGCTTGTCAGGATCGAGCGGGACAGGCCGGGCCGGGAATAAACCGGGCTGCTGCGAATGAGGGCATCCGGACCGGGGGTCATCATCCTTTCCCCTCCGGAGAGAAGGTATTAGAAGGGATCTTCGTATAACGCCCTTTTTTACACATGCCCCCTATTCCGGCACATCCGGAAAACCGGGGCAAAAGAAAGCCCGCTATAATGCAGGTTTGAAGGCCCTCATTTTTGGCCGGTTTTTGAAAAAAAGGACAAATTGCCATTTTTTCCGTGGACGTGGACACCCTTTCCGGTGGAACCGGAAAACGGGACCCCCGGATCGGGAATCCGGGTTTAATTTGGGCCCGGAAAAGCATAGCCAAGATCCCGAAGGACATGGATGATCCCCTATATCTCTGCCCGGTCCGCAAATGCAACTGAACCCTCAATCCGAATCTTGATAAGGCTTTAACTGCAGGATACATTCCACCGAGTCTATCCAGATCACTCTTGCTTCCTGCGGATCTTCCTCCGACAGGATATAGATAAATGCAAGACCCAGGGTTAATCCGTTAATAGCACGGATTGCTCCGTACACATCGATCATTGTTGAGATCTCTCCCGATCTTTGTCGCTCTAAAAGTTTTCTGGAGAGAGCAAGAAGCACTTCGTCATACTGCCGGTATACCTGCTCGCGGAACTGCTTATCCCGGATAATTGCCGATAACGCCTGTAAAAAGAGCGGTGCAATAGGATCGCCACGGGAATAAAGGATCTCAGCGATATGTTCAATCGATTCGCGGATCCCGACGTTCTCTTTTTCTGTGTCAGCGAGAATGCGTCCCCAGAGTTTCCGGATAAGTTCGAAGGTGGCCTCTTCTGTTAGGGAACTGCTGTTCTCAAAGTAGGTATACAGTGCGGCTTTTGTTACGCCCACCCTTCGTGCAACAGCCTCCAGCGTCACCGTACTCCAGCCGCTCTCACGGGCGATATCAAGCGTCGCTGTAATAATTTTCCTTTTTGCGTCGCGGTGGTATTCAGCATTGATTCGTGGCATGTCCGTCTGCTACCTGCGATATCCTCCATTATATCTACATCGTTTCACTTAATTTAACTTTCGTTTAGAAAGTTGACAGATATTTTGATATAGTAAAAGTATGTATAGTATTTTGGGACAATGGTGCCAGTCCCGCGGATATGCCCGAAAACCCGGATACAGACACCAGATCTGATGATAAACTCCAACCCTCTCAGGCATCGTCAGGTGCCGGGTCGGAGGGCATTCATCCGCAAAAAGACTTTAGCCTGACCGGAATTCGCGAAAAGCAAAAAAAAATGTCCCCCACAGAAAAACACTCCAACCCGCTTTTCGCGATACGGTCTTTCATGAAAGGGTAAACGGCACACAAAAAGTACGTTAACACGCGACAGGATTTACCGGGGAAAACGAAAAAGAGAATGAACCTGATGGGCTCACTCGCGAAATAAAAGGAAAGATCCCTGTTCTGCAGTTAATCGTGGAGGTTATGACAACAATGGCTCCTGTAACGGATACATTCTTTAGTGGTACTTACCATAATCTGGCGACGTATGTCCCTGGTATCATAGGTGCGCTCGTCGTCCTTATTCTCGGCTGGATTGTCGGCCGTCTCCTGGGCAAGGCTGCCCGGATTATTCTTGACAAGATCGGTGAACAACATGTCGTGGAAGAAGGGGCAGACCTTGCTTCGATCCGCGGCTCTATGAAAAGTGCCGGGCTGACGCTGGGATATATCGGCGATATTACGGTCCGTATCGTAGTATACCTGATAGCGCTTCTTGCAGCAGTTAATATTCTGAACCTGGATTACCTGTCCCAGCTGATGATGGAGATTGTCAATTACATCCCGCACGTGGTTGTCTTTGTCATTATTCTGGTGGCCGGCTTCCTCTTAATTGACGCGTTTATCGATTTCCTTAACCGGTATTATGCCCAGAAGGATGTCGAGTTTATCAGGCCCGTCCTGGTCCTTCTCCGGGTCTTTTTGTATTTTATCACGGTAATTCTCGCCCTCTCGCAGCTGGAACTCGACCTCACTATCATCTATACGTTTGTTACCCCGGTCGCATGGGGTATTGGCCTTGGCCTTGGCGCCGCGATTGCGATCATCGTCGGGTTTGGTCTCAAGGATCGCAGCGGGGAGATCATGGACCAGGTACTTTCGGGCATCTTAAAAAAGTAACACTTTTTTTTAAAAAAACAGGTCTGGGAAAAACCCGGGAAGATCAGGATTTCTTCCAGAAGAACCCATGAGCAAATGAATGGTTCTTCCCTTACCTGTTTTCTATCTGTCCGCAGCCGGGCGTGGGTAGGGTAACTGTGCAGGTAAACCCTGTACCGTTAGCTATTTGGCAGGGTGAGGTGTACTGGCCCCCCTCAAAGGTGCTGCCTCTGGACTATTACAGGAAATCCCTGGCCGGGTTGTTGCGTTTAACCGTAATTGGGAGATCTATTTTATCGCGTTTTTATCGGTACGCATATGCCGGGCGCCCTCGCGGCCGGAACGGTACGATCAGGGATAAAAGAAAAAACAGTGCTGACCGTTCCTACGTAGTGATGTGTAAGATCTCTTTGGTATGAGCAATCCAGGTCTCCTTTGCAGTCTCCGGATCCCCGCCACCCAGCACATACATCATGATATCAAGACCCAGATTCATGGCATAAATTCCCCGGACTGCTGAAGCAAGATCCACGTCTTTGGCGATCTGCCCTGATTCCTGGAACGGGAGGAGTGCTTCTGCAAACCGGGTCACACTTTCATCGATCAGGGAAAAAATTTCTTTCCGGAATTCAGGCTCCTGGGGCATGCAGGTGACAATAGTCTGGATGTAGAGCGGGATGTATCGTCTGGGTTTAATGAAGAGAACATTTGCCGCGTGATCGAGTGCAGTGTTGATATCAGTGGTCCGGGCAAACGCAGAAACCTGCTGGCCCTGGTGATCCTTAATAATGGTCACGATCACTTCCTGGGTTAATGCATTGCTGCTCTCGAAATAAGAATAAAAGGCTCCCTTGGTCACGCCGATCTTCTGCGCAATGGATTCCAGTGTTACTGCATGCCATCCTTCAGTGGCTGCAATCTCCATCGCAGCAGCAATAATCTTCTTTTTGGCCTCGTCCCGGTATTCCGTATTGATTCTGGGCATGATTCTGTAACTGTATACTGTTCCAACTATATTCTCTTTGTGTTTGTTTAATTAAACGTTATCCAATAAATTGTATTTATGTTTTCAAAGTAAACAAAGGTTTAATAATTTGAACAAAGATACATTATACCTATCATCCGTACGCATGGATGGTGCAGGAACGAGCGGGGAAGATCTCCCTGTACAAAAAGCCCAGATCATGCCGGAATGCATCAGATTAAAAAAAGCCAAAAAAGGGAAGTGAGTGCTTAATGGTATATTCAGCGGTTTTGCGCAATGGCGAACCTAAAGGAAATAATTGCGGATCGTACAAAAGATCGGTGTCTTTGAAAGGCTCCCGGAATGGTTCGGAGGGTGCCTGGGGCATCCTCTGGATCTTATGTGCGGCTCTTGCTGTATTCCTCCTGATCGCCGTTTCTCCGGTGTCAGCGGGGGAGCAGGTGATGGCAGGCAACCCGGAGCTCTCGGCTCATATCGTGGGAACAAACGAATTTTCCCCGGGTGACGATCTCAGTCTCCAGGCAGAGATAGAGAATACCGGGCTCAATGAATTTATGATCGTCAAGTCGGGGATCATAAGCCCGGGTGATCTTTCGAGCACGGCAAAGCAGCTGACGGTTACGCTGGGAGCCGGGGATGCACCGCTGGTGGTCAAGGCAGACCCGCAGATTGCCGGAGACCTGCCGGCAAGCCAGAGTGCCACGGAAGCATTCCACATCACGGTCAACAAATATGCTCCGGCCGGGGTCTATCAGCTGCCGGTAATCCTGAATTACACCTACCTGTACCAGGCTAACCAGGAAGGCAGCGAGACGCTCAATTACCAGTACAAAAGCGTCAACCAGACCATTCTCGTCCCTATCCACATAAAACCCCAGATAGAAATTGCAGTTTCCGATGTTCAGGCTGACAACCTCAACGCCGGTATCGAGGGGTATGTCAATCTGACCGTAAAGAATGTGGGATCGGATAACGGCCAGAATGCCGTGGTCCAGGTCCGGCAGAGCCAGGACAGCCCACTTGTCCCTACTGAAGGAAGCAATTATATCGGGGACTTCCCGGTGGGTGTGGTGACCAACTGTTCGTTCCGGGTAACGGTGGATCATGATGCACAGCAGAAGACCTACCCGCTTGACGTGCTCGTTTATTACAAAAACTATGAGGGTGACTACGTGGACTCGCCCATAGAAACGGTGGGTGTCCCGGTTGGCCAGAAGGTAAAATTTACCATGACGCCGGTGGACGCGTCGATGTCTCCGGGAGGAAAGACGGTCCTTACCTACCAGGTCCAGAATGTCGGTGGTACCACGGCATACAACGCCGAAGCCCGGATCAGCGCAATCGTTCCCTTTACCTGCAACGATGATACGTCATTTTTGGGTACCATAGCCCCGGGAGAGACCCGGACGGCCTCATTCGATATCACTGCCGACTCCGATGCGACGGTAAAGGACTACGGCATGGATGCCGAGGTTCTTTACCGCGACTCCCTTGATAACCAGTTCACCTCTGATCCGCTCAAGGCAAATATCCAGGTTGTCCCGCCATTTAACCCGGTTAACCTGATCGGCCTGCCGGCCCTTATTGTGATCCTCCTTGCCGTGCTCGCGGCTGCCGGATACGGTGCCTACCTCAGGTGGTTTAAGCCGAGGTAAATTTTCGGACTTTCTCCGTTACGACAAAAGGGAGCAATCATGATCGATCAAATCTTTTCCGCCATTGCCCATGGGGTCAATCGCCATCCCAAGGTGATAATCGCTGCAATAGGGGTGCTTTTTGTCATTGCCCTCTATGGCATGACCATGATCACCATGGACACCAGCAACAATGTGTACATAGATAAAACATCGCCGGAGGGCATCACCAATAATCACTACACCGAAACGATCAACAAAGACGTATTTGTCCTGATTATCAAGACCAGCGACCCGACGAGCCCCGCCGTGCTCAACTACATGGACCGGCTGGAAGGGGATCTCCGGCAGCAGCGCTATATTTCCGGTGTTTCCAGTATCGTTGATATCCTAAAACAGGAGAACCATGGGGTCCTCCCCCAGACAAAGGGTGAGATCGATGCGCTCGTAGGCCAGCTCCCGCCATCTGCCAGGGAAATTTACCTGCCCTCTAATGTCCTGGTCTTAATGGAAGTGGATCCCTATACCGGGATCTCGGCAAAACTCACCCAGACTACGGTCCTTGACACGGTCCAGCAGGTAGTTGACCAGTCGAATCCGCCACCCGGATTAGGAATTTCAATATCCGGAATGCCGGCGTTCCATGCCCAGCTGGAGGCAACGATGGGATCCCAGATGGGCGTGCTCATCGGTGCAGCAATGATCCTGATGGTAATCATGATGGGCCTGCTCTTTTCGTACGTCAGCCATCGGTTCCTGCCGGTCCTCTTTGTCGGGCTGGGCCTTACCACCGCGATGGGCATCATGGGGCTTGCCGGCATTCAGCTTACTCTTGCCGTGCTCGGGGCTTTCCCGGTCATGATCGGCCTTGGCATCGATTATGCGATCCAGTTCCATGCCCGGCTTGACGAAGAGGCCCGCAAAGGATCGCTTGAAGATGCAGTGTTCATGACCATCACTCGCACCGGGCCTGCCGTTATGTATGCAATGCTTGCTACATCCCTCGGGTTTGCTGCGATGTTCGTCTCGACCGTGCCCATGATCCGTTCCTTTGGCCTTGTGGCGATGATCGGTATCATGAGCTGTTACTGCGTCTCGCTTGTGGGACTCCCGGCGATCGCTCTTGTCATCCACTACAAGCCTAAAGCCCAGACCCCTAAGGTATGTTATGCGGTTGGCGAAGATGCCTGCGAGTCCCTGCCACCTGCCACTCCCAGGAAAAAATCCTGGTCCTACAGCCAGTTCCTTACCGACAGCGCGGTGAAGATCGCCAAAAATCCGATCCCTATCCTGCTCATCGGGTTAGTTATTGCCGTCATCGGCTTCCAGATCGACCCGCTCATCCCTATCAATGCGGATCAGAAAGACTTTGTCCCCAGCACCCTGCCGGCAAAAATCGACCTGGACACCGTCACAAACATCCTTGGCTCTACGGTAACTGCGGATTATTATATCCAGGGTGCCCGGGTTACCGATCTTGATACGCTCCAATGGATAAAAAATTTCCAGGATTACGAACTCTCCCACCAGTCCCACATTACCTCGGCAACCTCCATTGTGACCTACATTATGGCCTACAACGGCGGAACAATGCCCCAGACCCAGAGCGAAGCCGATGCAGCACTGGAAAAAATCCCGGAGAGCATCAGGGATCAGTACCTCAGCGGGTCCACGCGTGGCCTGATCGTGTTCACAACAACAAATCTCCAGATTCCCCAGCAGCAGGACTTGAAAAATCAGCTCCAGAACGATATAACGTTCCTTGATCCCCCGCCAGGAATTACCCTGAGCCCGGTAGGGGATTTCGAGGTCTTTACGACAGTTATCTCTTCGCTTGTCGCATCCAAGGACGAGATGACCTACCTGGGATTTGCCTTCATCTTTGTGTACCTCCTGCTGGTGTACCGGCACATCCACGCAATCTCCCCCCTTATCCCGATCATCTTCATTGTCGGCTGGAATTCGGTGGTGATGTATGTGCTTGGCATTGCCTACACACCGATGACTGCCACCCTTGCCTCAATGACGATCGGGGTTGCCGCCGAATATACCATCCTTGTGATGGAGCGCTATTCCGAAGAGGAGGAGAGACTCGGCGACCATATCGCCGCCATCCAGGAGAGCGTCAGCAAGATTGGATCTGCCATTACGGTCTCCGGTCTTGCGACATTCTTTGGTTTCTCTGCGCTCTGTCTTTCCAGTTTCCCCATTATCAGTAACTTCGGGATCTGTACCCTGATCGCGGTCGGATTCTCGCTCTTTGGCGCGATCTTTGTGATGCCGGCGGTACTCTCCCTCATGGGCGGGTTCACCGAATGGCTTGAAAAGAGAAAACACCAGTACCAGGCAGGACCGGAGATTGCCACAAAAACCGGAGAGCCCGGCCTGAATTAAAAAAATTACAGAGGTAAATGACATGAAAAATTACACAACATGTGCGGTCCTGCTCCTTACCGCCGTTCTCTGCGTGATGCCGGTCCTGGGACAGGAAAAGTACCTTGGGGGCTCCCCCCGGGTGACTGCCTACATAGCCGGGACAAACGATTTCTTCCCCGGCGAGGACGCCACCATCATGGTGGAAATCCGGAACAGCGGAACAGAGGCGGTGATGTTCACCGACCAGGGCACGCTGCCGCAGACAGATCTCCCCACCACGGCAAAATTAGTTACCGTCGGACTCTCCAGCGGGGGCGCCCCGATCAACATTACCTCCGGTCCCCTGGCGCTGGGAGATATACCAAGCCCCGGGGTCACCACCGTAAGTTTCCCGGCCAAGATCACTTCTGATGCAGATATGGGATCCTACACGCTGCCTCTCGCGGTGCAGTACGAGTATCTCTCCAACAGCCTCGCAAATCAACCCACCAGTGATGTGGTCCAGTCCGTGTATACTCCCGTGAACGTGACGATCCCGCTCACGGTCATGATCCAGCCGGTGGTCCATATCCACGTGCTCGATGTACAGGCCACGGATCTTGCCGTGGGGACAGAGGGCTACGTTAACCTGACTATCGAAAATACCGGCTACCAGGACGGGACAAAGGCAACGGTAAAGATCCTGCAGCATGGGGAGAGCGCCATTATCCCGACCGATAACAGCGTCTACGTTGGGGACTTCCCGCAAAACGGGATCGTTACCTGTCTCTACAAGGTCTCCGTTTCCAACGAAGCACAGCAGCAGACCTACCCCGTCGATGTGGAAGTGATCTACACAAACTCGGACGGTAACATCGTGACCTCCGCGATCGATACCGTGGGTATCCCGGTGGCCGGCAAGCTTACCTTTGCCGTGGTTTCGCCCCCGGAGGCAATTACCCCGGGCTCAGATGCCGTGGTCAACATCACGTACAAAAACACCGGTGCGATCATGGCGCATGATGCCGAGGCACGGCTGATACTCTATGGTCCGCTTTCGGGCCCGGACTCCCTTGCCTACCTTGGCGATCTTCCTCCCGGAGGGACCGTGAATGCCCGGTACGCCATCTCCGCTGCCGAAAACACCGCACCCGGCACCTATACCTTAAACACCGAGATCAGGTACCGCGACGACCTCGATAACAGCAAGGTATCTGATATCTTTACGGCAAACGTCACGGTCGCTCCCAAACCTCCTGCATCCCCGTTTGTTATGGTTCTTGAGATTGCCGGGATTGGTATCATTGCAGTGATCGCCGGTTATGCCCTGATCCGCGCCAAGAGGAAACAGTGAGGTGATTTACCATGGAAATAACATTCCCACAAAAAAGCCGGATTGCAATCATCCTCCTTCTCATGACAGCAGTCCTTCTGGTTGTACCGGCGCAGGCCGGTACACGGTTCTTTGGAGGCAGCCCGAACCTGACGGCATACATAGCCGGCACCGACCAGTTTACAGCGGGAAGCGAGATCCAGATCCCGGTAGTAATCAAAAACACAGAAATCGACGATAATTATGAAGTATCCCCGGATATCGTGGACCGGGCAGATGTCCCCACTACTGCGAAATTTGTAACGATTGCGATGGGGGCAGGAAATGCGCCGGTCACCGTCAAGACCGATCCGCAGATGATTGGCGATATCCCCAGCCAGGCACAGCAGACCGTCGTATTCTCAGCGAAAGTCAACGAGAACGCCCCGGGCGGTACATACACGCTTCCGCTCACCATCAATTTCACGCAGTTCTCGTCCGTTGACCAGCTTGATAACATGGGATCGTTCCGGTATTATTACGTACCGGTGAACATGACGCTCACTGTGCCGCTGGTCATTAAATCTGAGGTGATCCCGGAGATCGTATCGGCAACGTCCGAGAACCTGGTGGCAGGTTCCAGCGGGTACGTGAACTTAACGATTGCAAATACCGGGTCGCTTGACGGCACAAAGGCAACGGTCCAGATCACACAACACGACGACAGCCCGGTAAGCCCTGTGGACTCCAGCGTGTACATCGGAGATTTCCCGGCAGGAAGCACGGTCTCGTGCCAGTACAAGGTCTCGGTTGCAAAGGATGCTGAAAACAAGACTTACCCGGTGGATGTGACCGTACTCTACCAGAACGATGAAGGCGACTTTATCTCCTCTCAGACCAAGACCGCGGGAGTACCAGTCGGAAACAGGGTGACATTTGTCATCCTCTCACCCCAGGTCATCATGAGCCCGGGCAGCACGAACACGATCCAGGTCGAATACGAAAACACCGGGGATAGTACGATCTACAATGCCGAGGCACGGGTAAGCGTGGTCGCTCCCTTTTCCAGCTCATCTGCTGTTGCATATATCGGCGAACTTGCCCCGGGACAGACCGCGGTTGCTTCTTACGAGATCAGCGTTGCACAGGCTGCCACACTCAAGCAGTACGGCCTTGATTCCGAGATCCGGTACAACAGTGCGCTCGGAGATACCTATGTGTCCGACCCCGTGAAGGTTTCCATCAGCGTGGAAAACCTTACCGGTATCCAGGGTATCATCTCCAATCCAGTGTATGTCTCCCTGATTATCGCAGTTCTCATCGGTATCATCTATGGTGTCATCCATACGAGGCGGAAAAACAGGTAAAGTAAAAAGGGCAGTCATCATGGGACAAGTGCGCGATGGACCGGCTGTCGGGATAAGCCCCAGTATATGCATACCTTCCTCCGGGAGCGAGGTAACGGAAAAAGCCCCCAAAAAACCCGGGGCAAAAATTTCCGTCCTGTACGTGGAGGACCGCCCGTTTCTGCTTGATGTGGTCAAATGGTACCTTGAGAGCGGGGGAGGGATAGTTGTGGAGTCTGCACAGTCCATTGCAGACGCGGTCCAGAAAATCGGGATCTGCCGGATAGATGTCGTGGTGATCGATTACCACCAAATGGGGGAAACAACCGGCACTGTTCTGTTCCAGCTCAAAAGGGAATTTGGGATATCGACGCCGTTTATTTTTTTTGCCCTTTCACCCTCAGTTGCTGAGGAAGAGGCACGGCAATCCGGGCAGATGCAGTGGGTGCGAAATCACACGCTTTCCGGGATTGAGGAACTTAAAAGGCTGATCCACGTTGTTTTGAAGTGTCCCGGGTCATGTCATGAGGCCCGGGAATTCTACAAGTCACGGGAGTATCACCCATGATACCAATACTGTACGTGGACGATGACCCCGGCCTGCTTGAAATCTGCACCTTATTTTTCGAACGGACCGGGGAGATAGAGATCGATACTGCATCATCGGTATATGAGGCAAATAAAAAGATGAGTTCCCACTCGTATGAATGCATCATCGCCGACTACCAGATGCCAGGAATGAATGGGATCCAGTTTTTACAGGAATTGCGTTCCCGTGGCAACATGACCCCATTTATTCTTTTTACCTCCTATAATGACGATGACAGCATCAAAGAAGCGGCATACCGGCGTGGTGCTTTCAGCGTTGTCGGTAAAAATTCGGCAGAAAAAAATACGATCCGCACCCTTATCAGGACCGTATACTGGGCAGTTCTGTATGATAAGGATTCGAAGCGATCCGAATGCCTCGATCCAGACACGCACCAGGTAAGGCAGGAAGACAATTACGAAAGGAACCGAAAAGATATCGACCGTGAACCTGTCAGAAGCGAGATTTAATGAGAGAACCGGAGATCAGGTAATTATGCCACCGGAAAAATCCCATTCAACATACCAGTTTTTCAAGAACCTCGAACGCCTGATTAATCTCACGGACTGTATATTCGCATTTGCAATAACCCTGATGGTCCTCTCGCTTACCGTTCCTGTTGTTACAAAAGGTAATATCGCCGCGGAACTCCCGGTACATCTCATCAGTGAATGGCCGACGTTTTTGATCTATGCCATTAGTTTTGTCATTATCAGCGAATGGTGGATGGCCCATCACCACATTTTCCAGCATATAAGAAAACTGGACCGGACCGTTAGCGTACTGAACTTTTCATTCCTTTTTTTTATTACCCTCATCCCGTTCCACACCTCGCTTATTATCGAGTATCCCGAGACTCCGGTTGCTGTGATATTTTATGCGATGACCCAGGCATGTGCCGGTGTTGTTCTTGCTGCTCTCTGGTGGTATGCAACAAAACATCGCAGACTTTCGGACTCTGATATCACTGACGGATATGTGCATTACCGGCTCATACGCCTGCTGGGCGGGTCAGGAGTATTTCTCATTTCGATAGGAATTGCAGTATTTAACACCTATATTGCCGAATTATCGTGGATTTTTATTGGGATCCTCATATGGCTGGTAAACAAATGGTTTTACCGGAATGATCTGCTGGTTTCCGCTGAGGTCGATTAATTTTATGCCGGCTGTTATTTTAGAACCCTGACACTTTTGCCCAACGGTATCAGGTGATTCGTTATTTTTCTTTGAAAGATCAAAATTCAGCATGGCTGATATCTTTGAAAGCGCAATTGCGCCCACGGGATCTGGTGCAATAAAGAAAGTTTGGGAATAAACCTCCGAAGAAAATTTGGGGACTCTCCCAGAAATACACCGAAAACGGACTGATAGAACCACCTCAATATGAGAGAGAAACACCTTTTCGCTTTCCGGGGTACCTTGAAAACAGGGGTTAGACCGGAAGCGGGAGAATAAGCCCGAATCGGGCTTCTTTTCCGGATTTTGGATCCCGATCACTCCCGGAAAACTCCGTATTGCCCTCCGTTTTGGTTCGCGTGGAAAAGGGACCATATACTAGCCCTGTTTGCCGAAATGCGCCTGATTTCGATGTCAAAGAATGGCCACTACGGGCCCTAAAATCTCGGTCAATTTTGACCCATGCTTTTACCCATCCGGTACCTAAAAAGGCCGGAAAAACGCGGATATTGCGATCTTTTTTCCGGGTTGAAATCTCTGCAATATCACCCTTTTTTACACTTGCCCCCTATTCCGGCACATCCGGAAAACCGGGGCCGAAAAAAAGCCGCTATATTGCAGGTTTGAACTCCCCGCAAACTCGTTTTTTTCCAAAAATACCCAAATAAAAAAGAATTTTTCATAGGCGTGGACACCATTTCCTGTGGAACCGGAAAACGGGACCACCGGATCGGGAATCCGGGCCCGTATAGGGCTTATTTTACCTGCACTTTTTCCCGGCTGGCTGCCCGTAGAGTGAACAGGAAAAGAAGAGGCTGTTTTAAGGGCAGATCATCGGGAAAATTAAACGGGAGGGGAAATGGTTCATCGCCGGTAAAAGAACCGCCGGTCCAAAATTGCGTGAAAGCACGTTGCCGGGCCAGACCCGGGAGAAGAGTAAAAAAGAACGTATGGATCTGTAAACAGTTTCAGATCCCCTTGGATCCCCGCTCGCCCGTCCGGACCCGGATCGAGTCCTCGACCGGCAGAACGAAGATCTGGCCATCGCCGACCTTCCCGGTGTATGCGGCTTTCCTGATAGTCTCGATTACGGTCTCTGCTGACTCGTCCGGGACAACGATCTCCAGTTCGCGCTTGGGGATCAGGTCGACAACATACTCGGCGCCCCGGTACTGCTGCTTGATCCCCCGCTGGACCCCGCGGCCTTCCACATCGAAGATTGTCATCGCCCCGAATCCTGCCGTGTCCAGGGCGGCTTTGACATCTTCGAACTTCTCGGGCCGTATCATTGCCTTGATCATCTTCATGGTATTCACCTGCCGGGAGAGGGACGGGCATATTTAGCGCCTGTGCCCGGATTTTTCCGGTAACATAGAATGAGGAAGGCATCCCTTAAAAGAATTCGGGAATGTACAAGGGACAAAAAATCTCAAAGGCAGGGTCCGGGTGCCTTTTCCGAATTTTGTGAACAGACCCGTCCCTGTAAAAATGTGATAAGGGGATATCAGGCTTTTTTCAGGATATCCGGACGGTACTTTGTCAGTGCTTCCAGTGCCCGCTGTTTGTGTACACGGGCGGGGTACCATACGGTAAAGATGATCGCGATTACCATGAAAACCCATTTCAGGTTGTCCCAGAAGAGTAAGCCCGGTGATGGGTACACCAGCAGGAAAGCGTCTATTGCAAAACCCAGGGTAAACGCGATTGCCCAGACGGCGGTGATAATATAATTGACCCGCAGGAAGGGGGCGCTCTTGGCCCGCTCGGGTTCCACTCCTTCCCGCGAATACTGGAGGGTGAAGGGAAACCGGAACAGGATGGTGGCCCAGCAGACAATCGTCAGGAGCAGCATTGACAGCACTGCGATGTAATTTGCAAGATAATAGTACTTGAGTCCGATAATGAGGACAAAGAATACGGCAAAGAATGCAAGCGACACTATGGCAAGGATATACCCTTTGAGGATCTGGTGGTAACTGGTCAGGAGGGTGAGTGCGATAGCGATCACAAACGCAAGAATCAGGCTGAGGCCGGGATTGCCCAGGGGTGCTTCAGCAACAAGGGCAAAAGCGATCCACGGTATGAATGCAGCGAACAGAGATAGTATGTTCATAATCCCTCGCTATATTGGATCCTTTCAGGGATAACGCTTTTGAAAATTAACCCCACTTACGGTCAGTTTTGGCTCACCTGGTGCAAAGGGGCCTTTGCAGGAGCCGGTTACGGGGATAATGTCCTTGTATTTACCGTAGAGTATCCCCGGCAGTTGACTGTGCATCTGTTGTGGCAGGCGGGGGAATTTCATGTCCCGGGGATTATGCATTTCCGCTGCAAAGGGACCAGCCACGCAGGGTACACGGGTAAAAAAAGAAAAAAATTATTTTTTTGCGTTCTTCCGGATCTTTGTCGCCGCAAGCTTCTCGATCGCAGCGGTATCGACCCCGGGTCCTTTCTCCAGTTTCCCGTTCCGGAGAGCGCTCTCCACAAAGCCTCTGCCGGTATCGGTGCGGACCACAAGCGTTGTGTATCCCGCCGGGCTCCCTACCGACCCTGCCGAAAGATCGGCAGAGAGCGAGGAGAAGTCCGTGCAGATCCGGCAGCCCGGCCGGATGGTCTCTTCAAGATCCGCAAGCGGGATGGAGAGATGGGAATCGTCCTGTTTGAGGATATCGAGCTTGCCCTTTACGTCCAGTTTTTTTATCTCGTGGGGGGCAAGATGGTATTTCTTTTCGAGCTTGCCGTGCACGAGCCCCGCGTAATCGAAAGTCTCCGTGCAGAAGAGACCGACAACGAGCCGGATCCCTTTTGCGTACGGGCGGAGGAGATCGTTGTCGCTCGACCGGATCCGGGCCGCTGCCTGTACTGCGCAGGGAACCCCGATCACGGCAACCTTCGTGTACTTCCGGGTAATGCATGCTTCTTTAAGCGCGGCAAGGAGCGGTACCCACCAGCCGTACCGGCTGCCGGCTTCGCGGATGAGAACTTCGGACTTTGTGATGACCGCTGATGACGGTTTGAGCGTCCAGGGATCTTCGGTCACCGTGACAACGGCATCGATCAGGCCCTGTTCGAGGGCATTTGCAAGGATCGCGGTCACCGCGCCGCCGCTCTGCCGGTGCGGGATTGCAAAGGTCGATTTTGCCGTGAACAGATCGAGATGTGCGCCGAGGGTCCCGGTGGACTGTTCGCCGGTCCGGGGGCAGACCGCGTAGCACGCCCCGCAGGGGACATTGTCGGTCGCCTGCTTGCAGTAGCCGTTACTCCTCGGGCTTGTCACCATCTCCCCTTCGGCAAAGGAGAGGGCATCGGCCGGGCAGACCGCGACGCAGGCACCGCACCCCGAGCATTTCTTCTCATCCCAGACCTCGCTTTTCAAATCGAGATAACTCTTTTCTGCCATCGCTTCTCACTCCGGTGTATACTTGCTTGCAAACGGCCGTGCGCTTACTGCCGCGATCCGGGAATAGGATGCAGAAACGAGGGGTGCTGCATCGATCCCGTATGCCTTTGCAAAGTCCTCGATGATGGGCTTTAGGATCGCCATCTGATCGGGAGTTGCCGGCTCCTGCTTTGCACCAACCCCGAGATACTTTGTGTCTATTTTCCCGCGGACATAGATCTCGCCGCCGTGGATCCCGCTGCCTACACCCCGTTCCGCAACCGGTGGCTGGCCGTTAAGGCCAAGGACAATGAGAAGGCCCCCGGCCATGTACTCGCCAAGGAACGCCCGGGCAGAGCCGCCGACCACAAGGATCGGGCGTTTCTCCATGTACTGCTTCATGTGGATACCGCCCCGGTACCCGATATTGTCCCGGACATACACCCTCCCGCCCCGCATGGAGTGTGCTGTTGCATCGCCGGCACTTCCGTGGATGATCACCTTGCCCTGGTTCATCGTGTTGCCCGGCGCATGGTCGGCGTTGCCGTGGACAATTACGGTCGGCCCGCTCATGAACATCGCAAGGTCTCCTCCGGGAACACCGTTGACGGTTATGGTTACGTCATTTCCCCTGAGGCCGTCCCCGATAAACCGCTGGCCGAGCACATTGTCGATTACGATCTCCTTTGCGCCATCGCAGATCGCTTTTCGTATCTGCTGGTTGAGCGGCGTATAGTGCAGGTCCTTTGCATCAATGCGTACTGCTGCCATCGGTTTTACGCCCCCACGGTTTTTACATCCAGTACTTTGAGCAGGCCTTCGTCGAGCATGTAGCCCCGGAGCCGGTCGCGGTTGCCCCGCAGGCTCTCGATTGAGTTGATGCCGGCTGCGCCCATCAGCTCTGCAATCTCGTCGGTCCACGCGTGGATCAGGTTTGCAACCTGCACCGCGTTTGTCTCCGGGTCAAGCCTTTTTGTGAGCTCCGGCCTCTGGGTCGCGATCCCCCACGCGCAGACTCCCCGGTTGCAGGTACCGCAGACCCGGCAGCCCATCGCAACGAGTGCGGAGGTGCCGATGTACACTGCGTCAGCCCCAAGGCAGATGACCTTTGCGATATCCGCGCTCTGCCGGATCCCTCCGCTTGCGATGATCGAGACCTCATTGCGGATCCCCTGTTTGCGAAGTTTTTCATCGACACTTGCAACTGCCGCCTCGACCGGGATGCCTACGTGGTCACGGAAGACCCGGGGGGCAGCTCCCGTCCCGCCGCGGAACCCGTCCACGACCACGGCATCGGCGCCCGAGCGGGCAATGCCGGCTGCAATCGCGGCAGAGTTGTGCACGGCTGCGATCTTGACAAAGACCGGCTTCTTCCACTCGGTTGCCTCTTTGAGGCTGTGCACGAGCTGTTTTAGGTCCTCGATACTGTAGATGTCATGGTGCGGTGCCGGGCTGATTGCGTCGCTTCCTTCGGGGATCATCCGGGTACAGGAGACATCTGCGCAGACCTTTTCGCCCGGCAGGTGCCCACCTATACCCGGCTTTGCGCCCTGGCCGATCTTGATCTCGATTGCCGCTCCCCGTTCAAGGTAGTTGATGTCAACCCCGAACCGGCCCGACGCGACCTGCACGATCATGTGGTCCTGGTACGGGTAGAGCGACTCGTGTAATCCTCCCTCACCGGTGCCAAGGAAGGTGCCCATCTTCTTTGCCGCTTTTGCAAGGGCGGTCTGGGCGTTCAGGCTGATCGCACCATAACTCATGTGGCCGATCATGATCGGGGTCTCGAGCTTGAGGTTCGGCGCGAGCGTGGTAAGGAGATCCGTGTCGCCGTTTGGGTGCTCTTTTACGGAGAGGGCAGCGGGCTTTTTCCCAATATAGGTGCGCAGCTCCATGGGCTCGCGGAGCGGGTCGATGGAGGGGTTGGTGACCTGGCAGGCATCGAGCAGGAGCCGGTCAAAAATCATAGGATAGGGAAGCACGTTGCCCATACCGGCAACGATGATCTTTCCCGTTTTTGCCTGGTTGAAGACTGCCTCCCTGACCTCGCGGGTCCAGACCGGGTGGCTCCGGTAGTCCGTGGGCTTCTCGTAGATGCTGATCGCATCACGGGGACAGAATGCGGTACAGCGATGACAGGCAACGCAGTTGCGCGAGTTGACCACGATCCGGTCGCCCTCCCGGCGGTACACGCCGTACGAGCAGTTCTCGATGCAGCGCCCGCAGTTCATGCACTGCCCGGTGTCAAGCTCTACCTTGAACCTGAGCGGGATGCTCCCGATACTCATGCGATGACCCTCCCGATCACAGGTTCGCCGGCCTTGGGCATACTCACGTCAGCAATCTCCGGTTCGATGCGCCGGATGGCGGCCTCTTCGCTGGAGATGAAGAGCCGATCGCCATGTTCACCGGTAACAAGCGGGCGGAGCTTGATCCGGTCGGTAAAACCCAGGAGCATGTCAGGAGTGGCAACACAGATCGCAAACGGTCCGTTCATGAGCGCCGGACCGTACGTGAGCCGGAGTGCCCGGTTGAGTTCCTGCTCCTTTGCCGGCATCACATCGATCTCGTCCCAGAACGGCGGGGCAAGGGCTTTGACCGCCAGTTTCTCGGAAAGCCCGTGCTTTCGCACCAGGAGATCGACGAGGTAAGCAACAACTTCGGTGTCGGTGTACATCGTGCACCTGTACCCGTAGCTCTCGATATAGCGCTGGTTGGTGCCGTACGAAGTGATCTCCCCGTTGTGGACAACGCTCCAGTCAAGCAGGTTAAACGGGTGTGCCCCGCCCCACCAGCCGGCAGTATTTGTGGGGTAGCGGTTGTGGGCGATCCAGAGATATCCCTGGTAGTCCTGGATCCGGTACAGGTCGGCAACTTGTTCAGGCCATCCCGAAGCCTTGAAGACGCCCATGTTCTTTCCCGATGAGAAGATAAGCGTACCCCTGCGTGCGGTGTTGACACGCATGACCAGCTGCATGACAATTTCATCTGCGGTCTCTCCGGGTTCCTGTGCACGGCTGATGTCAGGCTTGAAAAAAAAACGCCAGGGAGTGTGGACTTTCTTTATCCCGGCCTCGAAAGTGGGAATGGGTTCATCATGGACTATCGTACCCCATGATTCGAGCTCTTTTACCAGGGCCGGTTTGTTCTCCTTTACATTGTCAAAGAAGACATGGAGGGCGTAGGCATCCTTGTAGTCAGGGTAAATGCCGTAGGCCGCGTAACCGGCGCCTTCCCCGTTTCCCCGCTCGTCCATCTGGGCAAGCGATTCCCGTATCTTACTGCCGTCCATGGGCCGGCGGCGTTTGTCGATAACACCGATAATTCCACACATTTTCAATCACAATCGGGATGTCTGGTTCTTCTATTATCCCCGGCCGTACTTTCCCTGCCGGGAAATTGAAACGTATAGTATTGGTACGTTCCCAGAATTGAATGTAACCATTCTCCCATGAAATAAGTTAAGAAAATATAAATGTAATTGGTAGGAAAATTATTGCCGTTATGTCTGCGGATGTTACCAAACTGCTCAAAAAGATTGAAGCGGACGACGTACAGTTCATCCGGCTCCAGTTCACCGATGTACCCGGCATGCCCAAGAATGCCGCAATCCCGGTTGCCCAGGCAGAAAAGTCCCTGACCGACGGGACCTGGTTTGACGGATCCTCTATCGAGGGTTTCACCCGGATCGAGGAATCTGATATGCTTTTAAAGGCCGACCCTGCCTCGTACGCGCTCCTGCCATGGAGGCCCCAGGAAGGAAAGGTTGCCCGGTTCATGTGCGATGTGTACACCTACGGGAACAAACCCTTTGAAGGCGACCCCCGCTACGTGCTCAAGAAGGTCCTGGCAGATGCGGCAAAGATGGGTTACACCTACAACACCGGTCCCGAACTCGAGTTTTTCCTCTTCAATCTTGTTGACGGGAAGCCGACCACCCAGTTTGCCGACCAGGGATGCTACTTTGATCTTGCTCCTATGGACAAGGCAGAAGACGTCCGCAGGGAAATTGTCCTCTCCCTGAAAAGCATGGGTCTTGAGATCGAGATGTCCCACCACGAAGTTGCGGCAAGCCAGCACGAGATCGACTTTAAGTACGCCGATGCCCTGACCACCGCGGACCGGGTGATGACGTATAAGTTTGCGGCAAAGGCAATCGCGCTCAGGCATGGCCTGCACGCATCCTTCATGGCAAAGCCGATCGCCGGAATCAACGGCAGCGGCATGCACACCCACGGCTCGCTTGCAAAGAACGGCAAGAATGCATTTTATGATGCAAATGCAAAAGACGGCCTCTCCGATACCGCTCTCTACTACATTGGCGGTCTCTTAAAGCATGCAAAGGCCATCACCCGGGTTGCAAACCCGACGATCAACTCCTACAAGCGGCTTGTCCCCGGTTACGAGGCACCCTGCTATATCTCGTGGAGCACCACCAACCGCTCGGCCCAGATCCGTATTCCGGCCGCCCGCGGCAACAGCACCCGTGCGGAGTTCCGGAGCCCGGACCCGATGTGCAACCCGTATCTCACGTTTGCCTGCCTGCTCGCTGCTGGTCTTGACGGTATCAAAAACAAGATTATGCCGCCAGACCCTACCAACACCAACATCTACCATCTTTCCGCAAAAGAGAGAAAGAAGATGAAGATCGATATGCTGCCCGGCAGCCTTGCGGAGTCCCAGGCAGAACTTGTCAAGGACAAGGTCATCTGCGAAGCGCTCGGCCCGCACATCCTTGAGACCCTTGCTACTATTGCAGAGGCAGAGACCGATGCGTTCCGTCTCGCGGTTCACCCGTGGGAACTGGACCGGTACCTCGCTACCTACTAATCTTTAAAAAAACTCCATAATCTCCCAAAATTTTTCCCGCATATCGGGACAGGCTGGACTTTTTATCCGGTAACTGCCCGTCGCCCGTTCAGGATCCGGGAAAGAGGGATAAAACGGCCGGGGCACCCTGCCGCATGCTGTACAGGTACGTACTTCGCACGCTGACGTGTGCATAAACCTGTTCCTTGCAGGCCCCCGGTTTTTCCCCGCAGGATCCAGACACGGGCCACCCCACTAAAAGTTACAGGAGAAAAAGATATGGCTCTTGATACCGGTGTTACCACCTGGCTCATGGTCTCGGCGCTGCTGGTCATGCTCATGACCCCGGGCGTCGGGTTTTTCTATGGCGGACTTGTACGCAAAAAGAACTTCATCTCGATGATTGCCCTCTCGTTCCTGGTGCTTTCCCTTACCAGTATCCAGTGGATCCTCTATGGGTACTCGCTTGCGTTTGGCCCTGATGTGGGGGGATTTATCGGCAACCTCCAGTACCTGGGGCTTTCCGGCGTGAGCGCCACCGCCACCGGCGTTGCGGCCTACCCGCCGCTGGTGTACATGGTATTCCAGCTCTTCTTTGCCTCGGTCACGCTTACCATCGTGACTTCCGCGGTTGCCGAACGGGTCAAACTGACGTCGTTTATCGTATTTTCCCTGATCTGGCTGACCATCGTATACTGCCCGATCGCACACTGGGCATGGGGAGGCGGCTGGGCCCAGCAGATGGGCCTTATTGATTTTGCCGGCGGGACAGTCGTTGAGATCTGCTCAGGTTTTGCGGCCCTTGCTCTGGCGATGGTAATAGGGAAACGGGCCGGCTTTGGCGAATACTCGCTAGAACCGCACAATATCCCAATAGCTCTCCTGGGTGCGGCCCTGCTCTGGTTTGGGTGGTTCGGGTTTAATGCCGGGAGTGCCCTTGCGGTGAATGCGAGTGCGGTTACGGCTTTTGTGAACACGAACACCGCGGCTGCTGCAGGTGCCCTCGCGTGGATGTTTGCCAGCTGGTACAAGGGCAAGCCCAGTTCACTGGGCATGGTAAGCGGGGCCATTGCCGGGATGGTGGCAATCACTCCTGCAGCCGGCTTTGTGACCCCTCTTGTAGCTGTCCTTATTGGTGCCGTAGCCGGCGTGCTCTGCTTTGGCATGATGCTTTTACGGATCAGCAGGCAGCTTGATGAGAGCCTGGATGCATGGGCGATTCATGGCATGGGCGGGGTCTGGGGGACGCTTGCCACCGGTCTCTTTGCTGCTGCAGCCGTGGCCGGCTTTTCCGGGTTTTTTGAAGGTAATACCCACCAGCTGGTGGCAAACACGATCGGCGCCTTGGCAGCAGTGGCGTACGCATTTGTCATGACCTTTGTTATCGCGTGGATCCTTGACCGGGTCATTGGTCTGCGAGTCACCCCGGACGAGGAATATGTAGGGCTCGATATCTGCCATCACGGCGAACGGGCATAACTTTTTTTTTTATAATCTGGCTGATGCAACCTCACTGTTGCGCTATTTACATTCCGGGTATTCCGCCCCCGATGTAAACGGGCCTTTTCAGGATCCTGGACGATTGTCTGTAATATAGTGACTTCCATGGGTATATTGCGGACCTCGGGTATCGAGAGCACAAAATCAAAACATTTATATGTATAGGAATAGAACTTCCTTCCTACAATCTTAGTGAGCATTTCAACATGGACTCTTTCCCGCTGGTGCAGGTATCAAATGGTATGGGTGACACCGGACTTTCTTCCCGGAGTATGTCGCCGGCATTTGGCCGGGGTGCCATGCACGGGAAGAGATCCGCTGCCGGCTTGTGCAACCGGAAAATTATCCGGTTCGCGTAGCTGGCAGAAATCTGATTCATGATACCAGGTGAACTACATGGCTTTGGATTCTGGAGCAATTGCATGGGTGCTTGCCTCCACGGCGCTCGTCATGATCATGACGCCGGGAGTCGGGTTCTTTTATGGCGGTCTTGTCCGCAAGAAAAACTTCATCGACATGATCACGCTCTCGTTTGTGGCATTTGCCCTCGTGAGCATCCAGTGGGTACTCTTCGGGTACTCGCTTGCGTTTGGCCCTGATGTCGGCGGGTTTATCGGAAACCTGAGCAACTTAGGCTTAAACGGCGTAAGCATGACCGACCCCGGCCCGTACAGTACGCTCGTACCGGGAATGCTGTACATGGTATTCCAGCTCGTGTTTGCCACGGTTACGATGGCGATTGTCACGTCCGGGTTTGCCGAGCGTATCAAGTTCAGCTCGTACCTGATCTTTGCCCTGATCTGGACAACGATTGTCTATGACCCGCTCGCCCACTGGGTGTGGGGCGGTGGCTGGACCTCACAGTTCGGTTCAATCGATTTCGCGGGCGGCACGGTCGTGCACATCAGCTCGGGTTTTGCCGCACTTGCCCTGGCACTTGTGATCGGTAAACGGGTGGGATATGGAAAGTATGCAATGGAACCGGCCAATATTCCGTGGTCAATCCTCGGTGCCGTGCTCCTGTGGTTTGGCTGGTTTGGGTTTAACGCGGGCAGTGCAGTTGCCGCAAACGGTCTTGCGGTCAACGCCTTTGTGACCACCAACACCGCAACTGCAGTTGCTGCAATGGCATGGCTGCTTGTATCGTGGTTCCATGGCGGCAAGCCCAGTTCTCTCGGGTTTATCTCGGGTGCCGTAGCAGGCCTTGTCGCGATCACTCCCGCTGCCGGTTACGTTACGCCGATGGCATCGATCGCAATCGGTGCGGTCGCAGGCGTGATGTGCTACTTCATCATGCTCTGGAGGCAGAGCAAAGGTGTTGATGAGAGTCTCGACGCGTGGGCAGTCCACGGTATGGGCGGCCTGTGGGGTGCTATTGCAACAGGTATCTTTGCATCCGCAGCAGTGAACGGTGCCTCGGGTCTTATCGAGGGTAACGTCCACCAGTTCGTTGCCCAGATCGTTGGGGCCGGCTCGGCCGTGATCTATGCGTTCGTGGTCACGTACATCCTTGCAGTCATCGTGGACAAAACGATTGGCCTGCGCGTGACCGAGGAAGAGGAATATGTCGGGCTCGACATCTCCCAGCACGGGGAGCGGGCCTGAAGGCTTCGGGTGATTACCATGAAAATGATCTCCGCAATCATCAAACCGGAACGCTTCGAGTTTGTGAAAAAAGCACTTGAAGACAAAGGCTATGTCAGTATGACCATCACGGAAGTGAAGGGAAGGGGCGAGCAGAAAGGGATCTCCCTTGAATACCGCGGCGGCAAGATGACCGTCGACCTTCTTCCCAAGGTCAAAATCGAGATCGTTATCCGTGACAAGGATCTCGAAGATGTGATCGCAACCCTCACCGGTGCGGCCCGGACCGGAAAGATCGGCGACGGAAAAATCTTCGTTATTCCGGTCGAGAAATCCATCCGGATCCGGACCGGTGACATCGAGACATAAAAACGACCACAAAAACGTGTACCGTCAGGAGTGTGCTACGCACAAAAGTGCGGGGCCAGGAAAGGCAGGGCATCTCATCCCTGCTTTTTCCTCACGTTAAGGCACCGTGGCCGGATTGTCCCTGCCAGGGACAGCCGTTTTTTTTCCGATTTATTCCGGGAACAATTATCCTCCTGCTTCCCTGCGCATGCCAGCCGGATGCACAGGAAGACAGGGCGCGATCTTATTGCATGTTCGGCCCCGGGTCCGGCCCCTGGTCAAAGGACCTGCCTTTTTGCAGATTATTATTTAGCCTTCCCGTAGAAATGTATCATATTCCATCATGATCCCGTGGCTGAACTCCAATTTTAAAAATTTCAAACCCACGGCTGCCATTGCCCTTAATGCTACACGGCACATGAACACTGCCGAGCGCAAAAAACTTTTCTCCCCGGATATCGAACCAATGCGGACTGCCGAAGGCCGCTGGTTTGAGGCTATCGTGTACGAGATGTTTTTGGAGATCTCGCAAAAATCTTCTCAGATTAAGTACCTCGCACGCAAAGGTGCCGATGCCCCGCGGGCTGGTGCAGTTGCACGGCTCGGCCAGAACGGGATATTCTACTCCCGGTACGGGGATATCACGTTCCGGGGCAACGGCCAGGATCTCGCGGAGTTTGACCTCCTTTTAGTGGATGCGCAGGATCGGGTTGCATTCGGGGAGGTGGTCACCTCCCCGGCCGATCTCAAGGAGTTTGAAGTCGAGATCGCGTTTAAAAAGCGGCTGCTCGGGTACCTTTACGGCCAGGAGCACGTCCCGTTCATTCTTGTGTCTTCCTTTGACATCTCCAATTATTCCGTGGTAAAACGCCTGGCAAAGGATCCGGACAACGCGATCATCCACACCAGCTCCTGCGAAGAGATTAAGGCGCTCGTAAAACATTACCGTCCCCGGATCCTGTACACGAAACCGGCCGACCACCCCAAGCTGGTACAGGCTACCGACATCCCTCTCAAACACCCGATTGATTACCGGGTTTTCCACGACGGGTTCCGGAACCGGATCTTCTCTGAGATCGGCCGGGGCCGGGCAAAAAAAGACTTGTCGCCGTCCACCGGATCCGAAGCACTGGTCAAAAAGATCCTCTATGGGGCACTCTACCCCCGTGCGATCAAGGCGGTCTGCGAGCAGTACGGCCTTGTGGTCCGGGGCCGGCGCGTGGAATGGGGTGAATTCTTCCGGTACTTTTCCAAAGCGATCATCGCAACCGATCTTCCCGGTTTTGAGCTGATCATCTACCTCAGGTCCCGGGAGAAAAAAGAGTATTTCAAGATGGTGCAGACAAAGGAAGGTCACTTCCGGTTCGAGCGGCCGACCCCGTCCCGGGTGGGATTTTTCCTCTGGATCGAATCGCTCCAGCCCACCCTTGGGACAAAGATTTCCCTGGATATCCTTGGGACATTCAGCATCAGGGAGCCGGTAAGAAAAGATCCGGCAAAAAAACCGCAGGAATAAAATCCCGTCTTTTTTTTAAAGCACCGGTGCCCCGTTTACCAGGTACAGGATGAGCAGGATCACCGGCTGGTGAACCAGATAGATGACAAGGGTGTGCCTGCCGATAAACGTGACCGGGGCGATCGCCCGTTCGGGAAGTTTTGGGAGCGTCCACCACCGTTCTCCCCCGGGGTAGGCAAACTCCCCGATGGCCAGACCGATCAGTACCAGGCCCATCCATGGGAAGACGGGTGTGTAATCAACGCTCTGGAAGGTGAGCGGGTGGATGCCGATAACCAAAAGCTCCATCGGCCCGGGGATGGTGGCAAGAATCCACCCGATAGCGATAAAAACGATCCCTATCACCGCGTTCCACGTGCGGAACCGGAAGAAGAGCGGCGAGAGCATGACGGCAAGCCCGATCAGGTGGAGGATACCAAAGATCACGTAGCCTTCCTGCAGGTACCACCAGGTGGCAACGGTTACCAGAAGTCCACAGCAGAAGATCCCGCCTCCACGGAGGAGGAATTTCTGCACAAGTGCACGGCCCTGGAGCCGGCGTGCGGCCCGGGCATGGCTGACAGAAAGCGACACCCCTACTATCAGGAGGAAGAGCGAAGCGGTGGCATAGGCAAAGTACCGCCAGAAACCGTCAGAAACATCGACCGGTGCGATCCGGAAGAATGCAAGATCAAAGAGCGTGTGGAAGAGGATCATCATCAGGAGAGCGATCCCCCGGAGGAGATCAATCTCCGGGTACCGTGCCGGGCCGCTCATGGGTACAGGTACAATCGATGCCGGGCTCTGATATGTGTTTTGACAAATAAGTTCCAGAACGACAAAAAAAAGTTCCGGCCATCATGGCCAGAGATGCGAGGGATGGGATTCGAACCCAAGAACTCCTGCGAGACCAGGCCCTGAACCTGGCGCCGTTGACCTGGCTTGGCTACCCTCGCGCCTGTATAGATTATGTTCACGGTTTAATAAAGGTAAGGGAAAAAAGGGAGGCCGGGCCGTTACTGTTTCTGGCCGGCGGAAAACCTCTTGAGTTCCCGGTCCCTCAGTTCGATCCTCCGGATCTTGCCGGAGATGGTTTTGGGGAGTGAATCGACAAACTCGATCGCCCGGGGATACTTGTACGGCGCCGTGACCTTTTTTACGTGGGTCTGGAGATCCCTGACCAGCGCATCCGAAGGTGCAAATCCCGGTTTGAGGATCACAAAGGCCTTGACAATCAGGCCCCGGATATCATCGGGCGATCCGACCACGGCAGCTTCCTGGACCGAGGGGTGCTCGATAAGTGCACTCTCCACTTCAAAGGGCCCGATCCGGTAACCGGATGCCTTGATCACGTCATCGTCGCGGCCGATAAACCAGAAATACCCGTCCTCATCCTTGTAGGCCTTATCCCCGGTGTAATACCAGCCGTTCACAAACGACTTGCTGTTCTCTTCCGGGTTCTCAAGGTATCCCGTGAACATCCCCACCGGCCAGGGCTCGACCTTGATGGCGATCCTCCCCTCTTCATGGATGCCCACCGGTTTGCCTTTCTCATCATGGAGTTCGATGACCCAGCCGGGCGAAGGCTTGCCCATCGATCCATAGCGTGCTTCCATGCAGGGAAATGTCCCGATGCAGAGCACGGTCTCGGTCTGGCCATATCCTTCGTAGATTGTCAGCCCCGTGGCATCCTTCCATGCCTTGATCACCTCGGGGTTGAGCGGTTCACCGGCGCTAACGCAGTGCCGGAGCTCGGTGAAGTCAAACTTATCGAGATCAGCAAGGATCAGCATCCGGTAGATCGTGGGCGGGCAGCAGAACGTATTGATCCCATACCGCTCGATCAGCGGGAGAAGTTCGGTGGCGTTGAACCGGCCCCGGATATCGTACACAAAGATTGCAGCGCCTTCCAGCCACGGGCCATAGAGTTTCCCCCATGCACTCTTTGCCCAGCCGGTATCCGAGAAGGTGAAATGAAGATCGTTTTCATGGACGTCGTGCCAGAAACGGGAGGTGGTGATATGGCCAAGGGCATAGCTCTGGCTGTGGACCACCATCTTTGCTTCACCTGTGGTGCCTGAGGTAAAGAAAATCACCATCGGGTCGGTGGCCTTGGTCTTTTTCATGCCGGGGAGGTTGACCAGTTTTGCCGAGACCGGTGCCGGGTAATCGAGTTCGACCGGGTAACTGATCCAGCCGTCGCGCTTGCCATCGATCAAAAACCGGCAGGAGAGGGAGGGGCAGTCGTTCTTGATCGCATCGATCTTGTCTGCCTGGTCCTGAGAAGTGATCACCATCTTAATCTCTGCGGCATTAATTCGGTATTTCAGGTCGTGCTCGGTGAGCATGGTCGGGGCCGGGCAGTACACTGCACCACGTTTGATGAGTGCGATAGTAGCGATCCACCACTCGGGGACTCTTGGGAGCATGATCATGACCCGGTCGCCCTTGCTGACGCCGTACTTGATGAGCATGTTCACGATCTGGTTGGAAAGGCGCATGAGATCCCAGAAGGTGAACTTCTTCTCCTCACCTTTCTGGTTGGTCCAGATCATGGCAAGTTTGTTCCGGTCCTTCTTTGCCCATGCATCGATTACGTCAAAACCAAAATTGAAGTACTCGGGCACATTGATCCGGAAATCCCGGTATGTTGTATCATAGTCCTCCATGTTGTGCCGGAAGGCAGCGGGTACCGGCAGGGTGCCGGCAGGGCCCGTTGCACTGGTGGTCAGGTGGCCGGTGCAGGCCTCGCTGATCCAGTCAGAGCGCGAGATCTTCTTCTGCTCGCAGAGCCGATCGATCTTTTCCGTGAGGGTATCATCCATGGAAATTGAGTAGCGCACCATGCATGATCTGTTTAGTGGTGCGTATTATCATTGTTTGCCTTTATTGTGCACCAAAAACGTGTGTTTATTGGAAAAACCGGGCTCTCATTACATGAGTATCACGTCGATGGTGCACTACATTGGCGGATTTTTTGGATTTCCAAAACAAAATACTGCATCCATTGGTCCTGATAACTGCAGCATTGACCGAAAAGTTCTGTTATGACAACGACAGCGATCAGGTGCATCATCTCATAGTTCCGGTTATTATGGCCAGGAACCGGTTCTGCACGGATTTTTGGGAAAAGAGAATGGTTGATGGGTCCGCTTACCGGAATTCCCGGTACTTCCTCAGTTCCCGTTCGCGGAGCTCGGCTCGCCGGATCTTGCCGGAATGGGTCTTGGGGAGCTCGGCCACGAATTCGATCGCCCGGGGGTACTTGTACGGCGCCGTGGTCTTCTTCACGTAATTCTTGATCTCTTTTATGAGCGTCTCCGAGGGGTCATATCCCTTGTTGAGGACCACAAAGGCCTTCACGATCAGCCCCCGGAGCCGGTCCGGTGCACCGATGACTGCGGCCTCCTGCACGGCCGGGTGTTCAAGAAGCGCACTCTCCACTTCAAAAGGCCCGATCCGGTAGCCGGACGATTTGATCACGTCATCGTCCCGGCCCACAAACCAGAAGAACCCGTCTTCATCTTTGTACACCTTGTCGCCTGTATAGTACCAGCCGTTCACAAACGACTTCTTGTTCTCCTCGGGGTTGTCCAGGTACTCCACAAAGAGGCCTGCTGGGGGCGGAGTAACGGAGATTGCGATCCTGCCCTCCTCGCGGACGCCAACCGGGCGGCCCTCCTCGTCATGGATCTCCACGTTCCAGCCGGGCGAGGGCTTGCCCATGGAGCCGGGCCTGACTTCGATGCACGGGAACTCGGCAACGCAGCAGCAGGTCTCGCTCTGGCCGTAGCCTTCGCGGATATCAAGGCCGGTTCCCGCTTTCCAGACCCGGATCACCTCGGGATTGAGAGGCTCGCCGGCACTCGTGCAGTGCCGCAATGATGAGAGGTCGAACTTGTCGAGATCGGCAAGGATCAGCATCCGGTAGATCGTAGGCGGGGCACAGAACGTGGTGATCTGGTACTTCTCCAGGAGGGGCAGGATCTCGGTTGCGTTGAACTTCCCGGTAAAGTTGTAGACAAAGATGCAGGCCCCTTCGATCCACTGGCCGAAGATCTTGCCCCACCCGCACTTGGCCCAGCCGGTATCGGTGACCGTGAAGTGGAGATCGTTGTGCCGGAGGTCCTGCCAGAACCGGGCGGTCACGGTCTGGCCCAGCGGGTGGCCGTGGTTGTGGAGCACCATCTTTGGCTCTCCCACGGTGCCTGAGGTAAAGTAGATCAGCATCGGGTCGGTGCTCTTTGTTTTCTGATCGTCCGGAATGCTCGGGGTGTGGTGGGAGACCGGTGCCGGGTACAGGAGCTCATAAGGCCAGCTTGCCCAGCCCTTACGCTCGCCATCTGCAAGGAACCGGCAGGTGAGCGTCGGGCACTCGTTGCAGATCTCCTCGACCTTGCCTGCATTTTCAAGATCGGTGATCACCATCCGGAATTTCCCCTTGTTCACCCTGTATTTGATATCCCTCGGGGTAAGCATTGTGGGGCAGGGGCAGACGACGGCCCCGAGCTTGATGAGCGCCACGACAAAGATCCACCATTCGGGGATCCGGGGGAGCATGATCAGGACCCGGTCGCCCTTGTTGATCCCGTATTTTAAGAGGACATTTGCCGCCTGGTTGGAGAGGCTGGACATATCAAGGAAACTGAACTTCTTCTCCTCGCCTTTCTGGTTTGCCCAGATCATGGCCAGTTTGTTCCGGTCCTTTTTTGCCCAGGCATCGACTACGTCAAAACCGAAGTTGAAATGTTCGGGAACTTCGATCTTAAATGCTGCCATCGTCTTGTCGTAGTCTTCCATGTTGTGCTGGTCTTCGCCCATACAAATCAGCCTGGATAATGCCGGAATATTGAAAGTTTTTCCATTTCAATCTGTCTTTTGGCGTTTCTTATTCTCTGCCATTTCCCCGGGAGTATCACGTTTCAGGTCTCCTCATTTACGTCAGGGAATCAGGCAGGGACATAAAGATTCTCCATTAGTATTATGATTCGACAGACTGCATAGTATACAGGATGGCTGACAAACGGTACGATTCATTGAAAATTGAGAATGTCGTGGCTTCGGGAGTCATCGCCGAATCCATTGACCTTAACGAGGTCTCTGCCAAGATCAAGAGCTGCGAACTCAATACCAAGAGGTTCCCCGGTGCAGTGTACCGCATCGAGAACCCCAAGATTGCATCCCTGATTTTTTCCTCGGGAAAAGTGGTGCTCACCGGCATCCGTGATGACAAGGCGTTAAAGGACGGCCTTGCAATCATCATAAAATCCCTCAAAGAGGCCGGGGTCGAGACACTGGAGAAACCCCGGGTCAATATCACCAATATTGTCTGTTCCTATGATATCGGCAAGTACATCAACCTCAACAAGGTCGTTGTCACCCTCAACCTTGAAAATATCGAGTACGAACCCGAGCAGTTCCCGGGCCTTGTGTACCGGATCAAGGATCCGAAGATAGTTGCACTTCTCTTCTCCTCTGGTAAGATCATCTTAACCGGCGGGAAAAACCTGGACGATATCAAGAAAGGTCTTGATTTCCTGGAACAGAAACTTGAAAGTATCATGTAAATACCGGTACCGTTCTGGTACCGCGATCTTTTTTTCCTGAATCTCTTTATATCTCGGACAACCGGATACAACAGAGATTATTGTTCGCGTGACCCATCTCCACGACGTTATTTCTGCCTTTCACAGGGACCCGGCATTTTTTATATCCTGTACATACTCCCCTGCTGTAAAGATACGGAAGATAACCTGTTCCGCGTATTTCTTCTTTACCTGACCACTACCTCCTTTGTGAAAGAGAGTAGCCGGACCCGCATTCATCAGGGATCTATTCTCCGTCGGAGAGTTTCCGGACCGGATCCGGACCCGGACGGTTAATGTGGCAAGGGTGCCAACCCAATCCTCGATTTTTCGTATAAATGGTTATTTTCCCAAACAGGCTGTTTTAATCGGGAACAGACCGTGCAAATTAGAAGCGTTTTTTCGGGCTACGAAAATCGTGATGATAAATTGGTTATGCAGATTGCAAAACAGGGCTAAAAACGCGGACAGGGCCCGAAAATTTCGGGGGTTCTGTACCGGGAAACGAGGTCACCTGTGTTTTTCGTGAAAATCCTGCGATCTGTCATCCGGAGCCTTTCAGGGAGGCAGGAACTGGTATCCGGTACTAAAGGCACGTTATTTGTCCTCAAAACTCTTCTCGGATAACGGGAAATGAACCCCTGTTAGGATCCCCTACGACCAGTACCGGTGTGTCTGGATAAAATTCCGTTCTGCCTTGAGGATCTCGCGGTAGAAGGCATCGCCATCCGCTAAGGTTGCAAGGATCCGGGACGCATTCTCTGGCCCCACGCCCCGGGCCGAAAGTGCAATCACCGCCTTCTTCCCGCTCGAGAGCACGATATTTGCACTCCGGAGCAGGCGCTGCTCGGTTGCCCGCTCCTCCGGGGATTTGTTCTTCTTTGCGGTAGTCTCGTACGTGTCTGCCTCGTACGGCTTGAGCACGGCAATCAGCCGGGCCCCGCATTTCGGACACTGGGGGATCTCCGGTACCCGGGAGACCACGGTCCGGCTCTTCCAGTTCCGGCAGTTCATGCACGCGAGCACCACTTCGTCCTGGTCAAGCCGGCGCTTCAGGGTGGCAAGCACAGCCTGGTCTGCGGTGGGGGGTGGGATCTGGTCCCGGGAAGAGAGGATCCCGTCCGCCCCGATGATCGAATGGGGCCCGATGGCCAGCTCAATCTCGCCGGCTTTTACCCGGCGTACGATCTCTGCTGCTGCGTCCACGTCCATGTAGCCGGACAGGAGCTCGCGATACGCCTCGCGCTGCACGACCGTGTTGTCGAAATAATCGAGCAGCCGCTGGATGCTGATCTTCTCGTAGTCCGCGTCCGGGTCGATTGCGCCGAACTTCTTTGCGATCTGTACGAGCTTCCACTTGAAAAGTGCCGTACGCTTGAGGGCGAGCTTCAGGATGCCGGGCATATGGGCGGGTTCGAGCGAGAGGAAAAAGTCGCGGACATCGGCCGCCCGGACTTCGGAAGGCAGGCGCAGCAGGATCCGGTACGCGTCAAGCTCGATTCCTACCGTTGTCCCATACCGCGCCGAGATCAGGATCGAGAGTACGCGGCCGAGCGCCTCGTTTGACTTGTGGCCGGCGCAGACATTGCAGACCACGCCGTCATCGATGTTCTCGAAGGTGATGAGACGGTCTGTCGGGATTTTGCACCGGTTCTTCTCCATCTCGGAAAGGACATGATCTGCAAATGCGATACCTTCTTTTTCCTGCGTGTACTTTCCCGTTGTGCGTTCGCGCCGGATTGTCCCTGCCTCCCGGGCCACTGCAAACGGGACCGGGATCTGCTCGCCTTCCCATGAAGGGAGCTCGCCGATTGCCTTTTTGGCCGGCTCGACCGTAAGCCGGCCATCGTTTATCTCCAGTACACGCCAGAGCTGGCCCTTGGTGATGAAGACCGCCCCGGTGTGCACCCAGCCGACAACAAAGGATTCGTCGAGGGTTCCCACGGTCCGGCGCGAGACCATGTCAAAGACCGGGATCTTTCGCTCGTCATGGATCATCGAGAGGTTACCCGAGAGGTATCGCCTGGCCCGTGCCGTGGTGACGATCCGGCTGCCATCGAGCCGGACAAGCCGGTGCTCCTCAAGCTGGGTACAGACATCGTCAAGGAGTGTGCCGGAGCCGGCAAAAAGGGAGGTGCGCTCCACTATTGTGCGGATCCGGGACCGCTCGATCTCGCCATACTCCACGGCAATCGCCGCGACCTGGTTTGCGAGCACATCTGCCGCACTTGCCTCAGGCACCACCGGCTCGATCTCGTTTGCACGCGCCCTCCGCGCAATCACAAGCGACTCCAGCAGATCGTCAAAACCGGTGGTGAGGATGGTGCCGCGCGAGATGGTATTGAGCTGGTGGCCGGCCCGGCCCACCCTCTGGACCAGCCGGGCCACCTCGCGGGGGGAACCAAACTGGATCACATGGTCAACTCTCCCGATGTCGATCCCCAGTTCCATGGACGAAGTGCAGATAAGGGTCCGGATCTCGCCCTTCTTGAACCGGTCCTCAGCATCGATCCGGATCTCTTTTGAGAGCGAGCCATGGTGTACTTCCACGTCCCCCCTGGGGTACAGGGCATGGCCGAGCGCTTCGGCAGTCACCCGGGTATTGACAAAGACAAGGGTCGAGCCTTCCCGGTCCAGCGCCTGTTCGAGCGCCCGGACCTGGTGCTTGAAATCATCCCCCACAAAATGTACCGCGATCTCCAGCTGTTTTGCCACGGGCACCTGTACGATCGCACAGGGCCGGGCCCCGCAGAGGAACCGGGCAATTGTCTCGGGGTTGCCTACCGTTGCGGAAAGCCCGATGCGCTGGAACTCCCCGGCGTATTCTGCGAGGCGTTCGAGTGCCACCGCGAGCTGCGCCCCCCGCTTGCTTGCGGCCATCTCATGGATCTCATCGATGATGACAAATTCCACGTGTTCGAGATGCTTGCGCAGCCTCTTTCCCATGAAGAGCGCCTGGAGCGTTTCAGGAGTCGTTATGAGCAGATCAGGCGGCGAGAGTGCCTGTTTCCTGCGCTCGGCCATAGGGGTGTCCCCGTGCCGGACGCCGACTTTAAGGCCCAACTCCCGGCACCACCATTCCATCCGCGAGAGGATATCCCTGTTAAGTGAGCGCAGCGGTGTTACGTAGATCGCACGGATCCCGCCGCCTGCCGGCATCTTTACAAGGGAATCAAAGACCGGGAACATTGCGCTCTCGGTCTTGCCGGTGCCGGTCGGGGCGATCAGCACCAGGTTTTTCTTCTGCAGGACAAGGGGAATTGCCTGTTCCTGCGCAGGAGAGAGACCGGCAAACCCGCGTTTTTTTATGCAGGCTCGCACGTGGTCGCCAAGCAGTTCAAGCGCCAGGGCAATCCCCCCTCTCATTCTCGTCTTCCCGGTCATCGTCAAGCAGCATTGCAAGCGGACCGATAAGCGTGCCGTCGGCGAGAATGACCTCCGCATCCTCCTGTTGTATGCACCGGGAGATTGGCGAGAACGGGTCTTTGGCGATCCTGACAATATCGTACCCCGCTATCTCGTTGAAAGCGGGCACGAACAGGGCACGGGTCGTTCCCGTATATCCTCCTTCAAGGCCGAGCGCCAGTGCATTTATCGCCGCCCGCAGGAAGGCCGGCGCCACAAGCGAACAGCCCACCTGGTCGCGCAGGCTTACCTGGGGGTGGTGATGCCCGGTAACGAGCAGGCGTCCGGCAAGGCCCGGCGCCGGGTACGTATGGCCGTGAAGATATGCAACCCCATCAATCACTGCCCCTTCCTTTGGCTGGATCTCGCCGGGAAGAAGGAACCTCTCAATTCCTATGTCGTGGTTTCCCGGGAAGACAAGGACCGGGACGCGCTGCCTGATCGTATCAAGAATGCCCGGGATCTCTGCCCATTCCTGCCGGGTGAGCGAGGGGATACTATGCTTGACATCCCCAAGGAGGATAAGCCGATCGGGCCTGGTTGCCTCCACGGTCTGCATCAGCCGGTCAAGGCGCTCCCGGCTGTGGCTCCGGAAGTGCATGCCATGGGAGGCGAGATCGGCCTCGATCCCGAAATGGAGATCGGCCACGACGAGCAGGCGCTCGGTGTTCTCGATTACGAGCGCCGGGCCGTCACGGATAAACTCCAGTTTCATAGTGGCCTGATGTATCCTTTCTGGGGCTGGTAGCAGTCATCGTTCGTGATGAGTGTCTCGATCGCGGCAAGCACCGCCCTTTGAGTATGCCCGAGCACGCCGGCCTTTGTGAGCACATCTTCTACGGAAACGCCCCGGGGGCCGCTTTCCGTGCGGATGATCTCCATCACTGCTGCACTGATATCTTCTTCCGTGGCCGGTGGCGCATCGGGAACGGTGCAGGCACCGGCGAGCGCCACTTCGATCTGTGCGGCCATGTCCCGGAGATTCTCCCGGGTGAGGCTGTAGTGCCGGACAACCCGGGCTGCCCGGTCGTCCCCGGTGGTTCCTTCAATGGCGGATAGCAGCCCTTCGAGACGGGCGATTGCCATGTCTGCGGTTGCAATAACCCACCGGTTCCGTCCGGCTTTATCGATCGTCTCCACGAATTCCGGCCGGACCTGGACTACACACCCTCCGCCCTTCCGGTACAGCTGTGCGGTCCCTGTTACCGCAACAAAGGACGGTACCGGGATCGCACGGATCTGTCCCGCCACAACCCCGCGCCTGCCTCCTGCGACAAGGTCAAAAGCCCCGGTCGGATCGGCAAGCCGGCAGTACAGGACATCTGCCACCTCTGTGATCTCGGTGAGCGCACCGCAGAGATAGAGCGACCGGCACCAGGCACCGCCCGGGGTGACCACCCATGCCGCATTCCCGGGTTCATCCGCAGGTACTGACAGCGTTGCCTGCGCATAATCTCCGGCAAAAACCCGGGCTGCACCTTCCATCGTTGTGATCAGTACTTGCAAAAGAGAGTTCTTCAAGGTATAGGCATTGATAACCGGCCGGGATGCCGGATTGTATCAGGAATGTTTCCCGGATCGAAAAACGATCAGGTAATTGGATAAAAATTATGGGTGTTTGAGTGTCGGATCCAGTGCTGATGCATTTGCGTAATTCGCATCTGCCTCGCTGGTCCGTCCCAGCGCTTCAAGAGCATTTGCCTTATTGTAGTATGCAATGGCCCGGAGCGTGGTCAGGTTCCCGGGCGCGCTGATCGCCACATCGGCTGCATCGATCGCTTCACTGTAATTTCCCGTCTCCACCAGAATCCCCGCCCGGTTGGACTGGATCAGGGGAATGAGCGAAGGGACATTATATGCAAGCGCGGCATTGGCATCAGCGAGTGCTCCGGTATAATTCCCTTCGTTTGCCAGGTCAACGCTCTGGCAGTACAGGGCCCCTGCAGACATAAAACTTGCCTCGTCAGTTACCGGGATATTTGCTGTAGCGTCTGCCCACGGTCCCTGCTTTGTGAGCACCAGGCCGGCAACGATCGCGATACAGATTACGATTATCACACCGAGTGCAATAACGTATTTTCGTGGTATCCTTGTGCTGGGCTTTTCCTCAGAACTTGTTTTTTTCTTACTGCTCATATCGTACAAAAAAAGGGACAGGAGACTGATTAATACTTCCGTCCTGCCACGATTGCGCATGTCGCAATGCCGAAAGCGGCGATGGCAATCCCGTCAGGCAGAGGGGTAAAGGTAGTCTTTTTTGGGATGATGGTTGCGGTTGGTTGTACTGTTGTCGGTACAGGTGTAATGGTTGCTGCGGCGGTTATATTGGTGGTTTGATTAGGTGTGGCCTGCGTGAGCGGGATTGTGGTCGGGGTAGCAAAAGAGGCCGCGGGCAGGAAGGTTACCGTTCTGTTCCCGCTCGTGACATTGCCGATTGCAGCATCACCGGTAAAGCTGCCGGTCATACCGTTAAGATTTGCCGTTGCCACAAAAGTGTAAGTTCCGGGCTGGTACACCGCGCTCCCGTCAGTGCTTTTTGCGTTCCGGTCCCATGCAGGTCCGTTCTGCCAGAAATACGGTGAGGAGGTAATCATCGGGTTGCTGTCAAAGGGGATGATCTGTGTGGCAGAATTTCCCACATTCCCGGTAAAAACAGAGGGCATATTCCCTCCGGATGGCGAGGTCAACGTTACGGTAAAGAAACCATCTGCGGGATTGAAATTCGGGCGGTAGGTATAGTTGAGTGCCAGGTACAGGTTCGTATCAATGCGGTAAGTAACATTGGCGGATAACGGAACCGATTGGCCGGTAACGTCCGTGTTAGTATCGGTGTCCCATACCGAGAGATTGATCTGGGGCTGATATACATTCAAAACAGGGATATCAGGTTTTACATCATGCGAGTACCATATCCCCGTATACCCTTCGAAAAGGGCGGGGTCGATATAATAAGAATGGGGATTTCCTGATATTGTTATCGTCTGCGCCGGGGTGCCACTTGTATCCGCACCCGCCGGCCACCACGCGATCACTGAATGGCCGTTCAGCCCCGCGGAGATATCCACGTTGTTTTCACCGATAAAGACCGGGGCGCCCGCAGCGATCTTTGTAAGACTCGCCTGGGCGGGCAGGATGAGGAGGATTGCAATGAGGAGGAGACCAAGGGAAATAGGGCACCGTAACATGAAGAGTAATTTCAAAACGCTTATGATAAAGATTATGACAATCCGGGGGTTCCCAAAAGAATTTTTCTTTTTTTAGCTCCTCCTCTCTGCAGGTACACTGTTTTTTTGATTATGTGAAACGAAAATGCAAAAATAGTCCGGCACCAACCTAGTGGGTACCTACTGGGTGATCTTTCTCATGGATGAGTCTCACACTATCTGGATAGAGAAGTACCGGCCGGCAAAGCTTGCCGATATAGTCGGTCAGGACGATATAGTAGAGCGGCTCTCATCCTATGTAAAGTCCGGGAACCTTCCCCACCTCCTTTTCACGGGAAGTGCCGGGGTGGGAAAGACCACCGCCGCAGTCACCCTGGCCCGGGAATTCTTCGGGGACTCGTGGCAGATGAACTTCCGCGAGCTCAATGCCTCTGATGAACGGGGTATCGATGTAGTGCGCAACCAGATCAAGGAGTTTGCCCGGACCCGGCCTGCAGGTGATGCGGCATTCAAGATCCTCTTTTTGGACGAAGCCGATGCACTCACCACCGATGCTCAGGCAGCACTGCGCAGGACAATGGAGAGCTATGCCAAGACCTGCCGTTTCATCCTCTCCTGCAACTACTCCTCAAAGATCATCGACCCCATCCAGAGCCGGTGCGCGATCTACCGGTTCCGGCCTCTCGGTCCGCAGGCAGTAAAAGAGGAGATCACCCGGATTGCCGCAAGGGAGCACTTAGATGTGACACCGGAGGCAATGGATGCAATGGTATACATCGCTCAGGGGGATATGCGCAAAGCCATCAACGCCCTCCAGGGTGCAGCGATCCTCAGTGCAACGATCGAGGCCCCGATGGTGTACGCGATCACGTCCAATGCCCGGCCGGAAGAGATCGGGGAGCTCTTAACGCTCTCTCTCTCCGGGGATTTCGATGGGGCCGAGGCGCTGCTCACCCGGCTCCTGCGCGAGCGGGGTATCGCTCCCAACGAATTGATCAACCAGTGTTACCGTGCCCTCACCAAAAGGGATATGGACCGGGTGCTCAAGGTGGAACTCATCGACGCGCTTGGCGAAACGGATTTCCGTCTCTCTGAAGGGGCGAGCAGCGACATCCAGATGGAGGCGCTGATTGCCAGGTTTGTTCTTGCCGGTACAAGGAAGCGGTGAGGAGCAAAAATGGAGAAGGTACCCGAACTACACCAGGGCGATCGTGCCGATGACTGGGGCCGGTTTCTGAAAAGCCGGTACAAGAAGGAGCTTGGCGAGATCTCGCGCCTTTACCCGCACAGGCGATCGCTTGTTGTTGATTACCGCCAGATCGAGAGGTTCGGCAAAGCCGGTATCACTCTCGCCGATGAGCTGCTGGAGAACCCGGGCAAGGTGCTCGAGGATGTCTGGGATGCAATAAAAAACAACCAGCTGGTCAGGACACGGGATGGCAAGGAGCCAAAGGCCCTCAATATCCGGTTCACAAACCTCCCCAAAAAGACGGCAATCCGCGAGATCCGGTCCGAGGATATCAACCGGTTTATCTCGGTCGAGGGGATCCTCCGGAAGACCACCGAGGTCCGCCCCCGGATCGTGGAGGCTGTTTTTAAGTGCCCGGCCGGCCATTTCACCAAAAAGACCCAGAAGTACGGCAAGTTCATCGAGCCGGATGGCTGTGCCACAGATGGCTGTACTTTCAAGAAGGTCGAGCTCGTGCCCAAGCGTTCCACTTTTGTCGATTCCCAGAAACTCCGGGTGCAGGAATCCCCCGAGGGCCTGCGGGGCGGCGAGCAGCCGCAGACGCTTGATATCGATGTGACTGATGACCTTACCGGCACGGTTGCGCCCGGGGACCGGGTCGTAATCAACGGGATCCTCCGGTCCATGCAGCGGGTGGTCAAGGGTGAGAAGAGCACGGTCTTTGACATCTTCCTCGAATGCAACTCGATCGAGATCGCGGAAAAAGAGTTCGAGGAAGTTGAGATCGATGAGGAGGCCGAGGATGAGATCAAAAAACTCTCCAAGGATCCTATGATCTATCGTATGGTCACCCATTCGATCGCCCCGACTATCTACGGGAACGAGGACGTTAAGGAAGCGATCACCCTCCAGCTCTTCGGCGGGATCGCAAAAGAGATGCCGGACGGGAGCCATCTCAGAGGAGACATTCACGTGCTCCTGATAGGCGACCCCGGTATTGCAAAAAGCCAGCTGCTCCGCTATATCGTGAAATGTTCGCCCCGGGCCATTTACACAAGCGGGCAATCCTCCACATCGGCCGGTCTTACCGCAACCGCGGTCAAGGACGAGTTTGGCGAAGGGCGCTGGACGCTTGAGGCTGGTGCGCTCGTGCTTGCCGATATGGGTATTGCAGCGGTGGATGAGATGGACAAGATGCAAAAAGAGGATCGTTCAGCCCTTCATGAAGCAATGGAGCAGCAGTCCATCAGCGTGGCAAAGGCCGGCATCACCGCTACACTCAAGTCCCGGTGCGCCCTTTTAGGCGCGGCGAACCCGAAGTACGGGCGCTTTGATATGTACGGCGATATTGCCGACCAGATCAACATGCCTCCTTCGCTCCTCTCGCGTTTCGACCTCATCTTTATCATGACCGATCAGCCGGAGCAGAAACGGGACCTTGCCATTGCCGAGCACATCCTTAAAGCACACGGCGTCGGGGAGCTGATCGCCCAGCACAAAAAGACGCCGATCCCCGGTGTCACCCAGGAGTTTATCGAGCAGCAGCTCAAGCCGGTCATGCCGGATATCGATCCTGCGTTTTTCCGGAAGTACGTAGCGTACTCCAAGCGTACCTGTTTTCCCATCCTCTCTGCGGAGGCAAAGGAGGCGATTGTCGGTTACTATCTCAAGCTCAGGGGGATCGCGGAGCCCAACAAGCCTGTCCCGGTAACGGCCCGGCAACTGGAAGCGCTCGTCCGGCTTGCAGAGGCAAGCGCCCGGATACGGCTCTCTGATAAGATCGAGGCCGGCGACGCGGAGCGCGTGATCCACATCGTGGACGCCTGCCTGCGCCAGATCGCCTACGATGCAAAGACCGGTAACTTCGATATTGACAAGGTGGCCACCGGTATCTCCAAGGAGAAGCGCGACATTGTCCGGGTGATCAAGGATGCGATCCGGGACATTGGTGGCGAAGGCCGGCGCGCTTCCATCGATCAGGTGATCGAGGCTGCAGCGGCAAAGGGCTTTGCCCACGACAAAGTAAGGGAAGGAATCGAGATGCTCCTGCGGCATGGCGAGGCCATGGAGCCAAAGTCGGGGATCATCCAGCTGATATGAGGTGCAGATCATGGAAGGAGCACACGAACACGACAGGCCAACAGACCGGGAGCAGGCTATCTTTGAAGCCGGGATCAAACTGGGGGCGCTCTACCACCAGTGGGTGGGAACCCCGATTGCACAGGAATCTGCGGCAAGCGTGGAATCCGCGATTGAAAAGGCAGTGGTCCTCCAGCCTTTTGTCGAGGAGATCACGGTGAGGCTCGATCGTTTTCGGATGCAAAAGAATGTATTTGGGTACAGCGAACTTTCCGGTCTCATGTTTGATGTGGAGATCGTGACCCGGGTAGGCTTTTGGTACTGCCGGGCCACTCTTGCACCGGAGAACGGTTACCCTCTCATGAAGGTCCTGGAGTGCCATGAGATCGCGGCTCTTTCCGATCACTGACGATCATATCCATTTCGACCCGGTAAACGGGCGCGGGGTCGAAGCGGCAAAGGATTTCCTGCATGGGGGAGGAACGCATCTTTTCCTTGTCTCCAAACCCTCGTGGTCGCTCGGGGTCGAGCCGGTAACAGGGAACGATTACGCCAGAGTCTTTGACGAGACCCTGCGTATCGCCGGGCTGATCCGGGAGACCGGCCTTGTGGTCTTTCCCATCCTTGGGATCCACCCGGCCGAGATCAGCCGGCTTACGGAACGAATGCCACTTGAGGATGCGGTACTGGTAATGAAGGGGGGTCTCGATTGCGCTGCCGGCTATGTCCGTGAGGGAAAGGCTGTGGCGCTCAAGAGCGGGCGGCCGCACTACGAGGTCAGCCCCGAAGTGTTCTCTGCCTCAAATGTCGTGCTCTCTCATGCGCTCTCCCTTGCCGCAGGATACCGGTGCGCCCTCCAGATCCACGCGGAGAGCGGCCCGTGCGCCGATGTCGTCGACATGGCACGGAATGCCGGCATGGACCCGGGGCGCGTCATCAAGCATTACGGATCTCCGGATACCCCTCTCCATCCCTCGCTTGTGGCCCGGCACGAGGCGGTGCCGGTCCTTGCCCGCGAACGCCGCCCCTTTACCATGGAGAGTGACTTCATGGACGAAAACTCGCGGCCCGGCGCTGTGACGGGCCCAAAGTCGGTCCCGAGGATCACAAAAAAACTGCTTGAATCGGGTACTATTACCGAAGAGGACTGCTGGCGCATCCATGGGGAGACCGTGGAGAAGGTGTACGGCGTCCGCATCGTGCTGTAGATGCACCGGTTGCCTTCCCATCTTTTATCAGGTCAGCCCTGCAAACGATCTGATTAATGTTCTTAAAAATCCACCACTCGCCGGAGATGGGCGATGTGGTTGCGGTCTGTGACCGCGAACTGCTCAACACCACCATCACCCACGGAGACCTCAGGGTCACGGTGACTGAGGGCTTCTACGGCACTACGCATGCAGATGAGGCCGCTGTCACTGAAGCCCTTTTGCGGGGAGACAACGTCAACCTCATGGGAGAGCGTGCCGTGGGGGTTGCCGTGAAGATGGGACTGATCACCCGGGCTGATTGCATCATGATCGGCAGCGTCCCGCATGCCCAGATCTACCGGCTATGACCTCCATACAGGACCGGTTCTGCCCCAAGTGCGGCAAACCTTCAGATTCAGACGGGCTCTGTGCGGCCTGCCGGGTAGCGGACACGCAGTGGGCCACCTGCGATACGCGGGTAACAAGCATCCACTGCCCCGGCTGCGGGGCAACAAAGCAGGTGAACACGTGGACCGATACGAACCGGGAGCGTGAAGATCTGGCCCCGGATCTGGCACGCAGCGCGGTGCATTTCCACCCGGACGTAAAAAAGCGGTTGATCGAGGTCAGGATCCGCGAGCTTAGTTCCAACCGTTCCCGGGCCTACCTGAAGATCAGCGGAACCCTGTACGGTCAGCCCGTAGAAAAAGAGTGCACCGTGGAGATCGCCTGGCACCGGGAGCAGTGCGACCGGTGCAACCGGATCACCGGAAGTTATTATGAAGGGATTGTGCAGGTGCGTGCTGACGGACGCGACATGAGCCCCTTTGAAATGCAGAAGGCAGCGGCAATTGCGACCCAGATCGAGGACTCGCTCCAGCAGGGCGGGGAACGGCTGTCGTTTATCTCCGATATGGCCGAGACCCGGGATGGCCTTGATGTCACAGTAGGCTCCCAGCATATCGGCCTTTTGATCGTGCAGGGGATCACGGCGCAGCTTGGCGGGAGGTATACGACCCACCCAAAACTGGTCGGCGAGAAGAACGGGCGGCAGCTCTTCCGGATCACGTATCTTGTCCGGCTGCCCCGGTACCAGCGGCATGATGTGGTAAAGCTGCCCCGGACCTACGCGGAGATTGAGCAGTCGGATTCCCGCACAATCCGGGTATTTGATCTCTATGAGGGCAGGAACCGGACGGTAAAAGAGGAAGATATCGTGCGGCTGGTGGGCAATGCAAGAAACGCCGTGCCGGCGCTTGTGGCATATATTGCGCACGGGATGTTTGGGCTCCTTGATCCGGCAACAGGTGCAACCATCGAGGTCACGGAACGTCAGTGGATGGCGGTGAGCGCAGGGGAGAATGTGCAGGTGCTCCGCGATGGCGACACAATGGTCGTGATGCGGTAAGTTCCCGGGTAATCCTATGCGGGTACGGGAAGTCCGGACAGATCGGCTGGGTGCCGTGAGCGGTGAGGTGTGGGTTGACCTGACCCGGCACCCCTACGTTGAAGGGGAAACTGCCTGGGTACCGGTCAGGGAAGGATTTGCTTTCGACCGCGAGATCCCGGAACGCCACGCATACGCTGGCAGGGGTTATTTCATGCTGGGCGACGTGGCGGTCGTGCGTGGGGACCGGCCTGCAGAAAAAGAGGTTGCAGGAATTGTCCGGTTCCGGCACCCGCGCGGGGTGCTCTGGATCGAATCGCTTGACGGGGTCACCCGGACACCGGTGACCGAGATCCTGTGGGGCAGTGCAGGAGAGGTCTGTCACCGGGAGGAGGGGTATACATACTATCTCGATCCCGGCCGGGTGATGTTTGCGCAGGGAAACCGGGACGAAAAAATGCGGATGGCCCGGCTCGTCCGTGAAAGTCCGGCCGGTGCCCGGGTGGCAGATATGTTTGCCGGCATCGGGTACTTCGCTATCCCGATGGCCGGTAGCGGGGCGAAAGTCCATGCCATGGAGATCAACCCGGTAGCCTGTGCGTACCTGGAACGCAATATTGCGGCAAACGGCCTTGCCGGCCGAGTACAGGTTTCCTGTGGGGACTGTCGTGTACATCTCTCCGGCACGTACGACCGGGTAGTGATGGGACACTTCGATGCCGTAACTATGCTGCCCGCAGTTTTTTCCCATGTCCATGGGAGAAGCGTGATCCATGTGCACAGCATCGGTGATGTATCCGGGACAATACAGGATCTTGCGGAGGGCGCAGGTTTTTCTCCCTCAATCAATGTACATAAGGTAAAGAAATACCGCCCGCACGAATGGCATATCGTGCAGGATGTGACCCTGTCATGACTCAGAAGACCCTTGCCGGAAAAGAGATCGTGCTTGCTGTCACCGGGAGTATCGCAGCGGTTGAAACGGTAAAACTGGTCCATGCGCTGCGCAGGAAAGGGGCCACGGTCCAGCCGGTGATGAGCGCGGCAGCGCAGGGGATTATCCATCCCGATGCGCTCACGTATGCGAGCGGCAGGCCTGCGATTACCCGGATCACGGGTCTTGTCGAGCACGTGACGTACTGCGGTGATGGAGGGAGCGCTTCGCTCCTCCTTGTGGCACCCTGCACGGCAAACACGCTCGGGAAGATCGCATGCGGGATCGATGATACCCCGGTCACTACGTTTGCCACGACCGCACTTGGGAGCGGGATGCCGGTTCTCACTGTTCCTGCCATGCACCACAGCATGTACCGCCACCCGGCGGTGGTGAAGAATATCGAAACCCTTGTATCGTGGGGCGTTGGTTTTGTGGGTCCCCGGATAGAAGAAGAGAAGGCAAAGATCGCCGATATTGACGAGATTGTGCTCCGGTGCGAACGGACCCTCATCGGAAAGCCGCTTGCCGGAAAAAACGTGCTCATCACGGGTGGTGCCTGCCGGGAACCCGTGGACGATGTCCGGGTGCTCACCACCCGGTCGAGCGGGAGGATGGGCAAGGAGCTCGCGCTTGCAGCGTACCGTCTCGGAGCAGAGGTCACCCTTGTCCACAACGGTTCCCTGCCCTGCGTAGAGAATGTTCCCGTGGAAACGGCCCGGGACATGCGGGCAGCAGTCACCCGGTACCTGAAAAAGAGGCATCCCGACATTTATATCAGCGCAGCGGCAATCTCGGATTTTGCCCCGGAAAAGGTTCAGGGGAAGATCAAAAGCGGGAAACGTGTCACTCTTGATCTCGCGCCGATTCCAAAGCTGATCGATACACTTCTGGCAGAAAGGAAGACCCGGGTGGTTGCATTCAAGATCGCAAGAGATCCCCTCCCGGAGGCACGGGCATTTCTTGCGCGCGGTGCATGGATGGTGGTGACCAATACGCCTGAGAGCATGGGATGTGCGGACGGTTCGTATCGCATCCTGTCTGGCAGGGCAAAGGCCGGCACCGCCGTTTCCGGCACAAAAGAGGCGATCGCCGCCCGGATCTGGGATGCCATCCTTGAAGGGATAAAGAAGGATACTGCCGCCCCACGTTCCCGGCAGCACAATTCCTAATAGCGCCGGGCCACCAATTGATATGACAGGTACCTGACTGCCATGACAGCGGCATCCGTGACAGTGTTCTGCCCCGGCCATATCTCCGGTTACTTCAAGAGGGTGGACGGATCCAATCCGTCAACAACAGGGAGCATCGGCGCCGGTATCGTGATAAGTGAGGGAGTGACTGCCACGGTAAAATCTGCTGCCCGTTCCTCCGTTCTTGTGCGGAACCGGTGCGCTGATGGGACGATACGGGAGATCTCCCGCGAGTCCTCTCCTCTCACATACGCACTGGACCAGCTGGGCGTTACGGTTGCCGTTGAAACCATCTGCCGGCTTCCTATCAGTGCCGGTTTTGGTCTCTCTGCCGCGGCGCTGCTTTCAACACTTGCCGCTGCCGACCACCTGCTGGACCTCAGGCTCGGCGCAGACGGGATTGCAGAGCGGGCCCACGAGACCGAGGTCCTGTTCCGGACCGGCCTTGGTGATGTTGCCGCCTGCCAGGGTGGCGGACGGGTGGTACGGACCGACCCGGGCATCCACGGTACGATCCTGCGGAGCTTCGACGTTGATACTCCGGTCTGTGCAGTCAGTTTTGGCCCGATCCGTACACCCGATGTATTGGGATCCCCGGCCCGGATGGCACAGGTGGCTGCTGCATTCCCGGAAAAGCAGCCGGAAAACGTTGTGGAATTTTTTACCTGCTGCCGGGAATTCTCGGCTGCAAGCGGGCTTGAGACCGTAGCGGTGCGACGTGTGCTCGAGGAATGCGACCGCCAGGGTGTTCTTGCCGCAATGACGATGCTTGGCGATGGCGTTTTTGCCTGTGGAAAACGTGCCAGTACGGTGCTCCGGTCGTTTGGTGAAGTATACCCCATGGATATGGCCAAAGCCGGTGTGCATATCGTCGAGGGTGCAGCATGATCCCGCACGACCATCCGCGGTACCAGTCGCTTGTCACCCGGGAGCACCTTGCAGAGTGTGCACGATCGGGAATTGTCTCATGGGAAGGTCTCATCTCCCATGGTCGCGGCGAGGCGTTCGATTACCTGCTCGGGGAAAAGACAAGCGACAGTGCACGACGGGCCGCCCGTGTGGCGGCGGCCCTGCTCCGTACTGCCCGCTACCCGGTTATCTCGGTAAACGGCAATACGGCGGCCTTGGCCGCCCGCGAGATTGCCGGGCTCCAGAAGGCAAGCGGAGCCCTTGTCGAGGTCAACCTTTTCCACCGGACCCCTGAGCGTGTGGCGCAGATAGAATCCCTGCTTTGCGATGCAGGAGCGGATGTCTTTTCCGGTGAAGCAGAACGCCTGCTCCCGCTCTCGCATGACCGGGCCTGGTGCCGGCGTGACGGGATGTACAGGGCCGATGTCGTCCTTGTCCCCCTCGAAGACGGGGATCGGTGCGGTGTCCTTGTGGAGATGGGAAAAAAGGTGATCGCGATCGATCTTAATCCCCTCTCCCGTACTGCACGGACGGCAACGCTGACCATTGTGGACGAAGTGACCCGGGCCCTGCCGCTCATTGCGGAAGCCTGTGCTACCCTGAGCGCGGAAGAGTGCCGTGAGCTGGTGGCCATGCTGGACAACCGCGTTTTTCTCAAAGAGGCGGGAATCGAAATGGCAGGGAGGCTTTCTCATGCTCTGGACTGAACGTTACCGCCCGTCACAGTTCTCCGATATTGTAGGACAGGACCGGGTCACCGCACTTCTTACATCCTGTGCTGCTTCAAAAAACGCGCCGCACCTGCTGCTTGCCGGCCCGCACGGGACCGGGAAAAGTGCAGCGATCCGATGTTTTGCCGGCGAACTTTATGGGGAAAACTGGGAAGCAAATACCACGATCTTCCAGACCGCAGATATCTTCTCCCAGGGTAAAAAGGTCTTTGAGGAGGACGAGCGGTATGCCCACCTGTACCAGAAAGGCCAGAGCCTGATTGTCAACTTCAAGTACATCCTGAAGTGGTATGCCTCGATGCGCCCGCTGGATGCCGGTTTCAAGCTGATGGTCTTTGAGGATGCGCATGCCCTTTCCCGGGATGCCCAGCAGGGACTGCGCCGGATCATGGAGCGGTACAGCAGCACCTGCCGTTTTGTCTTTTCCACTACCAACCCGAGCGCGATCATCCCGGCAATCAGCTCCCGCTGCCTCCCGCTCTTCTTTGCACCCCTGCCGGCCCACGTGATTGCCGCACAGCTGAGATCTATCCGGGTCCGGGAGACGCAGGGAATGCAGGCCGCATGCACCGATGACGATATTGAGCTGATTGCCGAGGCCGCGCAGGGTGACCTGCGCCGGGGAATCCTGCTCCTTCAGGCAGTCTCCGGCGCCGGTACATGTAACGGCCTTGCCGCGCTGTCACAGTCGGAGACCGAGACCGTTGCCGCAGGAGCCATCCTTCTCATCAGGGATGGTGATGTCAGGGGAGGGATCCGGCAGCTCGAAGCCCTGATGATCGATTACGGGCTCTCGGGCCGTGAGGTTCTCTCGGAGATCCGGTCTGTGGCCCGGAGGGAGTACAACCATCCGCTCCTCGCGACCGCCCTTGCTGGAGCAGATGCCCGGCTCGGACACGCGAACAACGAATATGTCCAGATCGATGCCTTTGCCACCGGTCTTAAGGAGATTTTTTAAAATGACAGTTGCAAAACGGGAGAAGATCCAGCAGCATTACGATGAAATTGCTGAGGTATACGATCTCCACTACGACCACCCCCGCGGCAGGACGTACCATACCCGCATCAGCCGTCATGTAATGGAGGCACTCCCCCGGGGTGGGGCTCTCCTTGATATTGGTTGTGGTACCGGCCTTTTTGTGGAAAAATACCTCCACCATGGCGGTTCCGCTGTAGGCATTGATCTCAGCAGGAACATGATCGAGCGGGCACGCAGGCGATGCAGCTGTTGCGGTTTCACCCTTGGGACCGGCGAATCTCTTCCGTTCCGCGATAACTCGTTTGATGCTGTTGCGAGCCTTCTTGTTTTCAGCTATGTGCGGGATCCTGAATCCATGCTCAACGAGGCGTACCGGGTGATGCGCCCCGGTGGGGCGATCTCGATCTGTACGCTGGGGAAAAAACTGCTCACGAGCGGCATTCCGGTTCTCTACAAGGTAAGCGAGAAGATCCGGATCCCCCATGTGGTCATGAAGGATTTCGGCGAACATTACTATGACGAAGAGGATATGAGGGCACTCTTTTCCCGTGCCGGCTTCTGCAATGTAAAGGTCAGCTGGTGCTCGTTTGCCCATATCGACATGGGTGACCCTCTTTTCAATCTTGCACAGCGGATGGAGCCGTTTATCGAGCGCAGGATCCCCCAGCTGACGTACAATATCTGCGTGGATGCACAGAAACCGGCAGAGTGAGTGTGTTTTTAAAAAAAAGGGGGACGGATTCTCCCCAACCTTTATCTGCGGCACGGCAGAATTAGATAAGGAGTTCACGTTTATGGGCAAGACAGGTACAACCCTCTGGTCACAGGTTAAAGGCGTCAAGGGCCAGATCCGGCTCGTTCCCAAAAAGGAAGGGGAGCGCAAGAGCCCGGGACCCAACCAGCGGTTCAAGTCCAGTATCAACTTAAAGAAGATCGATCAGGCCGCAGCCGAAGAGCAGCGCGGTGGCCGGGGTGGCGGGGCACGGCGCGGCGGCCGCGGCGGAAGGCGCGGAGGCGACCGGTCCGGTGGCTCAGGCATGAACGAATCCACGGCAAGCCCGCTCATCCGCCGGCGCATGCGCAGGGCAAAAGTCTCCGCCCTGGGCGCAAAGGCAAAATCCGGAAAATAAGGTGAACTGCAGCCGGGATTGTGCATGACCGGCGGCAAATAACGGGGCAACGCCCCGTCATGGACATTTTTTTGTGTTTTATGCGGCCGGGTATTATATCCGGGGTCTGGCCGGAAACATCCGAATCATAATTATCATTTATCTCCAGAAACCATGGTGAGTATGGATCTTCCGACCGCAGTGAACAGTTTCCAGTTCGGTGAGCGGGCAAAATCCGAACTGATCGTAGTCTCCCAGCTTTGCGTCGCACTTACCGGTTTTCCTGATACCCAGAAGAGCGGCGGCAAAAAGATGCTCCTCCTCCTCATGGAACAGGTAAGGACAGAGGTGGCATTTGCCGAGAAGAGCACGGGACTTGCAGATTTTGGAAAGGCGGTCAATGCCATAAACGAGGCGATCTCGCTTGTGGAAGGGGATCGCCCTGAGCAGGCCACAGAGAAACTTGCTCAGGCCATCAGCGCTACGACCACCCCGGCGCAGAATGCATGGCAGGTGCTCTCTCTTCATGGACTCCTCTGATTTCAAAAAATTTGTTTCCGGCCGGGTTTCGGTGCGCGACTTCCAGGAGACCGCGCTTTGTGAAGATGAGATCTCGTATATTGTTTCCTGTGCCGGTACAGCTCCCAGTGCCGGCAATCTTGAAGCATGGGATGTTGTGGTGGTGACCGATGCCGAGGCCCGGTTTGCGCTTGCAAAAGCGGCATTCGGGCAGGAGCATGTGGGCGCTGCCCCGGCCCTTTTTGTAGTATGTGCCAATTACGTGCGTTCGATGTCCCAGTACGGGGAACGGGGTATCCTGTACGCGGTGCAGGACGCTACGATTGCCTGCACATACATGATGCTTGCAGCCCATTCCCATGGCCTGTCCTCCTGCTGGACCGGCGCATTTGAGGAGGATGACGTGCGGGAGATCCTTGATCTTCCCCCGCACGTGCGGCCGCTTGCGCTCCTTGCAACCGGGTACGGCCGTGAGCCGTCCCGGCGTGCCGGGCGCATGGAGATCGGGGAGCACCTCCATTATGAGACATGGTAATGGAAAAGAGCAGGGGAGAACATTATGCCTGACTATCTGGTAACTCTTGAATCAGCGTGGTATATCAAGGAAGCAAAGACGCTTGACGATGCAATCGGGATCGCGATCAGTGAGGCGGGAAAACGCCTTAATCCCTCGGCGAAGTTTGTCGAGGTCGAGGCAGGTATGCTTGCCTGCCCGTTCTGCGAGCGGGAACTCTCCAGCGCCATTGTTGTTGCCGATACCGCGCTCGTGGGCCTTATCCTGGAGATGAAAGTGTTCCGTGCCGAGTCAAAGGAGCACGCCAGCCGGATTGCAAAATCGGTGATCGGGAAAGCCCTTCACGAGATCCCGTTGAAGCTGCTGGATGTGCAGGAACTATGATCCATGTAGTAGGCCACACCGCGGTCGATCATATCTCAAAGGTACATCACCTCCCGGAGCCCAACAAGTCCACCCATATCACAGACCGTCAGGTTTTTTTCGGTGGCGGTGCAGCCAATATTGCGGCAGGGATCGCTACCCTTGGTGAACAGGTGACGCTTCATTCCTGTGTCGGTGACGACTTTTCCGGCAGTGCTTATGAAAAATGGATGGACGGGCTGGGTATCCGCCGGCAGTTTTTCGAGGTCCCCGGCACGCATACGCCGACAGCCTTTATGTTTACTGACGATGCGGGCAGCCAGATGACCTTCTTTGAATGGGGGGCATCAGCGGCATTTGCGACCGCGGAGGCCCCGGCGCTCCCTTTAGTCCACATGGCAACTGCTGATCCCGAGTTCAACTGCCGGGTGGCAGAAAAGAGCGAATTTGTCTCGTTTGATCCGGGACAGGATGTTTTCTGGTACACAAAAGAACAACTTGATTCAATCCTGGCAAACACCGATCTCCTTTTTGCCAACCAGCACGAGGTAAAGCAGATGTGTGCCACGCTCGGGGTGACAAAAGAGGCACTCGTCGATAGTGTCACACTGGCGGTCTTTACCATGAGCGGGGATGGAAGTCGCCTGTACGCTGACGGTAAAGAGCATTTTGTCCCGGCAGTCCCGGTCACGCTCTGTGACCCGACGGGCGCAGGAGATGCATACCGCTCCGGCTTCCTGTCCGCATATGTGAGGGGGCATTCCCCGCTGGACTGCTGCCGGGTTGGGACCGTGACCGCGTCCTACGTAGTCGAGCACGCCGGCTGCCAGACCCATCTGCCCACCTGGACGCAGATGCTCGAACGCTACCGGAAACACTTCGGCACTCTTGAACCTGTGCCGGCACAGGGATAAGATCATGAATATGGCGGGTACTGGCAGTTTTCGATCTTTTAACGGGGGTCGGACCTGATGGCGATTGCAAGTGATGTCAAACTCGGGCAGCTCACCAAATACCTGTTTACTGCCCCTTCATGGCCGGTCTCTCTCCTGATCCTTGTTATCCTTGGCCTGGTTATCGATGGTGCGAGCGCCCGTGCCTGGGTCTACCTTCCCTTCTCGGGCACACTTGCCTTTACTATCCCGGCGATAGCCGGGTTCCTTCTCACAAAACCCATCATCGAGTACTCCGGTAAGACGATGACCTGGAACCGCTCGGCACTCCTCGCACTTGCCTGCACGATCTTTGCGGTCATTATCACGTTTGCCTCGCTTGCCGGCGGAATAAAATACCTCCCGCTTTTCTATGGGATCTCTCTTGGCTTTATTTTCGGACTGCGCCTCTTTGTGCTGGTGGCGATCTCGGACTACCGCCTGCCCCGGATGATCCTGCCGGCGATCACCCAGAGCGGTGTCGGTGTTCTTGCCGGGTTCTTTCTCTTCTCGCCCGGGTGGGCGCTCTTTGCCATTGTCCTCCATATCGTCTTTGGCCTGGGTTTTGCGATCCTGGTCTGGCTCATCGAGCGCCCGCTCTACCGGGCATTCCATATACGGGGCCTGGCATTTGTAAACGCCTTTATTGCAAACATGACTGACGGCTCCAAGAGCATGGAGAACTTCTTTAGGGAGATTGGAGAAGAGATCTATGTCCCGCAGGTCTGTCTTTTCTTCCGTCGCACAAAGAAGATCCCCCTTCTCTTTACGGTCCCAAATCTCCATCCCGGCCCGATGGGAGAGATTGGGGGTGGCAACCTGCCCATGGTGATCCACGACCACATGGAAGAGGAGACTCTTGTCCCGCACGGGTGCGCATCCCATGACTTTAACCTGGTTTCCGAAAGTGAGATCGGGAAGGTGGTTGATGCGATCGAACGCTCGAAGAATGATCGGATCTACGGGCAGGGTGCCACCCCGTCCTCCAGAATCTCATGCGGTACCGTTCAGATCCTGTACCAGCGCTTTGGCGATTCCATCCTGATGGTTTCGACCCGCTCACCACAGATGACCGAGGATCTCGATTACTCTATCGGCTTGGCGATCATGGCTGAAGGCCATCGCTGGTTCCCGCACGTGGCCTTTGTGGATGCGCACAACTGCATGACCGATCTCTCCTCCGCAGTGCTCCCGGCGACGCTGACCGCAACCGAGTACCAGCATGGAGCGATCCAGGCAATGCAGGCCGCTCACGCAGCTGAGCTCCATGCATTCTCGGTTGGTTACGCCCGTGAGCGCCTGCCCTATTCCCGCGAGCAGGGTTTTGGTGACCTTGGCGTGCAGGTCATGGTCGTGGAAACCTGCGGCCAGAAGACCGCGTACGTGCTTTTCGATGGGAATAACATGGCATCGGGTGTCCGGGATGTCATGCTCGGAAAGATCCTGACGCTTGTGGATGCCGCGGAAGTGATGACTACCGATTCGCACGTGGTCAATACCCTGACCGGTAAAAATCCGGTGGGCCAGGAAGTGCCGGTGGATGTGTTCCTTCCTGCGGTCCTGCGCACCGTGCAGGCCGCGATCGATGATCTCGGGACAGCTGAGTGTGCGGCAACCACGGCCCAGTGCGAGCATGTGGTGGTCTTTGGCTCCAACCGGATCTCGCAGCTTGCAAGCACGGTAAATGCGATGCTGATCTTTGTGGCCCCGCTCTCGCTTGCGATGCTGCTCCTTGCATTTTTCCTTTCGCTTGCGGCGTACGTGCTGATGGTGTGAGGGACACCCGACGTCCATCATCATGAAACACATACCGGATTTTTCCGGAAAAGTTCGCACCGCAAGCCGAGAATAAAAAAATAGTCGATTCGGTTGCCGGAGATTAACTTAAGAGAACAGGTTACGAGCGGAGAATTCCGGAAAATCTTCGACCCGACAGCGGAGAATTTCCAAAAAAAGATTGCGAACCGGGCCTTCCGGGAATCCCACTTCCCCCCTCTCCGACGGTGTCTGGCCAGACACCTCCCAAATCCCCCTGATCCGGCTTACGCCCATCCGGGCCCGTATTGAGCCCGGATTTCCCTTTTTGGGAGCTCGAAAAGCCCGTATCGGGCTCCGTTTTAAAATAAGCCCGTATGGACCGTATTTTTGCAAACGGACAAATTTTAAGGTTCGCGTAAAGGCCCTTTCCTGCCCGTTTCCGGATCAAAATGGGCAAATATCCGATCCAGGAAAAAGAGGCTCCCGGATGGCCGCTATTGCCCGCTAAAGGGCATTATATGGAGCTCAATTTAGGCTTATTTTGGCAAATAAAACGATTAAAATGCGCATTTTTTATGCGGACCAAAAAGGAGCGTTTTACGGGCGTATTTTTGGGGTGAATCCGGAGACACTTGTACAAACTGAGCCGGGGCAGCCCCCTACTCCTCAGGAGATCCCTATATTCTCTAGAGATCGTCTTTTCGTCGAAAAATGCCCCAAACCATCCCTGAATATTTCCCGCATACATAATTCAGCATGATTTATCATTCCTTTTTCAAATTCGGGCCGAATGCCTCAACCGTTTGACCACAAAGTTTAAAGGAAAGCCCTGCCTAAACTCGAGTAAGGACAGGAGGATCAAAGAACCAGAGCAGCACGTAATCGTGTATTGGCAGTTTGTACCGCAGGCGAACTTGGGTAGGGGAAGGTGATTAAAGTTCATTTAACCGCACATGCACCTGCCCGCTGGATCGGTGTAGATCTCAACACGACCGGCCATGCGGCCGTAGCCGCCGAACCGGACAGCGGGAAAGTCCTGAAACTGGGAAAAAACGTACACTATGTCCGCAGCAACTCCATCAAAAACTGCACGAAACTCTACAAGGAAGGAAAACTCTGGAAACTAAAAAAAGTAAAAAGCCGTGAACGCAAGGCGTTCAAGGCGGCATTAAGCAAAATCTCCCGGCAGATCGTATCCTTTGCGGAATCGCTCGGCACGGGCATCAAGTTTGAAAAACTCTTCTCCAGCCGTTACTCGCATTCCCATGATGCCGGGGGTTTTGTTGAGTTCTCGTTTGCAAACGGATCGTTCTTCTCGCTCCAGCGTCTCGTGGAAAAAATGGCAGAGAGAAAGGGCATTCCTGTCATCTACGTGAATCCGGCATATACCTCCAAACGGTGCAGCCGGTGCGGGAGCATGGGCCGACGAAGCAGAAAACGGTTCGAATGCCCGCACTGCGGTTTTGTCGCCCACGCGGATGTGAACGCTGCGTTTAATATAGCACTTACCTCCCGCCGGTCATCGCTGCTGAACTTCACCGAGGAAGAACAGGATGAACATGTCCGGCTTACCAAAAAGCAGGTGCGCCGGCGCGTCCGCGAGGAGATATTTTCCCATCATCCCGTTATTCCCGGGGGAACGGTTCAGGCTCCTTGTGAAAACCTGCTTGCGGTGCTGGAATAGCGCAAGCCCTCCCTTTTATTTTTCTGTAACCCGAGAGGCAGCTGTTTCCTGATTCCTGCGGGAATGGGGAGAAAAGATTTCCCCTTTTCGGGGAAACTATCCTTCCATGACTGAACACAAAGGGCTGCTCTACAGTTTTGCGCTCTTCAAGCAGCGGTACACAAGGGGGACTTCGTGGACCCAGATTCTGCTCAACTTTGGTATCATCACAGCAAACGCCAAGCTCTTCGAGGATTTTTTCTACATCCACTTTGGTCTGACCCTGCCCATGGTCATTGCTCTCGCGGTTCCCTGCTATATCCTTGTCTGTTACATCATCGGGCACTACGATGAAAAAATCGGGTTCTGGCAGATCGAGAACAACATGAGTTACCGGTACACCCCGTACTCTGAAGAGATGCTCAACAGTATCCGGGAGATCAAAAAGAAACTGGATAAGGAATCATAATCGCTCCTGTGGATACACCCGCTATTCTCTATTATTTCGGGGAATCTGTCCATTATGGGCAATCTTTTTTACAGATCGATCTGTTGCGGTTCATATACTATTATGAGGCACCGCAATACCCGGCCCCGGGAAAAATTATGCAACAGGGGATGCCAGTCGATCTCCTTATACAGGGGCTCTTTCATACAGTTCAGGAGATCACCTGCCTGCCCCCTCTGTCGGACAACCGGATATCCAGTCCCGAGGGGGCAGACAGAATACCACGGTGAGGTATACCATGACGCTGACCGCACCATCTCTTGCAAGGATCGCCCGTCTCCAGAGAAATGAGATTACCGAACACCATATTTACCAGAGGATCGCGCAGGTGACCCCGGATCCTCACAACCGTGAGGTCCTGCTCCGCATTGCCGGGGAAGAAATCCGGCATTATGCCACCTGGAAGCACTATACCGGCCGGGACATCGCCCCCAACCTCCTCCGGATCTGGTTTTACTACCTTATTGCCCGGTTGCTCGGGATGACCTTTGCCATAAAACTCATGGAGGGGGTGGAGCAGGGAGCGCAGATCGGAGATCCCGCGCTCCTCTCCGCAATACCCGAACTACCGGCGATGCTTGCCGATGAGGCAAAGCACGAGAGGGAACTTATCGCCCTCATCGATGAGGAACGACTGAAGTACGTGGGCTCGGTGGTCCTGGGCCTCAACGACGCGCTTGTGGAGTTCACCGGTACCCTTGCCGGCCTGACATTTGCGATCCAGGATTCACGCATTATCGCGGTTGCCGGGCTGATTACCGGTGTTGCCGCATCCCTCTCCATGGCTGCATCCGAATATCTCTCGCAGCGGTCTGATGAGTCAGCCGGGACCAGTCCGAAAAAGGCCGCATTTTATACCGGTATTACCTATATCGCGACCGTTGCCCTGCTGATCCTTCCGTTCCTCCTTCTTGCAAGCCCATACGTGGCGCTGGTCTTCACTCTTGTCGGTGCAGTGCTGGTCATCTTTGTGTTCACCTTCTATATTGCGGTGGCAAAAGATCTCCCCTTTTGGCGGCGTTTTGCCGAGATGGCTGCGATCAGCCTGGGGATTGCGGCGATCTCCTTTGTCATAGGGCTCCTGATCCGGGTGCTGCTGAACGTGAACGTATGAAGGGCTGGTACCACTAAGTTCCCTCTGTTCCCGTTTTTTCTGGTCCCGCCCCGGATTGACAGAGAGAAAAAAGGGATGGGCTTTTTGCTGATCACGACATTCATGAACACATACGGTCGTTTGCGCCCGCGAGCAGCCCTATGAAATCGTCCGCCTCCTCACGCATTGCCCTTTCTATACGGGCTAAGATCCTGATCCTGTTTCTTGTACTTTCGCTTGTGGCGCTTGCTCTTACCGGGTATTTTGCGTTTTTTGCCATTACCCGTGTGGGCTCCTATGCACAGGGGAGCAGTGAGGCACTGGGAATGGGGATGGCAGACCAGAGCTCGGCAGCGCTTCTGTCTCTGGGAGAGGAGTACCTGCAGCGCATCACCGCCGACCAGGCAAATGTCACAGATACCCTCTTTGCCGATACCGATACCGATACCGAGATGGAGATCCTTGCAGCACAGACCGCGGAGCTCAAGCGTAATTCCCCGGTGAAGGCTATAACTCCGACCTATCTGGCAACGCAACCTCCATCGGATCCCATGGCCGGGGCGGTGCTGGTCTTTGCCCAAAATGCAACTGTAACCCCGGAATCACAGGAGGCGCGAACGCTTGCCGGTCTTGCAGACAGTCTCAAAGGGGTATATGACTCAGATGAGGATATGGCGAGTGTCTATATTGGCACGGCCTCCGGCATGATGCTCTATTACCCGGGACAGGGGAATTTCCCCAAAGACTATGATCCCCGGACACGGCAATGGTTTACTGATGCTGAAGCGTCGCCAGAGATTGTCTGGTCCGACGCTCCGTATGTAGATGCTGGTGGCAATGGTCTTGTTATGACCTCGTCGGAGGATATAACCGGTCCGGCCTATGGAAACTGGGTAATCGGATCTGATGTAAAGACCGATACGATTAATGAGGATTTTATCGGGAAAACGCTGGGCGGGAACGGGTATGCCGTGCTCATCAACCAGGAGGGTACGATCATCAGCCAGCCCGGGCTGTCTGCCGGCAATCAGACCTGGAACAAGCCATTCACCCAGAAAAATGTGCTCTCGGGCAGCGCTCCCGATCTCCGTGCCGTGGTCACCAATATGACCGCCGGAAAGACCGGTATCGGCACAGTAAACTTCAGCGGGACAGAGACATACGTTGCCTATGCACCGGTCCGTTCCATGAACTGGAGCCTTGCGGTCTCGATCCCGGTCAGCCAGATCACTGAACCGGTTCAGGAGTTCACCGGGAAAATTGAAGATGCGACCCGGGATACCGGGACACAGATTACTGCCCAGACAGACTGGCTCAAGGAAGTTTTTGCGATCCTTTTTGTCGTTATCCTGCTCGTGGTCCTGCTTGTGTCCATTGAACTCAGCCGGGTGATTACCCGGCCCGTTGAGCAGCTCAAAGAGGGAGCAGCGGCCATCGGTGAAGGGGACCTCGCGTTCCGTGTGAATATCCAGTCGGGTGACGAATTTGAGGATCTTGCCCGGTCCTTCAATGTCATGGCCGGTGCGCTCCAGGAAAATATTGAAAATCTCCGGCGGACTACCGCGGAAAAGGAGCGGTACGCAAAAGAACTGGAGATTGCCCGCTCCATCCAGACCAGTTTCCTCCCTGAAAAAATGCCGGACATTCCCGGGTATGATATTTCGGCAGTTATGATACCGGCGATGGAAGTGGGCGGGGACTTTTACGATATTATCCCGGCAGCTGATGGAAAATGGGCGTTTGTCATTGCAGATGTCTCCGGGAAAGGGGTCAGCGCCGCACTCTTCATGGCCATGTCAAGAACGCTGCTTCGCGCCGGCCTTGAGAATGCATCCGATCTTTCCTGTGCTATTGGTACTGCAAACCAGGTCATATCCCGGAACGCACCGTCATGTATGTTTGTAACAGTATTTACTGCGCTCCTCGATCTTCCTGCCCGAACGTTCACCTGCATCAATGCCGGTCACAATCCACCTCTTCTTGTCCGGGGTAAGAGCGGCGAGACGGTGTTTTTCCATGAAGGTGGCGTCGCGCTGGGAGTCCAGCCTGAAATCAAAAGCGTCCAGGAATGCGTGCAGCTCCAATCCGGGGATCTCGTGATCCTGTATACTGACGGCGTGACTGAGGCCTTCGATGCTGCGTATACCCCGTTTGGCGAGGATCGGTTGGTAGAAATCGCAAAAGAGTGCAGCAACCTTCCGGCTGACCGGGTAAGGGAGGGGATCATAGCGGGAATCCGCGCATTTACCGGCCCGGTTCCCCAGTCTGACGATATCACCCTCGTCGTGATCCGGGTGCTGTAACCCCCGGCAATTAGTGGAGCAGAATAATTGTGGTTATGTCCGCCCCTGCTACAGCACAGCAGCAAACGCAGGCATTATTTCCGGCAGGGATATCCCATTATGCAAAAAATCATCGTCTGGAATAGTTAAAAAACGAGCGAAATCCAGGGAACTGATCTTAACGCGAGGAAAATAGGGGTTATTTCACCACCATTTCTTCAGTAGCTTCTTCTGTGGGGGGTGTGACCCAGACTTTCCAGCAGAATCCGATGATCGAACCGAGTTCGAAAATGACCAGGATCACCGCACTGAAAATGTTCTCCGCTACATCAGTACTCACGGGGATGTTCATACCCATGTGGTCATTGAACACACCAATAAACAGAGCGACAACCAGGAAGAGAATAAAACCCACGATGGCTCCAAGGATTATAGCCGCTGCAATCCGCAGAATCCCGGGGTTTGACGTCTTGTTATCCATACCATTGATGGTAAATTTGCCGATAAGAATCTTTTTAACTTTTGTCCGATCAAAAAATGGTGTCCGGATCTGCACTTTTCCGGGGACAAAGCAGATATTTATATCTTGCATCGTGTAAAATGCATAGAATAGGAGTACTATGAAAAAAAACATCTTCTACCTGATGACCGGTCTCGTCGCAGTTGTGCTGCTGGCGATCTTCTGGTATTCAGTAGAAAATTTTACCCCGCTGTTTTTTACGATCGCTTTTGTGGCAGGCATCGTTCTTCTTTACCTTGCCTACCGGAAGGTCGAGGATTTTATTGAGGACGAACGGAGTGCACGGATCACCGAAAAGGCTGCCACACGGACACTTCAGGTTTTCTGGGTCTGCTTCTGTGCGTTTTCAATCCTCGCCGTGATGAACCTGCTTGACATGCCCCGTTTTTCCCGTGCATTCTGGCTGAATCGCGGAACCGCGGTAGTTCCTCCGGAAGTATTGCCGCTGAAACTGATTGGCTACTTCCAGCTGGCATTGCTCTGCCTGATGATCTTCCTGTATGTCGGGTTCAGGATCTACTACGCACGAAAGTTCGGGGACTGGGAGTCCGATGAAGAATAAGATCAAGGTATACCGGGCCATGCACGATCTTACCCAGGAGGATCTTGCAGGTGCAATCGGCGTAACAAGGCAGACCATCCTTGCTATAGAAAAAGGGAAATATGTACCCTCCCTTGATCTTGCCTTCAGGATCTCGCGGTATTTCAAGGTAAATATCGAAGAGATCTTTTTCTATGATGAAAATATAAACGGAAGTTAAGATTGGTCCACAATATCTCTTTTTTTCCGGGACTCATGTGTGGCACCCCATTTTCCGGGTGCTCCGTTGCCTTGATGTACCGCAAAAAGGCCTCTTCCCCGAAACGACAGGGTCTGTACTTTTTGTTTATCGGATTTGTCCGGGTTCATGGAGAGCGACTGCCCGTAATCATCTGAATTTTCCCCCGGTACTGACTGCCTGACCATACCGGATGTATTTTTGGGGAACTGCGCGATCGTATCGTCCTCTCTGGTGTAGGGAACAATCCTTTATTCTGTTCGTCGTAGTGATTTATTCCCGGGTTGCCGAATGAGAAATGCATTTATAGGTTTAAGTATCCAATAATGAACAATAAGTAAAATATACATTACATTTGGTTTCCTGGGCTGATCCGTGGACAGACTTAAATGACCGTATGGTCTAAGCTTGACTGTTCCATAATCGATTATACAGGGGCCGGAGTAACGAAAACATGGTGTCATTATGAAGTTTCATGCTGCTTGCATTGGAATCCTGCTGGTGTTTTTGATGGTTGCCGCCGCCAGTGCCGGCTCCACCAGTTCAACAACCTCTACAGGGAGTACAACGTCCAGTACGAGTTCTGTCAGTGCGTCGACTACTGTTTCAGCCGAACAGGCGTTGTCGCAGGTGTACGTCAGTTCGGTCACGGTAGATCCGCAGGTATTTTATCCTGGCGATCAGGGAACGATCACCGTTCAGCTGACAAACAGCGGTACTCAGGAAGTTGCATTTGAACATGCAGATATCCTCAATTCCCAGAATGTCTATATCCCTGACGAGCTCCACAATCCCTACCAGGTCATGACCTATCTTGGGCCCGGTAATACGATGACCTACACATTCAATGTCGTTGCAAAAGGGTCTGAGGGAATATACTACCCTGATTTCAGTGTGGCTTCACGGGATTCCGCCAGCATCATTTATCCCATCAAGGTTCAGGTTGACTCGACTCCTGTTCAGGAAACCATCACTCTTCGGCCGGATAATTTTGCCCTTGATAATACGGATACGGTCAATCTCACGATAACCAACCCGCGTAACGGTGCTATCGACAATGTTGAGGTAACACCTTCAGGTACCGGTTTTGGAATCTCCCCACTCCAGTCGTTCATCGTGTCCATCCCCGGGGATTCATCGGTAAATATCCCCTTTGCCATTACTCCTTATCAGGCAGGGTCCAACGTGACATTCACGATCCAGTACAGCAACGGGCAGACAATCCAGAACCCCCATACGGACACCGTAGTCCTGCCTCTCAATATCGGGCCGAGCAAGACTGCTGCAACGACTGTAATCAATGATCTTGCTCTTACCGTCAGCAATGGCGCGTATCAGCTGACCGGGGATGTCACCAATACCGGTATCACCGATGCAAACGGCGTTGTTGTCACGGCTGGAGCCCCGGCCCAACCGGTCGAACCCTATTCAAGTTACGCCGTGGGTTCGCTGACGTCCAATGATTTCTCCAGCTTCACCCTCACCTTTACTGCATCCGATCTCTCTGCAATCCCGATTACGACTCAGTGGAAGGACGCAAATGGTAACACCCTCTCCTCCACCCAGACGTTCGATCTCCGTTCACTTGCCAGTGCTGCAGAATCCGGTACCCGGAGTGGAAGTTACTCCGGAGGATCGAGTACTGGTGTTTCATCATCTGCAAGCGGGTATGGCGGAGCCGCACGTGGCGGCGGCCTGTTTGGGATTGGTGGCGGCCGTGGCGGTGGCCTCTCATCTTTCTACCCGGTCATTATCGGTGCGATCGTAATCATCGCGGCAATTGCGCTCTACGTCAAGAGGAAATGGATCCTTGGCAAATTCAGGAAGCAGTGAGCGGTGATTCGCCATGAGCGATATGCCACTTATCCGACTCAATGATGTCTCAAAAATATACCATCTGGAGAGTGGTGACTTTACCGCGCTCGATCATGTAACTCTCGATATTGCCGAGAACGAATTCGTGGCGATCATGGGACCGTCAGGGTCGGGCAAATCAACGATGATGAACCAGCTGGGGATCCTCGATGTCCCGACCACCGGGGAACTTTTTATTGCCGGCGAAAACGTGGCAAAGATGTCCAGCCTCGAACGGACGCACATGCGCCGGGATATCATCGGGTATATCTTCCAGAAATTTTACCTGATCCCTCTCCTTTCCGCGTACGAGAACGTAGAATATCCGCTTATCCTCAAGTACAAAAAGCGGGACACCACCGGCCGGGCTGCCGGATACCTCAAGGCTGTTGGCATTGATGAGGAAAAAAGCGCCCACCGTCCCAACCAGCTGTCAGGTGGTCAGCAGCAGCGTGTGGCCATAGCGCGGGCACTGGTTAATGATCCCAAGATCCTTCTCTGCGATGAGCCGACCGGGAACCTTGACAGCAAGACAGGCCTTCAGATTATGGAGATCCTCTGCGATCTCCACCGGAAAGGAAAGACGGTGATCATCGTGACGCACGACCAGAAGATCGCGGATTACGCCCAGCGGACGATCCGGCTCGCTGACGGCAGGGTCGTGGACTCATGAAGGATATCTTCTTTGATCTTTCGGTCCGGAGTGTCCGGCTCAACTTCCTGCGTTCCCTTCTTGCTTCTATTGGGATCGTGATCGGGGTAGTTGCCATCTCATCCATGGGGATGCTCGGAACCAACATGCAGCTCTCGGTAAAAGACCAGCTCTCGGCAGATGTCAATACGGTCATGCTCACTTCTGATGTCGTGAAAGTAAGCAGTGGTCTCGGGGCTGCCCCGGTTTCAAGTACAATTGATGAAAGCACCCTCAATGATATCAAAGGCTCCGCAGGACAGAATGATGTAGTGCCGATCCATCATACGAGTACGCAGTTTAGCGTTGGTGACCAGAATGGTCGCGGATCGATCTATGGGCTCGACCCCAGTGATGTCCCAAAATTCCTTACCATCGCACAGGGATCAAATATCCGGGGCAGTGATGTCCTTGTGGGCGCAACCATTGCCAGCAATTTTAACCTTGTGGTTGGAAGCACGATCAAGATCGGTGAGAATTGTGCCACCGTTTCACGGCCGGTGGTCAGGGTTGCCGGGATTCTCCAGGCCCGGGGCATTGCGGCCGATGGCGTAAACGTGGACAATGGGATTGTGGTAGACGATACCTGGTACACAGATCACTTCGGAGGCCTGGACCAGTACGACCAGGTCAACGTGATAGTAGCTGATGTTGATACCATCAACCAGACCGAAGCGGCGATCAACGCAAAGGTCAACCGGAACAGCGATGTGGTCAGGGTCTCCGATGCCAGTTCCCGGTTGTCGACCATTTCAAGTACACTTGGTACGATTACCACGTTTATCATGGCGATCGGCGGTATTTCGCTTGTGGTCGCTGCGGTAAGTATCTTTAACGTCATGATGATGTCGGTCAAGGAACGGGTCCAGGAGATCGGGATTCTTCTTTCGATCGGAACGGAGAAAGGTGAAGTCCGCAGGATGTTCCTGTACGAGGCATTAATCCTCGGTATCATTGGTGCGGTGGTGGGCGGAATCATGAGCTTTATCATCGGCTACTCGGTCGTGAGTGCCATGATCGGCTCCACCCAGTACTTCTTTACCCCGGACAGCCTGATCTTCATCCCGTACGGGATGATCATCGGTGTGGTTGTCTGCGTGGCATCCGGTATGTATCCCGCGTGGGCGGCTTCGAATATGGACCCGATAGACGCCCTTCGGGCTGATTAATTTTTTTCTTTTCTTAAAAAAGATCTTTATTTTGGGATTTGTTTTTGCAGGGATACCCCAACGGTGTGCCTAGCGAGACTACGAGGGGCTGTGCATCTTTTCTTCAGGCTGATAATTTAATGAACACATTCGATCAAGCATTACCCGGGAATTCTTCATGAAACCGGAACAAACTGTCGGATGTATTGGTCTTGGTCACCTGGGCCATACTATTGCACGTCGCCTCATAGATCAGGGTGTACCGGTTGCCGTATGGAACCGGACCCCTAAAAAAGCCTCCGATCTCGGTGTACCTGTTGCTGCATCACCCCGGGACCTTGTCGGGCGGGTGGATGTTGTTCTTATCAATCTCTTTGACAGCGATGCGGTCGAATCTGTCCTCTCCGGCCCTGAAGGCCTCCTTTCCGGACCCTGTACCGGGAAGATTATCATCGATACAACAACCAACCACTTTGGCCGCGTGAGTGACTTTTATGCCGGTGCCCGCGATCATGGTGCCACTTATCTCGAATGCCCGGTGCTCGGGAGCGTGGTGCCTGCCTCGCAGGGCAAACTAACCGTTCTTGTCAGCGGGGATGAGGGAACATATGAAGTGGTAAAACCGCTGCTTTCACGGATAGGATCAACGCTGTACTATCTTGGAGAACCGGCTCTTGCAACAAAGATGAAACTGATCAACAACCTGGTTCTTGGCTCATTTATGGCAACGTGTGCCGAGGCAGTCGCGCTGGGGGAAGCGGCGGGTATTGACCGCGGAGAAGTGATCGATATCCTGCTCTCTGGCGCCGGTAACTCAATGGTGCTTGCGGCAAAGAAGGATAAACTCAAAAACAGGGAATTCTCTCCACACTTTTCCTCTGCGCTGATCTATAAGGATCTCCATTATCTCCAGGACCTATGCCGCACGCTCAAAAAACCTCTCTTTGTCGGGAGCACCGTAAAGGAGGTCTTTGCCCTTGCACGTTCGAAAGGTATCGATGAGCAGGATTTCTCCGTGCTATATGAGGTATTCAGGGAATTCTGATCCTGCATTTGCCCGGCAATCGTATTTTTTCACTATGAATATACAGTATCTGTGAGGGGGGTTGAGAATGGACCGGCCGGTCTTTCCGGGATTCTCATCTGGTATTGAACACCATGGGGGATGTCAGTTTCGTGTATGTAGTGCACCGTACCGGCAAATCTTCGAAGTGCCTGAATACCATTTTCAAGACATCCGAGAGGAGGATCATGTCCTTGATATCGGGGCTAATGTGGGTGCGTTCTGCATCCGGGCCGCTTGTTTCTCGCAGCACGTGACCGCGGTCGAACCGGTAACTGCGGATCTTCTTTCCGATAATATTGAGCTCAACCATGCTGACATCACCGTGATTAAAGGGGCGCTTGGCACCGGCTCCCCGACTGAGATCACCTGGGATGACTGTAGTGTAGTCTCGCCGACATTCACGCTTGGGACGCTTGTTGACCGGGCAGGCGGATGTGATTTTCTTAAATGTGATGCAGAAGGGGCAGAGTGGCTGATCCGGCCTTGTGATCTGGATGGGATCCGGCGAATAGAAATGGAACTCCATGTTCCTCCCATTGGCCCCCCTCCGGATCCCCTGCTGCTCGAATACCTTGGTGAAAAGTACACGTTTTCCCTTGACCGGACTCCGGTTCACTCAGCACTTGGCGTAATGGGAATCCTGCACGCAGTCCGAAAATGAGCTGCCTCTTAAGAGAAACTGCACGAAAAAAGCGGGGAAGAATCCCGGAATCTTATTCTTCAATCTGAATAGTTGTCAGTTTCACGGACTCAACACCTTTCTGGGACATCAGTCGTTCGGCAAGCGCCTTGAGCTGTCCTCCATCGCCATGGACAAGAATTACTTCCAGGCACCGGTTATGGGTCACATGCGAATGAAGGGATGCCTTGATAATCTCGTGGAATTCGTGCTGGATATCCGTAATTGTGGTAAGAAGACCGCGCTGGTCATGATCGTAGACCATCGTGATCACTCCTTCACGCTCGCCTTTGACATCCGCCATCCACTTGTAATAAGTGATGTAGGTACGGATCGCGTCGCGAATACCCTCAGACCGGGAGGAGTATCCCCGGGCATTGATAATTTCGTCAAACCGGTCAAGCAGGTTCTTGGGAAGGGAGATCCCGATGCGGGAGAGATCGTTTTCGAGTGTCATACAATCAGGTAGGTGTATATCATAGCTGCTTCTTTTTTAACTTTTTTAAATAAAGAGCTCCGGGTAATACTTCGTAAGATTCGATAGTAAAATCGCCTGTTTCAACCCTGGTTTTCATTCATCCGCATCAACATTTGTTAATCTTCCTCATCTAAATTCAAAAATCGTATGCTATTTTTAGTTTACTTAAATGCAAAATAAATCACTTTAAAAAAACTTATAATCTTACAGGAACAATGGGAAAAAGATCACTATGGGTGTCGCAACCGATATCATGCAGACGTTTGCCACAAAAGAGATCCGGTCCTGTTTCCGGGAGAGCGATGGCTGGGAATGCCGGCAGGAGTCCTCTCCTGTTCCCGGCGCCATGACCTTTGTCCTGTCCCGTGAGATCCGGGGGAAAAAACAGATCATTCCCCTTGCGGTTTCGTACGAGCACGAACCCACCCTCTTCCCGCTTGAGCATCTGGTTGGTACGATGAAAGGAAAGAGACTGACCGGAAAGTGCCTGCTTGTCCCAAAGGGGGCAGATGTCACCGCGCTTCCGGGAGATATCCGGGTGCTTTTCATGGATTCATTTGGATTCGTGGATGAGAGACTGGTCTGGCTCACCAAGAAGAAGAATGCAAAACAGTACCTCGCTGCTGAAGTTCCTGCCGCTGCGGAACCTGCAACCCCGGCCAGCCAGCCGCACGCAGCATAAGATAGCGGTTCACTCAAAAACATTTTTTTATATTTGCGTCTTGTGTCGGATGATTAAAATTGCATTATCTCAGGTTTTTTTAGGGATACGGTTTTCCAGGAATCAGACCGGTTTTTGCATGTTGCGCAGATGCCGGGCATGTTTTCAACAAATCGAAAACGTTCTGTGCTGCAGAAGAGTGCACTCACTGACTGGTACGAGCGGGATGTTTTACGTAACAGGATCAGATTAACGGCAAAAATGACAGTTCCCAAACGCAGATGGCTGGCACCGGCCGCAATGGAGGATGGTGCTCATGAGATGATCATGATAATTGTGTGCGGTGACTCCGGTGCCGGGGACTTTTTTTACCAGTCTGCCGTTTCGAGCGAGGCTCTGATATTCCCTGTATTGTTCCTGTGTCTGTGTGCATGTGTCCTTGGGTTTTTGTGCTTCCTCCAAGGGACACTATCTCTATTGATCCTCAGGTGTTATAATATTTTTCTTTTAACTTTACAGTTATATTAATTAAAATACCTAAACTCACCCGGAGATGGAGGATTTACCTGTCACTTTTTCCCGGAATGACCCGGAAATGACCGGGACCTCAAACACAGTTCTATAAAAGAGGAGAATTAGTCTACCGCGATCATGACTTCGCTGGATTTGATTACCGCATAAGCCTGCTTGCCCGGGGCAAGGCCGAGAGCTGCAACAGACTTCTTCGTGATGATGGAGGTGATCTCCTGTCCTCCGGGAAGCTCGATGACGACTTCGGAGTTAACGCTGCCAGCCGTGATCGCTTTTACTGTGCCTTTCAGGATGTTGCGTGCACTGATCTTCATAGCTTTCACCACAGGGAAGTGGTGGCGATCTCTATAAGTATCTTACGATGATTCCACATTTTTACAGGATTATTTCCGACACTGGTTAATTGGACTGTATTCATGACTTTTCCAGATGCCGGTTTGTTTTTGTCTCGTTTTATCGTCCGGGAAACCTGTGCTTACCAGGACAAGATAGTCGGGAAGTCGGGTTATTTTACCAGATTCCAAATTATTGCACTTTTTTCGCTACCGAAGAACAGATTGATCAGACTCAATCGCAAATACTAATGCTTTTTAACTACCAGGTATCACTATACGAAATAATCGTAACAACATTGTGTGTTCATCTGCCCGGACTTCCCTCCCGGGAATCATCCGTTGCACATGATCAGGATTGTCCGTTCCATGATACCCGAGTGGATGCAGAAGATCGAAGCAGGCCCCTGTTCCTGCTGCACGGTAAGTGTCGGCAAGAAAAAGGGTTTTGTCCAGAAGGCGATCTCTGACATCTTCACGTTCTTTGAAGAGTGCCTGGTAAATGACAACATCGCCCGGCGCAAGGGCCTGCTGCAGAGCCTTGATCCCCGGGTGAAACTGGTGTCGATGATTGCCCTTATCTTTGCCGTGGCTATGACCCATGACATACGGCTACTTGCAATCGTATACCTGCTGACACTCATCGGGGCATACCTGAGTAAAGTCGAAATAGGTTTTTTCCTTAAGCGTGTCTGGGTATTTATCCCGATCTTTGCCGGCATCATCATGATCCCGATTCTTTTCAATGTTTTTACCCCCGGTGATACGCTGGTAACCGTTGCAACCCTGGGCCAGAATGCACATGTTGGCCCGTTTGCGCTCCCGCCGGTTATCACCATTACGGTCCAGGGAGTAATGCTTGCACTGGCCTTCGTGCTGCGGGTGGCAACCTGTGTGTCTGCGGCGGTACTCCTGTTCCTCACGACTCCCCGGGATCTCATCTTCAAATCCCTTCGCTCGCTTAAAGTACCTAAAGTGTATGTGCTTACGATGGACATGTGCTACCGGTATATTTTCCTTTTTGCCGATACCATCAGGGGTTTTTACACGGCAAAGAAGAGCAGATCCATCAAACCGCTACCGTTGATCGAGGAACAGAAATGGGTGGGAAACCGTATCGGCTATACCCTTGTAAAATCCCTCAGCATGAGCGAGAAGGTACACCAGGCCATGATATCGCGGGGATTTACCGGGGATATCAAGATCATGCACCGGTATTCGATCCATAATCGTGATTACGTAGCGTGCGTGAGTATGTTTGCGCTCAGCATCTTCCTGATACTGGTGTCCCAGAACCTGGTACGAATTTAACGAATAGACACGAGGCATACCATGGAGACGATATTCGACCTGCGCGATGTATCCTACACCTACCTGAGAAGGTTCGAAGCGCTCAGGAATGTGACTCTGTCTTTTAAGGCCGGGGAGCAGACCGCCATCCTTGGAGCCAACGGAAGCGGTAAATCTACGCTCCTTTCGATCCTGAATGCGCTGACATACCCGACTTCAGGTGAATTTTCTGCGTTTGGAACCCCGGTAAAAGAAGAGGTATTTGACACTCTCGAAGATAATGAATATGCCCGGTTCTTCCGGAAAAAGGTGGGTTTTTTATTCCAGAACCCGGATATCCAGCTCTTCTCATCAACGGTCTTTGATGAAATTGCCTTTGGGCCGCTCCAGCTTGACCTCCCTCCGGATGAAGTACAAAAAAGAACAGACGAGGTTATCGCGATGCTTGGGATCGAGAACCTCCGGGACCGGGCGCCCCATATGCTAAGCGGCGGTGAAAAAAAGAAGGTTTGTATCGCATCGATCCTGTCTACAAATCCCGATGTCCTGCTCCTTGATGAGCCCTCCGGTGGTCTTGACCCGCGCAGCCAGGCCTGGCTGATTGAGATCATCCAGGATCTTGCAAAGGCCGGGAAAACGATTATTACGGCAACGCATGACCTTGACATTGTCGAACAGATCAGCACCCGTGCCATTGTGGTCGGGGAAGACCATACGATACATGTTGATTGTGACTGTGCAAGTGTGATGGACAATCTTGAGCTGCTGATGTCGGCAAATCTCATCCACCGGCACATGCACCGGCACGGCAAACTTCTTCACGAGCACCTGCATGCCCACTCAAAAGAGCACGACCATGTGCATAGTGATGCTTCCTGATCTTCATAACGGTCTTTGTCCGATTGACTTTAAGAGAACCGTTGTGCCGTAAAAAGTCCGGAGAACCCGGAAAAATCTGTTTGTTTTTGAGATTTTCGATTCTTTCTTTTTTTAAGATGCCCGGCTTGGCGGAGACCGGATACGAAAATGTAACACGAGATTTTTTTTTATGAAACCCGGATAGGAAAAAGAGATCCCGCGCTCAAAGAAAAATTGCGCATGAAATAGTCCTTTGTATTCCGCGTCTGTGTGTATAGGTGATGGCCCTCTCAATGGGGGGTCGGCTGATCTCCTCTCCCGTCCTGTCTGCAGGATGATCATGCATAGGTAATCCGGCCCCATTCTGGCCTCCGATCACTCATTTTCAGAAAAAAATAACCCCGTATCGGGCTCCGTTTAAATCCAAGCCCAAATATGCCTTATTTGGGCAATCGGACAATTTTAATGGTTCTCATAAAGGCCCTTTCCTGCCCCGATCTCACCTCAAACGGGCATTTGTTCATTCCCGGAAAAAAAGGCTGAAAAAAGGCCATTAAAGGCCGATTATGAGCATTTTATGGGGCTTAATTTGGGCTTATTTTGGCGAATAAATCGACAAATGGGCACAGAATTCCGGGCAGGGGAATCGGACGGTTTTACGGGCTTTTTTTGGCTTCTGCAAGGGAGGTCACTATGTCCGGTTTGCACACAACAGATGTGAACCTCTCTCTTTGGGTTTACCCACGTTTCCCCGGATCTGCCGGCAGTGCGAAGGTCATTACTCAAAAATATTTTTTCGGAGATCAATAATGCCGGAGATATGCTGCTCTGTGGCAATCGATGCAAAAAAGGATCTCCAGCTAAAGGCAGCGCATCAAACCCACCATCCATAGATCTGACCAAGTTTGTACAGGATAGTGACAGACAGGCAGAATCCGATAATGGCAATGTACACCCAGTTTTGGTTCTTGTGCATCCACGCGGCAATAGATTGGATCCGGGCCTGAATCTTTTGGACAGGTGAATCTGCTGGCGGCTTTTTCTTTGACATGGCAACCTTACCTTTGGCGGTGATTTTGGATATTTGATCTGATCACTTCTGCTGCAGGAAGACTCCCTTCTCATTGGTAAAGCCGCATTCAGTTCCCGGTTTTACTCAGGTATGCCAGCTATAAAAAAAGGTAATTTTTACGAGATTCAGTCATTCCTCTTGATGATGACTTTTCCCACCCCATATGCAATCAGGCCGGCACCGATAACACCAACGATCGCTGAGACATAATATCCCGGTGTCTGGGTTGGAATGGTTTCGTGGTCCCCGGGTAAATCATAGCCGTCCAATGGAGCGCTCCAGAGACCGGTCATCTGCTGAAGCCCGGCCGGCACATATCCTACCGCCTGCTGGAGTTCGTCGGGACCCCATTCCCCAAAGGCAGTCCCGCTTGCGATAAGTCCGATGGGCACAAGGAGCATGAGGACGATCAGGCAGATTATCAGTGTCCTGAACGTTTTGTCCATTTTGTTGAATGAATCCATAATACTCATACCATTCACCACCATTATTACGCCGGTGTTGCCACCGGTCGGGCCTCCGGTTTCGAATTCTTTTCAATTTCTTTATAATTGAAGATGACATCCGGACTGTTTCTTGCAATGTATGCAAATGCCAGGCCGGTTACAATCAATTCTACCCAGCAGAAGAAACCGAAATGATCGATCAGCATCGCAGGTACGGTAACGTTGAGCCCGTACGGCATGTAGAGGGGGGTACCCGATGCCGTATGTTCGAGAATTGGCTGAAGGCCCATCTCGAACCCTGCAACACCTGCAGCGATACCCAGTCCGAAGTACCCGCCAAGCGCCGCGGCAATGATCCTCCGGGTTGAGGCAATAGCGGACTTCCCGGCAATCAGTTTGTAGAGGAAGTACCCCACGAACGGGATGACCGTGCCCATGTTGAAACAGTTTGCCCCAAATGCCGTAATCCCTCCATCCCCGAAAACAAGACACTGGATGAGGAGCGCGACGGATGTTGTTACGACTGCTGCCCAGGGGCCAAGGATGATCGCCACGAGAGCGCTGCCGACCGCGTGCCCCGAACTGCCACCGGGAACCGGTACATTGAACATCATGATAACAAAAGAGAATGCAGCTGCCAGCGCAAGGTACGGCACCTGCCGGGACCGGAGATTTTTCTGAACCCAGTATCCGGCGTATAGCCAGATTGGGATCATAATCAGGTACATGGTGATAAAGGTCGTTGGACCCAGGTATCCATCAGGTATATGCATTTTTTCACCGGAATAGAATAATCGCTTTAGGTTATAAAAAACTGCCGATTTCGTAGCACTGACTACTACAAAATAAAAAAAAAGTGCTATCTCTCATGTTGCTCTCTCCGGTTTTTGCCCGTTTACCTGAATGCCCTGTCTTCACCTGGTTCTACCGTCAATCAGGTAAATACCGGTATCTGTGGCACGATCTCTGGATGAATATTTTATACCGGGGCTGCTATCATGTTGTTGTAGTCCGGAAAAAGTACTCTTGTGGTAAGGGGAGGCCTGCCACTGGAGCAATCTGCCCGGCCCTCTTGTGTGCATGTCTATGACCCGCCTTGAATTACGGAAATTTGTTGCTCCCGAACTGCTTTTTGGGAGTGGCGCACGGCATCTTGCCGGCAGGTATATCCGGAACTTTGGTGCAAAAAGCGTGCTGCTGGTCACGGATCCCGGCGTCCGGAAAACCGGGGTAGTCGATGAGGTCGGTGCCGATCTCCAGCGGGAAGGGATAGGATACGAGATCTACTCGGATATCAAGCCAAACCCGACGGTCGAAAATGTGATGGGGGGCGCTGAGTTTTTTTCGCAAGGAAGGTGCTCTGCACTTATTGCGGTAGGAGGAGGATCGGTTATCGATTGTGCAAAGGGGATTGGCATTGTCTCTTCAGAAAACCGGCCGATCACCGAGTTCGAAGGCGTTGATCTGATTACCGTGCCTCCTCCCCCGCTGATCTGTATTCCTACAACCGCAGGTTCAAGTGCGGATGTCTCGCAGTTTGCCATTATTTCTGATTCTGTACGCAGGGTCAAGATCGCCATTATCTCCAAGGCACTTGTTCCCGATGCCGCCCTTATCGATCCTGAACCCCTGCTCACCCTTCCCCCGGATCTTACGGCATACACCGGCCTTGATGTTCTTGTCCATGCCATCGAAGCCTATGTCTCTAACGCGAGCTCGCCGCTGACCGATCTTTACGCGCTTGAGGCGATCCGGAGGATCTGCCGGAGTCTTGAAAATGCCGTAGCCTCCCCCTGCGATCTCTCTCTCCGCGAAGAGACCATGCTTGCGAGTATGTATGCCGGCCTTGCCTTCTCCAACGCAAGCCTCGGGGCGGTGCACGCGATGGCGCACAGCCTGGGCGGGTACCTTGACCTGCCCCATGGAAAATGTAATGCACTGCTGCTCGACACGGTCATTGCCTATAACTACTCATCGGCGCGGGAACGGTACCTGGATATCGGTGAGGCTATGGGAATTGCGGTTCGTTCCCAGCCGGAAGAAAAGCGCCTCCCGGCGATCACCGGGGAGATCCGCCGGTTGCGCGCAGCACTGGGGATCACGGAGACGCTGGCCGACCTCGGCGTAACAAAATCCACGATCCTGCTGCTTGCCGACAATGCAATAAAAGATGCGTGTATGGCCACCAATCCCCGGGACCCTGCCCTTGAAGAGATCCGGGTGCTCTATGAATCCGCACTCTGATCCCGGGCGGGATCGTACCGCCCTGCGGGAGCGGATCATCGGGATGGGGGAGACCTCGCTTCACAAAAGTTACTATCCCCTCCTCCAGCAGCGGCTTGCAGACCTTGAACGGTTCCGGGCCCTAATCGATGAAACCAATGAGATGATCCTTGTAGTACAGACCCCCGGGAACCGGTGCGTGGATGCCAATCATGCCTGTACTGTCCAGCTGGGCTACACCATTGCACAGCTGCAGGACATGGATATCTTTTCCCTTGTTGCTTTGACAAAACGAGAGCAGTTCCGGAAGGTGTTTGCCCAGGCAGCTGCCACCCGTGCCCAGGAAAAGATCGAGACCGATCTTTTTACCTCACAGGATAAGGTGATCCCGGCGGAGATCCTGATACGTTTTGTGACGTTTGACCGGCAGATATACGGGGTCATTGTAGCCCGCGACATCAGCGAGCGGATCCGGTACGAGCGGGAGCTTGTAGCTACCCAGAAAAAACTTAACCTCATAAACTCCCTGGCCCGTACCGATGTCAAGAGCCAGATCTTTATTGTCCGGGCATATCTTGATGTGCTCCGGCAGATCGCAAAACATCCTGAGGAGACTGCAATCCTGGACAAGCTCCGGGATACAACCGGGGAGATCCAGAACCATATCGAACTTGCAGAGAATTACCAGAAACTGGGGCTGCATGCACCGCGATGGCAGAACTTTAACGAAGTGCTGCTCTATGCCATCTCCCATATTCCCCCGATCCTCCTTACTCGTACAACGGGAATGGACCGGCTGGAAATCCTTGCGGATCCTCTTCTTGAAAAGGGGCTTACCCACCTGATGGAATATCTCTACGCCTCCGGCGGGATTGCAGAACCGGTGAGGATCTCTTTTCAGGAAAACGAAGGAGGTCTTGTCATTTCCCTGGAGAAAACGGGAACCGGTATCCCGGCGGTCCAGAAGGAATCCCTGTTTGTCTGGGCTCCTGCAAAAACCACCGGCCCAAACCTTTTCTTTATCCGGGAAATTCTTGATATAACCGGGATAGGGATCAAAGAGACCGGCGATCCGGCAATGCTCTGTTTTGAGATCCGTGTACCCAAAGGGGGGTACCGGTTTTCCTAAAAACCTTTTTATAGAAAAAACTGGTGGCTATACAGGTTCCCACGCCTGATTTTATGACAAGCAGGATTTTAATGCCGGAGAACCAATAATTATTGTGATAATCTTAAGGAATTTTTTTAATGAATTTTCCACGGGAGGTTTTTCTTGACTGATACTTACGATGCATCCCACATCACGGTACTGGAAGGTCTGCAGCCGGTTCGGGAGCGCCCTGCCATGTATATCGGGAGCACTGATACCCGGGGGCTCCATCACCTTGTGTATGAAGTCGTGGACAACTCTATCGACGAGGCACTGGCCGGCTTCTGCAACCGCATCTGCGTTGTCATCAATAAAGACGGGTCGCTCATGGTCGAGGACAATGGCCGGGGGATACCCGTTGACACGATGGAGAAGAACCACAAGAGTGCCCTCGAAGTCGTTCTGACCGTACTCCATGCAGGCGGAAAATTCGACAAGGAGACCTATCAGGTCTCAGGTGGTCTCCACGGTGTTGGTGTCTCCGTGGTGAATGCCCTCTCGAACTGGCTCTCCGCCCGGGTGTACCGGGACGGCAATATCTACGAGATGCGGTTTTCGCAGGGAAAAACCACGTTGCCCCTCACGACCCGGGAAGAGACCCTTGCCGAACTTCTTGCACGGTACCAGCAGTGGTATGGCGAACCGGCACCGTTTGCCAGAGCCTCCCCGGCGCTTGCGGTCTCTTCGGGCGCTATCCCGGGTCAGGTTCCTGTCACACCTCCCGGCACGGTCACCGGCCAGCTCGATCTCACGACGGCCGCCCACTATCCCACGGGCAACGAACAGGAAGACCGGGCATCGCTCCTCGCAACCCTCGGCAACAAGCTGACCGGCACCCGGATCCACTTCGTCCCTGATGCTTCGATCTTCGAGACCACCACTTTCGACTATGACGTCCTCGCCCACCGGCTCCGGGAACTTGCGTTCCTTAACGCCGGGCTCACCATTATTATCACTGATGAGCGGACCGGGGACTCGGCGACGTACTGTTATGCGGGCGGGCTTTCCGAGTTCGTGAAATACCTAAATGAAGGCAACGAAGTCCTTCACCCGAATCCCATCTACATCACCAAAAAAGACGCTGAAAACAAGCTCGACCTCGAAGTCGCGATGCAGTACACGACAGGGTACGACGAGAAACTCTATACCTATGTCAACTCGGTCAACACCCGTGAGGGTGGCACCCATCTCGAAGGATTCCGGAGCGCTATCACCCGGGGTATCAACGTTGTTGCAAAGAGAAACGGCATCATCAAGGAGAATGCCCAGGTTACGCTCAGGGGCGAAGATGTCCGCGAAGGCCTGACCTCGGTCGTCTCGGTCAAGATGGCCAACCCCCAGTTCGAGGGCCAGACCAAGATGCGCCTCGGGAACAGCAGCGTGAAAGGTATTGTCGATTCACTCGTTTATGCTGCACTTACCGAGTACTTCGACGAAAATCCGGGCGTGCTCAAGATCATCGTCGAGAAGGCACTATCAGCAGCAAAGGCCCGTGAAGCAGCGAGGAATGCCCGTGATCTTGCACGGCGCAAGAGCTCGCTTGAATCTGCCGGCCTGCCCGGGAAGCTCTCGGACTGTTCCGAGCGCGACCCGGCAAAAAGCGAGATCTATATCGTGGAAGGCGACTCTGCAGGCGGCAGTGCCAAGCAGGGCCGCGACCGCAAGTTCCAGGCCATTCTTCCCCTCCGGGGTAAGATCCTCAACGTAGAAAAAGCAGGCGAACACCAGATCCTGAAAAATGCCGAGATCCAGACACTGATTAACGCTATCGGCACCGGGATTGGCGAGAAATTCGATCCCGAACGCGCCCGGTACCACCGCATCGTCATCATGACCGATGCCGATGTCGACGGGGCGCATATCCGGACTCTTCTCCTCACGTTTTTCTACCGGTACATGAGGAAACTTATCGAGCTCGGGTACGTGTACATCGCCCAGCCGCCTCTTTTCAGGATTGCGAAAGGAAAGGAGGAAAAATACGTGTACAAAGAGGCTGAGATGCAAAAAGTTTCAGCCGCCATGGGAGATAAGGGAGTCTCCATCCAGCGGTACAAGGGTCTTGGTGAGATGAATGCCCAGCAGCTCTGGGACACGACCATGGACCCCGAGAACCGGATTTTCCTCAAGGTCTCGATCGAGGACGCGTACGAGGCAGACGAGATGTTCAAGACCCTGATGGGGAAGGATGTGGAGATACGAAAGAATTTCATCATGCGCCATGCAAAGGAGGTGACGAACCTTGACATCTGAAGTCCCGCCTGCAGGCACCCCCGAGACCCATAAGACGGAACCGATCAGCATCGAGCAGGAGATGAAGACATCGTTCATCAACTACGCGATGTCAGTCATCATCCAGCGTGCCATTCCTGATGTCCGCGATGGCCTCAAACCGGTCCACCGCCGATCGCTTTACGCGATGTGGGACATGGGCAACACGAGCGACAAGCCCACGAAAAAGAGCGCGAGGGTGGTCGGTGACGTGATGGGTAAGTACCACCCGCACGGTGACGCATCCATCTACGACACCATCGTCAAGATGGCCCAGCCGTTTTCCTACCGGCACCCGCTCGTGCAGGGGCAGGGAAACTTCGGTTCAGTGGATGGGGATGCCGCAGCAGCGAGCAGGTACACCGAAGTGAGGCTCTTCCCGTACGCCGAGGCGCTCCTTGAGGATCTCGATAAGGAGACGGTGGAATTCGTTCCCAACTACGATGAGTCGTTGAAGGAGCCAACGGTACTCCCCTCGAAGATCCCCAACCTCCTCGTCAACGGGACGGATGGGATTGCGGTCGGGATGGCCACGAAGATGCCGCCGCACAACCTCCGCGAGGTCTGCGCAGCGGTCAACCGGTTCCTCGATGAACCCTCCGTCCCGGTCGAAGAACTCCTGAAGATCATGCCGGGCCCGGACTTCCCGACCGGCGGCATCCTGATGGGTGTCGACGGCGTGAAGAATATCTACGCCACCGGCCAGGGCCGGATCGTAGTCCGCGGCGTTGCTGAAATAGAGGAATCCGAGGGTGGAAACCGGGGCGACCGGATTATCGTCACCGAGCTCCCGTACCAGGTCAACAAGGCCCAGTGGATCACGGCCATCGCCGACATGGTCAAGGATAAGAAACTCGACGGGATCAGCGATATCCGCGATGAGTCCGACAAGGACGGGATCCGGGTTGTCTTCGAGCTCCGCAAGGGCACGATCTCGGCGGTCATCCTCAACAACCTGTACCGGTTCACCGCCCTTGAGTCTGGTTTCTCGGCGTATAACCTCGCGATTGTGGACGGTACCCCCAAGCTCCTCAACCTACCGGCCCTGCTCGGGAACTTTGTGCATCATCGCATCGAGGTTATCCGGCGCAGGTCGGAGTTTGATCTTAAAAAGTGCCAGGAGCGGGTCCATATCTTAAATGGTCTCCTCACGGCGCTTGCGAGCATCGATAAGATCATCGCGGCGATCCGCGGTTCTGATACCGTGGACAACGCACGCATTGCGCTCATCTCCGGATTTGGACTGGATGAACTCCAGGCAAACGCAATTCTCCAGATGCAGCTGCGCCGCCTCGCGGCGCTTGAACAGCAGAAGATAGTCGATGAAAAATCAACCCTCGAGGCGGAGATCCTCAAGCTCGAAACGATCCTCGCAAGCGAAGAAAACATCAAAGATGAAATCCGGCGCGAGACTTCCGAGATTGCACTCAAATTCGGCGATGCGAGGAGAACGGAGATTACCCTTGACGCAAGCGATCTTTCCACTGAGGACTTAATCGAAGACAAGACGGTTCTTGTCTCGATCACCACTGCCAACTACATCAAGCGCATGGACCTTGACACCTACCGCAAGCAGCGCAGGGGAGGCCATGGCATCACCGGGATGACCACAAAAGAGGACGATGTCGTGAGCTCTGTCTTTGCGGCGGGGATGAAGGATTACCTTCTCTGTTTCACGAACATCGGCCGGGTCTACTGGCTCAAGGTCTACCAGATCCCCGAAAGCTCCCGCATTGCAAAAGGCAAGCCGATCGTTAACCTCCTTAACTTGAAAGACGAGGTCGTTACAACGGTCATCCCGATCCGGGAGTTCCGGAAAGACCGCTACCTGTTGTTCGCAACGCAGCTCGGGCAGGTCATCAAGATCCCGCAGGATGAGTTCTCGTTCCCGCGTTCAACCGGGACCAACGCTATCCGTCTCAGGGAAAACGACAAGCTGGTCGATGTGATCACGACCGACAACACCAAAGAAGTCGTGCTTTCGACCCGGTTCGGGTACGGCCTCCGGTTCCACGAGGACACTGTGAGGATCGTGGGCCGCGGTGCTTCCGGTGTTATCGGCATGCGGCTGCGGGGCAACGATACTATTGTCGCACTGACGCTCGTGGAGAAAGATCACCTCCTGTCCATCACCGATGCCGGGTTTGGCAAGAGGACCGAGTTCGACGACTTCCGCGGTCACGGCAGGGCAACAATGGGTGTCAAGAACATGCAGGTCGAGCGGGATGTCGTGATACACTCGCGTGCGGTCGCGGATACCGATGAGATCTTTGTCATGACCGCATCGGGTGTCGTTATCCGGACATCGGTCAACTCTATCCGGATCACCGGCCGTGGCGCCAAAGGTGTCAAGATCATGCGTCTTGATGAGAAAGACAAGGTTATCGGCGTTGCCATAGTCACCCCGGAACCGGGTGTGGAGGCTGACCCTGAACCCCCCGCACCTGTATCTCCGGAATAATCTTTTTTTTTTTACTGGTCTCCTGCTCATTCCAATGAGAACCTTTTTGAGCTGGATCTTCCAAGGATGGTTTACGGATCTGATCCTTTGCCCCTCCCGTGCCGTGACCGCGCCCTGACTGAAGCATACGGGATTTTTCTGCTCATCCTTCTGATCGGTATTTCGGTTGTCCTTATCATTGCCGTTTCGGGGGTATTTGTCACCACCTTTCTCCAGAAGCCCCCGGTATTTGCCGTCCAGGCAAAAGTTTCAACACCGGTTCCCGACAAAAGTGTGATCATCCTGTACCATTTGCAGGGCGATCCGGTTGCTCTGGCCAACGCATCCGGTCCTGCATCATCACCCGGGGTCTTTGTTACCCTTGAGTCTCCCGATGGTGAAAAGATTCCCGTCGCACCTTCCCCGGTCATGACCGGAAAGCCATGGGCTGATGGGGGGACTGTGATCATTTATTACGATGGATCGCAGTTCTGGGACACGGATAATTTCAGTGCTGTGATATCAGGGAAAGGAACCGGGGAAATAACCGTCATTCCCCCAGGGATCTGGATCATCTATATCACCGACCAGCAGACCCAGGTTGTGGTTAACTCGCTTGCGGTTACTGCCTGAACGTTCTAAAAAAAATGGAGCCCCCCATGTTCCGTAAGATTATATCCGTTACCACCCGGCGTGAAGGAGAGATACTCAATATCACGCCGCAGGTAGCTGCTGTTGTTTGTGAGAGCGGGATACAGGACGGCCTTGTACATCTTTTCGTGCAGCACTCGACTGCGGCGCTGACCACGATCGAGTACGAGCCCGGCGTGCTAGCGGATCTCGACCGGGCACTCTGTGTTCTTGCGCCCGATACTGCAGACTATGCCCATAACACGAAGTGGGGGGATGGCAACGGGCGCTCGCATGTAAAAGCCGCGCTTGTGGGCCCGTCTCTTACGATCCCGGTTTCAGGCGGGGCTCCCTGCTGCGGGACATGGCAGCAGATTGTCCTTCTTGAGCTTGATGTAAACTCAGGCAGAAAACGAACCATTGTGTGTACGGTCACCGGCGAATAAATGCCGCTTGCCCTTTTTGTCCTGTCCCCCGGCATATATCCCTCTCGTGATAAAGGGATGTCCGGGATTTTTTGCCCGGATCTTGCCGGGCATATTCTTTGCCCGGGAACAAACTCTCTTTACCTTCCCCGTGCAACACGTGATCCATGAGCTCGCTCCTCCGGCGCCAGATCCTCAGGAAAACCGGTGGCATGGATATCCCGCTTGTCGGATTTGCCCCGGCAGAGCGCTGGAACAATCCCCTGTTCGAACCCTGGGTCCCGGAGGCATTCCGGCCGGCATCCCTTGTTCCCGGGACAAAAAGTGTGATCGTGATCGGATTCCCGGTCAGCCTCCCGATCGTGGACACTGCACCGTCCATCTGGTACCACGAGCTGTACCATGTGGTTAACGAGACTCTTGATGCCTGTGCGTACCGCCTTGCCACATTCCTGACTGAGAAAGGTTACCCCTCGGTCTGGGTCCCCCGCGACGGGTACGGGTCGATTACGGTCCTAAAGGAGAACCCGGCAGCTTTCTTTTCCCACCGGCATGCGGCTTTCTGCGCGGGTCTTGGCACATTCGGGGAGAACAACATGCTCCTTACCCCCCAGTACGGCCCCCGGGTCAGGTTTGCTTCCATTCTCACCTCAGCCGAAATCCCCGGTGACCCGGTTTTAGAGGAATCCCTCTGCATCCGTTGCGGGCGTTGTGTATCCGCCTGCCCCGTATCGGCTGTAAAAAGCGGCGGTTACCCGGCACACCTTACCGATAAGCATGCCTGTGCATGCCGGTCAGAAGAACTCCGGGACCGGTACCTGTCCCCGTGCGGGTGCTGCATCAAGGTCTGCCCTGTGGGAAACGACCGGCAGCAGTACAACCGCAACGACATGCGGATGTACGATGACCACAACCCCCTCTCCGAACCCTATCGCCGCGTCCGTGACCATGTCCGATCCTACGGGTCGCGGTGATTCCTCTCAAGAAAATGAAGAAGGATCCTTGGTTTACGTAGTACCGGCCGGCGGGGCTGCCCGGATGGAGCGGTACAGGAAATACCCGACAATGCCAAAAGTGGCGATCGGGGAGACATACTCAGGGATGCCGGCGCCAAAGCCATCCAGGATCATGATAATGCCCAAAATGAGGATGGAATACATGGCCCCGTTTTTCAGGTACCGGTAATTCCGGATTGTGTCCACGTTCCTTACGGTCAGTTCCCGGACAATCAGGGCACCAATCCCGTTACCTATGATGATGAGCGGGACTGCCATGGTAAACGCGAAGGCTCCCATGACCCCGTCGATGGAGAATGTGGCATCGATGATCTCCAGGTAAAAGATCTTGCTGATATCGGAGAGATCGCCCGAGACCATTTTTCTCTCATGCTCCTCTGCATTCTGCCGGAACCCGTGCACAATGAAAAATGCCGAGGAGCCCACAACCGCACCAAAGGCCATCATGGGATTTTTGCTTATGGCAAGCCAGACAAGGCCGGCAAGGAAGATTGAGACCACGGCAAAGAACCAGACACCCTTTGTAGCGATATAACGCTCGCCGCAGATCCCGTACTCCTTCTCCTCTAAAAAGATCCAGTGTAAAAAGAGGAAGATAAGGAATGTCCCGCCGCCCACAAGAAGGATCGGGGCGGCCTGGGCGATTGCGGCAACAACCGCGGGGTCGCTAGAAAAGGTTGCGGTGAGTGCGCCAACCGGCCCAAGCGAGGGTGCTGAGGCCCAGACAATCAGCCAGGGCAGCACGCCCCGGATCACAAAGACGGCAAAAAGGAGACCCCAGATCAGGAACCACCGTCGTGCCTTTTGCGACATGGTGGAGAGAACCTCGGCATTGATAATGGCATTGTCAATGCTTGTGATCGTCTCAAAAAGGCAGAGCCCGGCGATGGTTAAGAGAATCGAAAGAATCTCCATGCGATGGTACGTATATGTGCGGGACCGGTATTAATCTTGGCAATTTCCGGCAAGAGCAGTGTTTTTTTTAACCTTCCCCTGCACCAGTGCCATTAAAACGCGGGGCGTTCTATGTCCGGTAGAGGACCGGGACAATGGTTTTTGACTGCCAGCAGTGCGGGGAATGCTGCAGCCACCTTGGGCTGGTGCACAGCATAACCGAGGATCGCGGAAACTATACGTTTGTGGTCTTTAACCGTTACACAAACGAGTCCAACGTTGTTGTGGTGGACCCGGATAAGCAGGCCCTGTACGATGACCGGGCCATCTTTGACAAACTCCCCGAGGCATGCCCGTTCTTCCGGCACCAGCCCGGTTCCGAAAAGGCATTCTGTACCGTGCACCTGACCCGGCCCGATATCTGCCGGGACTATGGATGCTGGAGGATGCTGATCCTTTCCCGGACCGGAAGGAGGGCCGGGCGGATCATGTTCTCGCGCTACCTCTGCTCGGAGGATCCGTTTGTGACCCGTATCTTTACAGAATGCATCGATCCGGTGCACGAGCCGGACGATAACCGGTGGGACGATCTGGTGATCCGGGTCCTGACCGAACGGGGATATACGGTACGGAAATAACAGTGCGACCTGCGCGTCTTCTCTGGTCCCGGCCCGGGCTATGACCCGTAATCATAAATGCAGGGTGGAACACCCAAAGATACATTATACGGCCTCTGCTTATAGAAGAAAAGAGAATAAATCCGGTCACGTGTGCCGGATTAGTGTTGAACATGACCGTCTGTGTCAGCAACGATGACGATGAAAAAGAGGATAAACGGGTCTCGTTTTCTCCTTCTTTTTCTATAGAGCGCTGCAGGGTAACCGCGGCGCGTATGATTTGTAATCTGTCTTTTGCCCGGTCCTGCCATGCCGTACCGGAACTACCCGGCCCCCGGGGACGATCAGCGAGGGTAACAAACGAGCTGATCTGCAGATGAACGATAGGTGGGATGCTTCGGCAGAGGCCGGGGCTATGCCTGAATCCGGGGGCAGCATTCTTTCCAAAACCGCGGGCACAGCATCAGGCGCGCTTCCCCGCCCGGTGGTAAAAAAGCGGGCAGCGGCACATGTCCTGCACCGGAAGGATCACGCCATGGTGCGGGACTCCCTTGCGGTGATCCAGCGGGACAGTGCCTGTCATGTAATTGCCGAGGACTACTCATACAAATCCGAGGCTTACTACACCATTCTTGCCCGCGAGCAGGCAGGCGAGGCAACCCGCCCCTCCAGCCGCGATGTTCTTGATGCATTCGTGGTGCCGGTCTGCCTTGAGCGCGCAAAACGTGCCGGTATCCCGGTAGCAGAATGGGGGATCTCGCAGGCGTACGTTCCCCTGCCGGCCATCCTGTACGGCATCAACTACTTTGCCACGGCTACCGATTATGCGGTGGTACGGGACAGCGATCAGTCAAAGGATGTGATCAAGCACATCACCAACCGGGGCAAGTACCCCTTCTGCTACCAGAAGATCGACGATGATGCAGCGATCTGCACCTGCACGGCAGTCTTTGGGAAGACTACGGACAGGTGTGCGACAATCGCCGGCTATGCGGAGAAACTCTACGGGCTCTTCTCCATCCCGCTTGTGAACATGGTCTTTGTCCGGAACGGCGACACCTGCGCTCTCTCCTCGCTCGCCCCCACGCGGTACACGCGCCTCTCCCCGGGAGAGCGGGCATTCCTTGCGGCGTACCGCGATCACCAGGTGTTCCTATGAGCCGGCTTGGCATCTTTGTGGACCGGAAAACCCTCTCCAACGCCGAGCAGCTTACTGCCCTGATCCACTGCCGGGACGTGGCGGAAGCCCTGGGGCACAACGCGGAGTTCCTTTTTCCCGTAGATATCAACAAGATCCCGAAAATGGATGCCCTTTTTATCCGGGCCCGGACCGATCCCAAGAACATCACCTACGTGGCGGCCCGGATGGCGGAATTCCACGGGATTCCCGTAATAGATGATGCAAACTCCATCCAGATCTGCGGGGACAAAATCAACATGTACTCCCATCTCATCAGGATGAACGTCGCGCTCCCAAGAACGGTATTCCTGCCAAAAACCGATCTCACGGTCGAAAAGGTTACCGAGCTCTTCGATACACTGGGAACACCGCTCATCCTCAAGGAACCCTCGACCTCGTTCTCGCAGCGGGTGGAGAAGGTGAGCGATATCGCCGAGTTCTTCCGGGTTGCGCGGCGCTTCATCAAGATGTCGGACCGGATCGTGGTCCAGCAGTTCGTGGAGAGCAAATACGACTGGAGAGTGGGAGTCCTTGACGGGAAACTCCTGTATGCCTGCAAGTACACGATCCCCTCGGTGACCTTCAAGATCCAGGCCTCAGTCAACGGCCATATTGTGTACTGCGGGGTGGAAAGCATGCCCGAAGCAGCTGTCCCTCCCCACGTGGTGCAACTCGGGATTGAGGCGGGTAATGCCATAGGGAACGGCCTGTACGGCGTGGATATCAAGAACAACAACGGCGATGCCTGCGTGATCGAGGTAAATGACAACCCGTCGCTTGAGAGCGGCGAGGATGCCTGCTACCCGCAGATCTACGAGCAGATCATCGGCCACCTTTTTGCGGCGTGATCTATTATGACCGAAGACTGGCTGCTTCGTGCCGAAGCTATCTGTATGGCCTGCGGGGGACACTGTTGCGATGAGGCACATCCCCCGGTTTCGCAGGAACGGTACCGTGCCCTGATTGCTGCCGGCATCCCGGCAGCATCGTTTGAGCGGAAGGAAGGCTATTTCCGGCTCCGGACCCACAAGGACAATACCTGTATCCTCATGGTGGATCACAAATGCACCTGCCATGCGATCAAGCCCGAGACCTGCCGGGCCGGTCCTTTTACCTTCGATGTGGTAAACGACACCATCCGGATCTTTTTAAAACAGGCATCCATATGCCCGATTGTCCCGCTCCTTAAGGAACAACCTGCGGCGTACCACCAGCAGTACGAACGGGCGGCAGAGAATATTGTCCGGCTTGTTTCCGGCCTCCCCAAAGAAGAGATCGAGGCGATCAACCGGATCGAGGAACCCGAGACCGATCTCGTGGCGGTTATTCCACGGGAACACCCCCCGGTATGACTGTCGGAACAGAGCACGAGTACTCGATCAACGATGCGCACTTTACAGCGCTCCCGGTCTCCGACCAGATCATAAAGGCGATCTGCGGGCGGTTCGAGAGCGAGATCCGGTTTGGTGAAGTAAATCTGGGAAAAGAGCTCCAGAAGAGCGTGATCGAGTTTGTCCCGCGCACGCCGGCCTCCGGTCCTGCAGCGCTTGAGGCCCAGATCTTTTCCGGCATAGAAAAGTTTTACCGGGTTTTTCCTGCCCGGTACCACCTCCTTGGGCTGGGGATGCACCCAACACTTACCCTTGACCGGGCTATTGTGTGGGACCATGACGAGGGAGAGTACTACGAGGCCTATGACCGGCTCTTCAATATCCGCCAGCACGGGTGGCTCAATATCCAGGCGCTCCAGATCAATCTCTCCTATGCCGGGGAAAAGGACCTGCTCGTGCAGTACAACCGGATCCGAACCCTGCTCCCGTACCTTATCGCGCTTTCGGCCTCCTCTCCCATGGTCGAGGGAAGGCTGACCGGGGCCATGGACAACCGGCTCCTCTTTTACCGCGAGAACCAGAAAGAGATCCCGGGGATCTGCAGCGGGATCATCCCGGCCCGGCTTTCATCTGTTGCAGAGTACAAATCTGCGCAGGAAGTGATCTATACAGAGCTCCGGGAACGGGATGCGGCAATCCTCTGCGAGGAGTGGCTCAATTCAAGCGGCCTTATCATCCGGTTCTCCCGGCAGTGCCTGGAGATCAAGGCGCTTGACGAACAGGAGTGCGTCCGCTCGGACATGGCATTTGTGGCATTCGTCTCCTCCCTTCTCCGCTGTACAACCCTTCCGGTGGAGAGCGACCAGGACTCGCTCCTTGCGCTTACCGAAACAGCGATCCGGCAGGGTACGGCCGGCCTCTTGCCCGAACTGGAAGCGTTGTACTCTCATGCCTGGCGAAAGGCAACAGCCGAGGAACGGCAGTATCTCCCGGTTATCAAAGAGCGGATTGCCAAAGGCAGCCTTGCCGAGCAGATCGCAGAACGATACCGGAAGGAACAGGCGATCGAGCCTGTCCTTGCAGATCTTGCGCAGTGCCTGCGGGCAAACCGCCCGTACGGGGCAGAGTAATTTTTTTTTATTCGAGGACAGGCACGGATTTTTTCTTTTGGATTTTAGGAATGGATCCGGTGTTTCTTTCGGACGAACCTATTGTCCTCTGCCGGATGATGATACCCGGCGGTCCACCCCGGTAGTTGTGACCGTTCAAACCATCATTCTTTTATTTTTAGTTCCGGTATTTCCCGCAATGCTGTTTGTACTCCAGGTTTTTTGTACCTGGTGCTGTTTTGCGCGGGATGGGGATTTGCACTCTCCAGAAGTCGCGGTTGGGCCGGGAGGATGGCGCCGGCAGGTTAGCATTCCCGTTTTCCTGTACGGGAGCCATACGGTACTGGTAAATGATCTGGCGCATGTCATGGATGTTCATCTTTTCTATGAGGAGTTTTCTTTCCCTGAGCTGTTTTAAGGCGTAGCGTATGGTTCTTGGGGAGTAGTCACATTTGCCCACGAGATCCTTGTGGGTCATTGCACCACAGGTACCGAGAATATCGAGTATGGCTTTTGATGACCGGGGTAACGGGTTCATGATCATTACCTGTCGCGGAACCGGGTGAGATCGCAATACCGTACAGACTGGTAAGGAAATTCCCAGGCATTGTCATGACTCTCCTGCATGGATGCAACCGGGGAATTTGAATCAGGTTTTAAAGCATCCTGTACTGTATATGCAGCCACGCGACCGTCATCAATGGCATCGCCGGCCCTGCATTTCTGATTGTCAGGTAGTATGGTTTCAACTCCGCTCCCCGGTTAAATTTTTTCCTTTTTCCTGTTAAGAGCCTGACACCATATCGTTGGATGGAGGATAAATCTGTCCTGTTGTTGCAAAATATGTCTTAATTTTTGATTTTTAAGGTAATTACCGGTAAATCCTGTTTTCCCCGGTTTGCCGGCGGGCCAAGGGGTTGGTGTTACTCTCCCCCAAAAGCAGATTGTGTGTGACGAGCCCCCGTATTTCTCTCATTTCTGGCCCGGATTCACGTTATGGAAGTAACTTCAGGGAAGTACCGGGCTTCCTGGATGGCGATTTACTAAAAAAAAGAGGTTTCTAAAAAATATTTTTCACACGACATTATATTACCCGTTGTTATCCAGATACCTCCATCGTTCTTCCGGTCCTTGCAGGCATACAAAAATGCTCCACGGTGTGGTTCCTGCCCTGCCAGGTCCAGGGTATAACGGGAAGGTACATGATGGACAGTCGCAGTATGTGGAGGAAAATCCCGGGGCTCGATCCCCGTTTTTCCCTGATTCTTGTTTTTATGGGAATGTTTGTCCTGACCGGCATTTTTGAGACGGGCTATAACTTTTTTTATCCGTATCCCGGGATGTGGGAGGTTTCCCTTCTTACCATGGTCGTGGTGAGTGCATGCGGAGCATTCATCGCATTCTTCCCCATACGGTCTCTCCGTACCGCAGAAGCCCGACTGGACACGCTCCTGAATGGTTCCCCGGCCCCGCAGTTTGTGATCGACGCGGATCACCGGGTTATTTTCTGGAACCGGGCCATGGAGATCGAGAGCGGGATCAAGGCTGCAGAAATGTACGGCTCCACGGATCCCTGGCGTGCGTTTTATACTGAACAACGCCCGACCCTCGCCGATCTCCTTGTGGACGGAAATGTTGAAAAATTTCCCGAATGGTATACGGGCAGGATCACCCGGTCCCCGCTTATCGACGGATCGTATGAAGCAGTGGATTTTTTCCCGCATATCGGAAAAAATGGCAGATGGTTCTATTTTACCGCATCACCGGTCCGTGACGATAAGGGCGTCCTTCTGGGGGCTGTCGAATCATTCATTAATGTGACCAGGAGTAAACGTACCGAAGAGGTGCTTAAAGCCAACAAGCTCCTGCTTGAAGATTCAATGGAACTGGCGCACATGGCATACTGGGAATTTGATTTGCCATCGGGTACGTTCATCTTTAACGACCGGTTCTACGCCCTTTATGGTACAACCGCAGAGCGCGAAGGGGGGTACCGGATGCCAGCGGATGTTTATGTGAAAAATTTCGTCCTCCCTGAAGACGCCGGTCTCGTTCAGGAACGGATCGCCGCATCCCTCTCCTCACAAGGCCCGGACACACCCTCTGAACTGGAGCACCGGATTATCCGCAGGGATGGTGAGATCCGGTATATCAAGGTGCGTATCCGCACAACCCGGGACAAAACGGGTCGCACGATCCGATCCAATGGGGCAAACCAGGATATTACCCTACGGATACAGGCACTGATCTCCCTCAAAGAAAGCGAAGCGCGGTACCGGAATGTTGTCGAGGACCAGACGGAATTCATCTCCCGGTTCTTACCGGATGGCACGCATGTTTTTGTCAACGATGCCTACTGCCGGTATTTCGGGCTGAAGCGCGAAGATATCATCGGACACCGCATCCGCCCCCGGATCCCCGCTGAAGACCGGGAACGGGTGAAACAGTTCTTTGCATCCCTGACCCCGGACCATCCGGTCGATAGCATCGAACACCGGATCATCATGCCGGACGGCACAATACTGTGGCAGCGATGGAGCGATCGTGCGATCTTCGATTCTTCCGGAACGATCACCGGATACCAGTCGGTAGGCCGGGACATTACCGAACAACGACAGGCAGAGATCGCGCTCAAAATAAGCGAGGCGCGTTTCCTCGCGTTTATCAGCGAGGCAGCCATGCGGTTGAAAAATCCCCTTACCCTTATCGAAAACAACCTTGAGTCTGTGGTAAGCGATATCGACCGGGGCAAAGTGAGCATTCCTGATCTTACCCTCCAGCTCAGGCTGCAGACAAAGAACCTCGCGCAGATCCGCAGTAACATCAACGAGTTGAACAGGGCAATTGTCGATCATTCGGGCGGGATCCCGGATGCCTCGAAAAAATTCCTGACAGAATAAGGTGATCAGATATGGCAATTACCCAGGCTGATCTCAAAGACGAGGGGCTGTACCTGATTACCGCCCCTGCTGCACGAATGAGGGAAGAAAATATTAATCTGATCCGGATGCTGCTTTTGCGGGATTATTACGTGCTCGTAGTCACGGTAAACCTGCCCTATGATATCCTCAAAAAGAACTATGCGGAGAAAGGGATCCCGATGGAAAAGATATTTGTGGTCGATACTGTCACGAAATACGCGATAGGGCACGATCACGAACCGGTGTTAAACTGCCGGTTCGTCGGCAACCCTTCTGATCTTACCGATCTTGGGATCGCCATCACGGGAATCTTAAGCAGTAACAAGGAGAAGAAAATTTCCCTGCTCTTTGATTCGGTCAATGCAATGCTTATCTATATCTCGTCCCAGAATATCACCAAGTTCATCCATTTTGTCACGAATAAACTGCGGCTGATGAAATTTTCCGGGATCTTCCTTGCTGTGGAGAAGGGACTTGATCCTAATCTTCTCCTCCAGCTGACAACCTTTGTGGACCGGGTTATTGATGTGGATGAGGAAGGTACCGGGGCAGTGCAGTCGGAGCTAAAAGAGTAATGAAAGGGCAAAACCGGATTTTCATCCCATTACTATCCCCTGCCCTCTGACAACGTATCCGATCCCCGCCCGGATATTCAATCAGTTCCATACAGGTTCATCACCACCGTTACCCATTGATAAATTCCCGCACAAGAATGAACGGTTATCCTGTGCGGCGGCGTTCATCGGTCATCGAATAATGATACCAATTCCCGGAAGGGATCTCCAAAGGATTTTTGTGTGCCTCCGGTCAGACCGGGCCAGAGCGTAAAATCCCCGGGCGAACTACCTGTCTTGCATATCCCTCTAGAGGAACAGGTTACCCGGAGATCTGCACAATCCTCATTAACCCGGTGGGCGGAACTATCAGGTAAGGAGTTGTTGCCACCATGACCCGCACCCTGCTCTCCGAGGCACAAGGTTACGCACTGCTGGAAAAATATGGCATTCCGGTGCCCCGGTACGCGATCGTGCAGACGGCGGCGGAAGCCGAAAAAAAAGCTGAAGAGATCGGCTTTCCGCTTGTGGCAAAGATAGTCTCGTCCGACGTGATCCATAAGAGCGATGCGGGCGGTGTCATTACCGGCATTGCATCTGCTGAGGAGGCCGGGGAAGCATTCCGGTCCATCATGGGGAACGTGAAGGCGGCATACCCGGAGGCCGGGATCCAGGGAGTCATTCTTGAGGAGCAGCAAAAAGCCGGCCTCGAACTGATCGTCGGGGGAAAGACCGACCCGGCATTCGGGAAGGTGCTCTCGGTGGGCATGGGCGGTACGCTCGTGGAACTGCTCCGGGATATCTCCCTTCGTCTCCTCCCGGCAAGCGACGAGACTGTCCGGGCCATGGTCCGCAGTCTCCGGGGTTACCCGCTTCTCGCCGGGTACCGGGGCGCCGGCCCCAAAGACGAGGAGGCATTCTGTGCAATCATCGGGGCACTGGGGCGCATGTTCCTTGAACATGCAGAGATCGCGGAGTTCGATATCAACCCGGTGATCCTGTACGGGAAGGGTGCGTGTGCGGTCGATGCCCGGATTTACGTGAGTGATCTGCCGTTACCGGCCCGTCAGGATACAGGCGATGTGGCGCCGCCGGGGAACCTGTTCCGGATCGGATCGGTTGCCGTAGTCGGCGCATCCCAGAACCCGGATAAGGTAGGGTACGCCATCTGCCGGAACATGCTTGCATTCCCCGGGGCCCTGTACCCGGTCAACCCCGGAAGCGCGGACATCCTCGGGAAGACGGCGTATCCTTCCCTTTCTGCCATCCCGGACCGCGTCGATGCTGTGGTCATTGCGATTCCTGCGGCGGGAGTGCCGGCCATTGTCGAGGAAGCGGGGAAAAAGAAGATCCCGCTTGCCGTGATTGTTTCTTCAGGTTTCCGCGAGATCGGGCCGGCAGGAAAGGTGCTTGAGGACCAGGTGCTTGCCGCTGCACGGAAGTACGGGATCCGGGTGATGGGTCCCAACTGCCTGGGTTTCATGCTGCCAGCACAGGGAATTAATACTACCTTTGATCCGGTCTCCCCCCGGGCCGGTTCCATCGCGTTTGTCTCGCAGAGCGGGGCGATTATTACCACGATTGTGGACTGGAGCCTGCCCGAGGAGATCGGGTTTTCGGCAGTCATATCGGTGGGAAACCAGCTCGATCTCACGTTCGAGGATTTCGTTGCATGGACCGGTTCTGATCCGGCGACAAACGCCATCATCCTGTACGTGGAGGAGATCCGGGACGGGCGGCGTTTCCTCGATGTGGTGAGCCGGATCACACCCACAAAACCGGTGATCGTGATAAAATCCGGATCTTCGGAGATTGGGCAGAAGGCCGCATCGTCCCATACCGGATCCCTTGCAGGGAGTGCCGGGGTGTACCTGGCAGCGTTCCGCGAGGCCGGGATGATCCCGGTCCGCTCGATCCGGGAGGCGTTCCAGGCCGCAGAACTTCTTGCCTCCGAAGGCTACCCTTCCGGTACCCGGGCCGTGGTCATCTCCAATGCCGGCGGGTTTGCGGTGCTCTCCTCGGATTATGCGGAACGTTTCGGGATCGATCTTGTGCATTTCCCGGACGAACTGGTCCGGGAACTGGATGCGGTCCTTCCCCCGGCCTGGAACCGGGCCAATCCCATGGACATGGTGGGGGATTCACATCCCGAGCAGTACGCAAAAACGTTTGATATCCTGATCCGGCATCAGGATCTCTGGGATATCGCGTTTGTGATCGCGGTCCCGACAGCAATCTCCAATCCCATACGGGTGGCAAACGAGCTGATCCGGTTCTCAACCCACACAAAAAAGATGATCGTGGGCTGCATGATTGGCGGCGATTCCATGAAGACACCGCAACGGATCCTACGGGAGTCAAAGATCCCCAATTTCCCGGATCTCGAAGATGCGTTCCGGGCCGTGGGAAACATCTGCCGGTACACCTGCCGGAGTGCGGATGGGCATCCCGGGTGCCGGAAAGGATCGCGTGACTGAAGGACCGGACCTTAACGCTATCTAACCCCGGCTATCCTATTATCATATATACCCTCAGGGTTCATGTTCCCGCATGAACTTCCGACTGGCCATTGTCCCGGCACTTCTCCTTGTGCTGGGGCTTGCTCTTGCCGGCTGCACCCAGCCGGACTCAACATCATCCGGTACTCCTGATACTACGCCGGCAACGATGACCGCTGCAACAACCGTAGCGACTACCCCGACTTCTGCTTTCCCCCCGGAGTCCGCTACTCCGGAACCCACCGGGACCCTTCCCACCTACTGGAGCGTGAACGTACAGGCAGCAAGCAACGGGATGGCCATTAACCCGCAGATCATTATGACCTTCCGGGGCGGCCAGGGCCTGAACCTCATCCCGCAGATCCTGCTGAGAGTCACCCGGTCGGATGGCGTTGTCGAGACCGGGGAGATGGACCCTCCGTTCTCCATGGGCCAGAGCGTTACTTTTGCGGCAACCACCGGCTACCAGGACCGGGCCGAGGCCTGGGCTATCACGCCCCAGGGGGATGCGGTAAAGATCCTTGACCAGTACGTGCCGTTCCGGTCCTATAATACCGGGTAACGAAGCCGGGAAAAACCGGGGAATAATTTTACTTTTTTCAGGAAATTTTCAGAACCGGCGCCAACTGTTTTTTCCGGATTCTTCCCGCGTGGCTCGGACTTTTTTTAAATCGCCAGCAATCGGATCAAATTTTTTCCAAAATGTTCCGCAGCTTGGTTGATTATTTTCCAGAATCAATGGTTCCCGATCCGCACTTTTCCGGAAGATATTGGCCGGGCCGTATACTCATGATTGCATAATGGTGATGTCGTGGGGACTGTCATCCCCCCCACGCGAAGGGTGTCGCCATACCCAAAAATACGCCCGTAAAACCGTCCGTTTTGGTTCACGTGGAAAATAGTCGTTTTAATCGATTTATTCGCCAAAATACGCTCAAATTGAGCCCCATATAATGCCCTTTAGCGGGCAATAGCGGCCATCCGGCAGCCTCTTTTTTTTAGGATTGGGGAATGCCCGTTTTGAGCCGGGATCGGGCTGGAAAGGGCCTTTATGAGATCGTTTTATTTTGTCCGTTTGCCAAAATACGGCCTATTTGGGCTTATTTTTGCCGGCCAGGAAACGGAGCCCGATACAGGTCCGGATTGGATCCAAAAAGGGTCATCCGGGCTCAATTTGGGCCCGGATTAGCTTAAGTCCAATCTGGAGGAACGGAGGTGCCGGTGCTGTCACCCCGGGAGGTAAACTCCTGTTCCCTTACGGGAACATACGTTGCTCTGTACAGCGTTCACCAGACACCGGTTTTCCCGGATAGATCAGTACTTCAAAAATACGCCCTGTACGGGCTCCGATTCCTTGCTTTTCCGGACCGGGAGGTAATAATTCCGAAAAAAACGGTAATAATTCGGTCGAAAACCCACCTTTTTACGCCGGAGAACCAGAGGCAACAATTAGCAGCATTTGGGAGGCGAAAACTGAGTGGAGGCAGGTATTTGCCTCCCGGGGGATTTTTTTTCGGTTCCCGGGCCGTTGGTGGCCCATAGCTGACATCTAAATCGGGCGTATTTCGGCAAACAGAGCTCAATTTAAGGATATTTCTCTTGCGACCTGAAACGGAGCATTTTACGGGCGAATTTTGAGTGGGGCCGGATCGGAAAGGTGAAGTCCGGGCTCAATTCGGGCCCGGAATAGTACAGGTCAGATAGTGGGAGTAAAGGTGCTAATACCCCTGTAATCCCATACGCGATGCGCTGTAACTCTTAAAAGGACAATTAAGGATCTTACGCATTCTGCCGGACAAACGATCTCATGATTGAGAAAAAGAAAAAAGTACTTGCACGAGAATTTTTTTCCTGATGCTTTTGATGAGGAGAGCGATGTCAGGTGCAAGATAATGCCGTGCCGGGTTTTCCGCTTTGCGAACGTAGCAGGATCCGGTTTTGATCAAGGCAATTGCCCAATCAGGGGGCAAGTCAGGCAGCCCGGGCAACACCAAACGCTCGCGGGAATGACGATTTGACCCGTTAGCCCGGATACCAGGTGCCCGGGAACTTTCAAATTGTGTCTCACAATTCAACACCTGTGGATATTTTATTAAATACCGTGGGAAAAAGGGAGGCTGAACGGAAAGCTGGATCACGTATGGATCCGGTTTTCTGCAGGATGTGAAAACAAATGGCAATGTCAGCGAGCACAACATGCGTAATGCCGGAAGACACCTTCACAAAGGCAATGAAGTCAATGACGAAGATGCCGGCCAACCAGGCAAGGGCAAAGGTGGGGGAACTCGAAAAGATATGCGTCTGCAGCACGTGCCCGACCTATACCGCGACCTGTGCAAGTAAGGCCGGTGAGAGCGTTTTCTGTGCCCGGGGGACGAGTTTTAAGTGCATCACCGCGGACAAGGGAGGATGTATCTGCACGACCTGCCCGGTGTCAAAATCGATGGGCCTCCAGTACCAGGCATTCTGTCTTATGGACGGGGAGAAGGCGCAACGGTTCGACGCGATGCTTCGGTAATCGTTTTTCTCTCTTTTTTTCAGATCCCGCTGAATACGGGACTTATCCCGGCGGAAATAAGGTTTGGAAAAAAGCAGCGACGGGTATGGCAGTACGGGAACTGATCGGCTCCGTTGCGTTGTCGTGACTCAAAAAAGATGACTCCGTCAAAATCAGCCACGCCCTGTATGTAAAGAGTCTCGAAGATGCACCAAGACCGGCATTGATGGGGAGCGATGCCGGACGCGAGAAAACGCCTCGTCGGGTTTTCCCGCTACGTACTTACCGGGTCCGGATTTGATCAAGGGATTTGACGGCGAGCGACTGGTCGGACTTAGGTGTCTGAGCGATTGTTTTCCGGAATCAGCTGCTCCAGATCCATCTTTTTTCCTCAAACAACTGCCGGCCGTGAAAAAGAGAACAACCTTTCCCGGTTGTTCCTCCTAGCGAGACGAGTGTGGCTGTGTCACCCGTCGAGCGCGAGGGGGCGGAGGGGGCGCGTACTCGCACTGTTTTGAGAATATATAGAATAAATCATAGCAAAGATGACGCCACAATTAACCGTGCGCCATTTCAAAAATTTCTCATAGCGTGATCTTCTTCAAAATCAGCCCGTTCTTGAAGATCGTGATCCCGCCGCCACTCTGGGAGACCACGATGCCCACGGCCCTTGTCACGCTTGTTATTGCGGCAACCGAGTTGTGGCGGGTGCCCATGCCCTTGGGGAGCGTCACCTTGCTTGAATCCACCGTGATGTACCGTCCCGAAGCCTCGATGAACCCGTCGCCCGAGACCACGAATGCCCCGTCAAGCTGGGCAAACTCCTTGATGTTCTCCTTTAAGTCGGGGTTGGTGACCATGCGCATCTCGGGGACATGGCCCTCGAAGGCGTTGAGCATGATCTGGCGGGACTTGGCAAGCACGTTTTTGGTGTCGCCGATCAAAAAGGTCGTGCCCACCGGTTTTCCTTCCCTGCCCTCGATCGAGATCTCGGTGCAGATATGGAAGACGGAATCAAAGACCTCTTCGCGCACATCGGTATCTGCAACCACCTGGTCTTTCCAGGTATCGGTGCTGATCCGTACTTCCCCGCTCCGTTTCCGGTCGGTGATATCGTGACCTATACAGAGCACTTCCACGATATGGCCCTGCGGGTCGCGGATCGCCTTGTTGATCCACGCGATCCAGACAATATCCCCGTTCCGCCGGATATTCTCGCTGACGTTGATCGCGTACCCCTCGGCATTGAACCCGAGATCGTTTGCCATCATCGAGAGATCATGGCCGCCCCGGTTCTTCTCGGGAGCTATGGTCCCGACCACGTTCTTCCCGACAAGGCCTGCCTCGGGGTAATCGAAGAACGCCGCCGCGTAGGTGTTGACATACGTGATCGTGCCCTGCATGTCCATACGCACGATGATGCTCTGGGCATTCTGCATCATCTCGCGGTACTTTGCCTCGCTCTCCTTGAGGGCATCGCGCATCTTTTTCCGCTCGGAGATGTCGGTGACGACAACGGTACCGCCTTTTTTTGCATCAAGCGGGTCAAGAAGCCTGGCCTGGAGAGTGCAAGGAAGGATGCTCCCGCCCGGGCGGACAAGTTCGCAGTCAGCACACCCGTTCCCGAGCACGTCCCGGCGGATCTGGAGGTCCCGGCAGACCTGCACGTATTCCTCCTCGGTTACGAAAAGCGAGCGGACCGGTTTTCCCACGATCGAGGACTCCGGGACTCCAAGAAGGGCTGTGAGCGGATGGTTGACCCATTCGATGATCCCGTTCTTCATGTTGAAGATTCCAAGAGGCGTTGCCGAGAGAATCGCGGTGAGCTGATCGTTCTGCGCCTTGATGTCGCGCTCGGCTTTCTTTCTTAGCGCAGCCTGCCTGATGAGCGTGAGGAGATCTGCTGCCGGTGAACGCAGGTCAGCAGCGCGGGGAATGGCGATCTCCGAGCCGTTGCTGACCTCGGCAAAAGCCACCCGGCTCTCGCTTTTACGATGAAAAAGGAGGACCGGTGTGGGGTTTCCCATGGAGCGGAGGTATCGCAAAAAGCCGACGCCATCCATGTCGGGGACAAAATCGATGCCGTTGACCGGCGAGATGTCCTCGTAACAGACAATCACATCAAAGGCCCGGTTCTTGAGTTTCTCGATTGCCTGCTTGGTGGAGGCCACCACCTCAAGCTTCATCTCGCCGGTCTTTTCAAGGACCGGGCGGAACTGCGCAAGGAACTCGGTATTGTCATCGACAAACAGGACAGAGATCATCACAGGCTCACGAAACGAGGGGAATATTTCCCGGCGTGTACACCTATAATCTGGATGGCGGTCGGATAAATAGTTGACTTTTGTTGCGGTGAAATTGCCGGTGGGGCACAATTTACAGCCGGAATACCTTTTTGCGGCATCAGGCCGGTTTTACCGTGGCTATCCTTTTGTCCCGTCGGATTCCGGCCCGGCGCATTCATCCGGCTCCCCGGAATTTTCCTCCGGGGTTGTGAAATTCCCGCAGGCAAGCCAGAGCCCGACAACAATAATGACCGGGATACCAACAGGGACAGAGGATCCGTGATCGTTTGCAAGTGTTGGCCCGTACTCAACGAGTTCCGCAAAAAGGAAGAGCGTCCCGCAGGCAATCGTGAGTATCCCGGCGGGCCGGACCAGGCCGGGTTTGTCCCGCACCGCAGCGATGGCAAGCACAACAAGTGCCGCGACAAGAAGCACCGCCCCGGTGACCCAGATACCGGTCGAGAGGGCGCTGGCACCCCGCAGAACCCCGCCAATAACATAGTGGATATCCTTGTGGATCAGAATCAGGGTGTTTCCCAGAGAACTCTGCTGGTACCGGAAGAGGGCCCACTGGACACCTTCTGCGAGATTATTTCCGATCACATAGATGTTGAGCGGGATGCACAGGAGCAGGCACTCGCAGATAAAGGGTAGGGTGAGGCGGGTCATGGTACAAAAAAGAGATGATAAAATGTGAGGGAAGGGACCGGTTACTCAAGAACTGTTCCCGACAATGGCAAGCTGGTACATCCAGTCCATTAAGGGGTGGCAATCCTCGACCACGCACTCAAGGTCGCAGGCAATACAGGGAATAAGTTCGTCACCGGCAAGCAGGTCTTCAGGCCGGACCGGCTGTCTTTTTGCCCGGAGGAGGTAGGTCTTGATCCCCTCCTTTTTGAATTCAACACGCTCGATAAGCCCGCCGTCTTCAAGTTTTTTTACAATCCGGGAACATTTCCGGCTGTCCACACCCAGTTCCTTCCAGAGCTCGCTCTGGAGGACGCCCTCGGGGTGGGACTGGATCAGGGCAAATGCTTCATCTTCAGGTTCAGGCATTGCTGGTACTGCTCCTTTCTTTTAGAGAACCGGGGCAATGGTAAGAATATTGTTGCCCCGGATAACGACCGTGCCCAGGCTCCGCCCGCGCTCGTTGTTGACGAATTCGATCGTCTCGTCCATATGGATATTGAGGTATTCGTCTACTGCCACAAGCCGGCCCTGCAGCTTGCGCCCCTCATCCTTGATCTCGACTATGATCTTGGAATCTACGAGAGCAAACACTTTCTTTATGGGCAAAACAATTCCGTTAACCATCTGTCCTGATTTGGGTCGTAAGATTATTAAAGTTTCCCGCGGGGAAAAAAGAGATACCCGGATTACCAGTCCCCCTTCTTACGGAGGTCTTATTCTTTGAGCAGTTTCCAGCGGTTTTCCAGCTCCTTTTCAACTGCGGGAAGCGTGGTGTACTCCATCTCCCCGGCAGAAAGGCGGTGGGGTTCAAAGGGCCCCTGCGCCCGGATCGTATCGGCGAGTTCGTTGCACCGTGCCCTTACCCGGTCAAACGCGGGGTCATCGAATATGTCAGCCGGGCCGACAAGGGCCCCGTTTGCCACCTGGAACCCGAAGCAGACAACCCGGGGAGGGCCGTCAAACCGGGTGCAGTTGGCATCGCAGAGTCCGACCGGCAGGAGCGGGCCATTGTGGGAGCCGCGCATCCAGCCGGCCACAAGCACCGGGACCGTGAAGGGTTCAAGCACCTCGCCCATAGAGGGAAAACCGCTCTCTGCCCGGACGATCATAACGGGATCATCTTTTCCCACGTATTTTCCTGCGGTAAGGTTGAGGCGCTGGGTGCTCGTGGAAGCCACAATCGTCCCATCCCGTTTAAACACATACTTGATCACGTACCGCGATGATGACCCGATATAGGCAAGCAGGCTGTAACTTTCCTCGGGGCAGGAGAACGTGATCATCCGTTTTGCCACGGTGTCATGCACCTCGAAGACAAATCCCCCGGAGAGCGCCGGGTCGAGGACAAGCCCGGGGGTGTTGAAGGGATCGGCAAAGATCTTGTACAGGTAAAAATTCCATGCCCCGGGCCCTGTCTTGTCCGCCATGAAGATAAGGACGGGATCGGACTCCCGTTCCTCGAATTCCATCTCGGCCACGCCCGGGCCGAGTTCCCGGATATCGCCCGTGAAGGCTTCGGCAAGGAGGTCCTGGCCGGCACCGTGCAGCTTGAATCTCTTTGCAACTTTTGTGCATTCGGCAAAAACATTCCACGCAAGGCGGTGAACGGCCTCGCTGTTGGCCCCATGGGAATGGGTCATGACCAGTTCGAGATCATCGCCGCAGTGGGTGACAAAGGAATCAAGGAGGAGTTTTCCCCTCTCGGCCCTGAGCATCTGCGCCGCGGTTTCAAGCAGCTTGGGATGGGCGCGGGAATGGCCGGGGAAACTTCCTACATCTGCCTTAATAACGGAGATGGTGGTCTTTGGCATGGGTACTCACAACTAGGAGATCGCACGGGGATCCTAAAAATGGTTGGGGCTGGTTTGTTGCAGGCACACCGGGAATCAGTGCAGGGATTTCCTGATGGCCGACGCGGTGCCGTACGCGCCAAACGCCCTAAAGAAGACCAGGCTTTCTGCATAGGCCATTGCCTGCATGGCCTTGTTTGTGGTGTCATCGACCGCGTAGATCTCTTTATAGAACTCTTTTATCGCCATCTTGCAGTTGCCGTCAAAGACCTGCCGGTCTTTCTTGCCCGGGTTCTGAGGGCGGTACTTTTCCAGCGTCCAGTCTACGATGCTCTTGTAGAGATCGGGCTCGTAGATCTTCAGGACCCCGAATGCCACGTCCTGCCAGAAGGTCCCCACATTGCCCTTGATGATATCTCCCTTGGGGAAGTGCAGGTTGATGAGGTCCCGGGGAGTGCCGGTGATCCCGTGCTGGGCGATCCCGACCTTGAGGTGGTTATCGCGGAGCGCCTGTGCGATCTCTTTTGTGCGGTTGATATCGATCGAGAGCTGCTCAACCACGTTCCCGTTCGCATCGTAGGCATGGCCGTGGGAGCTGCCGTTTGCAATTGCGATCACATGGGGGAACACATCGTTCTCGTTAAGTGCCTTGATGAACCCTACGGCTTCCTCGGGCCGGGTCAGGATCAGGCCCTCGGTGTCCTTTCTCCCGATCTCGCCTACCTCCACCTCAAGGCCGAACTCCTTTCCCTTCATCTGCTGTTTGATGTAGCGGGCGATATCCGTGGTGGCCGCAATATTTTCGGCCAGTTCCTCGCGGACATTCTTTCCCGCGAAGTTGAAGAGATGCGAGGCATCGATGGCAAAGGAGGTGTAGCCTGCCTTTACCTGTGCATCGATCAGTTCTTTTGTCCCGGCGATCTCTGCGGCATCGCCCTTCTTGATAGAGATATGGTCCGCGTGCAGCGCCCAGATGTCGCAGCCTGTTGCTGCAGCCGCTGCCCGCATCTTATCACCAAAGATCTGCGGGGTCATGCCGGTGTATCCGCCTTTAAGGTCGGATTCGGACCGGGCCAGTTCCATGAAAACCGCGGAGTCGGTATCTTTTGCCGCCTTAAAAATCCCCTCGGCAACGGTGGCGATGCGGACATTTGCCGCCATGACAATGGCTTTCTTTCCTGTTACCCCGGAAAGGATCGTTGATCCGGGGATCGGATCGTAACGGTGTTTGCTCATCGTGGGTCTTTCCTTACCTTATCCTTCTCTCATACAGGATTCAATCTTTGCGATCTCTTTTTTGCCGCCGATGTAGAGAGGCGTGACCTGGCCGATGGCGGAAGGGACAATCTCCCGGTAATCCGTATGCCCGTTGCTTGCCGCACCGCCGGCTTCGCAAACGATCATGCCCATGGGGTTTGCCTCGTACAGGAGGCGGAGCTTGCCGGACTCTTTTCCCTTGTAGCCGGGATAAGAGAATACTCCTCCCTTGTGGAGGATCTGGTGGACATCAGCCACAAAGCAGCCGGAGAAGCGGAGTTTGTATCCCTCGTTTTCCAGGCATGAGATCCATTGTGCATGGGCAGTGAGGTAGTCCCTGCGCAGGGCGCCGGGGGACTGGATCTTTCCTTCGGGGATCTTCAGGTTTTCGTGCCGGAGCACAAACTCGCCGGTTTCGCACTGGACAAACTCGTGGACACCATGTTTTGTGGTAAATGTGAGCAGCGTCAGGGGACCGTAGAGCATATAGAGGGCGGCGATCATTTTTGTCCCCTTCTCAAGGACATGGCCCGGGTAGATGCCGATGATGGAGCCTACGCAGAGGTTGACATCGAGAAGCGAGGACCCGTCAAGGGGATCGATAACAACGCCGAACTGGTTCTTTGCGCCGCTCACTTCGATTACGTGGTCCTGTTCTTCGGTCGCAATATACCGGACAAGACGCGATTTCTGGAGCGCGTGGATGAATACATCATCAGCGTACTTGTCCAGGGGCTTCTGGTCCTCCCCGAACATGTTTTGGGTACCGCAGGCCCCGGTGTTCATGCAGGTGGAAAGAAATCCTTTTTTGACCTCGCGTGCCTGTCCGCTTAAAAAGAGTATGAGCTCTGCGAGGTTCTTCTCTGTTCCCTCTTTGTCAAGAAATTCCCTGAGGATCATAGTGCGACTCCTGATTTACCGCCGGATACATCCCGCCCGGTGCCGGGTAATGTGACCTGCACTGGCGCGGGATTCGTGGTTAGTCGTTGGAGCCGGATCTTTATCAGGATTGTTGATCAGGGTAGGTTAAAAAAATCATTTGGGATTTTTTCAGGGATCATTAAAGAGAAAATAAGAGCTACAATCTTAATTTAAGAGAAAATATTATCATATCCTAAATAATATTGCATTTAAGAATTGTGAAAAAATAACTTGCAAAAATTATGGAAGATTCCAACGAAAAGTGGCATACATCGTCAACTGTCACCTATTCAGCCGAGGATTTGGAGCAGATCAGAAGAGATTACAACGCTAAGCTGTCAGCGCTTGAGTCCAAGCTTCAGGTTATAGAAAATGCGGTCCTTCCCAAATCCTCAACAAGATGTCATATCAGTGCACTCATGCCGCAGTCCACAGACTCCTCTCTTGAGAGGGCTACCCCCCGGCAGCTGTTTGAACTGTTCGAATCCTCTCTGAACGCGGGACCCAAAAAACCGGATTTCCGCAAACTTACTTCTGCCTGGGGCATATTGTTCTCTTCCCTGTTTTTATCCCCCATGGAAATGCAGAGCGAGATCCAGAATAAGATTAGCACAGAGAACCTCGCGATGCTCCGTGAAGTTATTAAATCAGACTGTGCACGGCAAGGCAGGTTCGTTTTTGATGTGATAAAAAAAGGCGAGCAAATCGACCGGTTGGCACTCATCCTGATTGCAGACCTACGGGACCTGGGGGGAATTGAACATGATGGAGTACCTGCGATCCACCTTCTCACCAGGGCATGCGATAAAAGTATACGTCCTGTCCTTATCGAGAAGGCAGGAAAACACCTGCTCTCCAGTGTGTTTGACCGCGACGGGATGCCCGTCTTCTTTACCATTCTAGGTTTGGGCAATCTCACCATATATGATATTAACGCTATAGAGAAGGTCTTCTCAAAGGATGATCTCCGCCAGGTCATGGTCCAAAAAAAGACGGGAAGAAACGGTCTCGAAGCATTCACCGAGATCTCGACACAAATGCGGGAGAAACTGGCTCTCCAACGCAAAAGGCTTACCACCAGTTGTCACAAAGCAAATGCAACCTATAAGGGTGCTGTCGGGCCTCCGAAAAATATCCCTGTCCCGGATGAGAATGGTAAGGATATGCAGGCAGGCGAGGAAACCGGGAGCCCGGCAGAACCGGGCAACGACAACAAATCCACTATCTGTCAGCAAGACGCGTCATCAATGAGCGACGCCGGGGATACCCCGAATAAAAACAAAAAAATTCTCATTGTTGATGATAATGAGATCATCCGGCTCCTGCTCTTACAGCGTCTCAACGATCTCGGGTATGAAAACTGTGTCCAGGCAAAATCCGGCGATGAAGCTGTGAAGCTTGCCGAGGCAGCCAGACCCTATCTTATATTCATGGACATTAAGATGCCCGGAAAACTGGACGGGGTTGCAGCGGCACACAAAATCAAGGCAAGTCTGGATACACGGATTATTTTTGTCACGGGCAGCTCTGATGAGGATACCCTTGATCGTGCGAAGGATGTTCATCCGGAGGGATATATCCTCAAACCTTTTGACGAGACAAAACTTCGTGTCGCGTTACAATTATTGAGGTGAGAGATTTTTCGCCGGCACCCGGTTTAGTTCGTTCCAGGAATCCATCCTTTTCCCGAGGCAGGTCACCGATTCTTTTCAGATGCTTCACTCCCTCATGGATCTTCTCCATCATCAATCCACGGGTATTTTTCCCCGTGATCCTTTCGTGATCTTTTTGAGATGGACTTCCAGCACGCCGTCCTTAAACGTTGCAGACGATCCCTCATCAGTCACCGGTTCCGGGAGGGGGACGATCCGTGTCATCGATCTGATCGAATGCTTACGCTGATAATATCCCTCGTTCTCCTTTGTGGTCTCATCCGTTTGTTCACAGGAAATTTCCAGCGTGTGAGGATTGATCAGGTCAAGTGCAATATCTTTTTTCGTGATACCGGCGATCACCCTCGTGGCGATCACCACTTCATTATCGTTCTCAAAAACATCTGTCGGGAGAGTTGTCGGTTGCACCGGCAGCATTTTTATTGCCGACCCGCCGGAGGCAGCGGGCAATAACGCCGCAGGGGTGGTCCCGTATATCTGCCGGTTCAGCGCCTCAAGGTAGCTCCTCATGTCCTCAAGTTCGTCAAAGACAGAGCGGTAATACCATGTTACCATATGTTTTGCCCCGCACGTGGTTGGGAATCAACAGTGCCCAAATCCCGTTCTGATCCTTTTTGCCGTTCCGGACCTGCGGACTGTTCTTTCTCCCGGCTTCCCGTCCGCTCCTCCGGGAAGCAAGCCTTCCGGGATAAACAGCGGTAATGAACCCCCGGTTCAGTGGTCCGCATTATGGCTCACCCTGCAGGCCCACCCACGAACGCTTCCTTCATCAGTTCCTCCTGCTTTTTTGTCAGGTTTGCCGGGATTTTCACGATCACCCTGACAAGGAGATCCCCGCGGTTCCCGGAACTGAGGGACGGCATCCCCTGGCCCCGGAGCCGGAAAAGGGTATGGCTCTGCGTACCGCGGGGAATTTTTAAGGACGCACTCCCGGTAATCGTCGGTACCGTGATCTCTCCTCCCAGGAGCGCGGTGGCAAGGCCGACCGCTGCTGTGGTCTGCAGGTCGGCACCGTGCCGTTCGAAGATCTCATCCTTCTTTACGTGAACCACAACATAGAGATCGCCGGGAGGGCCCTGGTTCTCCCCGGGTTCTCCTTCCCCGGCAATGCGCAAAAACTGCCCGTCCTCAACGCCCCGCGGGATCGTCACTTCGATCCGCCGCATCTTCTGCACAGTTCCCGAACCTTTGCAGGTACTGCACGGCTTGTCAATGATTTTGCCGGTTCCGCCACAGTCCGGGCACTGGGCGATGCTCATCATCGTGCGGTTACCTACTTTCCGCGGGTTCCGGATCTCACCCGTCCCATGGCAGGTTGGACAGTCCTTCACGTGACCGGGTTCTGCACCCGTTCCATGGCAGGTGCCGCATTCGTAATCATGCGGTACGGCAACGGTATTCTTCGTCCCGCTGAAAGCATCGGCGATGGATATCTCGATATCATAGCGGAGATCCGCCCCGCCCCGCTGCCGCATCCCCCGGGGTCCCCCCGAGAACGCGTTGAAAATATCCCCAAGGCCATAGTCCCGGAACAGGTCGTCGTAACTGGGCGGACGGTATCCCGCCGTTTCTCCTGGGGCAAACTCGACATTGCCTCCCTGGTCGTACTGGGCTTTCTTTGCGGGGTCGCCGAGCACCTGGTATGCCTCATTGATCTCCTTGAATTTTTCTTCCGCTTCTTTACTGCCCTTGTTCAGGTCCGGGTGATACTTTCGTGCAAGGTGCCTGAATGCTTTTTTGAGATCATCCGCTGAGGCATCCCGTTTTACGCCAAGGATCTCATAATAGTCGCGTGTTGCCATGGGTATTTGTGATAAAAAAAATTATTTTTCATCCTTTACTTTGAAGTCGGCGTCAACAACGTTCTCGCCGCCGGGGCCACCGGCATTGCCCGAACCGCCGGCATCCTGCGAAGGCTGCTGTGTGTTCTGTGAAGCACCCTGCTGTTCCGCCTGCTGCCGGGCTGCCGCTTGGTATGCAGCGGAACCTGCCTCGCTTAAGACTTTCTGGAGTTTTTCTGTTTCGGTCTTAACACTTGCAGTATCCTTACCCTCCAGTGCCGCTTTGACCCCGGTGATCGCAGCATTCAGCCGTTCGACCATATCCGGGTTGAGTTTATCCGCCAGATCGGTTTTTGTTTTCTCTGCCGTGTAGACAAGGGAATCCGCGATGTTCCTGGCCTCGACCTCTTCCTTTCTCTGCCGGTCCTGCTCTTCAAACTGTTTTGCCTCGTCAACCATCTTCCTGACATCCGTTTCTCCCAGTTTTGTGGAAGCCGTGATGGTCATCTTCTGCACTTTCCCGGTGCCGAGATCCTTTGCAGAGACATTGAGGATACCCGATGCATCGATATCGAAGGTGACCTCGACCTGTGGGACACCCCGGGGCGCCGGGGGAAGGCCGACAAGGTTGAACTGGCCCAGGCTCACGTTATCGGCTGCCATGGGTCGCTCGCCCTGGAGCACATGGATCGTGACCTCGGTCTGCATATCCGCCGCAGTCGAGAATATCTGGCTCTTCTTTGTCGGGATCGTGGTATTCCGGTCGATGAGCGCAGTCCGGACCCCGCCGAGGGTCTCAAGGCCGAGTGTCAGGGGAGTTACATCGAGCAGCACCATGTCATTGATCTCGCCGCCAAGGATCCCGCCCTGGATCGCGGCACCCATGGCCACGCACTCCATCGGGTCAATACCGCGTTCCATCTTTTTCCCTACATGGTCCTCGATAAATTTCTGGACAACCGGCATCCGGGTCGGTCCCCCGACAAGGATCACTTTCTGGACATCGTCTTTTGTGAGTTTTGCATCTTTGAGGGCCTGCTCGAAGGGTTTGATGCACCTTCTTATGATCGGGTCGATCAGCTGTTCGAGTTTTGACCGCGAGAGCTTGATGTTGAGGTGCTTGGGGCCGGTCTGGGTCGCCGATACATAGGGAAGGTTGATCTCCGTTTCCATAACGGTGGAAAGTTCAATCTTGGCCTTTTCGGCAGCCTCCCTGACCCGGTTGACTGCCATCTTATCTGCCCTGAGATCGATGCCTTCCTGTTTTTTGAACTCATCTGCGATCCATTCGAAGATGGCATTGTCCATGTCCGTGCCGCCCAGCTGGGTGTCCCCGGAGGTTGCAAGAACGGTAAACGTGCCGCCGCCGAACTCCATAATGGTGACATCGAGCGTGCCGCCGCCGAGATCAAAGACCAGGATCTTGAACTCGCCACCCTTATCAAGGCCGTATGCCATGGATGCTGCGGTGGGTTCGTTCACCAGCCTGACTACGTCGAGGCCGGCGATCTTTCCGGCATCCTTTGTTGCGGTCCGCTGGTTGTCGTTGAAGTAGGCAGGGACAGTGATGACGGCCTTTGTGATCTTCTCTCCCAGGAACGCTTCGGCATCGCGTTTGATCTTCTGGAGGATGAACGCCGAGATCTGCTGGGGGGTGTACTCCTTCCCGTAGATCTTATAGACGTGGTTTGTCCCCATCTTTCTCTTTGCTGCGGTAACGGTACCCTCGGGGTTGCTTACGGCCTGCCGCCGTGCCGGTTCCCCTACGAGAAGCTGGCCATCCGGGGTAAAGGCCACATAGGAGGGAAACATTTTCCCGGCAACTGTAGCCCCCTCTGCGGACGGGACAATAGTCGGTTTACCGCCGACCATGACGGCAGCTTCGCTGTTTGAGGTACCAAGGTCAATTCCGATGATTTTTTCTTTAGCCATTGTTCTCACCAACTTTCTCTGTTACATGTTCTGCAATCTTTACTTTCGAGGGCCTGATGACTTTGGATTTCAACTGGTAGCCTTTCCCGAAGTCTTCAAGGATCGTGTTCTGCTCCTGCGGGCATTTTTCTGTACAAAGTACTTCGTGGTAATGGGGATCGAATTTTTTTCCCACGCATTCTATCGGTTGCAATCCATAGTCGGACAGGATTTTTGCAAATTTTTTATAGATCATGGTCATTCCTTCCCGGTTTTTCTCCTGCTCTAAGGAAGGCAGGGCCAGCTCGAAATCGTCGAGGATAACCAGGAGATCGTGGATCAGTTTCTCGTTTGCAAGGGCGGTGATCGTCTCCTTTTCCTTTGCACTCCACCTGCGGAAATTGTCGAAATCTGCCTGGAGGTATTGCAGCTGATTGAGGCGTTCCTCAGCAAGCCGGGTCTGTTCTGCGAGTTCCTTTTTGAGCTCTTCAATATCTTCCATGCTACTCCCTACCCTACAACTGCATTACCCCGGGCGTTCAGGTTTCAGGCATTCCCGAACACCAGTTTTCCTCCTTTCTCATCAACCACGATCTCCTTGTCCTTCTGCACTTTTCCTTCGAGGATCATCTTTGACAATTCATTGAGCAGGTTTTTCTGGATCACGCGTTTGATGGGCCGTGCTCCGAACTGCGGGTCAAAGCCCAGGGCGGCGATAAACCGGATGGCTTTCTTTGTGGCCGTGAGCCGGACATCGCTCTTTTCAAGCATCTTCTGAACGCCCTCCAGCTGGATCTCAACAACCGTCCGGATCTCATCCTCCGTGAGCGGTTTGAACATAATGATCTCGTCGATCCGGTTGAGGAATTCAGGACGGATGGTCTTCTTGAGCAGGTCAAAGACCTGTTCCCGCGTGCGCTCAAAGAGCTCGTCCCTGTCCTTCTCGGTGGCTTTTTCCATGTTCTCCTGGATGAGGTGCGACCCGATGTTCGAGGTCATGATGATGATGGTGTTCTTGAAATCCACCGTGCGGCCCTTGTTATCGGTCAGGCGGCCGTCGTCAAGGACCTGCAGGAGGATGTTAAAGACATCCGGGTGGGCTTTTTCTATCTCGTCCAGCAGTACCACTGAGTAGGGCTTTCTCCGGACCGCTTCGGTCAGCTGCCCGCTCTCTTCATAGCCAACGTAGCCCGGCGGTGCGCCGATCAGTCTTGACACGGTATGCCGTTCCTGGTACTCCGACATATCGATCCGCACCATGCTGTTCTCGTTGTTGAACAGGAATTCTGCGAGCGCTTTGGCGAGTTCCGTCTTTCCTACACCGGTTGTGCCAAGGAAGATAAACGAGCCAATCGGGCGTTTTGTGTCCTGCAGCCCGGCACGGCTCCGGCGGATCGCATTGGATACTGCCGCGATGGCCTCATCCTGGCCGACAACACGCTTGTGGAGTTCGGCTTCGAGGCTGAGCAGTTTTTCCCTTTCGCTCTGGAGCATCCTGCTTACGGGAATCCCGGTCCAGCGCGAAACAACTTCGGCGATCTCTTCGGCATCCACCTCTTCGTTCACGAGCGCGGAATCCTTCTGCAGCACGGTGAGTTTTTCCTTTAACGCCACCATGCTTTTTTCATTATCCGGGATACGGCCATAACGGATCTCGGCAACTTTCCCGAGGTCGCCGTTCCTTTCGGCACGTTCGGCCTCGAACTTTAAGTCCTCGATCTCGGTCTTCCGTGACTGGATCTGCTCGACAAGCTCTTTTTCCGACCGCCACTTTGCATTCAGCCGGTTGCGTTCCTCGGTCAGGTTCCCGATCTCTTCATTTAAGGCCTTGAGCTTCTGCTGGTCTTTCTCGCGTTTGATCGCTTCCCGTTCAATCTCCAGCTGGTGGATCTTCCGTTCAATTTTTTCGAGTTCTTCCGGTTTTGAGTTAATTTCCAGCCGGAGTTTTGATGCAGCCTCGTCGATTAAGTCGATCGCCTTGTCGGGGAGGAACCGGTCGGAGATGTACCGCTGCGACAGTTCAACGGCGGCGATAATCGCCTCGTCCTTGATCCGCACATGGTGGTGGGTTTCGTACTTCTCCTTGATGCCCCGGAGGATGGAGATGGCGTCCTGCATATCCGGTTCGTTGACCATCACCGGCTGGAATCGTCGCTCAAGCGCCTTGTCCTTCTCGAAATACTTCTGGTATTCCTTTAAGGTTGTTGCGCCGATGACATGCAGTTCTCCGCGTGAGAGCGCCGGCTTGAGGATATTTGCCGCATCCATCGCACCCTCGCCGCCACCGGCCCCGACCAGGGTGTGGATCTCGTCGATGAAGAGGATAATTTCCCCGTCAGATGAGGTCACTTCCTTGACTACGCTTTTCAGCCGCTCTTCAAATTCTCCCTTGAACTTGGCCCCGGCGATCAGGGCTCCCATATCAAGGGAAAAGATCTGCTTGGTCTTCAGGTTATCCGGGACATCCTCATCGATGATCCGGTGGGCGATACCTTCAGCGATCGCTGTCTTTCCCACCCCGGGTTCCCCGATGAGGATCGGGTTGTTCTTTGTTCTCCGTGAAAGGATCTGCAGTACCCGGCGGATCTCTTCGTCACGGCCAATCACCGGATCGAGTTTTCCCTTGCGGGCAAGATCGTTGAGGTTCCGGGCATATTTTTCCAGGGCATTGTAGGTCTCTTCGGCATTCTGGTTGTTCACGGTCTCACCTTTCCGCAACTGGCCAATGGCAGTCTTGAGATCTTTTTCCTTTACCCCGTTCTCTTTGAGCAGCCGTGAGGTGCTGTTGTCTACCGAAAGGATCCCAAGGAGGATCTGTTCCAGGGAAACGAATTCATCCCCGGACTCCTGGGAAAGTGCGGTGGCTTTCTGCAGGGCTTTTGTGGCATCACTGGAGAGGTGCTGATCCCCGCCGGTCACCTCGGGATACGCATCGATAATCCGGTCGAGCGCAGGAGTAAACCCGTTGAGGTCCACATTGAGTTTCTTGAGGAGGTACGGGATGACATTCTCGTCAACCAGGAGCATTCCCTTGAGGAGGTGCGACGTCTCGACAGACGGGTTCTTTTTTGCCGTTGCTAATTCTATCGCCTTTGAAACGGCTTCCTGCGATTTGATGGTGAAATTGTTGAAGTTCATGGCAATCGTAATTTTTTCTTGTTATTCGTAATCCGCTACCGGTAATTCGTAATAGCGTTTCTTCCTGTCAAATAGTTTGGCAATGCGGAAGTTTCAGTCCGGCAAACACCGGGGATGATCCCGTGGCCGTCAGACGGATTGCGCCAGTGGCATCCGCATTGATCCCGGTCGTGTCCCGCCGGGCAGGCGGAGCCGGTCGATCACCCGCCAGGGCAGGATGGCACTCTTGCGCCTGACATCGTCGTTGCTCGCGGCTTCCCGTTCGGTCAGTTTTACGTCGTTGGAATCGGTCATAATCATAAGCCTCCTTTTCGAGGATTAACCATTAGTTAGTCTGGTTTAGTATATAAAATATTGTGTTGGGGGTTCTGTCAAGTTGTCGGGAGGTAAGTTATGTTGAAAAGTGCTGTCAAAAATCAGGTGGTATTACCGTACGTTATAACTAACAATGTTTTAGTGCGCATTATTCCGGTTTAACAGGTCTGGTGGAGACTGAAAAAATAGCCTCTCCGTTCTTTTCGGGTTTTCTATGAAATGTCACAATTCCTCTCTCCTTATTTATTGGCAATTCGGCTTCGATCATTTCACTGATCACCCCGTTATCTCCTTCATATTTCCGATAGGTTAGAGGTACCCATTTTTCTTCTATCCAAAATTCTGCAATTGCTTTAAAATTTTCCACATCAGCCAATCCTTGTTTCCCGATAAGTGCAATTACATGCAATTTGGGATCTAAATTTAAATTGACAAGGCGTGTTCTCCTCTCTCCATTTGGTTGTAATGAATTATATACAAAATCGAAATTTGAAGATTGCCACAAATTCCAAAAACTTAATAATTTTCCATCTTTCTTATTCAAAAATACAATATCGTGTGATTTTGGTGGAATACCCTCATATACAAAATCGGAAGATACTGGATTTACTAAATTTATATCTATTCGTAAAAAATTTACGTTGGGGGTTCTGCATAGAACTTCTCGACACTGTAACCAAGAACCGATTTCTTGCGCGGTGACTTCTCTAAGCGTTCTATATCCTATATTGTAAACCTTAGCTTTCTTGATTGCACTTTTTGTAAATCCTGAAGAAGACACAACAATAACTTTGTCTGCTTTATTATCTCGTGCCTTTTGGATAACTTGCTCAATCCATTCAACCCCGCCTTTTGATTTTCTATCACGACATTCTAAAAAAATTAGATCTCCTGTTTTGAGTTTTACTAAAACATCAACTTCACGTGATCGATTAGTTACTGAATCAACAATACGATCGGGAGTTGTAATTATAGCATCTGGGACTTCAATTTTCTCTAATAGAGCAACAAATTTCTCTAAATATCTACCTTTTCTTGCCATGGATATTTAATGATTAAAAAATGTTGAAATGATATTACTTTCGCTTCATTAAGTTTGGTTCGTTAACAATTGATCGTATATTTTCACGCAAGTAAAAATCTAAAAAATATAGAATTTAATTTAGATTATCCGCGTGATGGGCAGGTGTAGTGAAACGTGAGATCGTGTCTTTTCGGCAAATGCTCTCTTGAACAATCAGACCCGGCGGATACTCGCCCTATTCCCGAAGAAACAAACAGGGCCCAGTTTGCCCGTTTTTTAATCCCCTCCCCGGAAAAAAGTTCCTCAAATTCGGCCCTTTTTTGCCTTTTCGGGTGTCAGATAGGTAAAAGTCCGGGTCAGAATTACCCTCGATTCTAGGGCCCTTGGTGGCCAATAGCTGACATCGAAATCGGGCGAATTTCGGCAAACGGGGCGATTATGGGGCTTCTTTTCTACGCGAACCGAAAAGAAGCGATTTACGGGCGTTTCCGAGAGGGGGCAAAATGGGGGACAGGGAATCGGAGCCCGATACGGGCCCGGATTAATGCAGGTCTGATCAGGTCTGGAAGGGCTGTCGGACCATACACCCCCGGAGGAGGTGAGTCTGCTGTCCACCGACGGTTCTGTTTACTTCGCGTAAGGTGTGAAAACAAGTGTTAACCCGGGTGAGATAATGATAAAATTTCGGACCGGTAGCATCCACAAAAATTATGCTTCAGTAACAGAAGGTAATCCCTATGCCCGGTATGGCTGCTAATTTATGCGGTGTGATAACCGTTATCCTTCTCGCAGGAGTTTTGCTTTTTGTAGGCATGGGACTTATGTCAACAAATTCCCAACTTGGAGCAATCTGTTTGCTCATCGGGATTGCGGTAATAACGCTGTGTCTAAAAAGTGTGACCTGAATTTATAATTTTATTTTTCTGCCGCAGCTGCATTCCGGATTAAAGTCCGCCACCTATTTTCCCATTAACCACAATCCCGCACGCTTCCGGCAGGGTTTTGCCCTCTGACCCCTCGTGCGGTTTGATAAAGTTCTGACAGACTTCCATCCCCTCATTTGGAGATATGCTCTCAATCTTTTTTCTCGTCACTTTGTGCCGAATATATCCTGCAGCAATTCACTGATGAATGTCGTTATAGGGGAGAGCGGGGAAGGTGGCGTGGCCGGAGTGTTCGTTGGCAGGGGTTCCGGGACTACGGTTGATGCAGCCAGAGGTTGAACTGGCGCTGGTACACCAGGGGAACCTGAATTCGTGACCGATGGCGCAGCAGGAGATACCCCCATCGGCGTCGGGGCCGGGCCGGTGTAACCCTGGTCGTTTGCACTGCCGGAGTTGACCCAATAGTCGGTTCGTGCAGCATGACCCCCGGAATTCGGTGCGGTAGTGGGTGCGGTAGTAGGTAAGGTAATCGTGATGTACCCGGCTTGAGAGCTGGTATCGGATCCCGCCGCATACTGGACGCTTAAACTGACGGTGTAACTTCCGGTCTGGGTATACTCATGCGTGATATTACGGAGAGAATCATCCGTGGTGTTATACCACTGGCCGTCGCCAAACGACCAGTTCCACTGATCCGGTGAATATGCCGAGGTGTCATTGAACTGAACGGTAAGGGGGGTGGTGGTACCGGTACGGGGAGTGGCCGTGAATGAGGCGACAGGAGGAGTGATCTGCAAAAACTCCTGGATCCGGTTGTTGCCCGCGTCCGCCACATAGATATACCCGGTTGAGTTGACGGCAATCCCGGAGGGATCGTTAAACCCCGATCCCCACTGGGTCACATAGTTTCCGCTCAGATCAAAAACCTGGATCCGGTTGTTGACCGAGTCGGCCACATAGACATACCCGGTCGAGTCGATGGCGACACCATAGGGGTGGTCAAACTGGCCGTTTCCTGAGCCTGCTGATCCCCACTGGGAAACATAGTTTCCGCTCGGACCAAAGACCTGGATCCGGTTGTTGTTCCAGTCTGACACATAGGCATACCCGGTAGTATTGACGGTGATAACCCAGGGCAGGTTAAACTGCCCGTTTCCCGAGCCTGCTGATCCCCACAGGGTAACAGAGGTCCCGCTCGGATCAAATACCTTGATCTGGTTGTTGCCCGAGTCAGCCACATAGACATACCCGGTCGTGTTGACGGCGACACCAATGAGGTGGTAGAAACCTCCCCACTGGGTGACATAGGCTCCGCTCGGATCAAATGCCTGAATCCGGCCGTTGCCATAGTCTGTCACGTAGACATACCCGGTCGTATTGACGGCAATCCCGGAGGGACCTTCAAACTTCCCGTTTCCTGATCCCGCTGATCCCCACTGGGAAACATAGTTTCCGCTCGGATCAAATACCTGGATCCGGTTGTTCTGGTTATCCGTCACGTAGATGTACCCGGTGGTGTTGATCGCGACCTCCTCCGGCTGGCTAAACTGCCCGTTTCCTGATCCTGATGATCCCCACTGGGTAACATGGGTGAATATAGGAGAGGCAGCCGATACCGGCACAATTATTATCAGCAATACAATGAGGAGAAATCCTGCCAATACCAGACGGTACGATTTCATACGCAATTCACCAGCAACAGGGAACTACATCGGATCCGTGACGGCATACCACGATACCGGTTACTCAATCCCTTAATAAAAATGGACCGACGTCGCATTCCTTGTACTAAAATGATATGGGAATTTAATTAAATTCTCCGTACTTCGGTTTGGGGTAAGGGGTGGATTATATCAAATAATATGTTTAACGAGTAAAAATCGGCTCTGTAAAATTCCTCAAAAAGAGAATCATGAGGGACAAAGCAAAGATCATTTTTGAGATATTGTAGAGAATGATTTTGATCTTAATTTCTCTGACATGGAGCCGGTATTTGCATGCCTTGAGGGTTCCACCCGAAATATCTTTTCAGGATGAAGAATACGGTTTTAACTTTGTTCTTCTGAATGGATCCATGATATATTCAACTCTTGCTCTCTTATCCCCATCAGTTTAATGAAGTTGTGGCAGATCTGCTTGCCAGCAATGATCATAGCGATTCCCCATGCGTCACCCGAAGGGGACCACATGTCCGCCAGAAAAGGTAATCTGCCCGGCGAGGGCTTGGCAAGATGCCCGAGCGACCCCCGAAGGGGGTGAGAAAACTCGTATCGGTATCAGGGAAATCTGCCATTTTGAGGGGCCCCGAAGCGGGACGCAAATATTTCCAGAATCTGGTACCAAGTTCTGTTAACTTGGCGTGGGGTATAAACAGCTGTTAACCCGAGTGAGATGATGGCAAAATTTTGGATCAGACGGCATCCACAAAAATTATGCTTCAATAATAGAACGTAACCCTTACGCCCGGTATGGCTGCTGGTTTATGCGGTGTGATAACCGCTATCCTTCTTGCAGGAGTTTTACTGTTTGTAGGCATGGGAATTATGTCCATAAAGCCTCAATTCGGAGCAATCCTCCCGGCTAAAATATTCGTGTTCCCCTCGGGAACAAAAGTCACTCCGGCAGGATTTCACCGGACACCGGTTTTTCCGGATGGATCAGTACTTCAAAAATACGCCTTGTACGGGCTCCGATTTCCCGTTTTCCCGGACCGGAAGGTAATAATTCCCGAAAATACGGTAATAATTCAGGTTATTCAGGGTATTTTTCCGTCGGAGATCGTGAGGTAACAATTAGCAGCATTTGGATGGCGAAAACTGATAAGGGGCAGGGATTTGCCTTTCCCGGGGGAGTTTATCTGATTGTAAGGGCCTGGCGGCGTTTTGATAGAAGGAGTGGTTTTACGACGGAGAACGGGGGGCGGGCAGCGGGGCCATCTTTTACCTGCGGTACCCCTACCCCGGAAAAAAAGATCCCCATATTCGCGTTTCTACCGCTTTTTCGGGTGTCAGATAGGCAAAAGCCCGGGCCAGAATTATCCTCGATTCTAGGGCCCTTGGTGGCCAATAGCTGACATCGAAATCGGGCGAATTTCGGCAAACGGGGCGATTATAGGGCCTCTTTTCCACGCGAACCGAAAAGAAGCGTTTTACGGGCGTTTCCGGGAGGAGGCAAAATGGGGGACAGGGAATCGGAGCCCGATACGGGCCCGGATTAATGCAGGTCTGATCAGGTGAGGAGGGGTTGTCGGACCATACACCCCCGGAGGGGGTAAGCCTGTGGTCTCCCGAAGGGGCACAACCCCGCGGACACCGGACAGAGCGCCGTGACTGTAGGGAGGGAAAAAACAAAAGAAGATTATTTTGCCGGCGCCATCATTTCCGGTTTCTTCCAGAGCGCCTTCTTGATTGCCACGATGATGATCAAAAGTCCTGCAAGGATCAGGCAGATACCTGTTATATAGAGCGTCATCATACTTGTGACTCCGGCAATAATCAGGAGAAGCCCGATCAAAATCCACACTGCGACCATTACCATTTTACTCATTTTCCTTCCACCTCTCAAATGTTTAGCAGCCCGGAAATGTTTTGAAACGCGATCAATTCATTGAGTACTAGCCAGCAAACAAGCTGCCAATCGATCTGATCTGCGAGCTGGTTAAAAAAGATTTACCTGAGTTTCACCGGGTAACACATCCATGGGCTCATCATCATGTACCCTGTTGTCGTAACGGGCGGGAGTTCTCCTGCCCCTTCGCACAAAATGCCGGGCCCTCCCCGGCCCGGATTGGTTGCGGGGATCCGGTCTGCATCACAGGGTGCCGGCGTCCCGGTCTCTCCGTTATCGCAGGTAATCTCTCCGGTCGCCGCTGATCCGGTGTTTCCCTAAAGAGAACGTGATCCTGCTCTGGCCAAGATAGTTCCAGGCAAAGGACAGAATGATCGCGATGAGTTTTGCGACAAGGTAGTTTTGCGAGAAGATCTCGACTGCAATATAGAGAACCCCGAGTGTCAGGGCAAGGCCGGTCGAGGAGATCAGGGCAAAGGTGACAAACTGCCAGAGGTAATGCCGGCTCGTATCCTGAAAATTGAGGAACTTGTTTAAGAGAAAATTGAGAACCATCCCGCAACTGTACGAGACTGTTGCGGACAGGAGATACCAGATATGGAAATATTCGGTGAGGCCGTAGAGGAGACCCAGGTCAAGGATGGTCGAGATGATGCCGATAACGACAAACCCGGGGATCTTTTCCCGGGAAAGGAGCCGGGCGACAGATGCGACCGGCCCGTCCCCCTCCCAGACATCCATAGGCAGCACTCATGAGCCGGATGTGGCGCCTGCACAATCGTACAGGGATCCGGCTCCCGCAGTCCCGTTTCCTGCAGGGAGAACGATTGCCCGGCAGTGCTCCTCCACCCATGTGGCAACCGCACTGTTCCCTCCACCCGCTCCTCCCATTGCGGTACCTCCGCCAAGGAAGTACCGGACCTTGCCCTCACTGACCAGCGCTGCAAATGACTGCGCTGTGAGGATCCGGTCGCTGCCCGAGAATCCCCCGATTGCCATGACCGGTTTTCCTGTCGCCACAATGATGGGGGATGCGGACTGGCTGCTCGGCGTTGCAAGGATCCATGTCTCATTTGTGGTATGGGTAAGCAGGTAATTGATGAGCGCCGTGTCGGTTGAACTGCCCTGTCCGGTATATGCCGTGGCATTACGGGCCGTTGCGGCTCTCGCACCGGTCAGCGCAAAACCTCCCGCCCCACGATTGGCGTTCCCGTCCATGGCAGGGATCCGGTCCGCGCCGGCGAGGGCAAAGCCTGCCTGTGCATATCCCGCGCCGGATACGGTCGTGGGCGGGCCGGCCACCGCATCCCGGTCCCCATACAGGATGGGCGTGGAGGACCACGCAAGGGGGGCAATGAAGAGAAGGCCGAGTGCAACAACCGCAAGGATTTTTTTGTGATTGTGCGGCACCGGGTGGTCCCGGGCAAGGAAGTATGCAAGGAGACCTGCACAGGCAAGTGTCCCAACAAGAATGACCGGGATAAGCAGGCCGTCCCAGTGGATGGCATAGGAAAGAAAGAGAGCCTGGCAGAGTCCGGTGGCAAGAATGCCGCCGACAAGGATCCAGCCTTTCCTGCCCCCTGCCATGTACTGCTGGTACATGCCCGCAGCCCCGATACCGACAAGGCCGGCAAGCGGCGGCGTGATGGTCGCGATATAGTAGGTATGCGCAAATGCGGTCGAGAAGCTGAAGAAGAACAGGCCGGGCACAAACCAGAGGAGCAGTGCGGCAAGGAGAACTCCCCGCTCGCTGGTCAGGCCGGCATCTTCAAGCGACCTTATCGAGAGGGCCGCCGGTTTTCGTATCCATGCAAGGAGCCCAATCAGTGCAAGGGGAATAAGCCAGGAGACCTGGCCGGCAAGCCCTTCGCCAAAGAACCTTGTGATGCCCGGCGTACCATCACCGTTTGCCATGCCGCCGGCAGCCGTGCCTCCGCGTGCCGGGTCCAGGGTGAATGCAGCCTGGGCTGTTGTCCCCGCGGACGCCGCTCCTGCACCCGTCCGTTCCCCCGCACCGGTCAGCCGTGTACTGCCCGAACGGTATTCGCCCGCGGCTCCCGCCCCCGGGTCCCGGGTACCATTGAATGCTCCGCCCATGCCGCGGCCTTCGAGTCCGAGGCGTTCGAGGCCATTGTAATTGACAATAAGGCCAAGGACCGTGTTGTCGCCGCTGCCGCCGATGTAGGGCCGCTGGTCTGCGGGGATCGCATCAACCGCGACCGCCCATGAAAGTGAGACGGCAAGAAGGACAAGGACGGCAAGCCCAAGATGGAGTCCCTTCTTTTTTAACGAAAGATCCGTAGCGCCAAGGAAATAGACCGCAAGGATCGCAGGCACAACCACGAATGCCTGAATCATCTTGATGTTAAAACCGATCCCGATAAGGACAACCGAAACAAGGAGCCAGGGCAGGGACCGCTCCCGTGCAGCTTTTAAGACCGCCCAGAGCGCGAGAAGAAGGACAAAGATGAGCTGGGAGTCCATGGTGCCGTTCCGTGAGACCGCAACAAGGATGGGTGTTACCGCTAAGGCAAGGGCAGCAACAAGACCGGCCGGTTTCCCAAACGGGCGGGAGACGATAAGATAAACGAGGAGAACGGATCCCACGCCGGCAAGGGCCTGCGGGAGGACAAGGACCCAGCCCGAGAAACCAAGGACAAAAGCAAATGCCGCCTGGACCCAGATGCCCACCGGGGGCTTGTCAATCGTGACAAATCCCGCCGGATCAAAGGAGTTAAAAAGGGCAACCGGGGGATTGACGAGCGCACTTTTTACCGCAGCAGCATAAAACGAATTCGAAATCCCCTGGTTCCAGATGCCCCAGAGGTTCAGGAACAGGGCAAGGGAGAGGATCCCGGCAAGCAGGAATTCTGTTTTGTACTTCCGGAGATAGTCGCTGCCGATCAAACAGGTCACCCTGGTGCAGGGAATGGATTATTGTAATGCTTATTGAACATATTGTAATAAATGATTTACTAAAGCGACCATGAGGCAATCCCCCGGTCTCCGTGGTCATCCTCGCAGACCTGCCGGGGCAGGACCGTTATTTTTCCGGCCTTTCCGGGAGGGCCGGAAGTATCCGGGACTCCCTGCCGGCATGCAGCCCTGGCAGAAGCCGCGGGGGAGATCCGGGAAAAGTCCGGGCTTAATCCGGAGATTTGGTACATGCTTCAAGCGCCTTCCGGAGCTTTTCGGTACGTTCCCGGATCTCGTCAAACGAACGCCGCTGCCAGTACACGAGATCCCGCAGTTCGTCGGCCTGTTTTATGATCCCGGCTTTAAGCGTGGTTTTCCCCCTGAGGTACTCGACCTGGTTGATGAGACCGACTGCCTGGTACAGGATCTCGCGCCTGTTTTTCGCGTACAGGAGGTCCCAGGACTTCTGCTCGTACCGTTCGAAGTCCGTTCCGTCAAGTGTGCCCTTGACCTGTTCCAGCGCAGCATCGAAATGCTGCCGGGTGATCCGGACCGTCTCCGGTATCTTCTCCTCCCCGGTGCTGCCATCCCCGGTCACCTCATCGATCACGATCGCCTTTGCCTCTCTTACCAGCGCTTCGAGATCAGCGCCCACAAAAAACCGGGTCTGTGCGGCAAGTTCACCGGTGTTCACGTCCGGGTCAAGGACTCCCTCAATGCCCCGGAGATAGGTGGCAAGGATCGCTTTTCGTGCCGCCTCATCCGGCGGGGGAATGTACAGGTGTTTTTCGAGCCGGCCGGGACGGAGCAGGGCCGGGTCAAGCAGGTCGGGGCGGTTGGTGGCCCCGATCACAAAGACCTCCTTGAGTTCCTCGATGCCGTCGAGCTCGGTCAAAAACTGGGAGAGCACGCTCTCGGTCACGTGCGTGTTGTCGGCAACCGTGCCTCTTTTCGGGAAGAGCGCGTCGATCTCGTCAAAGAAGATGATACAGGGCGCCGACTGGCGGGCCTTGCGAAACGCCTCCCTCACATGCTTCTCGGAATCTCCCACCCCTTTGGAGAGGAGCTCGGGGCCCTTGACCGAGATGAAGTTGAGCTGGCGCTTGCTTGCGATGCCCTTTGCAAGCAGCGTTTTCCCGGTCCCGGGCGGACCAAAGAGGAGGATCCCCCGGGGGGGCTTGTAGTCCAGTTTCTCGAAGATCTTCGGGTACCGCAGGCGCCCCTCGATGATCTTAATCAGCGTATCCTTGGTCTGGTCAAGCCCGGCAATATCCTCCCATGCCACATCCGGGATCTCGATAAGCACCTCGCGCAGGGCGCTTGGCTGGACAATCTTCCGGGCCGTATCGAAATCGTTTTTTGTGATCCGCAGCTGCTCAATCACCTCGGCCGGGATCTGCTTGTTGATGTCGATGAGCGGGATGATCTTCCGGATCGCGTTCATCGCGGCTTCCTTGACCAGAAGCGCGATATCGGCGCCCACAAACCCAAACGTGGTCTCGGCAAGGGCGGCGATATCCACGTCCTTTGCCAGCGGCACGCCCCGGGTGTGCACCTGGAAGATCTCTAAACGTCCCTTCTTGTCCGGAATGCCGATCTCGATCTCGCGGTCAAACCTCCCTCCACGCCGGAGCGCCGGGTCAATGGAGTTGGGGAGGTTTGTTGCCGCAATCACTACGACCTGTCCCCGCCCGGCAAGGCCGTCCATGAGGGCCAGGAGCTGTGCCACGATCCGGCGCTCCACCTCTCCCTGCACGTCCTCGCGCTTGGGGGCGATCGCGTCGATCTCATCAATAAAGATGATGGACGGGGCGTTCTCCTCCGCGTCGTGGAACTTGTCCCGCAGGGCTTTTTCGCTGTCCCCGTAGAACTTGCTCATGATCTCGGGGCCCGAGAGCGTGCTGAAGTGGGCATCTACCTCGTTTGCCACAGCCTTTGCAATCAGGGTCTTACCTGTGCCCGGCGGGCCGTAGAAGAGGACACCCTTCGGGGGCTTTATCCCCAGTTTTTCAAAGAGCTCAGGGTGGCGCAGGGGGAGTTCGATCATCTCGCGCACCAGCTGGAGCTCGCGTTCGAGGCCGCCGATGTCCTCGTACTGGATGGAGGAGATCTCCCGCTTTCCTTCTTCGGGATTGAACGGCTCGTTCTTGAGCTCGATCTCGGTGTCATCGGAGACAATCGCGATGGCCCGGGGGGAGACCCGGACAATCACGAACGTGACGGAGTTCCCGATGATATCGACGCGGAGCGTCTGGCCCTCTACCACCGAGCGACCCCGGAGCACCCTTGAAAGGTACTGCTCCCCGCCCACGAGCTGGGTGGCCTGGGTCGGCTGGATCACGACTTTTGTCGCGTACACCGCCTCGGATTTGCGGATCTTCACCTTCTCGTCAATGCCGGCATTCGCGTTTGCCCGTATGCTCCCGTCTATCCGGAGGATCGCAAAGCCGATGTCCTCGGCAAAGCCCGGCCAGACAATCGCCGCAGCGTTCTTCTTTCCCACGATCTCGATGACATCGCCCGAGACAAGGTTGAGTTTTTTCATCACATCGACACTGAGCCGGGCAATACCCCGGCTTGCATCGTTGTGCGCCGCCTCTTTGACCGTTACCTCGAAAAAATCAGATTCCGCCATCGGTGCCCCGCAGTATTTCTCACCCCTCTTCTTGGGCGTGGTGGGCTATAAAAACAACCGTGCAGGCAGGAATACCGGCCCGCCATGGCCATCCGCATGTTCGGTCCATTTTTCTAAACACAATTTTACTTGTTTCCAGGACAAGCCAGATTTCGCTCGGAAATGTAAAACCGAGTCTTTATCTTGTCCTTTTGCAGTACCGGTAAGGTATGAGTATCATTGAGGATGCCCGGCACGGCATCGTAACAGAAGAGATGAAACAGGTCGCGAAAGCCGAAGGCGTGACCGAGGACTTTATCCGGCGCAGCGTCGCCGAAGGCCACATTGTTATCCCGGTCTCGCCCTACCGCAAGGTGAAGATCTGCGGTATCGGCGAGGGCCTGCGCACCAAGGTGAACGCCTCTATCGGGACCTCCACCGATATTGTCAATATCCCTGAAGAGATCGAGAAGGCAAAACAGGCAGAACGGGCCGGCGCCGACACGCTTATGGAGCTCTCCACCGGTGGGGACTTTGCCGATATCAGGAGACAGATTATCGCCAATACCACGCTCTCTGTCGGTAGTGTCCCCCTTTACCAGGCATTCATCGAGGCCGTGAAAAAGGACGGGGCCGTCATCCACATGAAAGAGGACGACCTCTTCCGGATCACGGCCGAGCAGGCAAAACTGGGCACGAACTTCATGGCGATCCACACCGGCATCAACTGGGAGACGGTAAAGCGTCTGCGCAACCAGGGCCGGCACGCGGGGCTTGTCTCCCGGGGCGGTGCGTTCATGACCGCATGGATGCTCCATAACGAAAAGGAAAACCCGCTCTACTCCGAGTTCGACTACCTCATGGAGATCATGAAGGAGCACGAGGTCACCCTCTCCATGGGTAATGGAATGCGGGCAGGAGCCATCCACGATGCCACCGACCGGGCCGGCATCCAGGAACTCCTCATCAATGCAGAGCTTGCCGACAAGGCGCATGCAAAGGGCATCCAGGTGATTGTCGAGGGTCCGGGCCACGTGCCGATCGATGAGATCGCCACAAACGTCCAGCTCATGAAGCGGGTCACCAACAACAAGCCGTTCTACATGCTCGGCCCCATTGTCACCGACATTGCGCCGGGTTACGATGACCGGGTCTCGGCCATCGGGGCCGCCATCTCCTCATCGCTCGGCGCCGACTTCATCTGCTACGTCACCCCCGCAGAGCACCTTGCGCTCCCGACGCCCGAAGAGGTGTACGAGGGTGTCATCAGTTCGCGGATTGCGGCCCATGTCGGGGATATGGTCAAGCTTAAGAAAGTCCGGGAAGCCGATCTCGAGATGGGCCATGCCCGGCGCGATCTCGACTGGGAACGCCAGTTTGCGGTTGCCATGAACCCGGCCCGGGCCCGGAAGATCCGCGAAGAGCGGATGCCGGCCGACACTGACGGCTGCACCATGTGCGGTGACTTCTGTGCCATTAAGATCGTTAACCGCTACTTTAAATTCTAAATACCTTTTTTCTCCACAGACCGGTCCTTCTCTCCCCAACCACGCATACTAAATAATTCCGTCTCACAATGATTCGTTACGGTGATGGTATCAGGCTGAACTATGGTGGTTTTATCCCGCTCTCGACCGTGGACTGGCGGGGCCGGTCGGTCTGTACCGTCTTTTTCCGGGGCTGCCCGCTCCGGTGCTCGTACTGCCAGAACGCGGCGATCCTGGCCGGTGAGGACCTGCGGGATACTGACGAGATTATCGATCTGATTCAGGGATCGAAGATTGCAGCCAGCGGCGTGGTCTTTTCCGGGGGCGAGCCCACGATGCAGAAGGATGCGCTTCTCGTTCTTGCCCGTGCGGCAAAAAAGTTTGGCCTTGCCGTGGGAATCCAGACAAACGGCCTCTTCCCGGATACGATAGATGTGCTCATCCGCGAACGGCTGGTGGACCGGATCGCGATCGATTACAAGACGCAGTGGGAGGGTTTCACCTGTGCCGGGGAAGGTGCAGGACTCACCAGCCCGAATTACAAAAAGAACGTGCAGCGGTCAGTGGAGATCGCGGCCGCTGCATTCCGGGAAAAGATCCTTCCTGAGTTCGAGATCGTAGTAACCGTATTTTATGAGAATGCGAAATACTTACAGGAGATTTCACGCATGTTTGGCGACATCCCGCTCGTCCTCCAGCAGGGGGAGCACAAGATCCCCATGGTCCCGGGCGGGGTAAGAAACGCCTCTGCCTACCTTGCAGAAAAGCAGGCCGGCCTCGGGCAGTACACGCCTTTAACACTTGCCGAGATCAAAACAATTGCCGACGGGCTCAAACGGGATGTAAGGATCCGGACCCGGGAGATCGGCGAGATGGCATATAACCGGAGGTATCTCCTGTGAACGTAATCGGTGTTGTCGGGCTTCCTGCAAGCGGCAAGGGAGAGTTTTCAAAGATTGCAGAGGGCCTTGGGATCCCGGTCGTGGTCATGGGCGACGTGATCCGGAACGCGGTAAAAAAGGCCGGCCTTCCCCCGACCGATGAGAACCTCGGGGCCATGGCAAACCGGCTCCGGGCCGAGCGGGGCATGGATGCGATTGCCATCCTCTGCGTGGATGCGGTAAAGGAACAGAAGGCCCGGCTCGTCCTTATCGACGGTATACGGGGCGATGCGGAAGTCCGGGTCTTCCGGGAGCATTTTCCCGGCTTCCGGCTCATTGCCATCGAGACCTCGTTTGAAAAGCGGCTCAGCCGGCTTTGCGAACGCAAACGCAGCGATGACGTGGGATCGGCTGAGGGTCTTCTTACCCGGGACAAGCGCGAGCTTGGCTGGGGCCTGGGTAACGCCTTGCAACTCGCGGACATCCGGCTCAACAACGACGGGTCTCTTGAAGAGTTTACGGCACGCGTGACCGATCTTATCCACTCGATGGAGCGCGAACCATGACCGTCCGCCCGTATTTCTCCTCATCGGCTAAAGTCTGGGACGATATCTCCTGGGTATACGGCATTGAGGAAGCCGGGTATCCCGGCTGGGAGATCGTGGCGGATGGCAATTACCGGTTCGAGCAGCCCGAGAACCTCAAAAAAATCAAAGAGGTGCTTGCAAGTACCGGCCTTAAGGCCACGGTGCATGCACCTTACGGCGATCTCAATCTTGCGACCCTCAATGACCCGATCTGGCGCGAGTCTATCCGGCAAGTAGAGGTCTGCATCGCGGGTGCCGGGGAGCTCACCGACCGGGTCACGATCCACCCCGGCTATCTCTCCCCGGCAGGAAAACTCCTGCCCGGCAAGGTCTGGGATCTCCAGAAAGAGGCCCTGCGCCGGATCGGGAAGTGCGCCGTAGAGCACGGGGTGCTTGCCTGCCTGGAGAATATGATCAGCCACAAGGAATTTCTCTGCCGTGACGTGGGAGAACTCATGGGGATGGCCGGCGGGATCGAGGGCATCGGACTCACGTTTGATTTCGGGCACGCAAACACCGTGGGCAAGGTCCCCGAGTTCCTTGCACAGGTCGGTTCTGCAAACCACATCCACATCCATGACAACCACGGCGTTCTTGACGAGCACCTGATGCTCGGCGCCGGGACGATCGACTGGAAGAGCGTGGGAAAAGGCGTTGCCGCACGTTACAATGGGGTGGCCGCGATCGAGGGCCGCTCGGTTGAGGAGGCAAAAAAGAGCCTTGCAGTCTTTAAGGAGTATTTTGTATGAGTGGCGAGACCCTCCAGGTCTATTTCCTCGGGACGGCGGGAGCGCTTCCTACCCCGGTGCGCAACCCGTCCTGCATCATGATCCGGCGCGGCACCGATACGCTCCTCTTTGACTGCGGGGAAGGCGCCCAACAGCAGATGATGCGGGCCCGGTGCGGGTTTACCATCGATGCGATCTTTGTCTCCCACTGGCATGCCGATCACTTCCTTGGGATCTTCGGCCTTGTCCAGACCATGTCCTTTAACGGCCGTACCGAACCTTTGACCATTTACGGCCCTTCCTGGGTGCACGACTTTGTCGAGACTGTAAAGAAAGTGAGCCGGTTCAATCTCAAATTTACCCTGGATTCTGTCGAACTCGAAGAGGGCTCATGGGTGCGCTTTGAAGGTTACACGATCACCGCCTTTGCCGCAAGCCACGGCCTGCCGGCGCTTGGCTACGTGCTCGAAGAAGACCCGCGGCCGGGCCGGTTCGATCGCGAGCATGCCATAGAACTCGGCGTCCCCGCAGGACCGCTCTTTGGCCGGCTTCAGCGCGGCGAGACCGTGAAGGTGACAAAGGACGGAGAGGAGCGGGAGGTGCTGCCTTCGGACGTGATGGGCGAACCCCGCCCGGGCCGGAAAGTGGTGTACACCGGCGATACCCGCCCGATTATCCCGGCCCTTGTTGCGTACGGGAAAAATGCCGATCTCCTCATCCACGATGCAACCTACGATGAGAGCGAAAAGGCACGGGCCGCAGAATTCTACCACGCCACCGCAGCGCAGGCCGGCCAGGCAGCAGCGGCCATGAATGCCCGGACCCTTGTCCTCACCCACATCAGCTCACGGTACACGGACACCTCTGCTCACGCTGCCGAAGCAAAGGCTGCGTTTACCGGGACTATTGTTGTCCCGGATGATCTCTTGATGCTGGATGTTCCCTGGCAGAACTAAAAAAAGCCGGGAATGTGAACCCCTTTTTTCGTTGCCCGGGAGACCCCGCATGTGCGCCCCCGGTCTCCGCAATCATTATGTGCAATGGGATCCAGAGCAACCGCATATGGGGGAGATACTTGACAATCCCCGGCTCCGGGAACAGAGGTTTGTCTTTTCCGATCGTCATGATGCAGGAAGACAACTGGGAGCGCTTTTAAAAACTCTCCCCGCTATCCGCAACCCGCTCGTTCTTGCCATTCCTGCAGGTGGTGTGCCGATCGGAAAAGAGGTTGCAATCGCTCTCGGTGCGCCCCTGTCACTGGCGATTGTAAGAAAGATCCGGATCCCCGGCAGTACCGAATCGGGGTTTGGGGCAATCACCTGGGACGGGGAGGTGCTGATCAATGAAGAGCTGCGTGCCGCACTGGGGATTCAGGCACCCGAAGTCAGACTGGCAATCGCTCAGACACGCGAAAATGTACGTGACCGGGTAGCCCGGTTTACCGGAGGAGTGGCGCTTCCTTCACCCGCCGGGAAAACCGTCATCCTGACAGACGACGGCCTTGCGTCGGGGTTTACGATGCTTGCCGCGATAAAAAGCATCCGCTTCCGCGAGCCTGCCCGTATCATTGTCGCTGTTCCTACTGCATCTGCATCAGCTGCCGGGATGGTTTCTTTGCTTGCGGATTACCTGGTCTGCCTCAACATCCGCAGCAGCCGTACGTTTGCTGTCGCTGATGCCTACGAACAGTGGTATGATCTGACCGATCGCTAAGTCCTCGAAGTGCTGGCCGGTGTACCATGAATCCTTTTGGCACCATCTTTTTTTTGTGGGGTTGATCTTTTGCAGATGCGTGATCGGTATGAGAATATCCCGGCAGATCTTACCCGGCTTGACCGCTGGGTCGTCTGGCGGTACGAAGAACGGAACGGGAAGCTTACCAAACCGCCGTATGTCCCGGCACCGGGAAAAATGCGCCATGCACTTGTCAATGTCCCCTCCACATGGGGGACTTTTGAGCAGGCAAAAAACACCGTAAACGCCGGTGGCTTTGACGGGATCGGCTTTGTCCTGGGAGAGGGAATTTTCGGCATCGATTTCGATCATGCGACTGATGCGATGGTTCAGGAAGCATTATCCCTTGGTTCCTATACGGAATGGAGCCCTTCCGGTCACGGGGTGCATGTCATTGGCCGTTCAGCGATAGTACTCAAAGGCAGGAAAAAAGGATCTGTCGAACTCTATATGCAGGGGAGGTACTTTACGGTTACCGGGTCTGTGGTGCCCGGGTCGCCACCGGACATCCGGGTAATTTCGCCTGACCGGTTGCTGGACTTTTTCCGGCGGCATTTTGAGGACGAGCCGGTACCGGGCCGGAACAATGGCACAGGCTCGGATACACCTGAGGCGTGAATAGTGCAGATCCTCCCGGGAATATATGCTACTTACAGGACAGCTCGAAAGATTCCGGCCGGGAGGAAAACAGGATGGCTGTCACCAGGTCCGATGCACCGGGAGATTACCCGGATGATGCCTGCAACCGGTCCTGAACCTTGCGGGTTTTGGGGAATCCGGGTTGTGTGTTGTCCGGGTGTCTGTCAGGCTGTCGGGACTGTTGTCATTCCCTATGAGCCTGTGAGGCCGGATGGCGGGGGGATCGTGACGGGAAATGCAGGGAATGTTGTCCTGGCGGGCACGTTCATCTTTTTTTCTCAAGAATATATCCCTTGATGGCGGTCAGGGTCGTGCTGTCCAGCATCACTGAGAAGTCAAGATCCACGATGAAGACCGGGAAGGCTCCACCGAGCGTTTTTCGGTTTACCGTAAAGATCTTTACTTCGAGCAGGAGTTTGCTTAGCTCGAACGGGTTCTCATCCGGGCCCGGGATTTCCGACGCAGCCGTATTCTCCGCATCGAGGATATCAGTTAGTGCACTTTCCTTGAAGTCAAAGAGCCGTTCTGCCATCGCCCTGCTGGTTATGCCGTGGATGTACCGGATAATGAAATACTGGCTGACCGCAAGGATGGCGATGAAGGCAAAGAGGTTCTCGATCTGGGCCAGCTGGGAATAATTCAGGAACGCCTGCAGGGTAACACCCGGTAACCAGATGATGGTAATAAGGAAGAGAAATATGGCCATTAAGAAACCGAAGATAAACATAATCGTGATCAACTGTGTCGGCAGTTTCTTCCGGCGAAGGCTGAGTTTTACCCCCTCCACTTTTTTTACATAGGTTGTCGAAAAGGGTTCCATCCTCCAGACCAGCAGGTAGAAGATGACAATGACCGCACACTGGGCGATTACGGCTGCAGCTGTCAGGAGGGGAACTCCTCCCCGGGAATAATCGAAAAGGGTGAAAACGATATCGATGGAGAAGACGAGCCCGATACCTAAAGACAGGGCCCGGCTGTTGATGAAAAGCGAGTTGATGAACAACCGGGTAAACTGTGTTGCGCCAGATGTTACGCCAACCTCCCTGAGCCATGACTGGAATCGTGAGAAGTCTGCAACCGGCAGATTGGTTTTATTAAAATTTGTCGGGATGATCAGGGTGATAAAATAGTACATGTTGAGGTAGAAACTGGCCGCAATAAAAAGCCCGAAATAGTCGGACCGGGTCAAAAAAAAGATAAGGTTAACCAGGATGCAGACACCAAGGGTCAGGGCCTCTGTCCCCCGCAGACTCCGGGGTGTCATACTGTTGGCACGGCTTTTCTGAACTGAAGATAATTCCCCCCGGATAACCTCCCGAAGGGCAATACCCCCGGGGGATACGGGATTTATTGTGTCAACAACAACCAACAGCCTCACCGGAATAGTAATGGCTATTTGTTAATGGAAGATACAAGCATTGCGATTTCATGTCCGTATTTTTGCAGTCATAAGGGGTTACGACCCCCCGCTTTCTCCTAATCCGGTCTGCACTAATCCGGGTCCAAATTGGGCCCGGATTCCCCTTTTTGGATCCGACCCCCTCCCGGAAAACCCCGTAAAATGCTTCTTTTCAGTTTGTGTAGAAAATACGCCTAATAATCGCCCCGTTTGCCGAAATTCGCCCGGTTTCGATGTCAGCTATAGGCCACCAAGGGCCCAAAAATCGAGGATAATTTTGACCAGTGCTTTTACCCCTCCGGTACCCAAAAAGGCCGAAAAAACGCGAATATGAGGATCTTTTTTCCGGAGAGGGGGTGGCAAAAAGGGCAGATTGGGCCCTGTTTTGTTTCCCCGGTATTAGGGTAATATCTGTCCGGATGAGTCTTTCTCCTGTTCCCCCGAGGAAGCGTCCTTTCGGGGGTGGCAGCACTTCCCGCTCGTTGGGATGTGCGGGTTGACTGCCCCCACGATGCAATCATGAGCCTGCGTCCCGGCAATGGACTTTCCGGAAAAGTCCGACCACGTTGCCGGCTTTTTTCCGAAAATATCGATCACATTGCCAGACTTTTTTTAAAAAGACCGGCAACCCTGGCGAACAATTTTTGAAAAGTTCGATAACTTTGCCGGGCAATTTTAAAAAGTCCGGTAATGTTGGAGAGTTTTTCCCGGAAAAGTTCCAGTTGCGAACTAAAAGATCCAAAAAAAAGGGCGGCTCAGCACCTGAAGATTTTAATAAATTCAGACCGGCCATTTTCATCCCGCTGACTGTATCACAACTAACATAACCCTCCGGTGACCATTCTTGGTACACGCTGGCACCTCAATCGCGGTGCCGGATACGTTGAACGATGCAAATACCAAAGATAAGCCGCATACCATATCGTTTCGTTTCGCTTCGTGCGTGTGGAGAAAGAACATGGAAGAAGATACTCTTGTTTACCGGCTGTCACCTGGCTGTGACCTGTCCGATGTCGAGGAAGGCAATACGTACCTGGGAAAGGTCCAGGGCTTTGCCACGTTTGGGATGTTTGTCCAGCTCAATGACCGGATAAAAGGCCTGGTCCACAAGACCAGCATGAAGGCCGAGCACAAGGAAAAAGATTCCGTGCTTGTCCGGGTCCGGCAGATCCGGCCCAACGGGAACATCGATCTCGAAGAGCAGCTTATCCAGGTGTACCAGGTCCAGCCCGTGGAGCGCAAGTCCACCACGGTCAGGATTGCCGATCTCGGTACAAAACAGGGAAAGACGGTTGCCATCGAAGGCGAGGTTGCCCAGATCAAGCAGACAAGCGGCCCCACCATCTTTACCATTGTTGACGAATCCGGCACCCAGAACGTGGCCGCATTCGTCGAAGCCGGTGTCCGGGCCTTTCCCGAGGTCGAGCTCAACATGATAGTCAAAGTCATCGGCGAGGTCATGATGCGCAACAACCAGTTGCAGATCGAGGCCGATGCGGTGACTGCGCTTTCTGATGAGGAGGAGAAAACCGTCCGGGCCCGGATCGAGACCGCTCTTGATGCACGGGCAGAGCCCGAGAACATCAAGCCGATGGTGAAAAGCGATGTGCTTGACAGCCTCATGCCCGAGATGCGCAAGGTGGCAAAGATCATCCGGCGGGCGGTCTTTACCGCCCAACCGATCATCCTCCGCCACCACGCCGATGCCGATGGCATCTGCTCCGCGGTTGCCATCGAGCAGGCAGTGGTTTCGCTCATCCGCGAGTCCGGCGGGGACTTTGACGCTGACTATTATCTCTTCAAGCGTGCACCGTCAAAGGCGCCCTTCTACGAGATCGAGGACATCACCCGTGACCTGGACTTTGCACTCAAGGACCATGCACGCTTCGGCCAGAAGATGCCCCTTGTGATCCTCACCGATAATGGCTCCACCGAAGAGGACGAACCGTCCTACAAGATCGCAAGCGTGTACGAGATCCCGTTCGTGGTCATCGACCACCACCACCCGGATGCGACTATCGACAAGTACCTGGTCGGGCACGTGAACCCGTACCACGTGGGCGGAGACTTCGGGGTCACGGCAGGGATGCTTGGCACCGAAGTGGCCCGGCTGATCAACCCCAGGGTCGAGCCGCTCATCCGCCACCTGCCGGCGGTTGCCGCGGTCGGGGACCGGAGCGAAGCCCCCGAGCGGGGACATTACCTCGCGCTTGTCCGCGACCAGTACCCCGAGCAGGCCTGCAAGGATATTGCGCTTGCCCTTGATTACGAGCAGTTCTGGCTCCGGTTCAACGATGGCCGGGAGATAGTAAAAGATGTGCTCGATCTCGTGGGCAACCACGAGCGGCACATAAAACTTGTCGGCCTGCTCGTGGACGGGGCAAATGCCATGATCGAGGACCAGATGAACGCCTGCATGCCCCACGTCGTTCCCCGTGTTCTCAAAAATGAGGCAAAACTCTTCCTCATTGACGTGGAGATCCATGCCCACAAGTTCACCTTCCCGCCGCCGGGGAAGACCTCCGGTGAGGTTCACGACCGGCTCTGCAGACAGAACGAGGGAAAACCGGTGGTCACGATCGGCTTTGGCCCGGACTTTGCCGTGCTCCGGTCCCGGGGCGTGCACATGAACATCCCCCGTATGGTCCGCGAACTTCACAACGAGATCCCCGGGGGCGGAATCTCGGGCGGCGGCCACCTTGTCGTGGGCAGCATCAAGTTTGTCGAAGGCATGAGGGAGCCGGTGCTCGAAGCACTCATTGCAAAGATCGCCGAAGCACCGGTCCAGCAGTGAGGGAGCGACCCCTTATTTTTCCGCTCCGGCCCGATCGTTGCCCCGGATTTTTGAAAATAATGTAGAATCCTGCCGGAAAAAATTCGGCCAGAAATTTGCCCGATTTGAATTGTTTCATGTCAAGATTGTGACACTCTTGGAAAAAAAACCATTAATCTTACCGCAACCATCAGATATTTATATATAGGACTTGATCTATATGCATTCGTATTGCTGAGGCGAAATATGTCAACAGGCACGAACATACGCGATAAGTACAATGAAACCCAGCACAAAATCGTCTCCTACCTTCATACAGGGATAAACAAAGGCAAGCACTACTTCAAATCGAAGTACATTGCAAAGGACCTTGGTCTCTCCCCAAAGGAAGTGGGAACGAATATGGCGATCCTTGCCGACATGTGCAAGGAGTTGTCCATCATCAGGTGGAGCTATTCGAACAGCACGACGTGGATGGTCACGCCCCGTGCCCTCTAAACTTTTTTTAGTCCTCCCCGCATTCTTTACTTATGGCAAAACACGCATTCGAAGCACCCATTGAGTTTGTTGCCGATATCAACGAGGTCAAGGACTGCCTCATGTCCCAGGACTGTACCCAGGACAACCCCGGGGCTCTCTGGTTCAACATCGATATCCCCAAGGGCCATGGTTTTGTGGCCGGCGACCGCGTACGGGTAACCGTGGAAAAGATTTCCTGATCTTCCCCCTGCAGGGGCACACTTTCGGGCCCCCTTTTCTCATCTGGTCATGTTGTTCCGGGTGCAGCGGCTTTTACATAATATTCGTACGGCGTTTCCATCAAGATTGTGTACGAATCCACATAGCTGACACTGATGATCATGTACACCGGCCCGGTGTTCCTGACCACCTTGTACATCGACCCTCCGTTCTGGATCTCTGATCCGGTGAGAATGGTACCGGTCTTTGCATCGCAGAGCACCATCTTAAAGTCCGAGTACTGGGGCCGGGTGGTTGCATTGACACTGATATTGAGCGCCCACACCTCGTAGGGTACGGTAAAGATTGTGGTAAGACCGCCGCGTGAATCCGTGACATAGGCAAACGTCACGGTATCGTTCGATCGCAGGGGGATATTGGACGTACCAAAGGTTGTCATGCGATCGGGGAGATGGATCATCGGGTACGTAAAGGGGTTATTTGTGAACAGGATACGGGTCGGGGCTGCCGGAGGTTGCGGGGTCAGGTTAGCGGTCGGCGTGGGAGTGGGTGTGGTAAGGACCGTGGCGGGTACTGCAGTCGGGGTGGCGGTCACCTGCACTCCCGGCCCCTCCGGTGTCACTGGTGTGCCCGGATGGAGTGACGGGAGAAGTCCTGAGTTAGCGACAACAGCAATGATCAGGATCACCGCAAAGCCGCCGGCGAGCGTGAAAAGATCTCCCTTGTCCACACGTATTACTGGCATCGGTGCGATAAAACCGTGACGATCCGATGGCGCAAAAGGGCCCCGTCCTCCGCGGCTACCGGCTTTTTCGGAAACGGTTTAGTACTCCTTTGGTAAATATTGATGATATGGATGTTCCCGGCCTGAGGACATGGGTGATCTTTTACCTGATCTCGTTTGTCGTTCTTCTCTGGGCCGCGTTTCTGACTGTAAACGGCACCATGCTCTGGGTGAGCCTGATGCTTGTGATCGTGGTCGTGGGCATCAACTTTGTCACCGTGTACAACCAGATAAAGTCCCAGGCCTCGCGCAAGGCCATGCAGGCTGAACTGACCAAAAATATTGGCAAGGAAGACAAAAAAGAGGTCGACGACCGCCAGCGCCACTAAAAAACGGGCTAGTCTTTTCTTGTGTAAATTTTCTGGATGGAATTGACCGGCGAAAAGAGCCCTTCTACCTCTCGCCCGAGATATTCGGTCTTGCCCATCACGTAGTACCCGCCGGGCACGAGCGCTGCATGGAACATTTTTGCCAGTTCATCTTTCTGCTTCTCGGTAAAGTAGATGGTCACGTTCCGGCAGCTGATCATGTCCAGGTAGCGCGAGATCGGCTGGCCGCTCATAAGATCGTGGGGGCGGAACCGGATGAGCGACTGGAGATGCGGTTTTACCTGGAAATTACCGTCGGGAAGCTTCGTGAAATGGCGGTGAACCTGGGTCTCAGAGAGTTTACCCATGGATTTCTCCGGATAAATCCCCTCTTTTGCCTTCTTGAGCACCACCTCATCGATATCGGTGGCAAAGATCTGGCCGGAGATGGTCTTGTCAGCAGCCATCATATCCGAGAGCATCATGGCAAGGGAATACGGCTCTTCGCCGGTCGAGCAGCCGGCGCACCAAATCCTGATTGTCTTCCTGCCTTTGAAGAGTGCGGGGAATACCTCCTTTTTGATAAGATTATACACGTCGGCATCGCGGAAGAACTCTGTAACGTTTATCGTGAGTGCGTTTCTCAAGTTTTCGAGCTCCGGTTCGTGCTCGCGCAGGTACCGGAGATATTCGTCATATGCCGAGGTGCCGGTGGACCGCATGCGTGAGAGGAGCCGGCGCTTGATGTAGTCCTCCTTGTAGTTGGAACACTGGATCTTTAACGTCTGCTCGATATACCGCTTCAGGGCGGAAAAACCGTCGTCTTTCTCTAAGGTCATGGTATGCTCCTGTCCCGTAGTGCTTCTGGCTGACTGTGGGGATGGCAAAAAACAGGAGTGCAATACTCATGCATTTTGCACAACCGCAAAATCAGGTATGGAACTCCTTCATCATCCCGGAGCAGCGCTCTGCCATGATCGAGAGTTCGGCAGAAGCACTGGCGATCTCTTCTGTGGAGGCACTGGTTTCCTGTGCAAGGGCCGCCATATCCTCCATCCGGTGCTGGTTGTTTTCGGTCGATCTCCTGAGCGTGTCAATCCCTGCCATCAGGCCGGAAGTGGCCTGCGCCTGGCTCTCGGTGGCTTTGGTGATCTCGGCAAGTCCCTGGGAGACCACGCTTGCCTCGGCTATGATCTTATTGAGCGATTCGACCGTCATGTTCACGCTCTCGATGCCGCCCTTAATCTGCACAAAGGAGTCCTGGATGGATGTCGCCGTAACTTCGCTTTTTGTCTGGATGGCCTTAATGAGGGTCTCGATCTGGTTGCTTGCCTTCTTGGACTCCCCGGCAAGGTTCTTTACTTCCCCGGCAACAACGGCAAACCCGCGACCGTGCTCGCCGGCTCTTGCGGCCTCGATCGCAGCGTTTAGGGCAAGCAGGTTTGTCTGGTTTGCAATATCGGTAATCAGGTTGACGATCTTTGTGATCTGGCGCATCTGCTCGTTCAACGCCGTGATCTCATTGACACTCTGCTGCGAGATCTTCTCTACTGCCTGCATCTTGTCTGTTGCAGTCTTGCCCACGCTTGCGGCATGGGATCCCTCCTCCGCCGCTTTTCCGGCATGAGCCATAACATCGTGGGAAGTGCTTGCGATCTCCTCGATGGAAGCAGAGATGTCCGAGACGGTGACGGAGATCTTCTCCACGCCGGCGAGCTGCTCCTTGGAATTGTCGGTTGCCTTCTGGGAGGATATGGCCACCTGCTCGGTAGCTTTTGCAATCTCGTCAGTACTTTTGATGGTGTCCTGGATGGTCACATCCAGTTTCCGGATTGACTGCATCAGTTCGGCAATGACCGACCGTATTGCAGCAACGGACGAGTTGTAATCTTTCTTGAGCCGCACCAGCGGGTCTGCCTCATCGATGCTGAGCTGGTATGTGAGATCTCCGGCAGCGATCCGTGCAAGCCCGGTCTGGAGCTCGGCAGCACTCGCGGAGAGCAGTTCGGCATTTGCCTTGGCCTCGTCCATCATGGCCCGGATCTTATTCTCCTGTTCGCGCCGGGCGGTCACATCCACATACACACAGAGGATCGTGGAGAGGTTCTGCTGTGCATCCAGCATGGGGATGCCGTACTGTTCGAGAATGCGCAGGCCTCTTGGAAACTCGATGGTAACCTCGCCATAGCTCCTGGCCTTCTTTTCAAGCACTTTTTTGAGCCCCTCCCCGGACTGGGAGAGTATCTTAAACTCCCGTGCGCTCATGCCATGGATTTTTTCTTTTGAGAGGCCGGTGAGATTTGTGTAGGCCTCGTTTGCCATGAGGATCTTAAAGGAGGGATCCATAAGCATGATGGGCATGGGGTTCTGCATGACAATGATATCGGAGCGCTTCTTTAAGGCCGCAACTTCCTCCATCTTCTTTGCAAGGTCCTGCTGGCTTGCCCTCTGGGCAGTAACATCGTAGTATACGAGAAGGAGGTGCTCGATACTGTTTTTGGCGTCCAGGAGCGGCATCACGTACTGTTCGAGAATCTTTGTCCCGCTCGGGAGATCCACGGTAACTTCCCCGGATGCGCGGCGTTTCTCCCTGATTGCAATGCCGGCACCTTCGCCCTTCTGTTCACGGATCTTTATCCCGCGCAGGTTCATGCCGGTGATCCGGTCAGGAGTATACCCGCTCAGCTTCTCAAAGGCGGTGTTAGCCGAGATGATGGTAAAGGAGCGGTCGGTTATAAGGATAGGGATAGGATTTTCCCGGATGAGCGCCTCGGACAGGTTCCGGGTATCAAGACCTTCGCCTGCCTCCTGTTTTTCCCCGGTGATATCGTTGTATACCACAAGGATGTTCTCGATGGCGCCCTTTGCCCCGGGGATGGGGATGCCATACTGGCGGAGCCGGTGTGCCTTCCCCTGAGACTCAATGACAACCTCTCCTTCAGAACGGGTCCCGGTCTCAAGGACTTTTTTAAGCCCGTCCCCGGCCTGCTGTGTGATGGCAAGGTCATTGAGGGACCGGGAGAGCAACTGGTCCTTTTCCCTGCCGGCAAGCGCCACGAAGGCATCGTTTACCACTTTAATGATAAAACCGGTATCAACGAGCACGATAGGCATCGGGTTCTGCTGGACAATCGTCTCTGAGCGCGCCTTAAGCCGCTCGATCTCCTCGTTCTTCTTTTTCTTTGTGGTAAGGTCGTCGTAGAGAATGACAAGCGAAGTGACCGCACCGCTGCTGTCAAGGACCGGGATGCAGTACTGTTCCAAGGTGTGGACTCCTGAGGGGAAGGTAACGGTGAGTTCGCCCACGGCCCGCCGTTTCTTTTCTATGGCTTCGCGTGCGCCCTCACCGGACCGGTCCGTGATGGTAAAATCGTGGAGATTGGTTTTTACGATCTTGTCTTCCGGGATCCCGGTCAGGGCCACGTATGCGGCATTGGCCTCGGTGATATCAAGTGCCGGTGTTGCAATCAGCATGGGCACCGGGTTGTTCTTCTCCATGAATTCGAGCCGGCGTTCGAGCACATCGATCTTCTTCCCGTACTCTGCAAGCATCTCCGGGAGCATTTCCCCGGGGGCCGGCACGCCCGGTGCGGGTGCAGTCATCTGTGCCGCAGCGGTGTTTACGGCATCCACAAGGGTTGTGTACTCGCTGCCGAAATGCGCCGGATCAAGCGGTGGTACTGCCTTTTTTGCATGGGCACCTTTGAGTGCCAGTGCAAGCTCTTCATTGAGATCCCGGACTTTCTGTGCTATTTCATCCGGGGTTGTCCGTACTGCCGCCGGGGCCTGGGCCCCGACAAACAATGCCTTTCGTCCCGGTCGTTGTTCAGTCATACCCGGCCTCCTTTTTGCTCATTTCCCGTCGTGTCCTCACAGGGCATCATGCCTGGTACCGGCTCCCGGGCCGTTCCTTGACCCGCTGCCCAGGTCTGCAATCACCCGTTCCATATCAAGCCAGATGATGAGATCTTTTTCCTTTTTTTCAGTATCCTCGTTTGTGACCTTGATAATCCCCTTGACAAACTGCGAGAATTCCGAAGATATCCCGGAGCCGATGTGCTCGATGTTGTCTTGTGATACCTGGCGGACACTTGCAACATCGTCGACAATAATCCCGACATTGTTCCCGTTTGCCGCATCGGGCACAAGAACAATGATCTTCTGGTTCTCGCGCACTTCCTTTTCCGGCAGCGCAAGGAGCGTATTGAGGTTCATGATATTGGTGATCTCACCCCGAAGGTTGATCACGCCCGAGATAAAGGCCGGCGCCCGGGGGATAGGGGTGATCGGTATCATCTCCACGATCTCGCGCGCCAGGTTGATGTCAAGCGCATACCGCTCCCCGCCTAATTCGAACTCCACTACGTCAATTGTTCCGGCCATGGTTCACCGTAACTTGAATTTGTCGGTTGCGACTTTAAGTCTCTCCGCCATGCGGGAGAGCTCTGAGGATGCACTGGCGATCTCCTGGGTGGAGGCGCTTGTCTCCTCTGCAAGGGCTGCCATGTCCTCCATGCGCTGCTGGTTTTCATGGGTGAGGGTGCTTGTCTGCTCCATGCCCTGCATCACCCGGTTTGTGGCTTCGGCCTGAGCCTCGGTGGCCTTGGTGATCTCGGTAACCCCCTGCGAGACCACGTGGGCTTCGGAGATGATCCGGTTGAGTACCTCGATGGTCTGGTTGACACTCTCGATACCTGTCTGGATCTCCTGGTAGGAGTTCCTGATTGCCGCCGCGGTCTTCTCGCTGTTGTTCTGGATGGAGCCAATCAGGGTCTCGATATTGTTGGTGGCGGTCTTGGACTCCCCGGCAAGGTTTCGGACCTCTCCTGCCACAACCGCAAAACCCCGGCCGTGCTCGCCGGCTCTTGCGGCCTCGATCGCGGCGTTTAAGGCCAGCAGGTTTGTCTGGCTGGAGATATCGGCGATCATCTTTACGATGTTGGAGATCTCCTTCATACGCTCGTTTAAGGCCGTGATCTCGTTGACGCTCTCTCCCGAGATCTTTTCTACGGCCTTCATCTTGGCGGTTGCAACCTTGCCCAGCTCTGCTGCCTGGTTCCCCTCGGTAGCGGCCTTCTGCGCGTGGGTCATAAGGTCATGGGTGGTGCTTGCGATCTCCTCGATCGAGGCAGAGAGATCAGAGACATCGCTTGAGACTTTCTCGATCTCGGAGATCTGTTTTTTTGCCCCTTCTGCGGATTCCTGGGTGGAGATCGCCACCTGCTCGGTAGACCGGGAGATCTCCTGGGTGCTCTTGCCGGTCTCTGCCGTGGTGGCGTCAAGCTGGCGGGCAGACTTTACGATCTCGTCGATCACGTTTCTTATGGAGCCGGTGGCCGAGTTGTAATCCTTCTTTAAGGCCACAAGCGGATCTTTCTCATCGATCTCTGCAATAAAGGTGAGATCCCCTTCGGCAAGCCGTGCAAGCCCGGTCTCGAGAACTGCTGCGCTTGCGGAAAGGACCTGGGCTTTTTTCTTTGAATCGTCCACAAGTTCCTGGATTTCCTGTTCCTGCCGGCGCCGCTCGGTGATATCGTTGTACACGACGAGCAGGGATTCCACCTCGCCTTTTTCGGTGAGAAGCGGGATGTAGTACCAGTCGAGCGTGAGGGTGCCTGCGGGAAACTCGATCACCGATTCACCGTGCCCGCGCTGCTTTGAAGTGATTGTCGCCTCGACACTGGCGCCTTTGTTCTTCTTGAACCGGAAATTCTTCATGGTGAGATGAGCAGCCTCGTCCCGGGAATACCCGGTCAGCTTTAAAAACGCACTGTTTATCGAACGAACGGTAAGCCCGGTATCGATGGTAAAGAGCGCGTACGGGTTTTCCTCGATAATACGGTCTGCCCGCTGCCGGATCTGTTCTGCCTCGGCAACTTTGTCATGGAGATCGGTGGTATCGATCCAGAAATAGAATGCACCGTCAGCCTCCCCTGCCTTGTCCAGCATCGGCATGGCCTGGAGCGTCAGGTACTTCTGGGTGCCGTCAGCCCACTTCACCCGGCAGTGGCTTTCGGCAAGCTTGCGTGTCTCAAAGCAGGCATAGAGGTGATCGCCGGATATGACCGTAATATCGAAGTCATAAAGCCGCTTTTTCAAGAGCTCTTCCCGGGTCCCGCGCCAGAGCGATTCGTATTTTTTGTTGATATTGATAATTGCCCGGTCTTTCTTTAAGATGGCAATCGCAAGCGGGTTGTACTTGATCATGATATCTGCCCGCTGCTTTTTTTCCGCCGTGTCCGATGCCTTTGCAATAAGCCGGTTTATCTGCTGTGCCAGCGGACGCAGTTCTGCCTCTGCATGGTTCTCGTCAATGCGGACCGCAAGGTCCCCTTCTGCGGCTTTTTTTACTGCCAGTTCCAGTGGTGTCATGTCCATGGTATCACTTCATCTGCGATTGCCCTGTATGCCTTCCCGGCACTGCTGTCGGGAGCAAAGTGTGAAAGCGGCAGCCCGCGCTTCTGGGCCTCGTACACCTCGGGAGAGTACGGCACGGTATGCACATCGGCAAACTTCTTTTCTACCTCGCCAAGCATTCCCTGTAACCGCTCGTGTTCTTTCACACGTTCTTTTTCTGCCCTTTTTTCCTCCTCACTGGGCTCGTGACGGGGGGAAAAGAGCGAGCGCAGCCAGCCTGCAAGATCTTTTTTTGTCTCCTCTTCCTGCACTGCGGGTTCCAGGTCCCCACCCTCTCCCCAGCGGGAAATAATTGCCATGTCCACACTGAGGTTCTTACCCATACTCTCCCGGATGTCCCCGAAAATAGTCAGGAGGGGACTCACGCCGGCAAGGGCAAAGGAGCCGGAATCAAGAGTGACAATTACGTGATCGGCGGCAACAAGCCCGTTAATCACAAACTGCCCCATGCTCGGGGGAGTGTCAATCAGGATAAAATCATAACGCTGTTTTACCGGCCAGAGAGCGTCTTTAAGCACCTCGGCCCGTGACGCGATCCCGTACAGGTAGGGTTCTGCACCGACAAGATCGAGAGTTGCCGGTGCAACGTCGATACCGGATTCGGAAGAACAGATGATATCTGTTATGGGTACCTGGGGAAAACCCTCCACCCGGCTCATGAAGACATCATAGATGTTCTTTTTCTCCGGGTCAGGGACGATGCCGAGACCGGCCGTGGCATTTGCCTGGGGGTCGCAGTCAACCACCAGCACTTTTTTTCCTGCAAGAGTACAGAACCCGGCAATATTCAGGCAGGAAGTGGTCTTCCCGGTTCCGCCTTTATGATGGCAGAACGTGATGGTTGTTATGATCTCACCTGACTGAACTTTTATAAAGAATCCCTATAATAACTTTGCCTCCCCAATAATCGTCGTAGATTTTGGTTTTATTATTTATTGAGGGAAATTGAGACGCTTTTACGGCCCCGCTCCTCGTAAAATATCCGGCCTTCTTCATTTGGGACTTCCGCTGCGTTTTGCATTACGGACCCTGCCCGGGTCCTAAACATAGCCGGGTTTTTCGGTATCCGGGCCGGCTAAAAGGTATTTATGGATGAACCCTGACAAAGAACTATGACCGGGCGCTGGTACCTGCTTTTGGGTTTTCTGCTGCTTCTTTTGTGCGCTGCCGGCTGCACCTCGCTTTCCATTGGCACGGTATCGTACGCAAACAACAATCTCTCCATCGGGGTTACCGGGCCGCAAAGCCCTCAGGAGATCGGTGTCCAGGTTACGGTGTATGGGGTAAGCGATCTTTCGCAGCACGAACTTTTCACCACCGGGACCACGACCACTCTTGACGGGACGGGGCAGACGGTGACAATCCCGGCAGATCTTGCACCGGGCACGTACAAGATATATGTCTATCTTATTGCAAACGGCAACCGCGAGGCCGCCGTGATCCGGGATATCACGGTGTGAGACCATGGATGCCCCCCCTTTGCATGCGAACCTGATCCCGGCTGCCCGCGGTACAGAACCTGCGGATCTGGTCCTAAAAAACGCCATGCTCTTCGATGCCTTCTCCTGTTCCTGGGAGGAGGGTGATCTCGCAATAAAAGATGGTATCATAGTCGGGACGGGCAGATCCTACCGGGGCATCCGCGAGCGTGACCTTGGCGGTGCGCTCGTGGTACCGGGCCTCATCGATGCCCACGTACACATCGAGAGCTCGCTTCTGGTCCCGCAGGAGTATGCACACCTCGTTGCGGCACATGGCACGACAACGGTGATTGCAGATCCCCACGAGATTGCAAACATTGCAGGAAAAGAGGGGATCGAATACATGCTTGCCTGCCGGGCCGGCCTGCCGGTGGATATCCTCTACATGCTGCCGTCCTGTGTGCCGGCAACTCCTGCTGATGTGGGCGGGGCGGTGCTGGATGCAGGAGATCTTGCCGGCTTTCCTGGCCGGGACGGGATCCTCGGCCTTGGGGAGATGATGAACGTGCCCGGGGTTCTTGGCGGGGATCCCGGGGTTCTTGCCAAACTCGTGCTCTCCCGGATCCGTGACGGCCATGCACCGCACCTGTCCGGCCCTGACCTCAATGCGTATCTCCTCTCCGGCCCGGACAGCGACCACGAGTGCACAACAGCTAGTGAAGCAAAAGAAAAACTCCGGTGCGGCATGTATCTCTTTGTCCGTGAGGGCTCGACCGAGAAGAACATTGCCGCACTTGTCCCGGTAGTCACCCCATATACCGTTTCCCGGTGCAGTTTCTGTACCGACGACTGCCATGCCGACCTGCTTGCCCACAGTGGCCATATCGACCGCTGCATCCGCACGGCCGTGGCCGGGGGCCTTGAACCGGAGCTTGCCCTGCGGATGGCAACGCTTTCCCCTGCAGAGCGCTTTAGCCTTCCTGATCGTGGGGCGCTTGCGCCGGGCCGGAGGGCAGACTTCTGCATCGTTGACGATCCCCGGCACTTTGCAGTAAAGGAGACCTACTCCCGCGGGAGGCCGGTTGCGGAATATGCGGCACCGCAGGCCCGGCCGCCGGTATTTGCTGCGCTCCGCTGCACCGTACCCTCGCGGGATCAGATCCGGCTTTTTGGGACTGGCAGGGCCCGGGTGATCGGGCTTGTGCCCGGCCAGATCCTCACCGAATCGCTCACCTTCGATCTCGATGCTGCCGCACTTCCCGATATCTCCCGGGATCTCCTCAAGCTCGTGGTCTGTAACCGGTACGGAAAGGGATCGGTTGGTACCGGTATCGTGCATGGCTTTGGTTTTAAGGATGGAGCAATTGCCGCAAGCATTTCCCACGATGCCCACAATATCGTTGCCGCAGGGACCGGAGACGAGGTGATCCTTTCTGCCCTGACCGCCGTGATCCGGGCCGGGGGAGGCATGGCGGCGGTGCACAAAAAAGACGTGACGGTGCTCCCGCTCGACTGTGCCGGGCTCATGTCTACGCACCCTGCCCGGGAGGTTATTGCCGGGCTTGATGCCCTTTCTGCGGCAACACGCCGGATAGGGGGGATCGATGATCCGTTCATGTACCTCTCGTTCCTTGCGCTCACCGTGATACCGGCGCTGCGTCTCACCGACCGGGGACTTTTTGATGCAGTAGCTTTCCGGGACGTACCGGTCTTTCCCTGAATCGGTTTCCTGTTTTTTGGTTCCGGCAGATTTTTCCCGGCAGATATTACCCAAAGCAGAAGGTTGATATTTTCATTATCACTCTCAGTAATTGCATATGCATATCCCCAGTCCTGAAGAACTCCGTTCCCGCCGTGAAACACTGGGTCTCCGGCAGACCGAAATTGCCCGCAGGGCAGGGATCAGCCAGTCAATGGTGGCCCGGATCGAGGCCGGAAGCGTAGACCCCCGGGTCAGCACCTTGAATAAGATCATTGCGGTTCTCAATAATGCCGAACCCCGGAAAGTTACGGCCGGCCAGATCATGCACACGCCGGTACTTTCTGTCCCGCCGCAGGCAAGCATTTCGCAGGCGCTTGAGCTTTTCGAGAAGAACAATGTCTCCCAGCTGCCGGTGATCGAGCGGGGTGCACCGGTAGGCTGTGTCTCCGAATCGGCGATCGTAAAGGCGCTTGGCCAGCAGCGCCTCCACCCTGCCCACCCGGTAATTGTCCGGGACTTTATCGAGCCGGGTTTTCCCACGGTACCCCCGGACATGGACGTGGAGACGGTCATAAACATTCTCCAGCAGAACCATGCGGTGCTGGTGACCGAAGGACGCCTTGTAAAAGGCGTGATCACAAAACACGACCTGATCACGCTTATCGTCTGATACAAAACGTATATTTTTGTTTTTTTTAAATCCGGGCCCGTTCAACCGAAATATTTATCATGGACAATACATGAGGTCTCTCATGTGGATGATTATGCCACATCAGAGGTCTGTTTCATGGCAGAAGAAAATGCCCCCACGGAGATCAGCAGTCTGACGGTTATCGGGATCGGAGTGGTACTCTTTATTGTAATTATCGGTATCTGGTACCTCTTCCTCAAATAAAACCGCAGCAGAATTTTTCCCTTTTTTTTAGAGTTTAGAGACAAGGTCGCGGAGTATCACAACCGGATCCGGGGCTTTTACCACGCTTGAGGCAAGGAGTACGCCGTCTGTCCCGAGATCAATCGCAATCTTCACGCATTCGCCACTCTGGATCCCGGCGCCGGTAAGGATCTTTACCTTCGGGTTTATCGCACGGACAGCGGCAACCGAGCGCCGGATGATCTCGGGGTTTGCCTTTGCGACCGAGACCCCGCTCCCGATGAGCTCCGGCGGCTCGATTGCGACATAGTCCGGGCCAAGCGCTGCTGCCGCGGCGCTTGTGATATCGTTGTTGGTGCAGACCACACTGGAAAGCTTCTGGGTCTGGATCCCCCGGACCGCAAGCTCGATCTCGGCAAGGGTGAGCCTCCGTTCGGAATGGTTGACAAGCGACCCCGCGGCCCCGGCCAGTTTTATCGCTTCGACCGGCATATGTCCGGTCCGTGCCCCGGGTTCGTACCCGTCCACGTGCTGGGCATACACCGGGATCGCAAAATGGTGGCAGATTGGGTGGAGGTCAATATACCCCGGGGCAATGCCGATCACGGCCCCGCTCTCCCTTGCTACCAGCTGTGCGGCAGTGGCGATCTGGTGGGCGCGGTTGCCCATGCCTTCCTTGTATGTCTTGAGATTTACCAGGATCAGGGGCGCTGTCATGTGGAAATGCTCCTCGTGCATGAGGTGTTTATTCCCGGGTCCATTCAACCTTTCGCCCGCATGCCGCTGGCTATTCTCCGGTAAGTCCCCTCTGGTAGTGGCCTGCGGTAATGCCCCCAAGGGCGATCGCTTTTGCCCGTTCGCGGAGAGCGGCAACGTTGCTTCCGGTACTGCCCGGTAATGCCATAGCGATCGCTTCCCGGTAGATGCCGACCATCTCTCCTGCATAGGCTGCAGTCCGCCCCCGGGCATCGATCACAAAGCCACGAATCCCCTGCCGGACAAGGTCCGGTACCGCAGCCACAAGGCAGGTCTCGGCAGCATTGAAGATATGGCCCTGGCAGGTACTGTCGGTCCGGACCGGCAGGAGATGGCCGGTCCCGTCCCGGATCCCATACCACCTCCCTTTGGAACAGGGCCCGGTACCGCCATGGCACCGCTCCAGAGGGGAGATGAGACAGTCGCCGGTAACCATGGCCTCAAGATTTCCCTGCGCAAATACTGCAAGCGCCGGGCCCTCCCCGTGAGCGTGTGCGAGGTCTTCGATCTCAGTTGCGGACAATTCCGGCGAGAGCGTGAGCAGCGTAAAGGGCAGGGTCCCAAAAGCCCGGGCGGTCTCCGCATTGAAAACGTTAAGCCCGATCGAGCCTGCCAGTTCCATGCCCGGCACGGCATCTGCAACTGCAATGGCCGCGCCCGGGTTGTCTGCCATGCAGGTCCGCAGGCCTGCTGCGTACAGCCGCGGCAGGACCTGACGTATAAGCATGATCTCTGCTTCCCGGGTGATCCGGGGCAGTTTCCAGATAAGCCGGGTGTCCTGTGCCTTGCAGAGGTCAAGGGCTGAATCGATCGCGGCTGCCAGCTCCGGCTCCGTTCCCTTTCCGCAGGGTTCATAGCAGATTGTTCCTGCCCCGGCCTGTACACCGGCTTCAATCGCCTCAAGGTTGTCTGCCCAGAGAATTATTTCCGGTGTGCGCCCGGCGCGTTCCGTGGATATCGGTGCTGTTTTTCCCGTACGCCACCGGTCCAGGCGCCGCTCTGCATCTTTGACGGCTTTTTCCCCGGGGCGCGAGGCCGCCACAAGGGCTGCCTCTGCCCGGGCAAAAAACTCCCGCCGGACCCGGTTGATCTCCCGGACCGGGGCAAAGCGGGTGCCGTCATACTCAAGCGCCAGGTCCGAAAGGACAAAGGGCGTTCCCCCGGTCTTTTCGAGCTGCCCGGCCAGCTGCTCCCGGGTAAGCGGGCGTGTCTTTGCCGGTTCGAGCCGGAGCTCCCCGGCCGCAGATATAACCACCGGCGCTTTTCCCGGAGGGTACAGGATTCCGGTAAGGGTGAGGTCCCCGTCCGGGCTGACTGCGGCAGCAAGCGCTGCCGGGACCGGGTGATGCAGCAAGGGATTTTCCTGTTTTACGATCTGCCGGGCCCCGGCCAGGAGATCGATCGAAGAGGTGAGACAGACCTGTTCTCCCTTCTCTGCCGGGCGGGGGACAAACAGTGCGATCCCCTCCGGAAGTATGACCGGTTCGGTATTGAGGGAAAATCCCCACTCCTTCTCCGGGCTTTTTGGAAGAGAAAAGAGGAAACCGTCGCCGGGGCGAAGGGTTACGGGCTTGTCCGGACATATGATTGCCACCCTCTTTATTGGGTCATACCTGATGACCGTACCGATAAGGACCCCGCGGTTGTCCGGCCGGTCCCGGGCCATGATTTTTCCTTTTTTGTCGCCAAAGAGATAGCCCCGGGTGAAACCCCGGTTGAAGGCAAGGGCAAGATCGCGGATCTCATTTTCGTCCGAAACAAAGGTACCGGCAGCCGCAGCATCGAGTGCCCGCCGGTAGGTCGAGACCACGATTGCCACGTACTCTGCCGATTTCATCCGGCCCTCGATCTTGAGGGCTGCTACCGTGGAATCCACGAGTTTTGGAATATCCCGGTACGTGCAGAGGTCCTTTGGCGAGAGGAGATACTGACCTGGCACGGGCATGTCTTTTGGATCAACAGGCCGGCCGTACCGGTCTGTCTGTGCCGTAACAAGGGCATAGGGTTTCCGGCACGGCTGGGCGCACATGCCCCGGTTCCCGCTCCGCCCGCCGATCACCGATGAGAGGAGGCACTGGCCGGAATAACTGTAGCAGAGGGCCCCGTGGGCAAAAACTTCGAGCCCAACGCCGGTATCTGACGTGGCCCGGGCAATCGCCTCCACTTCATGGAGGGGCAGCTCACGGGCAAGCACCACACGTGAGAACCCCATCGTGTGCGCCCACCTCACCCCTTCGGCATTATGGATCGTGAGCTGGGTTGAGGCATGGAGCACGAGATCCGGCACGATCTCCTTTGCAAGCGCTGCAAGACCTGCATCCTGCACGAGCACCGCATCCGCGCCGGCCGCGTACAGCCGGACCAGGTACGCAAGTGCTTCAGGGAGCTCCCGGTCATGGATCAGCGTGTTGACCGTCACATACACCCGGACCCCCCGGGCATGGGCATATGCGATCGCCCCTGCGATCTCTTCTTCGGAGAAGTTCTGCGCGAACTTCCGTGCCCCAAACCGTCTGCCGCTCAGATACACTGCATCGGCACCTGCAGCAATGGCTGCAGTAAATGCCTCATTTGACCCGGCCGGAGCGAGCAGTTCGGGGATCTGTTTTTTCCGGGAGGCATTCGTGTCACCGGTCAGGGATGCGGCAGGTTCAGCGGAAGAGATAGTGGATCACCCCCAGCGTGGCAAGGGTCGTGATCGCGGCGGCAACGCAGTACCCGGCCATGGTGATCGCAAAACTGCGCCACTTGTTCCAGCCAAAAAGCCATGAGACCGGGGCACAGAGGTACACTCCAATGATGATCTCGGCAGGAAAAAGGCCGAGGATCCCGTACCGGTCAAACATCTTCGAGCGCGTGGCAAGCGAGTGGATCCATGCAAGGAACCGGGCAACTCTCCCCGAGGCAGTCCCGATCGTGTCGAGCAGGCCAAAGAGGCCAAGGAAGATCCCGGCTTCGATGCTTGTGGCAGCGGCAAATACGTACTGTGCCGGCAGGCCAAGGCCGATCCCAATCGGGATGGAGCCGTACTCGATCACAAAGGCACTTGCGACCAGTGCCCCTGCAGCAGCAGGGGAGAGCCCAAGCATCCAGGCCCCGCCGAGCGGGAGGATGAATGCAAGAAGGGCGCACCACCCGATTGCCCCGGATGCGGGCCGGAGCACTGCCATGACTGCCGGATATTCCATAACGCTTGTGCTGTAGTTCGACCCGGGAGGGGATAAACCGGTATCATGGGAATATTTTTGGCGCATCTTTTTGTGGCGGGGCGGCAAACCGGATGACAGATGCAGATCGTAGCCTCACTTACCGACCCCTCGCAGGCTGCCACGGCCCAGTCGCAGGGAGCAGACCTCCTTGAGCTCCGCTTTGACCTGATGGAAGGGGACCCGGTGGATATCGCGAGGCGGTGCAGAGCGATCTCGAAGCTCCCTCTTATTGCCACCTTCCGCTCGGCACTGGAAGGCGGGCGGTACTTCGGGAGCCCGGAGGAATGGGCCAAAAAGATCGCCCCGGTCCTCCCGCTAGTGGATTACGTAGATATAGAGCAGCAGTTTGCCCGCAAATCCGGCCTGGTAAGGGAAGCCGGAAAAGCGATCATCGCTTCGCACCACACTGCCGAGATGCTCCCGCTCCATGTCCTTTTTGTGCTCGAACAGGAGCTCCGGGCGTACGGCGACATTCCCAAGATCATTGTTACCCCGCATAACGAGGACGAGCTCATCGATCTCATCGCGTTTACCCGTGCAGCAAAAAAACCGGTCTGCACCGGGGTGATGGGGTCGGCATTCCGGTACGCCCGGGCCATCCTCCCGCTCTTTGGCTCGGAGCTCGCGTACTGCCATGCCGGGGTGCCTGCCGCAGAAGGGCAGTACTCGGTTGCAGAGTTTGTGGCATTGATGAAAATGCTCTCCTGATCGTTAAAAAGAACATTTTTGACCGGGAAAAAAGGGGGACCCCCGGGATAGGATCCTAAAATATGTATCTCGTTCCGACTGTGTTCAGGATACATTTTTCCGGCATTGCGGCCATGAATTGGTTGATCGCATCCCAGCCGGTGCAGTGCATCGGTACTACGTAATCGGGATTGATCTCTTTTATTGCAGCAACGGTCGGTTGGATCCGTGGCGCAAAGGCCGGGCCGGTGAGGTGGAACCCGCCAAGCACTGCATGGACCTTTTCTGTTCCGGTGATCTTCTGCGCGTATTTTACGGTGTTTGCGATCCCTGCATGGGCACAGCCGCTCAACACGACAAGACCTTTGTCTTTTACCTTAATGACAATTGCCTGGTCATCCCGGATCGGGTCTGGAAGCCATGCGCTTTTATCAAACATCTCCATGCCCGGCATCCCGGTTTCGAAACTGGTTGTTCTCTCTATCTCGCCTGTGACCAGCAGCCGGCCGGCGGCGAGCGTGGATGGCCCTTCACGCCCGAGGATATCGGCCCCGGCCTTCTTGAGCGCTACGGCATCTATGCCCGGCAGCTCTGCGATGCCGTTTTTGCCGTTTATCCTCCGTGCCAAAAATGCATCCGGGTGGAGGACAAGCGGCACCTGCCGGCCCGCACCGCTGACAGCGGCAGGCAGGCCCCCAATATGGTCGAAGTGGCCATGGCTCAAAACAACTGCCTCGATCCCGCCAAGGGGGATTTTGAGCTGCCGTGCGTTCCAGGCCATGCATTCCCGCGAGAGCCCGGTATCCATGAGGATTGCGTGCTCCTGCTTACCGGAAAAAACCCGGACAAGGCAGGAGAAACCGTGCTCTGCCATGAGGTGCCGGCAGGGATCGAACAGGAGCCGGTGATCAACAGGTGTTGCCTGAGGTACGAAGATATCGATATAGTTGTCCACAAGGACCGTGATCTCCGTGCGGTCCGCGGCTTTGAGTGATACATTGGTCATGGATATCATCTCTTACAGGTGTGATTTTTTTTAATCGATAAGAAGGAGCGCCATGAGCTCAGGGTGCCCTTTGACCGGGAATGTTATCGGCATTTTCGCTTTTGCCGCGGTTGCGACCATGTTTATGCCCACAGCGTGCTCGGGGATGCGGGCCTGCGTGGGGTGGATACAGAGCCCACCCTTGACATTGCAGGTCTCGCAGAGCCGGCACGAGCCATTGACGAAAGCAAGAGCGAACGGATTACCCGCGTTGAATGCGAGGCGTTCGAGTTCGAGCATCATGGGCGCAAACGATCCGGTGCCGTTGAAGTGATCCTTCCAGAATTTTTCTGCTGCTACCTTCATGTCGGCCGGGGCCGTCGGATCAAGCCAGTACTTGTAGATCGAGCAGATCACGTCAGGCTCCGCTTCTGCCGGGGATATGAATTTCACAAGCAGGGCGTACCGGTACTCGGACAGGATATTTCTGAAATTGTCCGGGGTTGGGACGTACGGCGGACAGGTGAGTTTTTTACCGTACCCGATGCAGCCGGCCCGGCACTTTAAGGTCACACGGTTTTCGACAATTACGTCCGATGCGGGAATCACCTTTGCGTCAGCGGCCCCGAGCCGGCATGCCGCTTCCACGAGGAAAGCAAATTTTTTGTTATGTGATTCTGCGAGTTCCATAATCTCACATACCCTATTGCAAAATAACATACTAATTAGAATGTATAAATACCAAACGGTTTGTTTTTCATCCGGATGCCATGTTTTTTAACGCTCCGTGCTCAAACGTGATTACGAGGAGCAATGCCCAGGGTCGTCCCGGAGTACAAGGAAGATGCAAAGCGCCGGATCATTGCTGCGGCAATCGATGTGATCGCACAACGCGGCTGCGAAGGTATGACTGTTGACGATGTGGCAAAAAAGATCGGTGTGACCAAGGGCGCGGTCTACTGGTATTTCCCAAGCAAGGAAGAACTCATGACCGCGGTGCTCGACTCGCTCCAGGCAGAGATCAGACAGGTCACGTACGAATCCTTCTACAACCGGCCTGCCGAAGACCTGCTCATGCAGATCTTCGACCGTTTTGCTGTTGTCGACCCAAAGAAGCGGGTGGTGTTTTTTGATATGCTCACCCTCGCAAACCGGAACTCGCAGGTGCGGCATGCCATTCGGGAATATTACGACGGGCTTGTCGCGACCTTCGAGAGTGCAGTCACCCGGGAAAAGAAGAAAAAATTCATCCAGACGCAGGCAGATCCACACCACCTCGCCCTGATGCTTGCTGCCCTCTACTCCGGGCTCCAGAACTACGACATGCTCATGATGCATCAGGACGAACTCAGGGAGCTCTGGAGGGAAGGGGTCAGGATCCTGCTAAAGTCCTCGTATTCGGGAACGTACGGTGAGAAATGAGGTTGAGAGTCTAAAAAAATTCCGATACCTCCCCTCTCCATGTGGGGCCGTTTTTGTGCCGGTGGGATGTTTACCCGGTATTTTTTTTAGAGAATCACGTCAGGATATATCATATCCGGCCCGGCAACGCGACAAAAACCGGATTACCGGTATTTTTCCTCAATCCCGCATAATACCTGGGAGTCCAACGGCTAACCGCCGGTCAGGATCTTTCCTGATCGGTATCCGCGGGTGCAATGTCCCGTGCATGCCAGGCAAAGAACACCGCAACAAGACTGAGTCCTGCGGCAAGGAAGAACGCCGCCTGGAACCCACTTGCGAGCGCCGGCATCGGGACAGAGAATGGATCGTGTACCTGCCCTACGGCTTCCGCGGCAATCAGCGTCTCGGAGAATGCGATCTGGAAGATCACGATCCCAAGGATGATGCCGGTATTCCCGAGCGCCTTCATGACCCCGGATGCAGCGCCTTTCATATCTACAGGGCTGTGGTCCATGATCAGTTTTGTATTGGGGACAATGAATACCCCCCGGGTAAGTCCAAGGATGACGAGTGCGAGGACTGCCATAATGAGCGTGATATCCTGAGTAAACCCGGCAAAGAACAGGTACACCGCCGCCGATCCTGATGCACCGATGAGACAGAGTGTCCGTGCACTGAAACGGTCGGTTAAGATGCCCACCACCGGGGTGGAAAGGAGCATCACGGCAGCGGGCACGATGACAACGAGGCTGGTGAGTGCATAGGAATAGCCCAAAACAAGGGTCATGTAGAACGGGAAAAGGAAGACCGGGCCGTTGATGACCAGCTTCATGAGGAAAAACGAGATATTCGCACTGGTGAAATGCCGGTTCCGAAACAGGGAGAGCTCAAAGGCCGGGTCTTCGGTCGTACTTTCGTACACGATCGCAAGCGTCCAGAAAGAAAACGTGAAAATGACAAGGCCCGCCGTGATGAGACTTTCAATTCCAAAAACATTCACCGAACTGATGGCAAGGACAAGTGCAAGGGTGGCAAAGGAAAAAAGGCAGGCCCCGAGAAGATCGAACTTCCTTCCCTTTGCAGTCCCTTCGCCCGCCGGGAGAGTGAACCAGCCGGTTGCAATGATCGCTATCCCGACCGGCACCAGGACAAAAAAAATCCAGCGCCAGGAAAGCGTACCGGCGATTGCCACACCGAGCGTTGGCCCGAGGATGACCCCCAGTACCGCCGCTCCCGAAAGATAGGCAAATCCCCGCCCGTGCCAGGCTTCGGGAACATGGCAGGTAACATACGGGGTGACAACGGCCGCTACCATCGTTGCACCTACGGCCTCGATGATGCGGAAAAGGATAAGCTGGTTTACCGTATCCGAGAGACCGCAGAGAAGCGATCCCAGGGCAAATGCAGCAGTGCCGAAAAGAAACACCCTGCGATATCCCCATACGTCGCCAAGTTTCCCAAAAAAGAGGAACAGTCCCGAGAGGACCAGAAGGTATACAATAACAGAAGCGGAGGCAAGGCCGGTGCTTGTGTGGAGATCGCCTGCCACCTGCTGGAGCGGGACGGTGATGCAGCTCGCCGCAAAGGCGCCAATAAGGGCGCCAAGGGAGATGAGGGCGAGGTTGAGCCGCCAGTACCGTTCAGGGGCGGCTGCCCCGGGCCGTGCATCCATACACACAAAACTCGTCCTGCCGGCTATATGATGGTTTCAATGGCGGTTTTTGTAATCGTGACGGACCGGGAAATACCGCAACAACCATGTGGGTGGGAAAAGAGAAGTACACATCGACATGGTACTGGACCGGTTCACCGGGCGGGTGAGGGTGCTCATTATTTTCTGCTGCATCCTGCTCGCGGTGGCTGCTGTTATCGTTACCATCGGGTTTACCCAGCAGGTACAGGTAAGAAAGCAGCTGCTCCAGACCGAACTTAAGATCACCGCCGGCCAGATCGCCGCCCAGGTAAACGGCGACGGGCTGCTCTCCTTAAAGCCGGGTGATGAAGGATCGCCGCTCTACCTCTCGTTTGCACGGACGATTTACGATGCACGCATCAATAACACGCATATCAGCAATGCGTACATCATGCGGGTGGATAACGGGAATATCACGTATGTCATCGACGATTTCTACCTTACGCACGGTCTGGACTCATCGGTTGCACGGATCGGGGACCCGACAACCGAGGACCAGCCGGTGCTCCTGGCGGCGCTCACCGGGCCCCAGAGTTCCCCGGATATCTATACGTCAAAGTGGGGATCGTTTCTCTCGGGGTATGCCCCGATCCGGGACTCGAATGGTACGGTTGTCGGCATCCTTGGAGTGGACGAGACTGCCGATTTTGTCAACCAGTACGAGTATGCCAATGTGTTCAATCTCGTTGAAGTGACGTGAGGACAGGCGGCGTTAAAAAAAAAAGGTTACCGGTATTTTTCCTGCTCCAGCACCGCGTCGATGAGAACGAGGGCGAGCATTGCCTCTGCCACCGGGAGGATCCGGGGCACGATGCAGGGGTCGTGCCGGCCGCCAATCGTAATCGTTGTTGCGTTCCCGTGGATGTCCCGGGTATGCTGGACTTTTGCAATGGACGGCGTGGGTTTTACCGCGATGCGCACCACGAGGTCCTGTCCTGTGGAGATCCCCCCAAGGATCCCCCCGGCATGGTTGCTTTGAAATCCGGCTGCGGTCATCGGGTCGTTGTTCTCGCTACCGAAGCGTTCTGCCACGGCAAAGCCGTCGCCAATCTCAACACCCTTGACCGCGCCTATCCCCATCATGGCCGCTGCAATGCCTGCGTCAAGTTTCCCGAATACGGGATCACCCAGGCCCGCTGAGCAGCCGGTGGCCGTGATCTCCGCGATCCCGCCCACAGAATCACCGGCAGACTTTGCCCCGAGGATCTCGTTTTCGATATTCTGCGGATCGGTTTTGCCGTGCACGGCCACGATCCGGCCCTGGACCGCGATCCCTTTTGTGGCCAGGTACTTCAGGGCCACCGCTCCTGCCGCAACCCGGCCCACGGTCTCGCGCCCCGAGCTCCTGCCCCCGCCGCGGTAGTCCCGGATACCGTACTTGGCCTGGTACGTGAAATCCGCATGGCCCGGGCGGAACTTCTCTTTTATCGTATCGTAATCGCGCGAGTGCATATCCTGGTTCCGCACAAGGAGCGCAATCGGGGTCCCCGTGGTCATCTTCTCAAATACGCCCGAGAGGATCTCAACGGTGTCTGCCTCGTCCCGTGCCGAGGAGAGGGGGGATGTGCCCGGGCGGCGCCGGTCCAGCAGCGGCTGGATGTCATCCGCGGAAAGTGCGAGCCGGGGCGGGCACCCGTCAATAACGCAGCCCACGGCCGGGCCGTGGCTCTCGCCAAAGGTTGTTATGCGGAAATTGCTTCCAAAGGTGTTCATGCCAGTATCTCCCGTATGGTGGTGTCGGGCACATCGATCCCAAAGAAGAGCCGGAACTGCTCCTGTGCCTGGTAGACAAAGGTCTCGGTGCCCAAAATGGTGGTGCAGCCTGCTTTTCGTGCTGCCGCGATCAGGGAAGTGACCGGAGGGGTGTACACAAGATCACATACGGTCATCTCCTTTTTGAGCTGATCGTCCCGGAGCGGGCTTCCTGTGTCCGGCTGCATGCCGATTGATGTTGCATTTACCACAAGGTCCGGGTTTGTGCGGTCGAAATCGTCCCATGCCCCAAAGCGGCAGCCGGTCCGTTCCGCAAGCGCCCGGGCTTTTTCCGGCGTCCGGTTCAGGATAATAATTTCCATATCGAGGTCCCTGAGCGCATAGGCTGCCGCAGCGGCAACTCCGCCGGCGCCAAGCAGTACAGCGCGGGAGCCGGAAAGGTGGGCAAGGGGTTTTCTGATCCCGATCCAGTCGGTGTTCCATCCGTACGCCCTTCCGCAGGCAAAGACCACGGTGTTTACCGCCCCGATCTTTTGGGCTGCCTCATCGATTTCATCAAGGTACGACATCACGTCCTGCTTAAAAGGGATCGTGACCGAAAGCCCTTTTGCACTGATGAGCCGGGCCATCTCCATGACAGGGCCGATTTCGGGCGCCTCAAACCGGGTGTAATGGCAGTTGAGCCGGTAGTGTTCAAAGAGCCGGTTGAAGAGAACCGGGCTTTTGCTGTGGCCGCAGGGCCAGCCGGCAACGCCCAAAAACCGGGTCTGCGGATCGTATCCGGGGCCAAGAAGTTTTCTTTCCAGTTCTTCCTTTTCAGGTGCCGGAAGCGGCGTTGCGGCAAACCAGCGGGCCGCAGTGTGGCGTGCCGTATCCGGGATGCTCCCTGCCCCAAGAAGAGTGAGGATCTTTTCGGCCGCCTCCCCGGCTGTTGTCCGGCCGGTGTCAATGCAGAAGTCGGCTGCTGCTGCGTAGGCCGGGCGGCGGTGCTTGAGCATTGCTGTAATCTCATCCGTGGGAGAAAGACTGGTCAGCGCCGGGCGGGGGGCATGTGCGAGCCGGTGCCCGATAACGTTTGGGTCAGCAGAGAGCAGCACGCAGACGCTCTCCTTTCGCAGATGCTCCATATTTGCCGGGTCCATGACCACGCCGCCCCCGGTGGCAATGATGGCGTCCCGGTCCGGGAGACCGGAGACGGCCTCACGCTCCCGTGCCCGGAACCCCGCTTCCCCGGAGTCGCGGAAGATCTCCGGAATGGTCCGGCCGGCCTGCTGCTCCACGAGCGCATCGGTATCGAGAAACGGTACGCCAAGTTTCTGTGCAAGTACCGTGCCAATCGCGGTCTTTCCCGTGCCGCGGTACCCAAAGAGCACGATCCTCTTCATTCCATCACCTTCGAGAGTATTTCCCAAAAACCGGGGAAGGACTTGTTTACGCATTCTGCACCGGTGATCGTGATCCCGCCGATCCCAAGGCCGAGCACGGCAAAGCTCATCGCGGTCCGGTGGTCGTTTACCGGGTCGATCCTCCCGCCGTGCAGGGTAGCCGGCTGGATTACGATACGGTCTCTTTCTGCGGTTACAATACCGCCCAGCATCCTGAGCCGGTCCGCGGTGACTGCGATCCGGTCGCTCTCTTTGAACTTCAGGTGGCCGATGCCGGTGATGATCGTTGGTGTCCTTGCCACTGCCGCCACCATGCAGAGTGTCTGGACCGTGTCGGGAGCCGAGGACATATTGATCGTGATCCCGGTAAGCGGGCCCTGGTTTTCCACGGTAACCCCATCGTGGGCATAGGTCACCTCGCAGCCCATCCGCTGGAGTGCATCAAGGAAAAGCCGGTCACCCTGCACAGAGTCCGGGGCAAGGCCGGCTACGGTCACTTTGCCCCCGCAGATCGCAGCAAGCGCAAAGAAGTACGAGGCAGAGGAGTAGTCCCCTTCAACAACAAACGTGCGCCCGGTGTAATGGTTGCAGTTGCTGACCAAAAACCGCCTGTAGCCCTCGCGCCGGATCACGGCGCCAAAGTCCGTCATAACCCCGGCCGTGATGTCGAGGTACGACTGCGACGCAGGAGTCCCTGTAACGGTCAGGTCCACCGGGCCTTTTGAATACGGTGCCGCCATCATGACCGAGGAGGCAAACTGACTGCTCTGCGAGCCGTCAATTGTGGCAGTCCCGCCAAGGAGCCGGCCCCCGATGGTGACCGGGGGATAGCCCTCTTTTTTGGTGAAGATGACCATTCCCCCGAGGTCGTTAAGCGTGTGGGCAAGGGGCCCGAGCGGGCGCTCCTGCATCCGGGCGCTGCCGGTGAGCGTGACCGGGTAAGTGGCGAGCAGGGCTGCCGAGGCAAGCAGGCGCAGCGAGGTGCCGGAGTTATCCAGGTCAAGCACTGTTCCCGGTGTATTTGGGAAGGATCCATCGCAGCCTTCCAGCATGATATTGTGCTGGTCGGCGTGGATCGCAACACCGAGTTTCATGAGCGATGCAATGGTGAGTTTTGTGTCATCGGCCATGAGCGGGCGGACAATCGTGCTTCTCCCTTGTGCAAGCGCTGCTGCTATCAGGGCGCGGTGAGTGTAACTCTTGGAGGGCGGGGTGGTGACGGAAAGTTCGATCCCGCTCCGGGCCGGGAGGGTGACGATCATGGCGGCACCCCTATCCGCGGGTAGCACCCGAGGTTGCGGACCGTGGTGATCGATTCGAGTTCGGAAAAAGCCTCGTCTGTTGATCCGTTTACCGCGTAATCCAGGAAGAAGACGTACTTCCCCATGCCCCGCTTTGACGGGCGGGACTCGATCCGGGTGAGGTTGATCTTTCGTTTGGCAAAGACCCCGAGAAGCTCGTACAACAGCCCGGCCCGGTCGGTGTCGGGATCGATGAGGAGGCTGCACTTTCCTGCCCGCGGGGCCGGTCCGGGGTTTTTTGAGATTTTTACAAACCGGGTCGTGTTCTCTTTGTTGTTCTCCACATGTTCCATGATAACAGGGATATGGTAGATGCCTGCTGCCGAGACCGAGAGAATAGCCCCGGCGTTCGGGGTCTTTTTGGCCTCAATCGCGCTTTGCGCATTGCTGCTTGTGTGGATCACCGGCACCTCCTTTAACTCTTCGAGCCACGTGCTGCACTGCTCATGGGTCTGCGGATGGGCGTAGATGACACGGATCTTTTCGAGCGGGACAAGCGAGGCAAGGTTGTGGTGGATGGGCATGTACATCTCCCCGGTAATGGAAAGGGAGTACCGGGAAAGACCGTCCATGGTCTCTCCCACCGCGCCGGCCTCGGAGTTTTCGATGGGGACAATCCCGTCGCCCCGGCCTGCTGCAACGCCGGCAAAGACAGAATGGATGGTGGGTTCGAGTACTATTGGGTCGCATTTGAGCCGGAGCGCAAGCTCGTGGGAGAAGGTTCCTTCGGGGCCAAGGGTGAGTACGGTCATTTCTTCACCATGCATTCGATCAGGGTGTCGGTGAGCACCTGCCCGCGTTTGCAATAGGTGCCAAGGTGCTCCGTGTCCCGGGAGAAAAACTCCGCGAATGCTTCGGGATCGCCGGAGGCAACAATGCCTGCAAGGTCGGCGGCCGCAGCCCTGCACGCGGCAAGGACTTCGGGCACAAACGGGTTTTCCTGCAGGATATCTGCGTAGAGCGCCGGGTCCTGTGAGAGGAGCCGGCCCACAAGCGAGAGCTCGATCTGGTACACCGGGCTCATGAACGGTTCGGTCTTTTCTATGTCCACGCCAAGGCGGCGGATAGAGTCGGCCATGCAGATCGTGACAAAGTGGGTGAGCCCCTGGACGATCGCCATCATCCGGTCATGCTCCTCCGGGGTTGCAATCGTGCAGACTGCCCCTTCGCGCAGGAAAATGTGCCGGAGATCGGAGAGCGTTGTCCCGGTAACCCGCGCCGGGCACATCACAATGGTCTGGCGGGCAATGGATGAGACGGTGGGCCCAAACATCGGGTGGAGCCCGATCACCTGCGCTCTGGATGTGAGCATTGCCGCTACCGGCGCCACCTTGAGCGAGGTGAAGTCGCAGAGGACCTGGCTTTCGTTCAGGAGCGGGGCAATCTCTTCGATCACCCGGATTGTGTCGCGGATGGGGATCGAGACAATCACGAGATCGCAGGTTTCCGCGATCTCTGCGTTTGTCACCCCGGTGGACCGCCCGGATACGATCACCTCATAGTCCGCCCGCTCAAAAACAGGGCGGAACAGTTTTCCCATCTTGCCGGTGCCGCCGATGATGCCTGCCTTCATGCTCATTTCTCGCGGATCGTCTCTTTGACGGCCATGCCAAAATGCCTGCCGCCTTCAAGGGCACAGCCGAGGATCTTATTCCCGGGTGCAAGGTTCACGACCGAGATCGCGCTCCCGTCGGGGGCCACCAGCCGGATTGTCTCTGCGTTCTGGAGGATGAGGCTTGCCTTTGCCCCGCCTTCGGCTGTTGCCTCGACAAGGAGGAGCGGCCTTCGCTCAATTTTCGTCCGGCCCACGATCGCGGACCTCCCTGCGCCCTTGTGATCAGAGACGAGCACCTGTCCGCCAATACTGAGATCGGCAAGGTACGCGGTCTTCCCGTCCGGGAGCAGGATGTAGGCATGCACGGCGCCGGCGTTTACCCGGAACGGGCGGGGGGCCACATACGGGTTTTCGAGCGTCTCCGCATGGACAAGAAGCATGGCAGACGAGGTGTTACCCATCAGCATACCGTCGCCATCGGCAAGCATCGAGCAGGTGTCCACGCAGACCCGGTCGCCCATGCCCACGGGATGGATCTTTGTAACCGTGAAGGGAACGAGCTGCACGCTGCCGGAGGTGCTCTTGACAAGCGCAGCAACGGCTTTTACCACCGCAGGGTCGCTGGTCTTTAAGAGGATCCCGTACACGCCCTTTTCGAGTACGTGGATGGCAAGCTCTGCCTCGTGCACGTTTTTTACCTCCGCAATGATCTTATCCGACTGGGCCACCAGGTTTTCGAGCGGGATGACCGTCCAGTCGCTCGTGGTCACGATCACGATCCTGTTTTTGCCATTCGCTGCCGCCTCGTTCTCGCTTGCCTTATCCGTGATCGTGCACTCGATCACGTCTTTCCCCGGGACAAGATCGCCGTCCGGGGCAACGGTCGTGATCCGGCCAAGACGCTTTACATCTGCTGCCTTCTCTGCCACCACCGCATCCGCACCGCTCTCAATGGCGGTGGTCACAACATCCTTGTTCCACGGCCGGGCATCCACCCAGAACTGCTTCATTTACGGCTGCTCCAGCGCCTTCTTTGGATCAACGTTGTGATGGACAACGCGGCAGATGGAGTGGACAAACGCACGGGTGTTTTCGCGCTGGAACGCGTTTCGTCCCATGCAAACGCCCGCACCGCCGGCAGCAACCGAGTCCCGGATCATCTCCAACGATTCAAGGTCGCTGCACTTTTCGCCGCCTGCCACAAAGACCGGCACCGAGCAGGCTTTCGTGATCCGTGCAAATGCCTCGGGGCTGCCCGGGTACGTGGTCTTGATTAAGTCAGCGCCGAGCTCTTCAGCCACGCGTACACAGTGGCCCACGGTCTGCGGGGATGACGGGTCGATGCCTTTGCCCCTCGGGTAGATCATCACGAGAAGCGGCATGCCCCAGCGGTTGCAGTCCCGGACGATCCTTGCACCGTCTTCGAGCATCTTGGATTCATTGGGCGCACCGAGATTGATGTGGATAGAGACCGCATCAGCGCCGAGCGCGATTGCCTCTTCGACCGTGCAGACCAGCACCTTGTCATTCGGGTCCGGGTTGAGCGAGGTACTGCCCGAGAGGTGCACAATCAGCCCGATGTCCCTGCCGTGCTTGCGGTGGCCGCGCTTGACCATGCCCTTGTGGAGCACGATCGCGTTTGCGCCGCCCTCGCTCACGTCTGTGATCACTTTGGTCATGTCCAGCAGGCCGTCAATCTGGCCCATGGAAAAACCGTGGTCCATGGGAATGATCACGGCCCGTCCCGTGTTCCGGTCAATGATCCGTTCGATCCTGATATCTTTTCCAATCATGACTGCCACCTTACCCGAGGATTTTGAGCGCTTCTTCCACGCTCTTGTTCTGGTGCACGATACAGGCCGCTGCCCGGACAAATTTGTCCGGGGTCCGGTGCTGGAAGGCATTGCGGCCAATCGAGATCCCGGCCGCACCGCCTGCCATCGCGCCTTCTATTAATTCCAGTGTTGTGCGGTCATCCGTCTTTGAACCTCCGGCAACCACCACCGGCACCGGGCAGCCCCGGGTCACTTCGCGGAAGGACTCAGGGTCGCCGGTGTACACGGTCTTTACAATATCAGCGCCGAGCTCCGCTGCTACCCGGGCCGCGAGCTTGACCTGGTCGAGATCGTTATTCGTCTTGATGTTCTTCCCGCGTGGGTACATCATCGCAAGGAGCGGCATCCCCCATTCCATGCACTCGACTGCGACCGTGCCGAGATCGGAGAGCATCGTTGCCTCGGACTCGGCGCCGATGTTCACGTGCATCGAGACCGCATCGGCGCCCATCTTGAGCGCATTCGTGACCGAGTTCACGAGCACCTTCTCGTTTGGGTCCGGTGCAAGTTTCGTGCTTGCCGACAGGTGCAGGATAAGGCCGATGTCCCGGCCGCCCTGGCGGTGGCCGTGCAGTGCAAGGCCCACGTGGCCGATCACCGCGTTTGCCCCGCCGTCCGCGATCAGGTTCACGGTCTGGCCCATATCGATCAGGCCCGGTATCGGCCCGTCAGAGACCCCGTGATCCATTGGCACGATGATCGTTTTTTTCGTATTGCGGTTCATGATCCTTTCCAGGCGAATTTCCTTTCCTCTCATAATTTTACCACTCCTTTTTTTTAAACAATCAACAATGGGTGAATCAGTAACTCTCAATCAACAACAATCAGCAGCGCCCCTTCGAACCAATGCATGATCAGCGGCGAAGGGGCTTACCGGTACCAGGGATAATACCCAAAACCGAAACAGCTAAAACCAAAATAGCCGGAAGCGCGATAGCACAGGCTCGTCACGCTTGGGTTTTCAGAAACGGAACTGTTCATGCTCCGGACGGTGCTCTCGCTTTCAGAGATAAAGACATTCCCGAGGGAAAAAACCCTCACGGGTGCGGACGCATCCTTCCTGCATGATCATTTGTATGGAACTGGGGGTATATAATGGTGTGTGCTAATGTGTAGCATGGTGGGGGGATTCAATGAAAACAGGGAGACGAACTTCGCGGTACATTATTTCAAACCTCGATGTGTGGTGAGTTGTAATCCCGTCACCTTTTTCCCTCATGCTGCTCTCGTTCATGGTAATGTCTGGTTCTCATTCAGAAAAGTCCGCCTCTCCCACCCTTACGGTGTATACTGATGGGGCCTCGCGGGGAAATCCGGGGCTCGCGGCATACGGGTTCATCTTTGTCAGGAATAATGAGATTATCTTTGAAGAAGCCAGAACGATCGGAACGGCCACCAATAATACTGCTGAATATTACGCGATCCTGTCGGCACTAAAAAAGGCAACTGAATTTGCCAGTGAATCAATACTTGTCTATTCCGACAGCGAGCTCGTGATAAAGCAGATCAATAACCAGTACCGTATCACAAAACCACATCTTGCCCAGCTCCGGGCAGAACTTGCGCTCTTAGAAAAAAATTTTACTGATCTTCATTTCCGGAATGTACCCCGGGAAAATATTTTTATCCGGCGTTGTGATGAACTCTGCAATCGGGCTTTGGACCGGGAAACGGAGGTGTGAGCCCGGGATTTACCGGGACCGGATCCTGAGAGGATAGTTCCCTTCCGGGGCATGGCTGGAAGTCCCGGCCCCCCCCCCTTCCGGGCTGCCTGTTGCCCGGTAAGAAACGTGAGGGTCCCGGACCCGGCAACAACGCAGCAGGTGGTGGGGGGGATAATCCCGATCTTACTTTTTCCGGTATTTCTTTCCGGCCGAGAATGCCTTTTCGACCTGTTTTCCGATATCGAAATAGGTGGACTGGGAAAGTAAGATCGGGTTTATCTTTGCGACATCCGGTTTTTTGTCAGTTATGCAGCCCTTGTCGGCGTAGACCTCGACAACCTCGCCTATATGCAGCAGGTGGCTCCCGCAGTCAATGGCTTTGAAGAGTTTGCACTCGATATTGACCGGGCATTCCTCTGCCATGGGTGCAGTTTTCAGCGTGCCGTAGAACGACCCAAAGACCCCGGACTTGTCCTCCGTGGCCCCGGATACAATACCGCAGTAGTCGGTCTCAACTGCCAGCCTGGCTGACGGTATATTCAGGCTGAATGTCTTGTTCTCACCAATTCCCTTCACCGTGTACCGGGCCTTGTTGAGCGCAACGCAGACCATGGGCGGAGCTATGCAGGCGATCGTTGCCGCCCCGGCGGTCATGTAGTTTGCTTTTCCGTCCACATTTGCACCCACGATCACCGTGGGCAGGACACTCATATACGGCATCGGGCCGAGCGTGATTTTATCCATGATTCCTCTCTTTGCTGCTGTTTGTACGGGTGGAGGTTAAAGGTATCTTTGGAGGATCCCGACAGCCTGACGGGATTTTGTGGAAAAACCGGTGAATTATACATTTTAACAAACGGGAAACCTGCAGAAGTTTCCCGGCATCCCCGGATAAAAATTCCGAAAAGAAAGACAACAAGGACGGGAAACTTATCGGCAGGATGGAAAAGGACCTTGCAGCCCTCCGGGATGCCCTGTTCTGGGCCAGTACCCGGTCCAGGGAAAAATAAGCCCAAATCGGGCTCCGATTCCCTTTTTTGGATCCGGACCTGTTCCGGAAAAGCCCGTAAAACGCTCCGTTTCAGTTCGCGTGAAAAATAAGCCCGAATTGGGCTCCGTTTGCCGAAATTCGCCCGATTTCGATGTCAGCTTTTGGCCACCAAGGGCCCTGGAATCGAGGCAAATTTTGACCTGTGCTTTTTCCCATCCGATACCAGAAAAGGCCAAAAAAGGCCGAATTTGAGGAAATTTTTTCCGGGGGAGGGGGTGGAAAAACAGGAGTATCCGATAAGGATGTAGGTTATGCTTCTTTTGCATCATGCTCTTTTTACACTCCGATAGCTACACTGATTTCAAAGACTCAGGTATCTGTTCCTGTTCCCGGGGGGTACGATGTCGATTTATTTCACCGCCCGGCAGGGAGAGAAGGGTACTCCCTCCCCCCCATGGCTCTGTTACCCTGAAGAGGGATCGGATATTTTATCGGAAGTGAAGAAATTCAATTAATCCCTGACCCGTGGAAAGGGCTAAAAAAATGGCCATATCTAAAAGTATAACTTCCCGGGCGATTATCCCTGCATAATGAACGGCTCCTATAAGATTGGACGGCTCTTTGGCATTCCTGTTCTGATCCATTTTTCGTTTCTGATTGTTATCCCCCTTTTAGCGTGGATCATCGGAATCCAGATCGCACTTACCACAACTACGATCCAGTATATTTTCCAGGTTCCCATAGATACCACCCTGATCACGGCGGGATTCATGCCATGGATCCTCGGCACCATCGTCGCACTCGGGCTTTTTTTGGGAGTTCTGGTCCACGAAATCGCCCATTGCATTGTTGCCAGGAAAAAGGGTGTGAGGATCCAGAGTATCACCCTGCTCATGTTCGGTGGTGTCTCCCGGATGGAGGAAGAAGGAGTACCGGATCCGAAAGTTGAGCTCCCCATGGCACTGGTCGGGCCATTCACCAGCCTTCTCTTCGGTCTCGTATGCGCCGGTCTCGTCTACCTTGTCCCGGGAATGACCCCTTATCCCGCGATCGCCGGCATCCTCATTTTTATCTTCGGGTACGTTGCCGTGCTTAACATCCTTCTCTTTGCATTTAACCTGATCCCGGCATTTCCCATGGATGGCGGCAGGGTACTCCGGGCGGCACTGGCACAACGAATGCCCGTCCACAAGGCGACCCGGATTGCTGCCAATATTGGTAAGGGGTTTGCCATTATTTTTGGCATCATCGGCCTGTTATTCTTCAACCCGTTCCTGATCCTTATCGCACTTTTTGTCTACATCGGGGCAGGCTCGGAAGCAACCATGGACCAGTTCACCTACCTGTTGCACAACGTTACGGCAGAGAGCACGATGAGTTCTCCGGTAACGTCCGTGACACCGGCCCTCTCACTTTCAAAGGTGGCAGAGATGATGCTTTCCACCAAGCACCTAGGTTTCCCGGTTGTCGAACATGACAAACTTGTAGGAATGATCACGCTTGTGGATGTGAACCGTATCTCACCGGCCGATCGCGAGGCAAAGCAGGTCCGCGACATCATGACCCGCGATCCGGTTACCCTTCCGCCATCTGCACCGGTCATGGACGCCTTAAGAATCATGTCAGCCCGCAATATCGGGAGGATCCCCATAGCTCAGGACGGCAGGATCATCGGTATTGTCACCCGTTCCGATATCCTGAAAGTGGCCGAGCTCAAAAAGGCATGATCACCGGTATTATTTTTAAGAATCGGCCACGTGTTTTCCTTTTATCTGCATACAAGGAAAAAATGGGTAAACGAAAAAAAAATTCAGGAAGTCTCCGGAATCACCGGGTTACGGGGTACGGAAATACTGACCGTTGCGGGCTGGCTGACGGTCTTACCGGTGTATGTTGCGCCGCCATTTTGATAGTTATCATACATGCCGTTAAGCCGGGAGCGGGCGGTAACGGTGTACACACCGGACGGGTAGGCATTTTGTCCGGTCTGATCGACTGCACCGGTCGACCAGTTGGCTGCTGCGTTGGAGGATGACGGGACCTTTGCGTCCTTTGTTCCCCAGAACCACAACGGGAGATTGGCATTCTGAGACGTAAGGCTCGTAGCATCGGAACCCGTGCCGCTGAGCAGCTCAGTGTACGTGATGCCGGTGGGACCCTTTACCTGGAGATCGAAGTTACCCGCCTCGGCACCGGTAGCACTCTGGCCGCGTTTGGCCGGGTCAAGTGCAGACTGCATGTTCGTGCTGATACGGAACGCAAGGTAATCTCCCCTGTGCACCGTACCGCCGGTTACTGTGGTTGCGGTGGAAAGATCCCAGATGTCGAGAGAGACACGGGGATCCTGTACCGAGAAGAGTGCAGGCCCGCCGTCCCACATTCCATTCTTCATACCATACCAGTTGCCCGGCCAATTCCCAAAGGCAGCAGGAGAGACATAAAAAGATCCCAGGTCAAGGTTACTCAAACGGTAGGATCGCGCAGGTGCAGAGGTAGCAGGCGATGCTGCGGACGCCCACCAGCCGATCGCGTCGTCTGACTTCAGGAGCGGGTCAGATGCGGTTAAGTTGTTCAGGTTCAGTTGCTGTTCTCCAATAAACACTGTCGCACCCGGGACGGTAATCGTGTTGTTGATAGCATAGCAGGTTGCCGATACGGGCACTGCTGCGACAAGAACCAACAGACCCAGCGTACAGAGTGCAAACATAGATTGTCTGGTCATGTGTTTCCTCCCTATCCCTATCGTTACGGCCTGTATCTGGCGTCCGCAGTTAACGGGTTTATTTCCCCGAAGGGAAAATCCACTCCCCGCCGCAGATGAAAACAGCACCGGGATTTTATGAGCTAACATCGCATGCCGGAAGAATAAGGCCGTCGTTGAGTGAAAAAAATTTGCAGTCACCGGGTCAAAAAAGGAAACGGGGATTATACCCGCAATCCCGTATATTTCAACGCATGGTTCGGCCAATCGGATGATAGCCGAAAATATCTGAATATACAGCCCTTCACAGCACGGTAACGTCTGCGGGTGGCGATATATTTCCCCGATAAAGGCTTATTGCAACCCCCAAAAAGACGTAACAAGGCCTACTCTCATGCCGGATCGGACATTTGGGAGCACAGGGCCCGTAGAGAGATCCGCCGGTGGACGGGCAGGAGATCCCAAAACAGGCAAAAACAGGTTTTTACTCAGGAACTCTTTCACCGGAGTGGCTCATCAGGGTGGTGTTTATTATCCCGAATGCTGATTTCAGTATATTAATTCCTGTGAAAAGTGTACCCCGGTTAAACAACATCGGGGTTTTTTACCCTGAAAAAAATCCGGGTCCCGCCGATATGGGTCTCATGAATCATCACAGGAACGCAAAAGCCGGCCGGGAAAGGGGTGTAAAATCTCCCCGGGCACCAATGATAACCTGTGAGAGAAGAAAACCAAAAGCAGGCATGTGGTCCTTATGGGCGAAGAACGAGATCTGAGTGAAAGGAAACCTGGCGACCCGTCATCCGGCCTTCGTGATTTTGGCGGGAACTCCGATCAAATCCCGACAAAGAGAGAAGTGGCCGGCACCATGGAAGATGCGGTCTTCTTAGAGCCGGGTGACGAGAACACTCAGAATATCATACGGGCGATCTCCCACAAGACTGCAGGGGTTGTGGTTCAGCTCCTGTCCTCCGAAGGACCGCTCAGCCTGTCTGATATTGCCAATCGGCTTGAAATATCCATGAACGCTGCCAAGTATCATATCGTGAATCTTACAAAAGCCGGAGTTCTGGAGATCTCCAGGACCCGGTACAGCGTTAAAGGGAAAAAAGTCAAGATTTACCAGGTGAAAAGCCAGGTCTTTCTCGTTTCCCCTACGGTGACCAGTGCCGATCAGCTCAAAAAAGCAGTAATGAAACACCGGGCTGAAATCGGGGAACCGGTCCGGATAATCCTGAAATGGGATAAATCCGGGAAAATAACCTACTTCAATGAATCCGGCCACCGGTTTTTCGGCTTTGATCACCACGAAGTTATCGGAAAACCGCTGGTGGGAACCATTGTCCCGGACAAGGAATCGGGTTCAGAACGCGATCTCGAATACATGATTGAAAATATCCTCACGCATCCGGAAAATCACCAGGCCAATGAGAATGAGAATATCACCAAAGACGGTACCCGGGTCTGGATCCGGTGGAGTAACAAACCAATCTACGATAAAAAAGGCGAATTGATCGGAATGTTTAGCATCGGTACGGACATGACTGAGCACAAAGCAGAGGAAGAATCGATCTTCCGGGCAGACAATGATACCCTGACCTGAAAATCTCCCCAAGCCTCACAAAGGGGCTTTAAGGTAATCCCCTGTCTCGTTTCTTACAAGGATGTTCCTTGTGCCTCCCGGTTCCGGAAAAGCACGAATCAGGTAACCGTTCCGGCCCAAAGGTCCGTTCAATCAGTACATACCCGGTCCTGCCCGGCAAAACTGAGTTCCCCGGAACTCTCCTTTGCGTACTCCCGATCCGGAAAACAGGGGTTTCCTTCATGTATCCTATGGATTTTTTAGCAGAAAATTCCCCCGGGGCTTTTTTTTATTTTGTAAAAATCCTGTAAACCGGCAATGTATTAGTAGCATTTTGGCAAAAAGGACCAAAAAAATATTTAATGAATAATCTACAATTTTTTCCCATGCCACGAGGACGACCCAAAGGATCAAAAAACCTGAGCGTGTACGAACAGGGAAAAGTCAGAAAAATCCGTGAGAACCTTGCAAAGAACGGGATTGGGGATTTTGATAAACTCCGGGATGCACAGGTCCTTCATAATATCCATGTCAGCACGGATGGAGAGGTTTTTGTAAAGTACGAAATCTCCCGACACCCCCGGATAAAAAATTCCGAAAAGAAAGAGAACAAAGGCGAGAAACTTATCGGCAGGATAGAAAAAGACCTCGCAGCCCTCCGGGAAACCCTGTAGCAGGGTAGTACCGGGGTCAGGGAAAAATAAGCCCGAATAGGGCTCCGATTCCCTTTTTTTGGATCCGGACCGGTTCCGGAAATGCCTGTACATGGCTCTTTTTTACTTCGCGGGGAAAATAAGCCTTTTATCGGCCCCGTATGCCAAAATACGGCTGATTCCGATGTCAGCTATGAGCCACCAGGGGCCTTAAAGCCGAGGTTAATTTTGACCCCTGTTTTTACCCGTCTGGTCACTGAAACGCCAAAAAAAAAGCCGAATATGAGGATCTTTTCCGGAGTGGGTTACAAAAAACGGGCAAATCAAACCCGGTTTTGTTTTCCCTGGAATGGGGCGGGTTACCATCGGGATCTATTCCCGCTTTGCCCGACTCCCCGTCGTCCTTGATCTGGCCGGCTCTTCTACTGGTCCCCAAGCAGATTCTCCTCTTCTTGTAAAGAAAATCTGCCAGGATCACAGTTAATCCAAAATACTATACAAGACCTGTTGCAGCAATCAGAACTAATTTATGTGACGGTAAAGAAAGGATGTTTTTGTTGTGGTACGGCAGGGAGGCCGAAAAAATCTGATGACCAACGTAATTTCAGACAGTATCAGTTCCGGGATCGGGGATACGGAGAATGAAACTCAGGCGTATGCACTCGAGGTTGGCGGGAAGTACGCGGTGATAATGCCCGACCCGGAAAATACGGACAAAAAGCTGGTTATCCTTTTTACCAAAACCGGCAAAAAAGTCATTTTCCGGCACACGTCAGTTCCCCGGGGGAGTAAGGTTGTCGCATTCTTTTTGGATGGCAACCCCCCGATTATCGTTAAATGTGAAGAAATTCTGGACAACGAGCCGGAAGGAATACCCCTGCTGGATCTCCCCACGCTTGGTTCCGGTTCCGTGAGAACCTGGCTTGGAACAAAGTAACCGGTTTTTCAAAATCCGTTTTTGTGCAGGCACCAGAACCTCACATTGAAAAGATCCGGCCCGGGGGAAATGGCCCGGAGCACGAAAGCTGCCCTTTGGGAAAAAAACCAAAAAGAGTGGATAAGGATCTTAACTACGCTGAGTGATACGTTGTTGTACCGGAAGGCGGCTGGACGATAATGGTCCCCATCACTGAGGCATTGTCTGCCAGACCATAGTAAAGGATCCCCGATTTTATACCAAATGTGTACGGGAATGCTGAACCCGGGATAATCTCACCTGAGTTGAACGTGCCGGTGCTGTTACCGATGCCTACGATCGTGTGGGTGACATTGTCATTGTTCGCAAAGAAGACACTGGTGCCCGGCAGGACGATATCGGTTTCAGGAGTGAACCCGGCGCTCGTCAGATGGATGATCGTGACCATGGATGCCGGGGTGGGTGTGGCCTCCCAGGACAGGGTTTCCTCAGCAGTAGTGTTTACCGGTACTGTGGTTGCAATCGTTGTGGGAACGGCAGTTGTCACCGTTGTGACCGCAGTAGTTGCCGGAGCAGTTGTTGCGGTTGTGGTCTGTACTGAAGGCGATGCGGTCTGGGTGCAACCGGTGACCGCCACCAGTGCGACAAGAAGGACGATAAATCCCATGAGCAGTTTCATATAGTGTATACTAAATTTTCCACAATAAATATATTTACCCGTTTTTACGGCCAAATCCCGTGCAAATCCAAAAACAGAACCTGGATTGTTGTATTCGAAATGATCCGGCCACGTATTCTCCCCGTAATGGGGTGCTGATACGTTCACGGGACCCGGGGATTGTCCCCACGTATTGTTATACGATGAAAATTCTTAGGGAAAATCTCATTCTCTAAAAAAAAGGAATTCCCGGTTTCTTTTACCGGTCCCCTCTTACTGCATACATAAACGATGACGTAGTGAGGAGTTCCCGTCCTTCCTTTTTCCGGTTGAAATACAGGCCACGGTACTCCTCCCCGGTTGTAATCCTGAGCCGGGAAAAGCCCCGGGCGCGGAGGAATGCTCCCGGGCCTTCCTTTGGCATGGAAAACAGGATCGGTTCGCCATGCCGGGCGGTATGGTTCCCGAGATCTTCTCTCATCTCCCGGGATGAGGCATCAGTGTCACCGGTCTCTGCCGGATAATCAAAGAGCACGGCACTGTTTTTGCCGGAGTTATTGACCACAAAGGACAGGATCGCATCAATGGCCGTGGGAGTGAGGTACATGATCAGTCCTTCCATGACAAACAGGGTCTTTTTCTCCGGGGAATACCCGGCTTCCAGCAGACGGCGGCCCCAGTCCTGCGTCTCAAGATCCACCGGGACATACACGACATCTTTGGGAAGCCCTCTGAAAAGTTCCTCAATCTTCTCTTTTTTTACCTCCTGGGTATCGGGATGATCGAGTTCAAAGACCCGCACGCGGCCCTTAAACTCCGCGATCCGGTACGCCCGGGTATCGTACCCAGCACCCAGGATCACCAGCTGTTCGAGCCCGGTCTTTGCCGCAAGAGTAATGACATCGTCAAAATGCCGGGCCCGTGCAGCAATATAATTCCGGAGCCCGGGGAAATGGTTGTCGGTATATTCTGTCAGCTCGTCAAGGTGATCGGGATCAGTAAACCGGATCGCATACGGATCGTAGCATACCCTCTGATCCTCCTGCAGCGCTGATTCGGCTGCCCGGAATGCAGCCACCCGTTCCGCAGTCAGGCTGGGCCCGGACCGGGTGTGGTTCCCGGGGAGATCACGGGCTCTCTCTGCTTGTTCCATGAAAGAGTCTTTTTTTCCGGAAGATAATGAGGTTTCTTATTCCCGCTTTCCCACAGGATACATCCCGCCGGGAGCCGGGGCACTTCCCGTTCACAGGGATTAGAAGGATCTCCGGAAACCTGCAGTGTCACCCCGCCCGGCTAAAAAAAAACGTGCCAGCCACTGTTCTTCACCCCCGGATACATCAGCGTACCAGACAAAACCCAACATTGAATACATCCAGTGGAAAAATCACTTCTTCATCGCTGGTGAATTTTGCAGATGACCGACGATTGCTGGGATTTGCTCTATCGGGTGGGGGAAAGTCTCTGTTGTATCGGGATGGGTGTGCTCTTCCTCCTCTTCTGCGGGTTGAACATTACCTTTGGTTATACCGGTGAAGCAGCACACCTGATGCTTCTCATTTTCTTAGTTGGCGGGTTGTTCTTCCTGGCGTTGGGAATTTTCCTTACCATAGATTGCGGCAGACAACAGTCGGCCGGTGTAAAACAATAATCCCCCTCAGGCCAAAGTCCCCCGGCGCTACCGGGGCACAAAATTTCCTATTGAGTCTATAGTGCAGGGTATACCTCTCGTGACCGATCCGTCGGGAATCCTGAAATAATTCCCCGTACTAAAGAGGGGGTGATCGGTTATGATGGCTCTCAAAACAAGCCTGGAACTTATACACATTTGTGCGACCCACGCATCTGCGGAAGTGCGCAGGGCAGCAATTTTAGAGTATCTCTCCCGGCACCCTGAGATTGACCGGAATGAACTCCTGACTATGATGCCGGAAATGCCGGTTGCCTGAATGGTGCATACCCGGTCCGGTTAGTAAAAAAAATTACGGTGCCCATCCGGTCTTTTTTCGTGGTCCCCTGAGCCAAGGGGATTTTACAAACGGCCTGTCCGTGATGCAGGAGACCGGTCCTGGCGGTAATACATTTTTCTTTCCCCCACAAGCCTTGTATTTATACATTGTTTTATCAGCAGGCAGCGGGAGTATTGCCTATGTCACCACACCACGATCCCAAAACACATACCCGCGACCCGCAGTCGCACCGCGGTTCATCCGCCGGGCAGGACCAGGAACGCAACAGGGAAGGGGAACGCCACCACCCCGCAAATCCTCCCCATGCAGCCCACCACCCGCAGGTAAAACCGGTGCTTTCTCCCCGGCATGATGCCCATTCCCGTCTCCATGGCGACGAGCTCCCGGCCCATACCAACCCGCCTTCGACCATCAGGCCCTCAAAGAAGATGACACAGACCGGGCAATCTTAACATTGTGTGCCTTTCCCTGGCCGGACCGGGGCCCCGTATCAGAGGGTGACAAAAGAAACGCTCCTTTTTTGGATCTCCCAAAAGGAGCATGCAGGGACTGTCCCAAACCGCAGTAAACGAGATGAGAAACGTATGTTACGACCAGAAGATGTTGAAACGATCCTGACAACACACGACCTGTCCGTGTATCTGAAAAAGATGGTACAGACTGATGACCGCAAACTAAAAATTGACATTGACTATGAATCGGGAGAACTCTTCATCAACTGCCCGGGCTTTTCCGGGGGTCTTTCCGTGAGGGCTGATCCCTTCGGCGTATGGGTGATAAGCGAAGTGATCTCGCAGAATAATGACGGGATTTTTACCCAGACCGGAAAACTCCACAAGACCGAAAAGACCATCACCGTGCTCCGGGCTGTTGCGAGTTGGATCCGGGACCTTGAAGAGAGTACAAAAAATACCTAAAGAGCGTCTTTTGGGAAAGGGTCGTATGAGGTATACCTGATGGATATCATAGATGCTGTCGAAAAGTTTGAGAAAGTTATCTATGCCGGCCTGATGTTCATGCTGATTGCCGTGATCATTGTCGCTATCGTAGATCTCGGGTATTTCCTGGTTTTATCGCTTGCAACCGGCAACTCTGCCCAACTGGAAGCTCACGAGCTTAATGCTGTGCAGGAGGTGATCTCGGTGCTTGGGTCCTTCCTTCTCATCCTTATTGGAGTGGAATTGCTCGATACCATCAAGGCGTACTTCCGGGAAAAAGAGATCCACGTGGAGATCGTTCTTATCCTTGCAATTATTGCGGTGGCACGGAGTGTGATCCTGCTCGATCCAACAGGCATGAGTGGGATCGAGTACGGGATTGAACTGATGGGAATAGGCGTTATCGTGGTAGGTCTTGGGGCAGGCTATTACCTGATCAGGAAAGCGGGACTGGTTCTTACCGCGAGCCACCAGCGTTGAGGGGACCTTGAGGTACATGAGGATTTCCCACGATGAGCTCCCGGAAAAAGTCCGGCTCAGCATCTGAAGTATAAAAACGATGTTTTGCTCTGGAGAAACGATCCATTCAGAGGTAAACGATAACCAGAAGATCTAAGGTACCAGGCCTCCCGGTTCCGTCAGGTCTTGTGCAGGTTGTCATTTTTCTTTTGGATTCTGCAATCCGGATTTGACTGTGACCTGACCGCACGACCGGGAACGTTACCCGAAAATCCCCTCATCCTCCGTTTCTCTTGTGCCTGATGCGGAAAAAATCCCAAAAATGATGAATATCACTCCTTGTCCGCCAGGACCGCTATCCCGGGCAGTATCTTTCCCGAGAGGAACAGGAGGGTTGCTCCTCCGCCGGTTGAGACATGGGTCATTTTGCCGGAAAGCCCGAGCTTTGTCACGGCCTCGGCCGTTGAACCACCCCCGACTATCGTCATAGCATGGAGATCTGCAAGAGCCGTGGCAATGGATTTTGTCCCTTCGGAAAACTGCGGGATCTCAAAGACCCCCATCGGCCCGTTCCATACCACAGTCCGGCAGTTTTTGAGCTCTTTTGTAAACTCCGTAATGGTCTGGGGCCCGATATCCGCTATTATGCTATCGGCGGGGATCTGCTGTGCGCTCACCCCCCGGGCAATGGCACCGGTTTTTAGTTTTTCCGTGACAATTACATCCTGTGGAAGCAGGATCCTTACACCAAGGGCTCCTGCTTTCTGCATAATCGCCCTGACTATTTCCATCTTGTCCGGTTCCACAGGAGAGATTCCCGCATCCCAGCCCTGGCCCTTTAAAAACGTGGCACTCATCCCGCCCCCGATAAGGATGAGATCCACTTTGGAAATGATATTTTCCAGAATTCCGATCTTCTCCTCCACTTTTGCCCCGCCCATGATGGCTGCAAAAGGCCTCCTGGGGTTCTCAAGAAGACTGCCGAGTCTCTCGATCTCCTTTTCCATTAGGAGACCGGCTACGCAGGGAAGATACGCTGCCAGTCCTACAACCGATGCGTGTGCCCGGTGGCTTGCGCCAAAGGCATCGTTAACAAAGAGATCCGCCAGACTGGCAAGTTCACGGGCAAAACCGGGATCGTTCTCTTCATCGCCCGGGTAGAACCTCAGGTTTTCCAGGAGGATGATCTCGCCGTTTTCCATGCCGGATACAGCCCGCTCAACTTCGGGTCCGATCGCCTCCCTGAGCGGCTTGACCGGCCTTTGCAAGAGTTCTGACAGTCGCCGCGCTACCGGCTCCAGTCTCAGGTGCCCATCTACCCTGCCCTGCGGCCTGCCGAGATGGGAGCAGAGGATGATCCGGGCCCGGTGATCGATCAGATAGGTGATCGTGGGAAGACAGGCCCGGATCCGGGTGTCGTCTTCGATCGTACCGTTCCGGTCCATGGGCACATTGAAATCAGCCCTCACGAGCACCCGTTTCCCATATACCTCTTCATCCTCCACCGTCTTTTTCTGCATGGTTCTTTCCCTCCTGACCTGTCCGGACAAACAAGACAGGTATTGTATCTTCTGTTGTTTTTTTGTGCCAAACGGGAATATATCATGACAGGGTTCTGTGAGGTCTGGCCGGTTGTCAATTTTTTTTTAAAAGAAAAAGAGAACCGGACTGCAGACAACCTGGCAGAACCTGGACAAAAATCCCGGAAAAACCGGTCTTACTTTCCCAGTGCAGGGTAATCCGTGTACCCCTTTTCCTCACCGGTATAGAACGTTGCCGGGTCTTCCGTGTTCAGCGGTGCACCTCTCTTGAAACGCTCGGGAAGATCCGGGTTTGCAAGGAACAGGGTGCCAAATGCCACAAGGTCTGCAAGGCCGTCTTCAATTACCCGGGTTGCGCTCTCTTTGTCGTACCCCCCGTTCAGGATCAGGGCCCCGTCGAATTTCTTGCGGATGAGCGGGGCCATCTGCGCATCCGGGCTTACCTCCCCCAGTTTGCCGCCGACCGGTTCAACAAGGTGAATGTACGCGATGCCGAGTTTACTGAGCCGGTCTGCCAGGTGCCCGAAAGTTTCCCGGGGGTGCGTGTCCGACATTGCATGGAGGTTGAAGTGCGGCGAGATCCGGTAGCCTACCTTTTTTGCACCCCAGACCGCAACTACCGCTTCTGTTATCTCTATGGGAAGACGTGCCCGGTTTGCAAGGCTTCCCCCGTACCGGTCGGTACGATGGTTTGAACCGTCCCGCAGGAACTGGTCCAGCAGGTACCCGTTTGCCCCATGGATCTCGACGCCGTCAAACCCCGCCTCTTTGGCATAGGCTGCGGCGTCCTGGAACTCATGCACGATCTTTGGGATCTCCGTAAGCCCGAGCGCCCGTGGGATGGGGATCATCATCTTTCCCAAGGGCGTGTGAATCACCTCGTTGACCGGGAGGGCAGAGGGCGCAACCGGGAGGCCACCGTCGAGAAAATCCGGGTGCGACACGCGGCCCACGTGCCAGAGCTGGATAAACATCTTTCCCCCGGCCTGGTGGACGGCAGAAGTTACCTTCTTCCAGCCGGCAACCTGCTCATCCGAATAAATCCCGGGCGTCCGGATAAACCCCACGCCCTGCGGGCTGACCTGGGAACCTTCAGTGATGATGAGACCGGCCGCTGCCCGCTGGACATAGTATATGACCGAGAGCGGACCCGGGACATTGCAGTCGATGGCGCGGCACCGGGTCATCGGCGCCATTATCATCCGGTTTGCAAGCACGAGGTCACCTAAAACGTACGGGGAGAATAAACTCATAGGATTCCCTCATTCTTACCTGCGATCGAACGGTATACGTATCCTGACGCGTGAAACGAGCGCCCATCCATGGGGTTCACCCGCATGCCCGCGAATAGGTGTCTGCCATACGGCGTGCGATCGGGCTCCAGAGGAACTGCCGGTCCACTTTTGCCCGTCCCCTCCGTCCCCGCACCTGCGCTGTCGTGGGATCGTCGATCATCGCACCGATTCCCCATGCAATCGAATCCGGTTCCGGCTGCACCTTGATGCCGTTGACAAACGTGTCGATGTTCTCGGAAAGGCCGCCGACATCACAGGCCACCACCGGTTTTTCCGCGCTCCATGCTTCGAGCAGCACAAGGCCGAACGGCTCGTTCCTGCTCGGGATGACCACGAGGTCGCAGGCATTCAGGAGCCGGATGTATTCAGAGTCCGGGATATACCCGACAAAATTGACGGGAAGGTCCCGTGCCCGGTCCTGGAGATACTGCCGCATCCCGCCGTCCCCGGCCACAATCACCTTTGCATCCCAGCGGTCGTGGCACACCTTCCGCAGAGCCTCGATAAACAGGTCCGGGCCTTTCTGGTATACGAGACGGCCGATGAAAAGGATCAGGGGCGCATAGGGATGGATCCCGTATGCCCGTTTCACGTCCCCGGGATCGATACTGGCCCGGTACTGTTGCGGCACGATACCGTTTGGCACCACGTCGCATTTCCAGTCAGGGATATTATAGAGCTGCATCACTTCCCGTTTCATGACACTTGAGACCGCGGTCACCTTCTTTGCGATAAGCCCGCCATACCATTCCTTGCCGGAGATCTCCTTATACTCCCACCAGTCGCCGTACTGGTTCCCGTTCCTGCCGTACTCCGTGGAATGGAATGTAAGGATGGTATCCCGGTCCTGAAGCCGGTGGAGCGCCTGCACGGGATGCCAGTCATGGAAGTGCAGGATATCAAACTTTTCTTTCCTGTCGGACTGCCGGAACTGGTCGACCATCTGGTTGCTCATGTCCTCGCAGTACTGCACGGTGTTGTTCCCCTGGGGCCTGCAGTAATGATACGAGACGCCATTGATCTCCTGGTCTTTTGTCCATCCCCGGGTAAAGAAATGCACGGTGTGATCTTTTGCAAGGCTCTCTGCAAGCCGTGTTGCCGCACTCGCGAGCCCCCCTACGCGTTCGGCATAAAGCGATTCCCAGCAGAAAAATGCTACGTTAAGTGACTCCATAGCAGTTTCCTCCTCTCGTCAAGTATCGTAAAGAGCTCCTGCCGGTCTGTAATGCCGTTGATCTCCCCGGATAATTTCTGGTCTGAAAGGACATGTTCGATCCAGTGCGCGATATCTCCCCGCTCCTGGTGGTAGGCGATCGAATCTGAAGGTACTACCTTGAGCAGACTGCAGAACTGGTCGAGGCTGTATGCGGCATACCCGACATAGCCTGAGGGCGAGGCGAAATGGAACGCCTCTTCCGGGGTCAGGGTCCGCAGCGTCTTTGCCGACCGCTTGTTCTTCATGAACCGGACCTCCCGTTTCTCAAAATCAGCAAGAACGGACATGTACGTCTTAAATGCGTCCTCTGCCTCGTGGTGGCTGAAATAGTTGTGCACTTCGCCGCAGGTCCCGTACTTGGAGGCCATGTAATAGAAGTGGTCGCTTGTCTGGAGGTACCGCCAGATGGTCTTATCCTTAGCAAACGCAGCTGCTTTCTGGATGGCCGAATAAGCCGTATGCTGCCGCTCGTTTCCCATCCACGCCGACACATCCTTTTCAACATCTGCCCAGGAGATAGTGTCCACGACATCAATCGTGCCGACCGGCGGGTAACGTTCCAGGACTTCCGTGGGAAGTATTGTCCTGACTCCCCGTTTTTCTAGTTCTTCAGGAAGGTAGGAGAGGAAATTGAAGATCCCGGTCTCTTTCCAGAAATGCTCGCCAAAGGTCTCGTAATCAAGGAAGATGTTTACCACGTCACCCGTTGTACCGCTGATCCAGCCGGCATAGGTATCCGCAGTCAGCGGGTACTTGTCCCAGCCCTGGTTGCCAAACCGGAACGCGATATCGTCGGAGAGCTGGACGTCGCGGAGGAGGACGGGCAGATCGTTGCAGGAATAGATATGGTGCGGGCTGCGCCAGTCAAGGATCCGGTCTACTCCCTCGGTGAAGATCCCGGCATATCCCATCTTCTTTACGCAGGAGGCGATCTGGTTGTTGAACGTGAACTCGGTATTCTCAAAGACATTCGGACGGGTCTTAAACTGATCGTACATCAGGTCGGCATGCATCCCGGCCTGCTCGATGAATTCCGATTTATCGCCAAAACAGCCGGCAATGCTGTGGTAGTATGTCTGCCCGAGGATCTCGGAATTTTTATGCCGGGCAACCTGGTCAAAGAGGGACAGGACATCAGGCTTCCACCGTTCCAGCTGTTCGATAAGCGTACCGGAAAAGGAGAACGTACAGCAGAATCCTTCGTCCAGTTTATCCAGGATGATCCGGGTGGCCGGCAGGTAGCATTTTTCTGCCACCCGTTCCAGAACCTCACGGTTGAGTTCGTCAAAATAGAGTGCCTCCAGATCCTTTTCCTTCTTCTTTGGATCCGGTGAGAAGTGCCGGTTGAGCCTGAATGGCTGGTGCACTTCAAATCCGATACAGACCTCTGGCATGTTTTTGCCTCCCTACCTGCTCTTTTTTTACCTGGTGCCTGTTCCTCCCGCTTTTTGCATGAGTGAGTTTTAATCCGGCCAAGCGGGGGAATTTTTTTTTAATTATCCTGACCTTCTTTTGGGAGATATAATAGAAGCTTTTACGAAAATCAGATTTTGAAACAAGGTTTGAAACTATTGAAAAAAAAGAAAATAACCCGGGCGGAGTCCGGATCACTGCCTGGCTTCCCCGGTTTCCTGCGGGGAAGGAACCGGGTACTGGTAAATGACCTGACGCATGTCCTGCAGGTTCATCTTCCGTATGAGGAGCTTTTTTTCTTTGAGTTTTTTTAACGCATACCGTACTGTCCTTGGGGAATAGGCTATTTTTTCTGCAATCTCCTTGTGGGTCATGGCACCACCGGTGCCAAGGATCTCAAGGACCTTTTTTTGTGATTGAGGTAATAACTCCATAATTTCACACCTCTTTTTTTTCAGGTATCAGCTGCAGCTCGCGCCGCATGTCCCCTCGTTCTGGTCTGATGCTTCCTTGTCAGCCAGGATATGGGGGAGGCTTTTTTTAATAAAATCATCGATCGTTTCCATTGTCCCCCAGGATTCCGCGAGATACGCATCGGAGTTATCGGGGTCGGGCAGGATAAGCACATTTCCCTCCTGGTTTGGCCCGGATATGTACTTCCTTGCGGTATGCAGGTTGTGCACGCCCTGCGCCTTTCCTTTGGGGATCCTTGCATAGATGATCCAGTAGGTCTGTTTGTCGGTCGCGCTGACATAGACCTCGTAGTCCTGCTCGAATTTTTTTAAAAGTTCCTGCGTTTTTTCCTCCATGGGCGTCACCTTTTTTTCCTGCATTTACCCTGGCGGGAATTAGTTCCCCGGGCTATTGTGTTTTTTTCACAGGAGTGAATCCTGACTGCTTTCTGGTTAGAGACAGGCCTTTTATAGCACCTCGCCTGAAAAACAGGTTTTGAAACAAATTTTGAAACACAGGAAAAGAATATTAAAAAAGAGGGAAAACCTGCCGGTTTTTTCTTTAAGAAATAAACAATGGATTGTTACCTGTTGCGAGGGGACTTTCAGAGTTTTAGAAACCCGTCCTTGCGTTTTTTTGTACCTGACGCTATTTTTGTTCTCCGGCGGTCCTGTCAGGTCTCAGGCAGGCTGTCACGTTTCTTTTGTGCGATCAGGTCCAGAACGGCTGACAACCTGACAGACCCCTTTTGCAGTCCCTAATATTCGTCCTGCGGTTTTGATATCACAGCTTCTTCTGTCTCGGGCTGAAGCAGGGCAAGCGCTTCCCGGACTTTTTCCCTTATTCCGGGTTTTTTGTAATCCTGCAGGGAGTCCAGACTGGCAATAACGCCTTCTTCGATAAGCGCCTCTGTTGCCCCGGCAGCCGCAATGGCGGTAATAATCTGCAGTGCTGAATAGACGATGTGCTCGTTTTTTTCCTGCAGCATATCCCTGATGATCGTTATGCCTCCCTGACGAATCAGCTCATCCGGTCTCCAGTCATCGTCTTCGGTGCTTACGGCAAGGGCTTCAATTGCAGCCTCTTTTCCTTTCCTGCCGTTATCCGAAAGCCGGGCCAGCAGGTCCGAAATAAGGTCCTGTTCAACACGCAGTGTTTCCGTCATCGTCTCTCCTGTCCGGGTCTTGTATGGTGCGCATCATGGCCGGACCCGATGGATGATACTAAACCTCATAGGTAAAAAACCCATTGACCCTGGCAAAATCCGCAGGGGAAAACTGAGTACGATGAATGCTTTTATCTGGGAAAACGGCACTCGTTCACGTAATCCTTACCGCAACAGCGGTCAGGGGCAGGAGGTGAAGTATTGAAAAAGATTGCAGTTATTCTTACGGATATGTTCCAGGATGTCGAATATCAGCGGCCGGTGGATGCGTTCAGGAATGCCGGGCACACAATCGTGCACGTGGGACTGGTTGCGGGATCCACGGTGAAAGGGGAATACGGGACCCCGGTACTGATTGAGAAAGCTGCCCGGGACGTCACGGCAGACGATTTCGATGCACTCTTTATCCCGGGAGGGTACTCGCCGGACCGGCTCCGGGCCGATGCCAATGCAGTACGGTTTGCCGCAGATTTCTTTGAGAAAAAGAAACCGGTGTTTGCGATTTGCCATGCGGCCCAGCTCCTCATTACGGCCCAGGTTCTCAAAGGACGGAGGGTCACCGGCTGGATGTCGCTTGTCCAGGATATCAGAAATGCCGGGGCGGAATATGTCGATAAAGAGGTTGTCGTAGACGGGAACCTGGTATCAAGCAGGAAACCGGCAGATATCCCTGCATTTATCCGCGAATCGCTTGCGAAACTTTCCTAGTACCCTGTTTTTATTTTCGCTGTTCACCCACGTATATTTAAAAATGTCACTCAGTCAACTTTGAAAAAAGTAAAAATGAATACCCTTCTTGGCCGTCGTCATTACAGCCCTGAAAGGGCTGCCCTCAGTGGAACGTCATTCGCTCATGCATCAAGGCTGCCCCCCCGAGGGATGGCGGCTTGCCGCTGTCCCTCTCTCGGCTCATATAGAATAACTGTCTGGACTGGGGACTGGGCTCATATAGAATAACTCACAGCAATAATATATCAAAAATTAGACAGAAAGAAAAGAAATGGCTTGATCGAAATTCAACGGAATTATTTCGGTTTTATTGTCCCCATTTATGCTTAATTGGGACAAGTTTGTCAGCTGTTAACAGCCCAGAACTTTTTTTAGTCTTCTTTGGACGGGCGCGAACATTATGATATTTACCCGTTGTCATATCTTTTACAGTTTTTTCTCCATTGCGGCATTTAGCACTGGCTTCTTTTTCACTGTCATAAGGTTTTCCCATTTTTAATCGATTTCCTTTAGCAAATCATGATATATAGCATTTTCTTTATGTAATTTCCTTAAAAATAAGATAATGCACATTGGGATTATAGATGAAGATTAACAAAAGCAATCCTCAAAATTGGGACTAAAAACTTTTTTACTATTTTCACAGTCAACAATGTGTTATAAAAAAAAGTATCCCAAAGGCCGTGTAAAGACTTCAGGTGTTCAGCATTGAGCCTGTGGCAGGGAAAATATGTCGCCACCTTCAGGCTTTATAATGCCTGTTATTATATCGCCCGGAGAACTGGCTGAATTCCTGACCCACATCAGTTAAGTTCCCTGCAGGAGCTGGTCCAGTTTTTTCCGGTCAAACCCGAAGATGAAGGTATCATCGATCTGGACATAGGGCGAACCGAGGTGGCCGGTTTTTTCCATGACAAGCGTCCTTGCCCTCTCATCTGCGGCGATATCGATCTCGGTGAATTCCACATTCTTCGATTTTAAGTATTCCTTAACCGCACGGCAGCCGGAACATCCCGGTGTCGCGTAGACCCGGACAACGCGGGGTTTACCCCAGAGTTTCCTGATGAATGATTCGCGGCCGGACAACGCCTTGTACTGCTGGTATCTCCCGGGATTTTTCTTATCATAGTCCTGGTGGTATTCCTCGGCCGGGTAGAAATTCGTGTACGGCCGGATCTCTGTTGCAACAGGGTGTGCAAACTTTCCTGAAGCCTCGACCTTCTTTTTCGATTCTTCTGCCTGCCGTTTTTGTTCGTCGTCGTGGTAGAATATGGCGGTTTTGTACTGCGACCCCTTGTCCGCGAACTGCCCTGCCGGATCGGTCGGGTCTATCTGCTTCCAGAACGTGTCAAGGAGAGTATCATACGGGATCCTATCCTCGTCATAGGTCACCTGCACCGATTCGAGGTGCCCGGTCGTCCCGCCCGAAACCTCCTCGTAGGTCGGGTTCTCCTTTTTTCCGCCTGCGTATCCCGATACCGCATCGATCACACCGTTGAGCGCCCGGAACGGCGGCTGCATGCACCAGAAGCATCCGCCGGCAAAGGTCGCTTTTTTTACGTTTTTTCCCGTTCCCTGTTTTTCATCCATGGTACTCTCTCTCCTGGTTCTAATGTTCTCACCCAAAGGTAAATGTGTACGCATTCAGGCCCGGCTCCGGGATATCGAGCTCCAGCGTATGTGTCCCATAACCGGATCCCTGCACAAGGGAGTACAGCCGGTCTGCCTGGATCGTGACGGTCCCGTTGGTAACATCAGGACCTGCCAGGTCAGTGACCGGTTTCCCATCAAGCAGGACCTGCACGGCCGTGGCATTGTCCGCACTTGCAACGAAGTAGACGTTTTTTGCCTCGTACGGGAACACGATGCTCGCATTCCCGGTGTTTTCTGCGTACTGGTCGGCAAAATCCCATGTCCCGGACAGGTACAACCCGTTGAGCTGTACCTGCGCGGGAATCACAAGGGTCTGGAGCCCGGTCACTGATGAGTTCCCGTTTGCCAGGTACTGGTTGCGTGCTGCACCAAAGTACGTCTCCGGGCTCCCAACCGCAGAAAAGTTTACCGCAACTGCATCTGACGGGACACTGGTCGTGTTTGAGATGGTGATATTGAGGCCGAGTGCCGCTGCCCGTTCCCTTAAGAGGTCCTGGATCTCGGCCTCGGTCTCATTGTAATCGCCCTCGCCGATATGATGGTACACGATGAAGCCATCGATGTCGACAAGGTAGTCCTCGGGCCAGTACTGGTTCCCGTACGAATCCCAGGTCGCGTAGTTGTTGTCGAGCACAACGGGGTACTGGATACCAAACTTCCGGACTGCCATCCTGACATTGTTGATGTCGTGCTCGAACTGGAACTCAGGGGTATGGACCCCGATGATCTCGAGGCCCTGGTCATGATATTCTGAGTACCACAGGTTCAGGTACGGGATCGTGCGCTCGCAGTTGATGCAGCTGTACGTCCAGAAGTCCACAAGGATAACATCCTTTCCGACAAGGCTTGCGATAGTGATATTGTCGACGTTTACAAACCCCGACGGCTCTGCAATCTCCTTTGCGTACGGGTACAGTTTCGCCTTTTCTGCGTTTATTGCGGTCCTGTTCCCCGGCGCTACTGCTGTTCCGGTAAAAGACCTGTTGGGGGAAAGCGGCGTAAGGACAATGATGGCCGCTGCGATGAGGATGAGCGCCCCGATAAGTGCCAGTGTTCTTTTTTCCATGGTTTTTTCAACTCCCCAGAAGGAACCCGTTGAGCTCCGGCAGGTTTGCGATGAGCGAGAGCGTCTGCGTGAAGATCAGGATACCGATAACGATCAACAGGATGCCAAAAACGATATTGACGTAATGCAGCACCCGGGAATATTTGCTGATCCAGCCCACTGCCTGCGATGCAAACAACCCGGTAATAATAAACGGCACGCCAAGCCCTGCCGAGTACGCAAGGAGGAGGGTGAACGCAACCGTCGGTTCCGTTGCGGCAAGCCCCAGGATTGCCCCGAGAGCTGCCCCGACGCAGGGGGTCCACCCGGCAGCAAAAGCGACACCGAATACAAACGAGGTAAGGTACTTCGATTTTATCCCGGTCACAGAAAACTTGTGCTCCTGCTCGAGCCAGCCGATCCGGATCAGGCCGACCAGGTAGAGCCCAAAGAAGATGATGATAAGCCCCCCGGCTCTCGACAGCCAGAGCTGCACACTGTACGTAACAGAGTTCAGGATCGTACTTAAGAGGACCCCAAGGAGGGCAAAGACAATCGAGAAGCCGGCGACAAAGAGGAGGCTTGCAAGGACGATGTCCCAGCGTTTTCCCGATCCCTCCTTCACCGAAGTCCCGGCAAGATAGATGAGAAAACCCGGTACGAGAGGCAGGACGCAGGGCGCAAGAAATGAGACGATCCCTGCAAGGAATGCGACAAGGTAGGACACGCCGGCCATGTATAATCTCCGAAATTATCCGGGACAGTTTCCAGTACACCCTTACGGCACGGTATTCCCGTTGTTATCGTTCCGGGATCCGGACCGGGTGAATTATCATATCCCAGGTATTGAAAAAAGGGATTCTAATAGAAATTTTCCTTAAGAAGCAATTTTTGAAACACAGAATGAAATAAAATATTTACCTTTGGCCTTACCATAAAGGGCAGGAAAAAGGGGGTCCTGTCAGGTCATCGGGTGTCAGCATCAAACCTGCTTTGAGGAAAAAATGTCGCCCCCTGCAGACTTTACAGAGCCAGCAGGGATCAGAAATAAAAAAAAACTGCCTGGTCTTACCCGGGCTCTTCAAGAATGAGTTCCAGTATGCAGTCACGATACTTTTTGCTGCTGATCCTTGATCCCTCGGGGACCTCGATTTTTTTTATAATATCCCCGTCTTTCCCAGAGGCCGATATGACAAGCCGGGTCCGGTCAAGGTAAATCCTGATACTCTCCTCGGGAACACCGGGAAGCTGGCATACTACACAGGTATCTTTTCCGTTTTTTGAGATGCCGGCCGGTGGATCGATAACGGGTTTTTTCTTTTTCTGCGGCTTTTTTGTACCCATCATACCTTTGCCCCGCCGGGAATACTATGGCAATGATTCCGGTTTACCCGGCTGACCCGGGTAATCCCACCGCGAAGTGACTCTTCTCCCTTTGCGGTAAATACGTATTTGGATATTGCAGGATTTGTCTCACGATTTGTAACAACCGCCCGGCAGATCGTGTTTTTTTTTAAAAATCGCAGAGGGTGTACACCCCTGCTGAACCATAACGGCTGTGTGGTAAAAAATCAAAAAAATGCTCTCTCTTGAGAAACCCCGGGATTATACCTGCCCGTCCGGGCTGCCGCCGCCGCATGCCGGAGACATTCCCTGGCTGCGATGATACGGTGTTACCAAAAAAAGAAACATGCGCCTTCTGTACGGGAAATGCCGTGACATCCCCATGCGCCCCGCCCCTTTCGGAGAACGTATCGGCGAAAAGAGGGGAGTGGCATCTTTCCCCAAAAGAGGATTAAAAAAGGGCAAAAAAGATCATTCCTTTTTTACCGGGAGAGCCGGCTCTTCGCCCATGATGTGCCGGAAGACAAATTTGAACTCGATCAGGCGCTGCCGGATGTATTTTTTCCCGCTCTCAGTAGGATAGTACAACTTTGATTTGCCGGATACCTTCATCTCCAGGTACCCGTTCTTCTGGAGTTCGTAGAGGTACGTATAAATCCGCGCCTGGGGGATGAGAACCTTGTACCGGTTATGGATCTCATGGACAATATCAAACCCGGAGATCGGTTTTTCGAGAATGGAGAGTATGACCGGTTCAAGCAGTTTCTTTACCACGTCCTCGATTGTGGCCTGGGGGACAACAGTGATGGACTCGGGCGGGAACGTTGAATGGGCAAAGGAAATCATCGTGTCCTTCCCGGTCGACACGATGATCTTTGCAATGCCTTCCGAGAGCAGCCGGATCCGTTCGTGATCAAGACCAGCCATGCTGGCGGCAATAATGCCGGTGATGGGGACACCGGTCTCCCTGTATTTCAGGATCATGTTTTTTACCGCTACGATATCGTCGAACTCCCCGGTGTCGGAAAAGTCGAAAAGTACCTGGAGACTGCCCCCGGAACCTGCCGGGGGAAGGGTCTGGGTGCATTTTTCGATAAGACTGTGCAGCAAAAAGAGTTCCCCTGGTTTTATACGCCGGCTAAAGAGCCGGCCGCTCCGGCCCTCTTCAAGGAAATATTTCTGCAGCACGGACTGGTGGTAGGCAAAGAAAGTCCGCCCCCCTTTTTGGATCCCTGCCTCAATGGCGAATTTGAATATCGGATCCTTTACCTGGGGATCCACATAGAGGAAAAGGACAATGCCGGAGAAGATATCCTTTAACAGCACCGTTTTTATCTCGGGCAGGGCAAGGTACTCCGCTTCCTGTACCGCCCCGGGGGCAGTACCCGGAAGAGTCGCAGGCTGCAGCGGGGTCGCGGCCCTGGCGGCCTCTGCGTTTTGTTTTGATTCCCGTTCCGCTGCCTTGCGGAAGAGGGCCACTTCAATGGCTGCTTTTATTTCCAGTTCACTGAAGGGTTTTACGATATAGCCGTACGGCCGGGCCTTTTTTGCCTTCTCAATAATCGCGTCATCGGCGTACGAGGTAACAAAAATCACCGGGATGTCCAGTTCTGAACAAATGACCTCCGCTGCCTCGATGCCGTTGAGTTTTCCCGGCATAACGATGTCCATCAGAATAAGATCGGGTGAGAGCCTGCGTGCCTTCCCGATCGCATCCTCTCCCGATGCTGCCATGCCGGCAACCGTGTACCCCATTGCATGCAGCCTCTCTTCGAGCTGCATGGTAATGATTGCTTCATCGTCGACCACAAGAATCTTTGGCATTTTTTATCCTCCCGTTTTTGCGGGAAAATCGATCGTGACTTCTGTACCCTCTTCGGGGCTTCCAATAGTAAGCGTTCCCTGTAACTGATTTACCAGGTTGCGTATCAGCTTGAGGCCAAGGCTTGCCGTACGCTCCGGATCCACCTGTTCCGGGATGCCTGTCCCGTCATCCCGGATACTGATATGGACCTGTTCGCCCGTCCGGTGTGCCAGTACCCGTATCGTCCCGTGGGTGCGCTCCCTGAAGGCATGTTTGAACGAGTTGGAAAGGATCTCGTTAATGACCAGCGCACAGGGGATTGCAAGATCGACCGGGAGGGAGAACTCTTCTGCATCCACCTCGCACCTGATGCCGGGAGAGGAAGGCAGGTAGATGCCGGAGAGATCGGTTACCATATCCCGGATCTGGCCGTCCATGCTGACCTGGCCGGACTGGTTGCTCTCGTACAAACGGGTGTGGATACGGGCCATAGTCTTGATCTTCAGCATCATGTCCGTGAGGATACCGGTGGTCTCAGGGTCCTGGGCCCGTGTCCTTGTCATATCAAGGAGGCCGGTAACGATCTGGAGGTTGTTTTTCACCCGGTGGTGGATCTCCCGGATCAGGACCTCTTTTTCCGCAAGCGCTGCAAGGATCTTTTCATTGGCCTGTTTCTTTTCGGTCACGTTCCGGAAATACCCGATAAGGCCGTCAACCTCCCCTGCTTCATTCCTTGTAGGAACATATGCCCCGGAAAAGTAGTTTTTCTCGCCCCGTGCGTTTGTCAGGTGCATTTCACTGCTGACTGCGCTACCGGTCTCAAGAACCTGCTTCTTGATCGTTGTCAGGGTGTCTGCCTCTTCTCTTGAGAGAATCTCGTAATCGGTTTTCCCGATCATATCCTGCCCGGTAAGTCCCGGCTGGGGATTGATGACCTGGGTATACCGGAGATTTTTGTCCTGCACCAGGATATGGTCCGGCGTGCTCGTTGCAATGACCCGGAATTTCTCCAGGCTTTCCTGCAGGGCGATCTCAGCCTGCCTGCGCTCGGTAATGTCACGGTAGCTCCACACACGGCCGACAATGGTGTCGCCGATCTTCTGGGGCAGCGAGTACCTCTCGAAGATCCTGCCATCCTTCAGCTTTACCGTATCATAACTCTCCCGCCCCGGGTGGTTGTACAGGTCGTTGAGGTGGCCGGTAAACTCTTTTGCATCTACTACCTGCCGTGCCATGGAAACAAGCGCGATTGCCTCGCGGGCACAATCATCGAGCACAGGTTCGGGGATGCCCCAGATGGCACAGAATTTCTTGTTATAGCCGGTAATGGTTCGTGCATTGTCGACTACAAGGATGCCGTCACCGGTGGAATCGAGGGCTGCCCTGAGTAACGATGCAGTTTGTCTGGCAGTCTCTTCTGCGTTCTTACGCTCCGTGATATCCTGACCCTGCGCTATGGTGGAGACTATGGCCGCACCGTCGGGATCGTATACGTTTGCAGAGTTCCACAGGACCATTTTTACAGAGCCGGAAACATGCATGACCGGGATCTCCACCGATTCCCAGCGTTCCCCTCCACTGGTCCTCCTTATGAGTTCCATGGAATCCCGGCGGGATTTTTCCGGGAACAGGATATCGAGCGGCTTTCCGATGATCTCGTCCGCAGAAAATCCCGTCAGGAACTCAAATGCGTGGTTGAACCGCAGGATCCGGTAGTCCGGGTCCCAGACAATGATCGGTGCATTGGCGTAATTTATCAGGCTCTCCAGGTACTGGCTTGTGCTTTTGAGAGTATCTGCGATCTGCTTTTGCGCCATCGCAGTAGCCACAAGGGCCGTCACTGACTGCATCAGGTCCAGTTCATCCTCGCTAAAACAGGCCCGGTCAGCGGTGCCAAAGGAGATCGTCCCAAGGGTGCGGCCCTGGAAGATAAGCGGGTGGCATGCATACCCGGAAATGCCCAGGGACCGGACCAGGCGTGTTTTTTCGTCATCGGTGCTGAGAATATCATAAATTACCATCCGCTTGCTGTCGCGGGCCACCCTGCCACAGACTGCATCTCCCAGGTTAAGGTACCGGATCTGCTCTGCGTCCTCCTGTGCAATACCGGCATAAGCGTTGAGTTCCATCCGCTGGCCGGTTTCATCGATAAGATAATTGAAAAAGACCTGGCAGGAAAGGAACTGCATTACCCGTTCCCCTATGCGCTGGACAACGTGCCCGGGTTTTTCGGAACCAAGGAGGAGCCGGGCGGATTCTGCAAGTATGTCCAGTTTCCCGCTCTCCCGTTTGAGCATTTCTTCAACCTTCCGGCGCCGTGAGATATCCTGGATGGTCCCGATAACCGAGGACAGGTGCCCCTCCCTGACCAAAGCAAGCCCCCTGATCTCCGTCCAGACCTCCTCATTTGTCCCGGTGGTGATCCTGATCTCATGGGTAAACGGCTTACCGGTGGCAAGGCACGTTTCAATACTTTCGCGGATAAGGATCTGATCCTCCCGGGAAAAACAGTTCAGGCCTTCGGAGAATCCCGGCCGGTGATGCCCCGGGATCCCGAAGATGTCATAAACCCCTTCGCTCACCTGGAGATAATCGGTCTTTGGGTTGGCCTTCCACCCGCCGATCTTTGCAATCTTCTCGGTTTCCCGGAGGAATTGTTCGCTTTCGTGGAGGTCCCGCTCGTTTTTGATGAGGGTCTCGATCGTCTGCCTTAGTTTCTCTTCTGCGGATACCAGGTTGTCATTAAGTTCTCCGAGATATGCATTTTTGTCTGCAAGTTCCTGCTCTTTTTTGTCAAGGGTCTGGCCGATCATCTCCGATACCCGGCCGACGATAACCGAGGTAACGACGATAAAGAGGACAAGGCTTGCCGAGATCATGATCTCATTGGAGATACCAAGCCATGCAGAAATGACGTAAAAAAGGATGGTTTCACAGAGCGTTATTGCTACACTTAAGGAGACAAAGGTCCTCAACAGCCGCGCCCTGATGGAATTTCCCATAAAATAACAGACGGGAACCGTGAAAGGTCCTGCAGCGGCAATGAGCCCCAGGCCGATAAAAAACGCAGCAAGGGCAGAGGCAGCTGCAATGGGGATGATCGCTTTTGCAAGGATAAGCGGTGTCCCAAACAGGTAACTTAAGGCGAGCGCAAACCCCATAAGCGTGAGGATGCCCCCGCTTATGACCGTGATCTCCCGTGCCCTGAGGCGCGAAGGTGACAGGAGGGAAGGATCGGTGCAGAAAAACAGCCCGGCTGCAGCTATGGCGATGAGGCCGGAGGCTATGGGGGATATCGGCGTTGACAGCGATCCAAAAAGCTCCGATCCTGCCTGAACCGACCATGATTCAACGATAAACTGCGCTCCGTTCAGGCTGAATGCAATCTCAATGCATTCCAGGCCGAAAATAAAAACCAGGATTGCCTGTACCAGGATCCGCACGGTACGCCCGGCCTGCCGTGCGGACAACAGGAGAAGGAGGGCGCCAAAAAAGATCCATATGAGTGCAGCACTCAGCGCAAGGGTCTTGCACCCTCTGCATACACTGCTCAGGATGAGACTGCCGGATATATTTCCGAGGATGCCTGCGATGCAGATCGCAATGGCAAGAATGGCGAAGGCGCAGGTAGTTTTTCTTAAAAAGTCTGCATCCTTCATCCCGGGTATGCCGTCAGCAGTGGTAAGGGGGGCCGGTACGGTCATCATCACTCTTTCCTTGAAGAACAGATCCAAAAATCCGGTTATAGAGTAAAACTTAGTATCATTATTTAAGGATTCCTCCACGTTTCAAAAAGTGAGATCAAGGGAACATTCCCGGGGATTTGCGGATTTTACCCGGGAAAGCGGAAAAAGTGGTACGTGAAGCAACCAGGAATCGTACAAACAAGACCGACCGGAAAGGTTCTGAATTATGTTACATAGGGTGAAAACCGGGCAACAGTATATCATTTGTTTTGGCAATACCACACCCTTTTGAATCCGGTTTACCGGATATGAGGAGTTGAGAACCATTATGCACGAACAGGGTATGCAACAGGATGAAACGCCCATGACCGAGATGTGGGAAAAGCTGACCGATGACCAGAAAAAAACACTCATGAAGCGTATGCTTGACGGGAAGATTATGATGAAGGAAGGTATGATCAAACACTTCCAGTTCAAGATCGAGACCCTCAAAATGGTCAAAAAAATGCTGGACGAAAGCTAAAAAGATGCCGGATTGTCCGTACATTTTCCTTTTTTTTTGGACCGGCGGTGCACTCATTATCGCCTCACCGGGTGCCCCGGCCGGGCCTTTTATTACGGGAAAAACAGGCTGTTTCTGCTGATTTTATTGCGCCCGTTTTTGTATCCCGTATTTATTTTATAAAAAAAACGAGCGTGGAGGTCATCTGTCCTGTGCACCCGCCACGAGGGTGGGATAGTACCTGGTAACATATTCCTTGACCATACGGCGGGCGGAAAATGCTGCACTGGTGCTCTTTATGGATTCCTTCATCATCTTTACCCAGCCATGGGGGATCCCGTCCATGGATGCAGAATAATAAAGCGGCATTACCTCTTTTTCAAGCAGATTATAGAGCGCAGTGGAGTCCGATGCGTCCCGCGTTTCCTGAGACGGATCGCCTTCGAACGCCCATCCGTTTTTTCCCTGGTAGCCCTCAATCCACCACCCGTCAAGGATGCTCAGGTTCAGTACCCCGTTTAAGGAAGCCTTCATTCCGCTTGTCCCGCACGCCTCCATGGGGGGTACAGGGTTGTTCATCCAGACATCCACGCCGTGGACAAGGTACTGGGCCATCTGTTCCCCGTAATCTTCCACAAACCCGATCCTGCCGCCAAATTCCGGCTGCTGGGCAAATTCGTATATCCGCTGGAGGATCTCTTTACCCTCGTTATCTGCAGGGTGAGCTTTTCCGGCAAAAATAATCTGCACCGGGCGCCAGGGATTGGTCAGGATCCTCTTGAGGCGTGTCCTGTCATGAAAAATCAAATCTGCCCGTTTATAGGAAGAAAAACGACGGGCAAATCCGATGGTGAGGACGGAGGGGTTGAGCATCAGGCCTTCTGCCACAAGGTTGCCGGGCTCATTGAGCTGGCTTCCCCATTTTATCCTTTTGCGCTCCCGGATCCTGTTGAAGAGTTTCTGTTTGAGCCAGAGGTGCATCTCCCAGAGTTTCTTGTCCGGGATCTCCTCAATCATCTGCCAGATCTCCGGGTTATCGTGGTCCTCGTGCCAGAGGGGATCAACGCACCTGAAATAATCCGAGTACAGGGTTTCCATCCGGGGGTTGAGCCACGTGGGAAGATGGACCCCGTTTGTGATATGGTCGATGGGGACTTCCTGCTCGCTTGTGCCGGGCCACATGCAGTGCCACATTGCCCGGGCAACCGTACCATGTTTTTTTGAGACCGCGTTGTGGTACTGCGTGAGCCTGAGGGCAAACGCGGTCATGTTAAACCCGGTCCCCTCATCACAGGGGTGGTGCCCGAGGCCAAAAAAGGTCTCAGCGTCGATACCCATCTGCCCATAATAGGAGGAGAAATACGTATTCATAAGATCGCGGGGAAAGATATCATTGCCGGCGGGGACCGGGGTGTGAGTGGTAAAGACCGAGGTTCTTTTCACCTGCTCCATGGCATCGGGAAAGGTCATGCCTGCCGCCACGCGCTCCCGGATTCCTTCCAGCAGCGCAAATGCCGGATGACCTTCGTTAAGGTGCACGGCGGCAAATCCTATGCCAAGTTCGGCAAGCATCTTCCGGCCGCCAATCCCAAGAACGATCTCCTGTTTGAGGCGCTGTGCGGTCTGCTCTGCGTACAGGCGGTGGGAGATGGTCCTGTTTTCGGGAAGATTTTCTGCAATATCCGTATCGAGCAGGAAGAGGGGAATTTTTCCCACGTTGACCTTCCATGCCGCTGCATACATCCGGGGCTCGATGAACGGGACCTGAATGACCATCTGGTTGCCGGCAGCGTTCAGGACCCGGGTAATCGGCGCAGCATCGCGGTCAAGCACTTCCGTGATATTATCCTGCCAGCCATCGGGACGGATATGCTGGTGGAGGTAACCTTCGGAGTACATGAATCCCACTGCGACCAGCGGGACCCCGAGATCGCTGCATTCCTTTAAATGATCCCCTGCAAGGAACCCGAGGCCGCCTGCATAAAACGGGAGCGAGTGATGGAGGCCGTACTCCGCAGAGAAATAGGCAATGGGCTGCGATTTTTCTTTTGGGTAATGTTCTGAAAACCACCCGCTGTGGTTTGCCATGTACCGGGAAAAACGGTTCATGATGATATCATAACGGCGAAGATATGCGGGATTGGCAAGAACGCCGTCAAGATATTCGGGAGGGATATCCCGGAGCATCTTCACCGGGTTATGGAGGCTTTTTTTCCATGCCTGCTGGTTGATCTGCTTAAAGAGCACCCGTGCCTCGGGGTGCCAGCTCCACCAGAGATTGTATGCCAGATCGACAAGGCCGGATAACCGTTCCGGCACATGTGGGAACCTGTCTGCAAGCCCGTCCTTATGATCGGCCATGTACGTGAATCATCCTCCCGTTAGTTCATCTTGGATCATGCCATGGTTAAATACTATCGGGAAAGTCCCTCCCGGGACAAAAAGGGGTGCGGGAAAAGCACCTTTATCATCTTCCGGCATCCTATTCCCGCATGCGATAAGGAGATATTCCCGTGGATACCGGTACGTGGTCTTTGTTGTACCAATCCGTAAAAAGGCCGCAGACCGGCCCGGTACTGACCGGCTTTAATGCCAACATCGACCGGATCATTCCGGTCACCCCGGGTCTGCTGCGTGATATCCACAACCAGCCCGGGCCGGGTTTTGGTGCCCTTCTTAAACGGCTAAACCATTCGATGCGATACTGCTCTGCTGACGAGATGGTTATGGGGGATCCCTCTGTTTTTTCTGCGATCTCCGGTTTTTTCTCTGCAACCGGTTCTCTTGTGCCCGGGGGACAGGCAGGAATTGCAGCGATCCAGGTACGCAGGCTCAATCCCGCAACGGTGACCTGTGCCGTACCCGGCGCCGGCCCGCAGACAAGAGCGATGCTGCAGGACGCCGGTGTCAATCCCCTGTCCTTTGGACAGGAATCCGGCAATAATCCCGATCGTATCCACCTTGTGTTCGAATATGATCCCGGCCTTGTACCTGTTGCCCGCGGTGTCGTGCCCCGGAGCAACCGGTTCATCGTGTCACCGGCCCATGACCCGTCTGATGTCATTATCCCGGAGGAACAGGAGGCTGCTTTCCTCGAACAGATTGCCGGCTGCCGGCGTGCATTCCTTTCCGGTTACCAGTTCCTGAAAACAAAGCAGGAATTTGTCACTGCCGCACGGCAGCTGGTGCAGATCCGTAGCGTCAATCCCCAGATGCGGACGCATGTTGAATGTGTCTCCGGGGTCCGGCCCCGGATCCTCGGGCTGCTGCTCGAACATATCCTCAAAAATACCGACAGCATCGGGCTGAACGAACAGGAACTGGGAAGTTTTATCCGGATTTTGGGTGGGCCGGGGCAAAACTCCCGGGCAGACCCGCAGTCCTCGCCGGTTACGCTGGTACGGGACGCTCTTTCCCTTGCGCATGCCACAGGAGTATCCCGGCTCCACCTTCACACGTTCGGGTACTATATCCTGATCCAGAAACAGGGGACCGGGCAGCCTGAATTATCCCGGAATGCCCTCCTCTTTGCAGCGCAGGAGGCTGCCGGTGCTGCGGGAGGGACCGGATCGGTCCTGTCACCGGAAGGCCTCCGGGCATATGCAGACATTAAGACTGCATTTGGCCCGGATGAATCACCGGGAATTTTCAGGGCCGGTGACCTGATGGTGCTGGCAGTTCCCAGCCTCATCGCCCGCAATGTCCAAAAAACCACCGGCCTTGGCGATATTATCTCCTCCACCGCCTTTGTTGCAGACCCGTTCTAAAAGGAAGTATCATTTTTTTATCGTGCCGGCCCGGTGACGCGGATAACGCAGATTGAAGAAATGTATCTCATATATTAAAGAAAAATGCTCCGTCTCAAAAATTGTAAACAACGATCATTTTTATATCCTGTATCAGGGATCATAAAAGACTAAAAGTACACATTCCGGAGGAAATGCTGCGGCGCTTTTGTGATCCCGGGTGGATCCCCAAGGGCCGTTTTTACCGGGATGAGGATCCGGGAGAATTAAAAAAACCGGAGAAAGAACATCCCTGTTTGATCAGGGCCAGAGCAAGGGTCTGCGGGGCTTTGGGAAAACGGATGCCGTAAACCTGATGGACACCTGGAGGAACGATCTGTGGAATCACTCAAAATAGCCATGTTCTGCTGGGAATCGCTCTATGCCGAACGTGTGGGCGGTCTTGCCCCGGCTGCAACGCATCTGGCCGAGACCCTGGCAGAACATCACGAGGTGCATTTTTTCACCCGTGGCCAGGTGCCGGACCAGACAATCAACAATGTCAGCTACCATTACTGCCGGCCGGAAGGCGCAAACATCGTGGAGTACTGCAACAGCATGAGCCTGTTGATGGTGGAAAATTTCCACCGGTTCGATACCGGCAGGAGATTCGATATCCTGCACTTCCATGACTGGCATCCCGTGCAGGCGCTCCACCTCCTCAAGGACCGGAACACCATCCTCACGTTCCATTCCACGGAATACGGCAGGAGCGGCAACCATTTTGGCGACTGGTGGGAATTTAAGGAGATCTCCGGCAAGGAATGGTATGGCGGGCTTATTGCAAAGCGCGTGACAGCGGTTTCTGCCACGCTCAAACAGGAGGTCATGGCGCTCTACAACATTCCCGAAGGGAAATGCGACGTAGTGCCAAACGGTATCGTGCCGCGGCAGTACCGGGCAGAGATCAACGCAGCGGAAGTAAAGCAGTCCTATGGGATCCCGGCATCTGACCCGCTTATCCTTTTTATCGGCAGGCTGGCCTACCAGAAGGGCCCGGACATTCTTATCGGGGCAATTAAAACCGTCTGCCGTGAGCACCGGGATGCAAAACTGATTGTTGCCGGCGAGGGAGACATGCGGCAGGTACTGGTGGAGCAGGCATCAGATCTCCCGGTAAATTTTATCGGGTATATCCCGGATTCCGAATACATCCGGCTCCTGAACGCCTGCGATCTCGTGGTCATCCCGAGCAGGAACGAACCGTTTGGCCTTGTGCTGCTCGAAGCATGGAGTGCGGAAAAAGGGGTGGTAGCATCCAACGTTGGCGGGCTTTCGGAAAATATTGATTCGTTTGTCGATGGCGTCAAGGTGGAGCCGCAGGCAGAAACCCTTGCCGAAGGAATCAGTGCCGTTATCGGCGAGCCGCAGCAGGCAGGAGCACTCGGGAAACAGGGGAGGAAAAAGATCGACCGCCTGTTCCTGTGGGGCCCGATCGGCGGGAAGATGACAGAAACGTATTCCCGGGTGGTTGCATGAAAATCGCGTATTTTGTTGACGAATTCCCACCCTTCTTCCGGGGGGGGCTTGGGACATATGCGGACGAGATCTCCCGCCAGTTTGTCCGGAAAGGGCATTCCCTTACGGTTTTTTCACGGAACACCGGGAGCGCTCCCACATCGGAGACCCGGCCCGGCATCGATATCCACCGCCCAAACCTGATAAACATCTCCGATATCATTCCCGTAATCAACCCGGAAGAGATACGGATGTGGGACGGGAACGGGCAGAATTTTTTCGCAGAAACCATCCTGTACAACCTGCTTTCCGCATCCAAACTGGTAAATTACCTTGTTGCAAAGGAGAACCGGCAGTACGACCTGCTGGTCTCCCATGACTGGCTTGCAGCACTTGCCGGTATCACGGCCAAAAGGAATCTCCAAAAGCCGTTTGTTTTCCACTTCCATTCCACAGAACAGGGAAGGAATCCTTCCGGCTCACCGACCATAAAGGATATCGAGCGCCTGTCTGCCACCATTGCGGACCGTATTGTCACGGTCAGCTATGCCATGCGGGACGAACTGGTAAGTTTCGGGTACTCCGAGCAGAAGATCCGGGTGATCCACAATGGCGTGGACGAGAAGAAATACGATCCTGCACGGTTTTTGCCCCGCGAGATCGAAGCATTCCGCGAAAAGATCGGGGTGGGGCACTCCCCGGTGATCTTTTTTGTCGGCCGGCTCACGTGGGTGAAGGGAGCAGACACGCTGGTCCGGGCCATGATCCATATTGTAAAAGAGATCCCTGATGCAAAACTGGTTATCCTCGGTGTCGGCGACATGGAGCAGATGCTCACGCACATGGTGCACAACCACCATCTTGAAGAAAACGTGCTTTTACACTTCAGGATGGCACCGGAAGAGGAGCGCATCCTGTATTATGCTGCGGCCGATGTCGTTGTCCTGCCCTCGAAATACGAACCTTTTGGCATTGTCTGCACCGAAGCGATGTCCATGGGAAAACCCGTGGTTGTCGGGGCCCGGGGGACCTCGGGTTTCCGCGAGCAGGTGATTCCCGCCGGCGAAGGGATCTGCGGCTACCACATCAACCCGTACGATCCCCTTGATATCGCAAAGTTTACCATCGGGATCTTAAAGCACCGGGATCTTGCAGAAACCATGGGGAGGAACGGCAGGAGCCGGGTGATCGAACATTTTACCTGGGATACTGCTGCGGAAAATACCCTCAGGGTCTACCGGGAACTTGCAGACGGATAACCATTACCGGGGAGATGCGTGAAAAATGTTCCAGTACGGGCGGGAGGTCCGGGTTCCCGGGACCGCCCGGCAGCTTGAATTTCTCATGGCCTCATCCCATGCGTACGCGTCCTCGTCCGTGGGCGGTAACACGAGAAAATACCATGGGCTTTTTGTCCGGGACGCACGTGTGCTCCTTGCCGGGCTCGACGAACGGGTAAACGGTGTCCCGCTCTCCGCACAGCAGTACGAGGGTGCACCGGATGAAGGGGGGCTCCGGTACCTTGCGGGGTTCTGTGCCTATCCTCCGTCGTGGCAGTACTGGATCGACGATAGTGTCGTACAAAAGACGATCGCGTTTAACGGGAGCCTTTCGGTCACGTACGCTATTTCGGGCGATGCAGAACTGTGGGTCCGCCCTCTCATCACCGACCGGCCGGTGCATTCCGTTATGAAAAATCCTGTCCCGGACTGCACCCGGGAACCCGGCGGGTTCCGGTGGGCCGGTCTTTTTTTTGGCGGGGATCTTCCGTACGGGGCAGACCCGGTCACCTACCGGAACGTGTGGTACCAGCGGGAGTACGAACGGGGGTACGAACCGGTGGAAGATCTCTTTTCCCCGGGAGTTTTCCAGGGCCGCGTACGGGATGCTACGGTCCTGTTCCGGTGCACCGGGGACGCATGCGATCCCCCGGGCCCGCCCCGTCCGCGGTCGCCGCAGTCCCTGCCCGGCTGGCTGGACCGGGCAGCGGATGTATTCTGCAGGGGTGAGGAGATCGTTGCCGGTTACCCCTGGTTCTGCGAATCATGGGGGCGCGATTCGGCGATCAGTGTGACCGGCCTGCTCATTGAACCCGGGAGACGGGACGAGGCCCGGGCCGTGCTCAGGCGGCTTTCTTCCCTGATGCGGGACGGCGTTGTCCCAAACAGGGTTCCGGATAATTACCACGCGAGCGATGCCTCGCTGTGGTTTATTTATGCCCTCACCCGGTACCGGCGCTCCTTTGGGGACGATCCCTTCATGGGGGAGATGAAGCCGGTGATCGAAACGATTCTTGCGGAATATCCCTCATCCCCTGTTGCCCGGCTGGATCATGACCTGATCGCTGTTGCTCCCGGGAGCACGTGGATGGATACTGCGTTTACACCCCGAGCGGGAAAACCGGTGGAGATCAATGCGCTCTGGGTACATGCCCTTGCAGAAGCGGAGGCCCAGGGGATCCCGGTGCCGGTGAGTTCCGCATCGGCACAGAGAGCGTTCCGGCAGTTCTGGAACGAGGAAAAGAAGTGCCTGTACGATGTGATTGACCCGATCGATCCCTCTGTCAGGCCAAACCAGGTAATTGCGATCGCCCTTGGCCTGGTCAGTACGGAACAGGCAGAATCTGCACTTGGTACGGTCTCCCGGGAACTCCTGACACCGTACGGGCTTCGCACGCTCTCGCGATCGGATCCCGGCTACCAGGGCCGGTACACCGGCGACCGCAGTTATCATAACGGCTGCGTCTGGCCGTGGCTCACCGGCTTTTTCTGTGAAGCGCTCATCAGAAACGGCGTCCCCCGGGAGCGGGCAGCACAGATCCTCATACCGATCCTTGCTCACGGGCGGGAGGCGGGGATCGGGTACATCTCCGAGATTTTTGATGGCGATCCGCCGTTTTTTCCCAACGGGTGCATTGCCCAGGCATGGAGCGTGGCAGAGGTTGGTCGGGCGTACCGGATGGCGAGGAGAGATCCGTTTTAAAGGAAAAAGTATCCGGAAAAATCCCGGTACGGCTGCGAAAATTTCCCGGGAATGTTTGCAACTCTTTTGCCGGCCCAATTACGTTTTCCTCTCAAAGCCCCGGGATTATTCACCGGGTCCGGCACCGGGTACGCCCCAATTGGTCTCGCGGGATTTCGTGAGAGGCTCCGCCGCACTTCATCAGCGGGGGATCATCGATACGGTGTGGGGGGAGATACCCTGTGCAATTCCCACGGGAATATTCAAGAAAATAAGCCCGTAAAACACTTCTTTTCAGTTCGCGTGGAAAAAATCGTTTTAATTGCATATTTTGCAAAAATACAGCTGATTTTAATGTCAGCTATTGGCTGCCCCGAGGGCCCTAAAATTGAGGTTAATTTTGACCCATTCTTTTGCCTATCCGGTACCCGGATCGGCCTTAAAACGTGAATATGAGGATCTTTTTTCCGGGGGAGGGGGTGGAAAAAGGAGGATGTCGGGGAATGATTCTGATAAGGTGGCAGTTGATTTGTATTTTCTACCGGGGTAAACGATCATTCCCTTGCGAGATCGTTTCAGAGCATCATGCAAATAGTGTTGATTTGTATTTTCTACCGGAGTGAACGATTATTTCCCAACCGGGTTTTATCAGGATCCGGTTTTCCCTTCATGTCATAACTTCTCTGACTTCAACGTATCCGCCATTCTCCAGTATCGGGCACCCCTTTGCTATTGCCACCGCTTTTTCGTAATTTTCCGATTCTACCATTATGTAGCCGCCGATGGTGTCCTTATCAAATGTCAGATTTGTTACCCCTTTTGCGGAGACAAGCCTTCCCTCTTGCAGGAATCTGCTTCCCGGAACACGGCCTGACGCAACCTTTTTGGCCCATTCGACAAACCGATCCGAGTATTCCTTCGAAAGCTCTGAATGTCTCAAACCGCCTTTGAATAATAGTGCGTAGAGTGGCACGCCATCACCAATCTGACTTTTGCTTCAGGGTTTTTATTTCTTTTTGGGATTCTGATTGCTCTGCGGAGAGGTTTTGCGTTAAATCCTCGTTTGAGGAAAATATGCTGCCACCCGCAGACGTTACAGAGCCTCAAAAGACAAGATATAATAGACGGTCGAACCATATCGAAGAATTACGTCTCAGATTTACCGTATTCTCTATGTCGACGATGAACCTGGTCTTCTTGAAATAGGCAAACTCTTTCTCGAAAAAGAGGGTATGTTCTCCGTTGATGTTGTCACGTCAGCCTCCGGGGCCCTTTCCCGTATGGAGTCAACAAGCTATGACGCCCTTATCGCCGACTACCAGATGCCAGAGATGGATGGTATAGAATTTCTCAAACAGGTAAGAAGTTCCGGTAACCGCATCCCTTTCATTCTCTTCACCGGGCGGGGCCGGGAAGAGATTGTCATCCAGGCATTAAACGAAGGGGCGGATTTTTATCTCCAGAAAGGGGGAGCACCGCAGGCACAGTTTGCCGAACTTCAGTCCAAAATTTTACAATCAATATACCGCAGGCAGGCAGAAGAGAGGGTGGTGTATCTCAGCCGGATCAATTCCCTGCTCAGCCAGGTCAACAAGAACATTGTCCATATCCCGACCCGCAATGAACTTTTCAAAGCGATCTGTGCCGTTGCAATAGAGTACGGGAAATTCCAGATGGCCTGGATCGGGACAATCGACAGGAAGTCCCGGAGGATCAATCCCGTTGCATCAGCTGGTATGGGCACCAGGGAATATCTTTCCCACGTGGCCCTTTTGGCAGATGATATTCCCGAAGGACGAGGGCCTACGGGACGAGCCGTAAGGGAGGGCAGGCCGGTAGTTACAAACGATATCCGACAGGATCCGGCAATGATCCTGTGGCATGAGACCGCAGAAAAGTTTGGTTATCGCTCATCAGGCGCCTTCCCGATCTGTTGCAGGGGTGAGGTGATCGGTGCATTTTCTCTGTATGCTTCAGAACCTGAATTTTTCTCTCCCGAGGAAGTGGCACTCCTCGAAGAAGTTGCAGAGGAGATCTCGTTTGCACTCGATAACCTGGAACGGGAAAAAGAACGTTTTGCAGCGGTCGAAGCCCTCGCCCGGAGCGAAGAGCGCCTGAAGTTTGCACTTGAAGGCGCCAATGACGGCCTGTGGGACGTATGGATGGAGACCGGGGAGGTGTACCTGAGCCCCCGGGGATGCGAGATCCTCGGGTACACACCGGAGGAACTGCCCGAGATCGCCAGAGTGTGGAACGACCTGGTGTACCCTGACGATCTTCCCCGGACCCGGGCAGAACTGGATGCCTATCTTGAAGGGCGCACGGACATTTTCTCGATCGAACAGCGCCTGGTAACCAAAACCGGGGAGCCGAAATGGATCCTAACCCGGGGAAAGGCCTCCGTCCGTAACGATCAGGGCAGGGTACTGCGGATGACCGGGACGCACTCGGATATAACGGAGCAGAAAAAAGCCGAGAATGAACTGCGGACGGCAAACGAGCACCTCACTGCATTGGAAGAGGAAATCCGGGCACAGTATGATGCGCTTGCAGAACACCAGAAAGCGCTGGCGACATCTGAAGAAAAATACCGGAGTGTCCTCAACAACATCCAGGACATGTTTTACCGGAGTGATCGCTTGGGGAACCTGATCATGGCAAGCCCGAGCTGCCTTAAGACGCTTGGCTATGATTCCTTTGACGAGATATTAAACAAACCCATATCAGAGACGTTCTACTATTTCCCGGAAAAACGTAAGGAATTGCTTTTGCACCTTGACGAAAAAGGATCCGTTGAGGATTACGAGGTCCCGTTGAAACGCAGGGATGGCAGTATAATCTGGACCTCAACAAACAGCCATTATTACCGGGATGGAACCGGTGCAATTGCAGGTGTCGAGGGGATTTTCCGGGATATTACCCTGCGCAAATCCTATGAGGAAGCATTGAAACGTGAGGCCGCCCAGCTCGACCAAATCATCAACCTTGTTCCCCATATGATCTTTGCGACTGACCCGGCCGGGAATTTTCTGCTGGTAAATCAGGCTGTTGCCCGGAGTTATAACAAAAGTGTTTCCGAAATTGTAGGAAAACCCCAGGCCGACTTCCAGAGGGACGCAGCGGAACTCCGGCGTATGCTCGATGACAACCGTGAAGTCATCACTTCAGGAACGTCCAGATTTATTCCGGAGGAAACCTTCACCGACGCGTTCGGAAAAAAGCATTATCTCCAGACTACCAAAGTCCCCTTCACCACACTTGGAAACAACCAGAAGGCTGTACTCGGGGTTGCCATCGATATAACCGAACGGAAGCGTATCGAAGAAGAACTCCTCAGGAAGAACGAGGCGCTGGCTGCCTCCTATGAGCAGCTTACCGCAACAGAAGAAGAACTTCGTTTTAATTTCGATGAATTGATCCAGCGGGAACAGGCACTAAAAGAGAGCGAGGAACGGTACCGGAATGTAGTTGAGGACCAGACCGAATTTATCTCCCGGTGTCAACCGGATGGCGTCCATGTTTTTGCCAATGAGGCCTACAGCCGCTATTACGGTAGGAAACGTGACGATATTGTAGGTCATCGGTTCCGGCCTGATATCCCGGTTGAAGACAAGGAGCGTGTGAAACAGTTTTTTGCATCATTAACACCGGACCACCCGGTTGATGTCATTGAACACCGGGTCATTATGCCTGATGGAACCTTGCGATGGCAACAGTGGACGGATCGTGCAATTTTCAATTCTTCCGGGGAGGTTACTGAATACCAGTCGGTAGGCCGGGACATTACCGAACGGAAACTGGAGGAGCAGGCGCTGCAGGAAAATGAACAACGCCTGACTTCGATTTATAATACGGTCGGGGATTCCATCTTTCAGCTGGCTGTTGAATCTCATGGGCAGTATCGCTTTACCTCAGTCAATTCGGCCTTTTGCAGGACCACAGGATTGCCTCCCGGGCAGGTGATCGGTAAGAACGTAAACGAGATCATCCCCGAACCTTCACTCTTATTGGTTCTGGAAAAATACCGGCAGGCTGTCGAAAAAAAGGCCATTGTCCGTTGGGAGGAAACGTCCCATTACCCGAGCGGGCAACTTACCGGAGAGGTCAGTATCGCGCCTATCTTTGATCAGGCAGGTAATTGCACATACCTTATCGGGTCCGTGCATGACATCACTGAACGCAAGCACGCAGAAGAGGAACTGCGGGAACGAAATTCCCTGATGCGTGCACTCATCGATAACCTCCCGTTTGATACGTGGGCCATGGATCGTTCGGGCCAATATATCCTGCAGAACCTGGTTTCGATCAAAAACTGGGGAGATAGTATCGGCAAAACCCCCGGCCAGATCCATCTTCGTAACGATCTGCTCGAAAAATGGCAGGAGAATAACAGGAAAGCGTTTGAAGGAACTGTCGTAAGAGATGAGTTGTCCGTATCCTCCAAAAACGGGGTGCGGATATATGATGAGATCATTGCCCCCATCCGGTCAGGTGATGTCATAACCGGGATCATCGGAGTAAATATTGACATCACCGAACGAAAACAGGCTCATGAGGCACAGCTCCTGGCAACTAAGAAGCTCAAGCTCCTGACAAGCATCACCCGCCATGATATCAACAACCAGATCCTCGCTTTGCAGAGTTACCTTGCCCTGATGGAAATGAAACGGCCCGATCCTGCATTTGATGAGTATTTCCGGAAAACCAGAATTGCTGCAGAGCGCATATCTGCAATGATCCAGTTCACCAAAGAATACGAGGTGATCGGCATGAAAAACCCCGGCTGGGAAAACTGTCGCACACTTGTCGAGACTGCGGCGACACAGGTTCCCCTTGCAAACATCAGGCTGGAAAACGATATTCCTGCCGGAACTAAGGTATTCGCCGATCCACTGATTGTCAGGGTCTTTTACAACCTGATGGATAATGCAGTCCGGTACGGAAAGACAATTACGACAATACGGTTCTCTGTAAGGAAATCCGACGATGGTCTTGTTATCCTGTGCGAGGATGACGGGAAGGGCGTCCCGGCAGACGAAAAAGAGAAGATCTTTGAGCGCGGGTTTGGGAAGAACACCGGACTCGGGCTTTTCCTTTCCCGGGAAATTCTTTCAATCACCGGTATTACAATCCAGGAAACCGGGGAGCCGGGAAAAGGAGCACGGTTTGAGATTATCGTACCTCAGGGATCCTTCCGCAGCCGGGGTTAACCATTTGATGGCGATACTATCCGCATGGGCAAAGCATATTTTGCCCTTTTGTACATATCACCGTTTTTTGTTCGCATCTGTATGAGCATTTTTGAAGGCTCTGTAACGTCTGTGGGTGGCGATATAGTTTCCTCGGCAAAGGCTTAGTGCAACTACCAGATAACCAGACAGATCCGTTTTTTTATTCGTGCTTTCAGGAGCGCCTATATTTCCCTGAATACCAAAGAAGGAATTATGCCCCCTCTAAAAGATTTGGCGGATAAAAGAAAGGCATGGGATACCCTTTCTGAATCCCTGAAAAGCAAAGGCGTTGTTATTCAGACATGGTCCCGGAGTCGCGGCAATGGATGTTATTTTCATGCCATTGTATCCGGGGACAGTATAATAGTTAGTGGGACCCCCTTGAAAGCGCCATCATGCAATATTAAAATCGGTAAAAAAAGATCTATTGATTATGCACAGTTTGAACAAGTGGCAAATATCTTTGAAAAATACGTAACCGGGGAGACCTCGCGAATGGATATGCTAAAATTGGGGTGGAACTCTTCTTACATTATCTCGTTAATTGTGCGCCTTCTCTAACCAATCCGGTGAAATACCGTTCTCATTCATGTCATGGATTGCCACAAGTGAAATTACCGGCAATGATCTTTGCAGGGGATTTTGATAAATTGACGACTGATTTGACCTTTCTGTTGACGTGAAAAATCAGGGATCAACTATTACCTTACCAGGGCACCTGTTCTCGATCACTTTTAATTTTCGCATGAGTCAGTTTCGGTGCAGGCCAAGCACGATCAAAAGATCCCGATCGCGCCCGGGATGAAAATCCGGTGCGTTGTCACTGATGCACAACGATATCAGGCCGAGCCTTTTCGTGGACTGCAGCATCGTTCGATCTCGCGTACTACCGGGCGCTGATCGAGAAGGCTTATGGAGAGATAGCCTATGCATTTACTCCTGGAACGGGGGGAAAATAAGCCCGTAAAACCGTCCGATTCGCCCCTCAAAAATTTCGCGCCAATAAAACCCCCCATTTGCCGAAATACGCCCGATTTGAGCCGCATATAATGCCCATTATCGGCCCATAGAGGCCTTTTTTTCAGCCTCTTTTTCCGGAAATGAACAAATGCCTGTCTGAGGTGAGATCAGGGCAGAAAAGGGCCTTTATGAGGTTCGTTAAAATCGTCCGATTGCGAAAATAAGGCTAATATGGGCTTATTTTGGAAAGTCGGGAAACGGAGCCCGATACGGGCTTTTTTGGATCTGAAAAGGGGTCATCGGAGCTCAATTTGGGCCCGGATGGGGGTAAGTGATGGGGGATGATTTGGGGCGGTGGGGGGTATACCCCGTTCTTCGGCAGGGGAATGATTCTCGGGAATTGCTGTTTTGCAGACCGGAAGTTTCTCAAGAATTTTTATCAGCGGAAGTGTACATTTTTAGAAATCCTCAGCCACCCTCTTGAAGATTTTCCGGAATAATACAGAATTAACTGTTATTTCAAAAAAAGCTCAGTAAATTCCCCGGACAAAAATCCCCGATCTACCTCCGTAGAATAAGTGACAAAAAAAAGATCCCAAGAACAATCGTGACCGCCATGAGTGCGATCGTGATCCGCCCCAGCCAGCGATGGCTTGTGCGGACAACCGTTTTTGCGGTGTGAACTCTCCTGACGCTGTACCCGAGCAGGAGAGCGATGATGACCAGGATTCCGGTTACTATGCCAAAAATCTCGTGGATATTCCGGAATGATGGAAGGCCGGAGAGCGTAACCATGTACACGCCAACCGTAATACCTGCAAGGATACAGGCTCCGCCGCAGACCTGGAGAATTGTGTGTGTTTTGTACCAGTCCTTTGTCTTGTGGTACCGTGCAACCATAAACCCGGCAAAAAGGAGAATAAAACCGGTTATCATGAGGGTGGCATGATAGGGCCAGTAGACACCAATTCCCTGGTCGAAGTACCCGGCCCCGTGTGGTGCAGTCAGGGGAAGAGCGAGGGCCGGACAGCATATGGCTGCAAGAGCAGGCACTATGAGAAGACGGGACAAGAGCCATCTCGTCTTTTTGTATATCCGGCATGGTGCCGGAGATGTGCCCGCGGTTTTTGTCATGCAGATCCCGGTCAGTGGCGACATAGGCGGATACATGGATAATATCCTGTACCGGTATTTATCTTTTGAGAAGAGTACTACAGAACAAACAAAACTGGTGCATTTTTGGAAAAACCGGCAGGCTTGGGGTCATTATAATAACCCCGGGGAAATCCGGGCAGTGCATCCCGCAGCACAAACCTGTGCACCGCTCTCCCCCGTTCCGACAGAACCGGGAGGAAATGACACGGCATTCATGCGTGACACTGCCAGTGGGTATCGATGCACCGGGCGTTTTTTTTTCAGGAAATAGAAAGTAACGTGCGGCTTTTTAATCCGGCAGCCTGATATCAAATCCGGCCGCACAAAAAAAGCGGTGAAGTAAACTTCAAAATTGCACCAGAGCCTTCGCGGGCGTGGAATCCCTCACGCCCGTTCTCCTTTTCCTAAAAGAGAGGAATCATACGGTGTCCCGCCGGAAATTCCGGCACCGGGGCCTTTCCGCGAAAAGTGTGGGTTTTTTCCTGTCCCGGCTTTTTTCGTGTGCGGTCCCAAAGGCTGCACGCAGCTTTACGATCCTGCCGGCTGGTCCAGTGCTCTCCGGATTGCGGTAATGAGGTCCTCTTCAGTTACCGGTTTTACCAGAAAACCGGTGGATGACACCTCTTTTGCCTTCTCTATCCGGGCCTCATCCGAATATGCCGTAAGGAAAATAATCGGGAAGATAAAGCGTTGTCGGATCTTTTTTGCAGTCTCGATCCCGTCAATCGATCCGGCAAGTCCGATATCCATGAGGACAAGATCGGGCTGCGGGGATGTATCGAGCGTCCGGAGTGCCCTCTCTCCCGAGTACACCGTGCCGGATATCCGGTATCCCGCCCTTTCCAGTACCTCAGTCATATGGAGGGCGATCAGGCCTTCGTCTTCGACCACCAGAATAGTTTCCCCGCTCATGCGTGCTCCTCTGTATCTTTAAGTCTGAAAATAAACTCCGTGCCCCTGTCAGCCCGGACTTCGATGTTGGCCCGGAGCTGGTGGCAGGCAAGGAAGTTTACCAGTTTGAGGCCAAGCGATTTTGTTGCCATGGGATCAAGTCCCTCCGGCAGCCCGCAACCATTATCGGCCACGATAAGTACATCTGTCCCATCCTCGCGGTAAAGCGCAACCCGGATCGTACAGGGTTCTTTTCTTACAGCCATGCAGTCGAACCCCGGAGGGAAGGCATACTTGAACGAGTTTGTTACCAGCTCGTTGATGATAAGGCCGGCAGTGGTTGCCCGGGCAAGATCAAGGGACACTTCGTTTATCTCCGTAACGATCCGGATCTTTGCACTCTCCTTGTAACTGGCGGCAACCTGGCTGAGAAGATTACTGAGGTACACCTTCATATCCACGGTCGAGAATTTCCCTGTCCGGTACAGGGTCTCGTGGATCAGGGCCATGCTCCGGGCCCGGTTCTGGAGATCTTTTCTTAAGGCCCTCCCCGCATCAGTCTCTTCATACGAGCCATCAAGACTCAAAAGGGAAATAAACGAGGTCAGGTTGTTCTTGACGCGATGATGGATCTCCGATAAGAGCGCCTCCTTTTCTGCAAGGGCTCCTTCGAGATTGGCTGCGCTTTTGATCAGCTCGTGCTCGCGGAGGCTGAGTTCTTCAAGGTTCTGCCGGAGTTCTTCTTCCTTTGAGGCAATCTCTTCGCAGGCAGTATTGAGATCCTCGTTTTTCTGCACGATCTCCCTCTCTGCATCCTTGCGCCGGGTTATATCCACATGGACCCAGAGCCGGCCATAGGGCATTCCCTTGACGATAATCGGTGTAAACGCCCGCAGGAAAGTCCGTCCGCCACGCATATTCACATCTTCATCTGTTACCGGTTGCCCAAGGTCAACTATTTCATTGATACGGGTTATTGCCGCGTCGGGATCTTTATACGCGGGCCGGATTTTTTCAAGCATTTCCTCCGCTGACAGATGGGACAGGGCCGCGGGAGTATCTTCCAGGCCAAACATATCGCAGAAGGCCTGGTTGGCAAATTCTGTCCGGTTCTCGTCTGTGACCAGCAGGATGCCATACTGCATATTTGAAAGAATCCGGTAAAAGCGCTGCAGCGTGATCTGGAGCTTTTCCTCCATCTGCCTGCGTTCCGTGATATCGATAAAGATGACGGCAAACTGCATCTTATCCATCTTATATGCAACGCAGTCGAACCACCTTCCAAGCGGGCCGAACTTTTCCTCAAAGTGCGCAGGTTTTCCGGTAAGAACAACGTCCCCGTACCGCTCAAACCAGACCGGCTCGGCACCGGGGAAAAGCTCGAGGGTGGTCCTGCCAATGATATCTCCGGCCTTAAGGCCGGTCTGGATTTCGAACGCCGGGTTGACGCTCAGGTACCTGAGATCAACGGGCATACCCTTGTCATCAAGGATGATCTCGTTGATAGAGAATCCTTCGGCCATGGTCTCGAACAGGGTGCGGTACCGCGCCTCGCTTTCCCTGAGTTTTGCTTCGGCACGGGTGAGTTCGCCTATGTGCTGTTGCAGCTCTTCCTGTGCAGTATTGAGTTCTTCGTTGAGAATTTCGAGATCCGCATTCTTTTTTAAGAGTGCCTCTTCTGCGTTCCTTCGTTCGGTGACATCACTCACAAAACCGTTACGGTACAGGGGAAGGCCGGTTGCGTCATTCATGATATTTATCTTCAGCGAGAGCCAGCGGTACTCTCCTGAACTTTTCAGCCAGCGGACTTCGTACCCGCCATTTCCTTCTTCCTCTATGCGGGTGTTCGCTGCATCGAACCGCGACAGGTCATCCGGGTGCACACGACTCCTTGTGTCGTTGGCACTCATTTTGATCATCTCCTGCGGTGAATACCCATAGATCGAACCACATGCAGGACTGAAGTATTCATATCTTTTCGTCTGGAGGTTTAATCGAAAAATAACAACGGGGGAATTATCCATGACCGAGCGGAAGCGCTCTTCGCTCTCCCGTAAGGCTTCTTCTGCCTTCTTGCGTTCGGTGATATCGTGGGAGATGGAACCTACGCCATATATCCGGCCATGGGCGTCCACGAGAGGAAACTTGTTTGCAAGGAAGGTATACTGACGGTCCGGGAGATCCGCCGCCTCTTCAACCTGGATTGCCTTACCGGTATCGATTACTTTTTTGTCGTGAGACCGCCAGGAATCAGCAACCTCCTTTGGAGCAATGTCATAATCGGTTTTGCCTTTGAGTTCCTGCCGTGATTTTCCCAGTATTCTCTCCAAAGCCGAATTGACTGAAATGAACCTGCCCCCGAGATCTTTAAGGAAGATGGGAGAAGTACTGCCTTCCATCACATCTTCGAGGAGCCGGATGTTATTCTGCAACGCATCGTCTGCCTTCCTGCGTTCGGTAAGGTCACGGATGATGCAGGTGCTTACCCGGGTATCTCCTACCATGTGCCGGGACAACGCCAGTTCTACAGGAAACGTGCTCCCGTCTTTGCACCGGGCGGTGATCTCCACGGGTTTTTGCAGGGCCGGATCCGCGGGGGGAGGGACCGGGCCCCGGAAATTGTTTTTTATGATAGGGGTAAATTCGTCCGGTATTACCATCCGGAAAAAAGACGACCCGGTTGCTTCAGCGGGCGTATACCCAAACATCCTCTCTGCCGCCCGGTTCCATACGATCACCTGGTCGGCCGAATCAAAAACCACAATGGCGTCGGTTGCGGTCTCAATGAGGGCCCGGTAACTCGTTTCGGCTTCACCAAAAAACCGGGAGAGCATATCTCCTGCCGGGATGCCTGTCCGGCGGGCGCTCCGCCCAAGGGCAATAAACGCGATGAGGATGTAGACTCCCCCGAGATACTGGGCTGACCTGCCAACCCAGCCCAGCGGACTGCCGAGCACTGACGGAAAATGAACCGCGACAAGACCAATCCCGATCAGGGCAAGACCGATCGAGTACCAGAAGAAAAAATCCTCCCGCTCCCGGTAATACAGCCAGAGGAGAATCCCGGCTGCCAGTGCGAAAAATTCAACTGCACTGGCGATAAGAACCTCCCGTAACGGCGTAAAGCCCACGCCCGGAATAAAAAACGGAGGGATTACCCCGGTTACGGCAGCAAGGGAAAAGAAAAAGACGATAATACCGGATCCGCCATAGAGGAGGGTACATTTGAGCCCGTCGTCAGATCTCTGTTGTGGTACCGTCCCGGAGAGCGCTATGAGAATCCCGATGAGCTGGAGAAGGGCACCGGCACAAAAACTGGTGTTCTGGACGGTGATGTTGGCATTCATGGAATCCGGCAGGTAGTTGATGATGCCGGCAGCGATTGCCCCAAGGCCAAGCACCAGCATGCCGGTCCCTTTCAGCAGTACGCCGGTTGATCCGCTGCTCCGGAAAGACATGTACGCAACATACGCAACATAAAGGGGGATCAGGCCAAGGAAGAGCGTGTTAAACAACAGGAGCAGGATGGGAGGATTGAATGAGGCATTACTATTTGCGGCCAGGAAAACCCCAATAAGAATAAGATAGACCGGGATAAGCAGCAGCGACAGTATTTTCCGGGTATCAGGGGTCATCGGGGGGCGTCAGTTCCAGGGGTGCCTGTATCCACGAGGATACAGGCGAACTATTTTTAAAAGTTTTTCAGTACCCTGACGCGATAAAGATTGCTGTTTGATGCTGCTATTGCCATTACCCACACATATGGCATTTTTTTATGGGAATACCCGCCCTGTCATGCACTGCTATGTTCCTTCATGCAGTAGTAATCGCCGGTAAGTTTGTACCGGGTGTGTACCCCGCACTTCGGGCAGTTGCAACCTTCCTTTTTTATCTCATGAGTCACGGAGGATCCACCCTGGCCGCAGAAGAGAAGGGGAGGCTTACCGGTTTTCAGGCAGTTTGCCGCAAATGTCGGGCACGACCCGCAAAACCTCCCGCAGACATCGAGGTTTGCTATAGACACATCCACTTTTGCCATTCTTTACTCCCTCTGTGGATGATTAACCGCAGGGAGAATACATCAACATATCGGAAGATCCCGGAAAATGAAAACTGCATTTTGGCATTCCCGGAAAAGATGTTCTCTCATGAGGATGTACGGCAATCTTAAAAAAAAATCAGGACCCTGTCTCTCCACGGGATGCCCGGAAAAAAAGGGTAACCGTCTTTGAAAATACCGGGGCCGTCAGGAACCTGCGAAGCAAAAAATCTGCACTTTTATCCGGAACATAACCACTATTTTCCCGTAAATGTCATTTCCGGCATTCGCGTTTTTTTTATTCCCGGTTCACCGGCTTAAACCTGTATTTTCAATTAATGTCACAGATTTTGTAAATACGGCATAGGATTATAGAATGACGGAGGGATAACCGGGTCATCACAATCGTCCCCCGGCAGGAAAACGGAAGGGGAAAGGAGTCACTGGTTATGGAAAACGAGAATCTTTTTATCAGTATCGATTTTGACAAGGGGAATTTCCCAAAGAAGCATACCTGTGATGGCGAGGATATATCCCCGCTGATCCACATCGATCGCATCCATTCCCCGTACCTTGCGGTCATTATCGATGACCGGATCGGGCCCTCCGAACGCTTTACCCACTGGCTGATGTGGGATTTCGAAGCACGGCAGGTCATACCGGAAAACATTCCCAAGAGCGCATTGATTACCCTGCCCTTTACTGCGGTCCAGGGGACAAACGATTTCGGCTCAACCGGGTACCGGGGCCCCTGTCCGCCTCCCGGGGAGGTACATACCTACTATTTCAACGTGTACGGCCTTGACGCGTTACTGGGAATTCCCGCAGGTTCAAAGCGGGATGCCCTTGAGAACGCGATGAAGGGGCATACGCTCCAGTACGGCGGCCAGGCCATTGCAACATACAGCCGGTAACCGGCGTTACCTTTTTTTTATCCACACCGGCATTTCAGCGGCCGGGATGACTGATGATATGCATAAAGCAGGACCGCTGCAGGAATCGGGCCCGGTAAATTCCGGAGTAACTTTAGAGTTTCCCCGGGAAAGGCCTGACGAACCTCCCAAAAGACGTGGCATGGCACGGGGTTACGTTATCCCCCGGATAAACTCCACCGGCGCCACCAGGCCCGGTCCCCGCGGTATATCCGGTCAATAAGTTTCATGGACCGCAGGGCATCACCGGAAGATCCCTGCAAAACCGTTGTGCCGCTCCTGATGCAGTCCGCAAACACGTCCACCTCCCGTTCCGCTGCAGCGGCTGTGTCAAAACAGGTGATCGCTTCTTCAAAGAGCCCGATTGTTCGTTCCTCCTCCCGGGTCGGCCGGGGCAGGAGGGTCAGGGTTTCCCGTGGACCGTACTCCCCGGTCGGGGTAAGATCTCCCCTGATCGTCATGTGCCCGCTCTCAAGACCAATCTCGAGGGCGTACGTATTTTTCCAGTGGGCCGAGGATGCATGGAGCATTGCTACCTGGCCTTTGGCATTGCGCATCAGGGCAAAAGTATTGTCGTCCACCGGGATATTCCACAATGACGTAGTGACAACACTTTTTACCTCGTTAAATTCTCCCGCAAAAAACAGGAACAGGTCAATTAACCGGATCCCCTGATCGAGAAGGATTCCCCCGCCTGCCCACTCCCGGTTGCTCCGCCATATGCTCTCAAAATCGGTACCCCCCGACTTCCCGTGGACACCCTTCATCCACAGGATTTTCCCGAACTTCCCTGAATCTGCGATCTCCTTTGCCTTGCACACCGCACCATGGAACCGGTGGGTAAACCCAAAACCGAGTACAACCCCGCCTGCCTTTTTTTCCGCGGCAATAATATCCTCCATATCGCCGACACTCCTGCCCGGCGGGATCTCGCAAAAGACATGAATGCCCCGGCCGAGGGCATCGATTACCACCTTTGGCCGGTACTTGTTCTGCGGGGCAACAAATACCGCATCCACTCCGGAATCAAGAAGCCTGCGGTAATCCTCATAATAGCGGTACGTTTCCTGCCGGGGGATATCAGGCCGGTGGGCATCGCTGACCGCAACAAGAGTAAGTCCCGGGTTCTTTTCAACTATTGTCTTCCAGAGGAGACCCCTGCTGCCAAGCCTGATAATTCCCGTTTTAATGGTATCCTGCATGACCCGATACCCTATCCTGACCAGCCGGCTGTTTCCTGTGCCTCAGGTCCCTCGCCTGCCTGCCATCTTTTAACGGCAGAAAAGAGATGACCCTCCCGGGTCATCCGCCTATTCGCGGGATTCGAAATACTTCATGGCCCGGGGAACGTGCTTTTTTACCTCTTCGAAGAAATACCCGACAACTTTTAGATCTGAGTCCGCTATCGATCCATTGAGCGTTGAAATAAGCCAGTTGGGCAGGTCAGGGTTCTTGTCAAGGACATTCATTATCACAACAATGGCTTCGTCCACGTCAGTCTTTGTTTTCCATCGGTACGGCATACCCGTCTTCACCTCTCTCCCCTTTACTCCGGCCGCTTTTTTACAGCCGTGTCAAACACTATCCAGTTCCGTTCCCATTCGGGATTTTTCGCCTTGAGTACCCCAAGTACTTTTTTTTTGAGTTCCTTTGTGGCGATGCCGTCTGTGGCATTCTTTTCGATATCCAAAGCCACGGCCCGTGCCACCTCCACCGGTGCACCGGATTTTATCGCGCTTACCACGATCTTTTCGGTCACAAAGGGTTCTTTTCGGCCGTCCCTTTTCTTTACCATGATCATGTTTTTTTATCACCTCCGGCAAGATCCGGTCCCGGGGGATCCGGAATTGCATTTTCGGGTCAGGGATACGCTCATCCTCTCCCGCTGTTTGAGCCCTCATCACGCTGCATCATAGCATTTGTGCCGGTTGTCATTTTTTGAGACAAACCGTGAAACAGCGGGTCGTATGCTTCCCGATCGTCCTGCACGGTGGTTCCCGGGAGGGATCGCACAAATTCCAAAAACTAAAAAAAAAAGATCGCTGAGAAAAAGACTCAGTGACGGTGACCGTGGACAAGGACAAGAGTAATCGTCCGGTCGCTTCCGGCAGAGAGCGCTTCCTCCACCAGGAATTCAGCGGATGCCTCGACATTCTCCCCGTTCCGGCGGACAATTTCCGCAATCCGGTCCTTTTTGACATACTCATACAGCCCGCCGGAACTAAAAAGCAGGAACCGATTCACAAGGTTTACCGTCACAAGATCGGTTTTTGCAAGGATGCGGGGCTCGCCAAGGGTATGGGAGATCATGCCCTCCCGCTTCTTCTCTTCGTCATTGCCCTGTCCGGGAAACCCGGGCTCCTGCGCGTGAAGGGACAATGCATGTTCCCCGGGAACGTGGATGCCGTCAGGGCTGACAATGTAGGCATTGCCTTCACCGGTATCAAGAATCGTGCATTCCAGGTTATCGTTGATGAGGCAGGCACTCAGGTGTGTTGCATCCGGTGTCCTGCCCGGGGAGCCTGCTGCATGTGCACTGATCCGGGCGTCGCTCTTTTGCACGGCCCGTACAAGGGTCGCAGCCGGCGAATGTGCCGGGCTTTTTGCGGACTCTTTAAGACAGGAGATAGCAGTACTACTTGCGGCGCCCTCGTGGAGTGGATCGGAATCTCCCTCAGCTACCCCGAAAACATAATAGTTCCCGATCTTTTCAGCACAGAATGCATCATTATTGATTGACCGGATACCCCTGTCCGATAAAGCAGAGAAATGCAGTTGGGCCATATCCTCAAAGGAGTCTTGTCGATTCTTAACACTTATGATTGAGGAAGCGGTCGTGTTTTTCCGGCATCAAAAGAAAGGAAGATCTCCCGTGAAATAACCTGAATCATACTATTTGTCAAAAAAAATGTCCCGGCTGCAGAATATCCCGAAGATCCTTCCTTGTACTATGTCGGGAATAATGATCTTTACAAGAGGATGCCGGTGTCATATCGGCATGCCCGGTGGGCGAAGGATGTAAATACAGGATCAGGCAATCAGGACATGATACCTATGCCTGCGGATCCTCACAGGGAAGTACTGAGGCTCTTATCTGACCGGATGGTGCGCGAGGGCGGTTTTGGCGATTATCTCTTATCTGAACAATTTTCCCGCTTCTGCAAAAACTACGATATCTATGAAATATGGAGCGGCCTTCTTACAAATGCCGGTGACCGGCCGGATTTATACGGGATCGACACGACATGCAATGCCTTTTTCCTGCTGCTGCAGCATATCCTCCGGGGCAGGAGTGCAGAATTTCCCCGGATCCTTGCCGGGCTCCTCGCAGATTATGCAAAAAAACCCCTGGATCCCTTGTTTGTTTCTGCCATCAGGCAGGATTTAACCCGGCTTGGATATCCCCCAAATGATGTGGATGACACATTTTCTGCCGTGAGTCTGTAAAGGATCAGGTATACCCGCCTCCCCGGCATCGCAGGTACGTGGGAAAACGGACAAAACCCACCTTTCCCCGGACACAAGGTGTCTCAGATTTTGTTTCAAAAACTGCTTTTTACAAAAGGGCCTATTAGGCCTCCCTGATTACTTCCTCACCGGGTGAGACCGATTCCCGTACCAAAGCCTGCCGAAGAGTCGTGGGTTGCAGGCGAGCCTGTCTGCAAAATTCCGGGCAGTCTTTGCAAAACAAAAGCTGATGTCCTCAAATATGCATACTCCTGCAGCTCTTCCGGGGTTTTCTCCTGCACGGGAACCGGCTGTAACCGCTGTATGTCTGAAAGGTGCATATATTCGGATTTCATCCGGCATTACTGGATCCATCCCCGGTCCGACTAAAAAAATTACGGGGGAAATTGCAGGCGAAAAAAAAGCACAACCCCCCATGACAGAAAGGAGGGAACCATGCGGCAGGTTTCGGGCAGTAACAAATTCAGGAACGGTATACGGGAGTCCTTGTCCGATGCAGGGAATAAGAACCAGGATTCCTTTACCGGTGAGACGCTCATGGCCCGGGAGGCCAGCGCACGTGATCTTCTCAACAATCCGGGAATCTGCCGGATTGATCCGGACAGAATCGGCCGTGTAACGGTCCCGGGGTAGAGGTTTATGGTCCCGGAAAAAATTCATTCGGAGGATTTGAAACGCTCCCTGGTCAACCGATACCAGGAAACCCTCATCAACCGGTTAAACCGCCAGGATCTTGAAGAACTCCAGTCGTATCTCCGGGACGAGTACGATCCCAAAACGGGCTGGAACCCCGGGGTGCGGTTGCAATTTGAAGCAAAACTGAGGCGGTATTTTCACGAGGAGGTTATCAGGCGCGAAATCTCCGGTATCGAGGCATTGCTGAACCTGCTGACCCCGGCAGACCTCAAAAATTAGATCCGGTCCCTGTGCCTCTTTCATGAATGCGCCGGGGATCGTTTACACCGGTGCCAGCAGGGAGCAGTGTACTTGCGGGAGGTTCTGCCGGTTAGAAAGGAAAAACCAAAAAAGGAGAATGTGACTGAGAGGGACAAAGAAAAAACATTTCGTACGGGATAAAAGGGCAATTCCTTTTTCGCATCATCGGGCATCTTGGAAATGTGAACCTGCCTGCTGCAGGCCGGGCTGACAATCAATGATCGTGGGGATCCGTCAGTGATGCATCCCGGTCCTCCCCTCTCAGGGCAGGTCACGAATTCTTTCCTTTACCCACATCGGGCAGGAAGATATCCGCCACTCGCACGATCCGTTTGGTGACCCTTTAATATCCTCCGTACGACATTATGGATTGTGTCGGGTTTGCCGTTGTCGGGACCGGGGTAGGTTCTGCCGTGGGTACTGCAACAGGCACAGCAGGTATCGTACCGGTGATATTTGCCACGTACCAGAGGTTGTTGAACCCCTCGCCGTTTGTCTCGCCGGGTTGCGTATCGTTTGCGAAATAATAGAGCGGCATACCCATGAATGCGGTCTGGTTCCTGCCGTCAGCTCTTGCCACCGTGCCAAATGCTGACGGGTCCAGAACTGAGGGGGCACTGATGGTGCCTGCGTAGAACGGGGGCCATTTTGCAAGGCATGCGGCGGTACAGGCACTCGTGGCCGGGGTGTCCTTTGCAAAATAATACAGGGTGTTTCCCATCCGGTCGGTAAGGTACAGGCCAAGAGTGCTGCGCTGGGCAATCATTATGGTCTCATCCGGCCGGACTACAAACCAGTCCTTGTTCACGTTCTCACCTGAGACATCCCCGGCTCCGCTGTCTCCCTGGAAATAGTAGAGCGGCCATCCCCGGTACGCGGTCTGGCTTGTCCCGTCGGCCCGGACAAAGGATGAAAAATCGGATGCCACAAGCGGGGGCGACACCGTGATGGTATTGCTGTAAAAGACCGGCCAGATGCCGGCACACGAACCGCTGCAGGTGCTCGCACCGCTTCCCGGTATGTCAGCGGCAAAATAATAGAGAGACTTTCCCTGCGCATCCACAAGGATATTTCCGAGCGTGCTTGAGGCAACCCTGACCGTGTCGGATGATGCGGGGGCAGTTAACTGCTGGGTTACCTGTTGCGACGCCTGGGCAGGAGCCGCGTTCTGGGTACATCCCGTAATGAGAAGTACTGCGCCCAATACCAAAAACACTCCCAGAATAAGATGATCATTCATACAACAACTTCACCGTACGAGCGTCTCTTCACCGGAGCAGAAGATAATAATTTCGTCGATTTACAGACTATGGAACAATCCCTGAAAATAGCCGGCATATGCCGTAGTCTGGGCCCGGTTATTTTTAAGGAGCCCGGGATCTCATTTGGAACAATCCCCGGTATTTGCCTGCAGGCCGCGGGCACAGACCGCAAGGGCTTCTGTTGCTGTAGGAAAGACATGCGGCAGTTCGGCAAGATCGTCTGCAGTAAGGTATCTTGTGACCGCAATGACTCCTTCCTGGATCATCTCGGTGGCAAGCGGGGCACATAGGTGAACTCCAAGTATCCGCCTGCTTCTTTTGTCGGCAACAATCTTTACCATGCCCCGGGTGTCCCCATCGATCGAGAATTTTGCCATCGAATCAGTCCGGATGCTGTGCGATACCGGGTTCAGGCCGGCCTTTTGGGCCCTGTCTTCTGTCATCCCCACCCCTGCCACCTGTGGCGTTGTGAAGATCCCATGGGGAAGAAGGGCGCTGTTGTACGATCGTTTCAGTTCCCGGAGGGCATTGGATGCAGCAATTTCACCGCCATATCTTGCCGCCGTTTCAAGCATCGGTTCACCCGTCACATCGCCGGCTGCCCAGATATGCGGGGCCGAAGTCTGAAGCATGGTATCCACAACGACCGCCCCATCGGGCCTGGTGTCTACTCCTGCAGCACCGCAATTGAGTTCCCGGCTGTTTGGCGTCCGTCCGGTTGCAAGAAGAAGACGATCCGCGGAAATAACCCGCTGTTCTCCTCTGGTACCTGCAATGACCGCAACAGAATCCCCCGTCCGTTCGACACGCTTTATATCAACCCCGGTCAGGATCCCAATGCCCTCCCCGGCAAGATAACCGGCCATAAGGTCTGCAATCTCCGGTTCTTCCTCCGGGAGGATCCTCGGGCTTCTCTGGAGAAGGGTGACCCGGGTCCCAAGGTGGGAATAGAGCTGGGCAAATTCGAGACCAAGCGCTCTTCCTCCGATGACAATAAGCGTAGCGGGAATGCGCTCCGGGCTGAGTGCGTCTGCGCTTGTCATGAAAGGAACCGATCCGATCCCCTCCACCGGCGGGATCGCGGGAGAGGAACCGGTTGCGATGATAAAGCGTTTGGATGCAAGTTTCCTGTCGCCGGCCTGCAGTGTATGGGGGTTGAGAAATGTCGCTTCCCCTTCGATAAGTTCAACGCCAAGCCGACTAAAGAGAGTATCACGCTTCTTTTCCCTCAGGCGCTCCTGGAGCGTATTTTTTTCCGCGAGCACCTCTCCGAGATCGAGCCGGCCCTCCATGCGGACCCCGGGATGACTGTGTCCCCGGTAGTAGGTATAACCCGCCAGGGTGAGAAGGAACTTGCTTGGGATACAGCCGGTATTGACACAGGTGCCCCAGAGCGGGCCCCGCTCGACAACTGCAACGCGGGAAGCACCGAGATGTACAGCAGCAGTAGCCGCTGCTACCCCGGCCGCACCGGTCCCGATAATAACGAGATCATATTCCGCATTCATAGGTTGTTCCCTTCGGGTGTCAGGTGATGGCCGGAAAGCCCGGCCCGTTTCCCGGAGTTCTCCTGAAGTAAGACATTCTCCCGGAATCTCTCTTCATTTCCGGATATGGTCAAACCGCTTGGCGATCTCATCCCAGTTTACAATGTTCCAGAATGCATCCACAAATTTTGCCCGATCGTTCTTGTAATCGAGATAATACGCATGCTCCCAGACATCAAGGACCATGATGATACCAAAACCGGGAAAGACATTCGTGTTGTGCTTCTCTATCTGCATGATAAGCGGCCGGCCGGTCTTTTTGCAGAAGGTCAGTGCGGCCCATCCCGATCCTTCGGCACCGGTTGCAGCCTGGGTAAATTCCTTTTTGAACCGGTCAAACTTCCCGAACTCAGCATCGAGTGCTTCGGCAAGGGCCCCTTTTGGCATTCCTCCCCCGCCTTTTCCCGCGGGCGCAAGGTTCTCCCAGAACAGGTTGTGGAGTTTGAATCCCCCAAGGTGGAACGACAACTCCTTGAGCGTTGCCTTGACGTCGAAGTCCGCGTTCTCTTTGCGTGCCTTGTCGAACTTCTCATAGATGGCGTTTGCCCCGTTGACATAGGCCTGGTGATGTTTCTGGTGGTGCAGCTTGAGTTGTTCTTCGGAAATATAGGGTTTTAAGGCCCCATAGTCGTACGGCAGCTTGGGTAATGTATAGAACTTGTCCGCTTCCATGTCCAAAACCTCTCCATAAAGGACGCATCCTGAACAGGACAGTCCTTCACTGGCCGGGGTATTTACCCGTAAATTTTAAAGGATCTTTCCTGAAAAACAGATTTTGAAACACCGGGTGAAATGATACGTCCACCTTCTCCTGACCGTGAATGACAGGAAAAGGGCTAGATCCGTATGCTATTCCTTCACTGGTGCTGGTGCATCTGCGGGAGATGCCCATATTTTTCTCTTGTTGATTATACCAAAACTCCCTTTATTGCACCAGAACCCTACCCGACTCCCTCCCGGTAACCTGATTGGATTGATAATCCGGCCACTTACATCTTCATCGGACCCGCAAACCGAAACGTACCTTCCGGTACCGCGATCTCAAATCGTGCACCCTTGCCCGGAACACCGGTCTCGCTTATGGAAATCCCGGTAATTGACAGAATCTCCCGGGAGAGAAAAAGGCCAAGTCCGGTATTTTTCCCGAAACCGCGTTCGAAAATATGTGATTTGTCTTCCTGTTGTATTCCGACCCCGTTATCCGCAATGACGATCGTAAGCCCGGTGCCGACGGGATGATCCGATATGCTGATACGGGTAACTGCGCCTCCGTGTTGCCGGGCATTATCAAACAGGTTGTAGAACACCTTGACAAGGAGTGGGTCGGCATATATTTCCAAGTGATCCTCGGGAATTTCAAAGGTAATAGAATCGGCTGCCAGCTGCAATGAAGCTGAACGAATAATGTCGGATGCCCGCTGCCATGTGGGAGACCTGACTCCGAGATCCTCATATTCTTTGGTAAATTCGATCTGGCGCAGGATTGTGTCCGCTGCTTTGTATGCCCGGTTGATATTGGCAACTCCTTCAGGTTCTTTAACGGTTTTCCGTGAAAGTTCCAGGGAACCGGAGAGCGCCATCAGCTGGTTCCTGATATCATGGCGGGTGATACTTGATAATAGTTTCAGTTTCCTGCTCGCAAGGGCAAGTGCATCTTCAGCACGTTTCCGTTCAGTGACATTCCGGATGTTGCACTGGATAATCCTCTTATTACCCACAAGGTAAACATTGCTGACAAACTCCACGCTGATAGCATTGCCCTGTTTTGTTTCCAGGGGCAGATCTTCATACCGGATATACCCATCAGTTTTCAGTTTCTCAAACGCATTTTTGGCAAATGATTTGTCTTTGAGAAACCCAAGTTCCCAAAGATGCCTGCCAACGAAATAATCCAGCGGGTATCCCAGCATATCGAGAATAAATTTATTCGCATCGATAATTTCTCCGGTATCGCCGTCAAGGATCAGAATCGCATCCTGTGCCGTTTCAAAGAGGCGGCGGTACCGGATTTCGGATGCCAGCATTTCATCCTGGACCACTTTCCTGTCAGTGATATCCCTGATATTGCACTGGATAATCCTCTTTTCACCTACAAAGTAGACGTTACTGATGAACTCCACCCTTATAGCCCGGCCTTGTTTGATTTCCAGAGGCAGATCATCATTCCTGATATACCCGTCAGTTTTCAGTTTCTCAAACGCGTTTTTTGCAAATGATTTGTCTTTGAGGAACTCCAGTTCCCAGAGACGCCTGCCAACGAAATAATCCCTCGGGTATCCAATCATATCGAGAATGAAAGTATTCGCATCGATAATTTCTCCGGTATCGCCGTCAAGGATCAGGATCGCGTCAGGTGCCGTCTGGAATTGCTGCCGGTACTGGAGTTCTGACTTCTTAAGATTATTTTCAGCGGTGATTCGTAGTTCTTCATGATCAAAAGTTACAAAAGCAAACGAGATGTCCTCTGCCTGTTCATTGAGGAGCCGGATGATCTGGTCATTAAAAAATCCCGGTTCAGAAGCATAGAATGTGATCACACCGGCATTTCTGGTATCAAGTGCAAAGGGGAATGCTGCAAGTGAACGGTAGCCCCGCTCAAGTGCCCCTTTGCGCCACGATGCAATAGTGGGATCGTTTTCTATATCATTACAGACATTGAAAGTTCTCGTTTGGAATGCAGTTCCGGTCGGGCCTCTCCCGGTGGGTGTGTCATCGATCGATAGGGAAATCGTATCAAGGTAATGGTCAATATAACCAGATGTCGCAATGGGTTCGATGAGATGGTTTTCAGCATTGAGGAGCCCTACCCAAGCCATCTTAAAACCCCCGGAATCCACAGCAATCCGGCAAATCTCATTCAGAAGTTCCTTTTTATCATGAATACGGACGATTGCCTTGTTTGTCGCGGAAAGAACCGTATAGAGCCTGTTGAGGACATTGAGTTGGACATCAGCCCGACGGTGTTCGAAGGTTACCTTAATTTTGTGCGTCAAATCGGCAAACTGCGATATTGGATCCCCCCCTTTCTGGATATACGCGTCAGCACCGTTTTCAAAGGCCTCAATCGCGATCTCTTCCCTGCCCTCACCGGTAAACAAAATGAACGGGATATGTTTGTCAGTCGCCCGGACCTGTTTTAAAAATTCTATGCCATCCATTTCCGGCATCTGGTAATCGGAGACAATGGCCTGGATTCCATTGGATTTTAACCGGGTAAGGGCAACCCGGGCAGATGATGCGGTGGTTACGGTAAATTCTTTTGTCTGCTCAAGGTACAATTTGCCAATATCACAGAGTACGGACTCATCGTCTACATAGAGAACTGATATCGTAAGGACCAACCACAGGGAATCTGTTTTTCATGAAGAATCACCGGCTACGAGCAATAAATATTTCGTCTGGAATCAAAAAATGGAAACTGATCTTGTACTGCCTCGATGGAATGTAACCAACTGATATGCAATAGGGGTTTTCTTTAAAATAATAAATCCAAAAAGCGCTCCCTTCATGCCGGTCTGGTCATGATCCGGATATCCTGTATCTGGCAATCCGTCGTCATTTAAGGTTCTATTTTTTTGGATGACTGATTTTGGGAACTGAATTTCTCATGAACCGGAAGCACAAAATTTTCTTGCACCTGCCACTCATGCAGGTTCAGCCGGTATTCTCCTGAAGTTTCCTCCCATAATTATCTGATATTTACGGGGGATAATTTGGGGAAGTACTGATATTACACCATGGAATATCCCGGTGCTGCGCATTTTGGATGTGCAACGGTAATCCTGTTATTTAACCAAACCTTGAGGATATCGGCTATTACAAAGAACGCGATAGACATGGCAACGATCCAGAGGATCACCGGAAGGCTTATGCTGTCCATGAATATGCCATAGTACGCGAAGACGATTCCCGCCAGTACTCCACCCAGGGATGCAGCTATGACTGCAATGCTTGGCATGGATTTGAAGGCCCATCCCCGCTCCCTGACATTGAATATGGTCACTTTGTCTGATATATTGAGCATCAGGAACGCTGCAGTTGCGAGCCCGGATACAGACAACCCGAAAACGCCCAGGCCAACCGGCACTAAAAGCAGCGCCTGTATGGTGAGCAGTCCTCCCAGCAGGGCTGCCATGGGCATGATGTATTTCATATCCCAGAAATCCGGATTTTTTGAAAATCCGACGTTGTCCGTAGATATCGACAGGTTGACTATATCATTTGTGAACGTGAGCAGTATCAGGAGGAACGCGGTAATCGGGATAAATCCGTATACGACGAATATTATGGTGATAAACGCCAGTTGCTGGATAACTTTTGCTAACTTTACAATGGTGTAGATGAGCATCCTCTCGAATATCCTGCGGCTTTCTTTTACGGCATCTACAATCACCTCGATTCCGTTTTTTGTCAGCACAAGGTCGGCAGCGCTCTTTGCAACATCGGTCGCACTCTCTACGGCGATCCCCACATCTGCCTGTTTTAACGCTGGGGCATCGTTAACGCCATCTCCCGTCATTCCTACGATAAAGCCATGATCCTGCATCGCTTTTACAATCGTATATTTATCCTTTGGATAAATTCCTGAAAACCCATCCGCATCTGTTATGGTTTTTACCAGATTGTCATCCTTATCGAAGTCTCCTGAATGTATGTCCACGATATTGGTGCCTAAGCCGACCTCACGTGCTATCTGTACTGCAACAGCCCTGTTGTCCCCGGTTATCATCTTTATGGAAATACCGAGATCGTGGAGTTTCTCGATCAGTTTTCCGGAATCCGGACGAGGCCGGTCATAGAGTGCAATCACACCAACAATTTCCCATTTCCCTGCATTTTTTGCAACAGCAATTGTCCGATACCCTTTCAGGGCAAAACCCGTCACTTTTTCGTTTAATGTCTGAGTCTGAACAGCACTGATTCCGCATAATACGGAGATTATGTTTGCCGCCCCTTTTGCGACAGAATATGTTTCATCTCCACCCTGTACCTGCGCCTCTGTCATCTTTGTCGAAGAATCAAAAGGGACGAATGATAACTGTGAACCTGATTTGACATGGAGTGTTTTTGCGTATTCCAGTATGGCGGTGTCTATCGGATCTTTGTTCTCATCGCTTGACGCCTCTGCAGCATATCTTATGACTTCTGCTGGCCCTGTTCCAAAGCCAAAAACCGCGGCTACTTTTATCCTGTTCTCAGTTATTGTCCCGGTCTTATCCATGCATAAAAGATCCATGGTTGCGGTCCCTTCTATGGCAGAAAGTTTTGTAACCAGTATCGATTTCTTCGAAAGCTTTTCCGCCCCGAATGCAAGTGATACCGTGAATGATGCGGGGAGTGCCATGGGGACTGACGAGATGAATACCACTAACAGGAATACGATGAGCGCGGGAAGTGCCATATGCAGAAATCCATAGCAGTAGATGAAAAGGAGGGTTATGATGACCAGGTCTGCGGCGACAAGGTACTTTACTATGTTGAGTATTTCTGACTGAAGATGGGACTTGGGTTTTGCGGTCTCCACCAGTTTTGCCGTTTTTCCATAGAGTGTCTGGTATCCGGTCAGAATTACGACGCAGGTTGCCTCCCCCTTTTGTAATACCGTGCCGCTATATACCAGGTCTCCGGCAGATCGTGACACCGGCAGGGATTCCCCGGTCACTGCTGACTGGTCAATACCGAGATTATCTCCTGTAATCACTTTTGCGTCTGCGGGAATGATGTCCCCGGGCCGTACCCGTATTATGTCTCCGGGGACGAGCATTTTTGAGTGCACCACGTTCCATGATCCGGAACGGTATACGCGTGAATTTGTTGACAGCCTCTGTTTCAGGAGAGTTATTGATGTATCCGCTTTGTCCTCCATCGCAAAGCTTACTATCGCATTGAAAACCAGGAGGGCGGTTATGATGTACAGGTCAGCCCAGTTGTTGAGGCAGTATAACAGCCCCATTATTATCCAAAGAAGCGCAGGGATGGGGCCGTAGAATTTACTGATAAATTTCAGGATCCTGCTTTTTTTCTTTTCTGCAATCTCGTTAAACCCACAAATGGCAAGCCTTGAAGCCGCTTCAACATCTGTCAATCCGTCTGCACGTGATTTAAGCGAGTTTAAAACCTCTCCTGTGCTGCATTCCTTGAACGGATCCTGATCCATAATCGCGTGTCTCATGGGGATGGAGCAGGGAAATTCCCTGAACTCTTTGTGGCGGGTTTGCAGGTTTTTAAAACTGCAATGAGTGATCTGACGTATTCTTACGCCAGGGCTTACCTTACGATTATGTCTATAAACTCATGGGATTTTAAAACAAGAGGGATTGTTCCAAATTTCAGAACGATGTTAACCGGGAAATTTTTCCCTGAAATTAAAGGATTTGTGGGAAAACCGACCACCGGACCATAGGTCCAGGATATCTAAAAAGTATTTCTCCCCGGTATATCATGGTATACCCATTAATGGTCCGGGAGGACAATTGAGGGGAGACAGGGAAGCCGGTCTCTGCCCGGAATGGCACTGGTGTACACGGCGCAAAATCCAATCGGTTCAGCACTTCTACAATTGTTAGTCCGGACCAAATACAACCTGATTCTGATACGTGAGAGGTTGATCCCCGATGTGAACCCTATTGGAAAATTCTCTCCAGATCCGTTACATACCAGAATCAACGCACAACATCACTTGTCGCGGATATGGTCGGGATTGCAATATGATACTGACAGGTAAGGGAATCACCGGCCATTCTTATAAATTTCCTGCATACGAGGAATCCGGGAATATGCATCGTCTCTTGAATCACCATATACTATAAATGAAGTCACCCACTTGTCGTTGACTGCATTATGGTCGGTTACGTTTAGATTATCAGTCATTTTGGTTTTCAACTCCGATATCCGGTGAGATTTTATTCCCTGTCCGAACTTATCACCATCCCGCGGGACAACGGATAAACCTGCTCTGGTGTTGCAAAATTTGGTTTTGATAAGCTAAAGACTGGCTGATATTTTTTTATACGGTAAAAATTGATCTCCTATATCGTACGTATCGAACTACCGTATTCTTGGAACCCTGGCTAAACGTGAGAGACGCACTGAAAACTCCCATAAACCGGACATCCCGGGGCAGAAGACCCCGTATTTTGTCTGGGGGAAGAAAAGGGCGAAGTTTTGTTGAGAAATTCACAGATGAGCGTCCGGGCCCGGTGAAACGACCAGAAGGACACCCGGCAGCAGTGCCGGTTGTGCCTGCGGCAGTGGTGATGACTGAACTGACGGCAAGCCTGTAACAGCTTCGTTTTTGCCTGCGTACCGGTACGGAGAAACGTATCCCTGCAATTGATCCCCATGGCCTCCCGGGATTCCCGAAGTCAGGTCATCTCCAGAAGAGGGGTTTTCATGATCCTGACCTTGGTGATCGGGATATCCCGTTTCCCGTGTTCTCATACGTGAACGGTCGCTAACCTTTTCCCTTCATGAGAAATTCTCTGTCAACCGTCAGATTATCAAAAGCAAATTTTGCAACAACAGGACAGGTATATTCGTTGTCCTGTCAGATAGTGACCTGCTCGGATAGAGGTTGAACAATACTAATACCGGACAGACACGAGGATTTTCATGTTGAAATCACAGGATGCTGTGGCTCACGACGAGATAAGCACCCTTCTTAAAAAAATCCATGGGATACAGACGCCGGAAGATGGAACAGCCGGCCCGGCTGCCTCACCCCGACCGGAACCTGTGGTCGAGAGTATTGAAGATGATACCCTAACCTCCTTATATTCCCGGGAAAAAACCGCAATAACAAAAGAGGTATCCAAAAAGACGTCTGCCGATACGGTTCCTGGTGATACCGATGAGCGGATCATCTCTGTTGACCAGATCTTCGATCTCCCGGATCTTATCCTCCCAAAAGGTGCAACATTCCGGATCGATGAGATCAAACTTCATGGCAGCTTTAACGCCTTTGAGCGCTCCGGGATCGGAATCCTGCCCGGGGAGGTTGCAGATATATGGAAGCGGGAATTTTCAAACGCAGGGTTCAGGGATCTCGAAACAAAACAGTTCCCTGAACAGGAAACGTCAAAAAAATCTTCGGCAAAGAAATCCGGACTGGCAGCACTTTTCAGCAGCGTCCTGCATTCCGCAACTGTGGACTATGATCCCAGATTACATGGCCCCCTTGTAGATCTCTCATTTGAACCAAGACCCGGCATTGAAGAGATGGAGATGTATCCCATCAATGCCCCCTATGCATATGTCCGCGTCATCTATGATCACTCAACGCATGAATACACGTACCAGATGATAGAACCCGTTCTTTCCGCATCCGAAAAAGATCAGTTAGTGGAATTAAAAGAACGCCTCTCAGACACTCTCGATATCAACACCAATGATGTTTCCAAAGAGGAGGCGCAGCGCCTGTTCAGGAAGTCTGTGGATGATATCCTGGCAGATTTCGGGATCAGGCTCAGCCCGGTCGAGCGTGAGAAGATCCTCTATAACCTGCACAAGGATTTTCTGGGTGATGGCCAGATCGATGCGATCATGCATGACAAGTACATCGAGGATATTTCCTGCGATGGTGTCAATGTTCCCTTATTTGCATTCCATGCCGGTTACGAATCGATGCAGACTACGCTGATGTACCATAATGCCGAGGAACTCGATTCATTTGTCACGAAACTTGCCCAGCGTTCCGGCAAGTACATCTCCATTGCGGAACCCATCCTCGATGCGACCATGGGCGATGGTTCCCGTATCCAGATGACCCTTGGGCAGGAGGTAACCGCTCACGGCTCAACATTTACCATCCGCAAGTTCAAGGATGAGCCGATCACCCCGGTAGATCTTATCGAATGGCACACGTTTTCCCCGCTTTCGGTTGCCTATATCTGGCTTGCCGTCGAGAATGGCAAATCCGCTCTTTTCGCCGGGGGAACCGCATCCGGTAAGACCACAGCATTAAACGCGATCTCTCTTTTTATTCCCCCGATGGCAAAGATCGTCAGCCTTGAAGACACACGGGAATTGAAGCTTCCCCACCCCAACTGGATCCCGAGTATAACGCGGGAGTCGTTTGATATGAAAGGACGCGGAGAGATCAACATGTACGAACTCCTGCGTGCGGCCATGCGGCAGCGACCTGAGTATATTGTTGTAGGGGAAGTCCGTGGCAAGGAATGCCAGACGCTCTTCCAGGCGATGAGCACCGGCCATGTCACGTACTCTACGATCCACGCGGACTCGGTGTCAAGCATCGTCCACCGCATCGAGAACCCGCCCATGGATGTGCCACGGAATATGTTCTCGGCACTCGATTTTGTCTGCATCCAAGTGCAGGTCCAGATGGGAGGCAAACGTATCCGTCGGAATAAGCGGATCGTTGAGATCATCGGGATCGACCCACGGACAAACGAACTGATCACAAACGAGGTTTTCAAATGGCGGTCGGCAACCGATGAAATTACCTATTCGGGGAAGTCCTACATCCTTGAAGAGATCATGGAGGCCCGTGGCTGGAACGAGAACCAGATGCGGGAGGAACTCAAGCGCCGGCAGGAAGTGCTGGAGTGGATGCGCATCAAAAAGATCCGGAATTACAAGGAGGTCGCCAAGCTCCTCATCTCCTATTACCGTGAACCCGACGCCATTATAGAACGCGTAAGGAAGGACCTGTATGAGTAACTTCGAACGGGTCTGCGTCAATCCCCCTGGCAGGTGGATAAAGGCACGGCGGGAACAGTACTCCCGGCTGAGGAGCAACCTCCTGTCGGCCCCGCGGAAGGTTCATGAAACCGTTACTTTTCTTATTCACCCTGAAGACCGGTCCATGGCAGATTGGGACCCGGAACTTTGGGTCCCAAAAATCCTGGATCACAGCACTCCGGAACATCGGCAGGATATGCATTTAATCGATAATCCCGTGAACTGCATTTCCGAAGATGACCCTCACCGGTGAGATATTTTAGTGCTTGTGACCGTGAATCCTCTTGCGTTTTTTTTCGAATTTGTATTATGAACTATATGCACACTACATGCGCATGGAAGATTTTCGGTCGGGATATGCACGGGGGGGATGCCTGCTAAATGCAGTAAGGTCTCGTCCGGAGGACTCCGGTATCCCCCAGAATGGATAAAATCAAGTTCATCAAAGACCTAAAAAATTTTCCCAAGCGGGCAGAACCGCAGGTCAGCAAAACGGGCATTCATTATGGCACTCTGCACCGGTGAGTGTCAAAATGCAGACAATGGTGCCAATCTTTTCGTGACAATCTTCCATGCCCATGCAACGATGGTTTTTAACGACGGTTTTTCCTGCACCGGTCATATTTTTCCGGTCAGGGAATTTCTTAAAAAAAAGTATTTCGCTTTCCCAAAGCGGCGTGCTCGATTTTTAGGAAAGAACCCCTGGTATTCTGTACCTGTCAGGATCATTCAGGTCAGCCGGGTTATGATCAGGACCTGGGATTTCCTGCAGTCCGGGTGCATTTTTAGTTCCCTCTTTGTGAGGTGGGGTTATTGGGGAGAGACGATCTCCTGGACAGGGGGCACAAAATAATCGTGTACCTGCTCATCCCGCTCACTGCTTGCCGTAAAATTCCTGCCGGAGCACAAAGACCCGGTTTTTTAGCAGGTTTTCTTCAAATACCGGGGAACCCTTGATGAGAAATGACAGGTTCATCCCGTATTTGTTCCGTGCAACGAATTTACCCGTCCAGACTGATTTCTGATCGTCCAGGAATACTTCGCGGTTCAGGGCAAACAGGTTCTCTTGTGCCGCAAGAGTGCTCAGGTGTTTTCCCTCCACCTCCTGCAGGGTATACACAAATCGTGTGTTAAACGCTGCATTCACGTACGTAATCATACCCCGGTGATTGGTGACAATGACCGGGTCATCCATGCTGTCCAGCGCTGCGGTAAGCGCTGTGAGCCGGTTCCTCTCTGCAACAAGCTGATCGTTTGCTGCCTTCAACTGCTGCTCCGCACCTTTCAGGAAGGTAATATTTGTGCAGAATATCGCAATGGACTGCACAGCGCCACGGGAATCCCGGACAGGAATAATCGCATTATCATATACGGTTCCCTTCTGTTCTTCTTCAAATCGGCTCTCCTTTCCGGATGCGGCCTGCTGGACCGCCTCCCTGAGGCGCGTGGTGATGTAGCCTCCGGGCACAAGATCCATAAACGGGGTTCCGGTGAGTTGTCCGGGGGTTTTTCCTGCCGTTTTTGCAACTTCATTGTTTACTGCCCTGATGAGACCCTGACGGTCAATGAGAATGAGCGGATTTGAGGTTGCGTTGATGAGGGTGTTGATCGTTGCATCGTGATCCTTCAACTGCTTCTCCAGTACAGAATTGTAAAGCGCGATCTCGATGGCAGTCTGGATCTGTCGCTCATTAAACGGTTTTAAGATGTAGCCGGAGGGGTTGGTTTTTTTCGCCCGGTCAATAATTGCCTGCGTGGCAAAAGCTGTGACATAGATGAGGGGGATACCCCATCGCGAGCGGATCTCCCCGCCGGCTGTTATCCCATCCATCGCACTGGCAAGGTTGATATCCATGAGGACAAGGTCGGGGCGGTGTTCATCTGCAAGGGCAATCGCATTCTCCCCGGTCTCTGCGATGCCGGGTACCTCGTATCCGAATCCCATCAGCATCTCCTTTAAATCTTCTGCAACCAATGATTCGTCCTCAACAATGAGGATCCTGATTTTTTCTGTCATAGTTCACTCCCTCCTGTTTATTGGATTTTTACTCCCCTGGCACAGAATACCAGTGTTCGTTTCCCTCCCGCGGATCTCATATCCCGCCGTACCTCGGTCTTTACTGCAGTAAGGACCATCTGGGCAACACCGGTGGAAGGAACCTGCTCCGGGACAGATCTCGGTCCGTTCTCTTATGTCCATCAAATCCCGGATCGTTTTCCGGAAGTACCGGATCATTGTCATGGTCACATCCTGCCCGTGGTTTCTGCCGGTTTGGGGACCGTGAGGACAAACTTCGCCTCATCCGGATGGTCAATTGTCTCGGTGCTGTGGATCTGGCGGGTGAGCGTGTTTACCGGCGGTCCAGTTCTTTGGATTTCTGCGGGTTTGGGAATTACAAACACAAACTTTGTACCCCCGGTCCGATCGATCACAACCGTACCGTGGATCTGGCCGGTGAGTGTTTTGACAAGCCGGAGTCCCAGTGACGTCTGGTTCTCCAGCGTGATGCCTTCAGGCATTCCGACACCATTATCTGCAACAATAAGCGTAAGGGCGCGATCATTCTCAGTAGCCGTGATAGAGAGTTTCCCGTCTTTCCTGCCTTTAAATGCATACTTTAAACTGTTCGTGATCAGTTCGTTTATGATGAGGCCCAGGGGAATTGCGGTATTGATATCTACGTAAATATCAGGGAGATTCAGGTCGAACCGGACAATTTCGTTTGCGTTTCCGTACGACTGCGAGAGCTGCATTCCCAGTGAATGGATATAATTTTTCAGGTCGATACGCGAGAAATCTTTGCCCTTGTAGAGGTGTTCGTGGACAAGTGCCATAGAGAGCACCCGGGACTGGCAGTCTTTTAAGACTTCAATGGTTTTGGGATCGTCTATCTTACGGATCTGCAGGTTAAGGAGGCTCGAAATGATCTGGAGGTTGTTCTTGACCCGGTGGTGGATCTCCCGAAGCAGGGTCTCTTTCTCGGCTAGCGACGCTTCGACCAGATCGGTCATCTTCTTCCTTTCCGTAACATCTCGTGCCGATGCATAGATGAGGTTTCCTGCAGAGAACAACCGCCATTCTATCCAGCGGTACGTCTGGTTCCTGTGGCGATACCGGTTCGTGAATTGGAGGACTTTTTTACCTGCACTCAGTTCGGACATTGCACCAAGAAACACCTCCATATCGTCAGGGTGGACAAAATCAAAGAGCCGTTTCCCCTCCAGCTCGGCAGGACTGTACCCGAGAGCCGTTTCCCACTCCTTATTCGGGCGTCGGAAATGCCCGTCCGCGTCTGCGATGCAGAGCAGATCGAGGGTATTGGTAAAGTACCCGTCAATTTCCTCATTTTTTTGGCGCAGTGCCTCTTCTGCGAGCTTGCGCTTGGTAATATCCCGGATATTGCACTGGATGACCTTCTTGTTGTTCACCTCGTAGACGTTACTGATGAACTCCACGGCAATTCTTTGCCCATCGGCAGTTTCGAGGGGCATGTCTTCGTAACTGATATATTCTTTCCGCTGCAGTTCTTCGAAATTGTCTTTGTTGGCAACGATATCCTTGAACGTCCCGATCTCCCAGATTTTCTTACCCAGGAACTGTTCGCGCGAGAAACCCAGCATGTTGATTAAAAAGGGATTTACCTCAACGATCTGGCCGGACTCTGCATCGAGGATGAGAATGCCATCCTGTGCAGTCTCAAAAAGACGTCGGTACCGGACCTCGGAAGCAATTTTTGCTTCTTCTGCGAGCTTGCGGTCGGTACTATCCCGGATATTGCACTGGATGACCTTCTTGTTGTTCACCTCATAGACGTTACTGATAAACTCCACTGCTATATGCCGCCCGTCGGCAGTTTCAAGGGGCATATCCTCATACCGGATATATTCTTTCCGCTGCAGTTCTCCGAAATTGTCTTTGTTTGCAACGATATCCTTGAACGTCCCGATCTCCCAGATTTTCTTACCCAGGAACTGTTCGCGCGAGAAACCTAGCATGTTGATTAAAAAGGGATTTACCTCAACGATCTGGCCGGACTCTGCATCGAGGATGAGGATGCCATCCTGCGCCGCCTCAAAAAGCCGCCGGTACCGCATCTCGGAAGCAATTTTTGCTTCTTCTGCGAGCTTGCGGTCGGTATTATCCCTGATATTGCACTGGATGACCTTCTTGTTGTTCACCTCGTAGACGTTACTGACAAACTCCACGGCGATCCTTTGCCCATCGGAGGTTTCAAGGGGCATATCCTCATACCGGATATATTCTTTCCGCTGCAGTTCTCCGAAATTGTCTTTGTTGGCAACGATATCCTTGAACGTCCCGATCTCCCAGATTTTCTTACCCAAGAACTGTTCGCGCGAGAAACCCAGCATGTTGATTAAAAAGGGATTTACCTCGACGATCTGGCCGGACTCTGCATCAAGGATGAGGATGCCATCCTGCGCCGCTTCAAAAAGCCGCCGGTACCGCATCTCGGAAGCATGCATTGCATCTTCTGCCCGTTTGCGCTGGGTGATATCATGGGCAATGGTGGACACACCGATCAGACGATTTTGTGCATCCCTGATCTGAGATGCAGTAAGGGTGATATCGATCAGCTCGCCGTCTTTCCTCCTGCGCCGGGTTTCGTAGCGGATGACCGGTTCACCGTTCCTGATCCGTTCAAGAATCAATACGGTGTCGTTTGGGTGATCCGGCGACTCCAGCAGCGAAATTTCCTTGCCAACCATCTCCTGTACAGAATACCCGTAGATCCGCTCGGCTCCGGCGTTCCAAGATGTGACGATCCCGTCAAGTGTTTTGCTAATGATTGCATCTTCAGAGTACTCCACAATGGCGGCGAGACGGGCCCGCTCCTCGTCTGCAAGCCTGCGATCCGTGATATCAGTGCAGGAACCCACCATCCTGTACGCATTGCCCTGACTGTCCAGCATGGCAATTCCCCGGTCAGTCCAATACCGGATCTTCCCGTCTTTTTGTACAACCCGGTACTCCGTTGCATAAGGAGCCCGGGTCTTTACATGGCGATCTAAGAGTGCCATGACCCTGTCCCGGTCATCAGGATAGATACTCTTCTTCCACGAATCGAAAGTCCGGGGAAACTCAAGAGGGGCATACCCGAGCAGCTCATCGATCCGACCATACCATTCCATCCTGCCATCGGGAATGGACCGGTCCCAGATCACGTCGCTGATGCTCTGGGCACTGATACGGAACCGCTCCTCGCTCACCGACAACTCCCTGTCCCGGTCTGCAAGTTCTTCAAACTGTGCGTGCAGTTCTTTCTGGGTAGTTACCAAGTTATCATTGGCCTTACTAAGATCATTCGTCCGTTCTTGTACGCGGATCTCAAGCTCGTCACGTAATGTTTTTAATGCAGCGGCCTTGTCATCCAGTTCCACGTACAATGCTACGACGCCCCGGTTGGTTTCTTCGAGCTCCCTGTTGACCTGGGCCAGATCTTCCTGCCGCAGGTGCAGTTCTTCCAGAATATCAGTAATATCCTGATTCCGGATCTGGATCTCATCGAATCCGTTGAGGGTGAGATTCTTTGCCAGCATGTCAGTGATCCACAAGATGAGATCCGGAGTGACCGGAGGGGCGGTAAGTGGAAGATTCTTACCCAGAAAAACCGTGGTACCATCGTTACGAGTGTCGATGAAAAACTGGTCCATTAAACGTTTTGAAACAATGATGCCCAGCCTTTTCCCTTGTCCCGGGGTAAACCGGCCATTGAGGATCTCCTCAAGCCGGGAAATACCCCTGCCATGATCCCGGGCCGTGATAGAAAAGACCGTGGGGACCTTGCCATTATCGATGCAGAACTCAATTTCACCCCCGTTGGCATACTGAAACATGTTTCTTGAAATCTCGGACACAGCTGTGCTGATTCGGGTCTGATCGCTCTTGGAAAACCCGAGTTGTTCTGCGATAATGCGTGCCTGGAACCGGGCAGAGACCACGTCCTGTTCATTCCGCACTTCCCTGTGGCTGATCAAGGTGCTCATGAAGTCTCCCCGACGAGTTTTACGGCAAGGACCGTCACATCATCCGTTCCCCGCGTATGATCCCGGTACAGAACACCGGCAATGAGTGCCGGGTGCTTTCGCTCGAGTCCCGGGTAATCCTCAAGATCCCACTGCATGGTGAGCCCATCGGAGTACATAATCAGGAGAGCCTCCGTTACCCAGGGATACGAGAACTCACTGAATTGCCTGATCTGGTCACCTACAGTTCCGCTCAGAGAAACCATTTTATTGGTAACATGACCGGTGATGATCCGGCCGGAAATATTGCCGGCGCCTGTATACGTGACCCTGCCTCGCTCCTCATCGATAGCGGCAATCGCCGCGACACCCCCTCGGGTGTTCCTGAGTGCAGCGTGGAGATTCCTGAGTATTTCCACCGGTTCACCCGCCGGGTTCTTCCGGAAGACCCTGATGGCTTCGACCTGAACTTTCGAGGCTTCCGGTCCATGACCCAGTCCGTCGATAACAAGGATTACCGTTCTGTTCTCCGACCGGATCACCTCCCATCCGTCGCCGCAGGGTTCATCCGGCACGAGTGGAAGACAAACAACGCCGACCTCGGGTCGGGTTGAGCACAGGGGGTGCGGTGGATCGGACACTGGTTCAGGAGATCTGGTTTCGATCCGGGAGAGGACGGCCGTCCCCTTCTCCGGGATGGAATAGAGATCAAACAGGGAAGAGAGACGGCGGACTGCCATAAGGCCGGTCTCCTTACCAGCAGTGGCAGGATATTTGCCCCGCAGGCTTCCGCCGATATCTGTGATCCCCATGCCCCGGTCAAGCGCGAGGCACTCGATTCCGGAAACATCTCCTTCGGTACAGGAGCGAATAAGAAGTTCTCCCGAACCGGCATGTTTGACGAGGTTTGTAGCGAGTTCCGTCACGATGAGGGAAACGTTACCGGAAAGGACCTCACTGAATCCCTTTGTCTTGCAGAAATTCATCGCTGTCTGCCGGGCTTCGACAATACCGCTCATCTCCCCAATATGGATGCACTTCATCCCGTTCATCGCCATCGCGTCACCGTTACCTGTGTGCCCTTGTCCGGTTCTGACCAGATCTTAAACTCGTTGACCAGCCGTTTTGAACCGCTAAGCCCGAGCCCGAGCCCGAAACCCGTGGTAAATCCGTCCTGCAATGCCCGTTCTATATCCTTAATGCCCGGGCCATGGTCGAGAAAGACCAGCCTGATGCCGATTCGTCCGGCATCGGCAAGGGGTTCAATATGCATCGTACCCCCTTTCCCATAGTCAACGGTGTTCCGTGCCAGTTCGCTTGCTGCAGTCACCATCTTGGTCTGGTCAATAAGGCTGAACCCCTGATCAATCATACAGGTGCGGACTCTCTGTCGGGCCCTGATGATGTCCTCACCTGTCTTGAGTTCAAGGGTTTCTGGTTCCCAAAGACTCATGATGGATACCTTTCTCTGAATTTTCCATGGCACGCTTGAGATTCTCGACACCCTTTTCGACATTTAAAGCTGTCTGGATATTTTCCATAGGGAGTCCGAGTTCCACGATCGTGATCGCGACCGCCGGGCGCATACCCACAACAACGGTTTGGGCCCCTAAAGCTTGGCTCATCGCTGCTATGTATCCCAGCATCCTTCCTATGAATGAGTCGACAATGTCGAGGGACGAGATGTCGATGAGGACGCCCTTGGCGTGGTCTTTGACGATCCGGGCTGTGAGGTCATCCTGGAGACTGACAGCGAGCCGGTCATGCATGTCAACCTGAATCGTGACCAGTAAAATATCGCCTATTTTCAGAATGGGTATCTTGTCCATGATCTCACCCGCATTTTAACAACCCTCAGGTAACGGTTATCCCGGCCTGCTGGAATGCATATTTCAGGGCATCGGCAAGGGACGACTTTGTGACCACATCGCCAAATGCCACGCCGAGATGTACCATCGTCTGGGCGATCTGCGGGCGGATCCCGGAGATGATGCAGTGTGCACCCATGAGCCGTGCCGCAGAGACAGTCTTTATCAGGTTCTGGGCAACAAGTGTGTCAACCTCCGGGACACCGGTAATGTCGATGATGGCAATAGAGCTGTTCGTATCCACGATATTCTGGAGCAGGTTCTCCATTACGACCTGCGTCCGCGAATCGTCCAGCGTGCCGATCAGAGGAAGGACAAGAATTCCTTCCCAGATTTTAATGACCGGTGTCGAGAGTTCCAGGAGTTCTCGTTGCTGCCGCCGGATGATATCCTCCCTGCTCTTCTGGTAGGTTTCGGCAGTAAAAAGTCCCAGTTTGTCCAAAAGGACCGTTGCAATCCAGATCTCTTCTGCCAGTGCCGATGCATTGGTCCCTAGTTCTGACTTCATGCGTGCAAAGACCGGCTGTTTTAAGGAGAAGATAAAGGTCGCCGTCTCCTGGGTGGTAAAACCCTGCGCCGCCCGGGTCTTTGAGGTGGCCGCAAGAAAATCAAGCACTGGTTTCCATTCTGGCGTGGTCATATCTGTGACATTCCCGCTGCGGCTTGCGGCGATCATCAGACCCATAAGTTCTGCGGACTGCGTGCGGAGTTCGGCTTCAGTGAGAAGGTCTTTTCGGTACGTGATCGAAGCAATCTGTTCACGCATCCAGTCCTCAAGGATCTCCTGTTCGTTATTCGTGAAGATATCAATCAATTTGCTTTTTTGTTTTACCATAGTTTTTAGTCTCCCAAATACCCGTCATTTTCTTTATACGCTGCTTACACCCGGATGCGGGATTGAAATGGTACAGATAAATACTGTAATTGCATCCGGTGAACGCTATCTGTTCGTTTCAGCACTATCAGAAGAGGGTGAAATAAAGTGACTTGATACTTTCCAATTTTTGTAATATAATCCGGAGAACAGGATCTCCCGGAGAAAAGTCAGTATCAGAGTGGTTTTTTCGGGGGATAGTTCAACGATTCTTTCGAAAAAGCGTTTTTGCTGAATTCGCGGCAGATGTGGATCCGCCTGCATCCAGGATCTTTCTGATCTGCAAAAAAATCCCGAAAACAGATCATTTTTCTCGTGATCATTTTTTCACAAACAGGAGGGTATTAAATGCCCTGTGAAGACTCCGGCAGAGCCGGTTTTTCATAAGGTGTAGAAATTAACGCTTGAAAAATAAGTGGGATTAAATCTGTCTGCGGGGGATGATCTGGCACCACCTTTTTTTTTATTCATCGTGGTTTGACAGACTCCCTTCCCCGGTCTTCAGGTACTCTTCCTTTGAGATCATTTAAGTTTACGGACAGTTGTAATACCCATTTATCATCGCGTTGGATCAATTCACCGTGTTTGCGTCCAGGGTAACTGCAGTCTGTGCCAGTGCTCGACCGTGTAATACTGCGCCGGTCTTTCCCACAATTGCAGTCTGATCCAGGATGTTTCCGTTGAATGTCGATCCTGTCCCAAGTGTTGTCTGGCCGCCAACTACCCAGTAGACGTTCTGTGCCTGTGCACCGCCACTAAGGACAACGTGCTGACCAGAGCTGATATCGAGATTTTGTGCAATCTCGAAGATCCAGATGCCATTCGGGCTGCCTGAGAGGGTGACATCTGTAGGGATGGTCACGCTGGTGCTCCATTTGTAGACTCCGGGGGTTATGGTCATCCCGCCGATATTTCCTGCGCCCAGTTCTGTTACATCGGGAGCGCGGCCGGCTGCGTCAGTGTATGCGGCTTCCATGTCGCTTACCGCGCTCGTCATGGTGGCCGGAGTTGGCGGCACATAGTCGGCTGCATATACCTTCCCGTTAACCAGAGACGATGTTGAAAACTGGTTCGAAGGATCCATGACAAGTCCAAACCCGGTTATGTATGTTGCTGCAGCCGGGCTCACACCGACATTCCCTACAATTGACGTGGTTCCTGTGGTTGAGATCCCTGATTTTGTCAGGATAATGAAGTTACCCGCCGTTCCAAGGTTCACCGCAGTTGTTGAGACGCTGTTGCTGGGGGGTGATGCCATGCCCGATGCCGGGCTGGTCACTGTGTTTGCGTCCAGGGTAACTGCAGTCTGTGCCAGTGCTCTGCCGTTTAAGGTTGCACCGGTGTTCAGTACTATTGCAGTCTGATCCAGGATATTGCCGTTGAATACCGATCCTGTTCCAAGAGTTGTCTGACCGGCAACCACCCAGTAGACGTTCTGTGCCTGTGCACCTCCACTAAGTACAATATGCTGACCAGAGCTGACATCAAGATTTTGTGCAATCTCGAAGATCCAGATGCTATTCTGGCTGCCTGAGAGGGTGACATCGGTGGGGATGGTCACGCTGGTGCTCCATTTGTAGACTCCGGGGGCGAGGGTCAGCCCGCCGATATTTCCGGCAGCCAGTTCTGTTACATCGGGAGTACGGCCGGCTGCATCAGTGTATGCCGCCTGCATGTCGCTTACCGCAGTCGTCATAGTAGCGGGAGTTGGAGACACATAATCGGCTGCATATACCTTCCCGTTAACCAGAGACGATGTCGAAAACTGGTTCGAAGGATCCATGACGAGACCAAATCCCGTCATTCCGGTTGCAGCGATTGGACTCACACCAATATTTCCGACAATTGATGTGGTTCCGGTGGTTGAGACTCCTGATTTTGTCAGGATGACGAAGTTGCCGGCCGTTCCAAGATTCACTGCTGTTGCAGAGCCGCCGTTTGTGGGAGCCACCGTTGCTAAGGGGTCACTCACTATGTTTGCATTCAGGGTAACCGCGGTCTGCGCCAGTGCCCTGCCATTTAATGTTGCACCGGTGTTCAGGATGATTGCCGTCTGGTCCAGGATATTGCCATTGAATGCCGATCCTGTTCCAAGTGTTGTCTGGCCGGCGACCACCCAGTAGACGTTCTTTGCCTGTGCACCGCCACTGAGGATCACGTGCTGACCTGAACTGACATCAAGATTTTGTGCAATCTCGAAGATCCATACGTCATTTGAGTTTCCCGCGAGGGTAACATCGGTGGGGATAGTCACGCCGGTACTCCATTTGTAGACCCCGGGGGCGAGCGTCATCCCGCCGATATTTCCAGCGCCCAGTTCTGTTACACCGGGAGCACGGCCGGCTGCATCAGTGTATGCTGCCTGCATGTCGCTTACCGCGGTAGTCATGGTAGCCGGAGTTGGCGGCACATAATCAGCTGCATATACCTTTCCGACAACCAGGGACGATGTCGAAAACTGGTTGGAGGGATCCGCCACGAGACCAAACCCGGTTATGTATGTTGCTGCAGCCGGGCTCACCCCAACGTTCCCGATAATTGTCGTAGTTCCGGTGGTTGAGATTCCTGATTTTGTCAGGATAACAAAACTGCCTGCTGTTCCAAGGTTCACTGCTGTTGCAGAGCCGCTGTTGCTGGGGGGTGATGCCATGCCCGATGCCGGGCTGGTCACTGTGTTTGCGTCCAGGGTAACCGCGGTCTGCGCCAGTGCCCTGCCATTTAATGTTGCACCGGTGTTCAGGATGATTGCCGTCTGGTCCAGGATATTGCCATTGAATGCCGATCCTGTTCCAAGTGTTGTCTGGCCGGCGACCACCCAGTAGACGTTCTTTGCCTGTGCACCGCCACTGAGGATCACGTGCTGACCTGAACTGACATCAAGATTTTGTGCAATCTCGAAGATCCATACGTCATTTGAGTTTCCCGCGAGGGTAACATCGGTGGGGATAGTCACGCCGGTACTCCATTTGTAGACCCCGGGGGCGAGCGTCATCCCGCCGATATTTCCAGCGCCCAGTTCTGTTACACCGGGAGCACGGCCGGCTGCATCAGTGTATGCTGCCTGCATGTCGCTTACCGCGGTAGTCATGGTAGCCGGAGTTGGCGGCGCATAGTCGGCTGCATATACCTTTCCGACAACCAGGGACGATGTCGAAAACTGGTTGGAGGGATCCGCGACGAGGCCAAACCCGGTTATGTATGTCGCTGCAGCCGGGCTCACTCCAACGTTCCCGACAATTGAAGTGGTTCCGGTAGTTGAAATTCCTGTTTTTGTCAGGATAACGAAGTTGCCGGCCGTTCCAAGATTTACGGCTGTTGTTGAGCCGCTGTTGCTGGGGGGTGATGCCATGCCCGATGCCGGGCTGGTCACCGTGTTTGCATCCAGGGTGACCGCGGTCTGTGCCAGTGCCCTGCCATTTAAGGTTGCACCGGAGTTTATAACAGTCGCTGTTTTACTCAGGATATTCCCGTTGAATACCGATCCTGTACCGAGTGTCGCCTGGCTGCCTACAATCCAGTAGATGTTTTTAGCCTGTGCTCCGCCACTAAGGATAATGTGCTTGCCAGAGCTGATGTCCAGCCCCTGTGCTATCTGGAAGATCCAGACATCATTGGGGCCACCCGCGAGGGTGACATCCGTGGGGACAGTCACGACAGTACTCCATTTGTAGACACCGGGAGTGAGCGTCATCCCGCCGATATTTCCGGCGCCAAGTTCGGTAACCCCGGGTGACCAGGTAAGCGCATCCGTATACGCTGCCTCCATGTCACTTATAGCAGCATTCAGGGTAGCCGGTGTAGCACCAGCATAGTCCGCTGCATATACCTTTCCATTAACTAGGGACGATGTTGAAAACTGGTTTGAGGGATCCATGACAAGGCCAAAGCCCGTTATGGCCGTCGCATTGATTGGACTTACGCCAACATCTCCAACGATTGACGTAGTTCCTGTGGTTGAGATTCCGGATTCTGATAGAATCACATAATTACCGGCCGTTCCGAGATTCACATTTGCTGAAGATCCCATCACGCCGGGGATTATCACGGCTGTCATCAGGACGAGCAACGCAATACTGAATACAAGGGAGAAACGAGTTTCTCCACTTTTTTTCAAACTTGACATTTTAACCTCCTTGATAATCAGCCTAGTAGCGGGCCCGGGTGATAGGATCTGTGCCAGAATGCAGATTTTGGAACAAAATTTGACACGATATACCCGCGTTGTTTTTTAGGAAAGAGGGGATTTTGTTGCCTTGAGATCGGCTGTGAACGAGATCACCGGGCACGGGTTTGCAAACGGAGATTCCCTGTCCTGTCCCCAGAAGGAACCCCTGGAAATGTGGCCCGGACTGCTTTTTAAACGTTCAATGGTGTTATCAGATTTTCGTTCTCGAAAAATCAGACAACCTCATAAGTCATACGCATAAGGATAACGTTGGCCCGATCGTCCAAATGCAAACTATCTGCCGAAATGATCGCAAGCGATCTCTCCCATCCACGGGAACGATCCCCTGAAGTAATGCCTGAATATGGCGATACGGATTGTGCGTCCCTTTTTTCCTGTGATCATGAAAGTGAGGGTTGAAATTATTGGATCCCGTATTGTTCCCGAATGGTTTTCCCCCGAGAGCACAGAGGGCCGGGCGCTCTTTATTCGCTGTGATGAGTACAAGCCCGGGAGTGAAAACAGGATCTGCCCCTGTTTTTAAAAAGGGAAGATCAGACTTTTTTTGACATGTCTGCCTTCATGATATATTTCACGAGCGTGAACACCACCAGGGCAATGATAATGAAATTGATCATGGCACCGACAAAGTCACCTGCCATGAAATTGATGGGTCCGATCGGGAGAATTGCAGTCTGCCAGTTCTCGCCAGGGAGAATGACGCCAATTACCGGCATGACGATGTCCTTTACAAGCGATGTGACCAGAGCCGTTGCTGCGGTCCCGATGATAAAAGCGACAGCAAGACCGATAACCTGGTTTTTTTTCAGGAACTCAACGAATTCTTCTTCGAAACCCCGGGCGTCTTTGCCCAGTTTCATCACGTCTTCCCTGAGTTCTTCCTCTGCATCTTTGGTATTCTTTACGTCCATCATGCACCTCCTGCTGTATGCGGATATCCCTGCACTTTAGTAAAATAACCGGATACGATGCCTAAAGCCGTCCATTGAGCGTTCGTCTGCCGGGCATTCTCGCCAAAATTACCGCAGTTATAGTAGTCCACACCTGATGCCCGGCCTTATAAATCCGTATCCCTATGGGTGAAAGTAATCATGCTGATGGCCCGGATATCAGGGAAATTCCGTGCTGAGGCCAACACCTCACTTACACAGATCGGAGAGAAACCGTCCCGACTCCCGACGGTTTATAATCCGCAACCGGAACCACTTGTGTAAATTCCGCCAAGCAAACCTCCACCTTATACAAAGAGACTGCGGTTATCCGGATCGCCAATACGGAGTCCCGCCCCAATGTGAACGTAAATCCCATTGGCCTGAAACAATAAGCGAGATCGAGCAGACCTTAACTAGGATGTTTAATCAAAACACAATTAACCGAAATGGTGATGCCAACGTATCACCGGTGGATTGCTACAATCTCCCTCCTCTTTTCCGGATCAAGCCCGGTTCTTGTAACCATCAAACCAAGATTTGCCAAATCCCGTCAGTGTTATCATCTCCCCTAAAGAGACATACGCTTGAGTTGGGGACCAAAAACACGTGTGTTGGAAGTCCGGCACTCTGGAACCTGAAACGCGGTGATACGAATCGAACAAAAAAAACGCTGGCCAAAGTTCCTGCTTATTGCTGTTGTCATCCTCATTATCGCAGCCGGAGCTGTGGCCGGGTATACGATCCTGCATGCACGTACTCCCGTCCGGATCGGTGTCCTCCTCCCCATCACCGGTGGGGTAGATATCAAAGAACCGCTCGAATGGGCAAAAGATACCATTAACCAGCAGGGTGGCATCGGAGGGAGGCAGGTCGAGCTTGTATACATGGACACCGGCACGGGTAACACCACGCAGATGGCCGAAGAACTCCTTAATGACGATTCTGTACAGATTGTCATCGGGCCCCGGAACAGCGACGATGTCTTCACGCTTGCCCCGGAATTTATCAAAAAGAAAAAACTCCTTATCAGTCCGATGGCCACCGCCGGCAGCATCACTCTTGCATTTGGAAATCAGGGATACTTCTGGCGGACTACGCAGAGCGATGCGGCACAGGTACAAGTGATCGTGAACATCCTGAATAAACAAGGGGCTCACCGCGTTGCCCTTCTTGCTGAAAACTCCGCGTACGGGGAGACTTTCTATAACTGGATGGGGTTCTTTACCATAGAGAATGGCCTCGATCTTGTCTCGATACAGCAGTTTGACCAGAACAGCAGCTCGCTTGACGCGGATGTTGCAGACGCCCTGAAGTCAGATCCCGATTATATTATTGCAGCCTGCGACAATCCGTCCGACGCTGCAACGATAAAACGGGCGATCGACAAGTCAGGTAAACCGGCAAAGCTCTTTCTTACCGACGGGGCCGTCTCCCCGGCGCTCATCAGTTCGCTTGGGTCTGAGGCTGAAGGGATTGAAGGGACCGCTCCCACCGCGGATCCATCCACCAATTTCCCGGCTGCGTATGAAGAGAAATTCGGCCACGCTCCCACGGGTTTTGCAGCGCCAGCGTACGATGCCCTCCTGCTTGCCGCGTATACCTCGGCCCGGCAGGAGGCAAACCCCACTGAGTCCCTTGCCGCTTCGATACACGACGTGGTGTCCGGCAACGGTACTTCACCGGGCTGGGATGCACAGGCCATCCATGAGAATCTTCTTCTGATCGAAAGCGGGCAGACACCCGGGATCAGCGGAGCAAGCGGACCGCTTATCTTTGACAGGGATGTTGGCGTGGATCCGCTGGTGACCTATTATTCCCACTGGGTCATCAGGGACGGGGATTTCCAGACCGTTGGCGTCTTTTCGGCAAACGCGAGCGCAAACGGTGTGTCGATTGCCCGGAGCCGGCCAACAATACCGCCCCCGAACCCTCCCTCCAACAGCGGGATCTCATCAGTACCCCCGGCGGCAGGGGAATATCTTCCTCTCCTCTCAAACGCGAGCACAAACGGTGTGTCAATTTCCCAAATCTCACCTTCGGACAACGGGATGTCGCCAGTATCTCAGGTTACAGGGAAAAATATCCCTTTCCTCACAAAGACCGATTTTGAGGCAGTCATTATTGCGCCCACAAACGGGTGGATTAATTACCGGCACCAGGCAGACGGGCTGACCCTGTACACCCTGCTCCGTGATAACGGGGTCCCTGATGACCACATCATCCTCATGTTGTATGATGATATCCCCGCCCTCCCGGAAAATCCTATCCCGGGAAATGTCCACCATGTTCCCGAGGGGTCCAATATCCGGCTCGGTGCCAATGTGGCGTATACCGGTTCGCAGGTGACTGCTGCCACGCTCAATAATGTCCTGACCGGTACAAAAACCGATTTAACCCCGGTGGTACTGGACAGCAACGCGAGTACCGATGTGTTTATCTATATTGTCGGCCACGGCGATCCGGGGACTATCGACTTCTGGAACGGCAATCTCTTTACTACGGATAATATTACCCGTATAACGGATACGATGAGCCGGGAACAGAAATACCGGCAGCTCGTTTTCATGGATGATACCTGTTTTGGCGAGAGTATCGCCGCGAACCTAACGGCGCCGGGTATCATCTACCTTACGGGAGCTTCCAGTACCGAGCCCTCGTTTGCCGCGACCTACGACATTGATATTAAGCAATGGATCTCGGATGAATTTACCTTAGAAGCGGTGGACCTTATCCAGGAAAACCCGGACATTACCTTCCAGGAACTCTATACGGAAGCATACACGAACGTGACCGGCTCGCATGTCCAGCTGATAACGACAGGAAATGTGAGCACGCTTCATGAACCGGTCCTGGAATTCTTAAAACCATAAGCCGGAAAAGTATTTCCTTGTTGGAACCCTCGTCACGGTATGGCCATTTTTGTGAGTGTCGCATATCAGCATGTGTCCGGACCTGTGAGCGTAGATAAAATGCGTACTACGGCAGAAATGAAGAAGGTGTAAAGACTGAAAAGGAGCTGCCTTCCGAACCCGGTGCTCATGCAGTTTTACAAGAAAAGGAGTGCGTAGTACTCAACCATACACCGTTCTCCGGGGTGCCTGTTATCCCCCCCCGGATCGGAAAATCCCACGGTCCAAGCGTTTTTGCGTTGTAATCTCTCTTGTAAGTGGAGTTTTGATACATACCCCGCTCATATTTTTTTATCCTTCTTGTCCGCAGTTAATCCTCGTTTGTCCGATATAATATGCTGGAAGACCTGCTGGAAGTCATTGAGCTTCTGGTCGATATTTTTCTTCCCGTTTACAGTAAGACTATACAATTTGGATTTTCCTGAAGTAATAATCTCAAGGTCCCCTTTTTCCTGAAGATCATGGAGAATGGTGTAAATCCTTGCATGCGGAATAAGCACATTGTACCGGCTGTGAATCTCGTGAACGATATCATATCCTGAAATCGGTTTATCCAGAAGAGAAAGGACCACCGGTTCCAGTGATTTTTTTACGACATCATCGATGGTTGACTGGGGAACAACCGAAATAGATTCGGCAGGAAATGAATGATGGGCAAACGAAAGGGACGTTTCTTTCCCGGTTGACACGATAATCTTGGGAATCCCCCGGGCTAGGGATTGTATCAGGGTATGATCAATTTTCCCGATATTCATGGCAATGATCCCGGATACCGGGGTATGTCTCTCCTTTTTTGAAAGGAGCAGATCCTTTATGGCAAGGATATCATCGAACTCATCGCTTTCAGAAAAGTCCAGCAGGATTTGCAATGAATCGGTTGAACCCGGATAGAGCAGGGATTCAGTGCACTTATCAATGACGGGCAGCAGGGCGGAAACTTCATTTCTTTTTATCCGGTAGGTGTACAGCTCCTTTTTGAGGATCTCTTTTGGGAAATATTTCTGGAGTGTTGAATGGGAATAGGCAAACAGGTTGCGTCCTCCCTTTTTAAGGCCCTCTTCCAGCGCAAATTTGAATATTGGTTCTTTTATGATTTGATCCGTGTAGAGGAAGATAACGAGGTCCGTGAAGATATCGGTTAAAAGTATGGTCTTTATTTCCGGCAGGTCATGATAGGAAAGATCATTTTGTACCAGCGTGCCGCCGTCTGCACCCGTCACAATTTTTTCCGGTGCAGATTTTCCCGATTTCTGCTCCTCATGTTCTATTCCTCTTCGGAACATTGCCATTTCAATGGCTGCCTTGATTCCCAGCTCATTGAAGGGTTTGACAATATAGCCATAGGGGCGGACACTTTTTGCTGCTTCAATAATGGCATCGTCAGCGTACGCGGTGATAAAAATAACCGGAATATTCAGTTCCCCCCTCATGACCCCTGCTGCTTCAATGCCATTCATATTTCCCGGCATCACGATATCCATCAGCACAAGATCAGGCCGTATATTCCGGGCCTTGGCGACTGCCTCTTCACCGGAAGACGCCATACCTGCAATGATATATCCCATCGCGGTCAGCCTTTTTTCCAGCTGCATCATTATGATTGCTTCATCATCTACAACAAGTATTTTCACCATACGTTATTCCCCCCCTCTGTCAAAGCAGGAAACTTTATGCTGATTTCAGTACCATCCTGGATTTTATGCGTAACCGTTCCCTTCAACTGGTGCTGCACCAGTGTCCTGATAAGTGAGATCCCAAGACTGCCGGTGCGATCAAAATCAATGTAAGCGGGGATCCCCGTCCCATTGTCACGGATTGTGATTTGTATGTGGCCGTTCTCCTGTGATACAGAAATACGGATTGTGCAGTTTTTTTGCCCGTTGAAGGCATGTTTATACGCGTTCGAAAGGATCTCATTCATGGCAAGCCCGCAGGGGACAGCTAGGTCCAACGGAAGAACTACTTCGTTAGAATGAATCTCACAGCTGATCTCGCGTCCATTATGGGAATAAATACCTGAAAATAAGGCTACCTGGTCCTGTATCTGGGTGATTAAACTGATCTTTCCGAACTGTTTACTCTGACACAGCCTTGCATGGATCTGCGCCATGGTCTGGATTTTGAGCATCATATCGGTCAGAATGCTGTTGGCCGGTTCATCATGGGTGTTCATCCGGGTCATATCAAGCAGGCTGGAGATCAGCTGGAGATTATTCTTGACCCGATGGTGAATCTCTCGAAGCAGCACTTCCTTTTCCGCGAGAGATGCTATAAGTTTCTCCTCTGCATGCCTGCGATCGGTAATGTCCCGGAAACTCCAGACCCTGCCGACCACACGATGCCCGATTTTCTGGGGTTTTGAATAGTGTTCAATGATTTTCCCGTTTTTACATTCGATCACGTCAAATCTTTCACATGCCGTGCGGGACCGGATCTCTTTGAGGCTGGCTGAAAACTCTTCAGGGTATGTGAGTTGCGGCAGGATATGCTGTATCACCGTCTCATTTTGCCCCGATGCCAGCACTGCCGGAGGGATATCCCACAGGGTCATAAAATTCCCGTTATAACTGGAGATCTTACCCTCAAGGTCGACCACATAGATCGCGTCTGCGGTCGATTCAAGAGATGCATGGAGGAGCGACAGGGTTTTTTTAAGCATTGTATCGGCTGACTTTCGCTGCCTGATCTCCTCATTGAGAGTCTCGTTTATTTTTGCATACCCTACAGCCCGCAACCTGTCCTCGGCCTCTATCCTTTTTCTGTCGGTGATGTCCTGCCCCTGGGCAATCGTCGATATAATTGTTTTCCCGTCAGATCCAAAAATTGAGGCAGAGTTCCAGAGTACTGTCCTGATATCTCCCTTCTTGTGGAGAATGGGTATTTCCGTGCTTATCCACTGTTCCCCGTCAAGAGTGGTTTTCATGATGAGATCCATTGACTCAGCCTGGCATTTCCCCGGTAAGAGCGTATACACCGGCAGTCCGATGACTTCCTTTGCTTTCCTGCCTGTCAGATGCTCAAACGCCTGGTTGAACCGGGTGATGCGGAATTGCGGATCCCAGACGATAATGGGGGCATTGGCATGGTTAAACAGATTATCAAGATATTCCTTTGTTTCACGAAGGGTCTCCTCAACCTGTTTCTGCTCCGTTACATCATATGCAACTTCCCCGGCTGCCACGATACTGCCATTATTATCCCGGAGGGGAGTGTGGAGTACATTGTAGATCCTGATGTTCTCACCACCGGGATCAGCGAATTTTATCGTCTCGTTTACTTTCTCTCCGTGCAGTACCTTGCTCCATTCATTTACGGTCCTCTTCTGCTCTTCTGGAATCTCTGCAAACAATTCAATCATACTGGCCCCTAAGGTGAGGTCCTTGCCGGTGATTCGCCTAATCTCTTCCTTATACGTCTGGTTAAAGAAGATATAGCGGAAGTCCTGGTCCTGGGCCGCGATGAGCACACTTGTTCCCTTTGTTACGGCCTCCAGCAACACATGAGCCCGGAGAAGGCTCTGCCCGTTGTCCCGCAATGCAGCATCCCTTTGTTTCTGTTCGCTGATATCGTGGCTTGTCCGGATAACCGCGATGAGCTTCCTGCTGTTATCGAAGACCGGGGCATTGGTGGCGTAGATGGGAAATACGTGACCGTCATAGTGACGTACGAAATATTCCCCGTTCCAGGTATCTCCATTTGCAAGCTGTGCCACTATCCTCTCCGTCTCCTCCTTCGGGATCTCGGGTGCTGCTACACCCGCGAGTGCACGCCCTATCGCCTCCTTTGCCGTCCACCCGTAGGTCTTTGTCGCAGCAGCGTTCCAGTAGATGATCCTCTGGTCAGTGTCGGTCGCGATGACTGCCTCCCCGACCGCGTCAAGCATCCTTGCCTGCAGCCAGATTTTTTCTTCGTCTTCTCTCCGGTCGGCAACGACAACGCTGACTTTCGTGTCCTTGTCGGAGGAGAGCGGGTTCATGGAGATGAGGGCCGGGAGGAATCCCGTCTCCTGCCGGATCCGGATATTGATCCGGTATGTTTTCTTCACTATCCCTTTTAACGCCGTTTTTACCACGACGTGGTATTCCGGGCAGATATGATCGAGAATGGAGGTACCGGGTATCTTGTCCGGGGGCAACTTCACCATTTCGGCAAACTGCTTGTTCGCGTACAGGATCATCCCGGTCCGGGAGAGGGTGAGTACTCCTTCTCTGATATTTTCTACAAGCGATTGGTACGGGTGATCGGCCCCTTTGAGTGTGTAGACCTGCTGGACATCGTCTTTCGAGACAACGATGGCATCTACTTCGCCGGAACGGATGGCATCGAGTGTTTCCTCGAGTTCGCGAACCTTCTCACGCAGTTTCCCGACCTCTTTTTTAAGGTCCGCGTCTTCCTGTTTCATGCTTGTCACCGGGAGTGTTTTTGTCATGCAGGGATTGTTCTACGTTCGCGGTACAAGGTCAAGGCCAATAAGTACTCTTTCCTTACGGGTCATGTCTCCTATGATTCTTCGCAGGGGGAGCGGCAGTTTCTTGATCAGGGTCGGCGCTGCAAGCACGAGGTCAATAGGATTCTTTGTCCGGTCAAGGTAGATATCGACCACTTCGAGTTCGTATCTCCCGTTCAGGTACTCATCGCAGAGTTTCTTCACGTTCTCGACTGCGGCCTGTGACCGGGGGTTGTTGCCTGCTACATAGAGCCGGAGCACGTAATAATTGTCCTTCCGCTTCTCAAGTGCTGTCTCGTATTCGGCGGTGACATCTGCTTGTGCCTTCTTCTTTGGGGCGGCCTTCACGTTATCTCACCTTCCGAAGGTCCAGACCGACAAGAACTTTTTCGGTGTTGGAGAGGTTCCCGATGATTTTCTTGACCGGGACCGGGAGCTTCCGGATAAGGGTGGGAACGGCGATAATCTGGTGATCCTTTGCGAGCTGCGGATCTTTTATGAGATCGATGACCTCGATCGTATACTTGCCTCCGAGATAATCCTCGCAGATCTTCTTGAGATTTTCAAAAGCGGTCAGGGAATTTTGTGTCTGCCCTGCAACGTACAACCGCAGGATCCATCTTCCGTCCGCTGTCTCATCTATCTCTGTTTCTGTCTCCTTCCGGTTGATATCTGGTGTAGTTGGCAACATTTCACCTTGTTTTACAGTATGGTTCGGGGCACTCTTCCCGGTTCCGGACAATTTTTTCACCGGTGTTCACATCTCCTTCGGGAATCCGGCTTATCGGTCGACGTGCCGCTGGGTTGCGATCTCCCTTTTGGTCTTTGCGGCTACTTTCTCGCGGGAGACGTCCTGCCCGATAAGGATCATCATCTCGTCTTCCTCCTGTGCGAATCGCTCTCTGAGCAGAGAGATCTCGTTTTCCATGAGTTTCCGCCGGCTTTCGAGTTCCCGCTTCTTGCGTTCGATCTCCTCGTTCTTGCAGAGCCGGTCGTCGATTTCATTGCCCTCCTGTGCTATACGGGCGGAGCCGAAAAGGACTCCCTCGCTGCCCTTGTACACATCGAGAAGCCGGATGCCTTTGTCCGACAGGATAAACTCGCGAAGCTGGTTTGAATGGGCCATCCCCCGCACCTTGATGATGGAAAACGCGCGGTTCCGCTCCCCGTTCCCTTCGATATTCTTGAGGATGAGCCACGCATCCATCAGGGAAGATACGTGCATCTCGGTCGGCTCGACCGAATAGACCCCGACATTCACATCGTTCGAAAGGCTGGTAAAGAGCCCGGTTATCTGGAGAGACTTGGCAAAGTCAATGAGACGCATCAGCATCGAGCGAACCTGGATATCATCTCCAATGGGGTAGAGGTTGGAAATGGGATCGACTGCCACAACCCTTGGTTTGAATTCCCCGATAAGTTTCAGCATCACCGAGAGATGCATCTCGAGGCTGTACGCCGTCGGCCGGACCGCGTGGAACTTCAGGAGACCGGATTTGACCCATGGTTCAAGGTTTATCCCGATGGACTTCATGTTCCGCAAAAGCTGGCTCTCGGATTCTTCGAAGATAAAAAAGAGGCATTTCTCGTTCCGCCTGCACGCTGCATCGATAAACGTCGCGGCAATACTTGTCTTGCCGGTCCCCGCCTGCCCGGATATAAGGATGGATGACCCGCGGTAGAATCCTTTCCCCTCCAGCATCGTGTCGAGCCGGGGAATGCCGGTAAAGATCCGCTCACCCGATGCCTTGTGAGTGAGGGATAACGAGGTGATAGGGAGAACGGAGATCCCGTCTTCACTGATCAGGAACGGGTATTCGTCAGTACCGTGGATACTTCCCCGGTACTTGACAATGTGCAGGCGCCGGGTCGCGATCTGGTTTGTAACCCGGTGGTCAAGGGTGATAACGCAATCTGCAACATATTCTTCAAGGCCGTACGTGGTGATTGTACGGTCCCCGCGCTCGCCCGTGACAACGGCGGTAACACCACGGTCTTTAAGCCAGAGGAAGAGCCGGCGCAGCTCCGACCGAAGGATTGCCTCGTTTGCAAAACCGGAGAAGAGGGCCTCCAGAGTGTCGATAGAAACACGCTTTGCGCCGACCTCGTCGATGAGTGCGCCAAGCCGGATGAACAACCCTTCAAGATCGTACTCGCCGGCTTCCTCGATCTCGGAGCGATCGATAGTGATATGATCGAGGACCAGTTTCTTCCGGCGGATGAGGTTGTCGAGGTCAAATCCCATTGACCTGAAATTCAACTTCAGGTCGTCGATCTTCTCCTCGAACGCTACAAAGACACCGGGTTCACCGTAATCGATGATCCCCCGGATGATGAACTCCATAGCAAAAAGTGTTTTCCCGCATCCCGGGCCGCCGCTGACAAGCGAGGGACGGCCTTTGGGGAGCCCGCCCCCTGTTATATCGTCAAGACCCTTGATCCCTGAGTGGACTTTTTCGATTTCTGCCGCTCCCACGATTGCAGCAGTCTTATTTTTTTTCATGATGCTAGCACTTCCCTGAGATCCCCTATAAATCTGGAATCTTCGTCGATTATATACAAGGGAAATGGTACTTCACTCTTCCCGGGGATGTACTGGCCGCAGGTGATCCGGAACGGAGTACTGGTGTCACGTAGTAAAGGCGTGACGATGAGTGGATTCATAATCTTCATGAAGGTTTTCCGGGAATCTGGCACAGGCTCTCTGATATATCCGGCCTGCTCTGTGACAGAGAGGGCTGCGATTGCAGCAACAACTGTTTTAATCATATGTCTGATACTCAAAACTTTTTTTAAATGCTTAAAAAGGAATTCCCGTATTGCAATTTTTGGAACATATAAACGCCTGAGTATTGCCGGATATTACTTTCATTTTTTTAACAGGATCAAGTGATGCAATCTCCTGTCGGGATACATCCCTGTACTGCTGATCCACCGGTCAAAAAAGGTGGAACGTTCCCCTAATTTTATCCTTTTGGATAGTAGTGACCCGTACGCTTAGTAGCTACGATCGTTCTTGCGATTTACGATTCCGCTCAGGGGGTCTCGCAGGCTGCTCCTCTTCTTTGCACCCCATAAGTTCCGGCGATTTGTGAAAGGGTTCCTCACATACTCCGCCGCTTTTTGATAACGGGATGCATGACACAGAGGGAGATGGAGTTAATCCACCCCGGATTTTTATGATGGTGCCGGTTCTTTCTTAAACCGGAATGCTTCTTCCGGTACCAGGATCTCAAATTGTGCACCTTTGCCCGGGGTTCCGGTCTCACTTATGGAAATGCCGGTAATTGAGAGGATCTCCTGGGAAAGGAAAAGGCCAAGGCCGGTATTTTTCCCAAAGCCGCGTTCGAACAGGCGCTGTTTATCTTCGACAGATATTCCGATCCCATTATCCGCAATGGTGATAATGAGCCCGCTAACGGCTGGATGGTGGGATATACTTATGCGTGTTACTGCGCCCCCGTATTTCCGGGTATTATCAAAAAGGTTGTAAAAGACCTTTTCAAGGAGCGTGTCGGCGTATATTTCAAGGGAGTCGTCGGAAATTTCAAGGATAATGGGATTAGGGGCCAACTGTGATTCAGCGGAATGGACAACCCCGGATAAACTCTGCCACGCCGGTGCCTTGCTTCCGAGATCCTCATATTCCTTGGTAAATTCGATCTGGCGCTGAATAGTGTTTGCCGCTTTTTTCGCCCGGTTCATATGGACTGTTCTTTGGGGTTCTTTTGCGGATTTTTGTGCGAGGTCAAGGGAACCGGAGAGCACCATGAGCTGGTTCATGATATCATGGCGGGTAATCGTTGACATCAGGCTCAATTTCCTGCTGGCAAGAGCGAGTGCATCTTCAGCACGTTTTCGTTCAGTGACATTCCTGATATTGCACTGGATAATCCTCTTGTCCCCTACAAGATAGACATTGCTGACAAACTCCACACTGATAGCTTTACCCTGCCGGGTCTCCATGGGCAGATCTTCGTACCGGATATACCCCTCGGTTTTCAACTTCGTAAACGTCTCTATTGCAAAGGATTTGTTTTTGAGAAATCCCAGTTCCCAGAGATTCTTGCCAACGAAATACTCCAGCGGGTAGCCCATCATGTCGAGAATGAATTTATTCGCGTCGATAATTTCGCCGGTCTCTCCGTCGAGGATAAGGATCGCGTCCTGTGCAGCTTCAAACAGCCGGCGATACCTGAGTTCTGATTCTTCCAGTTCATGTTTGGCGGCTGTTCGTTGCTCTTCGTGATCAAGTGTTTCGAGCGCAAACGAGATATCCCCGGACTGATCTTCGAGAAGCCGGATGATCCGATCATTAAAAAATCCCGGTTTTGAAGCATAGTATGTAATGACCCCTGCATTCCGGGTATTAAGCGCGAATGGGAACGCGGCAAGTGAACGATAGCCTCGTCCAAGTGCCTCTTTCTGCCATGGTGCAATCGCCGGATCGCTTTTTATATCGTTACAGACATAAACGGTTCCCGTATGGAATGCAGTTTCGGTGGGATTCTTCCCTGCGGGAGCGTCATCAGTGGATAGTGCGATCGCATCGGGGACGCCGTCAATCCTGCCGGATGTTCCAACGTTTTTGATGAGATGTTTTTCTTCATTAACAAATCCGGCCCATGCCATTGTTATGCCGCCGTCGGCAACAACAATCCGGCAGATCTCGTCGAGTAATTTTGATTTATCATGAAAATGAAGGATTGCCTTGTTGGTGGCGGATAGCACCGCATAGAGCCTGTTTACGGCGGTAACCTGTGCATCAGCCTGGCGGTGCTCGACGGCCACCTTGATCTTGTGCATAAGCTCGGCAAACAGGGATTCAGGGTCTCCTCCTTTCTGGAGATAAAAGTCAGCACCGTTTTCAAAGGATTTGACCGCAATTTCTTCCCTGCCTTTACCGGTAAACATGATAAACGGGATATTGTTATTCATCGCCCGGATCTGCTGTAACAATGCGATGCCATCCATATCCGGCATCTGGTAATCGGAGACGATGGCCTGGATCCCGTTGGATCTAATCAGTTCGAGTGCAGCAGAACCCGATGATGCGGTGACCACGGCAAATTCCTGTGTCTGCTCAAGATATGATTTGCCTGTGTCAAGGAGGTCAGAATCATCATCTACGTAGAGAACAGAAATCATAAAGACCGATCGAGAGCCCCGATTGTATGAATGCTGATGGTCTCAGCCAATAAACATTTCGTCCAGTTTCACTGCATGAAACGAGGACTCTGGAGAAAATCTGATCCAATGTCGGTTTTACTGAAGACAGAATGATCGAAATTACCGTTCGTGTCCCCCAATGTTATGCACATACCGGGTGGGTGATAAAATACCGGGAAGTAAACCGGTATATCGGGTTTGTCGCATTAAAAAGTCCCGCTTGATCGCAGATTCCCCAAATTGCATTCTATTCATCCGGATTTTAGAAAAATACGTAAAGCCCGGTGCAGGATAATTATAATACCCGTTACCGGAATGCTATAGCATGGGAGAATCTCCAAAAAAAAATACAGATCTGATGTGTATTTTTAGTATCCTCTTTCTCTTCGTAATAGTAATTTTTACCGCCGGTTGTACCAGTAATGTAACGAATAACCAATATCCGGCCCAATCCGATAATGCCACTCCAGCGTATACTCAAGCGTATGGTGTAACTACCACTCCTGAATGGTTACGGGATCAAAATATAGAAACGGCCAAAACCATTGTTGAGGAATATCATAAAACCCACACGTACAGTCTGCCCGATATGTTTGTGTGTGCCCAGATGTCACAGGATGTCTGGGATATGGTAGAAACCCGGGGAATAAATGCAACTATCGAAGTAGGAAGTGTTGACCAGAATATCAGTTCAATCCAGGAAGCAGATCACGCATGGGTATTAGCGGAAGTATCACCCGGTGAATGGATTGCAGTGGAGACCACAGCAGGATATCTTGTATGCGCAGATCCCGGCATTTGTGCTGTTGATAATCCACGATATTACACCGGATGGAGTTTCAATACCCCAAAAGCCTTGCAGGACTATCTGAATAATCCTCCCTGTTCAGCCGGATATGTTCTTGGAAGCGATAATCTGTGTCACCAGTCCTGCGGAGGAAGTGCGTATTGTACAGGAAACAGCGTTTGTGTCAACGGGCAATGCCGTGGATGCAATTCCGGGTATGTTTTCGGGCAGGATTTACAGTGTCACCCGGCGTGTGGCGGGAACAATACGTACTGCACCGGTAACAGCTCCTGTGTCAATGGGGAATGTAACGGCTGAAGTACAGGTATTATCTCATACCTTATTTCCATGTCACACATCACGGATCTGCTACACCAGTACATTGAGTGAGCATTCAAAAAAAAAAATAAAAATTTATTCCGAATCTGAATAAACCCGGAAATTTCATCGATTTTGAGAAGAACTCGAAAACTACGTGATCGATTTTTCCGCTTCAGGAGAAATACGGGATTGTCCGAATGCACGCTCATGTAGGATGATGAACCGTTAGTAGTTCACGATAAATCGTCATGAACCCGTCTGGATCACGCCGGAACTTGTAAAACCCGGACAAATCCGGTACTTCTCTAATATATCCCCCCGGACATTGAATGATCATCCCCTTGGGCAGGCAAAATCTCCCTGCCTTCAGACCTAAAGTCCCTCCCCCTCAATCCGGGGCCAAAACGGGCTTGTTTTCTTATCAGGGTCCGGTGGTGGACACAAAAATGGAACACGTTTGTCCACCGCGGGAATTATTCCCGCTATTTGGGGTTAAAATCACAAACCGGGAAAATTCAGGGGCATTATATTTTTCCCTTTAGCGGTGTTCTGTACGGGGTGTTTTTTGGATCGGACTTTGTATCATCTGGCGCCCGATCGGGTCCCCAGAGGCCATTATGGACCAGAATCCGGATTGGGGGGTGCAGGAAAATGATGAATAATGGTGGGTGTTTTCGGTTTTTACCTGACCCTTACCGGTTTTTGGGAGTTGTTGGGCCAGTCTGAACTGAGGGAAGTACTGACACCGGCTCTTTTTTGTGGGATGCACAAGTCCAAACGCATTCCCGGTTCCCCATCCCCGAAATTGTACCGGTTGGATCGAAGACGAAATTGTCTGCTCAAGCGTACGTGATTTTTGTGGAAATCCCGGACATACATCCGGTTGCTGTTTTCATGACCGAATACCGGTACTCTCCATCATATTCTCTGGATGTACGGGTAATCGTACCTGGTTCGTGGAATGAGGCGTCTGGCGCTGCATCCACACATTATATGCCCGCTGTAGTACCGGTGATACATTTCACCCGTTTAAAAAAAAACAGCGGGTACTCTTTGTTGCAAATTTTGCTCCAAAAACTGCTTTTTGGCAAATCGCGTTCCAATAGTCCAAATTTTGCTCTAAAAACTGATTTTTGACGAAGTGAGTATATTCCGGGCTGACATCAGGGAAGGCTATCAAGGAGTATGAACATGACACGTTTGAAAAAAAGTGGGGGAAAACCTTTCTCCCTTGTTTTGACCGTAGCATTGATCTGCCTTATGACAGCCGTGTTAATTCCCGGCGTAATGGGCAACAATGCAACAGCTGTTAATCTTGGAACAGCTGGTAATTATGCGATCCTGGCACAAGCAGGAATCTCGACCACAGGAGCTACAGACATCACCGGCAATATCGGGGTGAGTCCTGCTGCTGCGACAACCATAACCGGGTTCAGCCTCATTGCGGATCCCTCGAACCAGTTTTCAACATCTACGTATGTTAATGGGAGTGTCTATGCCGCCGACTATGCGGCACCTACTCCTGCTACCTTGCTCACCGCTGTAAGTGACATGGGGACAGCGTACACCACTGCCAATGGTCAGACTCCGGCAGATTATACTGACATTGGAAATGCCGGAAACATTGGTGGGCTGATACTCGATTCGGGTCTTTATAAGTTTGACACCGGCAGCCCTAACGTGGTCATAAATTTATCAGGCGTCACTCTGGACGCTCAAGGCAACCCGAATGCAGTCTGGGTATTCCAGATCCCCGGAACTTTCACTACGGCATCAGGAACTACTAGTTCCTCCAATGCAGGGAATGTTATCCTTGTGAATGGAGCACAGGCAAAGAATGTCTTCTGGGTAGTTGCCGGCGCAACGCAGATTGGAACCTACACTGACTTCAATGGGAATATCCTGGATCACACAAGTATTGCAGTACAGACCGGTGCAACATTTACCGGCAAAGCACTGGCACAGACCGCGGTTACGCTTGACGCCAATACGTTCGTAACAGATCCGGCGCCGGTGACATTGGGCGCGGCTGCAGGCCCGACCGTTACTTCAGCAGCGACCAACGCAGCCGGAACAGTGATCACCGTCACCTTCAACAAGGCAATGACCAGCCCGGCCGGCAATGTAGAAAACTTCACGTATAAGATTAACAACGCAGTGACCGGGACGTTCGGTGCAGCTGCTCTTAACGGGACCACCAGTATTGACCTGACCGCACTCAGCACGCCTATTGCGTCCGGTGATACAATTAATGTCAGTTACAGCGCAGGCACCGTAACAGCATCAGATGGCACTCTGCTTGCAGACTTTGACCACACCGTTACCAACACCATGCCGACAGCCCCGACCGTTACTTCAGCAGCGACCAACGCGGCCGGAACAGTGATCACCGTCACATTCGACAAGGCTATGTCAAGCCCGGCGGGTAATTTCGAAAATTTCACGTATAAGATTAACGGCGCAGGACCCCAACTGGCGTTCAGTGCAGCCGCACTTAATTCAACCCCCACCAAAATTGACCTGACAACCTCCGGCACGCCTATTGCATATGGTGATACGGTTAATGTCAGTTACACGGCAGGCACCGTAACATCATCAGATGGCGTCCTGCTTGCAGACTTTGACCACGCAGTCACCAACACCATGCCGGCACCACCCGGCAGCTCGGTTCCTGTGTCGGGCAATGCAACCACTGTCGATCTCGGAACGGCCGGCAATTTCGCTATCCTGGCAAAATCCGGCATCTCGACCACAACAGGCACACAGGCCACACAGATTGTCGGCAATATTGGCGTGAGCCCGATTGCTGCGACAGCCATAACAGGATTTGGCCTTGTGATGGATCCATCGTACCAGTTTTCAAAATCGTCTCTGGTTACTACCGGTAATGTATATGCAGCTGACTATGCGTTACCCACTCCGGGTACCATGACTACTGCGGTAAACGACATGCAAGCCGCATACACTGCAGCGAACGCACAGGCTCCCGATGTCACCGGCCTCAACGCCGGACTTATTACCGACGGGACGACCCTTACCCCCGGTGTATACAAGTGGAGTACCGGTGTGACCATCCCCGCCCATCTCACACTGGATGCTCAGGGTAATTCGAGTGCAGTCTGGGTATTCCAGATAGCAGGAGTCCTCAGCAGTGACGTAAATTCGCATGTTATCCTTGCTAACGGAACAAATGCCCAGAACGTTTACTGGGTTGTCGCCGGCAATACGGCACTTGGAGCAAACTCTGAGTTGAATGGGAATATCCTGGATCAAACAGGGATTACGTTCGGTGATAACGCAACCTTAAATGGCCGGGCACTGGCACAAACCGATGTTACCCTTATCGGGGATACGGTCAACGGCCCGGCAGCGGCGGCCACCCTCCCGGAGGCCACACCCGGCGCGACGGTCAATGCAACAACCGTGGCTCTCGGAACGGCCGGCAATTTCGCTATCCTGGCAAAATCCGGGATTACGACCACGGGAACCTCTGCAATTGATGGAAATATTGGTGTGAGCCCTATAGCTGCGTCATCAATGACCGGCTTTGGTCTCACTCTGGATTCATCAGGTCAGTTTTCGACATCCTCTCAGGTTACCGGAAATGTCTATGCCGCTGACTATGCAGCACCTACTCCGGCTACCATGACGAGCGCTGTAAGCTACATGGAAGCAGCGTACACCGCAGCGAATGCACAGGCTGCCGGTGTCGCCGAACTGGGCGCCGGAAATATCAGCGGGATGACCCTCATCCCCGGTGTGTACAAGTGGAGTACCGGTGTGACTATTCCCGGCAGTGTCACTCTTGACGCTCAAAACAACCCGAATGCAGTCTGGGTATTCCAGACAACAGGAGTTCTCAGTACTGGCGTGAATTCGCAGGTTATCCTTGCTAACGGAGCACAGGCCCAGAACGTTTACTGGGTTGTCGCCGGCAACACGGCGCTTGGAGCAAACTCCACGTTCAATGGGAATATCCTGGATCAGACGTATATTGCGCTGAACGATGGCGCAACCTTAAACGGCCGGGCACTGGCTCAGACCGCAGTTACCCTTATAGGGGATACGGTTAACGGCCCAACGGCAACGGCAACCCCCCCGACGACAACTGTCAGCGGCGGGACGACTACTCCAACAACCGTTGATCTTGGAACGGCCGGCAATTTCGTTATCCTGGCAAAATCCGGGATCACGACCACCGGAACTACAAATTCAACGATCATCGGCAACATTGGCGTGAGCCCCATAGCTGCGTCATCAATGACCGGCTTTGGTCTCGTTCTGGATGCATCAGGTCAGTTTTCGACATCTCCTCTGGTTTCCGGAAATGTCTATGCAGCTGACTATGCGGCACCTACTCCGGCCACCATGACGACCGCAGTAAGCGCCATGGAAGCAGCGTACACTGCGGCGAATGCACTGACTCCCGGTGTCACCGAACTTGGCAACGGAAGTATTAACGGGATGACCCTCGCCCCCGGTGTATACAAGTGGACTACCGGCGTGACAATCCCCAACACACTCACCCTTGACGCTCAGGGTAATTCGAATGCAGTCTGGGTATTCCAGACAACAGGAGTTCTCAGTACTGGCGTGAATTCGCAGATTATCCTTGCTAACGGTGCAAATGCTGATAACGTGTACTGGGTTGTCGCCGGCAATACGGCGCTTGGAGCAAACTCTACATTCAACGGGAATATCCTGGATCAAACGTATATCGCATTGGGTAATGGTGCAACCTTAAACGGCCGGGCACTGGCTCAGACCGCAGTTACCCTTATCTCAGATACGGTTACTGGCCCAACGGCGGCAACATATGCTCCGGCAAGCCCGAGTGGATCCGGTTCCCAGATAACAACCGCGATAATTTCAGGAGCAACGACAACTCTTGACTTCTCGACGACAGCCAATACTACTATCACCTTCACTACAAACAACAGCGTAGATGCCGGCACACCGGTCAACGTGACCGCGTATACCCGCCCACCGGTTACAGGAATGCCTCTTCCGGCATTCACTGCAGTAGGCAGGTACATCACCATCTCCGCACCGGCGCTGGAATCTAATGTCAGCTCGGTGATCATCAGTATGCATTATGACCCGGCCACGCTCCCGGCAGGTGTCACCGAAGCAAATCTTGTGATCGAGTACTTCAACGTGGCGACCCAGTCATGGGAATCACTCCCTAGCACCGTTGATACCGTCAATCACATCGTATCGGCAACCTCCACGCACTTTAGCACCTACGGACTGTTCGCTGGCGCTTCAGCCGTTGATCTTGGAACGGCCGGCAATTATGTGATCCTGACTGAAACCGGAGTGACGACAACGCCCGGCACGCAGAACACACTGATCACCGGTGATATAGGGGCGGACATCGTTTCGTCAGCAATAACCGGCTTTAGTCTTGCCAATGATTCATCTGGCCAGTTTTCGACATCCTCCCTGGTTAACGGAAAAGTATATGCGGCAGACTATACGGCACCTACTCCCGCTAATCTGAATACCGCTGTACTCGATATGCAGGCAGCATACACTGCAGCGAATGCACAAACTCCCGGTATCACCGACTTGGACACCGGGACTATTACCGATGGAACGACCCTCACCCCCGGTGTCTACAAGTGGACTACCGGTGTGACAATCCCCAACACACTCACCCTGGACGCTCAGGGCAATGCGAATGCAGTCTGGGTGTTCCAGGTAACAGGGGTTCTCAGTAGCGACGTAGGTTCAAAGGTTGTGCTCGCGAACGGAGCGCAGGCCCAGAATGTCTACTGGGTTGTCTCCGGTAACACGGCACTTGGAACAGATTCTACGTTCAATGGAATCATTCTGGATCAAACGTATATCGCGCTGAACGATGGTGTGACCTTCAACGGTCAGGCACTGGCACAGACCCAGGTTACCCTTATAGGGGATACGGTCGCAGTCCCAGTAACAGCGGCAGCCCCCGGTAACAGCGGCAGCAGCTCAAGCAGCTCTTCTGTCGACAATGGCAACAGCGGCGGCAGCAGCGGTGGCGGCGGTAGCGGTGGCGGCAGCAGCGTTTACTTCCCCGCAGTGGTGGCGCCGGGCCAGGCACCCGGATCCGCGCTTCCGCAGAATATTCTTGTCCCGGCAGTAGCACCTGTAGCATCAGGCCAGAAAGCGCCGGTCCTGACTCCTGCAGCTGCAACATCAGCACCGACAACTTCAACCGGTGGCCTTCCCCTCATGGGAATTGCCGGTGTAGTGGTAGTGCTTGCGATAATCGGCGTTGCAGTACTTCTGTTCACCAGGAGACACCCGTGAAGAGATTAACTCCTCTTCTCAGGCGCACTTTTTTTTAGTCCCTTCGGTTGAGGAAAAACAGAAATGCCCTCGTAAGAGATTCCCGATATCAGTCCAACCCGGTTCATTCCGATGAAGTACCTTTTTGTCGTACTGAAAAACGGATGTAATCTGTCAGGGAAACCCCCTCTAAAAAAGAACCTTTCCAAAGATAATGAGAGAATTTCCGGCAAATGAGAACCCGGATCAGTTCGGGGAGACCTTCGACCGTGGATTGCGGATGAAAGAACACACATAACGCATACTATCCCATAACCTGAAGTGAACGAACACCATGAATCGCAGCCAGCAGATCCTGATCCTTTGTGGAATCCTTTCAATCGGGATCGTGGCAGTACTCGCTGGAATAATGATGTACATGAATGCCGGTGCCCCGACAATGACAACTCCTGCTGGTGGAATCCAAAAATCTCCCTCGGGATACGATCTTTCGCTGTTAACGGTTGATGTGCCTTCAGGGGAGCCTCTTGGAAACGTTTCTGTGTACCTCGATGGCGGATACGACGGTTCTACATCCGATCAGGGAACAACGGGGATCCTGGAACTCGGCCCGGTATCAAAAGGCCGGCATACCATCCGGGTATCAAAATCCGGATACCTGGATTATACGCAAAGCGTGGTTGTCCCATCCGATTCACCGGTCAGGATCGGACTGCAGTCCCAACTGCTCGTTCCCATTCAGGTAGCCGGCTCCCATGATACGAAGATCGATATCGTGTTTATCCCCTCGGGGACTACGTACGATTATGCTGACCAGGAAAAAATTACTACAACTCCGTATGTCACGAACAGAAGTGCATTCGTAACGGATGTCAACGGGATCGTTAATGAGTCACTTTTCACCCTTGACACGGTTACCGATACAACTAACCCTATCCCCTCCGACTACCGGAACCGGTTCAATATCTATTATTATTATGACTCGTCACAGTTCGCAGACGCCTTTGACGGGTGCTCAGGGAGTGTTCCGGATACATTCTGGGAAACGGTACCCTTTGCGGATGTCGTCATAATCCTGTATCCCCCCTATTCAGCCACGGATGCCGGTACATCGGACGAGCCGGAGGGCTGTGTCAATCACGGCTCAGGCAGGAGCTGGATGAAAACCCCTGACAACCAGAACGTCCTCTTCCAGCATGAGATCGGTCATGCGATCTTCGGCCTTGTCGACACCTACTGCGGCGACACATTGTATTGGCAGAACGATCCTCATCCGAATGTGTGGTCGTCACAGGAGAGCTGTGTAGCGGATGCAATAAACAATTCCTGGGACCCTTCAGCATGCCGGCAGATCGAGGCTGCGGATCCGGCGTCCTGTACAAAGCCATTCTGGCGATGGGACCCCGATCCGGATATTATGCACGAAGGGTACAGCGGGACGTTCGGGAAGGCCTCAACCCAGCGGATGACGTATGTCTTCAATAATATCAATATCTGGGGGACAGCTGCATGAAATCTTTATCCGGATTCACAATTATCTGTCTGTGTCTTCTCCTTCCCGTTCTCACCGGTATTGTTGCAGCCGACTCTCCCCAGTACGACAAATACGTAAGTCTCCATATGAATATCGACAATGGGAACTTCACCACAAACTCCACGGGAATATATTACGGCTCCGCATCGAATCTCTTCCCTGCGCAGCCGGGCTTCAGAGCGGAACTGGTCGCTGCCAATGGTTCAATTGTGAAAACGTTCACAGTCTGGGACCCGAGAGTCCAGTACGGGGATTTCAGAAGCTCAGACGGCCAGATCCTGGGCGTTGTGGATCGCCGGAATTCAACAGATTTTGTCGTCACCTTCCCGTTCGACCGGAACGTTACCGGGTTCATGCTGTATAATCCTGCAGGAGGAGCGCTCCTCGCCTCGGTGGACTTAAAACCCCAAATCGATTCATTCTTTGCGGATTACCCAAATGATCCCGATAATCCTGCATCGTTCGAATCAAAAGCGCCGGTAAATGTAAATCCGCCCCGGGCCAGTTTGCCGGGATCTGATGCATCGATGTACGGGCAACTCTGGGGAATACTGGTCATAGGATCCGGGGCTATGCTCCTCTTTGCGGGGATATTTGTGTATATCCGGTACCTGCGGGTGAGACCCAAAAGTGTTCTCATAGTTGATGACGACCAGGATATTATCGACGTGGTTGATGGACTCCTCAAAATAGAAGGATATACCACCCGGACCGCCACGAGCGGTGGGGAGTGCCTTAAGCAACTCGCATCTGCAGTCCCCGATCTCATCCTGCTTGATATCGGTATGGAACCAATGGACGGATGGGAAACCATCAGGGAGATCAAGAAAAACACGGCAACCCGGGGCATCCCGGTTATCATGCTCACGGCACTGCGGCTTACGCCAAAGGATGTTGAAAATTATGCAATATGCATTGAAGATTATGTCTTGAAACCGGTAACCCGCGAGGGGCTGGTGGATGCAATAACGCATGTATTTGGGCGACGGCAGATGATCGAGGAGAAAATTGCCGCTGCAAAAAGAGCCGGTATCGATCGGGATAAACTCTGTGAACATGCCCGTCTTACCCGGGTTGTAGATGTCAATAAACGATTATGGGACCTCCTTGTCAGGACCTATCATCTGGACACAGATACTCCGGAGCCCGAAAGCGAGATAGGAATTGCCATTAAGAATGCGGAAAGGAAAATACGGGATCAGGAGCACCGGCTCAAACAGATTGAGAGGAGTCTTGGTTCAGGTGCAGACCAGTGAGAGCACCCTCCATTTTTTTTTAATTCGTTCAGGATTCGGTAATCGGATGTATTTTATGCTTCTATCTGGTAATTGTTCGATCTTATTATCCACTATTTTTATTGTTTTTGAAACTGCTGATGGGGAAAATTCTCATGACCGGGAGTCATTTTTTGCTTCGGGAAATACATAGCATCTCATTAATCTGTTTTTTGCTTCTCGTGGGAGAATCTCGTTGCAATAACTGCTCCAAGAAATGCAATACCCGGGTAAGTATATACCTCGGGCCGGCGTGTTGGATGATGATTTAAGGAGCAAAGCACAGGATATGGAAAAAATCTGGGTTCAGTTCAGGGAATCTGATTATCAGATATACCATAATTACTGCTTTCGCTACTATACCGTTTACAACACAACCAGAAAACGATCGATTCATTTATTCCTTGAACTATTTGAAAAAAACAAGCTTCCGGTAAGGGAACATGATCTTGAAGAAATTTTTACCTTTTTTTCGCAAAAGTGTGACGAGTTACAGGAGGATCAGAATTTTTTTGGAAAAAACAATCCTTCAACAGATCTTTCCCGATTCCAGGTATGCAGGGATCTATTGTTCCTTATTGAAGATTTTGAGAAAATATACCTCCTTATACAGAAAACGGGGATCATATCCAATTATTATCTGATCCTGGCAACGTTCTCAAAGATCATCGAAAAGGAAGAAAATGCAAAAAGTGCATATATTTCTGCAATCAACGAATATGACAGGAAAAAAATAGATGCGGTTGCGCCCGTTATAGCAAAAATTATCCGGACACGACTGGGTCCCGATATCGGCTGGGAACCGGTTCTTCAGGAAATAATACGTGTCGTGCGAAAGTTTAACCTGGTGTCAACCGATCAGAGAATCGATTGGAATTCCACATTCCTCCTTGGATCTGCAGCAGTCTCTTATCTTAATCCCGGCACAGGATCTGCGGAGATCCAGTCAACCTTTGAACGATATGTCCGGGAAAGTGAACTTGCTGAATTCGAATCAATTTTAAACAAAACGCCCTATTTGCCGGATGTGGCTTCAGATTTAGACACCAGCAGCAGTGATCTCTTCGAAGCGCTGAAATCAATCTCCGGTAGCGACGTAGATGGAAGATACTACGAAACGGTCTCAGATCCCGGACTTCCCAAAAGTGCTGCGATTTCCCCGTTTGATTTACAATCAGTCACATCCCGCAATTCCAAAGCAACCACTCCCTCCGGACAAACGTTTGGATATCCCCATAAATCCCGGGAAAAGCATTCCCGCACATTTGAAATTGATGTAAGTGATACGTTACAAAGTCTCGTGGTTTTACCGGAAAAAAAGACCAATCCCTACTATTCCGCGATCCTGAAACCCGGAAAATCCCGTTATCCTCTCCTGGCTGCAGTTTTTCTCATTTTTATCCTGCTTGCAGTTGCAATAGTGCCTGTATTTGGAATCTGGAACCCGGTAAACATCATGAATCATACCGGTACAGAAATGAATAGTAATGTATCTAATCCCCTGGGTCTTCAGAAAAATTTTTCGCTGTCCTCTAAAAATGATTTGGTAAAAGATACCATTCCTGAGCACCCGCCAACAAATAGCCTGGGTACTGTCAGTACAAGTATGAGAAGCAATGTATCCACTAAGACAAATCTTAAGAATCAGTCCCTGACAACAAATACGGTATTGTCTTCCGCAGTTATCAACAAGTTTTTCATGAATATTGCATTTGGTCCTGACAATACCATCATTGAAAAGCCTGATGAAACACGTATCAGTCTCGCCATTAAGGGGGCGTACGATGATAATGATACCGCAACAATCGATCAGTTCGAGGCCCAGTTTAATAACGTCTCACGCACGAACAAATTTACATTTGATAAAACGAGCGATATAGCAACTATAAAAATAACTTTTTTGCCGGGAACTGCAATGGACAATATTATGGACTCTAATGCTTCCGCGTTAACTCCCACTATCTCAGATACGGGGGTCATTACGTATATTAAGGGTAATCTGGTAACTCCGTACCTGAATGAAAATCTCTTGTATATTAATTCTGATTTTAATGGTGACCAGAGAAAACATTGGATTATGAGAGGTGTGTTGTCGGAATTAGGTTTTGTGGGTGAAACCACAGACTATCCGGATAGTATTTTCTACTCCGGGTCTGATAACACAACACAATTAAGTGATTTAGACTGGAAAGCTGTCGGGTTGATGTATGGATCCAAAATAACCCCGGGGATGTCGTTTGACCGCGTAAAAGCGTTTTACTCATGATATACCACGAAAAAAATTCCGCCATGAAAAACCATCAGGCCATATTTCTCTTTGTATTCTTTTAGCCGGGGTTGCCTCCTGACTTCACTTTTGTCAGGCACAACAGTGCATGGCCGGGATGATCGTTCCTGCCTACAGGAACCCCTTCAAGACCTACACTAATCCGGGCCCGTATTGAGCCCGGATGGTTACATTTTGATCCTATCGGAGCCCGTATCGGGCTCCGTTTAAATCAGGGCCCAAATTAACCGTATTTTTGAAAACGGACGATTTTAATGAGGCTCATAAAGGCCCTTTCCTGCCCTGATCTCACCTCATATGGGTTTTCGTTCGATCCCGGAAAAAGAGGCCGTTTTTGGGGGCTCTATAACCGATTATGGGCATTATATGGGGCTCAATTTTGGCGTATTTTTTAAAACCGGGCTATATATCGGCCCGGATTTTTTTGGGGAACAATCGGACGGTTTTACGGGCTTTTTTCGGGTCCCGGAATGGGGAGATATATCCTCCCTCACGGTCTAGAAATACATCCTGCTTCCGAGGAATGCAAGATACAGGCAACCTCCGATAACTGTCAGCGTGGTAAAACCGGCAAGGAGTACCGCAAACCATAGTATTCCGCCAATGACAATCTCCAGCTCGTTTATTGTCTGTCGATGTACGCCCGGTTCAGTTTTTATTATTTGTACATTCATATCAGATGAACTCCTGTTGGCACGTATCTTTCGGGCATGTGCCTATATAATCTTCAGATGGTCCGCGTGAAATGATTGAACCTGCAGGTTAGTACTATTGAGACCATGAAAATCGCCGGCGTTATGCGTATCGGACTTCGCCGGTATCTTTTCGCATGCACCGGTAACCGGGGAATATCTCCGGGCAGGTTGTACCCCTGGCCTGCCATCCCGCCGGGCCTCGTGAGATTGCTGCAAAAAAAAACTGCACCAGACAACGTATTTATGGAGTTTTGCGGGAGGGTATTTTGTATTATGGGATTTTTGGCATATCCCTGCCTCCGTATATTCTGCGAGGACGTCCGCACCTGCCCGGCTTCATGGGTCTTCTGGAAAGCAGCAGAAATTCCTGCCGTTAGCAGAGCGGCTGCCCTCGCAACTGGAGTATGGGCAGATGCTTCCGCCTTCTTGTTCGGAAAGGAAGCGGGCGTTTTTACAAATGACCGTTCCCCAGACCCTCCGGAAAATGTCCGGTTTTGTTTTTCGGGAGCTTCGCGTAAGAATCCCTGTCGGCTTTTCCCTCGCACCACGTTTTTTTATCCCTGTGCAAGAGTGGTCTGTCCCGTTAAAGGTCGGCCCTGTTCCCGGTATTTCCGTTCGTCCCGTTAACCGCAGATGCGAGGGCATGCGCAGAATCTGCTCCGGATTTGTGTTGTTCTCTTACATGAGGTTATATTCTCGGACAACCTGTTATTATATACACAAACGGTTTTGGGCATACATACGATCGCGCTCAATAATGATTGTCTAACCCTGCGATCCATGACCTCCCCTCATGAAACCTTTTTTGTAGTATTGATCCAGTAAAACCCGGGTGAGGTATCTTTTCCCCGGTCGAACCAGCATATAAAAAGAGTAAACAATGGCTAACCAATCATTAAAACCAGTAGTTGCGGGAACCCCCTCAGGATATATCATCCGTTGGACCTGTCCCTCATGTTATGCAGACAATGTCATTATCAACCGGACCCCGGGAGAGTTTTTCAAGGCCTCCCGGGATTCCACCTGCCGGCACTGCAGGAAGCGTTCAACCATCTCAACGCCCTGCTTTCATAAGTAACCGGCATTTTTTTTGTTTGTGAAACGGCAGGGAAATCCGTGTCCCTCCGTCACACTTCTCTTTACTGGATGGCTCTTTTTCCGGGGTGTCCTGCCCGTGTGGAAGCCTTTTGTAGTATCACTGTCTACCAATGATAAAACAGGATCTCGTGAGTACCATGACCGAAAAGAAAGGGCACTTTGAAAAGGGGCTCTGGGTGGATGACCCTGTCCCGGCCCCCAAAAATGAGGAACACCCGATTGATGTCCGCCTCGCCTCCGCAACAAAGTCGGTGATCTCTGCCATGGATGATTTCGCAAAGGTCACCCGCGATCTTGTCACGACCGATGAGGGCAAGAAGCATATCGAGAATACCGTGAAGGACACAACAGCGCATGTGCAGAAATCCTTTGACGATATCCTTGCCAAAGCCAAATCTGAAGTAGAAAAGGCAAAGGCGGAGATCGAAAAATCTGCAGGGCAGAAAAAGTAGATCCGCATCCGGGTAATCCTGGACTCTTTTTTCTTTTTTAGATTTTTGCCTCCCGTCAGGAAATTCGCCGCCGGGCGGAGGGATCCCCGTCTGCACAGTCGCGCACCTTCCGGATAGGCCGGAGCAGGACTGGTTGTTTACTGGTATATTTGATCGTATATTTTCGTCAGTCAGCATTTAGTGTCACAAACCTCACGCTTAATTATATTCCCCGTCGTAGTACTGACGATGTATCCCGAGTCCGGCATTCATATGAAAGGGGGCGTGATCACCGAGCGGGATCCCGGTTTTATCACCGTCCGCATACGGGCACCGGCAGGTTCCCTGACCGCAGAACAGATCCGGGGAATAGCCGCCATATCAAAAAAATACGGGGCCGGAACCGTGCACTGTACCACACGCCAGTCCCTGGAGATTCCCCATGTCCGGCCCGCTTCCCTCAAACGGATCGCGGCCCGGCTTGAAAAAAACGGCACCCCGATCGGATCCGAGAAAGACGAGATCGTCAATATCACCTCGTGCCCGGGGACCGAGCGCTGCAAGTTTGCCAATATTGATACGATTGGCCTTGCACAGAAGATCGACAAAAAACTCTTTGGGAAGGCGATGCCGGTAAAGATGCGCATCGCACTCTCGGGGTGCCCCAATGCCTGCACAAGCCCGATGCTCAACGAGATCGGGATCATAGGCAGGATCCGGCCGGTCCGGACTGCCGGGCTCTGTACCGGGTGCGGCTCGTGCGTGTACTACTGTAAGGAAGAGGCGATAAAGATCCGCAACGGGATCTCCGAACTTGATGAGAAGAAGTGTGTCCTGTGCGGGATGTGCGTTACCTCCTGTTCCTTTAACCTGTTAAAAGAAGCCCACACCCATTTCCTTATCACGGTCGGCGGGCGCCGGGGCCGGCACCCAAAAATCGGGAGGGAACTCCTGACCGTGGAGACCGAGGACCAGGTCCTCTTTGCCATAGACCGGATCGTTGACTGGGTGTACCGCCGGGCCTGGAGCGGCAGGCTGCTCTCTGAACAGCTCGATGAAATCCAGTTCGAAAAGCTCCGGGACGAGATCGCAGCAACCCTGCCAAAGGCAGGGCCGGAAAAACCGGATCTCCCGGCAGACAAGCGAGCGTTATAAAAACAAAAAAATCCCGGCCGGAACCTTAGGGCGGTCTTTTTCCCCGAAAAACGGGGTAATTTTTAGTTGCCCGGGGCCTGCCAGGTTATCGGAGGATAAGGCATCTGGTTCCGGTTTGACCATGACATATGCCTCCTCATGGATTGAGCAGACCAGGAATGATCTAGCCAAGCGTGACATTCTCCTGAGTCTTTCCCACTGCTGCAAGGTAGATCGGCCACTGGGTTTCAGTATCGAGGTTAGCGAGTTTTGCCATCATCTCGTCATGGAAGAGATCGATAGGACAGACCCCGTACTCCAGGGACGAAGCGGCAAGGATCAAGTTCTGGCAGGTATGGCCGGCCTCGATGAGAGCGCTTCTGTAGCCGCGGTTGCCAAGGGCCCAGACCGTCCGGTAGGGAACTGCCACCCAGAGGAAGGTAACTGCTGCCCTTGTCACCATCCGGAAATTCATGCTTGCCGTGCTCATCTCAAGCGTGAGGCCGGAATCGATACGTTCGGCAACAATGCTGTGGGATGAGGGAAGGTAGCGGTACAGTCCCATCTCGAGTCCTTCGACCTCGCTTGCTACAAAGTAGGTTTCAAGCGGGTAACGCGAACCGCTGGAAGGGCTGTTCCTTATCTGGACCGTCTCTGCTACAATCTTTCGCAAACCCTGGGTGCACCAGAGAAGATAGGAAAGATCCGGAAGTGTCAGGTCAGACCGGGCGAAAAATCCCGGTGGCTCCCAGCTTTCGATTGCAGATCGCACGGAACGGTTCGGCACTTTGACTTTTTTTGGGGCCGGAAGTTTTATAATCTCTTGTCCTTCCCGGGGTGGGATCTCAAGGGCCGGCTCCGGGACGCGGAGAACGAGATCCACTGTGGAAAAATCCGGATACCGCGTCCCCCACATGAAATCCTTGCCAACGTTACTCATACCTTCCTCGCTTGTTGTTTGTGATGATGAAAAGAAAAAAAGATTAATGGGTGCTTTTGGCCGGGTGTGCATCCGGTCAGGCAGCCTTCAGGTAAAGATTGGCAAAGATCTCCTTACCCTTTACCTTGGGGTGGCGCTCGCCGAGGTCGCCGATGTAGTGATCGAAGCTTGCTTTTATGCCATCGATCTCCTTTTCGACACGGTCGATCTTCTTGTAACCGGGCATCATGAACTTGATGGCGCCCAGAACGTACATGTCGCCCTTGACCATCTGGCCACCGACACGGCCCTCGACATCGCCTTTGATGATGACCGTGCCGCCTTCCGCGTGGGTGGAGACGTGGATGAAGGCATCCTTCTCAATAATGATGGTTCCGCCGAGCATGAACGTACCGATGTCGTTGCCGGCACTGCCTTTGATCCGGATCGTGCCGCCCTTCATGCCTCTCCAGTCGCCACGGTATGCGCAGCCGACATGGTTCTTGGCATCCCCGTCAACAAGGAGCTCCCCGCCTTCCATCTGGATCCCGCAGAAGGAGTCCACGTTACCGGTAACATGGATTTTTCCGCCTTTCATCCAGCCGCCGACATACATGTCTGCGCTGCCGTTTACGGTTACGGTGCCGGCGGTCATCTTGGCGCCGATATATTTGACCCTCGAACAGTCGCCTGCGATCACAATGTCGGTTTCTGCTGCTGTTGCGCCACCGTTACCGGAGACTGCAAAAAAGTCCCCGATAGTGACATAGGTTTTGCCTTCCCGGCATTCGAGCCGGGCGATCTGCTCTGCGGTCTTTCCGGCAAATGCATCCGGCGTGATCGGATTTGCCTCAAGCATGAGTTCTGGAGTCTTTGTGGGTGTTAAGGTAACTGTTGCCATGATCGCACCTCTAGGCCTCCACATCGACATCGATCACGAACGGGTGTGGTGCAAGGTATTCGCGGACCGGGTAATTGGTGAGCCCGACCGTGTAATATCCCTTGTTGAAGCTCTCTGCGATATCGCGCTTAACCTGGGGGTTTTCTTTCATCTTCGGGTTGACCCAGACCGTCTTCTTGTGGCCGTGGCTGAGCACCTCGCCGTCTTTTACTACGATCTCGCCTGACTTGACAAAGCAGGCCGCCCGCAGGAATGCGGACTCGATCTTTTCGGGATCGCTTGGCATGCTCTTGTAATTGAGGTCAAAGACTGCAACATCGGCGTTCATGCCCGGGGCAAGACCCCCGTAGATGCTGGAGAGGCCCAGGCACTTTGCCGGGCCAGCCCGGGTCATTGCAGCGATCTCGTACAGGGTGAGCTCACGGTCAAGGGAGTGCAGATCGGTTGCCTCGATAACCTTGTCCTTGTGCTTAAAGGAATCAAGCGTGGCCTCCCGTGCCTTTTTGCTCATGAGCCACTTGATGATGCGGGGGTAGCGGGTAAATGGCCCGGCGTTCGGGTGGTCGGTGGTGACAAAGCAGCGCATTGGATCCTTTGCATAGAGTCCCAGTTCAAGGCCGATCGCCCACTGGATATCACAGACCTTGATGTTAGGGTCATACACATAGGGAACAACACCTGCTGCGGTCTCCATCTCGACATCGGTGTTTGCCCACTTGAGGTGGTTGAGGCCGGTTAAGTGGTGCTCGAACGGACCGTCCGCGGTCATGGTCGTGGTTTCATCCAGCGTTACGCAGCCAAGATCTACGGTGATGTTCTTTTGCCTGTTGACGTAGTCCATGACATCCTTTGCCCTGGTCTCGAAGTTTGCCCAGGAATCCCCGCCGTACGAGTGGAACTGGATGTGGGTCGAGTGAATGACCTGTTCGCGGCCGAACTTGTTCTTTGCCTTAACGCCCTCGGCAAGACGCAGGGAGTCAAGGGTGACCTTGTAGTTCCCGGGGTTACCCAGATCGTTCTGGTGAAGGTGGACCGAATGGGGCAGGCCAAGGTACTCGTTTGCCTGTATGAGGCCGGTGATGATCTCGTGGGGCGTAATGTCAAAGTAGGGAACATTGTCGCTGAGCGAGAGACAGTTGAGCCCCCATGCCCATGCCGCCGTGCCACCGGGGTTGACAACCTTGATGCCGAATCCCTTTGTTGCACGGATCAGCCAGGCAATATACGCTGCCGTGTTCTCGATCTCGCCTTTCTTGAGGTATTCCATGACAAACCAGTTGTTCCCAAAGACCGGCAGTGCCGCTTCATCAATAATGGGAGTGTCGTGGATCTCCTCGTGTACGTGAGGGGCGTGAATCGGGGGCATTGCCGCTTCCATGACAAAGCCGTAGCCCATGCGGGCGTAGTCGTACCCGGTCTTTAAGACGCTGGGGATGGAGAAACCCGACTCCATACGGAAACCGTTTGCCTGCGCCATTGCGCTTCGGGATACGCCAGAGAGGAGCTTGTCCTCGGGGCGCATCAGGCGGCCTACGTTAACCTTGGGACCTGCCACGTGAGAGTGAACATCCACCCCGCCGGCCATGACAACCTTGCCTTTGGCGTCGATGACCTTTGCTGCACTGCTGACCTTATCAACGATCTTGCCGTCCTTTATTGCGATATCGGCAACATCCCCGTCGATCTTCTGGGACGGATCGACAACAAATCCTCCCCTGATTATAATTTCACCGGAAATCCCGCTCATGCTTCATTCACCGCCGAGATATTGGACGGGTGTTTGCGGTCTTCCTTTGCTGCAAGCCAGATCGGCTGGGTGTTGGTAAGCTCACACATGCGTTCGTACACCATGTCGAAGAGTTCCTCGTCGCTTGGTACGCCCGGCAGGCCCTTGATCACGGCCTTGAACTGGATCGGGACATTGTCCATCCGGTACACGACCCCGGGCTCGTCAACGCCTGCGATCCGCACAGGGATGTGGAGATCGGCGATCTCGCTTGCCATGCAGAAGTTGGGGTCGACCGCTATGAACGGGTGTTTCTTTAAGTGCTGGACTGCCTGGATGGGGAAGTGGGCACCGGCATCGGCACCGACATTGACAAAGCAGTCAACCTCATCCCGCATGGCAAGGTCAACCGAACTTGTCTCACCCGGGTTCATGTGGGCATGGGTACCCTTCGAAAGATCGATACAGTACGGGAACCCGAAGATCCATGACCAGACCTGTCCGGGGCCGGCGATATTGTAATGTCCGCGCATAGCCATGATCGAGGCCTTGGTGAACGTGTTAAGGTCGCGGACCATGCTGATCGCGTGGTCGACATTATGGTTGCGGCCATCGGAGTGCGTGCAGCCCATGCCAAAGAAGATCATCACGAACCGTGCCTTCTTCATGATCCCGACTGCTTCCTGGATCGTCTCTTTTTTAATGCCGGCTACGACATCAGGGATATCGTAGCCCCTCATGACAGTCCGGAACGCATCGAAGAGTTCGTAGTCATGGCCCTGGTCGAGCATAAGGTGGATATCGGCAAGTTTTGCGGTATCCGTCTGGCGGGGGTCAACGCTGATTACCGTCCGCTGCATCTGGCCCTTCTGGGTGAAGTAACCCCGGGGGAAGATCGAATACCGGGAGGTGTGGCGGGGGTGGGCGTGCATCGGGTTGCAGCCCCAGAAGACCACGACGTCGGCACGGTTCTTGGCCTCACCCAGCGTGCAGCTCGGGTAGCCGTTGTCGAAGATGGCCAGGAACGAGGGGCCGTGGCAGATGGTTGCACAGTTGTCGAGCACTGCGCCGGATTTCTCGGCAATGCGGGCGACCGCGCTCATGCCCTCGCAGTTGGTGGAACCAAAACCGTAGATGAGCGGTTTTTTTGCCGCAAGCATGGTCTTTGCCATCCAGTCAATGGCCTCGGGGTACGGTATCTCCTTCATGGAGCCGTCGGGCTGGCGCATCCGCGGGAGCCGCGGGCGGGTCGGGTCGTTTGCATGGTGGAAGAGGTTGTTTCCGATAATGCACGCATTGTGGACATCAATGATCTGGGTCTCGTCATCCGAGACAAGGACCTCGATGTCATCGCAGGATGACCCGCAGTACGGGCATCCGACGTTCTTGATCAGCTTTGGCATGGTTATTTCCCTCCTTTCCAGAGCCCGACAGAGCCCTGCACGAGCTCGAGGGCTGATTTGAGTTTCTCCTGCGGTGCGGGTTCAATCGTAACGGGAAAACCGCTGTACTGCGGTGTGCCGGTGGACTGGGTTCGCGGGGGCACAACCTGGTTTGCCCAGACTCCCTGCCGGATGTGGGCAAGGCCGGGCGGGCAGTACTGGGTGGGCTCGATTGCCTTGACAATCACGGTGCCACATTCGCTTGTTACCCGGACATTGGTGTTCTTCCAGATTCCCAGGCGTTTCATGTCTTCAGGATTAATTTCGCAGATCGAGCAGGCCTCGAAATAGTCCGGGTTGGTCTTGCCCTTCTCCATTGCAGCGCCTTCCTCCACCGAGCGCTGGGTGATCATGTTCATGATAATTTTTGCCATAGATCACATCCTCCGTTCTTACGATGGCACCAGGGCGCCGGTCTCTCCACGACCGGAAAGGGAGATCACTTTGTACGGGCAGGCCCCTACACAAACGCCGCAGCCGGCGCAGAGTTCGGTCCTGACATCAAGATTGATCGATTTCCCATTCAGGACATGGTAGATCTTTTCCTTGGTCACGGGGTCTATCGTGTACAGTTCGAGGGCATTGACCGGGCAGGCAACCACACAGTTCCCGCAACCGGTGCAACGGCTCATGTTGACATGTACTGAAAATGCCATGCAGTTCACACTCACAGGTTGAAAGTTAATATGTTTTGTACTGATCGATCATGGGTTTACAATAATTAATAAACCTTTTGAATGTCACATTTGACTTTGTTAAATCACGTCGTTGCAGATCTTCCCCGGTACAGGGATCCGGATCTTGCCTCCTTTTTTCCTGCCGGAATTGAGCTGCGTTTTTCCGGGCCACCAAATGGCCCGGATTTCCCCGACCGGCTGCGCGGGATGCAACAGAAACGAAAATGCGCATGAATTTGCAGTTGGGGAGAACTGTTTCATGCAGGAGACTCCATGCACCTGATTGTTGCAATTATCCGGCCGATCCTTTCCTTAAAACGCACCGGTGAAGAGGAGATGAAAAGAAATGCAATGCCGGGAGCTCTTCCATCAGGCCGGCCAACCATCACGTTTATTTCGGATTTTTCGTGAAATGTAATCAGGAGTAGTATATACTGCGGTCCATTCGGCAGGGATCATCATACCCGATGAGCCGGAGCAGGAACCGGTCGTGTTCTTCAGGGATGAGAATGAGCAGTAGGCCCGGTGTTGCGAGTCAATAAGGAACGGCGGTCTCCCTCCTTTACCGGCCCGGATCCCGCCACCTTCTCGCGGTTGCGTTCACAAGCACTCTCCTTCATGCAACCTGGTTACAGAATGACCACTGGTTGCTCTATTACCCTGACTGGTGATAAGAGTACGTTACGGACAAAAATTCCGCATCAGGAAGATGATGAAATTCATTGCATTCAACGGGAGCCCCCGGAAGAAGTGGAATACCGCCACGCTCCTCCGGCATGCCATGGACGGCGCTGAATCGGAAGGTGCCAAAACCGAACTGGTCAACCTCTATGATCTTGACTACACAGGCTGCACCAGCTGCTTTGCCTGCAAGCGGATCGGCGGGAAGAGTTACGGGCACTGCCCGGTCAAAGACGATCTCAGGCCGCTTTTCAAAAAGGTTGAGGCCGCAGATGCGATCCTTGTTGGTTCGCCCATCTATTACGCGCTTGCCACGGGAATGACCCGGTCGTTTCTCGAACGGCTGATGTTCCAGTACTCAGTTTATGATCCGGAACACTCCACGCTCTTTGGAAAAAAGATCCGGACCGGGTTCATCTACACGTCCGGGGCCCCTGAACCGATGGTAAAGGAGATCGGCTACGATAAGTTTGAGCAACCGACCGAGATGGCGATGGCAAGGATCTTCGGGTCGTGCGAGACGCTCTGGGTCACCAATACGTACCAGTTTGACGATTATGCAAAGTACGTATCCACGCTCTTTGACCCGGAGGCAAAGAAGAAGCACCGGGAAGAACAGTTCCCGCAGGATTGCAAAAAGGCATATGAACTGGGGGTCCGGCTCATCCGGGCAAAACCCTGATTTTTTGGTGGGATTGGGCAGGTACCCTGCCTGATATTTACGGCAATACCCTGAACCCTCCGATCTGTTTTTGCATTGCGCCGGGCCAATAGGCCGGGGATCTTTCCGGTTCATCTGGTCCGGGAGTTGCCCTTGTAATCAGGCCACGGCCCGGTGGTCTCATTTATGCCGCGTTCTTCCGTATCCACGCTACGTACTTGTCCATCCAGTTCTGGAGGTAAGCCCTGCTCCCGGCCCCGATGTTTCCATCGGGATCAAACATGCCCTCACGCATCTGGAGATAGCCTTCGGGCTGGCGCATCACTGCGACATCGAGATAGGAGAGGACGTTTCGCAGGTGCTGCTGGGCCATGGCAGTCCCGATTGCCCCGGTGGAGACGCCGATGATCCCTGCCGCCTTTCCTGCCCAGACGCTCTGGCCTGCCGGGCGTGATCCATGGTCGAGGGCGTTCTTGAGTACTCCCGGGATTGAGCGGTTGTACTCCGGGGAGACAAACAGGATTCCGTTTGCGGATTGTATCTCGTTTTTGATGCGGACAACGGCCGGGGCCGGGTGCTCGTCATCGTCCTGGTTGTACAGCGGCAGGTCGGCGATCTGCACCTGCGTAAAGGAAAATCCGGGCGGTGCGAGTTTTATAAGGCCGTTGGCAAGCTTCTGGTTAAGTGAGTCCTTCCTGAGACTCCCGACAAGTACGGCGATCTGGTACTGGCTCATAGATCGTACATTTCCGTCCCGGGATATGTAAGTGCCTTTTGGGGATGGCGAAATGGGGGGAGCGGGCAGGTTCTCTTTTGATCCTCTCCGTTCCGGAGATCGCCTGCACGGCCAGACCTTTTTTTTAGAAACGATTCCTTAATGGCAGCGATCCCTTATCTGACAGAAGGGGTAGGCAATGCACATATAGCAGTACCAGCATGTTTTCGGTTGTGAACCGACCGGGCAGTGTTTCATAGGATTGCATCATCACGCGATCGGCATATAGCTGGCGATGAGTGAAAAAATTTCTGCAGTCGTAAAAAAGGGGTTCACCGATCCCCTGCCCCACCCGGCCGGCGCGGGTAATGGCTGCAGCAGGAGAGGCGGTTACCGGTCGGGGGAGTCCGCCCCTGCCCCGCAGATCCCGGGATCGGCAGCCGGGCTTTTCCCGTTCGCACTGTTTTTTATCCCGAAGAAAAAGTAAATCGCAAGTCCGATAAGCATCCAGATCACAAACCGGGCCTGCGTCACCGCAGGAAGGACAAGGATCAGTACTGCGCAGGAGACAATGCAGAGGAGGGGGACATACGGCATGGCCGGGCACCTGAACGGCCGTTCGAGGTGCGGCTGGCTCCTCCGCAAAAGAATGATCCCGAAAGCAACGACCATGAACGCCGCGAGTGTGCCGATGTTTACCAGTCCCGCGATCAGGCCTAGCGGCAGCAGGCCGGCAACAAGGGCGGTCGAGAGGCCCACGAGAAGTGTCACTTTCGCCGGCGTATGGAATGTCCTGTGGATATCGGAGAAAAACGCCGGGAGCAGGCCGTCCCGCGCCATCGCAAAGAAGATCCGGGTCTGGCCGTAGAGGGTGACAAGGATCACGGACGTGATCCCGCAGAGGGCGCCCAGCGAAACGAGCAAAGCTCCCCCGTGGACCCCGATCCGGGTCAGGGCATCTGCGACCGGGGCACTGGTGCCCAGTTCCCCGTAGGGGATCACGCCTGTAAGCACGGCGGCAACTCCTACATAGAGGAGGATGACAATGGCGACTGATCCGATAATCCCGATAGGCAGGTTCTTCTGGGGATTCTCTATCTCCTCGGCCGCGGTCATAACCGAATCAAAACCGATGTAAGCAAAAAAAACGATTGCCGCCCCGGTAAAGACCCCGGTCCAGCCAAACGGCATGAACGGGTGCCAGTTGACCGCATCGATATGGGAGTAACAGAGGAAAAAGAAGATCAGGATCACCGCAATGTTGACAATCACGATGATCGTATTGAGCCGGATGCTCTCTTTTACCCCTGCGATAAGGAGGGCCGTGATTGCCAGAATGACGAGCACCGCGGGAAGGTTGATGATGCCCCCGGCTATTCCCGGGGGGTTAGCCAGGGCCGGGGGAAGGAATATGCCGATCTCTGAAAGCAGGCTTGTCACGTATGCCGACCATCCGACTGCGACTGCGGCAAGGGATACCGCGTATTCGAGGATTAAGTCCCACCCGATGATCCATGCCCAGATCTCCCCGAATGTGGCGTAACAGTACGTGTACGCACTGCCTGCTACCGGGACCATGGAGGAGAACTCGGCATAACAGAGTGCGGCAAGCATGCAGACAATGCCCGATATGACAAACGAGAGGATGATTGCCGGGCCGGAGTACTCTGCTGCAGCAATACCGGTGATTACGAAAATGCCCGTCCCCACCACTGCCCCAATCCCAAGAAGGACAAGCTCAAAAGGGCTGATAACCCGGTGGAGGGCGTGCTCACCGGAGCAGTGCGCCAACAGCTCTCCAATAGGTTTTGTCTTAAACATCGCATGGTTGCGGAGTGACCTGAGTGATGGAGCCATGATGGTTTCCTTTTATACCGTAACCGTGAATTGTAACGCTGGTGCACCGTCGCGGTGTGACAAAATGGGTTGGATGGGACCGGTCACTGTTTGTTCGCGTTCAGGGCCGGTGATCCGGATCAGCACTGCGGACCGGCTCCAGGAATAATAATGGGAGGTTAGCCTTAAAATCGCATAAACCCGACGATAACCGCAGAAAAAATTTCAGTCATCAGAATATTCTTGGCCCGGGGAACTCTCATATATTTCCTGAGGTAATGGCGGTGGTTTTCCGGAAAAAGGACGCCGGGAGCGGGCCGGACTTTCATAATTTGGCTTCATGGGTGTTGTCCTGCCTTCTTCCGGGCCGATGCTTTTTCCCAAATAACTGACGCCCCGATAGTGGATCTGATCTCCATTCTGTCATGGCGGGGTCTCACCTCACCCCCGCCCGTTTTCGATCCATCGCTCGTACGTTTGTTTCCTGCGTTCCGGCTTTTGCAGATCCAGGTCACTCAGGATCCCGTCTGGCTGTTCATGGATGTTTTCCCGGCAGGATAACCGGGAGGGTCATGCCATGCTACCGTGGTACTGGAACTTCCCGTTTCACTGTTTTAGCGAAGTTTTATTGACCCGTGGATAACGCCGCCCCTCATGGACATTCCCTGAAAATAATTGCGGTTTTTTACCCGTTTTATCATCAAATCAGGTATCGTTTATTTGAAAAGAGGAAGATTATAAAGGGAAGTGGCAGATTAGCAGAGAATTGCAATTTTCGATACAATAATATCTCCGGAAGCATTTCCTGTAACCATGAAGAACCTGATGTTTTTGCGGGTGCGTTTTATCCCGGGTGATCTGTTTGGCTGAACATCCAAAACCCGTGCCGGCAAAGGAGATTCTCATTGTCGAAGACAGTCACGTTCAGGCTGAGATCCTTAAGCATATCCTCGATAATGCCGGTTACACCTGCCAGGTTGCAGAAAACGGGGAAAGGGCCCTTGAGGTCCTGGCCCGGAAGATCCCCGATCTTATTATCAGCGATATCATCATGCCGGTGATGAACGGGTACGATCTTTGCCGGGAGATCAAAAAGAACGTGAGAACGAAAAATATCCCCCTTATCCTCCTCACGGCCCTTTCCGATTCCCGGGACATTGCCCTTGCCATTGAATCTGGTGCCGATAACTTTATCACAAAACCCTACCCGGCCGATTATCTTCTCCAGCGTATCAGGAAGATCCTTGAAAATCGCCGTCCCCCGATATCTGAGAAAGCCGACGCCGGATCAGTACCATTCCTGTATGAAGGGAAGACCTACTCTATCGGGATGGACCGTGTCAGGATTCTGGATTTTCTTCTCTCGGCGTATGAAGCTGCTGTGATCCAGCACAGGGAATTCCAGCGATCCCAGAAAGAACTCCGTACTACAAATGAGAGGATCAACATCCTCAACCAGATCATCAGTGTCAGCAATTCGTCGATGAAACCAGATGCCCTGCTGGAAAGCATCTTACATAAGGCCCTATCTATCCAAGGATTTGAAATGGGGGCACTGTACCTGAATAATACCGGGAAAACCGAAGCGACAATGATCTGTTACCAGGAAACGGCCCCGGCCAGCTCTGACCTCCGTGTCCTCATGGGTGTCCTGAATTTCGGTGAACCCCTGTACCAGGAACTCTGCATCCGTGGCATTCCCCAGTTCGTAGACCTTTCAAAGGATACCCCTGTCAGCCGGGACAGCATTATTCTCCGGGATCTGGGAGCCCGGTCGCTTGCCCTGCTCCCGCTTGTTTCAGCATCGACCGTGATCGGTGCAATGGCATTCATCAGTACAAGGAAACATGATTTCTCTGACCAGGAGCGGTCGCTTCTTTCCCTGATCAGCACCGAGATCGGGAATGCAGTCCAGAAGATCCTCCTCTTAAAACGTCTTGAGCAGTCTAATGACGAGACCAACCTCTACCTTGACATCATGTCCCATGATATCAACAATGTCAATGCCGGTGCCCTCATGCAGCTTGAACTCCTTTATGAATCGCTTGACGCCGAGAACAGGAAAATGGCCGAGACCATCATGAGGGCTATCGACCAGTCCGTTGAAATCATCGGGAATGTCTCTACGATCCGCAGAATGCACGAGCAGAAAGCGGCATTACGGCCGATCCGTCTTGACGAGGTCATCCGGGCCGAGACCGGGCGGTACTCCGGAGTTATCTTCCATTATGCCGGAACGGATGCGGTTGTTATGGCAGATGACCTGTTCGGCCAGGTCTTCACCAACCTGATAGGAAACAGCGTAAAATTCTGTACAGAAAACCCTGAGATTACCATAACTGTCGAAGACCGGGCAGAACAGGTTCAGGTTACGGTGGCCGATAACGGCCCGGGAATCCCTGACGAGCTCAAACCTGAGGTCTTTGACCGTTTCCGCAAAGGAAAAAGCAAGAAAAGCGGGAAGGGGCTGGGGCTTTTTATTACCCGGCACCTTATCGAAGGGTATGGGGGGCGCATCTGGGCCGGTGATCGTATTTTCGGCCGGCAAGACCAGGGTGCAGCAATTCATTTTACCCTGATTCCTGCCGAGTACCCGGTATAAACCGGGTATTCCGGCAGTTCGGGATGCCGGCCTTTTGTTCTGGAAAAGAGAAGGGAGGGTTTGCTCCCTGTCCTGCCAAACCCGGTACAAGGAATGAAAAGCCGATGGTGAAAGGGTGTTTATCCCACTCAAAGGATTGTAAGAACCCGTCTTTCGACCCGCCCGGTCGCGATACGCGGCCCGCGAAAAATAAAAAAACGATCAGGACTTCCCGGTAAACCGGTACGTGTCCCGGGGTACGGTGATCTCGAAGCGTGCTCCTTTTCCCGGCTCCCCGGTCTCCTTTACGGTGATGCCGGTCAGGGAGAGGATCTCGCGGGCTAAAAAGAGCCCAAGGCCCGTGTTCTTCCCATAGCCTCGATCAAAGATCTTCTCCTTGGATGCCTCAGGGACACCCTCCCCGTCATCCTCGCATACGATCACCCCGCCGGCATTGTCCCGTTCGATGAACGAGAACCGGATAAAGGTAAGCTTCTCCCCGTACCGGAGTGCATTATCCACCAGATTATAAAAAACCTTGAGGAAAAGGGGGTCGGCAAAGACCTCGATGCCGGCCGGGATCTCATTTTTGATGATAACCTTTCCAAGTGATACCTGTCGGGCCGTGGTTTCTGCAAGGGCCCGGATATCCTGCCAGAGGGGATGTGTCTTTCGTACGGTCTCATAGGTGCTTGCAAACTGGATCATGGAAGAGATCCGTGTGCTCACCTGGGAGATCCAGACAAAGTACTCCTCAAGCGCCGGGTCCCGCACCTTCTCGTGGAGCAGTTCGAGAAATCCGTTTAATGCTACCAGCTGGTTGTTGATGTCGTGCCGGGTAACGTTTGTGAGCAGTGCAAGGCTCCGGTTTGCCTGCTGGAGCGCTTCTTCCGATCGACGGAGCTCAGTCACGTCGCGAATTGCTCCGATCAACACTTCGCGTCCCTGCAGCCGCGTGGGGTTCACCGTGATCTCGACGGGAAACACGTTCCCGTCTTTTTTCTTGTGGTACCTGTCCCGGATAAAAGGTGTTGCACCGGCGATCGCTGCACTGGTTGCATCCGATTCTGCGGACAGGACTGTGATGGGCTGGCCGGGGAGTTCCTCTTTCAGGTACCCGTGCATGAATGCCAGGGCATCGTTGCATTCAAGGATAATCCCGGTTTCCCTGTCCACAACTGCGATCCCATCCGATTCTGCGGCAAAGATGCCCTGGTACTTGGCCGCGCTCTCCCGGAGTGCTGTCTCAATCTCCCGACGCCCGGTGACATCGGTCCCGATAGAAAAGAGGCCTGCAAATTCCCCGCGATTGTCGAAAATGGGTTTGTTGTGCCACCGGATCCAGACCCTTGTGCCATTTTTGCAGACATTTTCATTTTCGTTGACAACATAGACATCAGGCTGGTTGAGAATATCCAGGATCATCCGCGTAAGGTCCTTTTCCGAGCCGGATTCGGTTGCCGGTACGATTGTTTCCATTACGGAGCGACCGATCAGTTCCTCCCGGGTGTATCCGAAAAACTGCAGGGCAAATTCGTTGGCAAAGGTGATTATCCCGGACCGGTCCCATTTTATGATTATGCTGTTTGCAGTCTCAACAAGTTCGCGATATTTTTCTTCGCTTTCCCGAAGCTGCCGTTCGCTCCTGACCAGTTCGAGGTACTGGCTGCGCATCTCCTCTTCGGTCGCGGCAATCTCATCGTACGCAGTTTGCAGCTCGGATTCCGCAAGTTTTTGCTCGGTGATATCCCGGATGGACTCGATTGCGCCGGCCACATCCCCCTTCTCATCCAGAAGAATGCTTGCCTTTCCCCATATATGGAGCCGGGTCCCGTTTGGTCTTTCCACATGGGTCTCGGCCATCAGAGTCCGCTGATCGTGGTGCGTATAGAGATATTCCGCCTCCTCAAACTGCGGGTCCGGGGTAAGGATCAGGTCAGCAAGCATGGGTCGTCGTTTGTGGTAAAGCGCAAAGGCATGCTCATAGTGATCTTTTCCAAGGACTTCGGCCGGCCGGGCCCCGGTCATCTCCTCCATAGCCCTGTTCCATGCAATGATCACGCCCTTCTTATCGATAGCAAAGGTTGCATCGGGCAGGAAGTTGATAATGTCTGCCTCGCGTCTTTCGTGATCACGGAGCCGGGTCTCGGCCCATCTTTTCTGGACTGCGTGCCGGATCTTGTAGGCGAGCTCGGTGAACTGTGCAAGGGAACTCCCGCCTTTCTGGAGATAGAAATCGGCTCCTTCGTTGAGTGCCTGGATTACAACCTCCTCACGTCCCCGCCCGGTAAAGAGGATGAAAGGGATGGTTTTTCCGGAAGCCCTTACGTGTTTTAATAATTCGATGCCATCCATCTCCGGCATCTGGTAATCGGAGATGATGGCATCGTAGGGTTTTTGCCCGATCAGTGTGAGGGCCTCGGATGCGGAGGTGATGATATCAACGGCGAACTGACCGTTACGCTCAAGGAAAATCTTGCCAAGCTCAAGCAGGCTTTCCTCATCATCCACATAGAGGATAGTAATCATGGCTCTCAGACCCGGGCTGGTGCTGCTGTTAGTTCCGGTTTGTTTCCTGAAATATATTGGTGTCGCCACTCATAAGGGACGGATGGGGACCCGGGGGAGCTCCGGGAGATTGCATTCCCGGCTCTCGCCAAAACCATGTGGCCGGGAACAATCTCCTCCCACGCCGGAAGGTAAAAAGAAAAAACCCGGTAATTATTTTTTTGCTTTCCGGATAATTGTGAGATCGCCCAGTGTCTGGGTAATCTTTGCCTGTGCCTTTTTCTCATCGTCACCGGCCACTATGTCTACAAGTTTTATCCCCAATACTTTTTCCAGTTTCTTTCGCACTTCCTCTTCCGGGATAAGTTCGCCTTTCTCGATCTTTTTAATGAGCAGCTCCCTTACCATAAGCTGGAGGGCGAGGTCTTTCTGGGAAATGCCCTTTTCCATTCTCGCGTTTCTGACCCGTTCTGCGTAATCTTCGACGATTTCGCCTTCCATATAATCGAACATGTCCCGTTTGCGCTGGGCCGGGGCTGATGATGCCGGTGCCCGGGATCCGGGTGCCGGCCGTGGTGCACCCGGCCGCAGCATATCTGTGCGCCGGGGCTGCTGCACTTCTGTGCCAAACTTCCCGCATTTGGCACAGACCTGCAGTTCGGCACCTTCCACGCGGATCAGTTTGGGAGCTCCGCGGATGGTTTCACCGCACATTTCGCACTGCATAGTATCACAAGCACTTTATTATAGGGCGATTTCCCTATATACCTATTTGAGGTACCCACGTGGGCGATATTCTCCGCGATACAGCCGATCCACAGACTCCCGAGGAACTGTGCCGGCTGTACCGCTCCCTGACCGAGCAGCTGCGTGACCAGCTCCAGCGGATCGAGACCGATAAGCAGGATCTTGAGTCCCAGATGCTGGAACGGATTTCGAGTCTTGAATCACGCAACCTGGAGCTCCGGGAGCAGATCCGACAGGCAGAGGCGGACAAGCGCTATATCGAAACCCAGAAGATCAGGTACGAGCGGGAGGTAAGAAAGCTCAAGAGCGAGAGCGAGCAGCTGCGGAGCCCCCCGCTTATTATCGGAACCGTTGTAGACGTGGTGGATGCCAACAGGGTCATTGTACGCAGCAGCGCCGGCCCCCGGTTCCTGGTGAGGAGTTCACCATCCGTTAATCCCGACGATATTAAACCGGGTGCACGCTGCACGCTCAACCAGCAGTCACTTGCGATCGTCGAATTGCTGCCCAGTTCTTTCGATGCCCAGGTGTACGGGATGGAACTGGTGGATTCCCCGCAGGAGTGCTATACGGATATCGGGGGGTTAAAGGAGCAGATAAACGAGGTAAGGGAGGCAGTGGAGCTCCCGCTCAAACGGCCTGAGCTCTTTACCCAAATTGGGATCGAACCTCCCAAGGGTGTTCTCCTTTACGGGCCGCCGGGCACGGGAAAGACCCTTCTTGCAAAGGCGGTTGCCCATGAGACCAATGCCCATTTCATGCGGGTGGTGGGAAGCGAACTGGTCCAGAAATATATCGGTGAGGGAGCACGCCTTGTCCGCGAGCTCTTTGACCTTGCAAAGAAAAAAGCCCCGACCATCATTTTCATCGATGAGATCGATGCGGTAGGTGCATCAAGGACCGAGGCAAACACCTCGGGAGATCGCGAAGTGCAGCGGACGCTTATGCAGCTTTTGGCCGGCATGGATGGCTTTGAAACCCGGGGAGATGTGAAGATTATCGGGGCAACCAACCGGATCGACATCCTGGACAAGGCCCTGCTCCGGCCCGGCCGGTTCGACCGTATCATCGAGATCCCGCTTCCCGATGAGGAAGGCCGTCTCTCCATCTTAAAGGTGCACACCCGGACACTCACCATGGAGGAAACGGTCAACCTTCCCGAGATCGCGGGACTGACAGAGGGTAAAAACGGTGCTGATCTCCGGGCAATCTGTATGGAGGCAGGGATGTACGCGATTAGGAATGAGCGCCCGGCCATCACCAGGGAGGATTTCCTTTCAGCAATAGAGAAGGTCCGGCTTGACTTTTCCCATTCTCCGACCGATTCAGAAGGGCGGATGTTTGCCTGAATTTTTTCCTGTTTTAGAAAAAAGCCCATTCCGGTATCAGTCCCCGTCCCGGTAGTGTTTTTTTCATAATGGCCGGCATTGTTCGGCACCCGGTGCCTGCTCTTTTTTTAAGCAGGCAAACCGCGAACTTTTTCCCGTTCCCCGCCAACAGGTACAGGAATCCATGGTATCTGTGGAGTGATTGCACATGAGCGAGCCGGAAACCAAAAAGGAAGAAACTACCCCCACAACCCCGGAAAAGACAACCGGTGCCGTTGCAGAGCCAGCGTCCGTGCCGGAAAACCCGGCTGGTGGTGAAACGGAACACCCTGAAGATAACCCGAAAAAAGCAGTTCCTGATGCCCGGGAAGTACAGAAACGCAAAAAACTGTTTATTGCGATCGGGGCGGTTATCGTCATTATCGCTGCGGTCCTTGGTGCCTATCTCCTTCTTTCCGTTCCCACGGCAATGAAGGGAGATACTGTAGCTATATATTACAACGAATCGTTCGAGAATGGCACTCTCTATTTGTCCGCTATGAATGCCACCTATCCTCCTCTGATCTTTACCCTTGGTAACTCGAGTGTGATCTCCGGTGTCCAGGATGCGGTAATCGGGATGTCTCCCGGTGAGATAAAAACGGTAAATATCCCTGATGCGTATGGTGCTTACGATCCGGGACTTGTCCAGACCGTGAACCGCACCGGTCCCGTTGCACAGGCGATCTTTGGAAATATGACTCTTAAACCCGGGCTATATACCGTCCGCTACAGAACGACAAATACTGTCAGCACCATGACCATTCTCAATGTCACGAATACGACCCTTACCTTGGATACCAATAACCCGCTGGCCGGCTATAACCTGACATTTACCATAGAACTGGCAAACCTTACCAAGGCTAATGCCCCGGCGGCGACGTCATAATCTCCTTTTTTCCTATTGTCATTGGAAGAAAAACCCTTTGGAGGGGGACTTACATTATTCGGTCCGTCCGCCCGGACCGGGTTCATCCCCGGCCTCTTCAAGGGTGATGAGATCTCCGATATCTTCGACCTCGTCTTCTGTGCACCAGACCTCGATCATTCGTCCAGCCCCGGCCAGATTCTCTGCGTAATCCTGCGCAGCGGAGCCTGCGGCCATAACGAGCCGGCGGATCGGCTTTGCGGCAAAGAATCCGTAGATACGCCGGAATGCCCAGGGTTTTGCAAGAACTGCAGAGCGCTCATAATAGGTTTCCTGCGCCAGGTCATGAGTGCAGAAGATCCCAGGCTCTATCTCAAAGATAGTCTCACGCACGTAGCGCCGGATATACCAGCGCAGCTCGGAAACAAGTGACAGGGCGCTACCGAGCGTTGCAACTGATACAAGAATCCCGCAGGAGACTTTTTTGGGATGGTAAAAACGGAGTGCAAGGCGGCTGGTCTCGGAAGAATAGAGGATATGGTGGAGATCAATCTCATCCCGCTGGATCAGGAGAATGTTCATCAGGTCTCTCCCTCCTTGCCCCGTTTCAATCCGGTTATTATGGCGTCAGTCCCCAAAGCCCGGCGCCATTGGATTATTTATGTATACATCCGGGTATCGGTGATAGTCTCGGTCCTGACTTTCCTGACTGCATCAGTAAAATCCTTCATCTCTATTGCGGAAGCATCACGGCGGACTGCCATCATGCCGGCTTCGCGGCAGACTGCCTGGAGTTCAGCTCCGGTAGCCCCGTCAGTCATAGAGGCGATCATATCGAGCCTGACATCGTTAAGGTGCATCTTTTTTGAGTGGATCTTCAGGATCTCAAGGCGTGCATTACGATCGGGAAGCGGGATCTCGATGAGCCGGTCGAACCGGCCGGGCCGCAGGAGTGCCGGGTCAAGCATGTCAACACGGTTGGTGGCAGCCATGATCCGGATCTCGCCCCGGTTATCAAATCCGTCCATCTCGGCAAGGAGCTGCATGAGCGTGCGCTGCACCTCGGCGCTGCCGCTTGTGCCATCATTGGTGCGCATGGAACCCACAGCATCGATTTCGTCGATAAAGACAATCGCGGGTGCCCGCTCCCGGGCAAGGGTGAAGAGCTCACGGACAAGCCCGGCTCCTTCGCCGATAAACTTGTGGACCAGTTCGCTTCCCGACATGCGGATGAATGTTGCCTTTGCTTCGTGGGCGACCGCCTTTGCGATCAGGGTCTTTCCGGTCCCGGGTGAACCGTAGAGCAGGATCCCCTTGGGTGGTTCCACTCCTATCCGCCGGAAGATCTCGGGCTTGGTGAGCGGGTACTCCACTGCTTCCCGTACTTCTTTTATCTCGTCAGTAAGTCCCCCGATCTGCGTATAGGATATCGATGGGGACTCCTCGAGCTCCATCACCCGTACCCGGGAGTCGTAAACGTTCCCGATCACCTTGACAATCGAGAGTGCGTTGTTGACTGCCACCTTGGTGCCGGGCTTTAACAGGGGCCTGAGCTCATCCGAGGCATGGGTCAGGTACTCCTGGTTGTTTCCCTGCTGGCGGAGATAGATCTCGTTGTTCTCCAGAATATCGATGATCACCGCTACAAAGAGCGGCATGCGCTTGAGCTGGTTGTTCTCGCGTTTCAGCTGCGCATTTTCTTTCTGGAGATCTTCGGCTCTGACCTTCTGTTCCAGAAGCGCCGCCTCAAGCTCGTTTATCTGGATCTGGTATTTGAGCTCGTTTGAGGGCGGGGCATTGTCCACCGCAGTCTCTTCCATACTACTCATATATGATCATCTTCAACCATTTATGTGGTGTGATTTTGCTCATTACCGGCCGGAGCATTTCCCGGGGCAGGGGTACAGGGAAGCTGCTTGTGAGTCCAGAACCGATCTCGTTTCTGTCCGGGGTCGATCCCGAGACGGGAATTGTTGTGGAAAAAGGCCATCCGCTCGAAGGAACGTCGGTTGCCGGGACCGTGCTCGTGTTTCCCTATGGCAAGGGATCGACTGTGGGATCGTACGTGATTTACGCTCTTTCGCGAAATGGCCATGCCCCGGCTGCAATTGTCAATACGGAGGCCGAACCCATCATCGCCACGGGTGCGATCATCGGGAACATCCCCATGATCGATCGTCCAAAAATCCCGCTCGACCGGCTCATGACTGGCACACAGGCGATCGTGGATGGCGATGCGGGAACCCTGGAGTACGACGGGACGCCGGTATAGGAAGGCGGACTTTTTTAGCAGGTTTACCGGGCTGGACCGTTCTTTTTTGCGGCCGCAAGAGGAACAGGCAGGGTATCTTCATCATTAGTATCCTCCCTGTTCACGGAGCTTGGTGCGATTACTTCAATTTTCAGGTGCCGGCCAAAGACTTTCTCAAACGCCCGCTGCTCCGCTTCTGCACCCCAGATCTCAAGCTGGCAGTCCGTTTCTGCGATAATATCCAGTACAATCTCGTTTTTTTCTGCACGGACAAATTCAGCGTGCTGCACGAGCCCCGCATGACTTCTATCCAGGCTCTCGGCCAGCCGGACAAACATGGCAAGGACAAGAACTGTCCCCTGCTCGTGGTCGGCAAAATCCGGGAGATCAAGCCTTTTTTTGCGAGGTTTCTTTTTGCGGTGGAACCGGGCAATGTTTGCCATCATGTCAATCTCTTTTTGGTCAAAGCCGAGCAGCTCGGAATTCTTTATGATATAATAGGAATGGGCATGATGGTTGGTAAACGAGATAAACGATCCGATGTCATGAAGGAAAGCCGCGTATTCCAGAAGTTCACGTTCATTGTCTCCGTACTCGTGAAGTTTTACGTCTTTTGCCGAATCAAAGATCTCAAGCGCCAGCCTTGTCACGTTCCGTGCATGGGCCTCGTTTATCCCGCAGGACCGGCCCAGCTGGAGCACGCTTCGTTCCCGGGGGGAGAGCGTACCAAAAAGCGGGAAGTCTTCCATGCGCGAGAGATAGTCCATCAAAAGGCCGTCCTGGAGGCCGCGGCCGGTGGTGGTGATTGAATCCAGGGCAAGTTCTTTCATAAATGTCTCAAGAATCACCGCCCCGGCAATGATGATATCTGCCCTTTCGGGATTGATCCCGGGCACCTTCCGGCGTTCTTCAAGGGGAAGGGAGCAGAGGATCTCTACTATCTTCTTAAGATCCCGGCAGGTGAGAACGCCTGCCGGAAGGCTGCCCTCGGGATGAAGCGCCTTTGCCGCAATATCGGCAAGGTTCATGATGCTCCCCGAGCTTCCCACGGCCAGATCGATCTTCTGGTTTTTGATCTTCTGGACCGTGTGGATAATCGCATTTCTCACGTACTGCTGGATGACCCGGTACTGGTCCGGGCGCACGGGCCCGGGGGGGTTATCTGCAAGGAACATACCGGTGAGGCGGATCGCCCCGAGCCTGAAACTTTCTAAAAGGGTGAACTGCTGTTGGCCGCCGAGCGAGATCTCGGTACTTCCGCCCCCGATATCGATAAAAAATGCCTGCTTCTCACCCAGGTGCATCCCGCTTGCAACGCCAAGGTAGATAAGCCGTGCCTCCTCAAGGCCGGAGATCACCCGGACATCGATCTGCACCTCCTCTCGGAACCGTTCGAGAAGAATGTTCTGGTTGGTAGCCTCCCGTGCCGCTGACGTTGCCACGGCTACGAACTCCTCGGCCCCAAATGTTTTTGCGAGCTCCACGAACTTGCGGCAGACCATGCAGGCCCGGTCTATGGCCTCGGGGGTGATCACGTCATCGTCAAACTCTCCCTCCCCCAGGCGAGCCTGCTGCTTCTGCCGGGAAAGAACACTGTAGGAATGGTTGGGGTTGAACCGGACCACAAGCATCCGTACGGAGTTTGTTCCAATGTCAATGAATGCCACGATTCGCCCGGTTGCGCCGATCTTCTTTTTTCCCTTCATGCGATCACCAGCGGTTTACCGAATACTTCCAGGAACATGTCGCTCTTGCGCATTGCCCTGCCCTTTTCTGCCGAGAGATCCCCGGTACCGGTGATGGTACAAAGAATATCGGAAGTCCGTACTGTACAGGTAAGATCAGTCACGTTTCCCGCATGGAGGTAATCGAGCCCGTCAGCCACCCGAAGGATGGCGGCAAGGGTGCGCACTTTTTTTTGGTCAACCGGGGTAAGGAGGGTAAAAAATCCCTCGGGCCGGGCATCAGGCTTCCCGCTATGGAGCCCGGCGATCACGGCGATCATACCCTGTTCCCGTACCGGGACCGGGAGAGCTGGCGAGGCAAGGATTATTGCTGCACTCTCCTTCTGGTGACCTTCCTGCCCGCGGATCCAGCCGATATCGTGCACTGTGGCGGCATAAGAAAGGAGGGTGCGGTCTCTCCGAACAAGCCCGTGGACCGGAGCAAGTTCGTCAAAGAGGCGGAGCGCAAGCCTCGTAACAATCCGGCTGTGGTCTTCATGATCGGGGGCTGTAGCAGCAAGGCGGTAAAATGCCCCCTGTTCCTCTTTTACCGGAAGCGTGCCGTGATGGCAGAATGTTGAACGCTGCCCGCAAAGAGCTGTTGATGCAAGGTTTTCCCAGAAGCCGGTCCTTAATAGAGCATCCCAGTACCGGACAAAGATCCGGTACAACCGGCTTCTCCGCTTTTCCCGGTTGGAGAGCAGTCTCCGCAATGGGGCAATGGCCGAGATTGCAGCAGCGGATGAGCCATCATGTGGATGGCGTCGGGCACGCTGCTTTACAATCGCAAGCGAGACCTGTTCGATCCAGACATCGCAGTCATGGATGTCTCCCAGGAGATCCTGGAGACGTTTTATCCGGGCAATCGGTTTTTTTAAGTCGCGCCGGTAGAGAGGAGCATATGCTTCGAGAGTATACCGGAGTTTCTTTGCCGCGATGCGCAGCGCATGATGCTCAAAGACCGCATCAGGATTGTGGACATAAGGTTCGTACCGGGAGATGGCCTGCAGGCGCTTTCCCATCCGCCCGGCGGCAACCGGGAGGATGCCGGCAAAGCGTTCCCGCTTTCTTTGTTTTGCACGTTCTTCGGGAAGGGTACAGGCCGCCCGGAGAGCGGGGAGCATCCGGGAGTGGTCCAGCTCATCCAGGGCTGTCACCACTTTTTTCTGAAGAGTACCACGCTGTTTCTGGAGCCGGATCAGGTGTGCCGCGACCGGGTCACCCTCATGTGCTGCCGTGTCTGGTCCCGGTACAGGCCTTTGCGAGCCGGTCAAGGTCTTGAGATATTTTTTCAAAAACGCGATCTGAACGTCTGTGTCCCGTGCTGCACCCAGTTCACGGGTAATGTTTCTTATTTCTTTTGACCAGAACCGGTACTCCTTTTCGGGAAAACACTCGGCAAAAAGGGGAAGCGCGGCGCGGAGCCGGCGGGAAGCGACCCGCATTCGGTGGACATGTTCGATGTCGTCATCGGCCCGGACCCCCGCGATCTCGGCGGTTAGTACATCGATAAGAGGCAGGAGCTGGCCCGCTCCGAATGTACAGGGACCGGTTGTGATTGTTGCCGGCTCAGGGTCCGACATGGTACCATATCCCCATATGGTCGAGGAACCAGGATTGGGAATCGACCGACTCCTCACCCGGAGCAGGGTGTTTTCTCTCGTACGTCCCGTCACCCTTCATCAGCCGGAGCTGCTGGTTGTCGCGCAGTTCCGCGTCCAGGACCACCGAGAGCAATGCTTTCTTGATTGAGGGATCCATAACCGGGAAAAGCACCTCAACCCTGCGGTCCAGGTTACGGGGCATGAGGTCAGCGCTTCCAAGCAGTACCTCGTCCTCGCCATTGTTCCGGAAGTAGTAGATCCGCGCATGCTCTAAAAAGCGCCCGACAATCGCGCTCACCGTGATATTTTCGCTTGCACCCGGGATGCCGGGTCGCAGGCAGCAGATACCCCTTACCTGGAGATCGACTTTCACGCCTGCCTGCGATGCCCGGTAAAGGGCAGTAACGCACTCTTCGTCCACAAGTGCATTCATCTTGAAGATGAGGTGGCCGCCTCCATGCTTCTTGTGACTTTCAATTTCCCGGTCAATGCGTGAGAGGATAGCAGACCGGAGCGTGACCGGGGCCACGGAGAGTTTCCTGTACTGATCGAAACGTGCATAGCCGGTCAGGAAGTTAAAGAGGTTTGCCACATCGTCTCCAATCTCGCGGTCGCAGGTAAACATGCCAAAATCCGTGTATATCCGGCTGGTGGTGGCATTGTAGTTGCCGGTTCCAAGGTGCATGTACCTACGGATACCGTCTTTTTCCCTGCGGACAACCATGCAAAGTTTCGCGTGCACCTTGAGACCCACAACGCCGTACACCACATGTACTCCCGACCTTTCCAGCGCCCGGGCCCAGCCTATGTTGTTTTCCTCGTCAAACCGTGCCTTGAGTTCGATTAAGGCTGCCACAGCCTTCCCGTTCTCCCGGGCCTCCATGAGTGCTTTTACAATGGGGGAGTTGGATCCCACCCTGTACAGGGTGATCTTGATGGCAAGCACTCCCGGATCATGGGCTGCCTGCCGGATAAAATTGATGACCGGGGCGAAACTGTCGTAGGGATGGAAGAGAAGGATATCTTTTCGTTTTATGGCAGAGAAGATATCCTTTTCCTCGGCAAGCTCCGGGGGGACCGAGGGTTGGAACGGGGGATCTTTCAAGTCGGGACGGTCAAGAGAGAGAAGCTCCATGAGATCTGCCATCCCGACCGGGTGGCCGATCCGGTACAGCATGTGAGAACTGGTGCCCAGTTTCTTTTCGAGCATGTGGCAGGTGCTCTCCTGCATTGAGCAGTCCACTTCAATCCTGACCGGGGTGCCTCTGGCCCGCTGTTCCATGATCTCCTCAACTGTTGTCAGAAGATCGGATGCCTCGTCGACTTCAATGTCCAGGTCAGCATCCCGGGTAATACGGAAGGGTGAGGCTCCGATCACTTCTAGGCCGGGGAAGAGCAGGTCGAGGTGCGCGGCAACGAGGTCTTCTAAGTACACGAGGTGCACCTGCTTGTCGTCACGCCGGCCGGAAGAGTGCGTGTCCGGGATCCGGATAAGCCGTGGAAAGAGCCCGGTAGGTACCTTGATCCGGGCAAAGAGTTCCTTTCCCCGGGGATCACGGATGGTAATCGCAAGGTTGAGTGAGAGGTTGGAGATGAAAGGGAACGGATGGGCGGAATCGAATGCGAGCGGAGTAAGTACCGGAAATACCTCCTCGACAAAGAACGTGCGCAGAACACGCTTCTGCTCATCGTCGAGCTCGTTATATTCGTGAATAAAAATACCGGCAGCGGCGAGCCGGGGCAGGATCTCGCTGCTCCAGCATTCAAACGAGAGATCCAATTCGGGAATAAGCGCCTTTTCAATGGCAAGTATCTGTTCTGACGGTGTCATCCCATCGGGTGGAGCCCTGAGTACCCCTTTTGCCGCCTGCCGCTGGAGACCCGATACCCGGATCATGAAGAACTCATCGAGGTTGTTTGCAAAGATCGACAGGAATTTTACCCGTTCAAGGAGCGGATGGCGCTCATCCTGCGCCTCTTCCAGTACGTGGTGGTTGAACCGGATCCAGCTCAGTTCACGGTTGATGTACAGCGAGGGGGAATCATGGGGGGGAACAGGGTCTGTCATAAAGTCACCGTCACCACCTGCACGCCAAAGACGGGCACATGTGGGGGGGAAGTGTACTCTTTTGATAGGTATGCCGGGCTTATCAATCCTGCACCCGGCAGGAGATCTATAGGGAACACTTGAGGTTACAGAGCAGGAAATGAACAAAAAAGGATCAGGCCATTTTCCTGTGCAGGAGAAGAACGCAGCTCCCGGCAAGGGCAATTGCCACGATTACCGGCCCGGTTCCCGGCGCCCCCGATTGCGGTGTCGGAGTTGTAGCATAGGACAGGATTACTGCGAGCTGGGCGGTTTGTCCTGCGGTCACTGTGACATTACGGGAAAGGGGTACAAAGCCATCGGCCTCAAGCAAAATCTGGTGGTTTCCCGGGGAAATGCCCGAAAAGAGCCCGGGGCTCTCGCCGATATAGGCGCCGTCAACAGAAATCCGCGCGTGTTCGGGTGACGTGTTTACCTGGAGGGAGCCTGCCTGTGATGTGCCGGCAATGACGTGATCAATCCCGGGAAGGGTGGACTGATCGGTAAACTGCTGTGAGTATCCGTCCGGGAAGGTAACCGTAGTGATCTTTGGGGTAAAATCTGCAGTGATTACGGTACTTACTGCTGAATTTTTTAGTGCTACCTGGGCTTTGGAAAAGTCCATGGAGGCGGTCTGGTACTCGGTTCCGTTTGACACCGTATTTGGGACCGCGAAATTTTTCAGAAGAAGCCTTGCGTCAGATTTATTAAAGGATATGACCTGTGGAGGATCGGAACTGGTTGCAAGCCCCTTGATCAGCTGGTCCTGAAGCACAGAGAGCGGGATGGCGTTCTCAATCACACCCTCAAGTGTATAATGGAAATCTGCAATCGCATCACCGTTTGTTCCCACCGCGATGGCAAGAGAGTCTGCAGTAAATGCATGGGCCGGGGCTATGAGGAGAACCGCAAGGCAGAAAATAGCGCAGGCCAGGGCCATGCGTGGGATTTTTGCGGTAGGGATCATGGGACAGTTGTACCGTAGGGCGTCCCGGATTAAAATGTTCCCGGCGTGGGTTCCCTACAACCGATGGTTTGTACCTCAGGTAGATATATGCAGGCGGCCTCATATCTTGTACCAGCCATGATGGTATCGTTTATCGATCTGATCTTCCATCTCGATTTGCACCTTGCCGGGGTGGTGCACAGTTATGGCCTCTGGACGTACCTGATCCTCTTTGCCATCATTTTTTTTGAGACCGGCCTCGTTGTCACGCCATTTCTGCCCGGGGATTCCCTGCTTTTTGTTGCAGGAGCCCTTGCAGCCGGGGGAATCCTCAACCTTAACCTCCTGATCGTGGCTTTCATTCTCGGAGCTGTCTGCGGCGATGCCCTCAATTACTGGCTGGGCAGTTACATTGGGATCCACGTTTTTAAGGAGCGGTTCCCGAACCTGATTAAAAAAGAGTATCTTGATGATACCTACGCATTCTACGAGAAGTACGGCGGCACTACTATCTTTGTGGCCCGGTTCGTACCGGTGGTACGGACGTTTGCACCGTTTCTTGCCGGGGTTGGGACCATGGAGTTCCACCGATTCCTGTTCTACAATGTGCTCGGCGCAGTCGCGTGGACGCTTGTCGTGGTGCTGTCGGGTTTCTACTTTGGCAGACTCCCCATTGTTCGGGAGAATATGAGCCTGCTTCTCCTCATGGTGGCTGCAGTAACGGCAGTTACGATCCTGTTGCTTATTATCGGCATTGTCTCCTCGTGCTGGCAGCAGAAGAAGGATGGTTGCCAGTAATTTGCCCGGTAGTTTAAAAAAAGAGAATTCTATTTTCCGTACGTGACTGAGAGGCCGTTATTGTCCACCTTTGTGGCAATGGCAATTGAGAGATCGAGCGGCGCGAGGATCTTCTGGATCTCCTTTCTGCTCTTATCAGTTACGATCGCGATTGACGGCCCCACAGAGCTCATGCCCACGAATTCGAGACCGGCTTCGCGAAGCATGCTCATGTACTGGTAGATCCGGTAACTGTGGTGCTCCACCTCGGCCCTTTTTGAGCCGCGGAACTCGATCTCCCAGATGACATCCCCGATCTTTTTGAGATCATTGCGTTCGAGTGCGGGAACGAAGTCCATCAAAAGGAAGTATGCCTTGAGTTCCCGGTCCCGGTAATCGAGCGTCCGCGCCCGGTTCATGAGGAGATCAAACTCCTTTGTGCCGGCAGAGGAGATATCCGTGGGCGGAACCACGATAAAGACATTCTTGCCCTCAGCAAAGGCATGGTGGTACACAAGCACCAGCTCATCGCCCATCACGGCCATCCCCCCATACGTACTTGCCGCAGGCCCGACGCCGGTTTCAAAACCAAATGCAATGGCGCCGTCAGCTGTTTCCTCAACATAGTTGTGACCGATCAAGGTACGGAGTTCTGCATTGGAAAGCGGTGATCCCACGGCTTCATTCAACGCGGTTGCCACAGCGATCATCACCGTGCTCGTAGATCCAAGGCCCACATGCTTGCGTTCATGGTCTGTTGCCTTGATCTTAAACCCGCCGGTATACCCGACGGCCTTGTTAAAGACCGCAACAAAGTTCTCGATAATAACCGACCGGTTGTAATCAATCAAAAGACCCTGGCGGGTACATTCCACTTCGGCGGTGCAGTAGCACTGGATCGCAAAACCGATCCCTCCGCCACCAGCATGATCCGGGGCAAACCGGTTCATGTCAAGAACCGAGAGATGGATCCGGGCCGGGGCCTTTACCACGATCTTTCCCTTCTTTGGCCGGAGCCGGTAGTTGTTCTTCTCCAGGCCGAGCGTCTTTGGGATCTCGCCGGGGAGGAATGTCCGGAAGTCATACTCCACGAGATCCAAGTCGCCGCCGCGTATCATCATCACTGGCATGGTCTGTCAGTGGTTATGATCCTTATTGGAACGAAAAGGTTTCGATCAGACAGGTTTTTGGACAAATCTGGTGCAGCGGCATCTGATAAAAAAAGATTATTTCCTTGCCGAGGTCTGGTCTGCCACCGACTCAGTTGCCCGCCGGATCTCATCGGGATCGCCCAGATAGTAATGACGGATCGGGTGCAGATCCTTGTCAATCTCGTACACCAGCGGGAAACCGGTCGGGATGTTGAGCCCGGTGATCTCATTGTCAGGAATATGATCAAGGTACTTGACTAGTGCGCGGATACTGTTCCCGTGTGCTGCAATAAGGATCCGTTTTCCTGCCTTCACCTCCGGGGCAATGGAATTTTTCCAGTACGGCACCACCCGGGCAAGCGTATCCTCCAGGGATTCGGTTGCCGGTAGTGCATCCGGCCCCAGACCCGCATAGCGGGGATCAAACCGGGGATGCCGGGGGTCCTCCTCTGCAAGTGCCGGCGGGCGTACTGCATAGCCCCGGCGCCAGAGCAGGACCTGTTCTTTGCCGTACTTCTCGGTGGTTTCACGTTTGTCCAGCCCCTGAAGTGCCCCGTAATGACGCTCGTTTAGCCGCCACGAATGATGAACCGGGAGGTACATCAGGTCCATTGTGTCAAGTACGATCCAGAGTGTCCGGATAGCCCGGCGGAGCACAGATGTATGGCAGAGATCAAAGGTGAAGCCGGCTTCGTTAAGCAGCCGGCCGGATCTCCCGGCCTCAACAATCCCATCTTTTGAAAGGTCAACATCGGTCCAGCCGGTGAAGCGGTTCTCTTTGTTCCAGGTGCTTTCGCCATGGCGCAGCAATACGAGGGTATACATAAGGAAGCCTTCTGTACGGTATTAGCATTTCCGGGTTAAAAGAGAGGTGATGCAAAAGGCATCCTGATGCTCGCCCTGCACGAATTTTGGGTCCTACAACTACTGCTTGAATCTTATTTTGAGGTTGGCCGGTCAAAGTAGATACTTTTTCCAGATACCGAGAGCGGGATGGCGTAGGCTGCCGTACAATCCCTGCCAAGGAACCCAAGGGCCATCGCTATTGACCCGGCCGAGTACATAATCCGGTTGTCCACGTTGTGGATCTGGGCAGTCTTTGCTGCGGAACCTACCGCGATCCCGAGATCCGTCATCCTCACCGCACAGTTCGGGCCGGCAAAAGGTGTATTCTGCGTCTTTGCCTTTCCTGTTGCCTTGGCAAAAGCCGCACACGTGGGATACCCGCAGGCCCCGCAGTTAATCCCGACGTATGCCTTTCCCCGGGCACCAATAACGATGCAGGCATCGCTTGCGGCTACATTGCCGGCGTCGCGCAGGAAGAAACCCACGCCATTTTTCGTGCCGTACTCCTGCATCGCCGTTGCGACTTTCTTTTTCTGGACATCAGTGAGTACCGTGATGAGGATCTCGTCCTGCCCTTTTCCTTTGGGCGCCGTGCGGGCTGCAAGGGCCATGAGTCCGGCAACAGTGGCCACTGCATCTTTCTCAGCTGTCATAGGGAAGTATGAGGTACAACAATACAATAAAGCGGCAGGTTACCGGAAAGGAAGAAAGGAACACTGTGGGAACTACGATGAGACCCGGAATGCGACGCCGTCAAAGATGGCTACGATCCGGTCACCCTCGTACACGGTGACCCGGTGCATCTCGCAGGTACCGGTTCTTCCCACACGTTCGGCAATTGCCACGAGCCGGCCTTTTGCCGGGGCAAGGTACTGGATGTGGACAGAGACTGCCGTGTGGTGGAAATTCCCGCAGTTGGACGCGATCCCAAATGCATGATCGGCAAGAGCAAAAATCGCCCCGCCGTGGGCTATCCCGTGCGGATTGCACTTCCCCTCGCAGTCCATCTCAACCCGGGCATAGCCATCACGCGCCTCGGTGATATGCAGCCCCAATAGCCGGCCAAACCCACTCTCCTCGAATTCGGCTATCCGGTCCTCAACAGCGACAGGGGCGGGAGTGTCCTCACATTCCGGCTGCCCTGTTATTCTTATCCCGCCCTCATTTGTTGTATTTTTTCTGGGTGTAGGCATACTTCTGGGACTCCCCGCCATGCGCTACGATGTAGAGCCACTCATACAGGGATTTAAAGGTACCATACTGCTGGTACCGGCGCATGGAGAATCCTACCTTAAGTTTTCCGTCAAAACGGATCTTTCCCTGATCCTTCATGCGCATTGCAATTTCGAGGTCATCCCCGGCATCGATGCAGCGGTACATACCTGCACGGAGAAATGCGTCTTTCCTGAATGCCGTGTTGCAGCCAAGCGTATAGTAAAACGTACGGCTGTAATACCCGATCCGGGAGAAGGTATTTGCCAGGAGAAGCGAGAAGTGGTTCCCCATACTGTCCTCAATGGGGTACACCGGCCCGTACACCTGGACTATGTTCTTGTCGGAAAAGTCCTTTTTTACCCTTTCTACCCAGTACGGAGGGAGGATACAGTCGGCATCAGTTGAGGCAATGATATCTCCCTTTGCTGCCATCACCCCATCGTTACGGGCGCCGCCGACTTTCTTGCTGGTCTGGATAAATACCTTATCCGCATACTTTCTGGCGATCTCGCAGGTCTTATCTGTGGATCCGCCGTCCACCACAATGATCTCATACTCGCTTCGTTCAATGGTCTGGTGCGAGAGCGATACAAGGCACTGGGCAATGTTCTCCTCTTCATTAAATGAGGGGACGATAACAGAGATCATGGGGGGATGAAAAACTCCTGTACTTTTTTAGGGTTTTCTGATAATAAGCGTGATGCCGAAAGCGCGGGGATTTTATACGGGATAGGATGCCACAAAGTCCAGCACGCTCCGGATACACCCGTCCATATTGAGGTACTCGAATTGTGCAAACCGGCCAACAAGCGGGATGCCCATAGTATTGCAGTACTCGCGGACAATTGCGATGTTCTTCTGGTAGTTCCTGTCGTACACCACGTAGGCAAACGGCTGGCGTACCACTGAAGAGAAGACGATCTGATCGGGAGTGATAATTCCCATTTCGGTAAGCGTTGTCGTGACCTCGGCGATCAGATCGTTGTCATTCATCCTTGCCACGGGATCGCCGGGCTGGTGAGTGATCTCGGCAAGAATTGCGCTGCACCCTTCAGGTGTCACATGTCGGCTGTACTGCGAGGGAAACGAGATCCGGTTGGTCTTCCCGAGCGCCGGATCAGGAATGTAGAGCCACGAGTAGTCCGGTACCGTCCCGCGGACACCAATGTTGACGCAGACCAGCGAGTTGTACGTGAGCGCATTGCAGGCCTTCCTGACATTTTCCGGTACACCTTCCAGGGCGGCAAGCAGGTGCTGGACCGGGATAGTGGAGAGGATCCGGTCTGCTTGTATCGTTTCTGTACCATCGCTGATGAGCCAGTACCCGTGTTCTTTCCTGACCGATTGAACCCGGAATCCTGTTTTGATAAACGGTTCTATTGGCCGGGCAATTGCTTTTACCAGAGCCTCAATGCCTCCATCCAGCGGGTACGAGAAGACCGACTGGTGGGTATAGCCTTCCGTGGGGATGCCGATCGCGGACTTAATCACATCATCAACCGGGGGCCGGGGGATGCGCCCGTCCACCCAGTGCAGGGACATATTGTGGGAGGGGTACTTCCAGATCTTCTCGTTGTACGGTACCATGTAGCACTCGGCGATTCCTTTGCCGAACGTATAGTAGATCCAGTCGCGGAACGTCTCAGGAGCAGGAAGCTCGCCCTTTTCCACTGCAACAAGAGTTTTTACAAACTCGGAAATGCAGAAGAACCTGTCCTCGTCTGGAAGATCTGCAAGGCCGTTCTCGAATGGATACTTCACATACCGGCCTTTGTAAAAGATCTTCGTGTTCCGGATATTCTCCTGCATATTGTCCGCGATCATATCTCTCATAAAAGAGAGGACCTCTGTGTCCCGCGAGAAGATGATGTGCGAGCCGCCGTTATCGAATGTAAACCCGTTCTTTGTGGAGGATCGGCAGAGGCCGCCATATACCGGTTCCCCTTCGAGTACCACGAGCTCCATGCCCTGTTTGTACAGGAGCCGTGCCAGCGCAAGGCCGGATAAACCGCCCCCAAGAATTGCAGTCTTCACTGCCCCAGATGTTGGCGGGCAGATCATATAGAACTCACGTTAAAACCTTTCTGGCAGGAAAAAGTCGGGGCATTTAGTGCACTTTCCGTCCTTTTTAATGTAGAATCAAAACGATAGTGTTATGCTATGGCATAGCAGACAAATCCTCCATACCCCGGAGGGTAGATCAAAGTGGACCTGAGTATTCTGTTTATCCTGGCCATCCTGCCCATGCTCCTGATATTTATCGGGCTTGTCCTTTTCCGGCAGTCCGGAACGCTGATGGGAATCTTCGGATGGGTATTGACCGTTATAATTGCAGTATTCTTTTTCCAGACCAGCGCCAGTGTAGCACTGGCGGCATCCTGGGAAGGCGTGCTTTCATCGTTTGGGATCTCGCTGATGGTGCTCTTTTCCATCCTGCAGGTCACCATGATGGACGTGACGGGTGCGATCAGCAGCATCACGGCATACATCAAGACGATTGCTGCGGAGCGGTACGAGCAGATTATGATGTTAAACGTAGGTTTCGGGACATTTCTGGTGTCCATCGGGGCTACCCCGGTGACCATGCTCCCGCCCATCATGCTCGCTCTCGGTTTCTCCCCCCTTGCGGCAGTTGCCCTGCCCTGCCTGGGATATGATCCGCTGACCTCATTCTCGCTGCTGGCAGTCCCGATCACGCTTCCGGCAGCTGCCTTCGGCATCGATGTTCGCTCCCTTGGGATTACGGTTGCATGGTTCCTGCCGGTGATCTCGACAGGAATCGCGCTTGCCATGCTCTGGGTAGCCGATGGCTGGACCGGTGTAAAGAAAGGATTTTTCACCGCACTTGTCGCCGGCCTGACGCTGGGGCTTTGTGCGATCCTTTTCGTGCATATCCTCCCGGCTGCGGCAATCGGCCTCGTGGGAGTCTTCTCCGGGCTTGTCACCGTTGCAGTCCTTTTCCTGATGAGAAAGATCCGGGGCCGGCCGCTTGATGTCGCTGAGCCTGCCGCGGTCCAGGCTGCAAAAGACGAACGGAAAGACAAGATGCCGCTCTGGAAGGCAGCGCTTCCCTGGGTGGTGCTGGTCCTCTTCTGTATTGTCATCAGCATCCCGGTCCTCAAGTCCGGGCTGCCTTCGATTCTTGGCAACATGCAGAAGATCCCGGTCATGGCCGACCAGATCGTCAACCTGAATCTCCTGAGCCAGGCGTATTTCTGGGTGCTTATCAGTACCCTTATCACTGCACCTGTCCTGATCCGGTCAAAAGAGCAGGTTGGCAAAATTACCAAGCTCTGGCTGAAACGGGCATGGAGCCCGACCCTTGCCGCGATGGTCTTTTTTGCTATTGCCTATGTCATGGACTGGTCAGGAAAATCGGTAAGCAACGGTGCACTCACCCTGGCCCCGGCGGCATCAAATATGAACGTGGTTATCGGCCTTGTGCTGGCCCTTATCTTCGGCGTCGCGTTCCCGCTTTTTAGCCCCATGCTGGGTCTCTTTGGATCCTTTGTCTCGGGAAGTGAGACCTCATCCAACGTCATGTTCTATGGCATCCTCAAAAAATCGACCGATGTCCTCAACCTTGACTTCCTCCAGGTCTATGCTGCCCACCTGGTGGCTGGAGGCATTGCATCAGGAGTTGCGGTTGCAAAGATCATTAATGCCGCCGCGGTCGTAGACAAGATTGGTATCGAGGGCGAAGTGGTCCGCAAGGTCGCACCTGTCGCGATTATACTCACCCTTGTGACCGGCATTATGCTCGTGCTGATGCTGTACCTCTGATTATCCCCCTTTTTTCGTACACGTATTTTCTCAGGAGCGGGAGCCCCCGGAAAGGGTCTGTCCTCCGTAGAGACAGCATCCAGGCCGGGTGAGCGACAATCCCAAATACGATCTCTCCGGAAGAGGATAGTGTAAAAAAGAAGAAAATTACTTGCTGCTCGTTACGGTCTTTGTGCCGCGCATGATCCCGATCCGGCCGGTCCGGATCAGCTCTTTGATCCCGAACTGGCGGAGCAGTTTCTCCATCGCGTTGATCTTGTCGGTATCTCCCACTACCTGAAGGATCACGGACTTTGCCCCCACGTCCACAATCTGGGCCCGGAAGATGGTGGCAATCTGCATGATCTCGGCCCTGGTCTCTCCCTGTTCAGCCGTCACCTTAAACATGGCAAGCTCCCGTTCCACCCGCTCGCTGTCAGTTAAGTCCGAGACCTTGATCACATCGATGAGTTTGTTGAGCTGTTTCATCACCTGCTCGACCTGTGCATCATCGCCGATCACAACGATCGTGATCCGGCTCATGTCCGGTTCCTCGCAGGTGCCTACCGCAAGGCTCTCGATGTTAAATCCGCGTCGTGAGAAGAGGCCGGTGACCCTTGAAAGGACCCCGGCCTTGTTCTCCACGAGGATGGAGAGTGTATGTGCCTTCATGATGGAGGATGCCCCCCGATCATCTCGTTGATGGCAGCCCCGGCCGGCACCATAGGGAAGACATTTTCCTCACGCTCGATCCGGAAGTCCAGCACAAACGGCCCGTCATGGTCCACAGCAGCTTTGAGCGCCGGCATCACTTCGTCGCAGGATTCCACCTTGATCCCTTCGATCCCATATGCCTGTCCGATCCTGACAAATTCTACCGGTGGGAGCTCAGTGTAAGCATAACGCCGGTCGTAGAAGAGCTCCTGCCACTGGCGTACCATCCCGAGGTACATGTTGTTGAGGATCGCGATTTTCACCGGGATATTGTACTGCGCAACCGTTCCCATTTCCTGGATGTTCATCTGGATGCTCCCATCGCCCGCCACATCAAAGACCGGCACATCGGGCCGGGCAAAATGTGCGCCGATTGCTGCAGGGAAGCCGTAGCCCATTGTGCCAAGGCCGCCAGATGTGATCCAGGTTCGGGGATGGCGGAAGCAGAAGTATTGGGCGGTCCACATCTGGTTCTGGCCCACTTCAGAGACGATCACAGCATCGCCTTTCAGGAGCTCGTTCATCTGCTGGAGGATGAACTGAGGGTGAAGGCAGCCGTTGTCCTTCCCGTACCGGAGGGGGTGGTTCTGCTTCCAGTGCTTTATCCGCTTCTGCCATGCTTCGCTTGCATTCTTTTTGGCAAGACCTGCTATGATATCGGTAAGTACTGCTTTTGTGTCTCCAACAATCGGAACATCCACGCGCTTGTTCTTCCCGATCTCGGCCGGATCGATATCGATATGAATCACTTTCGCGTTCGGTGCAAAAGTATCGATCTTTCCAGTGACCCTGTCATCAAACCGGGCCCCGATGGCGATCAAAAGATCGCACTCGGTGACCGCGAAGTTTGCGTACTCGGTGCCGTGCATTCCCAGCATCCCCATGTTGAGCGGGTGGTCACAGGGAATGCACCCGATACCCATGAGGGTTGTTGTTACCGGTATTCCATGAGTGGAGGCAAAGGCCACAAGCTCCGGTGAGGCATTGGATGAGATCACCCCGCCGCCCGCGTAGATGAGCGGCCGTTCCGCTGTCGTGATGAGCTCGATGGCCTTGTCGATCTGTCGTTTGTGCCCTTTATAGGTCGGGTTGTAGCCCCGGAGCACCACTTTCTCCGGGACTATCGGCTCTTTTACCGATCGGGTGTTGACATCCTTGGGGAGATCGATGAGAACCGGCCCCTGCCGCCCGGTACCTGCAATGTAGAATGCTTCCTGCACCACGCGGGGAATGTCTGAAGTCTCTTTTACCAGGTAATTGTGCTTGGTAATCGGCATCGTGATGCCCTGGATGTCCGATTCCTGGAACGCGTCGTTCCCGAGCATCGTGGTCGGGACCTGGCCGGTAATGGCGACTACGGGAACCGAGTCCATATAGGCCGTTGCGATACCGGTCACCAGGTTGCAGGCACCGGGCCCGGAGGTGGCAAGGCATACCCCTACGCGGCCGCTCGCGCGTGCATACCCGTCGGCGGCATGCGCAGCTGCCTGCTCATGCCGTACCAGGATGTGCCGCAATGGTGAATCATAGAGTTCATCATAGATCGGCAGCACTGATCCGCCAGGGTAGCCGAACAGTGTATCGACGCCCTCGCGCTGCAGTGATTCGACAAGGAGTTTTGCCCCGGTCTTCATGTTCGTTCCTCGAGTAGTCTGTTCATCCCGGCGATCATCGCCTCGACGCTCGCCATGATAATATCGGTGCGTGCACCGCGTGAAGTAATTATCTTCCCGTCTTTACTTAACCTTACGGTCACTTCGACCAGCGCATCGGTGCCGCCGCTGATCGCATCCACATGGTACTCTTCGAGCCGGATGTCAGCCACATCGGCCACTGATTTGGCGAGTACCTGCATGGCGGCATCCACTGGCCCGTCACCTGTAGCGGCACCGGTCATCTCCTTTCCTTTCACTTCAAGAGTGACCGATGCAGTCGGGATCATGCTGCTCCCAGAGACCACGGTGAACTGCCGCAGTTTGATGGTGGGTTTGCACTCCATGGCAAGCACCGTATCGGCAACGGCCATTAAGTCTGCGTCGCTCACACGTTTGCCGGAATCGCCGAGATCCTTGATCCTTGCTACGATAGCTTTGAGCTGTTGTTCGTTGGGTGCGTACTTCATCTCATGGAGTGCTGCTTCCACAGAGGCAGAACCGGAATGCTTCCCGAGCACGATCCGGCGTTTCCTCCCGATCTGCTCGGGACGGATGGACTCGTAGGTGGCCGGCTCGCGGATCACGCCATGGGCGTGGATGCCACTCTCGTGGGTGAACGCCATCTCTCCCACAACAGCCTTGTTGACCGGCAGCGGGACTCCGGTAAGGCGGGAAACAAGCGTAGAGAGGGAATAGATCTCCTCTTTTTTTATTCCCGTGTGGTACCCGTACAGCACCTCCAGAGCCATTACGAGTTCCTCAAAAGGTGTGTTCCCCGCCCGCTCTCCCAGGCCGTTTACTGTCGTATGGGCACAGGCGGCCCCGGCCTTTAATGCCGCCACCGTATTGGCAAGTGCGAAGCCCAGATCATCGTGGCAGTGGATGGAGAGCGGTGCAATCCCGGCAAGCGGCGGGATATATGCCGCAATCTTTTCCGGGGTGAGAAGGCCAACCGTGTCGCAGAAACAGAGCCGGTCGGCCCCGCGTTCCACCCCCCCGGAGTAGATCTCCTTAAGAAAGGCCAGGTCGGCGCGTGAGGCGTCCTCACCCGAGAGTTCTACGATAAGCCCCCGGCTTTTCGCGTACTCCACCGAGCTCCACGCCATATCCGTTACCTGCACGCGGGTCTTCCGCAGCTTTTTCTCAATATGCAGGTCACTGACCGGGATCACAAGATGCACGGAATCGGCGCCATTGTCCGCGGCATAGTCAATATCTGACGTTACCGCCCGGACAAAGGTGCAGGTCTCCACGGGAAGCCCGGCATCCGAGATAAGCCTGATCGCGTCCTGCTCTCCAGCTGATGCTGCAGCTGAACCCGCTTCGACCACATCGACACCAATGGCTGCAAGCCTGGTCGCAATCTCCAACTTCTGGTCCGGGTTTAACGATACACCCGGGGTCTGTTCCCCGTCCCGTAACGTGGTATCAAAAAAGCGCAGTTTACTGGCGAATAAAACACTCACTCATGGCAGACACCATATTCCATTATATGTGTGGTGCATATAAAAAATCTCGCTGCACCACGGGCAGGTATACCTGAAACAGTAAAAAAATGTCTTTCTTTGGGTCAGGTTCAGATGTTCCGTGAGGAAATCTCTTTAGGGCCGGGAAAAATACCCTGTAGTGGAACACGGTCTTTCCCAACATGTCATTTTTTCACCTAGGTAATAAGAGCCCCTCCGACCCTCCAGCATCTGCTGCCCTGATAGCGGAGGCGTGCCAGGATCTGGGCACTGCAGAAACCCGCGGGGATCTCGGGAAAAAGATCGCCGCCCTTGTCCTGGAGTACTCACCCCGCGACATCCGGCAGATGATGACAAATTTCGGGAATACAATTCAGGACATCTCCATGGAGTACCGTGCAGAACTCGAAGCATCAGTTACCCTCCACCTGCTCGGGACATACCAGGATATTCGGCTCGCAGAGCAGCAGGGCTCATTTGCGCGGATGAAAGAGCAGGTCACCGCCCATGAACGCTCCTACTGGGGGATGGTGGAGGGGCAGTGCCGGAATGGCCCGGGAGATCTCCGCCTGCGTTTTTTGAAATTTCTGCTTGCGGGTTTTGCAATGATCGTCCGGCAGGAACCTGGTCACCCGGTGGGGATGCGCTTTCCCGGCGGCGACCGGGTCGAGCGGATCGATGGCGTATATTACTGCCCGGTGCGGGAGAAGGCAAACGATGTGGATGCTGCCCTCTGCCCTTTCTGCCCGGCACAGCAGACTCCAGATATCGGGTACCTGAAACCGCCGGTGAATGCAAGCGAACACCGCAAACAGGAATTTATCGACAACTGCTACCGTTTCCACAATTTCAATGGATAATGATCTGTAGACTTTCTCCGGATGAGCGTACTTATAAGGAAAAATCCATTTTTCAATATTCCGCTTTCCCTGACAATGACTGCCGGGAAATTTTCACTTAACCCAGTGGATAAAAAACATTCCGGCCAAAAATCCTGTCTGGGGATATGCTTAACCTGCTGGTACAATCGTTGTCCTGGCAGCGCAAGTCCTGCCTTTCCAGCGTAATTCCAATTTATATTCTCCCCATCGCTATCACCCTGCAGGAAAACCCGGGAATAAAACCGACCCCGGGGAATACCCTCCTCCACACAGATGCAACCGGTGGGCTTACTGCCCTGTGCAGAGTTGCCCCGTCTCTGCGTCCCAGGAATGAGTACCATGATTTGCCTCATAAAAAAGAAGAAAACTGATTGCGGAAGATCCCTTGCGTTTGCCGGATACGGCCTTCTTACGGGATGCATCTTTCTGCTGGGTCTCCTTTGCCTGATCCTGCCGGTGGCAGCAGAAACCTACACAACCGTCCCGGTTGCCTCCTTTACTGCCTCGCCAGCATCGGGTACCGCACCGCTTACGGTTACTTTTACCGATGCTTCCGCGAATGCGACCTCGTGGAGCTGGAGTTTTGGTGACGGGAATACAAGTACCACGGAAAACCCATCGTGGACGTACACCTCAGCAGGAACCTACACCGCGACACTTACCTCCACCAACTCCTTCGGGAGCAACTCAACTACCAAAACCATAACCGTGAAAAGCGCAGTGACTACTCCGGTCTCCTCCTTTTCTGCATCCGCGACATCGGGTACCGCACCGCTTACGGTCACTTTCACCGATACCTCTACGAACTCTCCTACGTCATGGAGCTGGATCTTCGGTGACGGAAATACGAGTACCTCGGAAAGTCCGTCGTGGACATATACCTCGGCAGGGACATATACCGTGTACCTGACCGCAGGGAATTCAGCAGGACAGTCAACAAGTTACAAGGTCATTACGGTGAGCTCGGCGACAACCACTCCGGTAGCAAGTTTCACCTCAAATGTTACCTCGGGAGTGCTTCCGTTCGCGGTCCAGTTCAACGACACATCGACCAACACGCCGACCTCGTGGAGCTGGGTCTTTGGCGATGGGTATACCAGTACCACCGAGAATCCGGTACATACGTATACTTCCGCAGGGACCTACACGGTTTACCTCACGGCAGCAAATTCTGCGGGAAGCAACGTCACCTATGTGTCGGATTACATCACAGTGACTGCAAACGCAACACCCGTAGCGAGTTTTTCCAGTAATGTCTCATCAGGAACTGTGCCGTTTGCAGTCCAGTTTAATGACACGTCAACCAACACACCGACCTCGTGGTACTGGGAGTTTGGTGACGGGTACGTAAGCTCTGTTGAGAATCCGGTTCATACCTACTCGGTATCCGGAGTGTATACGGTCACCTTTACCGCCACGAATGGTGAGGGGAGCAATGTGACCACAGAAGAAGATTATATTACTGCAAGTTCAGCGGCAATATCTTCGACATATGTTGCCACTCCCCTGCCAACTTCTGCCGTCACCCCGCTGTTTACCGCTGCCCCGACCTACGCGATCACTACCTCTGCCACAACCACTTCATCAGTTGATGACTGGCTTGCAAAGCAGAACGCCATCATCACCACAGCCACGACAAAAAAAGCTCCGGGATATGATTTCCCTGTTGCCCTTGCCGGATTCGCGGTGGTTGCAGGGATAGTGGTATTCAGGAGGCAGTAACTCCCCTCATCAGGATCAAAAACCCGGATGCACACCTTGAAGCAGGAACGGGAAAAATGCCCGTTAGTATGGGGGGAGCCCTATGGACTCTTCCGGTGGGGCAACATAATATCCGCCCCCCTTCTACCGTAGTGTGATTCCGGCTATTCTTTTACGATTTTTCCAATCCAGTCAGTCCCTGCCCTCTCAAGGAACCGGGACGACCTCTCCTTTGGCTCTGCATGAGTCCGGTAATAGGAAAGCAGGGATCGGACGCACTCAAGTGCCTGCTCTGTGGTCAGGCCGGTAGCAACCTGCTCTCCCTGGCGTGACTTAAATCCACTGTGCCCGCCGAAGTACACGGTCCAGCCCTTTGCACTGCCCATAATGCCAATATCCCGGACGCGACTCTCCCCGCAGCACCTCGGGCACCCCGAGACACCGATCTTGATCTTGGCCGGGAAATCAGTTCCGTCATATTCATCAGAGATCGCTTTTGCAAGGCTGATCGAGTCCTGAGTCCCGTTCTTACAGTACGAGATCCCCGGGCATGACTGGACGTACCGGACGCCGGGGGTAATGGATGCGGTCCCAAGCGCCCCGAGGTCCTTTCTCACCCCTGCAATATCCTGTTCCTGCACGCCAATCAGGAGGAAGCGCTGGCCTGAGGTGATCTTTACCAGTGGGATAGCATAATCCCTTGTAACCCGGGCAATGGTTTCGAGCTCAGCCGGGGTTACGACACCAGCAGGGATCCGGGTCTGGATCGCGTATGTCTTCCCGTCGCGCTGGATCTTTGCGCCGTACGTGGCATCGGTCATGGATATTTTGTTGCAGTTCGCAAAAGATGAAGGCTTGGATGAGGTACTCTGTGCAATCGCACCATCAGTACTGCCATTCCGCCCGCATCCGCAAAGATCCGAACGGAAAAGAAAAAAGAGGATTGTCTACCGGCGTGACCGGATTGCAAATATCCCAAGTACGACAAACGCGCCAAGGGCGGCAAACGGCAGGCTGCCGGACTTGGTCGGGGCCGGTGAGACCGGGGCCATGGCAGTTGTCATTTCCGTGGAAACGGTAGCCGGTGCCGTTGCATTTGCCTGCACCTCAGTGGTGTTGGCCGCTGCGAGCGGAACAAGCGTCACCGGGACGTCAACGGTCTGGTTCGCTGCCGGGTACTGGGTGATGTTCACGGTAGCAATCTGGTATCCGGGTGCCTGTACGGTGATCGTCCGGTAGGGCGTGCCGGTCGTGTATACGGGTACCGCGAGCTGGCCGCCGGTAATGATACCTTTGTAATCTGAATCGAAGGTCACATTTGCCCCTTCAACGTTTGAAGTGACAAGGTAAGTTCCCATGTTGCCACCGATAAGCTGCGGCGCGGTCGTAACTGTGGTCGTAGTATTTGCGGCGACTGTCTGGTTGGCATCCGGTACGGCTGCCATTGCACATCCAATCAGTACACTGCACACAAACAGGACAAGAAGAATTTCTTTTCTCATAAAATGCACTTCCCTGTGCGGGAGAAAATAAGGTTGCCAGCCCATTTAAGGATTCCTCTATGATACGCCGGAATTTTGTCTATTCCTTTGTATATTCAGGAGGTTTTTGTAAATGCGGCTGCAATCTCGGCCCGTGGGAGGGGCTGTCCGCGTATGGTCATTACCCAGTGTCGGGTAATACATGAGAGGGGATGCAGCCTGCAAAACAAGCCGAGTACTTCTTCTTCGGAGAAGTAATGGGTTGCAATCCCGTTTTTGCGCAGCACGGTTCCCGGTTCGGTATCCGAGCCGGCCCCGGCACGGAAATCCTCGCAGGAAAAACCGGAAAAAAAGAGCGTGCCGCCATTTCGTATCACACGGGACGCCTCGCGTGCGGCACGTGCCCGCCCCTCATCCGGCAAGTGGCCGATCACATGGAATGCAATAACGCTGGAGAATGATCCGTCCGCAAATGGCAGGCTGCAGGCATCGGCTCGCGCAAATTGTGCGCCGGATCCCAAAGGAGCCAATGACCGGCAGAGATTCAGGGCTGACGCTGCCCTATCGATCCCGATGACCTCATAGTCCCGTTCCAGCAGGGTCCGATAGGTTTTCCCATCGCCGCACCCGAGTTCAAGGATGCGTCCTTCACGAGGAATCTCCGGCAGGTGGTGGACTGCCCCCCCCCAGAGGCGCCCTTTCCTGGAGTACTCATATTCCCAGGGGTCAGTTTTGGGTGCCGGGTCCATTGTGTTGTTCTCTCCCCCGGACCCTAAAAAAATTATTCAAGGAGGTGATGGGTGAGATCCATCACATCGCGGTAGGGGATGGCCCCGATAAGATGCTCTTCGTCATCGGTAACCGGCAGGGCCCGAAAGCCATACCGCTCAAACTCCTGCGAGGCCTCCTTGAGCGTGCTCTCGGCATTTACCGAGATCACGTTCTCGGACATGATAGCCGAAAGCGGGGCCTTGTCATCGGCAATAAGGAGTTCTTTTAAGTCCACCACGCCCATCAGGTGCTCTTGTGCATCCACTACGTAGATGTACATGATGACATCTTTTCCCCGGGCATGGTTAGGATAATCGTTCTGCACGTACTCGACAAGTGTTTCCGGCAGGAATTTGAGGATCTTCTGGGTGGTGTAGTGGATCACCTTCTCTTCCTGCTTCTCGGTAATGGCCCGGATCTTCTTTGTCATTTCCGGCGTGAGGGCCTCAAGGATGTCCTCAGCCTCCGAGTGCGGGATCGCCGAGAGGACATCGGCAGCCTGCCCCGGGGTCATGGTGCTGATGAGGGGCACCACTTTTGCAATGTCGAGCGAGGCAATAAGGTCTCGCTGGACATTGGGTTCGATCTCTTCAAGGGTATCTGATGCGTGTTCATTGTCGAGAGAGGCAAAGACCGCCATCCGCTGGTCGTGATCGAGTTCCTCAATGATATCGGCAAGATCCACCGGGTGGATCTCCGCAAGATTCTCCTTTAAGACCTTGAGTTTCACATCTCCCTTGAAGCTCCCGATGTTGGTCGGGAGCGGCTGGATATAGGTCCAGGAGATCATCTGGTCTTCGGGTTCCTCAGAAGAGAATACCCGGGAGAGTGTTTTCAGGCCAAATCTCCTCAGTCGGGCAGACTTGCCCGTGTCCACGTCCGTTACATAGAGTTTTTTGTTCCGGTGGACCAGGCGGATATCGTACACTACCTCTACCTCGCTCTCTTCAAGATCAAGGACTTTTTTATCCATTACATAGTCCTTGAGGAGGAGTGCGTCCTCAGGGGGATTAGCCTCAAAGGGTTCAAGTGCCGGAATATCGACAATGACCCGGTGCCCCAGCTCCACCACGTTCTCCCAGGGAATGATCAGGCTGGGGTACCCAAATGACCTCTTGACGTAGAGCGATTTTACCTCAGGGATCTTCGCGGTCTCCACGATGATCAGGTCACTTAAAGTTCCTATCTTCTTTTCTCTGCTCAGGACCGGGATACCGAGGATTTCGGAAAGGAAGATCTCCTTGTCCGCCGCTTTTGCCGCCCCTGTGGCAGTCTCGTTTGGGGTCATAACGATCCTCCTGTTATGATTGTATAGAACTTGTAAACCAAAAGGAGCACAAGGAAGATCAGGTACAGCCGCAGGAGGAGAAGGGCTGCTTTTACCCCGGGTGACATGGTGATCCTCGGGTGTTCGTATTTTTTGTTGATTGCCCTGACCGCGGCTATGCCGTTTGCAACACTCGATTTGACCGGTTCGATGATACCGTTTTCCAGGTTAAATGCCATATTCTTTTGCCTCCCCTACCCGAACATGTTCGGGAATAACGTGCTGATCCCATATAACGAGGATATGACAATGATGACCGTCACGATGGTAATATTTGCGATATTGTCAAAGAGGGTATTTTTGTATTTCCCCATGATTTCCTCGTTGTTGAGAAGGATGATCAAAAACACAAGCGCTGCCGGGAGCAGGGTCACTGCAACGACCTGGACAAAAAGTGTGATAAGCACGAGAGGGGCGCCGGGGATCAGGACGACACATCCTGCTGTTGCAAGTCCAAAGAAGTAGAAGAGGTAGAACCAGATTGCCTCTTTTACCTTGTAGTTTAAGGAGTGTGCCCACCCGAAAACCTCGCCGAATGCCCACGAGCTCGTGAGTGCAATACAGAGTGCACCGAGGAATCCTGCATCGAAGAGGCCAATGGCAAGCAGCGTTCCCACCCATGGGTGTACGCCCATCAGGATTCCTGCGGCCTGTGCAGCGCTCTCCACGTCCATCCCCTTGAGCAAAGTCCCGGTCACAATAATGATAAAGACTGCAACAAGAACCGTGAAGATGGCCCCGACCACTGTGTCAAACTTGCCCCAGGGGATATCCTTCTCCTTCATGTTCTTGTCCACGACCGCGCTCTGCTGGAAGAAGATCATCCATGGAGCGATTGTGGTACCGATGTTTGCCATCAGGAAAAAGAACAGTTCCCCGTTAAAGCCGCCCGGGAAGTTGGGGATAAATCCGTTATGGATCACCTGGTCAAGGGAAGGGTGAACAAGGAATGCCGCGGGAATATAGATCAGGTTCACAAGGCAGAGCACCATCGTGAGCTTCTCCCAGGTCCAGTACCGGCCCGAAACGACAATCGCCATCATGATGCAGATTACGATAAGGACCGTTAGTACTGGGGGCATACCGAATATTGCAAGGCCTGCGGTCATCCCGATAAACTCGGTCACGAGTGTAAGCCAGTTCACCAGGGTCAGATCGCACAGGGAGAACCAGCCCCAGAACGAACCAAACGCGGAAAATATCGCCTCTGCATGCCCATGCTTGGTTACGGCCCCGAGCCGTACGGTCATCTCCTGGACAAAGTAGGCAACAGGTCCAAGCAGGATCAAAAACCAGATCAGGTTGTACCCGAATTTTGCCCCGGTTGCCGCATAGGTGGTGATACCCCCGGCATCATTGTCCGCAATCATGACGATAAGACCGGGACCGGCCAGCAGCAGGTAGATCTGGATGGTTTTGATGATTCTCCGGTAGTTAAAATAGAACTTAGACAAAAAATCCATAACGCTCCTCCACACTCATGGTTCAATTCAGTGCATTGTGTCTGTCATCCCCCCATTCGATCCGAATGGCAGTTCAAAGGCGCGGGCAGGACGGCCCGCAAGGCCGATGCCTAATGGGTGGACACCGGGCTCATATAATAATATCGACCCTGAAGACGTTTTTTTGAGTTTTAGGGAATATCATGGTCATCAATTCCTCTCAATAGCGCTATTCTGTCTCCTTTATTCAAACGAAATCCAGATTGTCCGATTTAAAATAATATTCCTGCAAAGGTGCCTTTTTTCACACCTGGCTTCCCAAGTGTGGTGCTCCGCATGCATTGAAGCATAATAAGGGAAAAGAGAGAATACCTCTTAGCAGGAAAGCAGCAGCCGGGGCTTTCGATATGCATCGACAGGGTCCCGGGTGAGGTACGAGAAAATGCTTGAAATCAGGTTTGTACGGGCAAGCCCGGATGTCGTGAAAGCCGATCTGGAGAGACGCGGCACACCGGAAAAGATTGCGTGGGTGGACGAAATTCTTGCAAAGGATGCACGTTCCCGCGAGCTTAAAGTGCAGACCGATGAGCTGCGGCGCAGGAGAAATACGATCGCCCGCGAGATCAACGAGGCGCGCAAGACGGGAAAGGATGCAGCACCCTTACTCCGGGAGGCTGCCGAGCTCCCCCAGAAGATCAAGGCAAATGATGCCGAGCAGGAGGAGATATCAGGGATTATCCGCACCCGGCTCATGCGCCTGCCAAACATCCTCCACGAAAGTGTGCCCAAAGGAAAGGACGATACCGAGAACGTGGAGATCCGGCGCGTGGGAACGCCGCGCACGTTCGATTTCGAGCTCAAGAACCACGGACAGCTTGCTGCCGACAACGGGTGGGCGGACTTTGAGCGGGCCGCAAAGACCTCGGGTGCCGGGTTCTATTTCCTGAAAGGGGGGCTGGTGATGCTCGACCTTGCCCTCCAGCGTTTTGCCCTTGACCTTCTCGGGAAAAAGGGATTTACCCCCGTGATCCCACCATTCATGATCAAACGGGATTCCTATGAGGGTGTGACCGACCTCGACGATTTCGAGAAGGTAATGTACAAGATCGATGGCGACGATACCTACCTGATAGCCACAAGCGAACACCCGATAGCCGCGATGTACCAGGATGAAATCTTTGAGGAAAAAGATCTCCCTCTGCGCCTGTGTGGGCTCTCACCCTGCTTCCGGCGCGAGATCGGGGCTCACGGGCTTGACACCAAAGGTCTTTTCCGCGTCCACCAGTTCACAAAGATCGAGCAGTTTGTCTTCTGCAGGCCTGAGAATTCATGGCAGATCCACGAGGAACTCCTGGCAAATGCCGAAGAGGTTTTTACAAAACTCGGCCTTCCCTACCACGTGGTCAATATCTGCACGGGAGATATCGGGACGGTCGCCGCAAAGAAGTACGACATTGAAGCCTGGATGCCAAGAGAGAACGCTTACAAGGAAGTGGTCTCCTGCTCCAACTGTACCTCGTACCAGGCAGCGAGCCTCAATATCCGTGTCAGGGACAAGGAGAACTTCGAGACAAAGCACTTGGTCCACACCCTCAATTCGACAGCGATTGCCACGTCACGGGCGCTGCGCTGCATTCTTGAAAATTACCAGAACCGGGACGGATCCGTGACTATCCCTGACGTGCTCCGCCAGTACATGAACGACCGGGAGTTCCTCTGATCTCTCGGGTATCCTTTCAGATATCCGGGAACCGGGGCAGATTTTTTTATACATACTTTTTTGTCAAAGGTGATGCAACAGTACTACTACAGTACGTGGTAATCATGGGCTATCCCGATCTCAAGAGCGATGAGTCCATTGTCCTGACGGCACAGCATGTGAAGGTCAAATCCGTGCCGTTCGAACTGGTGCTCACCAATCGTCGTCTTATAATTATTGACAGCGAGAAGAATGTAGTTCCGACCCAGCAGATCACGCTTTTTTCCATCCGGAACGTGATGGCGAGCGAGAATGCCATTCGCGATCCGGTCATCACGCTGACGATCCAGACAGATGCAGCAGAGACCCGGGAGATGGCGCTCACGTTTGTCCGGCAGAGCGCGGGAGAGCGGCGGCGCGAGGCCGATGAATGGGCAAAATCTCTGCGGAAGTACATTTCTGAAGCGGCATCACAGCCCGGTGATTTTGCCACCGGGGCGCCGGCTGCGTTTGAATCCCGCCCGGATCACGGGGTCACACCCGGTATCAAAAAGAAGATCGAGATTGCCGGGCCCATCAAGAGGATTACGGTGGACACAAGCCACCTTCCCCCAAAGCCGGTGGAGTCCACCTCGCTTCCCGAGGGATCGTTCTGCGGGCGGTGCGGCAACCGCATCCCCCCGGGATCGACCTTCTGCAACCGGTGCGGTACCCGGGTCAACGTACCCTCAGAAGAAGTGCCGGCTCCTGTTGCGGCGCCCCAGATTGCCACTGCCCCGGCAGCCACGGCCGGAGCGGGCGAGCGTAAAATCAGCGGAGGGCGGCCCATAGAACAGATCATCCACTCGATTGAACCTTTGATTGAAGATTCCGTCCCCCGCACAGGATCTTCACCGGCGGTTCCCGAGCCGTTTGTCCCGGCACCGGCAACTCGTGAAGCAGAGTCTTCTGTCCCGGCTCCTGAGACACCAGCGCCGGCCCAGGAGAGTGTCGTCCCCTCTGAAGGAATAGCGCCGGCAGCGACTGCTGCACCCGCTCCTGCAGAAGGTGAGCAGATCCCGGCCGCCGCCATCCCTCCGGCTCCCCCTATCCCGCCGGTTCCTGCAGCACCCCGTAAAGGCGGCAGGAAGATTCTTGCGGCCGCGATCATCGTCATTCTGGTAATTGCGGTTGTTGCCGGGGGATTGTTTGTCCTCCCGGCCCTGAACAAGTCTGCTGTCGTGACCCCGACCCCGACACCAACACCTGTTCCCACTACTGCAACCCCGACCCCGACACCCACGCCAGTCCCCACTTCTGTCGTCACCACAGTTGCCGTCACCACTACCCCGCAAAGCCTTGTTCCCCAGAGCGGGGTCTGGGCCGAAGTCACGTACGACAATACGTACTCCGGTCAGGTAGGTGTTCCGGGATCCCAGGCCTCGGTCAGTGATACCGGGGATCATTTCTACCGTATTCCGACGGTTGACGGGATCGTGGCAATTACCCTGAAAAAGACCGATGGATCGGGAGACGAGCTCAAAGTTGTCCTGTACAAGGATGGCGCCGTAGTAACGACAGCATCCACAAAGGCACCTTACGGAACGGTTGATATGCAGTTCTCGCTTCCCGCCGCGTCAACCCCGACTCCGACTGTTGCCATACTGACGGCAACACCCACAGCGACACTTACGGGTTCGAACGCGACTGCAAACAAGACGGCCTCCTCCTTATGATGAGGGCACCCGTCCGCCATATTTTTTCGTTATGATTCAAAGGGCAGATTACCAGGATAATTCCGGGGCAGCGGCCCGGGCGGGATACCGTATGATCTGCGCAGGTCTGCTCCTGCTCTTTTTTGTGCTTGCCTGTGGTGCAGCTGCCAGCTCGATACAATCCTACATCGGAGACACGGTTCATCTTTCAGGCTACTGTCCCACAAGCCAGACCGTCTACCTCTTCCTGACTGGTCCCAACCTGCCGGCAAACGGCGTGGCGCTGGATAATATCAACGAGCGTGCAGACCAGGGCGGATTTACGCAGGTAAGCGTAGACAGCAACGACCGCTGGCAGTACGACTGGGGCACCGGTTCGATTGGTGGGAGGCTCGATGCCGGAACCTACACCGTATGGGCAGTTGACGGTCCAAACGATCTTGCCAACCTCAACCAGGCCCAGTACAGCATGATCTCGGTTACGCTTTCCGAACCCGGCCTGGGAAGCGTAAGTGCATCAAACTCGCCTGGCAGCACGGTAACGGTAGCAGAGTCCGAGCCCGGGATCCTCAACGTCAGTTCGGTTCCGGAGGATGCGTCAGTGGTGGTTAACGGGAATTATCAGGGGCGATCGCCAATCAGCATCCCGGGCATTTCTCCCGGCACGTATTCGGTGAATGTATCCCGGTTTAATTATGAGACTCTTTCCACTACCGCAACGGTCGAATCGGGTGCAACAACGGAAGTAACCGCTACTCTCCGGCCAAAGACCGGGACCCTGAGTATCAACACAACCCCCGAAGGAGCAAATATAACTCTTGACGGGGTTTTTGCCGGTCTCTCCCCGCTTACCTTAAACGGGGTTTTTGCCGGCAATCACACGGTCAATGCAACGCTTGAGGGGTATATCCCGTCTGAATCCGTGGTCTCCGTGATCGCAGATCAGTCGGTTACCAGTACACTCCCGCTTGCAAAGCCTGCCTTTAGTCTCCTCCCGGTAAGCCTCACTCCCATCCCTGCGATTGTTCCGCTTGCCGCCTGTGCCGGTGCCATTATCCTGTTTGTATTCTTCCGCCCGCGGAAAGGTTTGTAACCCCCTTTAACTGAATTTTTACTATTTTGTTTTCCTCCCGCAGAACCCTATATCATAGGAAAGACAATATCTATTGAGATTCCCTGTATGGCCCGTATATCCGGAACCGGCCCCGGCCGGGAGCGCCTTGAAGATCTCAGCACCGAACAGCTCTACGCGATGTTTGCGTATTACGCAAAAAGGCGCCCGGCAGTTGTTCCCTCATCAGATCTTGCTGATGCATGGGGCCTTTTCTTTTCCGGCCTGTACCTTTCGGCAGAGGAACTGCTGGCCGGTATGCAGGGATCAGAAAACCGTCTTCCCGGGGAAAGGGAACAGGTATTGCGCGAATTCATCCATGCAGACTGCCAGAAGGGTGGTTCCTTTGTCATTGCAGTGACACGCAACGGCGGGAAGATTGACCGTGCTGCTCTCATCATGGTTGCTGATCTTCCTGACCTTGCAGCGGTTGAAACCCATGGTACTACCGCCCTTCACCTGCTGGCTGCTGCCTGTGACCGGCGGTCCCGCCCGGCTCTTATCATGCGGGCCGGAAAAAAAGCGCTCTCCGGGTTCTTTGATGCCCGGGGGATGCCGGTGCTCTTTACGATCCTCGGGCTTTCCGATCTTGCCCGGGAGGATCTCGACGCGATCGGAAAGGTCTTTTCCCGGGACGAGCTGCGGGGTATCAAAAGCAGGAGCCGGGCAGGCAGGAACGGGCTCCAGATGTTTGCTGAGGCAGAGCGGCGCCTCAAGACCCGGGAGCCTGCCGATCGCAATGCATTCTCTATCCCCCGGGCCGTGAAGAATACAAACATGCGGGGCGAGCTTGGGTCGCAGATGCAGTCCCGGGAACGCGGGGGGCACGATGCGCATCTTGCAGGCAGGGATGTGATGGGCGGGAACCGGTGTGAAGACAGTGACTCAACGCAGGGGGCCGCTGAGAAGTATGATGAGATGATGAGGCAACCCCTTGACAATATCCGGGGAATGGTGAAACGCGGAGGCGGCACAAGATAGGGATCCAGCCACCGTCTCCTGTTTTGCGGCCAGAAGATCCGGAACAGTTGCCTGGGTAAGCACCGCGGTATATACTGCGGGTGACGAGGTGACCTACAATGGTACGACATATCAGGCGCAGTGGTGGACAGAGGGAGATACTCCGGGAACAGCCGCGGTCTGGAAGGTTGTACGTTAGTAATCCCCTGGGGATCCCCCTTTTTTTTCGTACAGGTACTATGACCTGTCCTAATCGGGACTTCCGGTAATATACCGGTATTTTTCAAAGAGCACGGTAAGAGAACCTTCGGCATAGATGCTGTTGAGGAAATCGGGTGAGAAGAACTCATCGATCATGATAAAAAAAATATTTGCCGGGGTCTCGCTGTGGCTGTCCGGGTCAAGGACTATCTTGAAGCTCCGGTAGTCAGCAAGATCTTCCGTATCGTAAATCATCTGCCAGAGTGAAGGCAGGGAAGAAAATTTCTCCGGGTGGGCGGTTTTAAGCCAGTTGACAAATCCCGGGAATTTCGCCCGGTCGCCTTTCTTCTCTTCGTCCACCCGCCAGCGCATGTACTCGTGGGCAGTAAAATTTTTTGCGAATTTATGGGAACGGAAAGTGAGTATCCCGAGCGTATAATCGATATGGGCGAGCGAGTCCACGAAATAGAAATACAATACCGGGTGGAATTTCCGCACATCCCAGAGGGTGATCGTTTTACTGTACAAGTGTTCGAGCACGTTGAGATATTCACGGTTGTCAATCACACGAGTCCACCTGTTTTCATCCATAACCGGTTTTTATCTGCGCGAAGAAAACACGCTCATAATCGAAGGGAGGCCCGGCAGCAATCCCGGGGTCCGTTTGTTTATTGAAGATTCACAATCGTTAATATTTAATCATTGGTTTCGGGGACACAGGATTTTTTCCGAACCGTTATGACGAAATTGCTCGATGATTCCTGCCCTGAACGGGATGTGACAAAAAGATCCCGGAAAACAGGTGTGCGGTTATCAGTCAGTGGCGCACTGATTCAGGTTACTCTCTCAATAAAAAAAATTGAAGAACCCCGGTGATACATCTCACGATCTGCCTGCGGCATTTCCGGCGATCAGGAGGCACCGTTCCACTGCATTGATCCAGATCCTCTTGTCTCCTTCGGTATCTTCCTCTTCCATCATAATTGAGCCAAGCGAAATACCCATAGAGATCGCAAAGATCATCCGCACGGCCTCATCAGGATCTACCCGGGGAAGAAGATCTCCTTTGGCTTTTGCCCGGATCAGTGCGTCGCGGAGTATGATGCTGTGGATTTTGAAGATCCTGGCTATTTTTTTTCGTTGTTTTGGATGCTGGGATAACTGGGCGAGAAGCTGGATGAAGGCAGGTCCGTAGTATTTCTTCTGGTTAAAGGTCAGATCGGCGATATCCCGGATAATCTGATGAATATCATCTTCGTGGGCCACGCCTGCTTCAAGATGGAGCTGCGTAACATGGGCAACTTTGAGGATCACTTCGTCAAGCAATGCATCGCAGTTCTTGTAATAATGGTAGAGCGCAGGAATCGTGACGCCGACTTTCTGGGCAATTGCATCGAGTGTCACGGCATCCCAGCCGTTCTCACCGGCGACTTCGATGGCCGCGGCGATGATCCTTTCCTTTGCATCCTCCCGGTATTGTTTATTGACTTTTGCCATTCTCCTCCCTTGTTGGTCCGGACAGTATATTCAGTTTGTTCTCAGGATGTTTAATCCGGTTTTAGAAATGTTAAAAAGATTTAAATAAACATGAAGTGTTTTTATGATATAACGGGATAATCCCGCGAAATTGGAGGAATGTACATGGATCTTTTAACCGCAGTTGTTGGAATTATCCAGTTGATTATCGCGGTCATCTTTGCGGTAGTGGCACTGTATATCGGATTTGCTGTCTTTGGCAAGGTCACCAGGGAAGTTGACGAGCAGAAGGAACTTGCAAAGGGCAATGTTGCATTCGGTATCATTGTTGCTGCAATCTTTGTCGCAATCGGGGTTGTTGTCCAGTCCGGTGTTACCGGCATCTCGGTGGGTATCAGCAAGGCTGCGACCATGGGATTTACATCAGTTGACGGCCTGCTGGTAATTGCTATTGCCATCATCCAGCTGGTGCTCGGGGTTCTCCTTGCGATTGGTTCCATCTACCTTGCCATCAATATCTTTGACAAGCTCACAAAACAGATCAACGCATTCGAGGAACTCAAAAAAGGCAATGTCGCAGTGGCGCTTGAAGTTGCCGGTGTCATTATCGCCGTTGCCCTTATCATCCAGTCCGGTGTTGTCGGCATTACGGCAGCGCTGGCGTGAAAACTCCTGAATCCATTTTCTTTTTTCTAAAAACGAAATCTGTGATGTGAATTATTTTTTCCGGATTCTCATACGCCCGGTTGCACGGAAACTTTACCGTGCACTCTCCGGTGTCGGTGCCCGTTTGAATTTATCGCCAAAATCCCAAATTCTTTTTGAAATTCAAAAATAATCCCCACTGGATTTTCCGGGAAATTCCCCGCTGTATTGAGGTAATCTATGAAAAACCCAATGCTGGTTGAACAGTGGACTCATCACCGGAGCATAGGTGGTGATATTACATACGTTCCCTGAGGGGAAATCATCTAAAAATACGCCCGTAAAACCGTCCGATTTGGTTCGCATGGAAAAAAACCGTTTTAATTGTGTATTTTGCCGAAATGCGCCCAAATTAAACCCCATATAATGCCCTTTACCGGCCCATAGAGGCCTTTTTTTCAGCATCTTTTTCCGGGAATGAACAAATGCACGTTTGAAGTGAGATCCGGGCAGGAAAAGGCCTTTATGCGATCCCTTAAAATCGTCCGATCGCAAAAATACGGCCAATTTGGGCTTATTTTGGAGAGTCGGGAAACGGAGCCCGATACGGGCTTTTTCGGATCTGAAAAGAGGTTATCGGAGCTCAATTTGGGCCCGGATTAGGGTAAGTCAGATCGGGTGGATGGGGGGAGTACCTTCATCTTCCAATAGTGGGGAGACCTGCCACCGCCTCAGACGAGGCACCTCCGAGGCGGAACGAGGAAGAGAACACGACCGATATTTGCCTCGTCGTGCCCGGACTCATACTCTCAAATAGAATACATTTTCAGAGAGGGCCAATCCTATTATTGAACATCATCACTGGGAATATAATTTTTTGTAAAAATGATCATTCAGTTGTCATCTTCCGGGAGGGAGATATTCTCATTAACCGGAATTAATACCTGCCCGCTTGATGTAACAGTATATTCAATAATATCTCCATCGACATAATTCAGGGTGAGCAGGTTGTTATTATTTTTAAACATACCGTATTTTACGACGTTCGTGGAATTATTATAATTTATATGAGTAAAGTTTCCCTCGTAAAAGAGAAAATTACTGTTATTAAAAATAATGGATTCATTATTTTCTCTAAAATTTCTCTCGCTTATGTACTCACCGGATACTGCGTTATTTTCCTGTAAACATCCTATGAAAAAAGCAAAAAATGAAAGACATAGCAAAATACTGAAAATCTTTAGCGGATTTATGTTCTTCGAACACTTTTTGGATTGATACTTTCCTCATTCAATGAGGGGATAATAATATATCTCCCTTTTTTACCCAAACTAATATTTATTTTAATCTCTTTAAAATTTTTTAAGCCATTACATCTCTGAAAATACAAAACACAATATTTTTATTAATTGTTTTCCCATAACCGATTAAAAGTTCCAGAAAACACTCATAAAAACCGAAGAGATGGGTTCACCCACCCTGAAAGCCGGATGATCCCATTTCCGCCCGAAGGCATAACATACTCACCATTATAAGAAATGAAGTTTGTGTTCGTGCCTTTCGAGCGGAGCAGAGAATTGGCCCGGAGGCAAAGAATGCGATTATCAATGACAGGCGATGTTATCGTCACAATTTTTCTGGTATCGATATTTCTGATATCAGGTGTACAAGGTGATTCGAATATCACCTCACCCTCAATTATGCCCGTTTCGATGAGCATGGGAGCGGTTGCATCCAATGGAACATCGACAGAACAAAACGCGGCTTCACCGCGAAGCTTCGCAAGTTCGGATACAAGTTCCCTTCAAATCATGGCTTCCAGCATTCCTGGCATCGAATGGCAGGATCTCCTTGGTGGCCTTGACGGAGAAACACTTTCTGGTATCCGGCAGACACCCGATGGCGGATATATCGCTTGTGGATTTGTGGGATCTCTTGCCGGCGATGGTGATGTCACTTCAACCCATGGCGGGGGGGATGTCTGGATCATCAAATTTGATTCCGCAGGGAACATCCAGTGGCAACGATCGTTAGGTGGGAGCGGTTACGATCAAGCGATAAGCATTCAATTAACCTCTGATGGAGGATATGTCTTTGCAGGCTTTACGAAATCCAGTAATAACGGAGATGTCGGCCAAAATAATGGGGGTTACGATGCGTGGATCGTGAAACTGGATTCAAACGGGAACATCCAGTGGCAGAAAGTACTTGGAGGAAGTGCCGATGATCTGGCATTTAGCATCCGGCAGACATCAGACGGGGGGTATATTTTTTCCGGAGTAACCGGCGCTACATTCAACGATGAACTTAACATAGCCTCCCATCCGTTTATGGGAGGACATGCGTGGGTAGTAAAACTGGATTCCACAGGTAGCGTCACTTGGCAAAAAGTATACGGAGGGAATAGTGATGATGAGGCAAACAGTATCGTACAAACATCCGATGGAGGATACATCTTTGTCGGCACTACATATTCCAATAACAGCGGGGATGTTGGAGCAAATCACGGATTAACAGATATCTGGGTTGTCAAACTGGATTCCACAGGTACGATTCAATGGACAAAGCTTCTTGGAGGTGCGGGATGGGACATTACGAGTCTGTGGTGGGATAACGGAATTCAGCAAACTTCCGATGGCGGGTATGTCATTATTGGTACAACTACTTCAACGGATTTCGGCGGGCAAATAGGGATAAATCATGGCGCAGGTGATGTCTGCATAATCAAACTGGATAACAACGGAAATATTATCTGGGAACGTCCCTATGGGGGATCCAACGCAGATAATGGAATAAGCATTAACCAGACTCCCGATGGGGGTTATGTCTTTACCGGATTTACTTATTCGGATAACTCCGGAGATGTAGGCGCAAGTTATGGAAACGGGGATTACTGGGTAGGGAAAACAGATTCTAACGGGAATCTCCAATGGCAGATTCCACTTGGAGGATCTGCCTACGATCAGGCAGAATCTATTCAGTCAACATCTGATGGAGGATACATTGTCACCGGACGATCCTATTCGAGTAATAGTGGGGTAGTGGCCGAACAAAATCATGGAAATATAGACGCGTGGGTAGTGAAACTCACCCCCCGTTTTGTCGTTAACGTGATGGATTCCGATACCGGCGGATTTATTCCAGGATCCAATGTTGGATTGTACGATTCCAAATACGATGTCTGGATGAATCAAACAGTTGGGGATGGACCGGTTGTATTTAACGGATCCGTGGGATTGAATGCATTCAATTTTACGGATGACAGGGTTTTCGGCTTGAGTGTATCTGCTGGCGGGTATCCTTCCGCATCCGAAAACGTGAAGTTTGAGATTACCAACCAGACCGTCAACGTATATTTAACCTCATTTGACAGACCAGCGATTGGACAAACATACTCGATGACTATGATTCAAAATCCTGGCCCATTGGGGGGGGTCTCTAGCCTAATTGTGGATGGTTTTGGATGGGGGACAGCAGTTCATGGTGTCGTACAAAATTGGCTGGAAACTCAAGAGGGATGGTCAAATACATTTTATCACACGGAAGATCAAGTTACACAGGTCGATTTTGGAACTAACTATCAAGGATTAGATAATGCTACTTTCTTTTACCATTTTGGACATGGACATTTACTTTTTTTGATGGAAGGATCCGAATTAATCACTACAGATACATACATCCCGCTGTCTGGATGGTCCGCCTTTTATCCGACACCGAGTACTAGCGTGAAACCTTCTGATGTCTATAAAAAATGGGGCGGTCAGAACAAATGGGTTTTCTTGGATGCCTGTAGTTTACTTACCGATAAACGATGGGGGGGGGCATTAAATACATCACACGGAATTCTCGGATATCAATCTTCAAAGTACGTTAGTACAGATCTTCCAAATGCATTCTTTTACAATGCATTCGTCAGAAACGAATCTATCGTTCAATCGTACTATGAAGCCACAATCGCTTCACAAGCTGGATATGCTCCTGCAGTCATTTTCGCCACACCTGATCAATTTTATCATGACCATATGCCGGGCCATGGAACAATTGCCGCCGATGAAAGTCCCGATAATAATATTACATATTATGTTAGTTGGTGCGCACAAGGAGTGTGTGGCCAATGAAATATGCAAAAGCGACAATAACTGCAATAATTGTCACTATCGCATTATTAAACATTGGGGGTTTAGCATACGCCGATGATATCGCACTTTCTCCCAATCAATCCGTCTTCGGTGAGATCAGTTTCAATACCACAATTCCTTCGTCCCCATCGGAGATTCCCATTATTGCCTCAACAACGAATACGGGAGATATCATACAATCCTGGAGCCCGGATCTGATGCAGGAACAGCAGAATGTGACTTCTGAAGCGGATGCTCCACAGGCTGCGATGGCTGTATTAAATGAAAATGGTGGAGTACCGAGTGGAGCCGTTTTATCTTATGTCAAAACAGTGTATCTTACCGGGTATAACATACAAACAGGACAGACAACCAGCCAGACGCCGCTCCTCACCCAGGTCGCATACTCTCGTGAAATAAACGGAATGCCGGTTGGTGGCCCGGGAGGGATTATTGATATCTCTCTTGGGGAAAACGGTGAAAATCTCGGTCTGTTAAAGGTATGGAGAACCGCAACACCAGTGGGTTCCCAAAAAGTCATTACAGCAGATGAGGCTATCGATAAATTGCTGAATGGAGAATTGATCCAGACCCCTCAGGATCCGGTTAATGTAACTATAAACAACATCTCACTTGGATATTATGAAACGGGAGCAAGTGATCAACAGGATTACTTCGAACCGGTGTGGATTTTTTATGCCAATACGTCATCAGGGGATCCCATCGATTTTTACGTTTATGCCCGGCACTTCGCCAACTTTACTGCAGAGCCAACAAATGTTTCCATGTGGCAGGCTGTGAACTTCACTGACACCTCGGATACCAACACAACGCAATGGTACTGGGACTTTGGCGACGGGACTAATTCGACATTGGAGAATCCCGAGCACATATACTCAGCACCGGGTAATTACACGGTGAATCTTACTGCATGGAACGACATTTCAAGCGATACCCTATCAAAACCGGATTTAATCAGCGTTTCCTATAAGAAACCCCTCAATTCCAACTTCACTGCAAGCCCCACCAATGCCTCTATTGGAGATACCATATCGTTCACTGACTCCTCCGACGCATTGCCAACACAATGGTACTGGGACTTTGGGGATGGTACCAACTCGACGTTAGAAAACCCCACGCATGCCTATGAATCCGGCGGATACTATACAGTTAACCTCACCGCCGGGAATAGTTTCGGGAACGACACCCTCTCCCGGTTGAATTATATCTATATCTATCCGTACCCGACCCCGGTTGCGGGGTTCGTATCAAATTATACCTCCCAGAACAGATTTACCCCACTTGCTGTGGCCTTTAATGATACCTCCAGTGGAAATATCACCGCTTGGAGTTGGGATTTCGGAGACGGAACAAATTCTGCTGATCAGAATCCCATTCACATCTTCAACGTATCTCCGGGAACTTTATTCGGATCTTATACCGTAAACCTCACAGTCACCGATGATTTCGGAAGATCGTCAGCATATCAGGATTACATCCATGTCAAACAGGCATTATCACCGGATTTCACGGCAGAACCAGTCAGCGGCCCAGTGCCGCTAAACGTCACATTCACCGACATCACGCCGAACGGGAATCTCGCATCAGGCAATGAATGGGATTTTGGGGATGGAAACGATACCGGTGAACTAAATCCGTCGGTAACCACAATTTCGCATGAATACGACTCGCCAGGAACTTATAATGTAACACTGTACTATTATGTCAACGAACCATTCTTCACTTCCGTGGTCAAGGGAATCCATCCCAATAATATTGGAGGATGGCTTGATACATATTCCACCACCAAGACATACTGCATCAATGTCACTTCACCGCAGTCACCAATAGCGGATTTCACTGCCAACGTTACTACGGGAAAGGAACCGCTTACCGTCTCGTTTAACGATACTTCGACGGGTTTCCCGACATCATGGAACTGGACCTTTGGCGATTCCGGAAACTCTACTGATCAAAATCCTGTCTATACCTACCAGAATGCAGGCACGTACTCCGTTTCATTGATCGTGGTAAATGATAATGGCCGCAACTCAACAACGAAAACCGATTATATTTCGGTTCTTCCACGCGCGTCCCCGGCAGCTAATTTCACGGCAAATGTCACGACGGGGACAGCACCTCTTGCGGTTGCATTCACAGATACTTCAACCAATAATCCAACCGGGTGGAACTGGACCTTTGGGGATGGCGCCTTATCGGATCAACAAAATCCCACCCATGTTTATTCAGAACCCGGAAACTATTCAGTTAATCTCCAGGTGATCAACGCAGATGGTACAAACAGCCTGCTCAAGACCGATTACGTCTCGGTCTATCTTACAGAAACCGTCGTAACATTGCAGCCTGCGCCGCCAAATCCCCCTCTCGCCAACTTCACTGCTAATGTCACCCAGGGAAAGACGCCGCTGGGTGTTGCATTCATGGATACTTCGACCGGGTTCCCCGCCAACTGGACCTGGGACTTCGGTGATGGGACAAGTGCCATAACTCAAAACCCGGCCCACCTCTACAGTACCGCAGGTTCATACAATGTTTCATTGACTGCATCGAACGTATATGGGAGTAACCAGACCCTCAGGATCGGTTACATTACTGTACTTCCACGCACGCCCCCAGTTGCAAATTTCACGGCGAACGTAACTTCAGGATATGTACCTCTTGGTGTATTATTTACTGATTTATCCACTAATTCGCCAACCAGTTGGTACTGGGACTTTGGCGACGGGACAAATGCAACCACCCAGAACCCAACCCATGCGTATACGGCAGCAGGATCTTATTCCGTCTCCTTGAAAGTCGCTAATCCTGATGGAAATAACACTACCATCAGATCGAATTACATTTCGGTCTCGGCCATTGCATCATCCCCTGTTGCTAATTTTACCGCAAAGCCAACTTGCGGGAATGCACCACTGAGTGTAGTGTTCAATGATACTTCAACCGGTTCTCCGACAAGCTGGAACTGGAATTTCGGCGATGGGACTAATGCCACAACCCAAAACCCGGTTCATATCTACACTTCTTCCGGAAAATACAACGTATCTCTGACCGTGTCAAATGCCGGGGGAAGCAATACTCTGACCCGACAGAATTACGTAACCGTGAGTGGCGGATCGTTAAAATCACCTACTGCAAACTTTGAAGGAATACCCACCTGCGGAAAAACACCGCTCACTGTGACCTTTGCGGATTTGTCAACCGGTTCCCCGACCAGTTGGTACTGGAATTTCGGTGATGGAACCAATGCCACAACCCAAAACCCGGTTCATACATATACAACTCCGGGAAAGTATACGGTCTCCTTGAAAGTAACGAATGCCGCAGGAAGTGATACGAAAGTACGGCAGGACTATGTTTCTGTCAGCAGCTCCAAACCCGTTGTCGCTGATTTCAGTGGTACACCAACGTATGGGAAATCTCCCCTCAGGGTATTATTCACTGACCAATCAACCGGTTCCCCGACCAGTTGGTACTGGAATTTCGGTGATGGAACCAATGCGACCACTCAAAACCCGGTGCACACCTATACAATAGCGGGGAGATTTACGATCTCTCTGACAGCAGGTAATCCAAAGGGAAATTCGACAAAAACCCGGGTGGATTATATCTCGGTCTCTTCAGGGGGATGGTCAACACCAACCATAACACCCACACAGACCTGTACGATTGTCCCGCCGCACCCGTGCACCAAAATTTCTGAATCTATCGAAGACAACAAAGTCCGGCTTACCTGGGATCGGATTTCAGATCCTCAACTTCGAAGTTATTATGTGGTAATTTCGAAGAATAACCCTAACCCCAGCTATCCCGATGACGGATACGTGACAGGGACCATTGATCCGGGTACGAATTTCACGGACATTGATACAACAATGCTCTATCATGGCGGGGACTTTGGAGGCCATCTGATACCCGGGGAAAAATATTATTTCAGTGTTGCGTCAGTATACAATGACAATACGGTAGTACCGGGAAATCCTGTCCTGCTGACTTGGCCGGATTCCGCAAAATATTTTACCGGGAATGACTCTGCTAAACAAGGGATCGGTGGATCGCAATAAGGCTGGATCAAAGGTTCAGTGATGAGGGATAGTGAGCAAAAATTGAATGAATTGAAAGGAGGTCCAAAATGAACTGGAAAAACTGGAAAACCGGGGCGACAATTGGCTTTATTTATGGTTTGATCTGTGCGATATATTGGATACCAATTTTAGTAATGCAATATTTTCCATCATCACATTTTCCTATTATGCAATGTGAAGATACATGCTCTGGCATGTATGAATTTATTGGGATTATTCTCTTTTTCCCCATTCAGTTCTTCACTTTTTTAATTACAGTTCCATTTTACCAAAAAATAACTGCAAATTATCTTATATTATCATATTCAGTAATTGAAATAATGGTTGGAACGGCTCTAGGTGCTGCAATTGGTCATTTTTTTGGTTGGCTTGAAAAATCTCAAAATGAAGATTCTGCATGAGAATATTCAGTCTCCAATAGTACATTCCTAAATTATTTTTATCAATTCACTCATAGATTTACTATCGAATCAAACTCTTTGAGAGGGATAGGGCCAGATTTCTCACTCTCTTCACAACACGCCCGTAAAACCGTCCGATTCCACATGAAGATAATTAGGGCTATTATATCAGTTTATTTGCCAAAATACGCCCAAATTGGGCCCCATATAACGCCCATAATCGGCCTATAGCGGCCTTTTTTTGGCATCTTTTTCCGGGATCGACCGAAAACCCATTTGAGGTGAGATCAGGGCAGGAAATGGCCTTTATGAGACCAATTAAATTCGTCCGTTTGCCAAAATACGGCCTATTTGGGCTTGTTTTAAATCGGAGCCCGATACGGGTTTTTTCGGATCTGAAAAGAGGTTATCGGAGCTCAATTTGGGCTCGGATTAGGATAAGTCAGATCGGGTGGATGGGGGGTGGTATCCCCCCGTTTGGGGGAGACAGACGCCCCTCCCTGAAGGAACGTCCCGCAGTATACGAGAAAGGATCATATGGACGCGGCCGGAGAAAACAGAAAGACCATTTCAAAGTAAGAAAGGATTCGTCCCGTAGAATTTTTTCCGGGCCGCTGAACCGGAGCGATGCCGGACGCGCAAAACACCTCGTCGGCTTTTGCGCTACGCACTTACCGGGATTGAGCTTTTTAGGATCCTTACCCAGCGAGGGCCCGACGAGGCGCCCGAGTGACTCACTGCGAAGCACAGGGAGGGGGTGGAATCGCTGGACAAGGGAAGATTGAGGAATGGGTAAGGGGGATGACGGAACGCTGTTCCCGAACCTTAGCGATGAGCCTTATCCGGATGATTTGGTCCCTGAAGGAGGTGTGATAAACTCGTTCTGGAAAGATATGTACTGGATGAGTGAACAAGGGAGAAAAAAATGCACATTATCGTTAATCCAAAATTATTTCTGTTTAATTCTCATTTCTATTTTTAAATGATAAAGAAAAAACGGACTGAAATTCCTGCTGATATATCAGCTAAAGTTTTGTTTGACTCGAATAGGACATGCTGTGTATGCAGAAATGACTCAAAACAAGTCATCATTCATCATCTTGATGAGAATCCCTCCAATAATAAGTTGGATAATTTAGCGGTTCTTTGTCTTGAATGTCATGGTAAAACGCATACTCGTGGTGGCTTTGATAGGAAGTTAGATGCCGATCAAATCAAATTATACCGTGAAGATTGGCTTAGGTTAGTCTTACAGCAAAGAGCAATATTTACGCTTGAAGACACTGAACCGCCATTTGCCACTGGAGAATTAGAACTGATAACGTCTCAAGCAGAAATTTTCAAAGAACATAGGCAATATGTATTATTAGCGGGATTGTATCATTCAATTAACAACCTAGAATTACGTGATAAATACATTGAGCTAGCCTTAAAGAAGAAGCAACCCGATTCAACTATAATTTGGCTAAGATGTCTCCAAAACAAACAAGAATTAATTCCTGAAGCTGTTTTGAAAAGAAATTTTGATACATACTTAAAAAATAAAGACTATTTGCAAATGGGACGATTAAATTACGACTTAAAGAGATTTGATCAGGCTGCTATTGATTACATCGATGGTATACATCATGCAATTCATCAATATGACTCTGCTTTTACTGCCGCCTTTTATTTGAAAGAATTTGTCGAAAAGAATCTAATTGAGACTCTTTTTATTAAAGCGTTTAAACAAGCTTCTAATGATGGCGATTTGTGGTGGCAAATACGAGCCCTACAAGAGTTAGGGTGGGATGATGCTTTAAACGAGTTCCTCCTAAAAAATGCCGATGCAATTGAAAAGGGAGGAGATATTCGGATGAAAAGTATGGTGGCGGCCGCAAAGGGACAGTATGATAGATCTATTGAATTAGAAAAACAACTTGCCTCATTAGCAAGGGATACAGATTAATTGATAAATTCTATTTTAAAGTTGAATTAGAGTGTTGTACTGTCAGTGTTCGAATGCTGCTATGGGGATTTGAACCCCAGTCGCGGGCGTGAAAGGCCCGCATGATTGGCCGGTCTACACTATAGCAGCGCGTTGCTCTAACTAGTTTTACTCTGCCTCATAAATAGGTTATGGAACGGGATCGCCACCAGCCTTTTGCCGGTTCCGGTAGAAGCCCCGCTGGGAAAAAGGGATGGGGATTATTTCTTCCGGGCTGCGGTCTTCTTTACCGGTGCCGTGGCCTTGCGGACAACCGGCTTTTTTGTGGCTGCGGCGGCTGTCTTCTTTGCCCCGGGCTTTGCCTTTGCCGCTGCAACGGTCTTGTTTTTCTTTACGGATTTTGCAGCCGCTGCCACCTTTCCCTTTGCGGGGGCTTTGGTATAGATCGCGTGGCCTTCCGTCTTCGTAACCGCCGTAAAGGCTGCCATCAGCTGGCGGGTGACCGGCCCGGGCTTACCCGAGCCAATGACCCTGCCGTCCACCCAGGTGATCGGGGCGACTTCCGCCGCGGTCCCCGTGCAGATCAGTTCGTCTGCGGTATAAAGGTCGAAGTATCCGAGGTTCTGCTCCTTGACCGTGATGCCAAGGGACGCCGCGATCTCAAGCACCACCATCCGGGTCACGCCCCGGAGATTGTTGAGGGTGTGGGGCGTTAAGATCTCGCCGTTCTTGACCACGTAGAGGTTGTCGCCCGAGCCTTCAGAGACATAGCCGTTCGTGTCAAAGAAGATCGCCTCGTCTCCGCCCTTGTAGTTCGCCTCGATCTTTGCAAGGATGTTGTTGAGATAGTTGAGGCTTTTCACGTTCGGCGGCAGGCATTCTGCCGGGTTGCGCCGGACCGAGACCGTGACCGCTTTGAGCCCCTTCTCGTACAGGTCGCCGTACATTGCGCCCCAGGTCACCGCGATAACGATAGCGGACGCTCTCCTGCACTTGCGGGGGTCAAGGCCAAGGTCGCCCACGCCCCGGGTGATGATCGGGCGGATGTAGGCGTCCTTAAGCTTGTTCCTGCGCAGCGTCTCGCAGATCGCTTCGGCCATCTCATCTTTTGTGATCGGCGGGGTGATATCGAGCGTCTTTGCCGAATCATAGAGCCGGTCCAGGTGCTCCTTGAGCCGGAAGACCCGGCCGTTGTACGCACGGATCCCCTCGAAAACCCCGTCCCCGTAGAGCAGGCCGTGGTCAAAGACCGAGACCTTGGCAAGGCCTTCGGGGAGGTATTTCCCGTCAATATAGATTATCATAAAAATAAAATGGGGTGTCAGTGCTTTTGTAGTTTTTTGTTGTTTTTTTTAAAAGACTGGCAATTCCCCTGCCAAAACAGGAATCCGCCAATATTTCCGGTGCACGAATATTTCGGGAAACGTGCCTTACCGGCGACTACGGCAGAGATCGGTAAAGTGCCGGAACATCTCGCTGCTCCCGACCGGGTGGAGGTGAGTGTAACTCCCCAGCGTATTGTCGCGTACCGCACCATCGAGGGTGTCATGGATGCCGATCCCCCGCGAGAGGCGGTACGCGTATTTCGTGGAGGGGTCAAGCGTAACCCCGGAATAATGGAACTCGTGGCCCCGGAACCGGGCAGCACCCACGGGTGAGTCTTTGCTGCTTGTCCCCTCCACGTAGCTGACCACCCTCTTTGCCGGCATCACGGTCTCTCCTTTGAAAATCCCGCACATCTCCCCGGAGAGTTCCGTTTTCCTGCCCTGCCATCCCTCTTTTAACACCATCCGGTCAGTGAGGTACATGAGCCCGCCGCACTCGGCATAGACCGGTGTCCCGTTCCGGGAAACATCATGGATTGCCTCCCGCATACGATCGTTTCTCTCAAGCTCCGGGACAAAAAGCTCCGGGTAACCTCCCCCAATGATGTAGCCGTCCGACTCGGGAAGCCGGTCATGGACCGGGCTGAACTGCTCGACTGTTGCTCCGAGCGCTGGAAGAAGATCGAAGAGATCGGCATAATAGAAGTTAAACGCCTCATCGTAGGCAACAGCGATCCGGATGTCCTGCTCCGGTGCAGGCTCAAAGAGCGTGTCCCTTGCTGATGGCGTACCCTCTTTTGCAAGCGCAAGGAGCCGGTCGATGTCCACGTGGTCCCCGATGATCCCGGTGATCGTCCGGATCCGTTCGTCAAAATCCCCGCAGCCCGCGCCCTCGCGGTACGGGACAAGGCCGAGATGGCGCATGGCAAGCTGCATCTCCTCCATCCGGGGGATGGCGCCAATCACGGGAACGCCGCAGTAGTGCTCAATCGCCCGCGTAGCTTTCTCCCGGTGCGATCCGCCCTTGACCTGGTTGAGGATAATGCCGGCGATCCGGATATCGGGATCAAATGCCTGAAAACCTTTCACGATCGCAGCCGCGCTCCGGGTGATGCTCTGGGCCGAGACCACGAGCACGACCGGGAGATCAAGGACTTTTGCAATGGCGGCGGTGCTCCCGGTGTCGTCCAGTGCCTCTGCACCCTCGTACAGTCCCCGGACACCTTCCACAAGCGCGATGTCTGCGCCTTTGCATCCGTGGGCAAAGATACCCCGGATCTGCCCGTCACCAAGGGCAAAGTTGTCCAGGTTCCGGCAGGGCCGGCCCGAGACTGCTGCAAGGTACGAAGGATCGATGTAGTCCATCCCGACTTTGAATGTCTGGACCGTTCCCCGCTTTTTTAAGAGCGCAGCTAATGCAAGGGTGATGCTGGTCTTCCCGCTGCCGGACCGGTCACCCGTTATGAGGAGGGACTTCATCGCGCAAGGCTCCGAACTACTGCCCCAAACTCGCTTTCCACAATCTCGCGCACGCCCAGCGTCCGCGGGTGGAGGTCGATCTCCACGAGCACATGCCGGTGACCGATGGCCTTGAGGGGCGCCACCTGCCGCGGGCCGTTTGTCACCGAGAAGCACTCGATACCGTTTGTGTACTCCGGGGGGATTGCATGCGGGACGCCGACGATAAGTGCAAACGCGGGTGCAATCTCCCGGATCCGGGCCCCGAGTGCATCGCCGTTTGCCCCGTATTCATCCAGCGCACCGATGAGCTCAGGATGAATTCCGCGTTTCTCCATTTCCGCAAGGATACGACCGGCGTCCGCCCGCACCTTGGGCAGGCCTCCGTTGTCCAGGTTCGCAATATAGGTGATATCCGCATCCGGGCAGGCATCGTGGAGAGCGATCAGTTCATCGGCAAACATGTATGCGGTCTCTTTTTTCGCGTTCAGGATCGCGACCCCTTTTGCCCCGCTCTTTGCACACTCGATAAGGCGCTGTGCAGCTACGTGCTTGAGATCGCCCCGCGAGGGCTCCAGGTACTCCTGCGAGGCAGCGCCCCGGAGTTTCTCCACCTCATTTGCCTTTCCCATGAGCCGGTGCTGGCGGGCAAGCTCATCGGCACTGATCCATCCGGCTCCGGCCGCCGCCTCAAGTGTCGCGAGCACGCCGGCAATATTCTCGGTAAAGCCCGCGTGAATATCAACGGCAATTGTCGGGGTAGTGATCCCGGCGCTGTCAATGGCGGCCTGCAGGTCCTCACCGATGATCATAGAAACGCAGGTCCCGATCACGGCTATCTTTTTGGGAGCAAAATGGTCCTCGGCATACCTCAGCACTTCTTCGAGCGGCTTCTGGCCGCCAAAGACAAACTCGTTGTCCGCAAGCGCTGTCGTAAGCACCCTCATCCCGTCCTCTTCGAGAAGACGGGCGTGCTTGAAAGAGCAGCCCGAGGGGCCGTGCAGGATGGCGACATCCACTTCGAGGTCACGTGCGGTATAGAGGGCGGCCACAATCGAGCTCGGGCGGGGGTGCATGAATCGTGAAGGCATACTTATCTCCAGGTCTTGACCGCAAGCACGATGGCTCCGGTCTGCGTCCTTTCCCGGGCGCAGCGTTCTGCTTCTTCGAGGGTCTGGCAGACTGCATCAATTGCAGGCAGGCCAGGGATTTCGGAACACTTAGGGGGATTCCCGACCCGGATAAGGGTCCGGGGCCGGGTTGTCCGGATCGCTGATAGTATCTGATCCTCGGGGAACCCTTCGCACACAGCACCATCGCCTTTGACCGTCCCGATCACAAGAGTAATCTCGGGAGATCCTGAACAGTCACGGGCGTACCGGGCGGCCTCAATAGTGGTCTCCGCGTTTGTCCCGCTGTTTGCGTTGTCGATCACAAGGATCCCCTGCTCTTTTCGTACCTCCATCCGCCCGGGAACTCCCGGGAACGTGGAGAGCGGGGCAGGGTTCTGTCCGAGCAGGAGGGCTGCAGTTCCGGCAAGGGCAAGCGGAACCCGGTACCCGGGCAGGGCAAGCAGCGGGTTTGCAAAAGTCCCGGACCGGCCGGCAACTGTGATACTGCACCGGTCGCCGTTAACCGTTGCCACATCATCCAGATGCACGGCATTCGGGTGCCCGCCGGACGCGACGCCCGGGGCACAGAGAAGCAGCGGGCTTTTTTGGGCAGCTGTCACCTTCTCTGCAAGCGCGCTCTTTTTCCCGGCTGCGCACCGGTAATCGACAGGGGAGGTAATGATGGAAAGGTCGCCGGCCCCGGTTACCCCCAGCGATTCTTCTGCCACAAGCCAGCCTTTGAGGGCAATGGCCTCTCCTGCTGCATCCAGCACCGAGGCCGGGGTAATACTCTTTTTGAAAAGCAGCCGGCGGCCGGGCATCGCGTACGTGCCGGTCGAAGTGTGAAGGAGACCGGCCCCGGCAAGGATATGTGCGAGGGCATATGCTGTTGTTGTTTTTCCCCGGGTCCCGGTGATCTCGATCATCGGATGGGGTATTTTCCCTGCAAGCAGGCGCCGCACGGCCTCATGGTGGGTGATCACCGGTTCCGTTCGCCCGGCAAGGAGCGGGTGGGAGGGATCGAGATGGACCGGGGCTGTCACCAGATCATACGTGGCTGTTGCGGCCCGGTCTGCTGAGTCGGGTGTAGTCCCCCGGTACACGTCCACAGCATCAACGGTGTGACCGACCCGTGCAAAGGCTCGCCCTATCTCCGTTCCGCCATGGATCGTATCGAGGACCAGTACCCGCATATGCGGTCAGACGTGTGCAAGGGCTTTGTGGGCGTTCTTGACCATCAGCTCGGCAAGGAGCGGGTCGATCCCGATGGGATCGGCGTACACGAGCGGGATGGTCTTCCCGTTGAGCCCGAACGTGCCCTTCTTGGTTCCCTCAGGGAGGCCGATCTCGCCGGGGATGTCTTTTTCAATGTGGACGCCTTTTGCAAGAAAGAGCGGGACAACAACAAGTGCATCGATATTTTCTTTGGAAAACTCGGCAAGTGATTCCTTGATCGAGGGCTTATTGATATTCATAAAACCGCATTTTACCACAAACTCGGGGGTCTGCGCTGCGATCATCTTTGCCGTGGATTCGATGAGCTCCTTGTTGTAGGGCATGGTGCTGCCATGGCCTACCAGTAACATTCCCTTTTTACTCATGGGGGTAACTCCGCTGTTGAGACCGTTCTGTGTTTATTGAGATTCGTGTACTTTTTCCCACGATAACACATTACGTATGAAAAATGGGATGTGATCGTAATAATGGTTTGTCATTTGGATCGTCCGCGAACGAGAGACAGCAGATTGGGAAAAGCGCGAGTTTCACGGTGAAAGGATTTCCTTTTTTTGGCTATGCCAAATTCCCCGCATATCATGCTTGGGCATGAGTGTTCCGATCCAAAGGATATTTCCGATGCAACTCGCAACTGATATGAACTTATGATGGATGCGTTCGAACGGTACGGCCTTGTTATTAACGATCACGTGGTAAAGACGCCGGTGGTCATTGCATCCATGGCGGGAATCGTGGATGCCCGGTACGTGCTCGAACGCAAAAATCACGCCGGGGTTGCATTCATCGGAGGGTACTCCATAGACCGGCCCACGATGGATGCCGCACGGGAGATGGCAGCCGGGGGCGAGCGAAAGGAATTCCTGTACGACGATCCCATCGCAGCGCTGGGTGCCGAAATAGATCTGCTCAAAGGGTCCGGTGTGGTTACCGGCATCAACCTTCGGGGGAGTTCACCGGCAGCCTTCACGGCTGTTGCGGAAGCCTTTGGAAATGCGGTGGTGTACGAGATCGATGCCCACTGCCGGCAGGCTCCCATGGTTGCAGCCGGGGCCGGGGAGTATTATCTCAAAAATACCGGGACCCTTGTTGCTGTGGTAAAGGCTCTCAAAGAGAAAGGGGTCACGGTCTCGGTCAAGATCCGGGCAGGGGTTTCCGGTGATGATCGGGCACTTGTCCGGACATTGTGGCAGGCAGGGGCAGATATCCTCCATATCGATCTCATGGATGAGGGCATTGCAAAGCTCCGCCAGATCCGGAACACCTGCCCGCTTATGATCATCGCAAACAACGGGATAACAAGCTTTGACCGGATGCGGGAGATGCTCTCCCACGGTGCCGATCTGGTCTCGCTTGCCCGCAAATCTGATGTTCAGACCCTTGCGGGGCTGGATGCAGCCATCTCCCGGTATGCTGATGAAGAAGGCTGGTACAATTCCCCAAAGCAGCTCTGCCGGGGCGGGGACATACGGGCTCTCACGTTCTGCTGCATGCCGGTCAAGGAATGCCCGCTTCTTCCTGCCTTAACAAAGATCGGCATGTCAAAGGAGGATTATATCGGCATGAAACAGGAGGCGATAAAAGGCACACCGCTCGATGGCGGCCCCCATACCTGTTTTGGAAGCCTTGCATGGTGCTGCAAGACCTCTTCACCCTGCATGTTCCGGGACATGACGCTTGCCTCTGAAAGACTCTCAAAGAAAGAGTATATGCGCCGGAAACGCGATCTTTCAGATACGATAATGAGTCGTATCTTCCATGACGTCCCATCTCCTGACTCCCGCTGAACGTGCGCAGCTTGCCATGATGCTTGAGGTCTGCGCGTTCCCCAAACCCGGTAACGTGGACCGGTGCCACGATTACCCCGATACCCGGCTCGAACATTTTCTTGCATCTGTGATTCTCGCCCGCCCGGCGCTTGAAGAAGCCGCGTCCGGCAGGGGACGGATTGGCGAGATCATTGGTCATGCGGTCCGGCAGACCAATGTCCATTCGGGGGGAAACACGCATTTTGGGGCGTTCCTCCTCCTTGTCCCTCTCCTGTACGGTGGCGATATCGCGGGGGGAAATGCAGCTGTCACCAGGACCGATATCTCTGATGCCGTGGCGTTCTACAAGGCCTTTGCCCTTACCCGGGTCCGGATGAACGATACGGATGAGCTCGATGTAAATGATCCGCGGGCCCTTGACGAGCTCCGTGAGCGTAATATGTCCCTGCTCGATGTGATGCAGCACTCTGCGCCCCACGACATGGTGGCCCGGGAGTGGATCAACGGCTTTGCCCTTACCCGGCGCGGGGCCGACATCCTCCGCCAGATAGGGCCGGGCCGGGAAGCAATTGTCGAGATGTTCTTAACTCTCCTTGCCACCGAGCCGGACACGTTTATCATCAAGAAGCACGGCCGGTCAGTTGCGGAGCAGACTATGGAGAATGCCCGGCAGGTGCTGGACAAAAAAAAAGTGCTCGAAACCTTTGATGCCGAATGTATTAAAGCCGGCATCAACCCGGGTTCGATTGCCGATATCACGATTGCGGCGATCTTTATTGCCCTTGGCGAGGGATGGGAATGGGACTCTTGAAATCCGGCATCAATGAAGTGATCGCGACCACCGCATTCAATGCGGCACCTATCGGGATCCATGTCCGTGACGGGAGCACGACCATGCTCCTCTTCTCCGGCACCCACACTGTAGAGAACGTTGTGCGGGACGGGTGGGTGGTGGCAAACCTCATCCATGATCCGCTGCTGTACGTAAAGACTGCGTTTGATGATCTCCCCCGGGATGCATTTGTGGAAGAGCCGGTGGCAGGAAAACCGATGTACCGGCTTGCAGATGCCGAGGCATGGGTGGCGTTTACTGCACATGTGGAAAAGAATACCTCCGGGACCATCAGGGTCGGGCTCACCCGGGAAAAAGAGATCATCGAGAGCGTTGCGGTCCACCCGGTAAACCGGGGCTTCTCTAACCTTATCGATGCGACCGTGCATGCGACCCGGTACCGGGACAACCGGGACCCGGAGTTAAAAAAGCTGATCGATTATCACATCAGCATCGTGCGCAAATGCGGCGGGAAAAAAGAGATTGAGGCGCTCGACCTGCTGATGCAGTATATCGGAGAATAGGTGCCGCACGAAAGCGTGCCGGACACCGGCACCTCTGTTATTTTTTAAAACGAATGGGTGATATCAGCAGACCCGGGGCACCGGATCGCCCATGGGCGGCTCGATGAACCGCTCGCCGCCAATCGCCGTCTCCATGATCACGTGGGACCCGGCAACCACCCTGCCGACAACTGCTGCATCTTTGCCGTATTTGTGTGAGTGCAGTGCGGCGAGGATCGCATCTGCATCGGCTGCCGGCACTCCCATTACGACCTTTCCTTCGTTTGCCACTTCGAGCGGATCGATCCCGAGCATCCCTGCCGCACTCTTCACGCTCCGGCGCAGCGGGATGCGGTCCTCTTCGATCCTTACCTGAACCCGGCTCTTTTTGGCCATCTCGTTGATGGCACTGGCAAACCCGCCCCGTGTCGGATCCTTCATCGCGTGGATGGTGCCGGCGGCAAGAACCCCCTCCATCATTCCCCACAGCGGGGCAACATCGGAATGGATCTGCTCGCCAAGATCGAAGCCCTCACGGTGGGCCATGATCGCGATCCCATGATCGCCCAGCGTCCCCGAAACGATGATCACATCACCCGGGACAAGTCCGTTGTCCCGTACAACGGTCTTTGCAACACCAATCCCTGCGGTGTTAATAACAATCCCGTCAAGCGATCCCCGTTCAACCACTTTTGTGTCGCCGGTTACAAGGCATGCCCCGGCTTCCCCCAGCGCCTCGTCCATCGAAGCAACGATCCGGGCGAGATCGGCCACATCGAAACCCTCTTCGATCACCATCCCGCACGAGAGTGCCACCGGCCGGCCCCCCATCATGGTAAGATCGTTCACGGTACCGCAGACCGATATCCTCCCGATGTCCCCGCCCGGGAAAAAGAGCGGGCGGACCACGTGGGAGTCCGTAGTAAAAACAATGTTTGTACCGTTGATCGGAATTACGGCCCCGTCGTCAAGGGACTCTAATCCGATCCCGCCGGCATTGTTGTGGGAGAATTTTGTGAGCGTCTGCAGGAGTTCGCCCATTACTTCTCCCCCGGCACCGTGCATCAGGTTGACCTTCATGGGGAATCCTCCGCCTCGATCTCGATATTGGTCACCACAATTTCCCTCCCGCGTACCACTTCAGGCAGTGCCCCGCAGCGGGGGCAGACATAGATCTCATTTCCCTGGTAACCGCAGGGGCACTTCGTTTCCGGTTCTACCTCCGTGCAGTCAAGGACTGCGGCAGAAAAGAGCGGGTCGTCCTCTTTTATGGTATCGAACAAAAAGACCACCTGTTCCGGGTTTACCATGGCCATCTTTCCCACGTCAACCCGTATCCGTTTTACCTGCGTTGCCTTATTATCAATCGCTGCTTTCTTTGCGGTTACGTACAGGTCGTAAGCGATGCTGTACTCGTGCATCACTCCTCCAGTGCGGCATACACCTGCTTGAAGATCTCTCGGGTCTCAAGACCATCCTCTCGGGAGAGACGCTGGATCGCAAAACCCACATGCACGAGCACGAACTCCCCGACTTTTACGTCAACGAGATCGAGTCGGACTTCCTGTTTAAGGTCGCCGTAATCCACAACCCCGATATTCCCGTCTTTTATCTCAAGCACTTCGGCAGGAACTGCAACGCACATCGATGGATCACACCTGTATCCGGTTATCTACTATAGCATGTCCTCACTCATAAAAACAGTGATACGAATCGCACAGGCCTTATGTGGGGACTGCTGTACCGGATGCGGAAGATCGGGAGAATAAGGGGCCGGACGCCGGGGAAGAGATTTGAACTCTTGAGGTGCAGGGCACCAGTGGCTTTCAAGGCCACCGCCTTACCGGACTAGACTACCCCGGCATTTATGCGTCTACTCTTTTTGCGGTGCAATATGAAAAAGGCTTCTTATCCGGTGTTTAAGCATGCGGAAAAATACGGGAATGGTAATGAATGGATCGATCCTTATGGTCTGCGTACAAGGAAATGGAGACACAGCATGGCGATCCCCGCCGCAGCGATTCCTGTTTCTGCCCCAAGCGGGGACTGCGTTACCGGTACCTGCTGGGAAGGCAGCTGCGCCTGCCCAAAGGCTGCCGGTGGATTCCCGCTGACGTCGATGGAATCTGCATTTGTGGCTGAGATTGAGATATCGTCGGTGACCGAGTACTTGTCAGGATAGACCTTGAAGTACAGGGGTGTCCCGGTGTCATTAATGACGATATCCGGAGAAACGGCCCCGCCCTGTTCATGAAGGGTATTCCGGTTCCCGTCTGCATCCGTGTATTCGACAATCCAGTCTGAAGTGGCTGAAGTGGTGATGGTGAGGGGACCGTTTCCTGATGGCTGCACGGTAAAGTACACCGGATCCTCGCGGGATGCGATCCCTAAAGCCGAGACTGCAGCGACCGGCGAGATGGTCTCCGCTGAAGCCTGTGCAGATCCCCCGGTAACCCGGAATGTCTGTGTCCGGATATACCCGTCAGCATCGGTAAAACTCACGTCATAATCCCCGGGCTGGCTGACCGGAACCGAGATGTTGAACCTGCCCTGGCTGTCCGTTCCTACATATGCCGGGCCAAAGAAGATACTGTTGTCCGCCTCGATTACGATAATCTGGACACCGGTATTGATATCGGCCGGGATCTGCCCGGCAACGAGCAGGGGGCCGGGCAGTGCCTGGGCTATCGGGGATGACAGGGAAAGTTCGTCAGAGCGTTCCACAAGCCTGACCTGTCTCATGGTAATCGAGTCCCCCGTGCCGCTTGCCGGGATCTCGACCTTGTAGGTTCCCGGGGTGAGATCGGTCGTGTCAAAGATCACCCTGAATGTGTTATCCGACTGGACATACGCTACCGTCCGTTCGATCTCTGTGCTGGTTGTCACCTGCTGGTAGAGGACCACATCGATAGGTGTCCCGATGCCAAACGTCGTTGTGCCGTTAACCACAAGTGGCATGCCTACCGTAAGGTCAGAGGGGGCATACAGGTAAACCTGGTACGCCGTCACGCCGGCGATAAGAAAAAGGATCCCGGTACAGAGAAGGAGGATCTTCTTCATCTATGTACAAGATCAACAATTGGGCTGTTAATGATTTCTGAAGCCCCAAGAAAGCCCCTCGCGTGCTGGCGGGGAAAGGAGCGGTACAACAGGGGCACCGTTGAGTGCCTGACCATCATCTTTGAATCGGGTGGCTGTTCCTGGGCCCGGTGCCGGATGTGCAGTTACCGGTTCGAGAAGTACCGTGCCCGGTCCTGTGAAGAGTTGCATGCCCACCTGCATTCCCAGCTTGCCTGGGTGCGTTCGGAGTTTTCCCTTGATGATTTTTCAATGATCAAGATCTTTACCTCGGGGAGTTTTTTTGACCCAAACGAGGTCCCACCCGCATTCCTTGATGAGATCGGGGTGGTATTCCGGGGAAAAATTGTGATCGCGGAGACCCGGCCCGAGTACATAGCCCGGGATACCCTTGAACGGTTGGTCGCAGCACTCGACAACGGAACCCACCGGGTCCCCCTCTACTGTGCGATCGGCCTTGAAACAACCAGTGATACGATCCGGGAGAAGTGCATCAACAAGGGATTTTCCTCTGCAGATTTCTTTTCTGCTGCATCGGCGGCTCATGCCGCAGGAGCCGGGGTAAAAGCCTATCTTCTCTTCAAACCGCTCTTTTTAACTGAGGCAGAAGCCGCAGCCGACATGCGATCCTCGTTTGCCGATCTTGCCGGAAGAGTGGAGATGGTCTCCATGAATCCCTGTACCGTGCAGAAAAGGACCGAGCTTGAATTGTACTGGAAGCAGGGTGCATACCGTCCTCCCTATCTCTGGAGCGTCCTGTCCCTCTTAAAAGATGCCCCCATGGAAGTTACCTGCGATCCGCTCGGTGGCGGGCAGAAACGGGGGCCGCATAATTGCGGGACGTGCGATTACGAGATTGTCCGCGGCATCCGTGATTACTCCATGAGCGGTGATCGCGACCTCATCGGGGCTCTCCTGGAAACGGACTGCGCCTGCAAAAACGAGTGGGAGTACGTGCTTACCCGCGAGCAGCCGTACTGTATGCCGCTGACGCGGTAACCCCCCCCATCACGGTTTTTAATAGGCATTCCCGGCCCGGGAAAAAGAGATAAGGGTTTTCTCCTGTCTGGGAGTGGCCGGTTATTTTTTCCCTTTGCTCTGCTTCTCGATCTGTTCGGCAAGAAGGGGGAAGAAGGTGCCGGCATCAGAGACAATACCGATAGCCTGCGTTGTGCCGCGGTCCATGAGTTTGGTGACAGAGGCGGGGTTGATATCCACGCAGACCGTCTTCACGCTGGAGGGCAGACAGTTTCCTACCGCGATCGAGTGCAGGAGGGTTGCTACCATCAGGACCATCTTGCAGCCGGGAATGTACTTGCGCATCTCGTCCTGCGCTGCCATCGTGTCCTGGATCACATCGGGCAGGGGGCCGTCGTCCCGTATGGAGCCGGCTAGGACAAAGGGGATGTCGTGCTTTACGCACTCGTACATGATACCTCCTGTAAGGATGCCCTGGTCCACTGCATTTTTTAACGAGCCGGCCCGCATGATCTCACTGATAGCGTAGAGATGGTGCCGGTGTCCCCCCATCACCGGTTTCCCGGTTTTTATATCCATACCAAGGGACGTCCCATAGAGATTGCACTCGACATCGTGCGTGGCAAGGGCATTTCCCGCAAAGAGGACATTGATGTAGCCTTTCCGGATCATCTCCGCTACTGCATGATCAGCGCCGGTATGGATAATGGCAGGCCCTCCCACGAGGATGATTTTCCCCCCGGTTTTGTGGACTTCGAGGATCTCTTTTGCAATCTGGGCGATCAGGGTCTCGCTGGGGCGCTCGGAGGAGACCGTGCCATGCATAAACTCAAACGTACTGCTTGTCCGGGGCCGCTCGGGGTAATTTACCAGAACTCCTTCTTCCCCGACTACCACGAGATCGCCTTTTTTGATCTTCCCAAGGGGCGTGCACCGGGCTTTCTTCTTTGCCGGATCGACCACGATCAGAAAGTCCATCTCAATGTTTTCAACCGTCACCCATTCGTCAGCCAGCCTGACCTGGGTGGGATGGTTGGTGGTTGTGTAAAATTCCCGGGGAGCGTTCCGGTTGCTGGCGGCAGGAACATAATGGACGGACTGCACCGGGGGGAGGCGTGCACCGAGGCGATGAAGTTCCGAAAGGATGGAACGCAGTTTCTCCTTGTCCTGTGCAACGATCTTAAGGCGGGCATAACTGGGATCGGTCTTCTTTTTCCCGACGTCAAAGGTGAGGATCTCGAAATTTCCCCCCATGTCCATGACCCGGTCAAAGAGCTGGGTCATAATACCGGAATCAATGATATGACCCTGCAGCTCGATCTCCTGCGACTCCGCCATAGTACTACACTATTAATCCCCGCACCTTAATATTGATTCGTATCAAATACGGCAGGATCTGCCTTTATTTGGGGGATACAGCCCCGATTGGGGTTTGTTAACATGTGGTATGAACGTACATCACGGTATACCGGGGACAGTTCACGCTGTACCCTGTCGCTTCCGGAGAAATGCTTCTGCAGCAAGAATGTCAGAGCGGGCATTGACATTGATGGCAATCCGCGGGTCATCGAGTACAAGCTGGAGTTCGTCCTGGGTTTCCGCGATACGATCGCCCCGCAGGATGTTGAGTCCGGCTGGACATGCTTCGGTATCCCGGATCATTGACCTGTAGGTGATCCCTCCCCTGCAAGAGGTGACTGTTCGTGCCGGGACCCATGTAGAGCAGGCATCTTTTCCCGAAGCAGAGTATGCCTCCGAGACCGTAGTAATTATTTCGGTATCGATACAGGGAATATCGGCAGCACACACAAACAGCGGCCGCTTTTCTTCCAGTGCCCGGACTGCCTCAACCATATCTGTGATGTAGTCTGCGCCTCTTGCATCGTACAAATCGATCCTCTGCGCCCGGCACCAGTTCCGTGTCATGGGTGTTTTTCCGGACGTAGCGACAATAACCCCGCACCCGGCGCCACAAAATGCATCGATAATGTACCGGATCATTGGCTGGTTGTTGATGAGGATAAGGGGTTTTTCACCGAGATTGAGGCGGCTTCCGGCCCCCCCGGCCATGATCAGCGCACGCATGCGGCAAGTGCCTCCATAAGCTGTGCGTTCTCTTCATGGGTCCGGACAGCCACCCGGATGCTTTTTGGCAGGCCAAACGAACTGCAGTCACGCACGAGAATGCCCCGGTTTGCAAGCTCTGAACAGAGCGGACCCGCATCGCGGGTACAATCCACCAGGATATAATTTACCTGTGACGGATGGCACTGCAGGCCGAGATCCCGGATCTTCATTTCGAGAAATTCCCGCTCCTTTCCAATGTATGCCCGGGATTTTTCCAGATCTTTAAGGTGGTCAAATGCTGCAAGGGCAAACGCCTCTGCGTACGCATTCACGCTCCACGGGGGACGTGTAGTTTCTATTCTGGCGATCAGGTCGGGATCCCCAAAACCATACCCGAACCGGATGCCCGGAACGGCAAAACTTTTCGTGAGTGACCGCAGGACAAAGAGCGATTCTCCGGCATCCCGGACAACGGACTGGGCAGGATCTGCCAGCTCGATAAATGCCTCATCGGCAAAAAGGATCCCGCGATGCAATGCCGCGGTCCGGGAGCATTTCAGCATATCGCTGCGTGTGGAGAGATCCCCGGTCGGGTTGTTGGGGTTGCAGGCAAAGGTTACATCTGCCGTTTTCTCGCTGGTGGCAGGAACTGCACCGGCCAGGCGGGCAGAGAGATCGTACTCTCCAAATGTAGGCATACCGGCATAGTAGGTTTTCCTGTCCGAGAGCACAACCGAACAGAAGACCCGGATAAGTTCGATGGATCCGTTCCCCACACAGATCTCATCCCTGTCCCGGTGAAATATTCTGGCGATGCACTCCTTGAGCCGGTGGTATTCATTGTCCGGGTAGATTGCGAGATCCGCAGATGCGCATGACCAGGTGAACTCCGGCGGCAGGGGGTTGAGGCTCGCGCTGAAATCCAACAGGTTATTCCCGGTATTTTCACGCTCCCTCTTTCCGGTTCCTCCGTGAATCACCGGCTTTGGAAAATCAGCAGCCATCAAATCAACCGTCTTTTTTCAAAATACTTGGCCGGTAAGTCATAAATGCGTTTGGAGAATGGCCCGGAATCAAATGAAAAGATATTTATATTATTGTGTTTCATTTTGGTTTATCTGGTTAAGTCAGACACAAGTGTTCCCCTTGTCAGACACATAGATGACAAATAGCAGACATGTGTCAGAAATGGAGATACAATGATGCAACGAATCACCTTACGGTTGCCCGAACAACAGATTGGCCTGCTCCAGCAGATGGTGGATGCAGGCGAGTATCCCAATGTATCTGAAGCAGTCCGGGCTGCAGTCCGTGATCTCGTTGAAAAGCGAGCGGGCCGTGTCTTAAAAGATAATGACCAGGTTTCATTCAAGGTATGAGAGGGTAGAAATGCAGAGCATAATCAACGATGCACTCAAAAATTCCGAACTTGAAATGGAAGTAAAAAAGTCCGGATCCAATGCACCGGATGAAGATTTCCTCGGGCAGCCGAGAATTGTTATTATCGGCTGCGGAGGCGGTGGCAATAACACCGTCAACCGTATTCACCACATGGGTGTCTCGGGCGCGGAAACCATTGCGATCAACACGGATAAGCAGCACCTGGATATGATCCAGGCTGACAAGCGTGTCCTTATCGGGAAGTCCCTGACCCGTGGTCTTGGTGCCGGTGGTTACCCCGATGTCGGTAAGCGCGCAGCCGAGATGGCCCGCCCGACACTCGAGGCACTGCTTGAATCGGCGGATCTCGTGTTCATTACCGCTGGTATGGGAGGCGGTACCGGTACCGGTTCAGCCCCGGTTGTTGCTCAGGTAGCAAAGGAACAGGGCGCAATCGTGGTCGGGATGGTCAGCTACCCGTTCCAGGTTGAGAAGGCCCGGTTGATCCGTGCAGAAGAAGGACTTGAGGCACTTGCCGCATCAGCAGACTCAGTCATTGTTCTCGATAACAACCGGCTCAAGAACTTTGTCCCGAATCTCCCGCTGGGCCAGGCATTCTCCGTCATGGACCAGCTTATCGGTGAGACCGTTAAGGGTATTTCCGAGACCATCACCGAGCCCTCCCTCATCAACATCGATTACGCTGATGTCCGGGCCATCATGTCCAAGGGCGGTGTTGCCTCAATGCTTGTTGGAGAGAGCAAGCAGCAGAACAAGGCAGAGAGCGTTGTCCGCGAGTGCCTGAGCAACCCGATGCTCGATATCGACTACCGCGGTGCAACCGGCAGCCTGATCCATATTACCGGTGGAACAGACCTTACCCTGCAGGATGCAGAAGAGGTCGCAACCTCGCTCACGTACGAACTTGACCCGCACGCAGATGTCATCTGGGGTGCCCGTGTCCGTCCGGACATGGAAGGCAAGATCCGTGTCCTTGCGATCATGACCGGTGTCAAGAGCGCACAGATCCTCGGGACCCGCCAGTCTTACAAGACCATGGTCCAGGAGATCGATGCAAAGAGATCCAGCCCCAAGCAGGTCGAGATGCCCCAGGCAAGAAAGGTAGCCCCCCGGGACCAGACCAGCGGCGGCGGCGTCCTTGAATGGGTTGGATGAAACGTCATTACAAAACAAATAGAAAATACCCATACGTCCGGGGGAAATGGAATTAATCCAGTCCCCCGGATTTTTTCAGGCACACTTCTTTAGATCTGTTTTTTTAAGTCGCTCTGTAGCCTTCGCTTTCCGTTTCCTGTTTCCCCGGCGAAACGCTTATGTGGACTCCCCGCCTTTAAAATATAGTACATTCGACCAGATCATCTGGTGGGAGAATGGTGGGCGATACTCCAAAAAGGGGTATCATCCGTGTATCGGGAGTTGAACATCATGAATCGAGTGTCGAACAAAGGCTTCTGTCTGAAGTCTTGTAAACCGTTGAACAAACGATCCTTTTCTGATGTTTTTTGCCCTGCAGCTGGCATGCAGAGCGGCTCATTGCCGGGAAGCGAACAGATCGCGCGTATCCCTGCATCTGCCTCTGAAGGGTATGCCTGCCCATCCCTTACCGGAATCAGGATGAGGAGTGGTACCGCATGTTGAATGACATAATGGAAAAGAGAAAGAAGATCCTTGCCGAGTCTGAAGAGCACAAGAATAAGAGAAACGATCTCAACGCTAACGCGAGCAAATCAGCACGGGAGCGTAACACTCTCAATAATCAGACCCGGGAATTTGTAGAAGAAGCCCAGAAGAACAAGGATCTCCGGGACAAGTACAATCAGGATGTTCTTGACCTCAAGGCACAGCGCAACGACTTTAACGATAAGGCAAATGTGCTGTTCGAGGAGATCGAATCATTCAAAAAGGAGCACGGCTCGCTCAAGAACCGGGGCATCAAGGAACTCCAGAAGCAGATCGAGTACATGGAGTACCGGCAGCAGACTGAGGTCTTTACCACCGATAAGGAGCGCGAACTTATCGAGAAGATCAAGCAGATGAAAGGTCAGGTCCGGGAGCAGGAAGCAGAGCTTGAGCAGAACAAGGAGATGCGGACCAAGATCACATCTGCACGGGATTTCCGCAAACAGGCATCTGATCTCCATGCAAAGGTAACCGAACTTGCCGAACTTGCCCAGAAACACCACGACCTGATGGTGGAGTCATACCGGAAGGCCGACAAGTCACGTGAGGCTGCAGACGCTGCCCACAAGAGTTTTGTCGAGGCACAGGAATCCGCCGATGCCGAACACAAGGCGTTTATTGCCTGCCAGAAGGAACTGCGTGATTATGATAAGGTGATCTCCGGCCTGCGCAAGAAGACCAAGAAGGTCAAGGTAACCAAGGAACAGAAAGCCGTCCGCCAGGAAGCTGAGCACCTGTTCAAGAATTTCCGGGCAGGAGAAAAACTCACCACGGACGATATCCTCCTGCTCCAGCGTTCAAAACTCATCTGATCTCCCCCCGTCAATTCTTTTTTCCTCATCGCAGGTAATAATTAATAGATTTACAGTGACTCTATTATACCAATGACAAAAGAGCGGACGCTCGTCCTGAGCGTGGATCGGGACGATGATATCGGGTGGAAAGCCAAGATTGAAAGCCCGGTTGTTGGCAGGCAGGAATGCCTTAAAGCGGCAGACGGGCTTGCGCTTGCCGATCCCGAGGACTCTGATGTCAATGCGATCTTTTCTGCGGTAAAAATTTATGATGAACTGATCGCAAAAGGGGAAGATGCAGTAGTGGCGGTGATTGCCGGCAATCACCTCCATATGATCGAGGGTGACCGGAAGATCGCAGCAACCCTCGATGATGTGATAAAAGCAACGCAGCCGACCTCCTGCATTCTTGTTTCCGACGGGGCCGAAGATGAATTCGTCGTTCCCATTATCCAGTCCCGGATCCCGGTGGCAAGTATCCGGCGCGTGATTGTCAACCAGATGCCCAACCTTGAGGGGACCTATTATATCCTCAAAAAGCTTCTGGACGATCCCAAGGTATCCCGGGTGGTATTTGTCCCCCTCGGGCTTGCCATGTTGCTGTACGCAAGTGCGTACATCCTTGGGTACCCCGGGACTGCAACCATCATTGTCGTTGGCGTCATCGGGATGTACCTGCTGTACAAAGGATTTGGCCTGGATGAAGTGATCCACGGGGTGATCAATGCACTTCGGGCATCGATGTCCCGGGGTAAATTCTCCTTTGTCACGTATTCCACTACCATCGTGCTGGTGGTTATCGGGTTTACCATCGGTTTTTTCACGGTACTGAACTATTATGCAGCGGACAACAGCCTCGGAGTCCTCCTGTATGTCATGAGTTTTATATATGGCGCTATCCTCTGGCTGATCGTTGCCGGCCTTGTCACCTCGCTTGGAGTTATCACCGATGTGTACATCAATGAGCGGGAGAACCTGGTCAAAGTCGTTGTTTTCCCGTTCTTTGTAACGGCAATCGGGTTGATCCTGTACGGGGCAAGTACCTATATCCTTGCGGTCAGCAGTGTTTCCGGTTTCCCCATTGGCCCGTCATCCGCCGGGATATATATTGTGTACTCTACCCTCTTCGGGCTCGCGTGCGCGATCGCCGGCGTTGTTGTTCAGTATGTCCTTGCAAAAAGGGCGGCTGAAGCGCAGAAGGAAGCTATTATCGAAACAATCTGATACTGACAAAGAGTGTTTGGGCCGGGCTGATATGCCGAAAGCTCCCTTTTTAATATCTGAAATGATATGAACAGGACTCCAGAACAGGATGATTTCTCCCGGATTATTTGAGGAATCAGGAAGGAACCTCTGCGTGCCACGAGAGGGTACAGTCCGTTCAATGCTGATACCTGCCGTGCTTCAAGGATGTAATAATCACGCCGAAGATGCCGGTTGATCCTCAGGGGGATTCTCGAAGTATCCCATTCCCTCGGGGAACAGGTTTGTATTGGTATAATTACGGATCACCTGGGGGGAAGTGATCGTCAGCCGGGGAATAACCACATTAAACTGGTGCGTCGGGAACCAGTACACCCCGTTTCCGTAGGAGTACGATGCATTGTCCACCACAAATTCGGCATCGGAGAGGTTGACGTACTGCATCTGGGCGCCGTCATAATTGAGAATAGTGATTAGTTTGTTTTTGAGATCCTGCTTTCCCAGCAGGAAGAAAATAATCCTTGTTCCTTCATCAACTGAATAATGCATATCAACAATTGCAGTATCGTTGTGGAGCTGGATCTGCACCGACTCAAGGGTGATATAGCCATATCGTTCGTCATTGGCAGCTGCAGCCGGTACGATACAGAGTGCTATCAGAATAAGAAAAATACACGTGGCTGCCCGTGCATTCATAACACTATGACTGTGAATGCACCAGTTAAATGGTTTACGGTTTTTCTACTGCCCTGTCCTCCGGTTTACTGAAGAATTTTCGAGGTGGAACGTTTTCTCCCTCCCCGGAAAAATTATTTTTTTGCAGAAAGGATAATCTCGATGCTCGAGACATTGGTCTTGCCGGTATCGGTGTCGATCACCTCAGTGGAGGTAATAATCTCCTTTTTGCTGATTCCATCGAGGAACCGGTTCAGGGCAATCTCTGCGGTATCGACTGCCCGTGAGATTGCCTTGCCCCTGGCCTTGATGGAGACTTCACCGGCCCCGTTGTTAAACTGGGTGACGACCGCAAGCACATAGTTCATCACGGGTTTGTTTCCCACAAACACGGTATTTTCTTTCATCGGCTGCATGCTTGTCTCCATAAAAATCACAGGTACTTCTTCTTTGAGATCAGCTCTGCATTCAGCACACTTGCACCCGCTGCACCGCGGATGGTGTTGTGTCCCATGGCCACGAACCTGAGGCCTTCGCGCACACGCCCGACCGATACGGTCATGCCATGCCCCCGCATCCGGTCGAGCCGGGGCTGGGGCCGGTCCTCTTCGGCACACAGGTGCACGGACTCTGCGGGCTGGGTGGGCAGTCCCTTGATCGGGGGTTTGTAGTCCGCATACGCCTTCTTTACCGTCTCGACCGGCTCTTTGATATCCACCCAGACTGCCATCGTGTGGCCATCAATGACCGGCACCCGGTGGCAGCTTGCGCTCACCTGGAACGGGGCATTGACCACTTTTTTTCCTTTGAGTGTCCCCATGATCTTGAGGGTTTCGGTCTCCATCTTCTCCTCTTCTTTTCCTATGTAGGGAATGATATTGTCGTAGATGGACATCGCGGCCACACCGGCAAAACCGGCTCCCGAGATCGCCTGCATCGTTGCGACACGAATATCCGAAAACTTGAATTTTCTTAAAGGTGCCAGGGCAGAAACCAGCATGATCGTGGAGCAGTTCGGGTTGGTCACGATAAATCCGTCCCGTCCCGCATCGCGCTGGACATCGATCAGTCCCAGATGTTCCGGGTTGACCTCAGGCACTACGAGTGGGACGTTCGGTTCCATGCGGTGCGAGCTCGCGTTGCTGCAGACTGCAATACCTGCATCGGCAAATGTATTCTCCACATCCTGTGCAATTTCTGCAGGAAGCGCGGAGAATACGAGATCCACATCCTTCATTGCAGAAGGGGTAATGGCAGTGACCTTAAGTTTTGCAATCTTCTCCGGGAAGGGCGTCTCAAGGCGCCAGTTGACTACTTTTCCGTAGGGTTTTCCCGCACTGCGTTCCGAGGCTGCGAGGGTTGTCAGATTGAACCAGGGGTGATCCGATAAAAGTTCGACAAATCTCTGACCAACCGCGCCCGTTGCTCCGAGCACTCCAACATTGATCATGGCTGACAGGTCCTGTTCTTGGTGATTATCTATCCCGTTTGAGATGATGGCGGGTTGTAAAGTCCCATTTCATCTGTGATAATAAAAACATTGTTTTTTACAGTTTGTCCCTGTTCTCCTGCTGCAAATTCCCGGCCGTATTAAGGTAATCCGGGAAAGTTGTCCGCAATTGGGGGTTATATCGCTGCCCGGTCCGTCATATGTTCATAGGCCGGCCTGCAACGCGGGGTTAAAAAAGAGCGCACATTTTTTTTAATTATTCCATCTGGATGGCTTCGGACGGGCAGGCATCAACGCAGGTCTGGCAGTCCACGCACATATCCTTGTCTACTTTTGCCTTTTCATTCTCCATGGATATGGCGGAAGCCGGGCATTCGCTTACGCAGGTTTCGCATCCGGTACACTTGGTCATGTCAATTACTGCAACCAAAGAGTTCACTCCATCGTAATAATGCGGTAAAAGACAAAAAATAGGTTTCGATGTATACAGAGGAAAACACGGTCAGGTTTTCTCCAGGCCAAGAACGTCGTTCATACCATAGATGCCCGGTTTTTTCCCGACAACCCAGCGTGCAGCACGAAGTGCCCCGCTTGCAAAGACCGAGCGGTCATATGCCCGGTGGGAGAGTTCGATCGTCTCGAAGTTCTTTGAGAACATGACCGTGTGATCGCCCACAATATCCCCGCCACGGATAACATGGACACCGATCTCGTTTTGCCGTTCCATCATGCCCTCGCGACCGTAAAGTTTCCTGCGTTCCCCTGCCTCTTCATCAAGGATCTGGAGGATGGTTTTAGCCGTCCCGCTCGGAGCATCCTTCTTGTTCCGGTGATGGGCCTCGATAACCTCGATATCGTAATCCTTAAGCAGCCTTCCGGCTTCCCGTACCAGCTGCCAGAAGATGTTGACGCCAACTGAGTAGTTGCTCGAGATAACGGCCGGAACGTGTCCATTGATCGCAGTTGCCATAACCTCACGCTGCTCCGGTGTAAATCCGGTGGTTCCCACGATCAGGGCAACGTTATTCCTTGCCGCACTCTTTACGTTTTCCACTGCAGCGTGTGCGACCGTGAAATCAATCAGTACATCGGGTTTTTTGCTTGCAAGGAGCGCCTCGATCTCTTTTGCTGCCACGATCTCGGCACCAAAGAAGGATCCCGGGTGCAGATCGATCCCGCCGGCGAGTTCGAGATCCTGCGATTCTGCTACCATCCTTCCCAAAGTCTGGCCCATACGACCGGAGGCGCCGCAGATAACAACCTTTGCCATTTCGGATTCACCTCCGGCTGCGTTTTACCTCAGTTTTCTTTGCGGGATTCTTCTGCGCGGCCGCCGTTTTTGCTGTCGGGATAGCGGCAAGAATCTTTTTGAGATCCGCCGTCTTTTTCTCGTCCAGATCATCGAGAGGGAGCCGGACCGGGCCGCCTGCCATGCCCATCAGCTCCACCGCTTTCTTGACAGGTATCGGGTTGGTATCAACGAACATTGCCCGGAAGACCGGGGAGAGGGCGTAATGCAGGGCAAGCGCTTTATCCCAGTTACCTTTTTTTGCCGCTTCGTAGAGAGCAACCATTCGTGTGGGGTCCACGTTTGCGGCCACCGAGATCACGCCTTTTCCGCCCAGCGCCATGATCGGGAGGGTAAGGTTATCGTCACCGGAGGTAACCGTAAAGTCCTCGTCCTGTGTCATTTCGATAATCCGGGAGACCTGGCCGATGTTGCCGCTTGCCTCCTTGATCCCGACAATACTGGGATGTTTTGCAAGTTCCGCGATCAGGTCGGGTTCCAGATTCTGGCCCGTGCGGCCGGGAACATTGTAGATGACCACGGGAATATCAAGGTCCGCAAGCTTCGTGTAATGCTTTATAAGGCCAGCCCGGTTGGGCTTGTTGTAATATGGGCTGATAACGAGCACGCCATTGGCACCGGTGTCCTTTGCCGCCTTGGTGAGGATGACTGCTTCTGCGGTGTTGTTTGAGCCCGTTCCCGCAAGGACGGGCACCTTGCCGTTGACCTTGTCGATGGTAGTGCTTACGACCTTTTCATGCTCGGCAAACGAGAGCGTTGCCGACTCACCGGTCGAGCCGCAGGGGACAATTCCGTGGATGCCACAGGAAAGGAGGTAACTGATATTCCGCTCAAGCCCCGGGATATCCAGGCTCGTCGCGGAATTGCGCCGAAAAGGAGTGATAATAGCGGGAAGGACACCTTCAAACATACCATGCGTTATGGGTGTCTTTTTGTATTAATTTTTCTTGTTATATACCCGGCGATTCGATTCCTGACCCTTTTGCTGTCAACGGAGACCGAGCTGGCAAGCTGCTGCTTGTTTGCGTCGAAGTTGTTACTGAAATGCTCTTTCTGGGTGGAAAGGAGTGCCGTACCGATAGTTTTGATATACGATGGCTTGATTCCCATGCGTTATTCCTCAAAGTTCTATAGGTATAATGCGGTTCGACAACATAATAATATTGGCTGCAACATCTCCGGGTTTTTCGCCGAACAGGTGAATCCGGGGGAGATGGTCAGGATTCCCGCGGTCGATAATTGCTTCCGGCACCCCCTCTTTGCAGCAGGATGCGATTCCCCAGTCCATGGTACCGATTCCCGGGGGTTTCCCGCGCCGGTCAACGGTGCAGCATTCAAGGAACATGCCTTCAAGGATCTGGCCTGCCTCGTCAGTGAATCGGATCGTAGCGGCCGAGCGCATCACCGGATCAAATTTTGAGGCAGTAAGGATAATTGCTGCAAGAGCAGCATCAGCATCAAATGTGCATGCTCCCGCTGCCCTGACCGTATCGCCCTGAACCTCAAATCCTCCTGTCACTGCGGCAACACCGGCACTGTCCCGGGCCCCCCGGATCGCATACCCGATGTTGGTTATCCCTTTAACTGCCAGCACCGAAGCCATCGTACCCCCTAGAGATGCAGTGGCTTTGGAAAGCTCTGCAAGGACCTCATCTCTCTGTCGATCCGGACTGGTCATCGTATCTGCTCCTTTTGTTTATCCGGAGGGCTTTTATTCTCTTCTCTTATGTCATAGCCTGTGATCCGCTGCGATTCTTATCGACCTGAATCTGCCCCGAGGTTGTAAATAAATATGATTGCCGTATCGTCATCACAATAACTTATTCCCGGGGATATGCATATAACCGATAAAAGCCCACATTTCTGGGATGGATGCACGACTGCTCGATGTTCTTATTGGCGTAACGGGCTTTGCGATCCTGGTTGTCTGCCTTGCGATACTCCCTATGGTCATTCCCGCTACAGGAGCAGCCTATATCATCGCCATTGTCATCTTTATCCTGTTCCTCTCCGGGGCAGGATACATGGTTAACGAGAAGATCGTCTGAATAGCCTGGCGATTTTTTGTTTTTTGGCCCTGTCAGAAACTTGGAAATATAACCGTTTGTTACCGGTGTATGTACTGCGGTATTGTCCAGGAGTACGGATTCCACCCGGATCTTTTTTTTCGCGCGAAAAAAGAAATGCCGGCATTTTTCCCGGCAAAAAACCCGGTCATCCTAATTATTCCTAGCAATCCGCATATTTCGTGATCTCTTGTCTGGTGGGATCCGCAAGGTTTTCGACAGCATAGAATTTTTTTTATGTGTTCTCCGGGTCACCGGCATTTTTAGTCTCTCTGTTCTGAGGGGCAGGTTTGAGAGGTCGGGACTTTTTTACTTTGTAATAACTCAGGGGATGGCTGATCTTCTCGCAGATTGCATCCCGGTGCACGCAGAGGCCTGTGGTCTGCATAGCTGCGCAGGCCGGGGTCGTATACTCAGTCCCTGTTCCCCCGCGACCGGTGATATGCTCAACCTGGTACATGGTCTTCTCAATATCGAAGTCCGGGGAGCGTGCGTACAGTTCTGCAATCCCGGTGAGGTCCATACCTATGTTATGGAGGAATGCAGTAAGCGAGAACCGGCCTGCATGCGTGAGGTTAGTGCCCGCTGCAAGAGCAGAAATTAATGCCTGCATGCACGGGGGAAAGGCACTTTCTTCCACTTTGCCAAACTGCCGGAGCATCTGCTCCTGGTATACTTTCTTGATCTCCGCAGCTTTTGGAGCAAGCAGCTCGCAAACCTCCTTTGGCACCCGGTGGGGGAGATCGCGGCGCAGGAGTACACGGACCCGCTCCCGCAGCAGATCATAGCGTTCGTCCCTGTTGATCGTGACAAATCCCTGCTCCACGCGCCGGTTAATCAACCGGTAACGGTCCTCGTGCAGGGGAGCCACAAGTTCCACGTAATCGGGTACCGGCATCCGGTTGTTCTCTATTCTGATGCCCAGTTCATCTACGATTGCTTCCCAGAGGCGGGAATACTCTCCCTCGCCCTGAGTGTACCGGCTGTTCCACTCTTCTTCGTTAACGAGGAAATAATACGCCCTCTCTGCCTCATACCGGGTGAGCCGGTCTATAAGCTGTTTGTCATTCACACAGGAAACGACAATGCGGGCCAGCGCATATGCGGCGATCTCGTCCTCAGGAGAATCGCGCACCTCCGGGGCCCGGGTTTTTTTCTGGGAAAGTGCGTCCCGGATCCGGGCGACCGCAAATGAGACGAGCTCCTCTCCTTTGGGAGTAGAAAGTATTGTTCCAAGCGAAGCAAACCGGGACCGGATAGGATCCTGGGCTTTTTTCAAAAACGGAAAATGGGATAGTTCCTTGCCTGAGGGCACATATTCCATTCAGTCAGCCTCAATACGAGGTGCAAGCAGGTACTCCACGTGCCCGTTGCCGCCCGCGATATCAAAGGAGAACCGAACCGGGTGGTCAATGCCCAGGCAGACCTCAACTTCCGTCGCCTTTGACATTACCTTGCCCATGTCCCTGAGGTAGTCAAGGGAGAAGAGGGAACGCGCCTCAACCGGGGAGAGCGACTTGAGTTCGTCTTTGCCAAACTCGCGCTGGATGTGATCGGTATCGCCTTCGGCAACCATGTAGAATGTCTGGTCCTTGGGATTGATACCCATGGCAATCTTGTCGGAGATGACTGCAGCAGCCTTGATTGCATTATTAAGGTCTTCACCGGAGATTACAACTTTCCCCGGCAGATTGATTGTCGGGGAATTGGGATCCTTCCTGATAGTATTGGTATCAAGGAGGGTGATCGAGTAATGGTAACCGTGGACGCTGACCGCCATTTTCTGGGCGTTGTCCGCAAGTTCGAGACTGATGAGATCGCCCTTCCCGCCCATATTGAAGATGTTCTTCATCTTGGAGATATCGACACCGATCTCGCTCTTGGTTGCCTTGAAGGTGTCAAACGCCTCTTTTTTCAGCGTAAACGCAATCATGGCGACATTGGCGGTGTCTACAGCCCGGGTGGTAATCCCATCTTCCGCGGTATGCAGACGGCACTCGGGAACGAGTGCCGAGATCGCTTCAATGGCCTCCCGGAATATCTCTGCGTCAATGGTTGCTTTTAACATCGCTTTCCCCTTAACAACTGTCTTATACAGTATATCGTCATACTTTAATTATAGCGTTTTGGGTCTGAATCGGTAAAATTTCAGGTGAAATTGCATGGGTTCTCAATGGTCACGGGATAAGGTCTATCTCCGGGCAAAGCACGAAGGATTCCGGTCCCGGGCGTCGTACAAGCTTATCGAGATTCAGGAAAAATTTGCGGTCATCCGCAGAGACGACAATATTATCGATCTCGGTGCTGCCCCGGGGAGCTGGCTCCAGGTGCTGCGTACGCTCACTGATGGCCGTGTCCTGGGAATCGACCTTAATCCGATTGCAGACATTGAAGGCATCGAGACCCTTGAAGGCGATCTCACCGATCCTGTTGTCCAGAAGCAGGCTAAGGAGATGCTTGGCACGGTGTGTATTGTTGTCTGCGATGCAGCCCCAAAACTCTCTGGTCACAAGAGCTACGATCAGGCACGGGCGATCGCTCTTGGTGAAGAAGCGCTTCTCTTTGCCTGCAATGTCTTAAAACCTGGCGGGAATTTTGTGATTAAGTCTTTCCAGGGGGCCGACTTCCCCGAACTGCTCGCAGCCATCCAGGGGCAGTTCTATGCCGTAAAGACCTATTCCACCAAGGCGACCCGTAAGGGAAGTACGGAAATATATATTATCGCAAAAAACTTCAAAGGCTAAACAATCTGCATATGTCTGCAACAGAAACGCTCAGGGATTCCTATGGCCGCCCGGTCACCAACCTCCGTATCAGCCTTACCTCCAGGTGCAATCTTTCCTGTATCTACTGCCATGCCGAGGGTGAGAAGAACCCGGCCACAGAGATGAGTACTGACGAGATCATCGCGATCATGAATGTTGCGGCAAAATTCGGGATCCGGAGCATCAAGTTCACCGGCGGTGAACCCCTTATCCGTCCGGACATTCTCGATATTATCAGGGCCGTTCCTGTGGGGATTGAATCATCTGTTACAACAAACGGGATCCTTCTTGCGGATATGGCCTATGATCTGAAAACAGCCGGCCTTCGCCGTGTCAATGTCAGCCTGGACAGCCTGAACCCGGAGACCTATAAAAGGATTACCGGCTGCGATTGCTTAAACAACGTGCTTGCCGGGATAGATGCCGCCCTTCGGGCCGGACTTACTCCGGTCAAACTTAACATGGTGATCCTTTCCGGGATAAACGATAACGAGATTGATGATTTTCTGGATTACGTGCGGGACAACCGAAATCTCGTCCTCCAGCTTATCGAGCTGATGCATTTCAAGGATTGTGATTACCACGGTGACCTGAAGGGAGTCGAGGCAATGCTCGCCTCGCGGTCAAGTGGGATCCTCACACGCCGGATGCATCACCGGAAAAAGTACTGTCTTGATGGTGCAGAAGTAGAAGTGGTGCGCCCGCTTCACAATACTGAATTCTGCGCTTACTGTAACCGCCTTCGTGTTACCTCGGATGGCAAACTCAAACCCTGCCTCCTGCGGACGGATAACCATCTCTCTATCCGGGGAACGAAAGGGGCCGAGCTGGAATCACTCTTCCGCAAGGCTGTCGAACAAAGGGAACCTTTCTTCAAATAATCGTATTTGCCCCAGGACCGGAAGGCAGTGCCAGTTACGGGGGTTTATTTACGAATCACGCCCACACTAGGAGTATGACATCAGACAACGAGTATGTCCAGGTCCTTTCCCATCTCTATGAAAAATCCCTGATCCTTCATGATACCTCCCTTTTTGACAAGACCCTGTATTTCTATTTCGTTGATGCCCTTGCCCATATCGACTACACCTGCAGTGTCTATGCCTACAACTACCAGTCGCCAAAGAATGTCATGGGTGCAGAGTATATGCGCTGGCGTATCGATGAGGAAAAGAAAGGGGACCGCCCCCGGTTCCCTGCATTTATGACCTGGCTTAAAGAGACACACCCGGAGAAATTCGCAAAACTCCCCTCGCTCTGGCAGATCATCTATGACACGGAGGATCCTGCAAGCTACCGGAGCTTCCGCATTGTGCCCGACCCGGATAGCAGGCAGGCAGTGCCTCCCGACTTTTTCATTGTCCTCATCGATGAGCTTTTCGAACAGGAGTTCCTCAAGAGCCTGTACGAGGAGGCCTCGCTCTCCCGGTTGTTTGTCCAGTTCATGACAGAGAAACAATCCTGAATCCCCTTTACCGGAAGCCCTTATGATGGAGCCTGATATTATCTGTTCGGACCTTGTCTCTATGCGGAGTGAAAACCCGCCGGGCGATACCTCCGGACCCATAGGATACATCAGGGACTTTCTCACCGACCGGGGCATAAAATCGGATATTATTTGTTCTCCTGGGGGACGTTGCAACCTGGTGACCCGGGGAGATCCCCGTTCGCTCATGCTCTGCGGGCATGTGGATGTAGTACCGGCCCTTGAAGAGGGTTGGGAGCGCCCCCCGTTTTCCGGGGCCATCGAAGAGGGATATGTCTGGGGCCGGGGTACAAGCGATATGAAAGGCGGTGTCGCTGCCATCCTCTCTGCCTGCGATACCCTTCTTGAAGCCGGTGAGCCCCTGCCAGCCACCCTCCTTTTTGTGTGTGACGAAGAGACCGGAGGCGAGTACGGAGTAAGGCTCCTGCTTGAAAAAGGTCTTCTTCCTCCCTGTGATTGCCTGATTGCCGAACCCTCTCCTGCCCTGCATCCCTGCATCGGGCAGAAGGGGCTCTGCCGGCTTGAACTCCGGTTTACCGGGAAACCCGGCCATGGGTCCCTGTATCCCCTCGTGGGGAGGAGTGCAGTTATGGAAGCCGTACACCTGCTTGAATATGTCAGGGGTCTTCCCGATCATGTTTTTTCCCTGGATGAAGATCTCAGGGACCTGATCAGGTCTTCGTCAGCAGTCTTTGCCGAAGAGTTCGGGTTAGATAAGGGAGGGGATATCCTGGAGCGGGTGTCGTTTAACCCCGGCATAATAGCCGGAGGGGAGAAGGTCAACATTGTGGCCCAGCATTGCAATCTCGATCTTGAACTGCGTATCCCGTGGGGATGCGATATACGGATGCTGGTTGAAGGGATTATGGCTCACGCACCCCATGCCGCGCTTGTCAGGAAAGCCCTTCATGAGCCTTCCCTGACCGATCCTCTCTGTGATTTTGTTTCCGTGGTCTGTCGGGAGGTCAGTGCCGTGCAGGGCAGACCTGCGAGCCCAATCCTCCAGTGGGCGGCAAGCGATGCCCGGCACCTGCGTGCAGCGGGATTCCGGGTGATCGAGTATGGTCCCGGCGATCTAGCCACGCTGCATGGGATCAATGAACGGGTTTCTGTTGCAGCACTCAAAAAAGCCGCAGAAATTTATCTGCGGGTTATGCGGGAGTATAGTTCACACCTGTCCTAAACGATAAAAAGAAAATGAGCTTCCTGTTTTTTTTAGAAACTCACCGGTTCTTACCTCTCCTGATCCGGACCAGAAGGAATACTGCAAAACCAAGGCCCGCAAGCACCGGAACTGGTGAGAGCGGCGTATACGTGGTCCGTGTCGGGACAGGTGTTGTTGCCTGGATTGTAGTAACCGGCGTTGCTGTCTGGACAACCTGGGTAATATTTTCAAGGGATACTGCAACTTCAGTCGGGGTTGCGCTTGTTGGGGTAATCCCTCCCAGGTACCAGCGGGACTCTGTCGGGGTGGGTGTCATTGTATACGTATAGACCTGGCCCTTGCCCATGGCCGCATTCAGGTTTTCCTGTGCTGCAGTGTAGGTCGGATTCAACGTGAGCGCGGTGTTAAAGCAGGGAACTGCATCCTGATACCGGCCCAGTGCAACAAGTGCCTCTCCTTTGTTGTTCCAGATCTCAGCATTATTGACGGTAAGAGCAGTTGCCTTGTTAAATGCATTCAGGGCATCAGTATACTTGCCCAAGGACATATCCACAAGGCCAATCTGGTTCCATACCAATGGATCATTTGGGTTAAGATTTGTACATTGGGAATACGTGGCAAGTGCCTGTGTTGTATAGTTGACCTGAACATAGGAATATGCAAGATTGCAGTATGCCGATTGTTGATTGGTTACGACTGCAGTATAATTGGTATAAGCCCCGATCGCGTCATTGTACCTGCCCAGGTAAAAAAGGGCATCCGCCTGCGCTCCAAGCGCTGTGGGACTTGAACGGATTGCAAGGGCCTGGTTTGCTGCGGTAAGTGCCGCGGAATACTGCCCGAGTGAATTAAGTGCCGCCGCCTCCCCGGCGTATGCGGCATCATAGGTAGGATTGAGACTGATTGCATTGGTGTAATAGATCACTGCATCGGTATAGTCGCCTGCTGAAGCAGCGTTCTGGGCTTTGGTGTACCAGTCCGTAGCATCCTCAGCTGCCACCGCGGGAATGAGAATAAGGAGAACAAGGACCAGCATACCAGCTTTTGTGCTCATCTGCATATCCGAAAATGCTCTTTTGTAACAGATGAAGGTATTGTTTTACCCTAACGGTCTGGCGTGGTTTACATTCCTGTCGGGGCCGGGTTGCAGCGCCTGCCGCAGATCAAAAATGCTACCGTTCCGCCAAGGATTGCGGTGAAAACGAATGCGTAAGGATACCCTGCTCCTTCAGCAAGGATCCCGGCAATAAACGGCAGGATAGTCATACCCAGGTAACTTGCGGTAGAAAACAGGCCCATGACCAGCCCCTGCCGGTCCTGTTCTCCTGCGAGGATCGCCATCTGGGCAACCATCACGATACCGGCAAGGGCCCCGAGCACCACAAAACCAAAGGGAGAAACAAAGGAGAGAAGAACCCCCCCGGCCATAAGGACCGCTGACCACCGGATAGTATCCCGTGCAGGCAGGGGAAATCGGGAGATCACCAGCACCGTAATAATTGTAGCCACGCTCATCGCCGCGAGCCAGATACCAAGGACATCTGCCGGTTCTTTTGAGAAACCCGGGTACAGTGACGAGATCACGCCGGTGATCCCCACAAGGACAATCGCAGAATACCACAACCGTACATGGGCACGAATGAGCGCGGCAATCCCCCGGAGATCCTGTCGGGGGCTGGCAGCGGTGCAGGAATGTGCCACCGGTGTTTCGCGGATGATGAGGCCTGCGGCAAGTGCCCCAAGGGAAATTAGGGTAAAAACGCCGATTCCCAGTGCTGGCTCACTAAACCGGGTGGCAAGCCATCCCGAAATCGCAAGACCGGCCACCAGCCCCACATTGAGCATGGCCAGGTAATAACCACTCAGGCGGGTGTGGTTTGGTTGCGAGTTGATATACGACATCCCTGCCGCGATAAAAAGACCGGCTCCGAGACCCTCAATGAAGCGAAGCGCGATCACCGGCAGGGGCCCCGATGCGCAGAAAAGCAGGGCCCCGCTTATCACCGTCAGCACAAGGCCGGCGCGGATCACCGGCACCCTGCCGTATCTGTCGGAAAGAATGCCCCCGGGGAGCGTGAAGAGGAAGGCACCAAGAAAATAGGCAGCATAGATGGCGCCCTCCTCTGCCGCTCCCGGTGCAAATGCAGGAAGCACCGGGACGATCGCATTTGAAAGTGCCATCAGCGCAAAGACGCCCAGACAAATGACAGCGAGGTATGCCTTCATTGATAGTTCAGTGTTATACCATGCGGTACGTTTCCAGGTTCATCGGAGAGTGCGTCTGGATATGGTAACGTTTGTAGATGGAACTGGCAAGATCGATGGTGTTGTTCTCATCGCCGTGAATACAGAAGATCTTCTCGGGCCGGGGCTGGATCTGGCCGATGTAGTTCATCAGCTGGCGCCTGTCAGAGTGCCCTGAGAAGCCGTCGATGGTGTCAATCTCGAGGTTAATTGTGATCGTGCCCTTCCGGCCCAGGGGTACCTCGCGCCACCCCTTCTGGATGCGCCTGCCCTGCGTTCCATCAGCCTGGTACCCGACAAAGACGAGCGCATTCTTCTCATCCTCGGCAAGGTTAAGGAGGTATTCCATGACCGGTCCGCCGTTGAGCATCCCGCTTGTGGAGATAATAACGCACGGATCGCCGTTGATCACCTTCTCGCGGAGCTCGGATGAGTCCACCTGCTGGAAGCACTCGGCAAGGAAGGGGTTCATCCCCTCCCGGAATATCAGGTTCCGGAGGTCATTGTTGAGGTACTCCGGGTAGGTAGTATGGATGGCTGTTGCCTCGCGGATCATGCCGTCGAGGTAGATCTTGACATGCGGGATTTTTCCAAGACGCATCCCCTCTTCAAGGGCAAGCATGACTTCCTGTGACCTGCCCACGGCAAATGCTGGAATGATCACTTTGCCGCCCCGCGAGAGTACCTTGTTGATTGTCTCGTAGAGCTTCAATTCTGCGTCCGAGCGTGCCGGCTGGAAATCATTGGAACCGCCATAGGTGCTCTCCATGAAGAGGGCTTCGAGGCGCGGGAACTGGTTAATGGCCGGGTTAAAAAGCCTGCTTTTGCTGTAGTTGAAGTCCCCGGTAAATGCGATGTTGTACAGCCCGTCTCCGATGTGGAAATGTGCGATGGCGGAGCCAAGGATATGGCCTGCATTATGGAAGGTGAGCTTGATGTCAGGGGCGATATCGGTCACGCTGCCGTAATTGAGGGTAATCGAGTGCCGGATGTAGGTCTTGACCTCATTTGAACTGTAGGGGATCTTGCGATCCTCCTTGTTGATGACATCCAGGTAATCCAGCTGGAGCATCGCCGAGAGATCCCGGGTTGGCGGGGTGGAATATACCGGGCCCTCGTACCCGTATTTGTACAGGAGGGGTATGAGTGCACAGTGATCGAGGTGGGCATGGGTAAGGACCACGGCATCGAGCTGGGCGAGGGGGTGGATCTCGGGGACATAGAGGTATGGGGTCCCGCCGGCATTGTCCGGTTTTTCCCCGCAGTCGATGAGCACACGGCTGTCAGGGGTGGTTAAGAGGAAGGCTGCCCGGCCTACTTCACGGCAGCAGCCAAGGGTCGTGACCCGGACCCACTGGTCTTTCCTTGGTGCATCCTTGTTGGTTTCGTCCCGGCCCGGGATATCGCGGTGGATCCGGCGCCCGATGGTACGCAAAAACGTTTTCCGTTCCTCGTTGACCGAGCGCAGGTACTGCCGGACCTGCTTGACCGTGGAACTTTCAATTGGCGGGGTGCGGACCACTTTTGGCGTCCAGCCTATATGCTTGGTGATCTCGCGCAGCGTGATCCCGTTTTTCCCGATAACTACACCGGGTTTTTCTGCCTCGATAAGAACTTCCCCGGTATCCGCGTCAAAGAAAATATCCGTGATACCTGAGGAATCCGGTACAACCGCCCGGATCTCGTTTGCCGCTTTCTCAGGATCCTCAAGGATAGTGGGACGGACAACGATCCGCTTGCGCAGATCGCGTGCCAGGACCCGGATCAGGTCGGCTTCATCGGCAAACCGTTTGGGATCATCCGTGTAGATCACAAGTTCGGGCCCTTCAAATTCAACCTCGGTGACCCGGATTCCCGAAGGCACCCGCTCGTTGATCTTATCCCTGAGCTCTTTTAACCGATCTTCAATCAACATAACTGTAAACGTCCTAAAAAGAGATTATGCGATAGTTTTGGCGAGGTGTTTTTTTATGGTCTCCTCACTGACATTTTCGTATCTGTCTTTGGTGATGACCACAACATGGATTCCTTCGCCGGATCCGGCATCGCGCTTCATGGCCGACCGCAGGGCACGGACCGCAAGTTCGACTGCCTCATCCTCGTTCATCCCCGGGCGGTACCGGTCTTCCAGCACACCGTAGGCCATGGGCGAGCCGGAACCGGTGGAGACAATGTCCTCCTCCTTTGTGGCCCCTCCCATTGCATCCACCGAGTAGACGCTTGGCCCGTGATCGTCAATTCCGCCGACCAGCAACTGGACGTAGTACGGGAAGTACCGGTTCTGGTTTAAGTAGTTGGAAAGGAGCGTAGATGCGGCCCCTACCGTGATCTCCCGTGACCTGCGTATCTGGTACAGGTTGCATTCAACGGTAATGATCCGGGCCAGCTGCTGTGCATCCCCGACCCCGCCGGCAATTGTCATGCCGATACGGTCGGCGATCTGGTAGACCTTCTTTGCACGCTTGCTTGCGATCATATATCCCATGGTCGCACGCTTCTCCGTGGCAAGGATCACCCCTCCGGCAAATACCAGACCTACCGTTGTCGTCCCTGTCATAGATTCCTGATATTGTTCAGGCATATCAACACCTCAAAAACAAATGAACGCCTAAAATCAATTAAAAGCGTTTTATAGGTAAAATGACACCGGGGAACTTAAAGGTTGTTATTCCGTATCCTCTTTGCAGAGGGCCCGGATAAGTTCCCGGTCAAAGAGCATGGCTGACAGCCTTTTATCCCCGTTGACCACCGGGAGCTGGTCGACCCGCGATCTCCGCATCTTGAGCGCACATTCGCTCACTTCGGAGTTCTTGGGAACTGCCACGACATTCTTTACCATGGCCAGTTTCACCGGCCGGTTGGGCAGCTGCACCCGGGAGATGCCAAAACTGATGGAGTGGTTGTCGCGGATGCTCTCCCAGGTCCACTCGTCATCATCTGTACCGTTCGAGAAGTCGGAAACGCCGACAGAGTCTTCGATTGACGAGTGCCGGATCAGGTCACGTTCTGAGATGATGCCCTGGAGGACACTGTCAGAATTGAGGATCGGGATTGCGTCCACACCGGAGATCTCCATGACCCTTCCTACAAGCGGGAGCGGGGTGTCTTCCCAGAGTGCAAAGGTTGTACTTGTATAGAGATCTTTGATCTCATCTTTTATCTTCATCTGGGCAATCGCGTGGATGAGGTCGGCAACTGAGATCAGGCCGATCAGCTTGTTGTCCTCTACCACCGGTAACCTTCGGATCCGGTGGGAAACCAGCAGCCGGGCCGCCTCCCGGATATCTGCATCAGGGCCGATGGTTATCGGCTTTGAGGTCATGAGGAGGCCGAGCTGGGTTTCCTCGGGTTTTCGCAGGAGATCCTTACGGGTGATGATGCCGACCAGCTTCTTGTTCTTGAGAACGGGTACTCCTGAGATGCCGGTGCGTTTGAGGATCTTGAGAACATCGTCGCGGTTGCCGGGGATATCGACATGGACGACATCGGACGTCATGTAGTCTTTAACAAGCATGTCGGTTATGATCTCACCACCATGGTCGTGACCGGGCTGTGTGTAGTAATATAGGTGCTGACGCTTCCTAAGAGAATGCTGTCGGTCCTGCTCTTACCGTGGGAACCAGAAACGATAAGGTCGGCCTTCTCTTTTGCGGCCAGAGCCAGAATCTCGCTCCCGGCGTGTCCCTGCTTTAAGTGCGGAGTAAGAGTTACACCATTTTTTGCTGCGATTTTTTTTGCTTTTTCAAGGACTGCATTCCCCTCGGTTTCAAGCGCACGGTACATGAGTTCTACGGTATTGTCTGAGGGGAGTGATGTAAAAAGGCCCGTTTCTACCACGTATACTGCATGAAGCCGTGCGTTCCATAATTTTGCTTCGTCGACAGCCCGTTCGATAGCCTGATCGCTTGCCTTTGAACCATCGATGGCAACAAGTATGTTAGTAAACATTGGCATCACCCGAAACAAACATGCCATTTTTATTGAGTTTTCAAATTAAAAACGTTATTCCCGCGCATGCCCGTTTGAGCGCGTTTTACCAGAGATGCGACCGGGTCGCGGCTGCATACAAGCGCGGATTGGGCCGGATCGAACGTAAAAAAGGCTGCGCGGGCACCTTTACGGATGAAAAATGGTGTACGGGTCAGTTCCGATCCTGCAACCGCAGATCGGAGGATAACCCGGGGATCGAGATGGTAGATCGTTGAGAGAAATGCCATCTCCGAGAACATATCCGGGGGGATAAACATTACATTGTCTGTTCCAAGCAGGAGGGTGCACCCCAGCTCGATCATGGTCCGGACTGGGGGATGGCGTGCCGATGAGGTCACGCCCAGTACCCAGTTGGACCGGGGGCAGACCACGATCGGGATCTCCTGTTCCGCACATGCCCTGAGCTGCCTTTTTGTTGCATGAGTCATGTGGATGAGAAGATCCGGTTCAAAGGAGAGGGCTGCATCAATGTCGCCACGGTCCCGCTCACCCGCATGGAATGCTATTTTTTTTCCGGCATTCCGTGCGTGCCTGATCATCTCTTCCACACCCGGAACATCACGGGTACTGCTTACCCCAAGGCCGTCTGCAAGATCTTCTCCCCCTCCCCTTCCGAAAATGACCGGTCTGAAAGTAAGGCCGGCCACTGCGTCCCTGAGTGCCAATACCCCTTCCCTGCCACCTTCCCGGAAATCAGCACAGCCCAATGTCCCGGATCGGATCATCCCGGTAACCGATGCACGCATACCCGCGGTAAGATCCTTTTTTGTTGCAGCAGCAAGGAGCCGGTGCTTGAGGCCGTCTGGAGGAGTAACCAGGCTGACCAGATCGCCGGTGCTTCCGCAGTCCATGGCAATGGTATCCCCAAGGTGGGTATGTGCATTAAAAAAAGCCGGGCAAATCCAGACCGGAGGTGCACGGGGATTTTCTTCGATAGCCGTGATCCTGTCCCCTTCAATTACGATATCCACCGGCCGCAGCGCGAGCTCTTCACCCACAATAGCCTGGCCCGAGAGAACCTGTCCTGCCTGCATCAATCCCCGTAACTCTCTTTTATATAGCGAAAAAGGAAATATATTTGTATGGCAAAGAAGCAAGGCGGAAGGTTACTCTCCTCAGCAGGTCTCGTCAACTACTACGAGAGCGAGGACCGGCGGGCTGTTCATATCAGTCCCATAGCGGTCATGGCTATCGCAGCAGTAATCGGGATCATTGTTATGGCCCTTAATCTTCTCTATTCAACACACGCATAACCCGGCTAATACAGCCGGATCCCTTTTTCTCTCATGAAGGGTTGTGCCCTTTGAGCAGTTTTCTTGTGATATCCTCTGATTTCGAGAAATAGATCTCGTCATGGCCGGTCCATGATGGGCAGTTATGGAAGATCACTGCGGGAACCCCGTTGTTGCTCTCCCCCATGACAAAGTTGGCAAACCCTGCAATTTCGTCCACCACTGCCTCCTCAGTGATCTTGAGTTTGTGGCCGAAGAGATCAGTATCTCCCCGGAAGTCCCGGATCGCGGTAAACCCGCTCCACCCGATGGCATGCCCGGTCTGGCCCCGCCTGAAGGATCTCCCGCAGGTATCGGTGATGATCACACCGATGGTTTTTCCGGTGATCCTTTTGATCTCCTCCCTTACCTCCGCTGCCGCCTGCATCGGGTCCGGTGGGAGGAAGATCACGTGGCCATCATCGATGTTGCTCTGGTCCACCCCTGCCCGGACTCCGATGTGGCCGAATGGAAGTTCGGAGAGAATAAAAGGATGCTCCATGAGGATCTCCTTTGAGGCATCGAGAACGGCCTGGACAAACCGGGGGTCTTCCCCGTTGAGTTTTCCCAGCCGGACAGCCTGCGGTGAAGGGGTGATCTCGGAAAGGGATTTGGTATAGCCCTTGGCTTTTGAGTAGATCGTGGAAGCAAGAGACAGGATATCTCCATTGTGTATCTCCACTTTCTCACAGATCATCGCGGGAATATTATCACCGGATTTTATGAGGGGAAGTCCCCGGATACCTGTGACAGCGATATTTTCCATAATCCCTGTGTATGGGGTAATCGCACCATATAGGGATTTCGTTTGGCATTATGGTATAACAGTTCTCCCTGTTTTTCCCGGCAGGATACATTTCCGGAATCCCTGACCCGGATATCAATATATTTTTATAGAGGTCACACAGATGACCTCATGCCTATGTACCTCATCCTCCGGTGTCCGGGATGCAGGGCGTTCTCCTATGTGGACCGGTTCCAGAAGTGGAAACTCTGCCCGGCCTGCGGGCATGCGTTCGAGGTTGCCAAGGTGCCCGCGTACCTTGAGGTCGGGGATTACCATGATGCCGAACACATCATCCGGCAGATGGAAAAACACCTCCATACCCATAAAAAGAAGGATTTTACCCCGGAAGAGGCCGCGGAGCTGCGCCATCATTATGCAGAATGGTTCCGGAAAAAGTGTAATTAGGTCCCTTGTGCGGTAGTCCCTCCGGCTTCCCGGAAACTGCGATCGTTCGATGTACCTGACTTACAAAAACCTGCTCTTGATGGTGATATAATGCAAGGTTCATCTGCCGGAAAAGCGAGATAATCCGTACACAGGTGCCCTTTTGGAAAAGTACGATACGGTAATTGCCGGTGCCGGTCCGGCCGGCATTTTCTGTGCGATCCATGCTGCGGCCCCGCAAACCCGCGTACTCTTACTCGAGAAAAACGCCACGCCAGGAGCGAAACTTAACATCTCCGGTACCGGCCAGTGCAATCTCACTCACGAGGGAGATATCCGATCGTTCTTTTCCCGGTACGGTTCGCACGGCCAGTTCCTCAAACCGTCCCTGTTATCCTTCACCAACAAGGCCCTAATCGGATTTTTTGAGGAACGCGGCCTTTCTTTTGAGACAACGCCGGGGGGGAAGATCTTTCCCAGAAGTCGTAACGCCGCCGATATTACCGCGCTCCTTATCCGGGAATGCGAGCTCAGGGAAGTTATCCTCAAATGTGGGGAACCCGTCCGGCAGGTTGAGATTGCAAATCCCGGTTTCAGGGTTCAAATATCGGCCGGGTGGGTATACGCCCGGCACCTTGTCCTTGCCACGGGAGGGGCCTCGTACCCAAAGACAGGCTCCACCGGTGACGGGTACCGGATCGCGGCGTCTCTTGGCCATACGATTACTGATGTTGGCCCTGCACTTTCCCCGGTTATTGCAGAACCGTTCCCGTTTTCCTCACTTGCCGGGATAACCTTTCCTGCGCTCCCGTTCTCACTCTGGCGCAACGGCCGCAGGATTATGGAAGGAAACGGTGACCTGCTCTTTACGCACACCGGCCTCTCCGGTCCTGGCATTCTTGACTGCTCCCGGGACATACGGGCCGGTGACGAGATCCGGATAGCGTTTTCCGGGTCTGTCAGGCGCGATGCGCTGGAACGCGAGATCCTTGCTGCCATTGCCCGTTCACCTTCAAAAGCGATCAAGTCCCTTGTTGCCGGGCTTGGAATTCCCGAACGGCTGGCCCGTCTTCTCCCGGAATGTGCGGGTGTTCCGGCCGACAGTACCGGGGCCCACCTGACCGCTGCCGCCCGCAACCGGTTGATCAGCATGCTCACGGAATACCCGGTCCGGGTTTCATCAGTAGGCAATCTTTCTGTTGCCATGGTAACCCGGGGCGGTGTTGCACTTGATGAGGTGAATCCCAAAACCATGGAATCGAGACTGGTACCCGGCCTTTTTTTTGCCGGGGAGGTGCTCGATATCGATGGGGATACCGGCGGGTTTAACCTCCAGGCCGCGTTTTCTACAGGACACTGCGCAGCCCGGGGTATCCTGTCGGGAGCAAACAAGGAAAGACAACACCCCTGAGTAAAGCCCCCCGCTCCTGATGCCAACCTATTTATCGGTTCAGGTTCGAGCCACTCTGGTAAGGGTAGTGTATGCGGGAGCGCGTATATGGACGAGGATTCAGCCAACCGGCGGGAAGGAAAAATGGACACCGGTGAGGCAAATGCCGGAGTGCCCGACCCTTCCTGTACTCCGGCGCCTCCCGTTGCAGGTGGTATGACTCTCGAACAGATTATTGATGTAACCGGTGAGTTCTCGCACCTCAACGATCTGGTGATGATCCATATTGAGAAAGCCGGGGGATTTACCGGGGCAGAGGAGTATTTACGGACTGTCGAGCCAATCCTCGATTTGCTTGAAGTGGAGATCCGGATCCGGTTTTCTGCGGGCATGACTCAGCAGCAGATGAAACTGGTAGTGCAGGACTGGATTGACCAGGAGATCCGGGCATGCACAGTGGGGACCGGAATACACGAGCCCTGACCGGTCCTTTCCGGATTATCTATTGTTTTCTTTTTTAAATGAGCCCGGCGACCCACGTATACATGTTGTGAACCCCGGTGGAGATCACCGTTCCCGGGTCAATGTGAAGCAGCGGGAAGACAAGGAAAAAATACAGCACGGTACCTATCAGGCTTCCCAGGTTTGCCAGCGCTGCCACGAGTACGACTTTAAAGAGCGGTATGCGTGCCATCTCCCGCAATGACTCTGTCTCATAGATCTTCCGGAAATCCGAAACCGGCGGCTTCCTGACCTTTGCCTCAACGTATGCGGCAAACCACCCGGCATGGAGCAGCGGGTTAAGTGATGTCATCCACGCCACGGCAAAACAGGTTAGGGCAGAATAGGGATGGCCGCCGGCAATGAGGGTAAATACCGCGGCAAGCACCCCGTGAATGATTACCCAGAAGAGGAGTGCGTACAGGAGTACTGTCCAGCCTACGCCAGAAAATGCAATCGCGGCAAGCAGGAATGCAAAGAGCCCGGTGACTGCAAAACCGAAAATTTTTGCCCAGGGAAAGGATTTTGGCTCTTTAATGAGTGAATCAAACGGCGGCAGGGTCTGCGGTTTCTCGACATAATTCGTAATGCCCTGGCGGTGGCCGGCACCGACTATGGCAAGGATGCGGGCATCCGGTCTCTGCGCCTTGAGAATGACCAGCTGGTGGGCGATGAACGCATCCCGCTCGTCAATCAGCGCATGGGCCCCGTTGGGCGAAAACCGGTGAAACTCCTCCATGACAGCATCGATGATATCCTGGTCCTTGAGAGATTCGATATCGATCTGTTCTCCCTTGTCCACTTCGGCAATCGAGAAGATTAATGCAAAAAACATCTTGATCTTCTCGATTACCCCCATGGATTTCCAGAACCGGAGCAGAGTAAGGCGGATGTCGCGGTCCACGAGGGCAACCGGGATATTGCGGCTTTCTGCTTCAGTAATGGCAGCCTTCATCTCGGCCCCGGGCTCAACACCAACATCGACGCCGATCTTGCGCTGGAGGTAGGAGAGGAGCCACTGGACAAGAAGCGAGTTGAAGTTCTTGACTTCAAGGACATCCTCCACGGTCGGGTCCTTTGCCTGTTTCTTGAGGGCCGCAAACCGGGCAGGATCCAGTTCTATTGCAACAATGTCCGGCCGGAACTCCTCGATTGCGGCTTTCACCTCATCAACACTTTTCTGGGAAACGTGTGCAGTCCCGACAATCCGAAGTTCAGCCATCAGCCACCGTACTTCCTATACCGTTGGCCGTTTACCCTCATTAAGGTACGGGACTTCTCCGGGTGAAGGGAGCGGATCCACCCGTTCAATTCCCACAACAAATCTGTTTTTTTGCCGGGGCGTGTCCTATGAGATCATTGGTAACGTAACCGGTTTCTTAAACCGGTTCTGCCAATATATCAAAAACAGGGTGTGGTGCGGGATGAAGATCGCAGTGGCAGGGAAAGGCGGGTCGGGAAAGACACTTCTCGCCGGGAGTCTGGCCTTCCTTTTTGCCCGCGCCGGGCATACAACCCTCGCCTTGGATGCAGACTCTGCGCCCAACCTTGCCTTCCTGCTCGGCCTCTCCCCACGCGAAGCGGATGCCATTATCCCGGTCTCGAAGAACGCGGATCTCATCGCCGCAAAGACCGGGACATCCTATCCCGGCGTGTATGCGCTGAATTTTTCTGTGAATGATATAGTAACAAAGTATGCCGTCCCCACCCCTGCCGGGCCGCACCTGCTGGTCATGGGCACCGTGACTTCGATGGGTGCCGGGTGCACCTGCCCGGCAAACAGCGTGGTCCGCGCCCTGCTGCGCCACCTGCTGGTGGAGCACCGCGAAGTTGTTATCCTTGATATGGAAGCCGGTGTTGAGCATATCGGGCGGGGAACTGCAGAGAACGTGGATGTGATGCTCGTGGTAAGCGATGCCCACCGGCAGTCGCTTGCCATTGCCGGGAAGATTGCACAGATGGCACGGGATGCCGGTATCCCCCGGGTGGAACTGGTGGGAAACCGGATCCAGGATCCGGCGCAGGATAGGGTTATCCGGGATTTTGCCCGGTCCCGGAATCTTCCCGTTCCTGGTATGATCCCGTTTGACCCGACGGTGACGCGGGCAGGTGTAGCCGGGGAAGCAGTCGCTGCGCTCAAAGGCTCGGCAGCGCTTGATGCCATCGCCGGGATCCTTTCAGAGACCAGCCGGGAAATGGCCGATCAGGAAGAACACCCATGAAGACACTGGTAACCATGGGCCGGGGGGGTACCGGTAAGACAAGTTTTGTCGCACTGCAGACCAAATTTTTCCTTGAGCAGGAAGAGGCCCCGCTTCTCCTCATCGATCTCGACCCTGACCAGAACCTTGCCGAGATGGTGGGCGTTGATCTCGAACGCGAAGGGGTAAAGACGATTGCCGAGCTCGTGACCGAGACCTTCATTAAAAAGGGCGGGACGATGACGGGTATCGCCCCCACAGAAAGGATCGAGAGCCGGGTGCTCCGGGACGGGCTGTATGAGAGTGAGCATTTTGACCTTATCGCTGTGGGGACCAAGTGGATCGAGGGTTGTTACTGCATGCCGGATGCAGCGCTCAAAGGGGCGCTCTCAACGCTTGCAAAAAACTACCGGTGCGTGCTGGTCGATTCTCCTGCCGGCCTCGAACACCTCAACCGTAAGGTGACGGCCAGCGTGAGTGATCTCTTCGATGTGCTGGGGCCGTCCCACAAATCCTTCCTCCATGTCAAACGTGCCGACCGGATCGCACGGGAAGTCGGGATCGCGTTCGACCGCTTCTTTGTGGTGGGCGGAAGCCTTTTCCCTGCCGAGCTTGGTGCAAGGGCAGAAGAGGAGACCGGGCGGGAGTACCTGGGAAAGATTGCGTTCGATCCCCTGGTGCAGGAATCGGTCATTGCAGGCCGGCCGCTCCTTGACCTGCCGGTGGATTCCCCGGGATACCGATCGGTCTGTACCCTGATGGAACGAGCCGGTTACGGGAAACCCGGTTCAGGGTGATCCCCCGGTACCCGTACCTTTGGTATCCCGGTCGATTTGGTTAAAAACCTGTACGTGTACATATATACCAGTATCCTGTATTTTAGGTGACAATTTACCCCGGTTGTGCTGCTGGTGACGGAAAAGAAAGTCTCTTTGTCGATAAAGGAACTGGATGCCGGTTTTGGCCGGATCCGGGACCTCTCGGTTTCTATCGGGAAACTTTCTGCCGGGGACTGGGCTGAAGAAAAAGGCCCGACGCCATACCCTTCACTTGCCACCCTTCGTGAGTGGGACCATACACTCCTCTCCCGGTACCAACCGTTCTACATGCCCTTTTGCGATCTCTGCTGCCTGTGCACCTACGGCAAGTGCGATCTTACCGGCACCAAAAAAGGAGCCTGTGGGATCTCGATGCCGGCCCAGCAGGCCCGGACCGTGCTCCTTACTGCGTGCATCGGTGCCGCCACCCACACGAGCCATGCGCGTGAGCTCGTGACCTATGCCATCAAGCGTTCGGGTCGCGACTGCGAAATTGATCCCGGCGGGAATGCGATTGGGGTGGAGGCACCTGTCATCCGGCTTGTCTGCGGGGAAAAGCCGCAGATCCTTGCGGATCTTGAAACCGTCCTAGATTACTGCGAGAGCCAGATCACGTCGCTTCTTGCGGCAACCCATACCGGGCAGGAGGGCAAATACCTGGATTTCGAGAGCAAGGTGCTCCACGCCGGCATGATCGACCAGGTGGGCATGGAGGTAGCAGACCTTGCGCAGATCTCGGCGCTCGGTTACCCGAAAGCCGATCCCGATGCACCACTTGCGGCGCTCGGCATGGGAACAGTTGAGACCACAAAACCGGTGATCCTGGTCATCGGCCATAATGTTCCGCCCGCGGTTGCCATTATCGATTACCTTGCGGAGGAGAACCTTACCGACCAGGTGGAGGTGACCGGCATCTGCTGCACCTCGGTTGATGCCACCCGCTACTCTCCGCGGGCAAAGATCATCGGCCCCATGTCCTGGCAGCTACGGTACATCCGGAGTGGGATTCCCGATGTGATCGTCGTAGATGAGCAGTGCGTCCGGACCGATGCGTTTGACGAGGCTGTGGCTGCCGGCACGCCCTTTATTGCCACATCTGATAAGAACTGCATGGGCCTTCCCGACCGGACCCGTGACCCGGTGGATGCCATAGTTGCCGATCTCTCGTCAGGCCGGGCCAAGGGTGCCCTGATCCTTGATTCGGAAAAGGCCGGCGAGGTGGCAGTCCGGGTGGCCCGGACCGTGATGCCGGCACGGAGGAAAACCTCCACTGCCCTTTCACCGGAGGCAGTCCGCGAAAAGGCTGCTGACTGTACCCGGTGCCGGCTCTGCCAGCGGGCCTGCCCCAACGACCTTGCTATCCCGCAAGGTATGAAAGCTGCGGCGGAAGGCGACCTCTCGCTTCTTTCTCTTCTGTACGAGACCTGTGTTGGATGCGGGCGGTGCGAGCATGCCTGCACGCAGGATATCCCGGTCCATTCGCTGATCGTGGCTGCAGCCGCAGAGAAGATCAAAAACGAGAAGTTCGTGATCCGGACTGGGCGGGGCGCTATTCAGGATGTCGAGATCCGCAACGTTGGCGGGCCCATCGTTCTCGGGGAGATCCCGGGCGTTGTGGCATTTGTCGGCTGCTCCAATTTCGCAAACGGCGGAAAAGAAATCGCCGAAATGAGCGTGGAGTTTGCAAAGCGCCGGTACATTGTCTGCACCTCGGGCTGTGCCGCGATGTCGATTGGGATGTACCGGGACGAGGAGGGAAAGACCCCCTATGAGCAGTTCCCGGGCAGTTTTACTGCAGGAGGGATCGTGAATGTCGGTTCCTGTGTCGCAAACGCCCATATCGCCGGGGCAACCATCAAGATCGCAAGCATCTTTGCCCGACGCAACCTGCGCGGGAACTATGCCGAGATCGCCGACTATGTCCACAACCGTGTCGGTGCGGTAGGTGTTGCGTGGGGTGCGATGTCCCAGAAGGCGGCGGCAATCGCAAGCGGGTTCTGGCGGCTTGGGATCCCTGTGGTGGTCGGCCCCCATGGCACCAAGTACCGCCGGATGCTCCTTGGCCGGGCTGACCGCGATGAGGACTGGTATGTTCACGACCAGCGGACCGGCGAGAAAGTCTATGCCGGCCCGGCCCCGGAGCATCTCTTTGTGGCCGCCGAGACAAAAGAAGAAGCAATGGTGCTTGTGGCAAAGCTCTGCATGCGGCCCAATGACACGACCCGGGGCCGGGCAATGAAGCTCACGCACTACATTGACCTGTACCAGCGCAGCCACGGCGCATTGCCGGAAGACATCCCGCGCTATATCCGCACTACCGCAGATATTCCTGTGACCCTCAAAGGTGAGATCACGGGTATTCTTTCCCAGTCCGGCTGGAAGGAACAGCCCATACCGGACCCGACCCTGCTTACCCGTGATATGCCCGGGGAGGGCCGGCTATGAGTTCAGCAGATCCCTGGCAGACAGCCGAGGTGGGCGGCCCGAAGAAAGCTACCGTGATCACCAAGCCGGCCATGGCAAAAGCCGTGATCGGCCGCGCCCGGTCACCGGTGCTCCTGCTTGGGAACCAATCTGCATCAGCAGAGATCGGGGACCGGAAGCTTGTTGATTACCTGCTCGTGCTTGCCCGGGCGTACCGGATCCCGGTCATTGCCACCGGGAACGTTAACCGGGCCCTCGTAGAGAGGGGATACATGAATGCCCTTATCTTACCGGCAGTTGTGGCCGGCCAGAGGATCGCGGATCCTGTCTGGGAAGGGCCGGGGGGAAAGGGCCCCTGTGATCTTGCCATCATCGCCGGCCTCCCGTATCCCATGGCCTGGACACTTCTTTCCGGGCTCAAGCACTTTGCCCCGCATACAAGGACGATCACGCTGGACAACAAATACCAGCCCAATGCCACCTGGTCGTTTGCCAACCTCTCCGAAAAGGACTGGCAGGAGAACCTTGAGGCCATAATCGAAGAAACCACGGGAGGCGCGGCAGGTGTTTGAAAATATGCCGGTGGATGTCGGGCTTGTCCACGTGGGTGAGAGGATCCGGAAAAACGACATGCATGTCGAGCTCGGTGGCCCCTCAGTGGAAAAGAAGTTCGAGCTGGTAAAAGTGCGAAAGCCCGGGGAGATCCGCGATGGGGCGATCACGGTTGTCGGCCCGGACCTTTCTGCCATGGAAGAGGGCGGAAAGTTCCCGCTCGGTATCCTTGTCGAGATTGCGGGCCCCCAACTCGAAGAGGATATCGAAGGCGTGATCGAGCGCCGGATCCACGAGTACACCAACTATGTCGAAGGCTTCATGCACCTCAACCAGCGCTACGATATCTGGGTGCGGGTATCCAAAAAAGCCTATGCAAAAGGACTCACCTCCCTTACGCACGTGGGAAAAGTCCTCATTGACCTCCTCAAAAATGAGCTTCCGATTATCGAGAAGATCCAGGTCACATTCTTTACCGACAAAGAGGCAATCTCTGCCCGGTACGCCGAGGCAATGGCCTCGTATGAGGCACGCGATGCCCGGGCCCGGGGGCTCACCGACGACGACGTGGATGTCTTTTATGGCTGCGCCCTCTGCCAGTCGTTTGCGCCAAGCCACGTCTGCGTGATCACGCCCCAGCGGTACGCAAACTGCGGGGCCATCAGCTGGTTTGACGGGCGGGCAGCAGCCCGGATCGATCCCAAGGGCCCGATCTTTCCCATCAGCAAAGGAGAGTGCGTTGACCCTGTAAAAGGCGAGTACACCGGGATCAATGAGAGCGCAAGGAAACGCTCGCTTGGCACCGTGAGCCGGATCTTCCTGTACAGCGCCTTTGCCTGCCCGCATACTTCCTGCGGCTGCTTTGAAGGGATCGCGTTCTACATTCCCGAGGTTGAGGGCTTTGGGATCGTTATGAGGGGCTATGGGGACGTAACGGTGAACGGTCTGCCCTTCTCCACCATGGCGGATTCTACTGCCGGGGGCAGGCAGGTGGACGGGTTCCACGGGATCTCGCTTGAGTACCTGCGTTCCCCCCGGTTCCTTGCCGCGGACGGGGGATATGCCAGGGTAGTCTGGATGCCTGCCGAGCTCAAGGAGCAGATGCGGGCATTTATCCCCACAGATCTCTTTAGCCGGATCGCAACCGAGAAGGATGTCCAGACGGTAAGCGAACTCCGCGACTTCCTTTCCGGCAAGTCCCACCCGGTCACCGAACGGTGGAAGGCAGAAGAGCTCGTGCCTGCAGAGGAGACAAATGGTGCCGTGCAGGTCTTCTCCGGCGGGGATTTCCCGGTGATGGCGGGGGGATTCAAGATCATCTTCAAGAACGCGAAGATCACCGCGGACCGGGTCATTATCGAGCCGATCCGGCCCAAAAAACCCGGGGAAGGTGCATAAGGGATGCCGGAAAAGAACCCGCGTAAGGATCTGATGGTGCCGGAACCGCAGGCAGGCCAGGAAGTGATCTCCCGGCTCCTATCCCTGCTCTCCGGTAAGGAGCGCCTTGAACTGGAGAACTTCTCCATGGAGGTGGGCGACCTCGAGTTCTGGATCCCCGCCGGCATTCCTGCCGCATCCCCGGGCCTGCCCGCCGTTCCCCGGAAACCGGCCTCACTTTTTGCAGAGACGTTTGTCCCGCACGATGAGGAGTTCGCGGGCAGGATCCACGAGGTGAAACTGGGTGCAACAAAGGCCGATGGAGGCAGCCGGAGCAAGACACTTGTTATCGGGGGATCGACCTATCCTCCCTTTGTTAGCGCCGATCACCCCGCGCCGCATCCGCCCGTCTTCGCACTCGATGTCTTTGACATGGAGACCCAGCTCCCGCGGGTGCTCATGGAGAACGTCAAGGACGTCATGGGGGATCCTGCCGAATGGGCAAAGATGAACGTGAAGAAGTATGGCGCGGATATGGTCACTGTGCACCTCATGTCCACCGATCCGCTCATCCGGGATGCTTCTCCTGCGGCAGCGGCTAAGACGGTTGAGGAGGTGCTCCAGGCCGTTGACGTTCCGCTTATCATTGGCGGGTGCGGTGACCCAAAGAAGGATGCACAGGTCTTTAGCAGGGTAGCTGAGGTGGCCGATGGCGAGCGGCTGCTCTTGAACTCCGTCACGCTCGGTATGACCGAGACAAAGACGCTCGATGTTGTGGCCCGGGCGGCAAAGGAGCACAACCACGCGGTGCTCGGTTTTACCGGCCTTGAGCTCAACAAGGCAAAGGAGCTCAACCGCCGGCTCTACGAGTATCTCCCGCCCGAGGACATTGTGATGGACCTCACCACCGTTGCCCTCGGGTACGGCCTTGAGTATTCGTTTACCATCCACGAGCGGGCCCGGCACGCTGCCCTGATGGGGGATACCGAGCTCCAGCACCCCACCATCTCTGCATCCACGAACGCATGGGCGGCCCGCGAGGCATGGATGAAGATGGACAGGAAGTACGGTTCGCGGGGACTGCGTGGCCCTCTCTGGGAGACGATAAATGCGCTCACGCTCCTCCTTGCCGGGGTGGACATCTTCATGATGATGCATCCGGCCGCAATCCGGACCTGCAAGGATACGATCCTGATGTTTGCCGAGAAAGACGCGCCGGTGCCGGGTGATGTGGCCCGCTGGGCTACCATGAAGATCTAGGGAGGAGCACGATGTCGGAACGCGAACCAAGAAAGACGATCAAGGAGATCAGCCCGATTGACGTGTACAAGCTCCTCCCCAAGACCAACTGCAGGGAATGCGGGGAGGCCAACTGCATGGCCTTTGCCACAAAGGTGGTAAACGGTGAGCTTGCCGTGGATAACTGCCCGCCGGTCACCAAAGAGGAGTACCGGGCCAATTTTGAGAATCTCTCAAACCTCATGGCCCCACCGGTCAGGACCGTTCATGTCGGGACCGGGGAACGGGCCATGAAACTGGGCGGGAAGTACGTGCTGTACCGCCACGAGTTCACCTACCACAACCCGACCCCGATTGCCCTGGATATCTCTGATGATCTTTCTGATGAGGAGCGGGATGCCCGGGTAAAGGCAATTTCGGAGTTCTCCTACAACTACATCGGGCGCGAGCTCCGGCTGGATGCAATTGCGATCCGTTCGACCCGGCATGACCCGGCTGCCTTTGCCGCAGCCGTAACCGCAGTTGCCTCACAGACCGATCTTCCTCTCATCCTCTGTACTTACGATGCTGCGATCATGGCGGCAGGCCTTGCCCATATCCGCGAGCGCCGCCCGCTTCTCTATGCAGCCACCAGGGACAACTGGAAGGAGATGGCAGAGCTTGCCCTGCGGTACGCCTGCCCGCTTGTGGTCTCGGCCCCCCATGATATCGCACTTCTGCGCTCACTGGTAAAGACGCTTGTGGCCTACGGGGTGACCGATCTCGTGCTTGACCCGGGGACCTCAGTCGAGCCCGGCCTCTCGGGCACGATTCATCTCTTCTCGCAGATCCGCCGTGCGGTCTTTGCCGATGGCGACGATCTTCTGGGCTATCCCCTTCTTGGCACCCCGATTACCGCGTGGCTCTCCCCCGAGATCTCGCACGAGCTGATCCAGTGGAAGGAGGCGTGCGCTGCATCGATGCTCCTCTCCCGGTATGCAGATCTCCTGATCCTCCATTCCCTTGAGGGATGGGTTCTCCTCCCCCAGCTGATCTGGCGCTTTAACATCTATACCGATCCGCGAAAACCAGTCTCGGTTGATACCGGCATCAAAATTTTTGGCTCGCCCAAACCGGATGCCCCGGTGCTGATTACCACAAACTACGCCCTGACCTACTTTACCGTGGAAAGCGATATCAAGGCCGCGGGGATCGACTGTTTCCTGATTGTGGCAGATACCGGCGGGAACAGCGTGGAGAGTGCTGTTGCCGGACGGTACCTCAACGCGGAATCGATTGCTGCGGTCCTCAAGGATACCGGAATCTCCGACCGGGTCAGCCACCGGTACCTGATCCTCCCGGGGCTTGCCGCACGCCTGAGCGGTGAGACCGAGGAGGCAAGCGGCTGGCATGTGCTGGTCGGGCCAAAAGACTCGTCCGGTATCCCGGCCTTTTTAAAGGCTCACTGGCCGCCAAAGACATGAGCGGACGGTCGCTTTCGGGCCGGACAAACGGTCTGATCCCGCAGGGATACTGATTACAGGAGGAAGACAATCCATGGAACAGCCCGATGCACCGGTGATCAGGGTAATCTTCCAGCCGATGAACCGGGTGGTCACGGTTCCGTCCGGTACCTCGCTCCTTTCTGCAATCGTGCTTGCCGGGCTTACTATCGAGAGTATCTGCGGGGGAAAGGGAACCTGCGGGAAGTGCAGGGTCATCCTGAATTCCGGCAGCTGCACGGACGCGCCGGACACCGTCACCGGCTGTCGCCTCACCCGGAAGGAACGGGAAGCCGGCTACCATCTTGCCTGCCAGGTGACGGTGCTTTCCGATGCGGAATTTACGATTCCGGTAGAGAGCCGGATCGACTCCCCGCAGATCCTGGTAACAAAGCCTGCTGTGGCCGGCACGGTTGAACCAATGGTCATGCAGTACCTCGTGGAACTCTTTCCTATCGAAGGCCTGCCGGTGGCCTCGCAGTCCGTCCGGTTTGCCGGCTATTCCGGCCTGCGCCCCCGGATGACCGACGAGCAGTACCACGCGCTCCTGGACCCGGATACCCCTCAGACGGCTCTTCTCTCCACGCTTCATTCGCCTCCCAAGGTGCTTGCGTTCCTGCCTGCCGAGAATCCGGTCCGGCTGTACGGCGTGGCTATCGACCTTGGGACCACCACCGTGGTTGGCTGCCTTGCCCGGCTTGACACCGGCGAGATCCTTGCCACGGCTTCCACCCTGAACCGCCAGATCACCTATGGCGAGGAACTCCTCACCCGGATCGGGTACGCGGCCTCTCCTGCGGGTCTCGCTACGCTCCAGAAATCAGCAGCCGCTGCCATTAACGATGTGATTGCAACCCTGGCCTTAAATGCCGGTGTCGAACCCACAGCCATCTTTGCCCTCACTATAGCCGGAAACACGGTGATGAACCACCTGCTCTGCGGCCTTGATCCCCACTACCTTGAGCTTGCAGATGCCGAGGTCTCGCGTGTGCCGCTTATCCGGACTGCACAGGGGCTTGGTCTTCTTGCCAACCCGGCGGCTGAGGTCTACTGCCTTCCCAATGTCAGCCGGTTCGTGGGCGGGGATGCGATAGGTGATATGATCACGGCCGGGATGCAGGAATCCGATGACCTCAGCCTGATGGTGGATCTGGGAACAAACGGAGAGATCGTGCTTGGCGACCGGCACTGGTCTGCCTCGGTCTCCTGCGCCTCCGGCCCCGCATTCGAGGGTGCCGGCATCCGGGCCGGGATGCGGGCGATGAAAGGAGCGATAGATCATGTGGAGGGAGACCCGACAACCGGGAAGATCCGCTGGACCACGATCGGCGCTGCCCCGCCCCGGGGCATCTGCGGCTCGGGGATCGTGGACCTTGCTGTTGCCCTGGTAGAGACCGGTGCCCTGGATTTTGCCGGCAAGTTCGATTCCACCAGTCCCCGGGTCCGGGCCGGGCCTGACGGGGCAGAATACCTCCTTGTCCGGGACGATGAGAGCGGGACCGGGCGGGAGATCGTGATTACCCAGCAGGACATCGATTACCTCATGGACTCCAAGGCCGCGGCCTGCGGGGCGATCGCGGTCCTTCTCAAGCGGTACAAGCATACGGTGGGCGATGTCCGGCACCTGTACCTTGCCGGTGCATTCGGGGCCTACACCAACATCGAAAAGGCGGTCCGGTTCGGGATCCTTCCCTGGTTCCCGGCAGCCACGGTCCACATGATCGGAAACGGGTCGCTCTCGGGGGCATATGCCTGCCTTGTGTCGGAGAAGAGCCGGGCCGCGGCCGAGTCCATGGCCCGGCACATGGTGTACATCGATCTTATGACCGACACGGCGTTTGCCGAGGAGTACGCGGCTGCACTCTATATCCCGGGACGTCCCGATCTCTTCCCCTCGAAATAACCCCGCCCCGCCGTCAGTTATTTTCCTCGTACGCCGGGGCATGCATATCCTCTGATTCTGCGGGTGACTCGCTTGCAAGCTCCTCGCGCAGCCCTTTTACGATCCCCATCACCATGATGATCACCGGGACGATCTCGAGTCGTCCCAGCCACATGAGCATGATAAAGATCCATTTTATGGCCACGGGGCTTTGTGCGGTGATAAACCCAACGGTGAGGCCGGAGCTTGCGAGTGCCGAGACGCATTCAAAGAGCACCTCGTCAAGGCGGAATGACGTAATATACAGATGCAGGCAGAGGATGGTGGCGACACAGGCCGTAATGGCATAGAGGGCGATCACCAGCATGTTTTTGGAGATCTCCATCTCCGAGATCTCCTTTGAGAGCATCTTTCCCTCGTACCGGAACGGTACAATCACCCTGCTGCTCACAAAGAACCTCCGGAACCACCATTTTATCCCCTCGTACGCGAGCACCAGGCGGTTGATCTTGATCCCCCCGGCCGTGCTCCCCATTGCCCCGCCGATAAATATCAGCAGTGCAATGACTGCAAGCGGAACAGCCGTCCAGACATGGAGGTCGGCGATCTGGAGCCCGCAGGTGCAGATGGCCGCGACCGCCGTAAACGATCCCTCGCGGATCGCGTCATAGGGTGCCATGCTGTTGAAAAGGTACAACTCAAGCGAAACAATGATCGAGCCGACAAGGGCCAGCAGGAGCAGGAGGCGTACTATCCGATCCCGGAAGAGCGCACCCATCTTGCCGCGGTACATCAGGAAATAGATCTTAAAAGGAATTGCACCGGCAAGCATCACCGGGATGAGCAGGGCCTCAAGCAGGGGGTTGTGGTAGTAGGCAAGGCCTGCCGAGTGCAGGGTAAAGCCGCCGGTGGCGATTGCGACCATGACCAGGTTTACCGCATCCCAGAGCGGGATGCCTGCAAGCATCACAAGGCCGGTGAAGATTACGGTCAGGAAGATGTAGATCTTCCACATCCTCCAGCCCGTAGACATCAGGTTGGGCATGAGGTCTTCGGGTTTTCCCTCGGAACGGAAGATCTGGAAGAGCGAGAACCGGCTTCTCCTCCGCATCGAGATCCCAAAGACAATGATCCCGATCCCGCCGATCCACTGCATGTAGGTCCGCCAGAAAAGAAGCGTCATGGGCGCCTGGTCAAGCGCCTGGATCATGGTAAAGCCGGTGCTGGTCCAGCCTGACATTGCCTCGAAGATGCCGTCAGTATAGGACATGCCCATGCCCAGCATAAAGGGGAGCGCCCCGACAATGGCGATCAAAAACCAGGCAGCGGCAACGGCCACAAGCATGATCGAGACGGGCGGCTCGTAGTCCCTGACCTCGACCCGGGTCAGGATGTACCCGAGAACCAGGAACGCAATGGGGGCGCTTGCCATGGGAATGAGCATGTCCCATTCCTGGAATATCACCAGAACCACGAAGGGAAGAAGCGAGAGGTATCCCAGGAACCCGCAGATGCGCCCCACATCGTGGATAATCATGGCAAGGTGATCGAGCCGCTTCATGGGATAAGGAGATAGTTGGTGTTCTTTCCTTGTTATGGGTTATGATCGCGGGAACCGCACCCGTACCTATTTTAAGCTCCTGCCGTCAACCGATCAGGTATGGAGTGCCCTGACCGGGAGTACTACCCGTTTCTTGTGGTCCTGTTTCTTACCCTGCTGGCCCTGGTCATCTTCTGGCCGGTGCTTGATATGGTGGTACTCTCGGCTTCCCTGGCAGTTGTGCTGATGCCGGTACACCACCGGCTCATGCGCTCGGTGCCTGCTGTGGTCTCGGCAGCAGCGCTCACGATTGCGCTCTTTACCCTGGTGGCAGCGGCAGCATACTGCACCGATCTCGTCCTCCGGCAGAATGCCGGGCTCATCAACCAGATCTTTGGTACCATCGGAACATGGCTTGCGAACCCGGCCACGCAGCCGGGGGCGTTCGGGGTCTCGATCAGCAAGGACACGCTCCTTTTCTGGGTGGCCAAGGGTAACGCCCTCTTTGTCAATTACTGGGCCACCATCACGGCAAATATCCTTCTGATTGTTTTTAAGGGCCTTGTCTTTTTCCTCTCCTTCTTCCTCTTTTTGCTCCGGGGCATTGCCCTCAGGGACCGGATCTTCCGGCACCTTCCTGTGCAGGTGCGGAGTTACTGCGAGCTGCTCACCCCGGTGACGGTTGACACCCTGTACGTGATCTATATTGTCCAGTTTGCAATTGCTGCCCTGACCTTCGTTATCTCCCTGCCGGTCTTCTACCTGCTCGGGTACGGGAACATCCTCTTTTACTCATTCCTGGCCGCTTTCTGCGAGCTCATCCCTATCCTTGGCTCGTCAGTTGCCTTCATCATTGTCGGAGCCTACTCGCTTGCGCTTGGGGACCTGCGGGGCCTGCTCATCATGGTCATCCTGGGGTATATCGTAGTCTCGGCTCTCCCTGAGATCTATATCCGCCCGGTGCTTGTCGGCCGCCGGGTGAAGATCAACCCGGTGATCATGTTTGTCGGGCTCATCGGCGGGCTCCTGACGCTTGGCCTTGCCGGGTTTGTTCTTGGGCCGCTCATTATCGTGCTCGTGATGAAGAGCTACCGGATCTGGACTGACGAGCGCAAAGGGTCAAAAGAGCCGCAGGATGCAGGGGACGACGGGGAAGCAGGGCAGTAGTATCGCCTGCACCCTCCTCCCGGAAAATCGCATAATCCGCCAGAGAAAGGAAACTAATATACCTTCGTCGTCCCCACGGGTAAAGCAGGAATGCTTCGGGATCACGTTGCGATGCCTTCGGTTGTCAAATCGATGGGCCTCGTTTTTGGCGATATCGGTACCAGCCCCATCTATACCTTCACCGCGATCTTCCTTTTGATCCCCCCCACCCCCCAGAACGTTATGGGCATCCTCTCGCTTATTTTCTGGACGCTCACGATCCTCGTTACCGTGCAGTACACCTTCCTTGCCATGCACATGGGGAAGAAAGGCGAAGGCGGGACCATTGTACTCAAGGAGATCCTGCTGCCGATGTTAAAGTCCGGCAACCAGATCGCGTTTGTCTCGCTCCTGTCCATCATAGGCATCTCCCTTTTTATCGGGGATGGCGTGATCACCCCGGCGATCAGTATCCTTTCGGCAGTTGAAGGTGTGCTCCTCATCCCGGGTTTTGAGCAGACTGCCCAGATCTTCCTCATGCTTGCCGCGGCAATCATCACCATCTGCCTGTTTGCCTTCCAGGCCCGGGGGACCGAGAAGGTGGCCTGGGCCTTTGGCCCGGTGATGGTGGTCTGGTTTGCAGTCCTTGCGGTCTCGGGTGTGGTGGCCCTCTGCCTGGCCCCGCAGGTGCTCTTTGCCGTCAACCCGATGTACGCGGCAGACTATCTCCTCCATAACGGCCTTGCGGGCTTTTTGATCCTCTCTTCCGTTATCCTCTGTGCCACCGGGGGCGAGGCGCTCTATGCCGATATGGGACACTTGGGCCGGGAGCCCATTGTCAAGGCCTGGCACCTGGTCTTTTTTGCGCTTGTGATCAACTACTTTGGCCAGGGCGCTTTCCTGATGGCCAACCCCAACTCCCAGAACGTGCTCTTCGATATGATCTTCTCCGAGGCAAAATTCCTCTACATCCCGTTCCTGCTCCTGAGTATTGCCGCGACCGTGATCGCATCGCAGGCCATGATCTCAGGGATCTTCTCCATTGTGTACCAGGGGATCACGACCCGTATCCTCCCGCTCCTGCACATCGAGTACACCTCCCCGCACCTCCGTTCCCAGATTTATATCGACGTGGTGAACTGGATGCTCCTCTTTGCGGTGCTCCTGGTCATTATGGTCTTTAGGTCCTCGAACAGCCTTACCCATGCCTACGGCCTGGCCGTCTGCGGTACCATGATGATCACCAGTATCTTCATCCTCTGGATCCTGGTGCTCCGCGGGGAGCTCATCAAAAGCATCATTGCGGGCGGCGTGCTGGTCGTGACCACCTCGTTTTTGATCTCCAACCTCCATAAGATCCCGAGTGGCGGGTACTGGTCGCTCATTATCGCAGCAATACCGCTTGGGATCATCCTGATTTACACAAACGGCCAGCGCCAGCTGGCAAGCTCCCTCAAGCCCGTGCCTATCGAGGATTTCCTGCCGGAGTTCAACAAGGTCTATGCATCGGTGAACAAAATCTCGGGCTCCGCCCTGTACTTTGCCCGGGACTTCCGGCGCCTCCCGCAGTACATCCCCCGGACAATGTTTGTCAACAACATCGTGTACGAGGAGAACATTGTCATCTCGATCATCCGCACCGAGCAGCCGTTCGGGGTGACCTGGGGTGTGACCCGGGAGCTCACCAAAGGGCTCTCGATCTTCGAGATTTACCTCGGCTACATGGAGATCGTGGATATCTCAAAGATCCTAAAAGAGGCCGACATCGACGAGAAGACCATCTTCTACGGGATGGAGGATATCGCCACCAACCACGTGGTCTGGAAGATCTTCGGGGCCATCAAGCACCTCACCCCTTCGGTCGTGCAGTTCTACCGGCTGCCGGCCGACAAGATCCACGGTGTCGTTACCAGAGTGGAGATGTAAGGCAGGAGCGATATTCCTCCACTCTCCCGGCCCGATGTCCCGATATACTCTTTATTCTGCCCTGCCAATAGTGAGAATGCGCGAGGATCGCCGAGCTTGGTCAAAGGCGCTGGATTTAGGGTCCAGTCCCGCAGGGGTTCGCCGGTTCGAATCCGGCTCCTCGCATATTTTTGCAATAGATCCTGGATATCGCGTTTTGCAACCTATCGTTTCGATATCTCTGTTCTAAAAGCCGGTCATAGGTTCACTCGGGGAGGTTTGAACACTACTACCCTGGTAGAATTAAATAATAACACGTTCATATATCCCATTTAAGGATCGTCATATGGCCACTTGCCCCCACTGTGGAAGAGAATATTTTTCTTTAAACATTGATTGCCCTCACTGTGGTAAAAGAATTGTAAATTATTTTACGATTAATGCATTTTTCAGAGATAATTTTCACTATTTTACAATAATCGGTGTAACAGGAACAATGATAGCATTGTTGCCGAATCTAGGGGAGAATATCATTGGAACTGACTGGATATCAGACAATATGAGTCTATTGTCCGCTTCTCTGGCGTTTTTGTTTATATTTGGTGCATTGCTTCTTTTTGGAATTTTTATTATTTTATTGAAAAAAATTTGGAGTCGTGAATGCCATTCTCAAGAAGATCCGGTATTCAATGTAAATTATTTGAGATGGTTAAAGAAAGGAGATAAAAGCCGATTAATGTTGAGCTTTTGTCTTTTTCCGATGATGATTGCATTAATTGGTTTTTTAATTTTAATTTTGATATATAATCCCAGTAGTTTGGTGAGAGTTACAACCCTTATTGTAGCTATATCGATTTTTGTCATAGCTTATGGCTATTACATTAGTAGTACTCTCGTTTTAAGAGTAATCCGATTATTTATAAAAAATTGGAAGCATGGACTTGGATTTATTGTAATTTGTGCATTTCTAGGGGTGATTTATATCAGTCTTTTCAGTCATATCCCTCCGCCGTCCCCGCCAGTTTACCCGGTTCCACAAGAAGTAAATATTATCGCTAGCCCTTCGTTCTATGATCCCCAAATTTCCTCAGATAAAGGATTGTTATTAGAAGCTACAGAAACTCAAGAAGGCTTATATGGGCCAAATCAGATGCATTGGAAAGCAAATTATGGGTATTTTATTCAAATTGAGCCCGGAAATAAAGTCATTTTATTGGGTAATGATACAATCCAAAAATCAACAAATCTTTTCGGAGATCAGACTATATTCTGGGTTTATCCGACATCAGATTTAGGAAAAGTAAAACCATCTGTTAACATTTCATTGAATATTGTAAGTTCAAATAATGCAATAATAACCAACTCTTCATTGAAATTAAAATGGATGGATCGGGACGTTATTTTAGCTTCTTAATTATTAAGTAGTCCACTTTTGCCCTCATATTGGAATGAAAACGTTACTAATCTTTTAATCCAATCATTTTTTATTTCTCTAATCCGTCCGTGTACCTATGTTCATATTCAATGTGAACGGTTTGTATCAACCGACATCCTTCCTCATTTAATGCATAGTCCTCTTTGTGTATCTTTGTTTTTCCACTATGCACAGAGAATAGCGATAATCATTTTTCCCACAACCTTGGCTATTATCCAATCCTACACTATGGAGAAATGAGATCACGGTAAGTGTGTAGCGCAAAACCCGACGAGGCGTTTTGCGCGTAGGGCATCGCTAAGTTTCACAAGCACAAAAACACCCGTTACGATTCCACTCCCTCTTCGCTGTTGCTCGGAGTCGCTCGGGCGCCTCGCCGGGCCCTCGCTGGGCAAGGATCCTGCCTGAGTTGATTAGACCCCGATGCCGCGGGGGGGCGCTCTCTGGGGGTGTGGGGGCGGCAGCCCCCGCGATATCCCCACCACACACTATGGATCAAGCCAACCCTGCCAAATATTTTCGGAAAAGTCCGGGTCGTGAGCCAAAGATTTCAAAAAATGAGCGGCTCGGCCGCTGAGGATTTTCAAAAAAGAGTGGGTCACGAGCTGAGAATTCCGGAAAAAGAGCGCCCACGCAGCTGAAGATCCTCAGAAAAGAACGATACGGTTTTGCAGCAAAAACCGTCAACCCACGAATAATCATCAAATTTTCCGACGGGACATTTACAACACCCGCGATCATTTACAAAAAAGTCCGGTACGGCAGCTGAGGATTTCAAAAAATGTTCAACTTGGCAGCTGAGAATTCCGGAAAAAGAGTGGCTCAGCTGCTGAGGATTTTGAAAAATGATCGCGTCCCGAGCCAAAGATTTTAAAAAAAGACCGACCCCCCACCCCCCATTCAAAAAAATAAGGCACCCCCCTCCCCTCCGTTTGAGGGTCTCGAAAAAAATAAGCCGGACCCCCTTGACCCCCCATAACGAGGGACCCCCTTTGCCAGTTCCAGTGTCAAAACCTGTATTTCCCCTGAAACTTCCGGCGAGAGGTGATCAGGGGTCCCCCGTTCCTTCATGATCCAGGGAACCCCCTCATCATGAACATAAGGGGGAGTCCCTTGCAAAATTCGCGGATCAAAGGTACCCCCCTCCGGCCCTTTTTGGGGTCAGCAAAAAAATTGGTCGGACCCCTTTGACTCAGTGTAAATGGGGGTCCCCTTCATTTTCCTGTACCTCATCCGGTGCTTTGCTTGGAGTTAGTCGGGTGCCGGGATTCCCTTTCCCTGGTCCTGGATTCAGGGCAGAAAGGTCAAGTACCCCTATGAAGAATACATAGATACGGAACCGGTAAACCGCCGTAGGGAGTATGTGATCTCAGGAACTGTCCCCTGGTGTGTCATACCCCGGCTGTCTGCTTCCGGAAGTCTGACGTGGAGGGCCGGGAAGGCACGGGCCGGTTATCGGCATCGGTATTGTTCATCATGAGCGAAAATGCATTGTTCCGGAACCGGATCCTCCCCCATGCGGTGGAAGAGGATGGCACAACCTGGGAGCACCAGAATATCATTGAAGCGTCCTTCTTCCGCGTCACAAATGCCGTGCGGGGAGCCTGCCGGGAGATTCTCCGGGCACGCAAGATAACCTTAAATCCACTCCTGACCACGAGTTCTCTCCTTGATGCCGGCACAAACTTCCTTATTATTTTCCTGTTCCTGCTGCTCGTATCCGCCGTCCTCTTTATCCCGCCTTACGTGCTTATGCCGGGCACCGCGGACAACCGGATGGTCGTCGTATCGGAGTTCCTCTTCCTTATCCTCGCTGCCTCGGTGCTCTGGACCGGCTATGTGTACCTGTTCCGGGAGTTCCGCAAACTCGTAAAAGATGAAGCATACCCGCTCTTTGAGAAACGGGGCTCCGAACTCTCCCGGCACCTCATGTGGCTCGTGAACGGGAAATATTTCCGGTGGCAGTCGGGCCGGGGGGTACGGATATTTCTGACCACCATCCTCTCGGTCCTGCTCTTCGTGTTGTACTTTTCCGAGATGTACAACATTGTGGTGCCCCCCTTTTTTGTGCTCTTCGAGAACTCTGCCGATCCTGCCTACCTTGTCCTATCCCTGATGAGTTTTGCCCTGCTCGGTTTCCTGATGGTCTTTTTGATCTTCCTGGTCTGCTCGGTAGAAGTTCTCGTGATCTCCGTGTACCTGGTGCTGCTTGGCACCACGCTCGATCCCTCGTGGGAGATCAACCCCCTGGTCGAGATGGGCGGCACCGAAAACGCCGGGAAGATCGTGATGCACTGCCTGTTCCTCTTCACGTTCTCTGTTGCGATCTACCCGATCATCACCGTGCTGCCCCAGCTGGAGAACAAGCTTGCCCAGCTCTCGCAGCTCCACCTGCAGTCCATCAACGATATCGCATCCATGAGTTCCACATTCTATACCTCCCTCGGGAATATCCCCTTTAGCGTCCTGACCCGGTATTACGGCCCGATCCAGCAGGTCCTTACCGTGGTGGGTTTTGCCATTGTTGTTCTCGTGGTGATCCACTTCAGGATCAAGCAGAGGAAAAAAGAAGAGCTTAATGCACTCCGGCAGGAGCTCTCCCGGTACAGTCCTACCGACCGGGAGAACATGGCAAAGATCCAGCACCTGCTCTTCCTCTCCGACCGGGTGGCAAACCTCTCCGAATGGCCGGTGAACGGGAAGAATTTTATTATCGGTATCCTGATGTCGGCCGTGATCCTTGTCGTTTCCCATATCTTCCTTTAAATACGACCAAAAAAGACCGGGATTTGCAAAATCCGGTTCCCGTTTTTTAACAACCCCGTGTCCTGCTACAGGGAGATCTCGCCAAATACGTCGTTGAATCCGGCCTGGCTCTCCATTGCCCGCTCGATGCATGCCTGGTGCCAGACCTTGAGGGCAAGGAGCGTGCAGACCGTTTCAAGGGATTGCCGGTCGATCGGGGGTATCATATCCGGCGACCGGGGGTGCCAGCCAAACCCGCCTAGGGTCTTTTTGTTTTTCCGGATCGGGACCTGCAGCAGTTCGTCCATGCCCGTCTCTGCGCTGTCGCTCCCTTCTGCCCCTTCGTCCGTGCCGGGCTTACGCATGCTCCAACGGTACGTGCGGGAAAAATCCCCCATCTCCCGGATCCGGATATTTAGGACACATTCGTCAGCGTCAAGCAGCGGGTGCAGTTGTTCGAGAGCCCAGGGGACAAGGATAGCGCTTGCTTCCCGTTCGCGGATCTGGAGCCGGGTCAGAAGTTCCCGCAGGAAACTCTCCCATCCCGAAGGGACCACGTGTACCGGCCGGGCGGCCTCCTTTTGCGGCCCGGTCCTGTGCAGCACCCCGATCATTGCCCCGGAATCCGGGTACGGCATCCGGCTCAGGTGGAATGCATAGTCCCCGGCAGTCTCTTCCCCGTTTCCGGTCAGGGTAAGCGTCAGCGGGGAAGGAGCCGCACGGCTCTCCTTTTCCAGCGCAGAAAGAGAGGTCTCCAGGGCAGTCAGGGATGATGCCTGGAAGAACCTCTTGATGTTGTACCCCCGGATCGAGTTGATCGGCCGTCCGATCAGCCGCGCAAACGAGGGGCTCGCGTGGATAATATGCATATCCTGGATGATGACCACGCAGTCGCTCTCGGCAATAAGGGTGTCCTCCGGCGAAAACCGGGGGGAATCCCGGGAGCCTGCGGGATCCCTCTCCGGGGATCGTGTGGTGTAGAGCACCACCAGCGGTTCCCTCCCTGCAAAAAAGAGGGGAAACGCCCGGTAGGCAAGTGTCATGGCGCCGGCGCTCTTGTCCGTTTTCCGGATCTCGTACAGGGATTGCTGTGATCCCGGGGAAAATTGTATGCGGGAGATCCACTGCAGGAACGGCCCGGACTCTAAGATCTCTGCGATATCCCGGGAGAAGGGGATCTCTTCTGTACGTTCCGGGCCAAGGCTGGAGATTGCCTCTTTTCGTTCGATCTTATCAAAAACAAGCACCGAGCAGGACAGGTCCAGGACGAGAATGAGGTCCTGGGTCTCCGTTCCCGCGGGAGCGGACTCTCCCGGTGCACGGAGATAAAATTTCTTTGCCATCCCGTGATGGATCATCCCCACGCTGCCGCTCATCACCATTCTCTCAAGGTATTTCGAGAGTGTGTTCCGCGAGATGCCGGTCTTCCTTGCTAGGCCGGCAATGGAGACCGGCCGGCTGGATGCCGTAAGGGTGGAAATGATAGTGGTGCGTATTTCGGACGATCCGGGCATTGAAATCCGGTTATATATATCTTATATTTAATAGTATTTCCATTGATGCGCAATTTTGGTGGCTTTATCTTTCCCTGCCCGCGATACCTCTGTCTATACCCTTTCACCCGTACCAGGATGCCCTGCCCTATCTCGTCGGGAAAGCGAGAGGACAAGGAACACTAATAATTCTGGGGGGGAGGTGGAGAACTTCGTGATCACGGTTGCCTATATTGACGGGAATTCAGCCATGCGGGAGTACGGCTCACATTATCTTGGGTACTATGCCGGTTACCTGGTCGAAGCCTTCGACTCCCTGAAGTACGGTTCCGACTGGTTCGTGTTCCATACCTATGATGCTATTGTCCTCCAGGAGACTGGCGACCCGGATCTCATCCCCGGTCTCCTGTCCATGCTCCCGTACGGCGATACTACCCCGGTTATTGTTCTCCGGAAATCCTCTTTTTCGCATAAGCACCCGGATATGCTTCCCTTTATTGCCTCCCACGAGCCGGTATTTGCCCTGCCCTCCCGTGACGATCCCCATAACCTGTTTTTTGAGTTGCACCTGATGATCGAACTTGCCGTATGCAGGACCAAACTCCAGAGAGGCATGCAGTCCCTGGATTCCCTCCTGAAAAGATCCGGACTCTCAGCGGGGGGGACGATAAACGAGCGTATCGGGGATATTGTCGGCGCCTGCGGCAGGTGCCTGTCAGCAGTTTTTGCGGCGTATCACCGCGCCCCGGAGAAGGTTCTCTGCCCGGCAGCCGAGTGGCATGCCGGCGAATGCAACCTCCGGTATGCACCGGCAGATTATGCCGTGCTCCCGATCCTTTCCCGGAGGATCCGGAGGGGAATGATATCGTCGGGATGGACATGCCTGGAGGATGGCCGGATTGCTTGGGCCGGAAATGACGGTACCCTTTCGGTCTTCCTTTACCCGGTATTAGGAGAGGATGACCAGAAGGGCACCCTCAGTATCGTGTACCCTTCGGCCGATACGCCCGCCATTCATGAACTCCTGATGGTGGAGACCTGTGCGGACCTGATATCCTGGCATGAACGTCTGGCCGTGCATCCTGCGGGGGAAATGAATGCATGATATGGCCCGGTCAAGAGGAGATAGCACGATGTTCAGCGTAATGGATCCCCGAAAACCCCGCTCATTACCTTCAGTTGTCCGGTCTCGCAACAGCGGGACCGGTACGGTGACAGTCCCCCCCTGCGAAACAGGAAACGGGGTGGTGCACCCGTCCAGTACTCCGCTGCACACTTCCGGTGATGCATCCGCTCCCCGGCCGGTACGGGTGCTCTACGTTGACGATGAACCGGCGCTCCTGGAACTCGCCCGGCTTTTTCTCGAAAATACCGGCGAATTCAGCGTGGGTACGGTTCTGAGTGTTCCTGATGCAGTAAACGCGCTTGAAAGATACGAGTACGATGCCATTGTTTCCGATTACCTGATGCCTGACTCCGACGGGATAACTTTCCTTAAGAATCTCCGTTACCAGGGCAATGCCATCCCGTTTATCATTTTCACCGGAAGAGGCCAGGAAAACGTTGTCATCGAAGCCCTCAATGCCGGCGCGGATTTCTATATCCAGAAAGGGGAGGATCCCCGGGTCCAGTTTGCGGATCTCGGCAACAAGATCCGGCAGGCAGTACGAAGAAGCACCGCAGAACGCGCCCTTAAGGAGAGCGAGGAGCGGTTCCGGGCCGTAGTAGAAGATCAGACCGAGCTTATCTCCCGGTTCCGGCCTGACGGGACCTTTGTTTTTGTCAACGATGCATTCTGCCGGTATTTCGGGGTATCACGCGAGGAGGTTCTCAACCGCCGGTTTGAGATCCAGATCCCCCGCGAGGATGCCGCACGCGTGGCATCGCACCTGCGATCGCTCTCAGAGAGATGCCCGGTTGCCACGATCGAGCACCGGATTGTTATGCCTGATGGCTGCCTGCGGTGGCAGCAGAGGAACGACCGGGCGCTCTTTGATGAGGCCGGCAATCTTACCGGGTACCAGTCGGTCGGGAGGGATATCTCCGATCTCAAGCTGGCAGAGGAGTCTATCAGGACCTCGCTTGTGGAAAAGAACATGCTCCTGCGCGAGATCCACCATCGCGTCAAGAACAACATGCAGGTGGTCATCGGTCTTTTGCAATTTCAGCTTTCTGCCGTTTCATCCCCGGAGATTGCTCGGATTGTGCTCGATACCGAGACCCGCATCCGCTCTATGGTGCTCATCCACGAACGGCTGTACAATTCTGATGATCTCATCAATATCCCGCTGGAGGCATACATCCGGGACCTTATTGACAGCCTTATCTATACCTACCGGTCAAAAACAACCCTTACCGTAAAATATAATATAGAAAATATTCAGATTGACCAGCCAATGCTGATCCATTTAGGGCTCCTTATCACGGAAGTGGTCTCCAATTCCCTTAAGCACGCGTTTCCCAACCGGGAAACCGGCACGATCCAGCTCTCGTTCCGCCGCAGGGACGATAACAGCCTGATCCTTTCCATCCACGATGACGGTGTTGGCATTCCCGATGCCTGCATCCGGGAGAAACCGGCAACCATGGGCCTCCAGCTCATCTACCTGCTGGGCCGCGACCAGCTCAACGGGAACATCCTGATCGAAGGCAGTAACGGGACAACGTTCACGTTCACCTTTAACCCGTCCCTGACAGAGGAGATCTGATGGTGCCGGAAACATTTTCCCGGGGCCCGGCCGGCGATGACGGGGTTTACCAGCTGATGTTTGAGCTCTCGCGGGACGCAGTCTTAAACATCGAACCGTTCTCCGGTGAGATTTCGGCATGCAACACTGCATCGATCCAGCTCTTCCAGGCCTCCGGCAAAGAAGAGCTACTAGCAAAAAATCTTCTTGACCTCTCCCCGGCTTCCCAGCCGGACGGGCAGACCTCTGCCCAGAAAGCTGCGCTCGTCTACGAGAAGGCTCTCCAGAGCGGGCAGATCGCGTTTTCCTGGAGGTGCCGGCGCTGCACGGGCCAGGAATTCCCTGCATCGGTCCTGGTTACCAGCGTAGAAACAGAAGGACACAAAACCCTCTGGGTCACGATCCGGGATACGTCCGCAATGGAACACCTCAGGGAAACCCACCAGGCAACCCGGGAGCAGCTGGCAGCGGCCGAGGAAGAATTACGGGCCCGGTACAATGAGCTCCAGAACGTGGAAAACGAACTGCGCGCCTCGGAGACCAAATACCGGATGCTTGCCGAGAATACCTATGATATCCTCTATTCCATAGACCCGAAGGGACTTTTCACGTATGTCGGGCCGCAGGTTGCCCGGTACGGGTTTACGCCCATGGATTTTATCTCCCACAGTATCTGGGAATTTATCGAGGAAGGGGACCGGAAAAGGATACGGGCGGAGGCAGAAAAGGTCTTTTCCTCGGATAAGCCGATCCGGGCTGCCTTCCGCGTAAGGAACCGTGCGGGCACTATCGTCTGGCTTGAGGATACCAGTACCCTCTTAAAAGACCCGGCCGGGAACATCGTTGCCCGGACCGGGGTCCTCCGGGATATCACCGAACAAAAAGAGAACGAGGAACGGATCCGCAAAAGTGAGGAGCTGTATCATTCCCTTGCAGAAACCTCGCAGGACCTTATCTATGTGATCGACTCCGACGACCGGATTGAATATGTCAACAGTTACGCCGCGGCTTCGCTGGGGAAAACCTACCATGAGATCATCAACATGGAGCGGTGCACGATCTTTCCCCCGGGTGCCGGGACCAGCCAGTGTGATTACCTGCAGCGGGTTTTTGTTACCGGAAGACCTGAGCGTCACGAAGGCCAGATCCCGTTTCCGGAAGGTACCCGCTGGTTCGATCACGCCCTCACGCCGCTAAAAAACCCGGATGGGACAGTCCGGGCGGTCCTGTGTGTCTCCCGTGATATCACCGGGCTCAAGGAGACCGAAAAGGCCCTCACTGCGTCGCTGGAAGCAAAGGATGCCCTCCTGCGGGAGATCCACCATCGGGTCAAGAACAACATGCAGGTAGTAATCGGGCTGCTTCATTTCCAGGCATCTACCGTCTCCTCTCCAGAGATAGCCCGGATCGTACTTGATACCGAGACCCGGATCCGCTCCATGGTGCTCATCCACGAACGGCTGTACAAATCAGACGATTTCATCAATGTCAGCCTGGAGACCTACCTGCGGGATCTGGTCAACAGCCTGATCCACGCCTACGGGACAAAAACCTACATCAATGTTGAATATTCCATTGACAAGATCCAGATCGACCAGTCCACCCTGCTTCACCTGGGACTGCTCATTACCGAAGTTATCTCCAATTCCATCCGGCATGCATTTCCCGGCCGGAGTATCGGGACCATATCCATTTCGTTCCACCGCGGGGAAAATAACGGCCTTACCCTTTGCATCCATGATGACGGGATCGGGATCCCTGAATCCTGTATGCGGGGGAAGGCGTCGACTGTAGGCCTTGCGCTCATCTACCTGCTGGGTCACGACCAGCTGGACGGGAAGATCCGGATTGAACGGGATATGGGAACCACGTTTACCTTTACGTTTCACTATGCGCTGCAAAAGGAGGAAAATTAAATGGCTCAGGAAAAGATTCTGATTGTTGAAGATGAGGTCATAACTGCAAAGATCCTCGAGGACCTGCTTAATTCCCTCGGGTATAGCGTCGTAGCCCGGGTAAAGACCGGGGAGAATGCCATAAAAACTGCCGGCAAGTTCCGCCCGGATTTCGTACTGATGGATATCGTGCTCGAAGGGACCATGGATGGTATCGATGCCGCTGCCGAGATCCGGAAACGCTACGGCATCCCGGTCATTTACCTGACGGCTTTTTCCGATGATGTCACCATTGGCCGGGCAAAAGAGACCGATCCGTACGGATATCTGGTCAAGCCGTTTGTCAAGGAGACCATCCATTCCACGATCCAGATTGCTGCCGCAAAGAAACTCTTTGACGACCGTATCCGGAATGCCTCGGTCTGGCTCAACCGTACCATCCAGATCCTGGACCGGGGCATCATCACCATTGACCGCGACGGGCGAATAATCCTGATTAATGCCTATGCAGAACAGCTGACCGGGTGGAGCATCCGTGATGCCTACTTAAAACAGCTTGACGAGGTCCTGCAGTTTTACGATGCAGTCACCGACCAGCCCTTTATCCTCCACATCACCCCTACGCTCAACAAAGGGGTAGTTTCTGTTTTTCCCTCGGATGTCTATATCCTGTCGCGAAACGGGGGCCGGCAGTTACTGCGGGACTGTGTTCTCTCACCCGTAATTGATACCAAGGGGATCATCATCGGCGCTCTTGTAGCATTTTCCTCTATCGACGATGGCCGCGCACGGGGTGAGATTACCAATACCTACTTAAAGATCGCCCAGAAGGAACCCACACCGGAAATAGCAGTTCACAAAGAACCCGCGGCCCCCGGGAACTTAAAATCCCTGTCCTCGGCACGGATGAACAAGATCTTAGAGGAGATAAGCGATCTCATGCATCTGGAACAGGCAAATACCCTCTCGGTCATGGGAAAATTCGATGAAGCAATCTCCGAATACCAGAAAGCGCTGAAGATCCGGTCAAGCAACATCCAGGCCTGGCATAATATGGGCGTAATTCTTGAGAAACTGGGAAGGGACCAGGAAGCCCTGGATGCATTCAACAAGGCTCTGGAGATCAACCCGCGTTCAGCCGAATCACTCCGCCATAAGGGGGAAGTTTTACGGAAAATGGGGAGATCTGATGAATCCCGGCAGGCCTTCCACCAGCTGGAGCTCTACACGGGATAACCTGATAAAAAAATCAGAGGGTTTTATCGAGGATAACCTGCTGGGACCCGTCCGAGAAGACCGCAACACCCATTACCCGGTCCTTCCCGGGGTCGGGTGCAGCAAGGTACGCGTTTGCCCCGATGGACAGGATACCACCGCTTGCCGGGAGGTTCTGCATGCCGGCGGTCACGCCCGATCCGCCGATCCAGGTCGCCGGCGCGGCACCGTTTACGGTCCAGTTGATGCCTACGACCGATCCGGCATTCTGTCCTCCCACAAATGTGACGGTCACGTACGAGGAGTTCACCCGGCTGATGGTTGAGGTGGCGATCTTGCCCTTCTGCATACCGCTGGCCATGCCCATTACGAATGCAACGATGACCGCGGCAAGGATTACAGTGATTGCGACAAGCAGGATTGTACTCACCACTTCCGAGATTGCCTCCTCCTTTCTTCTGCACGTTGCCAAATATATCACGCACCATACATCCTGCCTTATTTGGACAGGACAATTGTGAAGATAATATTGCAGGGAGGGGTTGATAAGTATTCTTTTGCCTGCATCGGATCAAAAACACCCGGCAGCCCGGAGAATTGTCATGGCGGACAGATTTTATGTGCCTCCTCCTGCATACACACATTGTACGTATGAAGATCGCCATATTCCAGCATGTTGCCAGTGAACCGGCCGGGTACTTCGAGACGGTCTTTTTTGAACAGGAGATCCCGTTCGAGTACGTCCGGCTGTACGAGACAAACGAGATCCCCGATGGTGCAAAGAATGCCACCCATCTTCTCTTCATGGGTGGGCCCATGAGTGTTAACGACGAGAGGGAACTGCCCTGGCTTGTTGAAGAAAAGGCGCTCATCCGCGACGCGGTAAAGAAAGACCGGCCGGTGCTGGGGATCTGCCTTGGGGCCCAGCTGATCGCGTCGGCTTTTGGCGCCCGGGTATATCCGTACCGTCAGGAGACCGGCTGGTGTACGCTCACCCGTACGCCGGACGCATCCGGCATATTCTCGCGCTTCCCCCCGCAGTTCTCGGTTTTCCAGCTCCACGGTGAGACCTTCGATCTCCCACCCGGCGCCCGCCTGCTCTGCACCGGTGAAACGATACACCACCAGGCATTTGCGTACAAGACCGCACTCGGCCTCCAGTTCCATCTTGAGCTCACGGATACGATCATCAGGGAGTGGGTAAAAGACCTTGACCCGGGGATCCAGGCAGCGGTCCAAAAAGAAACCCCCCGGTTCCTGGCTGATAGCAACCGGCTCTGCCGGGTGATCGCACAGGATTTTGTTGCAAAAAAGGGCTGAAGGCTCGTTTCCTGGTCTCCCGGTACGGTCCTTTTTTTTAGGGAATTTTCTGATCCGGGTCGAGCTGGATCTCATGGGGCAGCCGGGCCAGGGCAACTGCCCCGAGCGCCCCGATCACCCCGTTTCTCCCGATAAGTGTCACACCGGTTTTCTGTGCCACAGTTTCTGCTTCGGCACAGGTCACTACCTCTTCCCGCACATGCCTACCGTACTCCCTCAGAGCCGGGGGGATGGTCAGACCAGAGTGGAATGCAATGCCCCATTCCGGTGAGAGGGACTCGTTTTCCACAAACTCGCGGCACTTTGTCATTACCCTCTCGACCCGGGAGGGGTGGACTGCAACCTCGATATAACTGGCAGAGTTGCCGGCGGTCTTTTGCTCGACATGCTCGTAGAGCATGACCACGTGGTGACTGATGGGAAGCACTGCCTTTGCTGCCGTGATATGGGTGAGCAGCGCAAGGGCGAGCGCAAAGGTAGCCCCGCCCGAGGCCGAATCGGTATCGTCCACCCCAATCGTGAGGTGGGTGAGCGCCTGAGTCCAGACCCTTCCCTCCACGATCTTCCCGCTCTGCCCATGCTCCACTCTGACCACACCTTCTGCTCTGGACATCATGTCGGTGAGCGAGTAAGCCGGGCCGCCAATGCAGCAGATCTGCTGGATGATATGTCCGCCAATGTACCGAATCCCGGCGATCCCTACTGCTGAATCAGGGGGGAGGCCGATAGCCACCGGGCCTTCACCAATACGGGCACATTCCCGCAGCAGCGTCCCGTCACGCTTTACCCCGGCGATGACTCCCCCGGCCCGGGCATGGTGGTAACCGCAGAATGCGGCACAGGCCCCGCTCATGCAGTCATGGAAGATCTCCACCCGATCGCCGTCCGTTGTGGTAAAGAGCCGCCGGCAGGTACTCTGCGGGAGGGCAGAGAGGGCGGCGTACCGGGCAGCCGTCCGCCCGGACTTCTCCTTTTTAACCAGCACGCAGCCTTCGTGCACGAGGCGCGTGACCCAGTCCTGAGCTGTACTTCGGGGGATACCTGCGGCCTTCTGGAGATCGGTGACGGTAAAAAAACCGGCTTCCTGCGTGAACCGGCGCATCAGGCGCAGGTATTCCCGCCGGTGTTCAAGCACGCTTGCCATAATGGTCGCGGATATACAGGATATCTCCGATAATCGCACTCGCCGTCTCGATCGATCCGGCACCTTTTCCAATCAGCGTGATCTCCTTTGCCATGTCGGTCTCGAGGGTGAGCGCATTCAGCGATCCTTCGACTACGAGAGGGTGGCTTTTTTCGATCATGCGCGGCGAGACCCGGAATATTTTCTTATCCGGGATGGCCTCAGCGATCAGGCGGATGGTGCTGTCCCCTTCCTCAGCCAAGCGCAGGGCGTCCGGGGTGAGGAGGTCGATGCCGGTGATATCAATATCGGCAAGCGTGACACCATTGTCCCAGACCGTATTTGCTAGGATGACGAGTTTTATAGCAGCATCGATCCCTTTTACATCGTAGGTGGGATCGGCCTCGGCATATCCCATCTCCCGAGCCTCCAGCAGTGCCTGTTCGTAGGTGAGTCCCTCGGCAGCCATACGGGTAAGGATGTAATTGCAGGTTCCGTTGAGAACCCCATGGACCGCGACAATCCTGTTCCCGCACAGGCCGTCTTGGAGTGTATGCATGATCGGGATTGCCCCGCCAACCGTAGCCTCGTACCGGAGCGCCACTTCTTTCTTCTGTGCAAGCCCCGCAAGATCGCGGTAAGCAAGGGCAATCGGGCCTTTGTTGGAGGTGACAATGTGCTTCTTTCGTGCCAGGGCTGCCCGTATGTACCCAAGAGCCGGTTCTCCGGTCAGGGCATTGGTCGGGGTAACTTCGATAAGAACCTCATAGTCCGCGTTCCTGATCACCGCAGCCGCATCGATCCTGCGGTCACCGCACAAGCCGGTCCTCTGCTTTTCCTTAAGCACAACCTCAGGATCAATGCCGGCGTTATCGATGCACCCGCTCTTGGAATCGGCGATCCCGGTGATAGTGATACCGAGATTTTTGTTGGCAAGTATTTCAAGAACACCGCGTCCCACCGAGCCAAGCCCGATCAGCGCCGCCTTCATGCGGATTCCTCCAGCGGCTCAATAAGGAGCAGTGACTTCTGTGATGCAACCTTGCGCAGGATGGCAACCGCGGCATCCATGTCCGCCCGGTTGGTGGCCTTGAGCGTGACCCGGGATGTCGAGCGTTCATTGATCTCAGGCATGCCCATGGAGATCTCGCAGACCTCGGCAAACCCCGTGGAATCGATCTGGTCGACCGTATCAGAAAGGTTGGTGTGCATGAGATGGCCTATCAGGATCACCGTCCGCTTGTACAGCAGGCGCTCTTTTCCGATCCTCTGGATATGGACTCCCTGTTCTTTTAAGAGTTCCACCAGCGTATCCAGCCGGCCCTCGGGAAGCGCGAGCACGATCTGGACGTTAAGGGTACGGCTGGTGGATTCCGGGTCCCGGTGGTGGATGACCGCAATGATGTTTCCTCCGACTTCCGAGATCGGTTTGAGGGCTGCAACCAGTTGTCCGGGTGAGTCTTTCATCTCCAGTTTCATCGAGACCTGCACGGGTACCACCTTACTATCAGGAATAGCGCTTGTATCAAGAAAATCTTTTTATTTTCGCACGCAGGCAGGGTTTGCCTAGAGTTTCCGGAGTTTGCGGTCCACCTTCTCAAAGAAATTCCGGTGCACATCGATAAACCGTGCCGGGCTGGCTGCCTTCTGTATTACAAGGGAGACCGCGCTCCCCAGTTCCACGGTATTCTGGCCGTCAATAACCAGTTTTGCCGGTTTTGAACTCTCCAGCCGGATCTCCAGCCTGCGGCTGCTGGAAATAAGGTGGGGACGGGACGAGAGCAGGTACGGGGCGAGCGGGACAAGGAGGAATCCCTCGATCCGGGGGTCCACGATCGGCCCCCCGGCGCTCATCGCATATGCGGTCGATCCGGTGGGTGTACTCACCAGAATCCCGTCTGAGCGGAACTGCTCGGTGAGTCTTCCGTCAACAAGAATCGAGAACCGGAGCATCTTTGCCGGCCGGGTGGTGACAATAAGCCCCTCATTCAGGGCATCGCCCAGGTGATCCTCTTCGTTCCACAGGGAGAGCCGCATGCGCTCCTCAACGTCAAAGCCCGGCGCAAGGGATCGCACGAACGCTCCCGCCTCTTCGGGCTCGAGGTCTGCAAGGAACCCCACCTCGCCATGGTTGATCCCGATGATGGGGATCTGTTCGTGCAGCTGCTGCACGGTGCGCAGGATCGTGCCGTCTCCCCCAATCACGACGGCCATATCTGCGGAAACCTTGTTTATGGAATGCCCGGAACCTCCCAGCATTGATGCCGTATCCGGGTCAAGAACCACAGTATGTCCTGCACGTTCCAGCGCCGTTTTCATCCGGCTGGCGCAGTCAAGGGCTCCGGGCATGTCAATACGGGAAACAAGAAAGCATTTCATGGATCATCACCGCAGGTACTCGATCACTTTGTGGTGCAGCACACCGTTTGTCGCCACCATGCACCTTCCGACGGTCACCTCTTCAGGAAAATCAAGTGGGGCGCCATTTAAATCGGATACTGTTCCCCCGGCTTCGGTACAGATAAGCATACCTGCCGCTGCATCGGTCACGCGGAGTGTTCCCCGGAGATCGACAAAACCGTCAATCCGCCCGGCCCCCACATAGCAGAGTTCAAGTGCAGAGGCGCCAAACAGGCGCCAGCGCCGGATTTTGTGGCCGAGCTGCATCATCCGGGTCGGGTCAAATTTGCGGCCATAGATGCTCATGGCACACCGGTCCAGGCGGGAGGTGGCAGACACATGAAGGGGTTTGTTATTGCACCGGGCAAATTTTCCCCGTACAGCGGTAAACGTATCTCCCGATGCCAGATCCCGGACAAATGCCTTTTCCACGATCCCGTCCTGTGCCCATGCAAGGGATATGGCATAGAACGGGATGCCGGTTACCGCGTTGTAAGTGCCATCTACCGGGTCAAGGAAGATCGTTCCTTTTCCCCCCTCCAGGGGTACCCTCCCAGCCTCCTCGCTGATGAGGATTGAACAGAGCTCGTGTTCGCGGAGGAATCCGAGAACACAGTCTTCGGCAACCTGATCTATCTTCTCGGTTGGTGTCCGGTCCGCGCCCATCCGGATCACTTCTCCTCCGGCAGGTGTGCCTACATACGGCCCTATCTTTTCCCGTACACAGGAAGCCATCTCATTGCAGGCAGAAAAGAAATTCATGGCACAAAAACCCTCTTAATGCGGCACCGTTGTATTTATGTACGGCAATAAAGATAAATTACTTCTGCGCTTAGGATAAGGATACGTTTCAAGGTTGTGAAAGTAAATGAAGGAACAGACTGAAATCGGAAAGATCAAGGAAGGACGTTATATTGTCATCGATGAAGAACCGTGCAAGGTAGTAGGTCTTGCCACCTCAAAGCCCGGGAAACATGGTGCGGCAAAGGCACGGATTGATGCGGTTGGGATCTTTGACGGTGTCAAGCGTTCCATTGTCTCGCCGGTTTCGGCAAAGACCTATGTCCCCGTTGTCGAGCGCAAGAGCGGTCAGGTAATCTCCATTGCCGGCGATATGGCCCAGCTCATGGACATGAAGGACTATTCCAACTTCGAGATTGCTATCCCTGAAGACAAGAAAGGTACCCTTGAAGTCGGAAAAGAGATCATGTACATCGAGTCCATGGGAAAACGCAAACTCGACTAAAAAGCGCTTGTTTTTACCAATATATTTTTAATTATTCAATCCATCTGCCCGGTCACAGGGACCGGTTAGGTATTATGATAATGCCCTTTTGGAATATTTTTTGTTCGTGCCACAGGCTCCGCGTGTTCCTTGTTTTTGGCATTTGCTCCCCCGGAAAAGACGCGATGGCGGCCTGTTCGCCTCCCTAGTACTTACCAATATACCGCGACGGGATAAGGATCTTTAAGGTGTAAGATCCGATATTTTGTGAATTGATAATGAAATAGTATCCTCTTCCTCCCTCGTAGAACTTTTCCAGCCAAGGACGGGGATCGGTATTAGACGCGGTTGGGGTTGGGGATATTGTGGCATATTTGGCGAAGGTTGTTACTGTCACTGCAGGTACAGCATAGGCCGTCCCGCTCCAGAGATTAAAATCGATCCCGCCGGGCGGTGTGATGGTTCGTACAATCCGGTTGGGATCCGTTGCGTCCATAACCTGGATCGAGAATTGCGGCTGGACGGTCGAGAATGACCCCTGAACTCCGCTTATGGAAGCACCGGAGCCAAATGTCGGGGTTATTTGAAACGATGAGACCGCTGCGGGAGACGCTGCTTGCGTTATCGTGTAAGATAATTCCCAGTAGGGAAACGGGATGTTCACAATCTGTGTGGTGCCACCGGCGGTTCCTGTTATGGTTGCATAAACGGTGAAGTTATTATCCGGCAGCGTTGCGTTGATGGGTCTTCCTTGAGGCAGTGACTGGTTGCTGGAGATCCCATAATTCGATGGGTTAACAAAACCGATGGTCTGGATTTTCTGGTTCCAGGTCGGGACCGGGGTAGGCGGGGAGGTCGTGGGAGCCGTTGTGATTGTGGTAATGTTTGTATAGGTCACAAGGGGAGGGCTCGTTGGAGGTACCGTTGTGGTAAAAGAAAGACCCGTATTAACCGGCTGCCCGGTAGCAAGGGGTTTTATGACAAAGGCTATAACAAGGATGATAAAGAATGCGGCAATGATATACGTAATATCTTTTTTATCCATGACAGTACCTTTCCACTATGATATCATTCATACATAAAAATGGTGGAAATCCACCTGCAGTTGTTGAGGATTACACCCGTGATCAGAACATAAATATGGTTTTCTTTCCTGCCAATCAGGGTTAATCTGCATAAAAAAATGAAGAAAATGCCCAAATGGTTTTTGGAAATGAGCGTAACTATTTATAGTATAACGACATTTTAACTCATTAGAGACGCTGGTACAGACTAGTGTCTACTTCATTCACGAAGGTGAATTCATGAGTTCGTTCAAACATAAAGATGAAGGATTCACCGGCCTTGAGGCAGCGATTGTGCTGATTGCATTCGTTGTCGTCGCGGCGGTGTTCTCGTATGTAGTACTCGGCGCCGGGTTCTTCACGACGCAGAAGGCACAGCAGACTGTACACACCAGTGTCGAGCAGTCCAGTTCGACCTTGGAGATAGTAGGAAATGTGTATGGTACAAATTCCGCTGCAACCGGAGCACCAGGAGATACGGTTAAGTTTATCAACTTTAGCATGGCCTTAGCTCCCGGCGGAACTCCCATTGACTTTTCAAAAGTGGTTCTGGTTTATAGTAATGAGACCCAAGTCGTCACCCTGACAAACTCAACAAGTCTGACTCCGCCCACAGAACCGTCGACTACTGCAGCAAATACATGGTCGGTTAACAGTGTTCAAAATAGCCCGTCGAGTACCGCATCCCTGTTGCTCCAGCCAAACGAGCAGTTCGGCATTAGCTGTTATGTTCCCGGCATTCCCGCGAATGATCAGTTTACCATTGAGGTCAGGCCATCAATTGGAGCTGCCTTCAGTATAACGCGGACTGTTCCCGCCGCTGTAAATGCAGTGAACATCCTCTATTAAATTTTTTTGGCCGTTATTGTCCGTTATTGTGTTTCTGTAATCTTTTCTCCTCAAAATTCGTATTTGTTTTTGCAGAGAGACAAATAGATTTTTCCACATACTCCTTCCTGCACCCGGAGTAGATTTTCGGCTATGTTATCGTTTATTCACGCAAAATTTTATATTATTTTATGACGTGAATTATGGATGGTACTGTCCTGGTAATAGGAGAAGGCGGATGAATGAAAAAGTACGTTATTGGGATGATGAAGGATTCACCGGCCTTGAGGCAGCGATTGTGCTGATTGCATTCGTTGTTGTTGCAGCAGCATTTTCATATGTAGTACTCGGCGCCGGGTTCTTCACGACGCAGAAGGCACAGCAGACTGTCCACACCAGTGTTGAACAGTCCAGTTCGACTCTGGAGATTGTAGGCAATGTGTATGGTACAAATTCCGGTGCAACCGGAGCTTCAGGAGATACGATTAATTTTGTCAACTTTAGCATGGCCTTAGCTCCCGGCGGAACTCCCATTGACTTTTCAAAAGTGGTTCTGATTTACAGTAATGAAACCCAAGTCGTTACCCTGATAAACTCAACAAGTCTGATTCCACCTACAGAACCAGCGACTACTGGTGGTGTTAAAAACACCTGGTCAGTTAATAGTGTTCAAAATAGCCCGTCGAGTACCGCATCCTTGTTGCTCCAGCCAAACGAGCAGTTCGGCATTAGCTGCTATGTCCCTGGCATTCCCGCAAACGATCAGTTTACCATTGAGGTCAGGCCATCAATTGGAGCTGCCTTTAGTATAACACGGACCGCTCCCGCCGCTGTAGATGCGGTGAACATCCTCTATTAATTTTTTGTTTTGTGTAAATCTGAATCAAACCCCTTTATATTAATAATTTATATGATTGGGCAGGATCTCTCCACATTGTACTGGAACTGGGCAAAGCTGGCAGATGAGCCGAATGAAAATTTTATGTGGTTTTATTTTCATAGTAAATATCGTAATCCAGAGATCTCTATGTTTTGTAAATATGTCTATTATTCTGCCTAGACTAAATCACGCATTGATTTGATCGCAGTCTGGATTGAAAAGTTATCCTGTATTATCGCCCATGTCACTGAAAATCATTTTTTAACCCGAAAACCGAAAAAAATCCCGCCAATCTCCTTGTTTCCGGAGCAAAGTATATTAATCAAAAACAGGATAATAATTCAATGTTATGGCGGTAAATCAGGCGCAGGTTGACCACATCATCACTGCGGCTTCCGAAGACGACCCCGAGGTCAAGCTCCAGAACCTCGAACGGGAAGTTGACCTGATCAAGACCTCCATCAAGCGTCTCCTCATGGACATCCGGGAACGGATGAATGAGATGGAGAATCCATTTACCCTGACTGCAAGCGGTTCATCGGCCGGCCCAGGAAGTGCTGACAATTCTGCAAATGCTGCCAAACAGGCAGCCCTTGATGCCAAAGAGGCAGCACTTGATGCACGGGAATCTACCCTTGACGCTGCCGCGGCAAAATCCACTCCGGGCCCGGTAGTCTCCGATGCCCCCTCAAAAAAGACTGATCCCGAAACAAAGACGGTTATTCCGGTTCCCTCCGGAGAAGAGCGACACCTCCCGGTTGATGAGCAGATGGTTTCTCTTCTCAAGGCGCAGCTCATGGGGAATGGTCATAATAAGGCCGCAGTTCCTCCCAGCGCTCTTGCAAATGAAAAACTTCGTCTCCAGAAAGTTTACAAACTCTTCAAGTGGACCAACTCCGCCATCCGCAAGTTCGGGCATGACCGGCTGGATATCATTCTTGAATCGTACCGCATCATGGGATACATCTCCCGGGAATCCTGCGATGAGATCAAGGAGATCTCGCGCCTGATGCCAGCCAACCTTGGCGATGAACACGAGGTCGGGCCGGATGAATTTGTCTCGGAGCTTTATGCCCTCAACCGGATCCTCTCCCCGAATGACTCCTCCCTTGACCGGGATATGATTGAAGTGATGATGGAACAGCGCCTGCAACCGACGGTAGTTCAGGAAAGAACTGCGGGTGCCACCCTTCCGGAAAAGGAACGGGAAGCTCCCCTCCCGGCCCGGAAAGATGAAGAGTGGATGAACCTCCCGGACAGGATCTAGAGATAACCCATGTCCGCTGATACTTTCACGACTGCCATGTTCCTGATTACTGCAGTCATAGCTGCGGGCGTACTGATCAGCGCCATATTCCCGGTTGTATACCAGATGTCCGGTACCTTCACCGCTGCCGGTCATGCATCGGACCAGCAGATACGGACAAATATGCAGATTGTTCTGGATGTGGCAAACCAGAGCAATTACGTACGGGTCTGGATAAAAAACACCGGAAGTGTCCGGATTCCGGTAGCAAATATCCAGCAATCCGATGTTTTCTGTGGGGATGCAGGGAACTTCAACCGCATGAGCTTGTCAACAACCGGGACTCTTGGTAATGGGCAGTGGTCATATACCCTGACCAATCCCAGTACCCCCAACTCTTGGAATCCGGGAGATACCCTGGAAATAGATGCCTACACGACAACGATCAATTCCTCCGACCCTGTATATTTCCAGTTCGTCCTGCCCAATGGTATTTCGACTTCAGACCAGTTTACCGTGAGTACAACTCCATGATACGGTGATCTGGCATGGCTGTTGCAGATATGATCGGTGCGGCAGTGGGAGTGATACTGCTTGTGATCGTAGCCTATCTTCTGGTCGGGAGTGTCCTTTCCATCTCCCAGACGGTCACCAGTGCCCAGAAATCCGCGACATTGCTTGAAGAGCAGCAGCTCAAAACCGAGCTTGCCATTACCAATACCAGCACTGAGATAGATTCCAATTCCAATATGATGGATATCAACTGCACGATCTCTAATACCGGAAGCGAGATTATCTCCGACTTCAGCCAGATGGACGTTTATGTGTATGATTCTGGTACAGGATCCTATCAGCTGTATCGCTATGCTTCGGCTGCCGGTACTGCCGGAACCTGGACGATTGTTGACCGGGGAACCGATATCGTCCATCCCCTGGAACTGGATCCCGGAGAAACCTACCGGATCCTTGTACAGACTACGGGGGCATCCCCTGCATGGTTCCAGATCACGACTGCAAATGCGGTCTCTGCATCGTCATATCTTGTGTGAGGTTAAGAAGATGGCCGTGGAACTTTCTGACCTGATGGGGGGAGAGGACCGGCAGATTATCTCGACCGGCAATAACGAGCTGGACAAGAAGATTGCAGACGGGCTCCCGGTGGGATCCCTGACCCTGATCGAAGGGGAGAACGATACAGGAAAGAGTGTCCTTACCCAGCAGATTGTATGGGGGGCAATGAAACAGGGCATGTCGGTTGACCTTTTCACCACTGAGAACACAAGCAAAAGTTTTATTAAGCAGATGGAATCGATGAGCCTTGACATATCAGATTATTTCGCATGGGGATATCTCAAAGTCTTTCCTCTCCACGTTGTGGGTTTCGAGTGGAAAAAAGAAGAGATGGAAGGGATCCTTGCCCGGCTGATCACCTATATCAAAAACAGCCCTTCTCAGGTTGCTATCGTTGATTCGTTGACGCTTTTTACGGAATACGCTGAGACCGATACCATTCTCACCTTCTTTACCAACTGCAAATCCCTTGTAGACCATGGCAAGACCATCCTTGTCACGCTCCATACCTATGCATTTGAGGAAGATACCCTGGTGCGCATCCGTTCGATCTGCGATGCCCACTTGAACATGAAAAAGGCACTCGTGGGGGATAAGTACGTGATGGTCATGGAAGTGGTCAAGGTACGCGGTGCCCGAAAGACTACCGGAAACCTTGTCAGTTTCGAAGTACATCCGGGGTACGGAATGAAGGTTATCCCGATGAGTTTTGCGAGGATCTGACGTATGAGCACCCTTTCCGTTGCCGTCAACCTGCCCTTCAAACCCGAACCGGTAGATCTGGATGTGGATCTGTACGCCAACCTTGAATCGGATGCGCTTTTCAAGATGCTGCCGGCAAATGCAAAGGAGTACGTGCAGAACAGCCCTCATCTCCTTGAGTACCTTCACACCTTTCCGGTAAACACGTACGGTATTCCGCTCTTTTTGTCTGAGTTAAAAAAGGATGTCCGGTCCATGAAAAATCCCAACATTATCTATCCGGTCAACGATACTACGTTTGTGCACATTCTGCCGGACCCGGATGATGTGAGAAACTTCTATATCCCTATCGAGCCCTCATTCCTGCATTCTGTCAGTGATATCCTGCCGGTCATTGAGACCAAACTTATCGACCTCATTGATGGCCTTGATACGGATCCGACTACGGATAAGGAAAGGACCGAAGTTATCAAAAAGATGCTCTCTTCAATTGCGGTAATTAAGCCCCCTGGCGTAGACATCGCGAGTATATCCGGGGGAGAGGGAAAACCGCAGGGGGGAGCATCCAAACTGGTAAAATTCCTCAACACGGATTTTACCGCGCAGAATAAGATGAAATCCAACAAAAAGTCCAAGAATCTCCCTCTTACTCCTGACGGTAGAATTATCCTTTCCAACGTGGAATACAAGGCGATCGAGTATCTTCTTGTCCGGGACAAGATTGATATGGGCGTGTTAAAACCGTTCCTCTCCGACTCTTATATCGAGGATATCTCCTGCGATGGTGTCGGACCAATCTTTATTGAGCATAAAGTGTTTAAAGGACTCAAATCGGTTATTGAGTTCAAGGTTTCGCGCGAACTCGATGAATTCGTGGTCAAGGTTGCAGAGCGGATAAAGCGGCCCATTACGTACCGCAGTCCCGTGGTCGATGCCACGCTTCCAGACGGTTCACGTATCAACATCGTGTACGGGACGGAGATCAGTAAGCACGGCAGCAACTTCACCATACGAAAGGTAAACGAGGTGCCGCTCTCCATTCTCAACATTGTTGAGAGCAATGGCATTGATTACATGTCTGCGGCGTATCTCTGGATCTGTGTCGAGTACGGCATGTCTCTTTTCGTGAGTGGTGAGACAGCGAGTGGCAAGACCACGCTTTTGAATGCGATTACCACGTTTATCCCCCCGGAGAACAAGATTGTAACCATAGAAGATACACCAGAGCTCACCGTTCCGCACAGGAACTGGATACGTGAGGTGGCACTTGCCAAAGGTAAAGGAGAAGGGGACGGCGCGGGAGGCGGGGTTACGATGTTCGATCTCCTCAAGGCCGCACTCCGTCAGCGACCCAACCAGATCCTTGTCGGTGAAATCCGTGGTGTCGAGGGCGCTGTGGCATTTGGCGCTATGCAGACGGGCCACCCCGTGATGAGTACCTTCCACGCGGCATCTGTGGAGAAACTTATCCAGCGTCTCTGCGGGGACCCTATTAATATCCCAAAAACGTACGTGGACAACCTCAATCTGGTGATTATCCAGAGCGCAGTTAAGAGACCGGACGGGCAGCTTGTCCGCCGGATGATCAGTTGTAACGAACTGGTAGGATACAATGCAGAGACCGGGGGATTTACGTTTGTCCAGATGTTCACCTGGGAACCGGTTTCCGATACCTTCATCTGGACCGGCAAGGGCAGCTCATTCCTGCTCGAGAATAAAATTGCGACAATGCTTGGTATCCCGGACAGCAGGAAAGCCGAGATCTATCTTGAGGTGGAGAAACGCGCCAAAATTCTCGAACGCCTGCATAAAGCCGGATATGTGAAATTCTGGGATCTTTTCCATATGATGACTAAGATCAAGAAACAGGGCCTCCTTAGCATTGGTTCGTAACATGCCTGACGAGTCCCCTGCCCAAACTCCCACTAAGGCCACGGCTGAAAAAAAGATCCCATTTGCGGGGATGGTTAACGACATCCGGCAAAAAATGGCTGCGGTTCAGGAGGGCAAGAAGATGGGGGCCGACCTCCTCTTCATGACCACGTATATGGCATCGCTCGCGATTGCCAATGCTACTCGTCCTGAAATTTTCTCTTTTGCATCAAACCGGCATGAATATATTTCATCAAAGTATATCGCCAAAGTGGATACCTTTGTAAAAAAATGGAATTACAGCTATGCTGAGAGTCTCTCGATTGTTGCCGAACGAACCCAGAACGAGATTCTCCGGAGCATGCTCAACCGGTTTTCCAACTCCATTGATTCAGGTGTTCCCGATGAAGATTTCCTGACCAACGAACTTTCGACGGTCAGAAGTGTATATCGCAGTCAGCTGGAACAGGGCATGTCCATGCTGCAAAAATGGGGAGACGCCTATGTCGCAATGCTCCTTTCCGGTACTGTCATTGCAGTCATTATAATGATCTCAGTCGTGATTTATACACCCAGCGATATCCAGTCCACATTTGACATGTCCTATGCGGTCATTCTCGCGATCTCGGTCTTTGGGATTGTCCTGATGTATACCTCCGTGCCCGATGATCCTAAAAGTCATGGCCTTTCGGAGCGAGCCTCGAAGGAACAGACCACGATTCATGCCATGGAGCGGATCATCGTCCCGGCAACGATTGCTATTATCGTTATCCTTGCTGTGCTTGGTGTGTCTGCGGGCCTGATCTTCCTTTTGGTGGGTATCCTGATGGCACCCCTGGGCATTATCGGTTTTATCGATGATCACAACATCACGCTGCGGGATAACGACTTTTCCGTTTTCATAAGAAGCTTTGGCGCCGTGATGGGTGGCCAGGGCACAACCGCGGTCTATGCCATGGGAAGCATCGATCGCAAATCGCTTACTGCCCTCGAACCACTTATCAATTCCGTTTATTCGAAACTCAATCTGGGACTTGACGAAAAACAGGTATGGGACAAGTTCATCGGCGAGGCTGGCAGCAACCTCATCTACAAGTACCTCAACATCTACCGGGATACCGTTGCGCTCGGGGGACCGCCGGAACCCATAGGGACGGTGGTAGGCTCCTCGATGCTCGAGCAGACCCTCCTTCGGGAGAAAAAAGACATGCTCGCTCGAGGCTTCATCGTGTTATTAGTTCCTATGCATGTGGCCATGACGGGTCTCTTTGTCGCACTCTACCAGATCCTCCTGGTGCTCACCAGCTCAGTTACAACTATGATGGGCCAGTTCCAGAATATGTCTACAGCATCCGGCGGACAGGATATGGGTGGTGTCTCTGCCGGTGCCGTATTTGGCGGCGGGATGAACCTTTTCTCAAATTTTCCGGCAGCAGCGATGCAGACGTATGTGGTTATTACCCTGGTCATCATTACCGTATCAAATATTGTCGCAGCACGGATTGTGGGGGGTGGCGATCGATACATGTATTATTTCTACGCAGCAATATTCTGCACATTGACCGGGCTTGTTCTCCTTCTGGCCCCTTCAGTGGTGGGTCTCTTCTTCAGCGCCCAGGCGCTGACGAACATAGGTGGCAGCGTGTCCGGAGCAGGGGTGTAAGGTGTGAAAGACAGTATCCGCAGGCTGGTTCTTTTTATCGCCATTGTAGGCCTTGGATCCGTCATGATCCTTGTGGATATACCACTTATCTACATGATTCTCCTTGTCGTTGCCGTTGGCATTCTCCTTCTCTTTGCGCTTGGAACCATCACGGTAGCCGAGATCAGGACTGCCGTGTCGGCACTCAAATCGACAAACTTCCGTACTGGCAAGGGAAAAAAAGCGGCTTTGCCTGCCCCGGCATCTGAGAAAAAGTCTGCTCTGGCAAAGGCCGTTGCTGAGAAAAAACCGGAGAAGCCTGCTACAAAAAAACCAACCGAATCTCCCGGTGGGATTAAGGGCCATCTTTCCCTTCTTGCCTCATCAATAGGATCGCTGGGGAAGATCCTCTCCGAAAGCCGCAAGCCAAAAAAGAAGGTCGAGGATATCGACAAACTGCTGGACCGCACCATCACCGAGAAGGTGTCCCGGAGCTCGGCCCTTGAGAATGCCGCTGCGATCCCGACCGCACCTGTGGCCGGGGGGGGGCAGGGAGGGAAATGCCTGAGGGGGGTGAAGAAACCGATCCGTTCCTCTCCCTGTCAAGCGAGGAACTGGAGACCGGCCTGCTTGATGGGCTGGAAGATGCTGATCTTCCTGCCCCGGCATCCTCACATGGTGGAGGGGATGCACCCCCTCAGGAATCTGCCGATGCTGCCCTCTCCATGCCGGATCTTGATATGCCACCCCTTCCGGATGAGACTACTGATGACGCCAGTGCCATACTTGCGGCCCATGCGGCAGAGGATGGTGCGGAGGAACTGCCCGGTCTTGAAGGTGCGGATGAAGCCGTAAGCGAAAACCTGGGTGATCTCGACAGCATCAACCTTGACGAGATCGACCTTGGCGATGACAGCGCGATGATGGAGACTGCTCCTGGGCCGGCGCCGATCAAAGCCACCGGCCCGGCCCCGGGATCGGGCAGTCTCGTCCCTGCTACCCCCATCACTGCGGCCGGGGCAGACAGCGGGGAGGATCAGGGAGATATCTCCTCCTTTGCCGCGGGCACAGCCCCTAACAGCGATGAGGATATGCTCAGTTCGCTTGCATCGGATATCAAGACGGTAAAGAAAGAAAAAGATGTCAGCCTCCTTCGTGAATTAAAAGACTTTAAGGCTCCGGCAACAGACATAGAAAAGGAGCTCTCTGATATTGCAGAGCAGATGAACACCGCAGCAAGCAATGGTGCAAAAAAACGGGATTCCCCCGCAATGGGAATTAAATGACCTGCTTCTTTTGCATACTCGTACCGCTCTGTCCTCCGTTTCCCAAGTAAGAAATCCCTGTGTGTGCCATGACTGAAGTCCCCCTGAAAGTTGAACATGACGGAAAATGGGTCGTTGTCAAAGCTGCCGTTGGCGAAGACCGGATCACGCTTCCCGCACCGGTAGATAAGGAGATCCTTTTTAAATCGATCTTTGATCTGGAAGAAAAAAAGAGTGTTCTTGTACTGACGGTCAAGGGAAACCCTGATGCGATCATACGGATCGCAAGCGTGGAAAAGGTTCTCATTGTCCTCAAGCGCCTGATCCTTGCCAGCTGTAATGCGTATCGGCTCATGGCGTATTTCATGTCACCGGCAATACGGGGAGGCGTGCTTGCCAAGAATGCCCAGTGGGAGAAAGGCAGCATCGTTGTGGTCAAGAGCGGGATCTGGTTTGCAAGCGCTGCAAAACAGATCTGCGTCCCGCTTCCCGATGTAGCTGCGATCGAGCTGACCAAAAGGGATGTCCAGGGCAAGCAGACAGATGTGGTCCGGATCGATCATGTGGAATCCGGTGAGGTTGTCTCAAGCCTTGTCCTTTGTCCTCTTTCCACCCTGCAGGTACTTGCAAACTTCCTCAAGGATGCCACTAAGGGAATCGATATGGCGGGCACGGAGCTTGATGCGATTGACCAGCAGGTAGCCATGCTCGTATATTCCGGGATGGACTCCCATGCAATTGAGAACATGCTCAATATCCCCCATAAGCAACTCGATGAGATCTACGACCGGATAATCAAGCTCGGCATTGCCGAAGTGACCATTATACGGCGTGAGGTCCAGCTCACCACCAAAGGGGTCCGTTACATCTCTGATGCCACAAAGACCCAGACAAATTAAATTACGCCTGATTTTTCTCCATTACCCATTTATAGCATGATACGCAAACACTCTGTCTGATACTCCATGGGAACCATTCTGATCGTGGACGATACGCTTTTCATGCGAACCCTCCTTAAAAACATCCTCTTCTCGGGCGGTCATACCATAGCAGGTGAAGCTGCAAACGGGGAAGAGGCGGTTGCAAAATACAAGGAACTCAAGCCCGATCTTGTTACAATGGATGTGGTGATGCCCAAGGTGAACGGGATCGAAGCGTTAAAATCGATTAAGCAGCTGGATCCTGCCGCCCGCGTTATCATGTGCACCGCAGTCGGCCAGGAACAGATGGTCAAGCTTGCCATAAAAAGCGGTGCCAAGGGATACATTGTCAAACCGTTCCAGGCCCCAAAAGTCCTTGAAGAAGTCAAAAACGTGCTTGCATCCTGACGGCTATGGTAAAGGTTCTCATTGTTGATGACTCCGTTTTTATGCGGACGGTCATCCGGGACATGCTGCAGAAGGATCCTTCGATCGAGATCGTGGGGACCGCCTCCAATGGCCTTGAGGCACTGGAGAAGATAAAGTCCCTCCGGCCCGATCTGATAACTCTGGATATCGAGATGCCCCGCATGAATGGTCTTGAGGTGCTGCGCGAGCTCAAGAAAGCGGCATGGCACCCCCGGACGCTCATGCTCTCATCGCTTACTTCGGAAGGTGCCGAGATGACCGCCGAGGCGATACGACTGGGGGCTGACGATTTCATGCTCAAGCCAAAGGATGTCCCCCAGCTCCGGTTGATAGCAGATGAGCTGGTAGCCACAATCCACCACCTTACCTCATCGCCCCCCGCCTCAAAAAAAGAGGCATTGACCGTTTCGCACCGGGAGGGGAGTGCTGAGCGCGTGGTCCTGATTGGCTCTTCGGCCGGCGGTCCTCCCATGCTTGACGCTATTCTGGCTAAACTGCCCGCCGACTTCCCTGCTTGTGTGGTACTCACCCAGCATATGCCGGTGGGTTTTACTGCCCCTCTTGCCGCCCGCTTCAACCGCCTGGCCCACATGCCGGTCAAGGAGACAGAGAACGGGGATATGCTCCGGGAAGGTTCGGTCTTTCTCTCAAAAGCCGGTGTCCACACCATGATAGGAGCTGCGCTGACCGCAGACGGGAAACGGACAGGCCGGGTTATCCATTCCAGCGCTCCCCCGATCCATGGGGTGCGGCCTGCCGTGGATAAGACGTTTGAGTCCGCGGCACAGGTCTTTGGGAAGAATGCCGTGGCTGTCATCTTAAGCGGGATGGGAAATGATGCCGGTGCCGGGGCGGCAGCCATCAAGGAAGCCGGAGGGACAATTATCCTGTGCGACCAGAAGGATTGTCTTGTGTACGGAATGGCGAGATCGGCGATCCAGCATAACGCGGTAGACCAGGTCCTTCCCTTATCAAAGATCCCGGAGGCCATCGAACGTATTGTCGGGAAGATGGCCGCGGAGGGCAGCCATGTCTGAATTCGAGCAGTACCGATCGCTCTTTGTGGCGGAATCCAGAGAAAACCTTGAAAATCTGGTCAACAATCTCCTTATCCTTGAAAAAGGCTCCGACCAGAATGCTATTGATGAGAGCTTCCGTTCGATCCATACGCTTAAGGGAGCGTCAGCGTCCATGGGATTTGCAGACATGGAGCGCCTCTGCCACACTATGGAAGATGCATTGCAGCTGATCCGGGGCGGCAGTTCCGAGATGTCTGCCGATCTTGAAAATATACTCCTTTCCTGCACTGATCTGCTTGAAGAGATGCTCGACGATGTCGAAGCTGGTGGGGACTCCTCCTCCAAAAACCCCGACCATCAGGTCCAGGCGCTGCATGCATGGCTGGGGCAGCAGGACATTGAATCTGCCGGGAAGGGTGAGGAGCTGGGCTGCAAAGAGCCTGCCGAAGAGAGCCGTGAGACGCTTCCTGACGGGGAAGTTGCTGCACCGGAGGATCGGCCCGAATATGCGATGACAATCACCGTGGCCCCGGAATGCATGATGAAGGATGTCCGGGCAATGATTGCGATCCAGAACCTGGAAGCGCTCGGGACTATCCGGTCGATTGAGCCCTCGAAAGAGGCAATTGACGAGGGGAAATGTGAAGGAACCATTCACCTCACCATTGCAAGCGATGCCGGGGAAGAGGCACTCAGGACTGCAGCACAGGGGAGCGAGATCGCGACCGTGGAGATCAAGGAGGCGGCCGGAGCTCCAAAGGACCGGGACAGCGCAGCAGGGATACCTGCTGGGAGACAGCCGACAGAACCCGAACGAAAGCCGGCGGCAGCGGCACCGGATAAGAACCGGGAGATTAAGAACCTGCGGGTGGATATTGCCCAGCTCGATCACATCATGAACCTGGTCGAGGATCTCGTGATCAACCGGGGCCGGCTCAAGCAGATCGCTGAGGAGAAGAAAATAAAAGAGATGGACGAGGCGATTAGCATGGTCGAGCGATCGGTCTCCGAGCTCCAGAGCCTCATGATGATGATCCGGATGATCCCTCTCTCGCATATCTTCAACCGCCTCCCCCGGGTCGTGCGCGATGTGGCGCAGTATGACCATAAGGAGGTCGAATTTATCATGGAAGGTGGGGAGACGGAACTCGACCGGAGTGTGATGGACGGGCTTAACGATCCGCTCCTGCACCTGATACGAAATGCCGTAAACCATGGGATAGAGGACCCGGCGGTACGGGTGGAGGCTGGCAAGCCCGCAAAAGGTCTGGTAAAGCTGAGCGCCTACCGCGACCGTGACAATGTCATTATCAAACTAACCGACGATGGTGCCGGTATCAATGTCGAGAAGGTAAAAAAGAAAGCCATAGAAAAGGGACTTATCACCGCCGAGACAGCGGCAACCCTTTCCACGGACGAGGCGATCGACCTGCTCTTCCAGCCAGGATTCTCCACTGCGGATACCATCACGGATATCTCGGGAAGGGGGGTGGGGCTGGATGTGGTGAAACGTTCAATTGAGTCTCTTAAGGGCACCATCAAGGTTGAGACAACGCCCGGCCAGGGAAGCACGTTTGAGCTCCTCCTCCCACCCACCATGGCGATTGTTGATGTCATGATAGTGCGGCTCAATGGCCGGCGCCTTGCAATCCCCATCAGCAGCATTGTGGAGGTAGCCAATTTCAGGAAAGATACCATGCACCATATCGGTAAAGGCGATGTGACGCTTATCAGGGATGAAGTGCTCCAGATCCTCAGGCTTGATGAGATGGTCGGGAGCTCGGACCGGTGCGAGATCCTCATTGTCGTCCAGTACCAGAAACGGAAATGCTGTATCCCGGTTGACGCTGTTGAAGGGAAACAGGAAGTTGTGGTAAAGCCGTTGAGCAGTTTTATCGGGACCACCAAAGGTATCAGCGGGGTCACCATTCTGGGGGATGGGGATGTGGTGCCGGTGCTTGATGTAAATACGATGCAGGAATGAACCAACCATGAAGTTATCGTCAGTTCAGATAGATGCAATGCAGGAACTGGGAAACATCGGGGCTGCGCACGCCGCTACCACCCTTTCCCAGATGCTTTCGAGTACGGTGGAGATGAGCGTCCCCAAGATCAAGGTCGTGGACGTTGCACAGCTGGCAGAACATATCGGGGAGGAACCGGCTGCGCTCGTGGTTTTTGAACTGCAGGGTGAGATCCCGCATGGCGGGTATATCATCTTCTATATCTCGAGAGCTTCTGCAGTCCGCCTGACCAATACTATGCTCGGCCTGACCGATCCGGATCGATCCCTCAACGAGATGGACGAAAGTGCGCTGCTTGAAGTCGGAAACATCATGGCATCTGCCTTTCTTGACGCGACCGCTGAACTTCTGGGCCTGGTCATGCTCCCCTCCCCTCCGTCACTAACCATTGATATGGCGCATGCCGCCATGGAGTCGCTTATTGCCCAGATGCAGGAAGAGATCGATGAAGTCATGCTCTTCTCCACCGAGCTCATGTGCGCGGAGCACCGGATTGACAGCGACATCATCATGATGCCGGAATCAAGCATGCTCCAGACATTTGTCGACCGCCTGGAAAACCTGATGAATCCCAGCTGAACCGTATCTGACAAGGAATGACTGACCCAGCCGCCCCCCAGATAAAAACGCCCGTAATGATTGGTATAGGCGAGTACCACGTAGGTTCAGGGCCGATGATGACGATCGGTCTTGGCTCCTGCATTGGCCTGACCCTGTATGACCGCGATCTTCGCATCGGGGCTATGGTCCATATTATGTTACCGGACAGTTCGGGGCGTACTGACCGGCCGGGGAAATACGCGGATACCGCCATACCCCTTCTCATCAGCAAACTGGTGGAAAAAGGATCCCGTCGGTCATCTCTTGTGGTCAAGATGGCGGGTGGGGCCTGCATGTTTGAATATTTTGGCAATAACCTCAATATTGGCGAAAGAAATGCAGAGCGTGTGCGAGCTGTCCTTGCCGAGCACAATCTCCGCCTTCATGCTGAGGAAGTGGGCGGGAAGGCAGGCCGGACCGTGGCATTTTACCCGGACGAGGGCGGGAAAGTGACGGTCAGGAGCGCTGATGGCGCCGCCCATGAGATCTGAATATTTCCTTCTTATCCTCCTCATCCTTTGCGGTCTGGTTCCGGTTGTTTCAGGAGCCGGGGCGGTGGGTACCGGTGCTGCCGGGCAGGAATATTCTGCAAATATCACCCTGTTTCGCCCTGCCTCTGATTCTGTCCCGTCCACACAGGTAAATGCTATTATCAACGGCCTGCAGGGAGAAGTCCTGCTGGGAACCCCTCTGGGCCTTTCGAGCTACGATGGTACGTGGAGCACCCGGCATATCGATCGGAGCAATCTTTCTGAAGGTCTTTTAGATAATTTTGTTACTGCACTCGCTTATGACAGTTCCGGCCATCTCTGGATAGGCTACGCTGGTGGGATCCAGATCTACGATGGCCGTACTTACCAATTGATCACTGACCAGCAGCTCTTAAAGAGCCTCCAAATACGGGCTCTGCAGCGCTGGAATGATGGGATGTGGATCGCTACCGGGAACTCTGGCCTGAGCCGGTACTATAACGAAACATGGACCTGGTATGCCCCGTACTCTCCCGGGGGCCCAGGGTTTTACGAGGCTGACAGTATGACCCTTGACTCGGCCGCAGACACCCTTCTTGTGGGAACCCTCAAAGAAGGTCTCTGGGCCGTGAGCGAAGCCAACAACACAATCGTATTTACCCGGATCCAGAACCGGGACGATCCCTATGGCCTGCTTGGCCACGTCAGGAAAGATCCGCTGGGCGGGGCGTACTTCTTTAATGAAACAGATGTGGCTCACTACAGTCAGGCCGGGGGATTTACCCCGGTTCTCTCATCTGGTGATTTCTACGGGGGGCCGTATATCATTGACGATGTGGCAGCCGGCCCGGGAGGGGCGGTTTATGTGGCAACGGAAAACGGCATCTATGTATGGCAGAACGGGGCAGTCACCCGACATCTGGGAACGTTTGAAGGATTTAGTAGTGCCGCGCACAACGTCAAGATGGTTTTTGTCGATGCCCGGGGCCGGCTCTGGTTCTCCACCATGGATGTTGTAGGATATTATACCGGGGATATCTCAACCGCTCCCCCGATATCGGTTGAAACCATGACCCCGACGCCAACACCGGTCCTGCCCACCAGCATCCCGACCACGGGACCGGTGGTAACGGCGACCCCTGCGCCCAGTCCCTCGTTTATCGACAATATCAGGACTTTTCTTGGCGGGATCTTCGGCTTTTTACCTCATTCCCGCTAAAGAATACCTGGTGCTAGTGCTTCTGCGGACCTATTCGTCTTCTGCCGCATAATAGTAGTATTCTCCCCGGCTCTTCTGGTCCCTGTCCAGGAAGGAGTCGGGCTTGTTAATCCGGGGCCGGCCGGTCTGATCGCGCCGGAAGGTTACATCCAGCGCTTTTAAAAACCGGTTCATGCCGTCCCGCATCTCGAAGGGACCTGCCGCGGTACCGGCAATGCCGGGTTCGCCCTCAAAGACAAGGATGCGCTCGCTGATCATATCGATGAGGTAGATATCGTGGTCAATGACAAGGATCGCCACCGCTTTTCCCTCTGCATGGCGTTTGATGAGCCTTGTTACCTTCACACGCTGTTCCACGTCAAGGTGAGCACTTGGTTCGTCAAGAATATAGAGGTCGGCATCGCGCGAAAGGCAGGCAGCAATAGCCACTCGCTGGAGTTCTCCCCCGCTCAGGGTATCAACGGGGGATTGGAGGATGGACTGGAGCGAGAGGGGTTCAAGGATCTCATGCTGGTAATACGAGCTATCAAATTTGGTAGTGCATGAACGCAGGTACATCTCCACCGAGACTGTGGTATCTGCCTTGATGTACTGTGGCTTGTAGGAGATCCGGATCTTTGAGTCCATGCTGCCGGTGTCCGGCTTTTCCACGCTGGCAAGGAGTTTTGCAAAGGTACTCTTTCCCATACCATTTGCCCCAATGACACCAAGAACTTCGCCAGCTCGGATGGTCCCGCCCGAGACCGTAAGGTGAAAAGTATCATATTTTTTTGAGAGTGCCGGGACCTCGACAAGATCCTCGCGCTTGGATCCCTTCTCATGTGCCCGTTTTTCAAATACCACCTGTGAATCCCGGAACCGCACATTCTCTTCGGCAAGGTAGCCTTCGAGGTACTGGTTGATCCCGACGCGGACGCCCTTGGGCCGGGTGATGACACCAAAGACTGCCGGTTTGCCATAGCCAACGTGCACGGTATCAGCAAGCATGTCAAGAATAGCGAGGTCGTGCTCCACAATCACAACCGGCTTTTCAGCCGCAAGCTCGCGGATCAGTTTTGCCGCTGAAATACGCTGGTAGATATCCAAAAACGGGGTGATCTCATCGAGGAAGTAGAGGTCGGCATTTCGTGCAAGGCATGCGGCAATAGCCACCCGCTGGAGTTCTCCGCCGCTTAAGGTGTTGATCTCGTGTTCGAGAATGGCATCCAGCCTGAGTGCGGAGACGAGTTCGGGAAGTTTCCCCCGCTCATCAGTGGTTTTAAGGAGATCGCGGATCGTGCCGGTAAACACTTTCGGAATAAAGTCGATGTACTGGGGCTTGACTGCAATCTTCTTAGTCTTTTTGGAGACCGTCTGGAGGTAATCGAAAAGTTCTGTTCCGGTGTAGCGCTTGAGGATCTCCTCCCATGCCACCTCGGAATCAAAACTGCCAAGATTGGGGCGGAGCTGTCCTGAGAGGATCTTCACTGCCGTACTCTTCCCGATACCGTTTGCGCCAAGGATGCCTGTCACTTTTCCCTGGACCGGTATGGGCAGGCCGTACAATGCAAACCCGTTTTTGCCGTACCGGTGAGTGGGATGTTCGAGTTCCTCGGGAAGGCTCACGATATCGATGGCATCAAACGGGCACTTCTTAATGCAGATACCGCAGCCAACACAGAGTTCTTCGGAGATGAGTGCCTTGCCATCCTCACCGATACTAACAGTTTCGTCACCGGTCCTGACCCGGGGACAATAGATGATGCACTCGGTTCCACACTTTTTGGCGTGGCAGCGATCCTTGTGGACAATGGCAATTCTCATGATAATCTTCGTTTTTAAAAAAAATCAGTGGGATACGGTGGTCAGCAGGATGGTCCAGGACAGAAACCAGAACGCAAAGGTCATGAATGCCTGGTAGAACCAGTCCTTTGCCCCCATTTTCGTGGAATCAATTTTTAGCAGGATAAAGATGTGCCGCTGGAGGACGATGGCCGCAACCATCAGCATGAAGGCCAGGAGGCCAATATCATTTTTCACGGTCACCTGGAGATACCATGAGAGAATCCCGACGAAAATACCGGCAATGCAGGCTACAAGCGTCTTTTTGATCCGTACGATATGTTCTGCCTGTTTCTCCAGTTTGGTCTTCTTCTTCTTTGGAAGAGCAACCTGTTCCTCTTCGTGTACCTCGTCGGTCATGAATAATTCACCCAGTAGTCTTATTTTTTAGTGCGCAAGCCATATGTACCTTGGTATAATCCATGGCGACAGCACAGGGGATGAGCGGGATCGATGTACGGGCGGTCACGTACGAGCTTGCCGGAAAGCAGCCGCTCTGGATCGACAAGGTGTATCAGTTTGATTCCCGCACGCTTGGTATCCGCTTAAACGGGGAGGCGCATGCGAAGTACCTGCTGCTCATCGAGGCCGGGCGTCGGGCACACCTGGTAAAAAATGCTCCCGAGCCGCCCAAGAATCCCCCGCAGTTTGCCATGTTCCTGCGCAAGTACCTGACGGGAGGTAAGGTGCTTGCGATCCGCCAGCACGGTCTGGAACGGATTCTCATTTTCGATATCGGGAAGGGTGCGCTTACCTACCGGCTCATCATTGAGCTCTTTGACGAGGGAAATGTGATCCTTGCCGATGAAGCATACCGGATCATCAAACCGCTTCGCCACCACCGGTTCAAGGACCGGGATATTGTTCCCGATGCGGTTTACGCAACGAGTGGCACTGACCCGACCGGCTCCCGGGAGAACCTTGCGGCAGTTCTCGCCGGAGATGAGCGCGACCTGGTACGGGCGCTTGCGATTGCCTGCATGCTGGGCGGTACGTATGCCGAATGGGTCTGCAGGACTGCCGGCGCGGATAAGGCCATGCCTGCCGCACAGGCAGATCCAGCCCTGCTCTTTGATGCGGTGACCTCACTCTTTGACCGGGTGGAGCACCATGTGCACCCGGTGATCTCCAAATCAAGCTGCGAGCCGGTGGTGCTTGCTGAAAATGCCCCGCAGGATGAGAACCAGTTTGCCGGGTTCTCTGACGCGCTCGAAGTCTTTTACCCGATGACTAAAGCCGAGAAGGTAAAGGTGGCAGCGAGGCCCAAACTATCAGAAGGGGAGCGGATCCGGAAGTACCAGGAGGCCGCGATCAAAAAGTTCGACGAGAAGGTCGCAAAGGCCGAGGAGGTTGTGGCAGCGATCTACGAGAACTATCCGTTTATCTCTCAGGTAATCACCTCCCTTGCCGCCGCAAGTAAACGCCTTTCCTGGCAGGAAATTGAACATCATCTTAAAGATACCTCATCGACCGATGCAAAACGGATCACCGCCTTTTTCCCCGGTGAGGCCGCAGTCGAGGTTGATATCGGCAAAAAGGTAAAGATCTTTGTCCACGAGACTGTTGAGCAGAACGCCGGGCACTACTACGACCAGATCAAGAAGTTCAAAAAGAAAAAAGAAGGCGCCCTCCTTGCGATGAAAACGGTAAAACCCCGGAAGAAGGTGATCCGCCACGATATCGTCCCGATGAAAAAACTCTGGTACCACCGGTTCCGGTGGTTTATCACCAGTGACGGCGTGGTAGTGCTGGGCGGCCGGGACGCCGGGCAGAACGAGGAACTGGTCAAGAAGTACATGACCGGCGGCGATCTCTTTGTCCATGCGGACGTACATGGGGCAAGTGTGGTGATCGTCAAAGGTAAAACGGAAAAAATGGATGAGGTGGCGCAGTTTGCCGCATCGTACTCGGGTGCCTGGAGGAGTGGGCATTTTACGGCAGATGTATTCAGCGCACAGCCAACTCAGGTCAGCAAGACCCCGCAGGCCGGCGAATTTGTTGCCCGGGGATCGTTTATCGTCCGGGGGGAGCGCACCTATTACCGCGATGTCCCTCTGTCTGTCGGGATAGGCCTTGTGCTGGAGCCATATGCGGCCGTGATCGGGGGGCCACCGGCCGTGATCCGCTCGCGGACAAAGACCTTTGCCGAGTTAAAGCCCGGCCGGTTCGAGCCAAACGATGTGGCAAAGAAGGTGCTTCGCCAGCTGCGCGAGAAGATAACACCTGAAGAGGAGAAACTGCTCAAAGGGATCCTCAATACCGAATCTGTTGCCGCATTTGTCCCGCCGGGTGGATCCGATATAGCAGGGACGCCATGAAAGCGGAGTACGGTGAGATTAAGGATAATTATGGCGAGATCCGGCTCTTCCCAGAGAGCATCGACGACCTTTGGCATCTCCAGCATCTGGTCTCCCCCGGGGATCTGGTCTTTGCCACTACGTTCCGGAGCGTGGAAGGGGCCACCGACAAGATCCGGCCGGAGAAAGTGGAAAAACGCCCGGTCCGGCTCGGGGTTCGGGTGGAGAAGGTGGAATTCTCTCATCACGGTGTGCGCCTGCGGATCTCGGGGATTATCGAGCACGGAATGGATACCGGTGCTTACCACACGATCAATGTGGAGACCGGTTACGAGATCTCGGTGATCCGTCGCTGGCGGCCGGTAGACCTCGAACGCCTTGATCGTGCGGTCAAGGCCTCGGTCTATGGGGTGATCCACATCCTTACCTTAGAGGAAGGAGAGGCGGAGCTCTTCCGTCTCCGGCAGTACGGCCCCGAGAGTGTGATCACAATCACTGCAGGGAGCGGCAAGGGTGGCGAGACCGAGACCCGGACCGGCTTTTTTGATACGGTTATAAAGAGCATCGCCGAGGTATCCGGGCCGATGGTCATTGCCGGGCCGGGGTTTGTAAAAGAGGATTTTGTCCGGTATGCAAAGAACAAGAATTGTGCCCCGGCCGGCCGGGCAATCGTGGCTGAAACCCGCCGGATCGGGCGCGGTGCGGTGCAGGACGTGATCGGGGCGGGAACACTTGAAAAACTGATCGGCGATCTCCAGCTCTCCCGGGAGGTCCGGTTAATGGACGAAGTGCTCCTGCGGATTTCCCGTGACGGAGCAATAGCCTACGGGTACAAGGATGTTGCCACCGCGATAGAGTATGGAGCGGTAGATGAGGTGCTGCTTGCTGATTCCCTCCTGCGGGACAGGGCGATTGTGCCCCTGATCGAGAGTGCCGAGCGAATGCAGGCAAAGATTATCGTGCTCTCCACTGAGTTTGAGCCCGGCGAGCGGCTTGCTGCACTCGGCGGAATTGCGGCGCTGCTGAGATATAAAATGGGATGAAGGGTGCAATGAGAAATATCCTACAATAAAAAAAAGATTGTCTCATTTACAGCATCAAGGCTATTTCCTATCCCTATTATTCAGAAAAATAACATTTCCTGTGATATCAGATCTCTTTAACTTGCTATGCCCTCCCCATTAAGCGTTACAGGGAGCCATCGATCGTACAAAATTATCAGAATAAAGACAAGGATGAGGCTGTATGCCTGGATATATCCTCCCAACTTGAGAGGAAATCCCTGAGTATAAACGGAAAAAAAATTAAGGAACCAGAAAAAGATCGGCAGAGAAATAACCCCCAACATCAGGCATTTCATCCGGTAACTGTAATCCTTGCATAAAAAGTAAAGCGGTATGACCGTGATAATAAAGTCATAGGGTTTTATTCGTGGCAGCATCATAAAGATAGCAAGAAAAACAATGGAATACATTTTGAGCGTATTCTTTTCGTTGCTGGTAAAAAATATCCCTGTCGCATACAGGATAAGGCCGGCGTAAATGCATGCAACAATGGCGACCGGCAAAATGCCATTGATATTTATCTCTTTTAGGAGATCCCCGAACAGGAGGAAGGGTGTGGGTGTATCAGTTCCTCCCTGATCATACAGGGGGCTTGAGGTCCCCTGCAGGGTACTGATATAGGATCCAAGGTATGCCGGGTTAATGCAATAGCTCACAACAAACAATGCCGCAACAACTCCTCCCGCGATGCATATGTATGCGAAACGATGCGGGAGAGGGCGCTTTACGATAAGGTACAGTGCTGCAAAGGGCGCTGTGATAAGCGAAACGGCAGCAGCAAGGCCGGTTATGATAGCAGATTCCCAGAATCTCTCTTTTAGCAGCAAAACAAAGATGAGGGCAAATAAAAACAGGAATAAAATATCCTTGTTACCGGTTACAAGGTTCCATGCAGTTCCCATAAATCCGGCTACTATCAGGGTAATGAGGAAAAGATAATCCGGATCCTGATCCAAGGTCACGATAAGATATCCGCTGAGTATCAGGAGGAGGATCAGCAATACATAATATATTCCGATATTCTGGAATACGAGGAATTGATCGAGAATCACGAAGAAATACAGCGTATGAGGGGGGTAGGTGAAGGGAAGAACCTCTCCCGTATAGTGCCCAACATACTGGTTAATGTTATCGAGAACATAGGGATTCTGCATATGGTCAAATGCCAAAACAGCACCTTCAAAAACGCGGTAATCTTCACCATATGTGGGTTCCCGGAATATCACAAAAAACTGGAATGCTGTCAGAGCGATAAGAACGAGGCACAGCCCAATGTAGAGGATCTTCCAGGGATTCTGGGAAGGTGGTAAAAGCCCTGATTTTTTCCTTTGTTTTTCCTTTTTAGAATATTTTACCGATGCTATTGAAAACACCTGTTAACAGATTAAATTTTAGCCGGATACAATATTTAATTCTGGTGGGAGCCCATCTTCTTTTCCGGCTTGAGAAAGATACCTCTCCCGGGGTGATTTATCCCGAGCAGAATAAGCAGATATTTCCGGATAAACGGTGAAATGTGTTCTGTGAAGTTTTTGATTTGAAAAAACAAAAAAAAGATTCGAATTAACCGGTTTATTCTTCCCTCTTTTCCGGCTTCTTGTAGGTCTCAACGAGCGTGATCTCGTTAATCCCCTTAACACTCTCGAAGCCTTCGTGAATGATCCGGCCGCGCCAGAGAAGCCAGCGCCGATCGTAGTTGATGCCAGGGGGGAGGGTGATGGTGGCCTTGCCCTCATCAAGCGAAGCCTCCATGTCCTTCCCCGCATAGAGCCGGATAATCCCCTTGAGCTGCTCCAGCGGATCGGTGACTTCTTCCTCAATCTTGTAGTGATACGTGAGGGTCTGGCCGGCAAGGGGGGCGTTGAAGTCAACGAGAACCCGGGAGCCGATCACATCAACAACTACACCTTCGCCGTGCTCCTCAACAGAGATGCGCATCCCGCGGACGGGCTTTTCCTGGAACTTGCTCTTGGGGAATGACTGGACCTTTTTCGGGTCGCGCTCCCCAAAGGCCTTTTCCGGTGGGACGGTGACATCAGCCTCGGTACCTACCTTCTTTCCTACCAGTTCCTCGTCAAGGCCGGTGATCACGTGCTTTTGGCCAATGCAGATTGTGACCGGGCCATAGATCGCGGACGGGCTGTGGATATCTGCCTTCTTTGCTACAGCCTCATCGGTGGTATCGAAAACAATACCGTTTGCGCTGCCCGTATAACTGAGTTTTACAAAATCTCCTTCTTTTATTGTCATAATCTTCACCTGACTATATTAAATCGCAACAATGACAGATAAAAGTGTGGCACGATCATGCTCGAAATAGAACTCAAGGTACGCGTAGATGCGCTCGATCCCCTCCGTAAGAACCTCCTTGCCCGGCATGCTGAGTTCACCGGAAAGCAGCACGAGCACGATATCTATTACAATGCCCCGCACCGCGATTTCGGCACCACGGATGAGGCCCTGCGGGTCCGGTACACCGATGGCCCGGCTCTTGTGACTTACAAAGGAAAGAAGATCCCCGAACTGAATCTCAAAGCACGGGAAGAGCTTAACACCTGCGTGGAATCCGGCGAGGTCTTCGAGACGATCCTGAACCGGCTCGGGTTTACCAAAACCGCAGAAGTGAACAAGTGGCGGGAGAACTACCGACTGGGGAACGCTTCCTTTGCGCTCGATACCGTCGAGGGCCTGGGTACCTTTGCCGAGATCGAGATCATGGCCGAGAACAATGGTGAAGCTGCCACTGCAGAAATTATGAAACTTGCAAAAGAGTTGGGAATTGGGGGCGAGCCGATCCTCGCCTCGTATCTCGAACTGCTCCTATCTACACGGTGAGCAGTTCGATCTTGATGTCTTTTGCCTCGTTCCCGAAATGGAGCATGGCACAGTAGCCGTCCATTGCAGGACCGGGGTTGACAATCTTCACGCCATCGACCTCTTTTACGCCCCGCTGCTCGTGGATGTGGGCGCAGCAGACAAGGTCGAAGTTTTTCATATGGCGGCGCACGCTCTGGCTGCCCACATGCTCGCCATTGACCACATCCAGGGTCTCGAACGGCGGTGGGTGGGAGATGAGCACGTTGTGCACGGTCTTTTCCATCTTTGCCATGCCATGGACGAGCAAGTCATCGATCTGCTTGTCGGTAAGCTCGAACGGCGTGTTAAACGGCGTGGGATTGGAACCGCCCACCCCCACGATCGTCATGGGGCCAAGGTTTATCTGTGCACCATGCAGGCATACAGCGTCCGAGTGTTCGAGCGTATCGAGGATCTCTTTGGGATCACAGTTGCCCGGTACCGCAAAACAGGGTACATCGATACGGGAAAGTACATCATCAACCATGTCCACCGGACCCATATTGGTGATATCGCCGGCGATAAATACAGCTTCCGGATTCAATTCCAGAAATGAATCAATTTTACCGAATTGACCATGGAGATCTGCTATCAAAAGCACATCTTTCATGGTATATCATTGAGAACGGCTTTTAAAAAACCTTATCTCAGGGTCGTTCCATGAGCCGGTCAGTTTACCGCCGAAGGCGAGATCCCCGCAGATTTTTTCTGTGGCAGGAAGGAGCGGACGCGCACATGTTCCGGTGAGGTCTGTTCCGGGGAGCGGTATGAACCGGTGGACATGGATCTTCCCAATCCGCGAGAGATCTTTTATCACGGTAATAGTAGCCTCCTGGTCTTCGTCAGTCTCAAAGGGAAATCCGACAATAAAATCAATCACCGGGGTGATCCCGGCAACGGCGCAGAGTTCTGCTGCCGCAATCGCGTCATCCACGGTATGTCCCCGGCGGAGTCGTTTGAGCACCGCATCACTCCCCGACTGGGCGCCAAAGTGAAGTTTTGTATTGGTACAGTATTCGGAGATAAGGGCAAGTGACTTTTCGCAGACAAATTCCGGCCTGACCTCGCTCGGGAATGTCCCAAAAAAGATCTCTTTTTTGATCTTTTGTAAGAGGCGTTCGATTTTGTCAAAACGCGGGTGGATCCCGTCCGATCCATAGGCAAAGGCATTGGGGGAAACAAACCGTGCCTGCCCGTACCGGTTGGCATATTTCGCGATCTCGTCTATCGAGCGGTGCCGCATGCAGTGTCCGAAGATCTGTGGAGTCTGGCAGTACCCGCAGGCAAAGGGGCAGCCGCGTGAGATCTCCACGTAGCCTTTTACCTCGGAAAAAGCCGGGTAGGCGTCGAGTCGGACGCTGCTTTTTACCGGCTCGTATCCCTCCCGGGTTGCTACTCCGGGAATTCTGCAGCTTCCCCCGGCCTCAAGATCGGCAAGGAGTGCCGGAAGGGTATATTCCCCTTCCCCCACGACCACATAATCGGTATACTCTGCGACTTCATGCCAGCAGGCTGTCGCATGCGGCCCCCCGGCGATCGTGATGCAGCCGGCCCCGGCGATCTCGTCGCGGTATCTCCGCACGCTTATCGACGTAAGCGAATAACAGGTAACGTCAGCCTCCGGCTTTTCCACGGGCTGGAGATTCCAGCCTCCTGCCGCGCATGCCGCAGAAAGGACGGCATAGGAATTCCGTGCGGCTGGGATCTCCCTCCAGTTTACCTGCATTCCGTCATTTCCGTTATTGTGGACCCTGGATCAGAAGGGGGGCGGTTACTCCCCGCTTCCGCTCCGCGAGCGGTACTGCCGCAGGACATCAGCTACCTTGTAGGTTTGGCCGTTGTTCATGGTGACATAGACCTGCACGCGATCGAATTCCCCGGCAAGGGATCCGGTCCCGCGTGTCCCGGCAAGGTTCACTGTATCGCCGGCATCAGATCCGAGAGTTGCTGTCTGGGTTGTTCCGTCCGCCTTGGTGAGGACGACCTGGATGGAATTCACATTAATCTGGCCGGCGCCCCCGTTAAAGGTGACCGGGATATTGCCCAGGTAATCCTTCTCGCCAACGGTGACCGTGACCCCCATGTTCTGGGGCATGGCATCTGTGGGGCTCGTTGTCAGTGACGAGACCGCGGAGGAAGTACCGGCAGCGGAGCTACCCGAAGAAGGTGAAGACGCGGCATTCTGGGAGCTGGTGCAGCCGGCAAGGATCGCAGCTAAAGAGACAAGAATAATCAGTACAACAACCGTGCTCGCTTTCATACCAGAAAATGATCGGCGGAATTATTTGTGAGTTGCGATCCACGTCCCGGGACTTTCGTTTAAGGAGATCTCTCCGGGATAAAATAAGAGTTATCTGCCGATCTTCCTGAGTGCATCCTCTGCGGCATGTCCGGTGGCGCTGTCGGCATGGCGTATCAGGTCCATCAGCGCGGTTGCTGCTCTTGTATCCCCGATTTCCCCCAGCGCCCAGATGGCGGCATCCCTGACCCGTGGTGAGCAGTCGAGAAGGGGGAGTAAGGATCCTACGGCATCCCGGGCTTTCAGGGCCCCAAGAACCAGAACGATCCGCCAAGTCAGCCCTTCGGGCGCCTCGTGGAGGGCGTCGATAAGCAGCCCGGATGCACTGGTTCCGGGATCGCAGAGAGTGTCGAATGCTGCCTCCCTTACAGCCCAGTCATCGTTTTCCAGAGTTGCAATGAGAAGCCGGGAATTAGTAGCATCCGGTGCTGCCGCGAGATTTGCGATGATCCCAAGCCGGACCGGCCGGGTTGCATTCCTGAGTTTTTCGGTCCACTGGGCACGCAGTGCCGGGTCAGTACTCCCAGAAACGGGCTCCGGTGCCACCCTGACTAATTCCTGCACCGGCGCAGGAGCCGGGTCTGCCCGGCCAAGGGCCTCGGCCCAGCTGGTGACCGCCCAACGTGCCACATCAACGGAAAACCCCAGTTCATCCTCCAGCCTCTTTACAAGAAACGCCTCGGTCAGGGCAAGAGGAAGGGTGTGGCGGGGGGTGAGGAGATCGTCAGGGATATGCTGGCGTACCGTGTGGACAAGGACAAAGATCTCCCGGTTGCACTCCGGGCAGGTATCGCGCAGCAGACCTTCGCACCTGTTGGCATCATGAGCGATCGATACCCCGTACAGGCTGACCAGGCGGACAAGCATGGTTCGTGCGGTATCGTTCATGAAGTCTCCCGGCCCGGCGGCATGATGGTACAGGATATGCCGTCAATGATAATGGAGGTTTTCGGGTGAAGGGGCACGGCCTTACCCGGGGGGACAGCAGCGATTGTCCCATCAGGAAACGTTACCCTCCAGGTACTTTCGGAGAGGTTCCGGATCCCGGCAGCGCCCGGAATTGCCGGATGGGAGACCACCCGGCCAATCTCCGTAGTACCTCCGCCGTTGCTGTTTCCCGGGTCGGTATGATAAGCGTGCAGGGTAGTGCCCAGGGCTAGTGCAATAGAGGCATTCCCTCCAGGGCGGCGGATCAGGAGAAACGGCAGCGGAGGAATCGGGCTTTTGCAGTTCCAGCAGGAAAAGTCCGCCCCGTTTTCCCCGGCAATGTTCTCAGCCCGGCAGCGGGGGCAGGGCATCACCCGGTCCTTGAGGGAGGAAAAGAGCCCCTGCCATTCTCCTTCGGTAACCCGACGGCCCGGAGTGGAAAGACCCTCGGTAAAAGCCCGGGTAAAGAGTGCTTTGAGTCCCGGGGGACAGAGTTCCCAGCGGCGGCGGGCAATCGCATAATCCGGATCATAGGGAAGGCGGTTTGTCGTATTCTCCGGGTCAAAGACAAATACCGGGTTAATGCCGTACACCTGCTTTTTTGCCGGGATATCCCAGCAGTGATACCGGTACTCCATTTCGCCATGGAATGGGTGGTGCCAGACCCACAGATAGAAGAGCAGGACCGCAAGAGCATGGAGATCGGTTTCAGTTGAAGGATCGCACTCCCCACGGATAAGTTCGGGAGCCATATACTCCAGTGTCCCCCAGACCTGGCTTTGTGACTGACGGTTGATGCCCACGTTATCGTTATCACAGATAAGTACATCACCGGTTTTTGGATCAAACATCAGGTTCCCGGCCGAGATGTCCCGGTAGCAGTGGCCTGAAAGGTGGAGCGCCCGGTAACTGTTTGCCAGCTGGTAGGAGATCTCGCAGAGCGCCGCAATCCCCGGGACCGGCTTGAGATGCGCCCAGATCTCGCCAAGCTCGGCAAAGCGCTCCGTGTCTATCCGGGCCATAAGGTACCCGAACTGTCTGGTTTCATCAGCGGTAACCAAGTCGAGCGGCCAGATAAATCTCCTGCCCGCTGCCCCGTACGGTGGGCCGGTCCGGACCAGGTAGGCAATGGCATCCTTCTGCTCCGGGGTTGCCTGATCAGGGCGGTACCATTTCACAGTCTGGTATCCCTGCGGGCCGTCCACGAGATACACCTCGCCCTGAGTGCCCTCTCCGATCTTTTTTATTACCTGCAGGTCGGTCTGAAGCTGGCGGGCCCGGAGGCGCTGGCCGGAAGAAAGAGGCACTGCTACCATTCCTCCCCGGAGGAGAAGAAATCGTCCCGGTTGGTTTCCGCCACCTGCGGCACTTCCCGCGGGCGGACACAGGCCCAGACAAGCGTCATATCGTCCCCGCTTGCTATTTGTGAGAACCGGTCGAGCCAGCCTCCCATTGCATGGGCCACTGCCTCGTTCCCGTAGGTGTGAATCCGGTCGGCAAGGCTCCTGATAAAAACCGCAAACTCCTCGCTCTCTGCACCGGCAAAGGAATCCGATATCCCGTCAGTTGCAGCAAGGAGGACGCCCCCTTTACTCCGGTCAAGAATTGCCGTTCGCCAGAGCAGGTGGGCATCGGCAGAAGAGAGCGATCGTGTCTCGTTACCCGCAAGGAGCGGGTCATGCGGGAGGGGGAACTCGATCTCCCCCCCTGGCCGGACAAGCATCATGTCCCCGTCGCCGATCTGGGCAAGGAGAATGCTGTCATCGACCACCAGCCCTGCCATCAGCGTTGTCCCGTACCGGGTAAAACCTGCATCTGCCGGACTGACGGCAGGGTCCCGTCGCTGTCCGTCAAGGCTCACCAGTTCCCGCCAGCGCCGGGTGGCAAGCCGGGGAAAATCTGCCTTGAAAGCCGCACGGAACTGCTGGCGGGGAATGTTCCCGTCAGCATACGAACGGTGGAATGTTACCAGTTCTGCCGTGGCCGCTTCCACGGCAAGAGCAGAACCGGTCCTGCTCCGGTCGTGGCGGGGGTCTCCGTGTCCGTCAGCAACAGCAAAAGCAATGCAGGGCGTTGCCCCGGCAGCACCGCTCCAGAGGGCATATGCATCCTCGCAGGGCCGCCCGGCCCGCAGGTGGGCAGCCCCTGTCCGGCTGCACCCGAATGCCCAGCCAAGGCCGGTCTCGCAGGTGCAGGAGAATTCTTCAGGAGACGGCATAGGGGAATTAGAACAGGTCGGTGTTGGATGTGATCATCGGCGGCGGGGACTCGAGGGCAACGTTGGAGGTATCCTCCTCAGCGGGAGCGCCCCTGCTCCGGCCCCGGGACGAGGCAACCGACGCGCTTACTGACGCCCACTTGATGTACGCCACAAGTTCCTCAGGAGAGTGCGCCTTTAAAAGGCCAACGGATTCCTGGTTTGCGAACTTGAGCAGTTCTGTGGCATTGTAATCTGATTCGTCTCCAATGGCGATAGCAAGCCGGACGGCCTTGATTCCCCAGGGGATCTTCCCAAGTTCGGCAATCGCGGTATCGTATTCCTCGCGGGGATCCGTGCAGAATCCATCGGAGATAAGGATGCAGATTGGGGGGAGGCCGCGGCGTGGCATGCGTTCGATAGAGAGTTCACCGGTAAGGAGGCGGATGGCCTTTGCGGTGGCAGTCAGGCCCTCGGTTTCGAGCTCAGGCCAGACAAATTCATTTATGGGAACCGGGTCAGGGCCCACATGCCATGCGGCATCATTGGAGAATTTTATTGCCCGCATGCGGATATCGACTTGCGGGTAGGCGGCAACAGCCTTCTGGACCTCGGGAAGTGCCTCCCGGATAGCCTGGTTGAGCGTTGCAATCTTCTTTCCCCGCATGGAATCGGAGCAGTCAGCAAGCCAGAAAAAGTGGAGCTGCTTGCGGGCCACCTGACCGTCAGGGATAGGAATCGCATCTTCGATAAAAACTCCCCCTTTTTACCTTGGTACTCAATCTATCCGGCTACCATATAAGATCACCGGTCAGGCGGACTGTCCAAAAGGCTTGGAATGCTGATGCGCCCTCACCGGGAGGCGCAAAAAAAGGAAAAACAAAAATTTTTACTGGGAGGGGGTGGTCGTTGTGGAACCGGCCGGGACCGCACTCTTGATCATTGCCTTCACCGGTTCAGGAAGGTTCATCCCGTCTACAACGGAAGGAAGAATGCTCATGATCACCTGCTGGCCCTGTGAGGACGCTGCAAAGCTCTTGAGCAGGTTCATACCATCAGGGGTTGAAAGGAAGTTCTTTACCGCAGCCTGCCCTTCGGGGGTTGCAATGAATCCGGCAAGCGAGCCGCCAAGGCCGCCAAGATTTCCAAAGTCCATTTTAATACACTCCTTGTAATGTTTTCTCTACATATTGGCAATATTTGTTCTTAAATATGTGGGCGGAGTAATCTCACGGGATGGCGGAGCGACCCATCTCAAAATCGATCGATCCGACCGATTTTTTTGCGGACCGTGAAGTGGGGGGGAGGGGCCATCTTTGATTCTGCTGTACGATCGATCGGCCCGACCATCTCCGGAATTGGCCGGATCGATCGATTTTGAAAACGATCGGACCGATCTCCACGTTACTTCTGAACATCCCGTGGAAGGACATGTTTTTACAATGGAAATAAACGGTCACCCCGATCGATTCCGGAATTGATCGGACCGGTCAATTTTTTTCGCAACTGGAAACTGTGGGGAGAGGGGGAGATCAGTTTTTTTTGATTGAGGGGGGCAGGGTGGTCGATCTTTTTTGGAAATTGCCGGAACGCGACCGGCTTTTTTTTTGAAAAATCTTTTACACTGAGCCGGTTATTTTTTGGGAAATAAAAGGTTGTTACCTGCGACCTTTCTAAAAAAGAAGATATTAGCCCAGAATTTCCCGGAGATCCTTATAGTTTCTTGAGCGCCGTAACGACCTTTGCCACAGTTTCCTGCGCATCGCCGTACAGCAGCCGGGTATTGTCCCGGTAGAACAGGTCGTTTTCTATCCCGGCAAAGCCCCTGCCCTGCCCGCGCTTGAGCACAATCACGTTCTTGGCCTGCTCCACATCCAGAACCGGCATGCCGTAGAGCGGGCTTCCCTGCCGGTGGGAGGCAGGGTTGACCGTGTCGTTTGCCCCAATAACAAGCACAACATCGGTACCGGCAAACTCCGGGTTGATCTCGTCGCGGTCAAAGAGCTTGTCGTATGCAACTCCGGCTTCGGCAAGGAGTACGTTCATGTGCCCGGGCATCCGGCCGGCCACCGGGTGGATGGCAAATTTTACGGTGACGCCCCGGCTTTCGAGGAGGTCGGCAAGTTCCTTGACCTTCTGTTGGGCCTGGGCCACTGCCATACCGTATCCGGGGGCAACGACAACCTTGTCTGCGTAGGCAAGCATCACGGCAACATCGTCCGCCTCGATCGGCTTCATGCTGCCCTGGATCGTAGCGCCGTCTTCTTCGGTTGCACCGAATGCGCCGAAAAAGACGTTGGTGATCGAGCGGTTCATTGCCTTTGCCATCTGGAGGGTCAGGAGCGAACCTGCTGCACCTACGATAATCCCGGCAACCACCATCGCGTAGTTGGGGGTTGCAAACGAGAAACCGTCAAGGGCTACTGCAAGGCCGGTAAATGCGTTGTACATCGAGATGACAACCGGCATGTCCGCCCCGCCAATGGGCAGTGTCATGAGCACGCCAAAGAGGAGCGAGAGGACAAAGAAGAGCGGGAGGTACGTAGCAATTCCCAGCGGGAGCCAGGCAGGGGTGAGAATGATGAACGCACCCGAAAGGATGGCAAGTACAAGCACTGCGGTATTAACGATCTGCTGGCCCGGGAATGTAACCGGCCGCGGGCGCATCCAGCCCTGGAGCTTCATAAATGCGATGATGCTCCCTGCAAACGAGACCGCACCGATAATACCACCGATAATGGCAAGCGAACTGGTCACATCAATGGTGCCGAGGAGCTCGACTGCCGAGATTCCGGCTGCTGCCCCACCGCCCATACCGTTAAAGAGGGCTACCATCTGGGGCATACCGGTCATGGCCACGCGCTTTGCGGCAATATAGCCAAAACCGCCGCCGATCACGATTGCGATCGCCATAAGGGCAATGTTATTGAGGTTTGCGGTCAGGAACGTGGCGAGCGTTGCGATCAGCATGGCAGCGCCGGCCCAGACAATCCCGCTGCGTGCCGTGAGCGGATGGCTCATCCGGTACATGCCGATGATAAAGAAGAAGATCGTCACGATGTAGACCGGGTCAATAAGCCAGGCAAAGTCGATCATTTCCTTGCCTCCTCTTTAGGTTTCTTGTTCGAGCGGTCAAACATCTGGAGGATCCGCTCGGTCACCACGTAGCCGCCAGTTACGTTTGCAGCCCCGAGTATGACTGCAATAAAACCGATAAGCTGTTCGAGCGGGGTTGTGGCAAGGCCGAGTGCGACCATCGCACCCACAAGGACGATACCGTGGATAAAGTTCGAACCGCTCATGAGCGGCGTGTGGAGGAGTGCGGGGACTCTGCTGATAATGACATAGCCGGCAAAGGCCGCCAGCATCACGATGTAGATCGCGGTCCAGAGCATGGTGGTGTCGATCATGGTGTCTTCTCCAGGAGGTCTTTTGTGGGCTGGTGCCGGACCTGTCCGCCATGGACAAGGAGGCTGGCGGTAAGAATTTCATCGGTATATTCGGTGACGAGCACCCCATTCTTGTCCACAAGGAGAGTCAGGAACGACTGCAGGTTCTTTGCGTACATCTGGCTTGCGTGGAAGGGTACCTTTGCCGGGAGGTTCTTTGGCCCGATGATGGTAACCCCATGAGCCTGGACGGTTCTTCCGGCCTGCGTAAGCTCGCAGTTACCACCGGTCTCTGCAGCCATATCGATAATGACGGCGCCCGGCTTCATAGTGGCAACGGTCTCTTTTGTGACAAGGACCGGGGCCTTACGGCCGGGAATGGCTGCGGTGGTAATGATGATGTCTGCCCGGGCAACAGCGGCAGAGACCATCTCCTGCTCCTTTATCTTCTCCTCTGCCGTAAGCTCACGGGCATAACCTCCCTGGCCCTCAGCATTTATCTCAAGTTCGAGGAACTTGGCACCAAGGCTTCTTACCTGTTCGCCTGCGGCCCGCCGGACATCGTAGGCCTCGACAAGGGCGCCCAAACGCTTTGCGGTGGCAATCGCCATAAGGCCGGCAATACCGGCACCAAGGATGAGCACCGTGGAGGGACGGATCGTTCCGGCCGCTGTCGTGAGCATAGGGAGGAATTTGGGACAGTGCTCAGCGCCGAGGATGACTGCGACATACCCCCCGGCGGTTGCCTGCGAGCTGAGCGCGTCCATGCTCTGGGCACGGGAGATCCTTGGCACCAGTTCAAGGGCAAACGCGGTGATCTTGCGGTCGCGCATCTTTTTGATGGCCTCAATGTTGCCTGCCGGGTTCATGAACCCGATGACAATGGTACCTTCCGGCAGCTGCTCTGCCTCTGCAACGGTAGGTGGCTGAACCGCAAGAACGATCCGGGCACCGGCCAGCAGTGCGTCCCGGTCGGAGACGATTGTAGCTCCCGCAGCGGTAAAAGCAGCATCGGTATAGTAGGCCATTGCACCGGCATCGTGTTCCACCCGGACCTCACAGCCCGATTTCTTCAGGTTCCGGACCACGTCCGGTACGGTCGCCACCCGCTGTTCCCCGGGTGCGAGTTCCTTTGGGATAGCAATCACAAGAAGCCCGGTCATGGCACCCACCGGGCCTGTCTGGTCATATCAGAGCAAAACAAGTACTTCACTCCATAGGATGATCTGCAGTTGTATCCTACAGGTTCGTCCTACAACTTCTTTACTTTACGCACCCGGACGGCAACACCGCGCTTCGATCCTTTCATCTCCGCACCCGTCATAGCGGCTCTTCCCGTGGCCAGGGCCTTTGACCCCACCACGAGCACTTCGTCCCCTTCACGGATGGCGGGATCGGCCTCCACAATGCCCGGGACAAGCACGTCCCCTTCAGGAAGGAAGTCGCTGATGGTCACGCGGTAGCCCTCCGGGACAAGGCCCCAGCCTTCGAATGTGGGGCGGAGAAGGCCGGTACCGGTGTCAATGGAGAAGAGCTGCTGGTTGTTCCTTGAATAAAAGATCTCCGGGAAGTGGCCACGGGAGAGCATGCCTTTGGTATCTATATCACTCCCGAATTGGTACGAGAGCATGCCGTGGAGCCGGTCGTCCTTGACCCGGCGCTCGCAGTCCAGGGCATGGCTGAGCCGGGTAAGAGCCTCTTCCCCGGTAGGGTGGTCCCGGCAGGAATATTCAAGCGTGATCCCGCACTGTTCCGCTGCCATCTCCGCCACTTTGAGCGCCCCGCCTTCAAGGTGGGCTATCACGCGCTCGTAGGAATGGAGCGCAAGGTAGCGGGCAAGGATGTCCGCGATGTATGCACACTCCTCTGCATCCCAGTAGCCGGTGACCGGAACATCGTAGTGCATGGCCGGGTACACGCACTCAAGCTCCCGGGGGACAAGGCCGAGCGGGGAGGTGACAATGAGTTCGTGTGCACGCCCTGCTATCGCCATCTGGAACCGGCGGTGGCTCTGGGAGAGCGAGTAGGGTTTTTTCGCCGAGCAGGGCAGGAGAACGGCCACAGTAGCTTTCGGAGGCTTATAGCGTGAAAGGAGGCGTTCTGCAAAGCGCCGGACCTCCACCCGCTGCATGGACTCGCCGGAGTTTGCCCGCATGACACCGCTGCGTGCAACCGGGGAGAAGGGTTCGGACCAGGTATAATCCTGGTCAAGGTGACGCATGATAGCAACAGAATTTGCGTTCATCCGGCACCTGGCCTCCACAAGTTCGCGGAGCTTCTGCAGCCCGGTAAAGTACCGGGCAAGAGCCACCTCGTGCTCCAGTGCGAGCCGGTTGTGCAGCGCAAGGTCGCCGTTCCGGCAGCCTTCACATCCGCAGAGGCCGGCGGCCTGTGCGTCCGCGGGAAATTCGCCTTCGGGAGTGCAGAAAAGCCCCTGCGCGGATTTGAGATCCACGCCCGTGTAATCAAAGAGGGTAAACCCCGTGTAGCAGAGAATGTGGACGGTTGAGGGCAATGCCGCAGCCGGGGCATACCAGAGCGTGTCGGGAGGGGTTTTATCCCGAAGTGCCTTGAGCCAGAGGACATATTGCCGGGGGTTTGCAAGCGCCGTGTGCCAGCCCGCCACCATCACCACGTCCCCGCTCACTGAAGGGTTATCAAGCGCCGGGTGAATGGTGACCGGCTGGCCCGCATCTTTTGGTACATAATCCGCAGCAAAGGCCGGCGGTGCAGGGAGTGGAACGCTGGTGCCGCTCCGCAAAGAGAGGGCCGGGAAGACTGCGGCCGTATCGAGCACGGCAGGGAACGCAAGCGGGGACTTTGGCAACTCATCCCCAGACATGATGCCGGCCCGGGCAAGGCCGTCACGTTTTTTGATCTCGAACCGGATCATCTCACCAGCTCCGCTGCATCGCCGGCTTCCTGTGTAAAGATCTCCTCCCAGTTAAGAAGGCCCGAGACCATGATTCTGCTCTCCTTATGGCTCTCGGCAAGCATCCGTATGCCACGACAGCCCTGCCGGACCATGGCCTCGTCCCACGGGGGAATCTCGGCCGGGCCAATGGGAAAAGTTTCCTTTAAGGCTGGCGGGTAGGGACCAAATGGGGGCTTGAAGAAGAGGACGTCGTCATAACCCTCGCGCTCCTTCCCATCGCAGGCCACGAGCACGGTTTTCCCGAGGCGGAGACGGTCAAGCTGCCTCTGGTACCGGAGCACCTCGGTCCGGGCACAGCTCTCGTCTCCCCGGTAGAAGAACCGCCTTTTGGAGGCCCTGTCATAAAGTTCGAGGTCAGCTGCGTGGGAGAGGAGCCTGCGGTATCCCGAGAGGAGCTGCGGGTGGGTCCGGCAGCGCTCGTCAACAAGCTCCCAGAGCGTCCCGTCAGCTATTGCCTGCCGGATCCGCGAGATCTCGGCAAGGGTGACTGCCAGGTTGTGGAGGGCCAGAAGGCGTGTCCGGTCCTTTGCTGTGCAGAGTTCCTCGGCTGTATGGCTCCGGCAGACTGCACATGCGCAGGGAAGATCGGTGAGTTCGTCTATCCTGAAGCTCCCGTGGGTGGTGAGGTACCGTCCATCCTTGGCATAAAGCGCGTACGCGGCGGAATCGAATAGGTCGCATCCCATTGCAGCGGCGAGTGCAAACATGGCCGGGTGACCGGCCCCGAAGAGGTGAACACACGCGGAGCGGGGAATGGTGCTCTTTGCTGCCATTACCACGTCAACAAGTTCCCGGTACCGGTAGGATTCCATGAGGGGAACTACTGCGCCGATGGGACAGAAGGAAAAGCCAAGATCCCCGACCTCCTTTCCTGCCCGCTCGCGGAGGTCCGGGAAGATCCCGCCCTGCACCGGCCCGGCCAGCGGGGCATCGTTCCCGAAGAGTTCCTTTGCCTCGCGAAGGCGCTCCATAGTGATCGCAAGCTCCCGTTCTGTTGTTGGCCTGTCCGCATCCGGGGAGGTGGGAATATCGAGCGGCACCCAGATGTCGCTTCCGATATCCCGCTGGTAGGAGAGGGTCTGTTTATTCGTGAATGAAACCTGGCCGTACACCGAGAGCTGGAACGAGCCGGAGTCGGTCATGATCAGCCCATCAAAGTCAAGGAGTTTGTGCAGACCTTCTTCCTTTACCCGCTCGCTATATTGCCGGCTCTGGGAAAAGATATAGGCATTGGTGATCAGGGCCTCGACTCCCATGGCTCGGAGCTCTTTGGGGGTGACCAGCATCAGGTGGGGATTGATGACCGGCAGCAGCGCGGGGGTCTTTATGATCCGTTTTCCCGCGCCCAGTTTGCCAGTGCGTCCTGCAATATCGCTGTCCAGACTTTCGAAGGTGATCGCCATGCCCAAAGGGTACTCCTGTGCCTAACAAATTGGCTGTCCCGTCTGTTAAAGTGATTCCTTAAAGGAACCGGTAAAGATCTGGCCCTCGTAAGTAAGGATCTCCACATTCTTCTTTGTCCAGCAGTCCCGTGAGAGCCCGGCCTTCTCGCAAGTATGATCAAGGAAGGTTTTTACATCCCAGCCGTACTCGGTTGCCACCTGTGGGAGCAAAAGTCCGCTTGTGCCAAAGCCCCGGGCAATCAGGCCGTGGCGCCCTATCTCTATATGGGCCGGGCGATCTTCAGGCGCACATTCCAGGGGGACCGGGGGGGTCAGCACGGTCACCTCGAAATCAAGTGATGAAAGCTCGTCTTTTTTCACACCGGGAAACCGGGGGTCTTCGAGGGCTGCAGCAACCGCGGCGTCCTCGATCGCGTCCCCGAGTGGCATCACCGGGTAGGGAAAGCCGATGCAGCCCCGGAGCTGATGGTTCCTGGTCAGGGTTACAAAGACCCCCCGCTTCTCCGCAAAGACCGGTGTCAGGTGAACCATCGGTTTGGGTCTCTTGGCAATGGTGTATTCAATGGCCCCGCGGGCGAGCCGGATGGCAAGGATGCCTTCATCTGGTGTCAGGAGCTGCATGGCACGTACCTCTGTTGTGACACATTCTGCAGGGGCCGTTAAAGTAGTTATCCCTCCGGTGAAGCAGCGGTACCTTTATTAAGGATCGTTCGCGCATATGTTCTCGTGAGAGGGAGAGAGCGGCTGACGGTGGTCTTTTATGATCGCTGAGGAAAGTCCCCCCACCTTCCGGACACGCAGCCGTATGCAAGTACGGGTGGCGAGAGTCACGGCAATGGCACAGAAACGACACGGCCTGTTCCCAGTTATGATGCGGCCGAGCCCCCCGGGGCGAGAAACGCGGTTGTTGCCGCGTGAGTAACCCGTTGAGCGCTTTAACGGAACAGGATACGATGAAACGGCGAATCCCTGCGGGTGCAAGCCAGAACAGGGCAATGGATCGTCCGGTATCCGCCCGGGTATGGTGCAGAGCTGAATGCCGCACGAACAGAAGGAGGCTTACTCCTCCCACTCACTTTTCTTCAGTCTTATCGGATTACAAATGTACCTGCGGGTAACGTAGATGTATCCAGGTACTGACGGTCGGGTCGGGCGCTCCGGATTCAGGACTCTTTTTGGGCTGACCTGCCCGGGTGTACCTCTTCCAGGTAATGCCGGATAAGGAACTGGCGGACTTTCCCGGATTCAATCCATCCGTGGTCAAGGCGGTGGACAAGATTGTTTATCGCCCTGACCTGCTCTATGATATCGCCCTGGTGTTTCCGGCAGTCCATGTTGACGTACCCGAGGATAGCCTGAAGAGGGTTCCGGATCTCATCGTTGAGGATCTGGAACTGCTCCATGTTCTGCTCGATCTGGGAGAGCCCGCCGGTCCGGAGTTCCTCCTCAAATCTCTTGCGGGCCGTAATGTCGTGGTACTGGATCAGGAGCAGGGGGTCTTCCGGGTCCGGGCCCGCTACGGGGAAGAGTGAGATCTCGTACCATGTGTCACCCTCCTGCTCCTCGAATACTCCCGGGACAAGGGTGGAAAGGGCTTTTGCGATCCGGGGAAGAAGGGCCGCGTACCTGCCACTGTTTTCAGGCAGGAAGACCGGCGTCTGCCACTCGTCTGGCCGGTCGGTACGCAGGTTGTGGACCATGGCATCGTTTGCGGCAAGGATCTTCAGGCGCCGGTCCAGGAGCATGACAGGATCGGGGATGGCATTTGCGAGCACCCGTATGGTCCGCTCCTTTTCCCGGGTGAGAAGATCCAGGTGGTACCGGGAGAGTGCCATCTCTATTGTGGTGTGAAGCTCGCGATCGCTAAACGGCTTGAGCAGGTAACCGTAGGGTCCTGTCAGTTTGGCGCGGGCGACATTGGCTTTGTCGGAATGGGCAGTAAGGAAGATAACCGGGAGACCGAACCTGTCCCGGATGAGGCCCGCGGTCTCTATCCCGTCCATGGCTCCCGCAAGGCGCACGTCCATAAGCACAAGATCGGGGAGGGCACTTCCTATTCCTGCAAGGGCGTCCTCTCCCGAATGTGCGACCCCGCCTACAGTATAGCCAAGGTCTTCGAGGGTCTGGCGGAGATCCTCGCTTACGATGAGCTCGTCTTCCACGATAAAGATCGATGCCTGTGGCATGGTTTTCCCTGAATTATTGTTCAATGAGTTATGGCACCTTTTAATAAATGTTTGTTATCTGCGTACTTTTGCTGTACAGTCCCTCCCGATACAAGCTGGCCATTCTGGTACCATGATTAAAAAAATGCTGCACTCAACGATGGCCCTTATTAGGGGTAAGGGGAAGATCAGCTTAACCCGGCGGGAGAATACGTACGAATCAAATCCTTACTTCTTTTCCTGCAAACAGGGTGGTCTTTGTCCTGTCCCTGGTGGCGGTTGCCGCCATGACCGCCCTTGCAGTACAGGCTGTCTCGGCATTGCCACTACTCAGGTCCATCTGGCACAATACTGCCATTTCTGGTGCAGCGAGTACGTCCAGTGCTTCTGGGGATGTGATTAGTCATTGTTCCTGATATGGATCCATGAGTCCGGGAATCAAACCTCCCGGAATTGACTGAGGGGTACCCCCGCTGAAAAGAATTTGCCAGGGCCCCCTGCCCCTTTCTTCTGGGGCGGGTATTATGAGAGATAGTGGTCCCTATCAATGCTGAAATACTGAAATAGATCGGGCCGATCGATTTTTGAGACATTCTGACCGATGGCGTAAGTGGAACTGTAATTGTCACCTCGTTTGTTACTGGCAATGACAAAGGCCATCGGTTGGGGTAGATTGTTGTGTCGTTGTTGTTGCTATCGCAGGCGCCATGGGGCAGTGACAGATCTGGCGGGAAGGTGCCGGTGACCCTACCGATGAACTGTTTGCGTTAATAATTGTCCCAATGCAGGTACCACTCAGGAGGATCTGCGTCATATTCCCATTATCCTGGAGAAATGCGCCGCTTGGAACCTGCACAACCTTTGTTGACTGCAGCAAACCACCCGGTGTGGGTGACAGATTATCTGAATCATTTGCGATGAGTATCTGTGTACCGTTACGGTCAAATATCCGGGTGAGCCCATCGTAACCGTGATAGATGATGGAGCCATAGGGAAGCGCGTAACTCCCATTATCGTTGCTGAAACTAAAACCCCATGAGACATTCGTTGTTTCCTGGCTGGTATTGAAAACCAGAGATGGGATTGAACAATCGCTGGAGTTTTCCTGGCTCTGTCCTGATGATGCCGATGTTGTAACCATTGCTAAAGCGGGTGATACAGACGTTGACGTTTGCGAATTTCCCGATGCATTCTGGTTCGCGATACACCCCGCCATACAGGAAATAATAATCAGGATAATAACAGATGCGCAGATGAAAAGTGATTTCATGGTAATTCCTTCACTGTGCATTTCATCAGTGTAACCTATAAACTTTGATTTAACTGCGATTTTATTCGAAGTTATCCGGATATTGGAGTATTGCGAGGTACTCCCTCGCTATCCCCGTGAGCGAGGAGCGCCGCTACCTCTCGGAGTAACAAGGTTTTTCCCGCACTCCTGCTTACCACGTTATGTCCCGCGAAATGTCCTGATGCGGGATGTAAACAACATCAGTTGCCTCTGAAGTGTGTGATGAAATAAATTTAGAAAAAAAGTGGTATGTCTCTCTTTTAAAAAGGAAAAAAATTAAACTCGTTTTCAGATCTTCTCATAGTATTTCATCGGCCCGCATGCCCCGCATTTCCCGTCCACAACCATGTAGTCCGGCACCGTCTCGCCGCAGGTCGGGCACTTCACCGGCTTCCATTGCTCCTTGAGTGTAACCGGCACCCGGACCTTCTCGTACGAGAGGAGTTGTCTGCCCGCAATAAAGATCTGCTCCTGAAGGGCGTTACCCTGGGCATGCTTGCTGAATACGGGACTGTTTGAGAACCACGCATCAATGATGGGGAACTGCTTGATCTTCTCCATGTCCACGTACACCCGGAACCCATCTACGGTCTTTTCTGTTGAGACCCGGTTCATGGTGATCGCAAAGCGCCCGATGGGAACGACCCTGAGCCGCCCGTTCCCGGTGGTGGCATGGGCGATTACCTGAGCTGCATCGGGAAGACACTTGGGTGTCTCGCTGACTGCAAAGAGCTTGTCGTCCGGGGTTGCATTCAGGAGTTCGAGGGCATAGTCCACCATGAAGGCGCCGATCAAAAGTCCCGGGGCCGGGGCGGAGTGGAAATGTGCGCACCGGGTAAGATAGGTACGCACCGGTTCGGGAACATTGCAGGCCGCAATCCGGGCCTCGAATTCCCCACCGTGGTGGTGATGCGCCGGGTGGTGGCCCTGGTGATGTTCGTGGTCCATGAAAAGTACTTGGTTTTTCAGGCCATTAAACGTTTTATGTTTCCTTTTTGCCCCGCAGACCCGCGAGATAGCGATGATGCACACTGAAGGAAGGAAAGAGAATGAGGTGTGAGCCGGTTATTTTAAGGAGCCCGTCCCAGTACAGGATGAGCACTCAAACCCTGTCCTGCAACAGGACAGGCCACACCCCGCAATAAGGAAGTCCTGCCATGAATGCCCTCCCCGGAATCATAAAATTCTGCCTGCCGGTCTGCCTGCTGTTGCTGGCCGGGGTACTCATGTTTCCCGGCTCAGCCGCGATCACCCTCACACCCGGGAGCACCAGCTCGTCCGCAGTGATCGCACAGGGTGACCCGGTTACGATCAGCGGGATCGCCACCGGGCACCCATTGGTAGGGCTCCAGATCTGGTTTATCGGGTATAATTTCGCCAAGGTTACAACCATCCCGGTAAACGACGACAACACCTACTCGTACCAGCTCCAGAGTGCCGATACTGCAAACCTTGCACCAGGGCAGTACTTCGTGATCGTCCAGCATCCCATGGAAAACGGGCGGTTCGATATCGTGTATGATTCCTCAACCGGTGCGGTAGAGAATGTACAGACCGGAAAAACGGTCTTCCAGTTCACCGGCAGCGGCAGCCTCCAGAGCACGAATGCGGCAACTGCACTCCTTGCCGCTATCGGGAGCCAGAATATCGACGACACCTTTGCCACGGTCACGTTCTTTGTCGGCCAGCCTACCGTAGGCATTGCATCTCCCGGCACTGTCCCGCAGGGGACTTCCTTTACCCTCAACGGTACAACGAGCCTCGCTGCGGGCGATAACCTGAAAGTGGATATCACCTCATCCTCGTTTACGCCGACAAAAAAGACAGATTCCTCCGGTTTTTCGGGTGCCTCAGGTGTGGTCGCGGTGCAGCCCGGGACATCAGGGCTCAATACCTGGTCATTCCCGGTGGATACATCGACGTTTGCTCCCGATGAATATCTGGTGACCGTTAGCGCGATTACCCAGAGTGCGACTGCGTCCACGAAATTTACCGTTGTTCCGGCAACAACGGATTGCAACGATACATCAGGTACCTGTCCGATCCCCGGCCTTGTTTCTTCCAATGCAACCGCTACTGGCGCAGCAGCGGATGTTACCGGGAACAATGCTACGGCAGTAGTAGCAGGCGGAACCGCGGCCACGGCAGCGCTCCCGGCAACCACCAAAAGCGCCTCTTTCCCGGCAGCCTTTGGCCTTGCCGGGATTGGTGCCGCAGCCCTCCTGCTGCGCCGGCATTCCTGAACTCCTCTTTTACCAGCCTAAAAAGAGCGTCTTTGTCTGGGTGTAACTGTCTATGGCATGGAAGCCGTTCTCTCGCCCTATCCCGCTCTCTTCGGTACCGCCAAACGGCACCTCGGGAGGGAGGGTGAGGTGGCGGTTCACCCAGACGATCCCGGCGTGAACATGGGTAAAAAACTCTTTAACCGTGGCAAGGTCCCGGGTCCAGACCGACGCACCAAGGCCGTACAGCGAGCGGTTTGCTTCGGCAATCGCGGTGGCAAGATCCGGGAAGGTCATCACCGGTAAGACCGGTCCGAAGATCTCGTTTTTCAGCAGTGCCGCATCCGGGGGCACGTCCCCGACCAGTGTAGGCTTATAGAAATTACCCCGCTCATACTCCTTTCCCGGTACCGGACAGCCGCCGGTCAGAATCTTTCCTTCATCGTTTGCAGTTATCTCATGGACCACGGTTGCGATCCGGTCGCGCTGGGCAGGGCTGTTGAGCGGGCCCATATCGGTTCCCGGTACAAGCCCGTTTCCAACTTTCAGCCCCTCGACCTTTGTAGTCAGCTCGCGCATGAACTCTTCGGCAATCTTCTCGTGCAGGTACAGCCGTTTTACCGCAGTGCAGACCTGTCCGGCGTTATAGAACCGGCCCCGGATCGCCCCTTCGACCGCTTTTTTTACATCTGCATCGGCCATCACAATCATCGGGTCTGAGCCGCCCAGCTCCAGCGTGAGCGCTGCAAGCCGGTTACCGGTAAGCTCCCGAATCCTCCGGCCGGTGATTCCGTTCCCGGTAAAAGAGATCTTTTTTACCCTCTTGTGCTGCACGAGCGCCTCTCCTGCGATCTCTCCTGATCCGGTCACCACGTTGAGCACTCCGGCCGGGAGACCCGCCTCGGAAAAGAGCCCGGCGATCTTCAGATTTGTGAGGGGTGCAGTGGATGCCGGTTTGAGGACAAGGGTATTTCCGGAAAGGAGCGCCGGGCCCACCTTCCAGCCCATGATGATCACCGGCATGTTCCATGGGATGATCGCGCCGCAGACTCCCAAGGGGACACGTGTCACCAGGCAGTCGCCGGCTTTACCCAGGCTGACCGCTTCGCCGGCCGGCTTGCCTGCAATAGAGGCATAGTACTCAAGGATATTGGCACAGCCCCGTACCTCATCAATGGCTTCCCGGATCGGTTTTCCCTGTTCCCGGGTTAACAATTCGGCCAGTTGTTTGTGGTCCCGGCGCACCAGTTCTGCGGCCCGGCCAAGGAGAAGGCCACGCTCCCTCATGGTTTTTTCCGACCATGCCCCAAATGCGAGATCCGCAGATTCAACTGCCGCATTCACATCATCCTTTGACCCGGCCGGTACCCGCTCGACCAGTTCCCCGGTTGCCGGGTTTATTACCTCAATCCATGCGGAACCGTTACCTGCGTCCGCTTTCCCGTTGATAAGCATCTCCATACAAATGACCCCTGCCGGATCTGTCCGCAAGCCACCTTTAAAAGGGCAGCGGTGATCCGGCCCGGTTATGGGATGACGGACGGAGGAGCAGATGAGGGAATATCAATATCGGAAGTATCCGATGAGAGGCTGCGGATCCTGCCGGTCAGTGCCGTATGATAGGCCCCGGTTCGTTCAAGCTGGGCCTTAAACTCCCGGCCCTGGACAAGGGAAATAAGGGAGATAATCCGGGGATCGCCGAGCATCTCCCTGCGCATCACCAGTTCGTACTGCTCCTTTGCAAGGGGGAAGAACCGGAGCCCGTGGGATGTGGCCAGCCCCTCCGAGCAGATGCCCGCATCGGCCTGTCCGGCCTGGACTGCGGCCGCTATCGCACCCGGGGTTGCTGCTTCAGTTGTGTATCCCCGTACCTGGGCCGGGGAAAGGTGGTGTGAGGCAAGCAGTGTATCAAAGAGGAGCCGGGCCGGTGTGTCCCTGCCCGAGTTGACCCAGCAGACAGTATCAAGGGTATCGGGACTAACTCCCTTTGACGAAACAATTCCCTGCTCCCGGGTGGCGATATTGACAAAGACAAGATCCATGGATTCAAGCAGGGAAAAAAGGGTAGCGTTTTCCCGGAGCAGGGAGAAGGCCGGCAAGCTCATGGGCGCTGCATGGCAGGCATTCCGTTTGAGCGAAAGGATGGCACTGGTGTTTCCCGCATTTGCCGTATGGATGAAGAGTCCCCGGTCATGGGCAAGGTTGCCCAGTTCCTCAAGCACCGGGTCGATGGCACCTGAGAAGAGAAGCGTCCTCTCGATATTGGCCGGGTCGGTGGTGAGGAAAACATCGAGCTCATGTTCTGCATCGTACCCCTCGATCCGGGCCGGGATATGGGCATAGCCGTTGGACCTGACAGTGGACATCTGTACAACCGCGCTCCGGGAGCGGGCGATCCCCCAGTGCCGGGTGCCGATTCTTCCCACAGAGACCGGGACAAACTCGTCAAACCCGAGATCTGATGCAAGGGGTGTGGCAAGACGTGCACGGACCACGTGTTTCGCGAAGGGTGCAAGCCCCCAGTGTTCCAAGAGCGGGACGGCAAACTCGCGCAGCACGGTCTGGGCTGCAAGGGGATAGCCGGGCAGACCGATAACCGGTGTTCCTGAAATCTTCCCTAGCATCATCGGTTTACCCGGTTTTACTGCAACCCCATGGAAGATCAGCTCGCCGACCGCAGCAATTGCCCCGGCTGTGAAGTCGCGAGTGCCGGCCGAGGAACCGGCGGAGATAATAACCAGGTCGTTTGCGGTTGCAGCGGCCCTGAGTGCTTCTTCAATAAGGGTGGGATCGTCCCGGACAATGGGCAGGCGCGTACAGGAAGCCCCCATAGATTCGAGAAGCACCTGCGCCATGATAGTGTTACTCTCCACCACCTGCCCAGGCCGCGGGTGGACCCCGAGCGGGACAAGCTCGCTTCCCGTGGGGATGATGCCTACACCTGCGGTGGTGGATTCGATCTCAGTGATCCCATAGGTGGCAAGGGCCCCGATATCAAAGGCCCGCACTACGTGCCCTTTGGGGAGGACAAGCCGTCCCTCCCGGATGTCTTCCCCGGCCGGGCGAACGTGCTGCCAGGGGGAGGCACTTTTCCGGATCTGGAATTTATCACCTACCTCCCAAGTGTCCTCAATCATGATCACTGCATCGAATCCTTCAGGGAGAACGTTTCCGGTATTGACCCGTGCTGCCTGCCCGAGCGTGACCGGGTGCTGTTCCGAGGCCCCGATCGTGTCCCGGCTCTTTACAGCAATCCCGTCCATGGCAGCAAGGTTTACCTCGGGAACCGCGTACCGGGCATACACCGGTTGTGCCACGGCCCGTCCCAATGCCCGGATAACCGGGACTATCTCGGTCCGGCCGGGACCGGGAAACGTGGATTTGAGAAGGGACAATGCCTCGTCAAACGAGGTAAGGGAAAGGTAGCGTTTTACCATGCGGCACCCCCGGTCTGTTCTGTAGCAGCGGGAGCGGCTAAAAGGAGTTTCGTGCGGGACATGGAATACGGTCCGTGCCGGTGCGGGGCCGGTTTTAGTACCGTTTCCCGGTGATCCTCAATAAAGAATTCGATGCAGGATCATTTTTTCATCAGACCCCGGGGGAATCACTAACCCCGGTGATTGTCACATCTTTGGATTACCGGAGTGTGTTTCGGAAGAGAATATTTCGCCGGATCTGGTTCCCGGGAGGGATCCGATCTCACGTGGGAAGTGCGGGTGAAGAAGGCAAAAAAGACCGTGGCAGTTGTGTTCTATTCTCCCACGTATGCGATCTGCCACCGCATGAATCCATATTTCCGACACCTGTTAAGAAAAGGATTAAGGATGTACTTCTGCGGTGGAGACAATGCGCTAAGTACTCAGCAGCGATTGATCATGAGATTAGCGCATATGGCAGATCCAGTCCCAGTTCTGGCAACCGGCTGGCAGAGTCCGACAAAGTTACATTTTAATACATCAATGAACAAAAGTATGCATCAGGTACGGTTTCCCCGCCATGACAGGCGGTATCGCATCACGTTTGTGTATGCCCCTCTCGATCCAGTGCCTTAATTCCGGTGTGAAATTATCATGAAGTCAAAAGACATTGCCATTGTCGGTATCCTGCTTGCCATCGGGGCTATCCTGCGGTATTTCCTTGCCATGCTCCATACCCCGCTGACGCCCAACATGATCATTGCGTTCTACTGCCTTGCGATCATCCTGGTCCGTCCAAGAGTATACGAGGCCCTCGGAATAGGTATCGTGGCCGGCCTTCTCTCGATGCTGATATCCAGTTCCATATTCCCCCCGGCAAACCTGATAAGCGAACCGCTGGGTGCCCTCTCCTGCTTTGGCCTGTACGCGCTCCTCTCGTCCCGGACAAAGTTTGCCCCGACTGTCACCACCTTCCTTGCAACGCTCGTGAGCGGCTTTTCCTTTGCGGCTGTTGCGATCATCTGCGTTGCTGCCACCATCCTTTCCACGTTCAATGGCAGTCTCGGCGCATTTGTCGTGGTCTTTGTCCCGATCGTGGTTATAACGGCAGTGTTTAATGCGATTATCGTTCAGATCCTCTACCTCCCCGCGAGCCGGGTGCTTGTACGAGGATCCGAATGATCGAACTCTCCAAAGTCAGTTATACCTACCCCCACACGGTGCAGGAAGCCCTGCACCAGCTCTCCCTTGTTCTGGAGAAAGGTCACTGCATCATGGTCACCGGCCCTTCAGGTGCCGGCAAGACCACGCTCTGCCTTGCAGCTGCCGGGATCCTTGCCCATGAGTACGGTGGGAAAAAGGCCGGCATAGTGACGATCAACGGCAAAAATGTTGCTGATTATCCCGGTCTTTCCGCCATTGCAGAGACAATCGGGATCGTCTTTGACGATGCCGAAGCCCAGATGATCTTCACGACAGTTGAAGAAGAGATCCTCTCCGCGCTTGAGTACCGCGGCCTTTCCCCGGAAGAGATTGAAAAGCGCCTTTCTGAGATCCTTGAGATTACATACCTTACGTCCCTCAAGGATCGCTCCCCTCATCATCTCTCCGGTGGCCAGAAGCAGCGCGTGGCCCTTGCGGCAACACTTGCCTTGGGAAACGATGTCCTTATTCTCGATGAGCCGACATCAGAACTCGACGAGCATGCCACCCGGCGGATTGTCTCTATTCTTAAAAACCTCAAAAGTCTGGGAAAGACCCTGCTTATCGTAGAACACAAGTTCTCGCACTTCCATGAGATCATCGATACCCTGGTCGTAATGGAGCACGGTGCCATTACTTCCATCGGTCAGCCCGACGAGGTTCTCAAAAACGACCGGATCCGGAAGATGGTGATCCCTGACTTCTCCGGGATCCGAGACGGGATTATCCCCGCGGCGCCGGCAGCAGGTACGGTTCCTGCCATCGATATCCGGCACCTCTCGTACTCGTACGGCGAGGTAGAGGCCCTGCACGATGTGAACCTTACCCTCACGCCCGGCGAGTTCGTGGCGATCGTCGGGGAGAATGGTTCTGGCAAGACCACGCTTGTCCGGCAGTTCAACCGCCTTCTCACTCCCACAGCAGGAGATGTCTTCATCCATGGAAGGAATACAAAGGAGTGCACGGTTACGGATCTTGCCCGGGATGTGGGCCTGGTATTCCAGAATCCGGACCACATGTTCTTTGCCGATACGGTAAAGGAGGAGGTTGCATTCGGGCTTGAAAACCTCGGTATCACGGACCGGGATGCCGTTATCGATGCAGCGCTTACTGAGGCCGGACTCCTGCACTCAAAAGATCTCTATCCCCGCTGGCTTTCCCGGGGCGAGCGCCAGCGGCTTGCCATTGCCTGTGTGGTGGCCATGCGGCCGAAGATCATTGTGCTTGACGAGCCTACCACCGGCCTTGACGGAGATGAAGCACGCCTCGTTATGGAGATCCTAAAGAAGCACCAGCAGCGCGGGCACACGGTCGTGGTCATCACCCATAACCGGGAGATTGCCCGGGACTGCGCAGACCGGATCATTGCCATGGACCAGGGACGTGTACTTTCGGATACCCGGGCGGGAGGAGAGGGATAATGGCCGAGATCCTGCAGTACGTGCATAAGGACGGCCTCTTCCACCGGCTCTCACCGTTTTCGAAGATCCTTCTCATCATTGTCATTGCCGTGATGTGCGTGCTTGCCACCGGCATCCCCTTCCTGCTCCTGCTGGTTGCGGCTCTCATCGTTCTTGCCGTTGCAAGCAACCTCCACCGCGAGCTCTTTGGCCAACTCAGGCTCCTGCTCGTGATGAGCGTGATCTTTATCGTGATCACCGTGCTGACCATGCCAAACGGCCCGGTTGTCGGCACGGTCATACCTCAAAGCGTGCCATTGATCGGTGGGGCTATTCCGGTTACTGCCGGGGCGGTGATGATCGGTATCGTTCTTGCCCTCCGGTTTGTGGTGCTGATCTTTGCCTTCCAGCTCTTCCTCATCTCCACCCAGCCCCGCGACCTCGTGCATACGCTGGACCGGCTCCACATGCCGGTGGACTATATCCTGATGTTTATTATTGCGCTGCGTTTCATCCCCACCCTCCAGATTGAAGGGAAACGGATCCACGAGGCGCAGCTGGCCCGGGGTTATAACCCGGGGACCGGCCTGCTCGGGAAATTCCGGAGCGTCCAGCCCATTGTTGTCCCGCTGGTTTCAAATGCCCTGCTACGATCTACGGTGCTTGGCCTCACCATTGATATGCGGGGGTACCGGACCGGGACACGGACCCGGGTGCGGGAGCACCGGTTCGGGACCGGGGATTATGTCATGATCTCCGGTATTGTGGTTGCTGCTGCTGGTTTTGCCGTGGCTGTGATTCTTGCACCGGCAATGATCTTCTGATTTTCTCCAAATTTTTCATCGACTTTTCATGCTCCGGATATTTTTGCCGGCACTCTTCCAGCGATCCGGAGATTTCCATTTTACACCTGCAACCACGCATCAAAAAATTTTCCGGTACCGGAACGAAAACAGTGCCCGAATACCCAATGCCAAGGTTTGAACCGGATTTCCTCCAAACAAGACCTCCCCTCAGAAAGGAGGTAGAAAGCTGAACTAATCCGGGCCCAAATTAAGCCCGGATGACCCTTTTTTAGATCCCAAAAAGCCCGTATCGGGCTTCTTTTTAAAACAAGCCCAAAATGGCCGTATTTTGTCAAACGGACGAAATAAAAGGTTCACGAAAAGGCCCTTTCCTGCTCGTTTCCGGATCAAAACGGGTTTTTGTATGATCCCGGAAAAAGATGCCGAAAAAAGGCCGTTATAGGCCGATTATGAGCATTATATGGGGCTCAATTTGGGCTTATTTTGATGAAAAGAGTGATTAAAATGGGTTTTCTCCACGCGAATCGAAACGGAGCGTTTTACGGGCGTATTTTTTTAGGCCGGTTATGCCAAAAGCAGGTGGGCCGGGGCACCCGCCAACCATGATCCCGAATCTGCCCTGATCCCCGTTTCGACGCGATCACGGCAGACATTTTCGCGTTGCGATGATCCTTTTTGATCGTGCATCATTTGGATTTTGTACGCTTTTCTTACGATCACGATAATCTACCGGACAAATTGTAAAAAATGATTATCACATAATCATTGCATCATGAAATCCGGCTGATGCTTGTTTGTATGAGGCTCAAACGTGCCGGTTCGCGAAAATAACACGATCGCGGGAATAAGGATGAATGAGCGGCAAGATTTTTTTTGTCGCACGCGGGTAAGTGTGATTGTTATCGCATGCCGGAACAGCCCGATTCTGCGCCCGTGAGGCCGTAGCCGTGCTTGCCCCTGGGAGGGCGCGGTCGCGGTTGGGGAGATCTGTCAGAAGTTTAACCGAACAGAGAAACCAAATTGAGCAATAAGATGAGATTACTGTGAAAATTTATAATTCAGAAGAGATTAGTATCGTTATATGAATTCGGGTAAAAAGGCAAATAGTGAAATTTGCTTTTTCGTTACAATTGTAAATAAAGTGACTATTTTTATCCCTTGTTATATTTGTGGTTTTATACTTGCAGTTCTAATTGAATCTTTGAATGTAACGCCCACTTTTCCTAATGATTATTTCAGTCAAATTGCGAATGCCTGCATTGTTGTATTGTCTGTAATAATAGCAACAATTTATGCAGTTATCGCAATTGTTGTTTCTCAAAAAGATACGATTGAAATCAAACAAAAAAGTAGAATTCGTTCTTGCTTAACAGGTTCGATAATACCCTTTTTGGGAATAGGCTCTAGTTTATTATCATTGATACTTTCGGCTTTTTCGTATGATGAAGCGAAAATATTTCTTGCGATAGCGGTCTTTATAACAGTTACAAGTTTTGGAGTAACCTATCTAGTAATGACTCGTTTGTTTCCAGCAGATGAGAATAAATCTTAATTTTCAGCAACCTATTTTGAAATAGGTACGATATGCGCATTTAGAGTAAATTGAGAAGCTTTAATGTTGTAGAACCTTGACAAAATAATCTACCGAGCTGAGGTTTGTGAGAAACGATATCATTTTTGGAATTAATAGGGAATAATCAATTGGGCAAATGAAATCTCACTTGAAAAGAAAACGGAGCGCCTCGGCCGGGACTTGAACCCGGGTCAAAAGCTCCGGAGGCTTCTAGGATGTCCACTACCCTACCGAGGCAAAATTTACCTTACTTAATCTTGTGTACTTCCTTATAAAAGAGAAGGTTCACCGGCCCCTCACTGCTTTTTAACCTGGTACAGGTGCCAGATCTTGCAGGCTCCTTCGTGGCTGACCATGCAGGGCCCCACCGGGGTCCGGGGCGTGCAGACCTTGCCGAAAAGCTTACAGTCCGTGGGTTCGGCAATCCCGCGCAAAACCTTGTCGCAGATGCAGGCCGAGTGCTTGCTGACCTTTTTGTACACGATGCCAAACTTCTTCTGCGCATCGTACTGCCCGAATTCTTCTTTGAGCCGGAGACCTGACTGCGGGATAACCGGAAATCCCCGCCATTCAACATCCGATGGTTCAAAAACCTCGTACATGATCTTCTTTGCTTTTGCGTTTCCTTCCCGGGTGACTACCCGGGGGTAGGCGTTATCCACCCGGTGCTTTCCCTCGCGGACCTGCTCCACGAGCATGAGCAGACCCAGAAGGATATCCTCGGCCTCAAAGCCTGCAACCACCTGCGGGACAGGGAACTGTTCATACTCATCGTAGCCCATCACGGCGCAGACATGGCCGGGGAGCATAAACCCGTCAAGTTTTGCCTCGCCCTGTTCGAGCAGCCACTTCATAGCCGGCGGGACAACACGGTGGCAGGAAAGGATCGAGAAGTTTTTCGGGGGATTGGAAAGAATTGACGCAGCTACGGTTGGAGCGGTGGTCTCAAAACCCACCGAGATAAAGACCACCTCTTTATCGGTCTTTTCTGCGATCTCTACAGCCTTGTGGATTCCCTGGACAACGCGAATGTCGCCCCCGCACGATTCAAGCGATCCTTTCGAGCCGGGTACCCGGAGCAGGTCGCCATAGGTTGCAATAATGCAGCCCTTCTCCACGAGATCGAGGGCAGCATCAATCTCTCCCTGCGGCGTGATGCAGACCGGGCAGCCGGGGCCCATGACAATCTTTAACTGCGGCGGTAGGATGCTGCGCAGGCCGGTGCGGGCAATTGCCGCTTCGTGCGTCCCGCAGATGTGCATAAAGGTCATATCCCGGTCCACCAGCCCCCGGAGTGTTTCTGCAATCTCGTTTCCCGTCGCCATGGTATCTTACACTTATTTACCGCTGCCAGACATAAGAGTACTCATATGAATGATAACCTGCTTTTTGCCATCGCAACCATTATTGCCGGTGTTGTGGTGGCAATCATCGCACGGATTATCGTGCGGTGGCTGGAGAAGTTTGCCGAAACCACCGAGACCAAGTGGGACGATATTATCGTCGCCGCAATAGGTACCCCGGTCCAGATCGGTATCATCGCGTTTTCCCTTTACATTGCCCTGAAATATTATGACATCGTGCCGGCCCAGTACGCCTGGATCCTCTCCGGTAAGGTTCTCGATTCGATCTACATCCTGCTCGGGACCTGGATCGCTGCATCCCTCCTCCACGATATTGTCCGGATCTATGGGCGGCAGATTGCCGAGTCAACCGAAGGGGACATGGATGATCGTATTGTCGACCTTCTCGAACTTGCCGTGCGCTACGTGGTCTGGTTTGCCGGGATCATGCTTGTCATGGTCAACCTGGAGATCAACATTACTCCCTTCCTTGCCGGTGCGGGTATCGCAGGTATTGCCCTTGCGCTCGCTGCACAGGACCTGATCTCCAACTTTTTTGGCGGGGCCATTATCACGGTGGACAAGCCCTTCAAGGTGAGCGACCGGATCGAGGTTGATACCTATTATGGCGATGTGCTCGTGATCGGGACGCGGAGCACACGGCTCCGGACCCTTGACGGGAAGATCGTCACCCTCCCAAACAATAAGATCACCACCAACAGCGTCGTGAACTTTTCCGAACCGGATCCCCGGATCCGGTACACCATCCCCATTACTGTGGCGTACGGAAGCGATATTTCCCGGGTCAAACAGGTTCTTCTTGAAGTCGCAAACGATGCAATAAAAAATACGGATTTTTTTGATAAGGATCAGGTCCCGAAAGTGTTTTTTCAGGAGTTTGGGGATTCGGCCCTCAATTTTATTATTTATGTCTGGGCAAAAGCCTACAATGTCTCTGATGAGGCAAAAGATGAGATCAACACCCGGATCGCGGCACGATTCGCGGCAGAGGGAATCGAGATCCCGTTCCCGCAGATCGATGTGCATGTGAGGAAATAATTTTTTAGGCCCCTATCGGGTTTTCATTTCAGATATGTATCCAGAATTTGGATAATTACGAGGGTCCCCTACATCAGGGCCCCTTTCGGGGGGCAGCGGCATCCATCTCACGAGTCAGGGATGTGAGAGCGCCCCATCGCTCTCCGGGCTATTTTTTGAAGATAATGTTTTGCAATGAGTCTGATCTCTTCTCCCCAAATCCCGGATCAGCACGTTTATGCCGATGAGTTCCCACACACTCTTCTAAAATGCTTGGCATCTCCACGCTCTGCCTCCTTGATGAACCGCTCCCCGTAGCGCTGGATCGTATTGCAGGGGTTACCGGTGTAATCGAGGTGATGGACGAGGGACGCCATTTCCTTACAAATGCCGAACCTCTTCTTTCCCATACCTGTACCTTTTCTCTTCATTCGCCCAGCCGGGGGACAAACCTTGCAAGCCTTCTCGAACCGATCCGGCGGGCGAGCGCGGAAGTGATTACAGAATGTTTTGCCATTGCTGCCGAGGTCGATGCGCATGTCGTGGTCCATCCCGGCTACATTGCCTGGCCCGGAGAACAGGAACCTTCACAGGTGCAGTTATCCCGGTCGCTCGCGGAGCTTTCGGCAGCCGCCCGTGACTATGGGATTACGTACTCGGTAGAGAACATGGGTGACTGGGAGCATTTCCTGTTCAAGACCCCGGCCGAGCGTTCCCTGATTGGCGACTGCGGTTTTACCCTTGACGTGGGGCATGCGCACCAGAACCACTGCCTTGCCGGATTTCTCAAACACCCCGCGCAGCATTACCACCTGCACGACAATGACTCCACGGCAGATTCCCATCTTGCCGTGGGGAGGGGAACCATAGATTTCGGGCCGGTGATGGCGGCGGTAAAAGAGAGCCGGGGATCGCCGGTGATTGAGGTGGCAGACTTTGACGGGGCGGTGGCAAGCTACCGGTTGTTGAAGGGAATGCTGTAACGATGTGTTGGGGTGGGTCAAACAGGCAGAAATCCACAGCGATTTACGCAGGGATTTGGGGAGTTTCCGCAATATTTTATAAGGAAAACCTACAATGTATCTAGGCAATCTGCCAGTGTGGCCCAGCCGGTGCAAACCGTCTTGTTCCAGACCTGCAGAAAAAGCATGCTGTGCCTAAGTGACTCAGCCCGGCAGAGTACCTCCTTGGTAAGGAGGAAGTCGCGAGTTCAAATCTCGCCTTAGGCTCTTGTTTTTCTTTTCTTTTTGCACAATAAGCGGGATATTTCCCGGTATCTTAATGTCCGGACTGGTATCCGAAAAAAGATTTTTTAGTATCCCATTCGCGAGCTCATCATTGCCGCGTGTATGATGGGCAGGAAAAAGACCACAAGGAAAACCGCCACGACCACGAGCGGGATGAGAACCGCAATAACCATTGCAAGTGCCGCCCGGGCAGGGCTTAATCCTGCAAGTTCGCGCAGGCCAAGGATATCAAGGATAAACGACCAGACTGCAAAAAGGATACCTACAACAGGAATCCACCCGAAGATGAGCGCGGGTGTCAGGCCGTACAGGAATGCCTTGAGTGTCTGCCCCGCCCCGTTTCTCCCGCCAAGAATCCATACCCAGAGATGGACCCAAAGCCCAAAGAGGCCGGAAAAGACAAACCCGAAGATGAGGATCTCAAGAAAGACGATTACCGGCATTACCGCCATAAATTTTGAAGCAAACGGATTCATTGTCCCAAAAAAACCCGATGAGCTTAATGCAGAAAACAGGAGCGCATTCATGAGTGCGGACATGACCGCAAGAAACAGAAGGAGGATCCCGAAGTACGCGACCACCGTTTTCCCCGGATCCTCCTTTGATGCCACAAAGGTCTCCACAGGGTTTGCGATAAGCCCCCGGGCCCGTTCAAAAAGTGCATAGGTCATATAAGGATCGAATACCCGCTATGCCTATTTAATAAATCCGTTTTTCCGGCCGTTTTATGGGAGTACACTCCCGGTATCCGGGCTGCAACAACCATGCATTATAAAAAAAAGTGTTTCCTTATGATGCAAAAAAGGTGGAAAAGAGGAACAGTACCGAAAGAAGGTAGAGGATATAGATAAGGACCGGTGCCCCCACGCAGATTGCAGCGTTCCGGGCTGTCAGCTGCCGGGCATGTTTCATACCAAAGATCCAGCAGTATGTGCTCCAGAGCAGGAAGATGATGGCAACGATCATCGTGATCCGGGTGTACTGCACCACTACCGGGTTGTTCATGAAAGCCTGTGTTGCGCTCAGGGCTGCTGCGGGATCGGACAGGGAACCCTGGAAGAGGTGTTCGGCGGTGAGCCGGGGAATGTACACAAGGCCCGTGGCAAGTGTTACCAGGTAGCCAAGCACCAGGGGTAAAAACCCGTACCCGATTGTTTCCAGACTGCGGGCAAAGGTGCCCTTCCCTTCAAAGAGCAGGGAGATAAGGTAAAATATCCCGGTGATAATCGCCCAGTAAATAAAAACGCCGACAAATGCACCGATCACCGAGAGGATCAGGACCAATCCGGGACCAAATCCGGCCAACCCCATCATCTGTGTGGTCATACTTGAGGCCAGGTAGCCGGAGGCTGCGGCAATTATTGCACCGGCAAGAATAATGATTGCAGGGAAAACGAGGTTTTCGGGTTCTGCTGCCCGTTTCTGGAAAAATGCATCGGGCCGGAACAGGAGTTCGATAAGATCAGGAGCCATAGATAATCTCGTCTTTTTGGTTCAGATATAATTATTGCAAGCTTTGTTTTGGGTACAGGAAAAGTCCGGATCCCGGTAATCATCCGGATATCCGTGGTGTCCGGCGGGAAAGATTATTCTGCCGGACCTTGTTTTTTCAGGGCCCCGGAAGTAAGAGACGCAGTTTTTGCATTCATGGGGACAACGGCAATCGTATTGCCACTCTCCTGACAATAGGTTTTAACCCGGCGGAATACATGCGGCACCATCGATGCCGGTGTGAGAAGCACCGAGCATTCCCCGACAAGTGCCCGCAGGATGCTTTTATCGATTACGCCATACGTAAAATCAAGCGCTATCGATTTCTGCTCGGCAAGGTTCTTCGCCCGGGTTCCCATTGCCCCACGCTTGTGCCCGGGATTGTCAGCCACCCACGCCTTGATTTCATCGGCCCCTGTCGCATCCACATTGCAGACCGCGATGGTCCCAAGGGCCCTGTCTGCCCGTGGTTTACTAAAATTCTGTTCGAGCGAACTGACCAGCTGCAGAACGGACTTTGGCGACTGCGTCTTTTCCACCATCTTTCGCGAGAGGAGCTCCGTGTAGACTTCCAGCACGGCGGGCATCCGGAGATTCGAGGACGTTACAAGCGCCGGATCCGTAAAGACTTCCTCAGGAGTTCCCGAATGAAGAACTGTTCCTTTGTTCATGAGGATGATCTGGTCCGCCCACAGGTATGCAAGCTCTACATCATGCGTGGAGATAATGATCGTCGCGCCTTTTGCATGGAGCTCGTCAAGCAGTTCCATAAGATCCGCAGCACCGGCAGGGTCGAGCGAACTGGTTGGTTCATCAAATACGAGAATCTCCGGGTCCATCGCAAGCGTCCCTGCAATCGCAGCCCGCTTTTTCTCCCCGCCGCTCAGCTGGTGTGGCGGGCGTTTTTCGAATCCTGCCAGCCCCACCTCAAGAAGGGCCCGGCGGACGACCTTCTCGATCTCGCCGGGTTCCATGCCAAGGTTGAGCGGCCCGAACGCCACATCCTGGTATACCGTTGGAGCAAAGAGCTGGGTATCCGAATTCTGGAAGACCATACCGACTTTTTTCCGCACCTCACGAAGCGATCTGCTGTCGTACCTGAGCGGTTCTCCATCGAGAAGCACACGCCCCTTTGAGGGTTCAAGAACCCCGTTTGCCATCAGCATCAGGGTGGTTTTACCGGCACCGTTCGGGCCGACCAGCGCAACCCTGGCTCCTTTTTTTATCGAGAAAGTTACTCCGGAGAGTGATTCCCGGCAATTCGGGTAGGCATAATGTATATTGTCAAATTCGAGCAGGTTTGTCATGGTTCACCTAAAAAGGCACTATTGTGCTGGTCATAATTGCAACGGCAATGCAGAGACCCAGATAGATCGCGACAGAGGCAATTGCCGCCGGTTTCGGAGGATTCTGCCGGCCCGGCAATGCCAGTTTGCCGTCATAGCACCGCGAATCCATAGCGATGATCAAGTCTTCAGCTTCTTTCCATCCACGGATGAAAAGCATAGCACCAAGCATCGCCATCGAATTCAGGGATCGTTTGAACGTGGTATACCCGTGCCGGATAGTCTGTGCGTTATGGATTGCGATCGTCTGGGCGATAAAGACGAAGATAAAATGGTAAATCAGCATGGAGAGATCGACCACAACGGGGGGGACACGCAGTTTGTGCATGACAGAAAAAAGTTCAATCATAGGAGTTGTCAGCGCAATGAAGAAGAGCCCGCACATCCCGCCGAATGTCCGGACAAGGACGAGGGATGCAAGGTTTGCGGAGCCTGTCGTGATGGTCAGCGGAACATTTGCAACGGTAAATGTAAGGAGGGTATCTCCACTCCCGCTTAAAAACAGGATAACGATCACGGAAGAGAGCGCAAAAATTACGGGAATAAGAAGGAGTTCCGCATACACCCGTACCGGAATTTTTGCGAATACCAGGGTAATTGCTGAAAGAGTAATGAGAATAAAAAGCGGGGCAAGCGGGGCGGGGGAAGCAACGCAGACGAGTATCGCTCCCAGACCAAGCGCGAGTTTGAGATAACAGTTTACGTCACGTAAGGCATTTGTCTGTGCATAATAATCCAGGTTCTCTTCCATAAATGTCATAGTGAGTACCTATCTTCGGACGTCCCGGACGTCAGTAAATTAAATGGGGAGTTACGCTTGGTTCCCACTATCCCGTTTTCCCCGGTAAAATCCGAAGAAGTACCCTATTACAAATGCCCCAAGGCCGGACTGAATACTGAAGAGCAGCGACTCAACCTCGGAACTGGGCGGGGTCCAGAGCGGCTGAATCCACGGTGTGTATCCTGTTGCCTCAATGGCTGCACTGCCCTGATCGTCCGATCCCTCCCATTTTGCCTGGGCCTGGGTATTCTGCTCGTAAAGGAATAGAACTGCGAATGCAACGATAAACACAATGAAGATGATCTCGAGTTTGTATTTTTTGAAGAATCCGGGGATCATTTAAAACCCTCCATAATTTTTGTCACCTGTTCCGGGGTGAGCACTTTGAGTTTAACGAGAATGTCGCCCCGGCTCTGGACGATATATTTGAACACGAGCGCGATAAGGAGTCCTTCAACGATCGCAAGGGGAACCTGGGTAACTGCATAGATTGCAAAGAATGTTTCAAAAGAGACCAGGAAACCGCCGTGCGTTGCCGGGAAGGCCGCGGCAAGCTCGATTGCCGTGATAACATACGTAAAGAGATCTGCAACAAATGCGACGAGGAAGATGTTTACGAATATGTTCAGATTCACTTTCTTTGCCACCCGGTATACCAGATACCCGAGGAGCGGCCCGGCAATTCCCATCGAGAAGTCATTGGCCCCGAGCGTGGTAATCCCCCCGTGGGCCATGAAAAGTGCCTGGAATATAAGTACGATGGCGCTGAGAACGCAGGTGATGAACGGGCCAAAGAGGACGGTCGATAGCCCGGTCCCCGTAGGGTGGGAGCAGCTGCCCACTACCGGAGAGGGCATTTTCAGCGACGAGAGCAGGAAGATAAAAGCACCGGAAACCGCAAGAAGCGAGAGGGTCTCACGGTGTTCCTTCACCTGTTTGTTCAGCAGATAAATTCCATAGATGATGAACGGTGCAGATACAATATACCAGAAGATGCACCAGTTCAGGGGTAAGTATCCTTCCATGATGTGCATGATAACCCGGGATCATATTTACTTTCATTAACTAAATAAGAATTGCGAAATAGAATGTGTAATTTAAAACAGACAATTTAGAATGTTTAATTTACAATTGCGTCTCTGGAATTCATCGCCCGTAACCGGACATACGGGGGCGCACTATCCGGGATCCGGTGCAGTATTTTTCCCCCTCCCCCGGGACACGGGATTGTCGTCTGTCCCGGAAGGTTTCCGGCAGTCCGTGAAATCAGGTCCCAAAAAAACGCGATTATGCATGCCCCGCCAAAGACCGGGAGATCCTCCGGTCCGCGGTAAGTCTCCCGGGAGGGGTGTGGCTCTTTCCGTCAGGTTTCCAATCCTGTCCGGTTACTCCTGTTTTTTCCTGAGTTCCTCTGCAAAGATATGGAGGAACCAGCCGTTGAGGCTGTAGGTCAGGCTGATGGAGTTACAGAACTGGGCAAGCAGCCGCTCGCGTACTGCAGGAGATCTGACCTGTTCGATTTGTTCAAGCTCATCATGCAGCCGGATCAGGGTGTCTTTTGGCAGCGTATGGATCCGCCGCTCGAAATAACGGATCTGGAGATCGGTTATCAGGGTGTCGTGACCGGACAGGTTTTTGATATATTCGGTAAAGCGCGGCTCGCTTTTCCGGATAAAATTCCCCCGGATCGTCTCGATTGCTGCGGGACTGGTAAAGACGCCGCGGATCTTCCGGCGGATCCGGCGGGTCAGGGAGAATTCCTGGACCTGCGATTCGATAAAATCTGCATACTCCTGCTGTTCTTCACGGGAGAGCATACCCGGTGGTTGTCTTTTGCTCCCAAAAGGGTTTCGACTCCTCCTGATTCCCAAACAGGATCCTGCAACGCAGTTATGTACCCCGCCCCTCTTTTTCCACAAAAAGAGGATCGAGCCCGAGCAGGGTGTTGACCCACGAAAGTTCATCGGAGAACGAAACGAGCGTGACTACCATTAAGGTGAAGGGAACAGAAAAGAGCATCCCTGCAAGGCCAAGCAGCCAGCCCCAGAAGATCACGGAGAAGATGACAACGAGTGCCGGGATCTCGAACTTGCGGGATGCAAGGTAGGAGAAGACCGGGTTTTCCACGATCAGGTTGAGGACGCAGACAATGGCAACAACGGCAACCGCTCCCCAGATTCCAAACTGGAGCCAGGCAAAGAAAATGGCCGGGATCGCAGCGAGAATCAGGCCGAAGTACGGGATGTAGCCAAGGACAAAGGTCAAAATCCCCCAGAGGACCGCGGCATGCACCCCCATCAGCGCAAGCGATCCGCCAAAAAGTATCCCGTGAACGAAGTTTGTCTCGGTGCGCACGACCATGAAATCCACGACAAACCCGCTCATCTTTGCCAGGTGCCAGAGTTTCTCCGGGCTTTCTTTGAGCATCTCTTCTGTCCGGCTAATCATTGGCGGGGCTTCGAGCAGGATGAAAAACGTGGTAACCGCGATAAAGAAAAGGTCCATCATATCGGCGCTGAGGTTTGCAAGTGATGAGACCAGTGCCGGGATAATGGCTGCGAGGTTGGGTACGGATGAAAAGAGAAACCCGGTGCTGATACCGTAGGATCCAAGGAACGTCGAGATATCGCCAAGCCTGAGCGCAAGTTCCTGCTGGTACAGGGGGAGATCGGTGATAATAACATTAAAGGACATGACCGTGAGCTCTACGAAGAGTACGACACAGATCACGGCAATGAGTGTCACCATGCCAACTGCCGCCGGATAGGGAAGGCCCCGCTGCTGCAGCCATCGTGTTGCCGGGTAAAGCAGGAGGGCAAGCACGAGTGCGACCAGAAGAATGGTAACAACCGAGCCGGTCATTTTTATCCCAAGGACAATAATGACCAGAAGCCCAAGGCAGAGCAGGACGCGCTCGGTCACGGAGAGGGAAGAGGGAAATGACATTTACCTGCTATTCTGTGTTTCTCTCATAGAAAGATTCCCATGAAAAGAGATCAGAAGCCCGGCTGCTCGCGGGCTTCCCATTTTGCAAACCCGAGCCGGGCAAAGAAGATGGCCGGGATAAAGAGAACAACTGCGCCGAGAGCCGCAAACGGGCTCGAAAACGCCACTGCCGAGAGTGCAAGAAGCACCACCCCGACAAGGGCAAGGTACGTGACCATCACTTTAACGCTGTACACCATCACGCTGGGCGAAAGACCGGTCAGCCAGACCGTGACACCGAGACTGTAGAACGAAACCGAGAGGGTGAGTACGACTGCAGGGAGAAGGTAGAGCGCCTGGCCGGAGAGCAGGGCAGCAAGCGCGACAAAGACCGCCGGGATGATCTGGAGGACCGTAAAACTTGCAATCTTGCTTTTTATGACCGTACGGACGCTTACCGGCAGGCAGGCATAGGCCCCGAAGGTGTCAAACATGGTCAGCCACGTGTACATGGTTGACGCAATCACACCGGTGACCAGGGCAAATTCGAGCAGCACCCCGTAAGTGGGCAGGTAGCCGTTGAGGAGCGACAAAAAGAACCAGATGACCACAAGCGGGATGACAAAGGAAAAGAGCGTCTGGCCTACCATCCCTCCGCTTCGGTACATGTCGATAATGTCTTTTGCCGTAAGCGGCGGTGTCGGGAAAAAGGAGAGTTTCTTTGCAAGCGGCATGAGCATATCGTGATAATGTTTTGTTGAATCGGCAGTCTCCGGGGTAAAGAGCCAGATGGAGACCGTAAAGAGGATTACGATCGTGGCACAGCACAGGAGGAGATTGGCCCACGAAAATGCATTAAAGAGCATCACCGGCGGGAAGAGCTGGGCCGGGTTCTCGTGGGTAACAAAGGCAATTGCCCCTGCTGCAAGTGCAAGGAATACAAGAACGGCGGCAAGTGCCGGTTTCGAACGCGAATACAGGGAAGAGAGGAAAAAGACCAGGCAGAGGCCGGAAAGAAACGCGAGGGTGAGGGTAAGCGAGAGAAGAAGCGGGAGCGTGATCGGCACGCCGATAAAGGGAGATGCAAGCAGAAATCCGAGCGCAAGCGGGAGCACCCAGAGGACAAAGTAGTAGAGCGTGTCTTTTATAACAAAGTTTGCAAAGATGAAGCGCTCCGAGAGCGGGAGGCTCCGGGCTGCATAGGCAAGCAGGCTTGCCTGTCCGAAGCGCCGGTTCATGACCTCGGAGCCGAGAAGCCCGAACGCCCCGACCATAAAGCCAAGCATCAGGTAGTTCGCGTGCAGGACAATCGAGAGTTCTCCTGACGGGAGGGCCTGGCGCATTAAGGGAAGAAGAAACGATCCCATGAATGCGATCCAGAAAATGAGGATGGGAAAGAGCGCAAACGAGATGCTCCCAAACATCGTGGAATGGATCCGCCACTCCTCTTTTATCATGGCAATGAAGAGCTCAAACATTCCTAGTCCTCTGCACGAGTTCGAGGAAGAAATCGTCAAGGTGGCGGTGCTCCGCGACAAGGCTTGCGACTGTACCGGTATGGAGGATGTTTCCCTTGTGCAGGATCACAAAATCCGAGCAGATCTCCTCGGCCACTTCAAGGATGTGGGTGGAGAGGAAGATGGTGTTTCCCTTCTTTGTGTATTCAGCAAGGTAGTCCTTGACCTGGTGCTGCATGATGGGGTCGAAGTTGATGAGTGGTTCGTCAATAAGCGCGAGCGCGGGCTGGTGGACGAAGGCCTGGGCAAACATCAGTTTCTGCCGGGTGCCGCGGGAGAGATCCTTGCAGAGCACGTCTTTTTTGTCCCCAAAGTCCATGAAATCAAACCACCATGCAGCCCGTTCTTCGATATCGGGGATCTTCCGGATTGCGCCTACCAGCTGTAGGTATTCATGTGCAGTCAGGAAGCTGGGTGGGGTCTCCTGTTCGGGGATGATCCCGACACGCTCCCGAACCCCAACAGGGTCCTGCTGCACATCAACCCCAAGCACGGTTGCGGTTCCGGCCGTAGGCCGGATCTGGCCGGTCAGCATCTTAATCATCGTAGACTTGCCGGAGCCATTGGGGCCCAGGAGACCGTAAAGTGCGCCCTTCTCCACAGAAAGGCTGACACCGTTTACGGCAACAAGGTCGCCGTACTTCTTGGTAAGGCCGGTGGCTGCGATCACGTGTTCGCTCATGGAACGCCTCCGGTGGGAAGGCACGGGTAGTCTGGTGTCGGTGCATGGCAGCGGGGTAACTGCCCGGGCCGGGTGGTTTTTTTGGGGACGTTGTTCATGAAAGGATCACCGGAATGAGGAATGGCAGGGAGATGTGTATTCATGGTCTTTTGCCTCGTTTGTTCTTTTTTGTTTCCTGATCTTCTGGGCTGGCGCAGGCATCAGGATGTGCTGCAAGCCCGTTCCAGAGGAATGCCAGGGCCTGCCGGGTAAGAAGGGTTTTTTGTGCAGAATCTTTTTCTGCAGTGATACGGGGGGCAATCCCGGAAAGTGAGGTTGCAAGGATCGAGCAGAGAAGTGCAGGGTCGTAGTCCCGGATAATGCCCTCCCGTATCCCCTCCCGGATCAGCTCCAGCAAAAAGAGAAAATGGGACATGCCCTCTTCGTGTGCGGTGGAGGAGACAAACGGCGAATGGGCAAACTGCTCCATGAACCGGTATTTGTCCGGGTTTTCTGTTACCCAGGCAATTGCATTTTCCCATACCCGGCAGAGCTTCTGTTGTATGGCTGGTTCGTTGTCAATGCCAGTTTTTAAAGCCGCGCCGGCTTCTCCCTTGATCTGGCGGTACAGGGTGTCGATGAGCTCTTCCTTTGTGGGGAAATAAAAAAAGAGCGTGCCGGTTGCCACCCCGGCCTCGCGGGAGATAAGCGATGTCGGCGTGCCGTGAAACCCGCGCTCGCAGAAGAGCACGAGCGCCGTTCTGAGAATCGCGTCCCTTTTCTCGTGTGCCGGTTCCGTTCCGCTCACCTCAGGAGGGCCTCTGTCTCCGGTGCAGAAAACGGCCCGCCATGGCCGGTATAAATAATCAACGGGTGGCGGTCCAGGAGCGCCCGGATATTCTCCCGGGCGAGCGCTGTATCTTCGGCAAAGATCGGCAGCCGGGCCTTACGGGGCGGGAAAAGGCCGGTAATGAGATCGCCGGCAATGCACTCCCCGGTTGCAAGATCAACAGAAAGCGATCCTTTCGTGTGGCCCGGCGTGGGAATAACCGCGCCGTCAATCCCGTACGCATCGAGCCGGTACGGTGCATCGATCCGGATCACCGGTGTCACTCCCAACTCGGGCCGGGGGGCGAGTTTCCCGATCATCATACGGAGAACGCGGCCGGTCAGTGTTGCCGGGACAACCGGTGCGCCTGCCCCGGACGAGAGGTATTCCGCTTCAGCTTTGTGGACGAGCACGGGTGCCCCGGTGGCGCCGGCAAGTGCCGCTGCACTCCCGGTGTGATCGAGATGTGCATGGGTAATCACGATCAGGCCGAGTTCCCACGGCTTATACCCCTCTTTCTGCAGGGCGGAAAGGATCTTAGGGGTGCTTCCCGGAAAACCGGTATCAACGAGAACCGGCCGGGTGCCCCGAATCAAAAATGCATTCACGTGGCCAAGCGGGATGGGAATAACTAAAGGCTTTACCTCTGTGGTCATTTACGTTTTCTCCCGGGAAAAGACCGAGCGGATGCCCGAGGCCGCGTTCATGCACCAGAGTCCTCCCTTAAGAACCGGGACAAGCAGCATTGCCATGCCCTCCATGTCGGCTTTCACATCCTTTAGGAGCCGGGGGATCGGCAGGTGCTGGGGACAGGCCTTCTCGCACTTGCCGCAGTTCTTGCACAGGCCGGCATTTGAGGGCTTGTTTAAGAGGCCTCCGTGGTGGCCGATGTACTGGAAACGCGGATTTTTGTCTTTGGGGAAGAGGTGGCGGGCATTGTAGAATGCAAAACAACCCGGGATATCCACCCCGGCCGGGCAGGGCATGCAGTACCCGCAGCCGGTGCAGCCCACTTTCATGAGCTGTCTGAATGCAGCCTTTGCATCGTCCAGGATGGCCCGGTCTTCGGGTGTGAGTGACCGGGGAAGGACCGCACCTGCTGTACGGATATTCTCGTCGATCTGGGCCTCGTCGTTCATGCCCGAGAGGACAACGGTCACCTCCGGGTGGTCAAGTACCCAGCGCAGGGCCCATTCGGCCGCGGATCTTTTTACCGGTGCCCGGTCATAGATCTTCTGCACTTCGTCCGGTACATGGCCGGCAAGGCTTCCCCCCCGCAGGGGCTCCATCACCATCACCGCGAGTCCTTTTCCTGCGGAATACCGGAGCCCGGCGGTCCCGGCCTGGTTGTGCTCGTCAAGAAGATTGTACTGGATCTGGCAGAACTGCCAGTCGTACCCGTCCACGATTGGTTTAAATTCCTCGAAATTTCCGTGGAACGAGAACCCGGCATTTTTGATCTTCCCGGATGCCTTTGCCGAATCGAGGAACTCAAGGATCCCAAGCTTCAGGAGTCTCTCCCAGCTCTCTCCGGCAAGGCTGTGGAGCAGGTAGTAATCGATATGATCGGTCTGGAGGGTTGCCAGGTGCTTTGCAAGGATCCGGTCCATGTCGGCACGCTCCTTGACCGTCCAGTGGGGAAGCTTTGTTGCAATCTTTACCTTTTGGCGGTACCCGTCCTGGAGCGCCTTTGCAAGGATCGGTTCGCTTTTTCCCAGGTGGTAGAGCGGAGCGGTGTCGAAATAATTGACCCCGTTATCGATCGCGTGGCGGATCTGGCGGATCGTCCGCTCTTCATCAATCCCCCGGTTCTTTGACGGGTAGCGCATGCAGCCAAAGCCAAGCGCGGAAAGCTGTTCGCCGGTTTTTGGAACGGTACGGTAGAGCATGGGTGCACCTGTGATTAAATTGACTGGTCAGTCAGTCCATATATGCATTCCGGTTCTTTCGTGAAACACCGGTTACAGAACCGGGCAAAAAGAGAAATCTGCAAATCCTGCATCGGGAAAAATTTTTCGTGCCGATTGTCTTTTTTTTAGGCACTCGGCATTTTCTTTCTCTCAACAGAGGATGCGTATCTCCGGTAGAACCACCGTTTCGCCAGTTCGACGAGAAGGATGTACCCGCCCACGATGAGAATTAATGCGGCATAGAATGTCAGGGGCGGCTGGACAAACCCGAAGAATGCCCCGAGGATCGTAAACGGCAGGATGCACCCGACAGCGGTAATGATTCCTGCACAGATTACAAGGAGTTTGCTTGGCCTGCTCGTATAGAACGGTACAACCCGTGTCCGGATAACAAAGACGATCAGCGTCTGAGTGCAGATCGATTCCACGAACCACGAGGTCTGGAAGAGCGCAGAGTTGGCCTCGAAGAAATAGAGCAGGATAAAGAAGGTGATGTAATCGAAGATCGAACTCAAAGGGCCAAAGAGGATGGTGAAGTCCTTGATGAAGCCTATGTCCCATTTCTTGGGAGTTTTGGTATAATCCGCATCCACGTTGTCGGTCGGGATCGCCACCTGGGATAGGCTGTAGAGGAGGTTGTTGAGCAGGATCTGGATCGGGAGCATGGGAAGGAAGGGAAGGAAGATCGAGGCCCCGGCAACGCTGAACATGTTCCCGAAATTGGAACTGGTGTTCATGAGGATGTACTTCATGGTGTTCCCCACCGTCTTCCTCCCTTCAATCACCCCGTCATGGAGTATCCGGAGATCGTTTTTCAGGAGAATGATATCCGCGGACTCTTTTGCGATATCCACAGCGTTTGCCACCGAGATCCCGACATCTGCCTCCCGTATGGAAGGTGCATCGTTGATCCCGTCGCCCATGAACCCGACCACGTGGCCGTTCTTTTTTAAGGCATTCATCACCCGGTTTTTCTGGACCGGGGTTACCCGCGCAAAGATGGTAATGTCGTTTACTACCCGCGAGAGCCCTTCTGTATCGAGGTTTGCGATCTCGGCTCCGGTGAGGACACCTTTTATGGGAAGGCCGATCAGCTCGCAGGTTTTCCTTGTGACCAGCTCGTTGTCGCCGGTCAGGATCTTGAGTTCGATCCCGGACCGGGCAAGGAGTTCTACTGATTCGCGGGCGCTCTCCTTTGGCGGGTCAATAAAGGTGATGAGCCCGACAAGGATCATTTCCTTTTCGTCATCTATGGAAAATGCGGTCTGGTCCCCGGTCAGGGTGCGGTAACAGACTGCAAGCGTCCGGAAACCCTGGGTGCTCTGCTCGTCATAGATCTTCTGGATCCGGGCCCGGGCCTCATCGTCCAGTGACTGGATAAGGCCGCCCTTATCCTCGGCTGTACAGATCCGCAGGACCTCTTCAGGAGCGCCTTTTGCAATGATCACCGATCCGCCTTTTGTTTTTGCGACAACAGAGACCCTTTTCCGGACAAAGTCAAACGGGATCTCATCGATCTTGGTATAGTCGCCGATATCGATATGCCGGAACCTGAGCACCGCTTCGTCGAGCGGGCTTTTGAGGCCGGTGCCAAAAGTGCTGTTGATGTAGGAGTAGGTGAGCACCTCTTCGCTGTCGTTTCCCTCCGTGTCAAGATGCCGGACAAGTGCAATCTGGTTGTCGGTAAGGGTCCCGGTCTTGTCAGTGCAGAGCACGTCCATGCTCCCGAAGTTCTGGATCGAGGCCGGGTGCTTGACAATCGCCCCCTTCTCCGACATAGCAATCGCACCCTTGGAGAGATTGAGGGAGAGGATCATGGGCAAAAGCTCGGGCACCATTCCTACTGCAAGAGCGACCGAGAAGAGAAGGGAGTTTAAGATGTCCTGCTTGATAAGCGCGTTCACAAAGAAGACAAAAATGACCAGGGCAAAAACGAACTGGGTCATTAGGTAGCTGAAGTGCCGCAGGCCGCGCTCAAACTCGGTCTCGGGAGGGCGGGCCACAAGCGTCTTTGCCACGCTCCCAAACTCGGTTGCAGCGCCGGTCTTTGTGACAACGGCAGTCGCGGTCCCGCTCACGACCGAGGTTCCAAGAAAGATGTAGTTCTCTGCCTCTGCCAGGGGTTTTGCAGGATCTGAAACGCCGGGCATTTTTTCTGCAGGGTAGGGTTCACCGGTCAGGGCAGACTGGTTCACATACAGGTCCCGGCCGGTGATCATCCGCGCATCCGCGGGCACGATATCCCCGGCAGACAGGAAGATGATATCACCCGGGACAAGCTCGAAGATGGGGACTTCCTGCACGGTCCCGTCACGGAGCACCGAGGCATTGGTGATGATCTTTTTTCTTAAGAGCTCGGCTGCCTGTCCGGCCCGGTATTCCTGGAAAAAGTCGATGGTGACGCTGATAAAAACGATAATAATGATAATAATCGCGCTTGTGACCCCGCCGGTAAACGCGGAGAGTACAGCCGCTAAAAGCAGGATGATGATCAGGAAATTCTTGAAGTGCTCCAGGTACTGGAGCAGGATCGGGCGCTTTTTTACCTGCGAGATATCGTTTGGCCCGTACTTTGCCGCTCGGGCGGTCGCTTCCGCGGAGGAGAGTCCCTGGGGAGAGGTGCCAAGCCGGGCAAATACGCCTTCCACGGGAAGGGCATGCAGCTGCGTGTCCTGTTCGTTACCCTGTTGTTGATCCTGCTTTGTCTTTTTGCCGAACATGACTCACGTACCCTTGTTAAATCTCCTGCAAAGTTCCTGATACTCCGGTGCAGATTTCGCATTCCCCGGAAAAATCCTGTTAGCTGATGTTCCAAGGTAAGTGTATTAATATTACTCTTTGTCTTCCCGCGAAAAAATGGTGCCGGGGCAATCTTGCACTCAGAGGAAAAATGGTGTGATTGCGGTTTTGCCGGGCAGGCATATGCCGGGTTACGAATACGCATTAGGATATTTATTCCAAAAACCGGGAGAAAATAAGCCCGTAAAACCGCCCGATCGCCATCTTCAAATTTTAAACCCCTTAATGGCCCTCATTCTCAAAAATAAGCCCAAATTGAGCCCCATATAATGCCCATAATCGGCCCATAGAGGCCTTTTTTTGGCACCTTTTTCCGGGATCATACAAAAACCCGTTTTGATCCGGAAACGAGCAGGAAAGGGCCTTTATGAGGGTCATTAAAATCGTCCGATTGCAAAAATATGGCCAATTTGGGCTTATTTTGGAAAGTGGGGAAACGGAGCCCGATACGGGCTCCGATGGATCCAAAAAAGGGTCATCCGGGCTCAAATCGGGCCCGGATGGGGGTAAGTGATCAGGGTGGATTTGGGGGGGGGTGGGGTTTACCCTGTTCATCGTCAGGGTGATAATTTTCGGCAATTGATGGATCGCGGACCGGGCTTTTCTCAGGAATCTTTGGCAGCGGAGTTGCATATTTTTAGAGAAATACACCGTGGTTCTGTTGCGTTGTCGGGATGTTTATATAGTCAAGGATAATGTATCACGACAATATCATTTTCATTAAGTCCCTTTAATACAAGAGCAACGCAACTTCGAACCGTATGACGTCTCCATTCTAGGGGGAAGGCTGATTTTATCTCTCATCTACCCGGATTTGTTCTCTGGTGATTCTACCAGCTGCATCGGCTCGTTGTGGCAGGTAATTTCCCCGCCACCTGCTTCTTTTACCACAACGACATTTCCGCATATCATGCACCGGTATATTTCACCGGATTTCTGGACGTTTACCACCAGATTCCCCCCGAATTTCACCTATTTTTCTCAAATCTCTTTCAGTCCGGTTGAGATGCTAATAGCACAGTTATAGATTTCGTTATTTTTCAAAATTTGTTTTAAAATCTGATTCGAACGCCAACTGATATTAGGCCGCAAACGTAGTGATCACGCCGGTAATGACAGGAGGTTGCCATCATCAAAACTATTGCAATTAACGGTCTTGGACGAATCGGGAGGCTGGTGCTCAGGCATTATGCAGAAAACCCGCCGGGTAATATCCGGCTTACTACCGCTAATTCCTCGACATCCCTGGAGGATCTTGCGTACCTGATCAAATACGATTCAGTTCATGGCAAAGCCCCATTTCCGGTGTCGTATGGCGAGGATTACCTCACGCTCGGATCCCACCGGCTTGACGTCGTGAATAACCGTGATCCGGCCCGGATCCCATGGAAGGAACACGGTATCGATATAGTGCTCGAATGCACCGGTGTGTTCACGAAGCGGATAGCGGCTGCTGCACATATCACAGCAGGTGCTTCCAGGGTTATCATCAGCGCCCCGTCAGCGGATGCTGATGCGACCTTCGTAATCGGTGTCAACGAGAGGTCCTTCGATCCGAAAAAACACCACATAGTCTCGAATGCATCTTGTACGACAAACAGTCTCGCTCCCGTGGCTAAAGTGCTCAATGATGCGTTCGGTATCGAATCCCTGATGATGACAACCGTTCACGCATATACCGCGAGTCAGGCGCTGGTTGACGACTCGGCACGAACCAAACGGCGGGGACGGGCTGCGGCAGTATCACTGGTCCCTTCGACAACCGGTGCCGCAGAGGCGACGGCATTGACCATCCCGGCACTGAAGGGTAAAATGCACGCGATGGCAATCCGTGCTCCCGTCCCGGATGGGGCGATCACCGATATCGTAGTGCATGTCGGACGGCACGTCACCGTTCAGGAGGTCAATGATATCCTGAAGATGGCAGCCGAAAACGAGTTGGCCGGCATCATGGAGTATTGCGAGGATGAGCTGGTGTCGGCCGATATCATCGGGAATCCGCATTCCGCAATCATCGATGCCTCATCGACCGCTGTTGTCAACGGGAATGTGGTCAAAGTGATGGCCTGGTACGACAACGAGTGGGGCTATGCGAGGCGACTGTTGGATCTCGCGTCATATATTGCAGGTCGCATGGAGGCCGGATGAGAGCACAAACGGAGAATCTACGAAGATACAATCTTCTCTATGGATTCGTTGTCCGGGGGTAATCCATGGCAGAACAAACTAATGGTACACCCCCGGAAAAACCCACAAAAGAGACCTGCTCACATACGTGCGCCGGTTGCCCCTCTGCGAGCAGTTGCTCCGAAGCAAAACCCGGCCTTCCTTCAAAAGCAAATATCGGGGTTAACCATGTAATCCTTGTGCTCTCAGGGAAAGGAGGTGTGGGAAAATCGACTGTTTCAGTCAACCTTGCTTATGCTTTGTCCGGCCATGGCTACAATGTCGGACTTCTTGACCTCGATCTCCACGGCCCAACTATTCCGAAAATGCTGGGCATTGAAAGCCATAAACTTCTTACATTAGGAAAGAGGATCGAACCGGTTCACGTTACCGGCTCGCTCTCGGTTATCTCCATGGCACTCCTTCTCCCGGATACGAGTACACCGATTATCTGGCGCGGACCCATGAAGACGGCGGCAATCCGTCAGTTCCTTGAAGATGTCAACTGGGGTTCGCTTGACTATCTCGTTGTGGATCTTCCCCCGGGCACGGGTGATGAGGCTCTTAGTATAGTCCAGCTTGCGCCTAATGTACGGGGTGCAGTGATTGTAACAACACCTCAGGATGTTGCTACGCTTGATTCCAAAAAGGCCATAAAATTTGTGGAAAAACTCAACATCCCGGTGCTTGGGGTCATCGAGAACATGAGCGGCATGATCTGCCCCCATTGCGGCGAGGAGATCGATCTCTTCGGTAAAGGTGGCGGTAAAAAGATTGCAGAAGAATTCTCGGTTCCCTTCCTTGGTGCGATCCCCCTGGATATTGATATGCGGAAGGCCGGTGACGAAGGACGACCGTTTATTATCCGGCGCGGAGACAGTGCCACGTGGGCAAGTGTAGACAAGGTTATAGAATCACTTATCAAGGTTGTTGAGGGATAGCCGGCTGGAATTTTCAGAGGTTATCCTTGTCAGGAAAGAGCTGCCGGTTCTGGTGCGTTGTTGTGACCCGAAGAAAAGACTCCGTCAATCACTACCCCGCCAAATATTTAAACAGTCTTAAAGATGGTTCTTTCAAGGCTGCGGGATCTGACTCTCTCTTTTCGATGTTGATATCTTTCCAAATCCTTCAGACATGACAGAACCCAGATAACGCTCAATCAAATCAGAAAAAGTGCGAGGGATGGGATTCGAACCCAAGAACTCCTACGAGACTAGGCCCTCAACCTAGCGCCTTTGACCTGGCTTGGCTACCCTCGCCCAATGAAGAATTACTGCACTGTGGCTTTTCGCCGGAGAATGTGCTCTGGCCTGCCTTTTGTGCCATAACAAAAAGGTTGTCTATCTAAAAGAATGTTATGGCCGATTCCGTCCTGCCCCTGTCAGGAAACTCACCAGGGGCCGACGATCCAGCATTTGCCGCGGAAGAAACGGGCGATCGCTGCAATCGTATACGCTGATGGCAGCACCGATGCATACATGTATATTTTCCTGCGTTATACCCGGTGCATACATGTGGGCTGATATCATCCGCGAATTTGCCGACTCGCCCTCCCAGTCCCGGGTGGTCCGGTTTCTTCTCGAAAACGGGTTTGGCATCAACGAGGAAGGAAGAGTCTGTTGTAACGGTATCGAGATCCCCGCCACCTCCATTGCAAAGGCCATTGGATCGGACAGGCGCGTTGTGGATTCAACTGCCCGGCGCATCCTTGAAAAGACTTCCCTGCGCGAGATCTTCCTGAATATGCGGGCCACACCCGACCTGAGCCGGGTGGCTGAAACCCTTGGCTACTCGGTCATTGTGGTGATGCCTAAGGACGCAAACGAGCGCGGGATTGTCAGCGCCGCACTCCGGGTACTCTCAAACCATTCGCTTGCGATCCGCCAGATCTTTGTCACCGATCCCCAGCTCTCGGAGGACCCGAAGCTTGTGATCATCATTGAGAACCCGCTTCCTGACGGTGTGGCAAATGAGATCCGGGCCCTCCCGCAGGTGCGGCAGGTTATTCTGTAAACCGGGAACTTTTTTTAAAGGGTGAGCAGTTCCACTTCATTAAAAAGGCGGTACATTCTTTTCCTGATCTTTCTTGGCAGGTGGATCGCGCCCGCAATCTCCTCTTCGATGGTTACCCGTTTTGCACCGGCAATCAGGTTATCGGCGTTCGTGACAATCTTCTCTTCTATGGTCTGCGGCATGCAGTCGCGGGGAAGAAGGCCAAGGAGCGTACATTCGTCTGCAGAAAGGCCGGCGCCGGTGTGGCACTCCACGATCCGTGCAAGTTTCTCGGGACATTTCATCCCGCGCAGGAGATCGGCCCCTCGTTGCGCATGCCCTAAAGAATGCGTGCTGCCACGGCCGATATCATGAATGAGGGCGCCTGCGATCACCAGATCCGTATCGGCAAGCGGGGTCTGCCGGGCATAACCCCGTGCACAGGTACAGACGGCCTCGCAATGAGCGATAACCTTCGGTTTACAGCCAGCTTTTTTGAGAAGATCAATGCAGCGTTCCGGCTTTTCAGGCATGGCCGAGCGTCTTTTTCATGATCTCGATGCGCGCCCGGAGCGCTTTTGCCAGTGTCTCGTTCTCGAAATGCGAAAGTGGCTGTCCGCAGTTCGGGCAGGTGAAGTTACCCCCCATGGCTACGGTGAAGGTGTAGATATCGTGGCAGTCCTTGCAGATATAAAAGTCGTTCTCTTCCTCGAACCGCGCCCGGCGTTCAAGTTTTGAAAGAACCGTCTCCATATCCTCGCGGATGGCATCGTAGAGCAGGTCAATCCTGAGCTGCCAGAGATAGGTCAGCCAGCCGGTTTCGTTGTTCTTGATCCTGTGGTACTCGGCAAGCCGTTTCTCGTACAGGGTATAAAGCGTGTGGCGCACGGAGTTGAGGTTGATGCCCGTGCTTGCAGCAAGATCCTCATCGCTGTGCTCACCATCCTTGGGGAACCGCTCCAGGAGATTGATCCCCTCATCTCCGATCAGCCGGTGAATATATGCCCGGGTAGCCGGGTTATTAAGCACTTCTTCCACAGGATCCATCAGCGCATATATTGTCGGACAGTGCTAATATTCTTATCCAGCGCTTTTTGTGCGGCGTTCCGGGTGGGACCTGTCCCGGACACGCTGGTTACGGCCTGACCCTCCTCAAAGAATGTGCCCGGCCAGGGAATATCCGCGATCACGGGGGCCAGATCCTTTAAGTTATCAGTGAGGGTGAAGTCCCGGTCTGCAAAAAGGATCCGCCGTGCTGCGTACTGGTGCGCGTGAGATTTTTCAGGGATTGTCCCGGCGCACGCATCCATATGGTACTGGAAAAGGTTGCACCCGTATGCGGCCTCCACCGTATCAAGGGTGCCCTGGAAACGCGGGTTAACCTCGATAACATACGGGGTTTTTTCTCCTGCCACAAAGTCGATCCCCAGTGTTCCCATGCAGCCGCTTGCAGCAACAATTGTTTCGGCAAGGGCGATCATCTCCGGGGCGAGTGGATGATCGAAAGGAGTGATCGAACCGGAGAAGCCGTATGCGGATTCACCCTCGCCCCGGAGTACCTGCTCGTTTACTGCAATTGCCCGCGCAGCCGTACCGTTTGCAACACAACAGACACTTGCCGGGATTCCCTTTGCCACCTCCTGCCGGATGTAGGGGATCTCCGGGTACAGTGAGGCCCAGGCTTTTTCTGCGGCTGCATCGGGAATCACCGCGTTCCGCCATCCTCCTGCTCCCCGGCAGGGTTTTGCCATAATCGGGTACTGGCCGTCGGCTGCGATTCGCGGTACCGGCACACCCAGTTTTTCGAAGAACTGCTGCATGGAAAGCTTGTCCAGTAACGGCTCCACGCGTTCCCGGGGTGTTCCGCAGAGCGGCACCGGGAAGGAAATATCCTCTGCTCCCGATGTGGCTATCGCAAAATCAAAAACATAGCGTTCGCACATCTGCGCGATCGCACCGGGGAGGTCTGACAGGTCTTCAAAACGGATCCTGTCCCGGGTGTACCATGAAAGATCCTGGTCGCAGAAATGATCGATAGAACAGACCTCGTAACCTGCACGTGAGGCAGACTCTGCCACATGGCGCGTGGTAAAACCGGCAACAAGGACCCGTCCTTTCACAACTCCTCCGTCTGCTTCCCGGCCCGGGAGGGGATGATCCGGATCTTTGCCCCGGGAAATTCGCCCGCAAATTCCCTGCCGTCATGGTACCGGTCCAAAAAGAGGGCAAGGCTCGCGATCTCCGAATGGGGCTGGCCGGTTACCGCAACATTATAGTCAGCGAGGCCGTACATCTCGCCGGGCACTTTCTCGGCCCCGACAACCACCAGCAGTTTTTCACACGGCCGGATCTCTTCGATGATATCGGGAAGGTTGATCCCGTACATGGTAAGGTGGGCCACTTTTCCCCCGGCAGCCTTCCAGTCCTTAATGCAGGTGCGCCACCTGATATTATCCTCGCAGAAGAACTGCCCTCCCCACCGTTCGGCAACATCAAGTACGCTCTGCACCACGCCCTTGTCGCTTGCCGCAAGATACATGCCACACGCGCCAAGCGCCCGGCCGGTCAGGGCCACATGGGTGGTCACCCGCTGGTCCCGCTCGGGACGGTGGCCGATCCGGAGAATGACTACTTCTTTTCCTGCCATAATATCAGTTCTTTTTTGCTTTTACTACGCCGTTCTCGAACACGTACGGGAGGGTATTGTCATATTTTGCCTGGCACCTCAGCATGGACTCGCCCACAGAAAGGGCCCGGATCGTTGTCCCGTCCCGTTCAATCAGGAAAGCGCGGTCCAGCCGGTCAAGGGAATCAGCCACAGAGTCCCGGTCAAGGCCGGCCTTTTGTGTTAGCGCCTCAAGGGCGATCCTGTTTTCCTGCGCGAGGAGGTGATATACCATCCAGTCCGTGTCCTCGTTTTTCACCTGTACACATTCCCGCCCGGTCTCATTATAGTTTATTGCCGTGGTGTCTTTGTCCCGTATCTTTTTTGCCAAACGGGCCTCCACAAGTACTATGGACAGCGATGGCCCGGCGCCCTCTTTTACCGAACTGGTCAGGATTGCAGATTGCCTGCTTGAAGAGAGCGGTGAGGATGAGGACGCACTTGTGCGCCGGCTGCAGGTCCTGCCCGGCCCGGTCCTTTCCGAGCTCCTGGTCTCGGACCTCCTGAATGCCTGGCAGGTCTTTTACTATTTCTTCCGGAATGCACCGGACGAGCTGGTGCGCGAACGGCTCGAACTTGAACCAGCCTCATCCCTTGAGCACGGTGTTGAAATTGACGAGATCGAACTGCTCAACCGGGTATTCCGCATAAAAAAGGGCATCCCCGAAATTGTTGTAACCGACGGGAAAGAGCCCTTAAAAACGTTCTTTGGACCAAGCGCCGTTGATGACAGCCTCTCGTACATCGAGTCAACATTATAACCGGTCGCCTGCAGCGATCAGCTGCTCATCGACCCGGGCGGGAACCACCGGTGGTACCTTCCCCCACGAGACCACAGATTCTCCCATGATAGCATACACCCCGTCCACCCGGGAAGGATCGATCGTTTCAAGCACACGATGGTCATCCGGCCGGATCCGGTTGCAGACGGCAGTGGCCCATGCATCGGCATCGAGAGGATCGCGGGCAAAGATCGTGACTGCGTCTGCCATCCCAAACGAGATGGACGGGCCGACCGTGGCCGATGAGGTGCAGATGCCATAGGAGTGCTGCTCCTGTGGCGGCACAATAAAAGCAATCCTGTCCGAGACCGGGGCAGACCCCGCATGCACTCCCACCCGGACGTCCCGGTCGCTGACAAGGGCAATATCGCCGCCATTATCGATCACGCCAAAAGTTGCCCCTGCATCCATCATGGCATTGATGCCGGCCGCGGCAATCGCCCCCGCAACCGTTGCCATGGGTCCGACACCGGCATGTGCCGCAGCATTTGCCATGTGGCAGATCAGGGTCTCATCGGTTTCCGGCTCGTAGGGAAAAAAGGTGCTTGCAAAAAAAGGATCCCGGGCAATGTAGCATTCAAGCACCTGCCGGGCGGCGATCATTCCTCTCTTTGCCGCATCCGCATGTGCCGGGGTATCCGCGAGGATCGCGGCAAATGTCTCCCGGTACCGGAACGGTTCGCGGATCATAGGGGAAGTGTGAGCGCCGAATGCGGACAGGCCGGCACGCACTTGCCGCAGACAATGCACCGGTCTTCCGCAATTGCCAGTTTCCAGTCTGTGTCAAAGGAGAAGACCTCGCGGGGACAGATGGAGATGCAGGCTCCGCAGTCCACACACTCGCTGGTATTGACATTGATCCCGTGTTCAAGCAGCCGGACCGAGGCGCCATGCCGGGTCATGCTGCTCCTGACCAGTTTGCACTGGTTGTCCGGTACCTCGATGAGCGCCTCGCCCTCGGATGAGTCAATGACGGCCCGTTCAACACTGATGAGAACGCCGGTCTCTTTTACCACCTGTGCGATGATCGGGGCGTTCTTTTTGCCTTTACTGAAGTTCACGAGCAGTTTCATTTCAGCCACCTTCCGCCAAAGAGCTTCCCGAGATTTATTGCCGTGAGCATCCCGATCACATGGCGATCGGCATCAAGGACGGGCAGCGCACTGATGTTGTTCTGTTCGAGCTTTCGTACGGCAACATCCACCGCCTCATCAGTTGTCGTGGTCACCACCTTCTTTTTCATAATATCGCCCACGGTCGATGCCTTGCCGGGGTTTGCCACGGCTTTAGAGATATCAAAAGTGGTTATGATCCCGGCAAGCCTGCCATCACGGCCGATGACCGGGAGGTGGTTAGTCTCCCCTTTGAGCAGTTTCTGCGCTGCAGTCTGGATCTCCTCACCCTCGCTCACACTGACCACCTGTCGGTCCATGATGTCGAGCACACGCGGGCCGCTCGTGGTCTCATGCATGGGGTGCACTTTTTTTGTGGCATCGATGGGGCGGGTGGGAAGCGCAAGCTCCATCTTTCCTTTTCCTATCCAGTTTTTGAGCTCTGCTGCTACCTGCCGCGCCCTGCGGAAACTCGACAGGGACGAGGTGCGCACCTGCTCCCCGTTGATCTCCACGGAACCGGACCGGAGCTCGGCATAGGTGACGCTCCTGACCTTCGGGCGGGCGCGGCTGGGCACGCCATAGTCAAGCAGGTCAACCGGGATGTCCTCGTCCCGGACGGCAGTTGCCCGGACCACGTCAAGGTCAAGCACCGGTAGCGGTACGCCAATTCCAACGTAGAGCGTAACACCGTAGCCGGTCATGGTGGCAGCACGGAGGTACTCGGGAGACATTTCCTTGAGATTGCCGGTCACCATCAGCGTGCCAAAACCGCCACCGGGTGAATGCTGGGTCCCCTCCCCAACAACCATACCCTTCGCACCACACAGGAAGATTGGGACACCGCTTCCAATCAACCGCAGGTGGGGATCGTTGGTGAGCGGGTTGAGCAGCCCGGCGCCCGAGTACGTGATATTGCCGGTATTGGGAAGGAGCGTTCCCATGTAGGTATGCAGGAGCCTGTCGGTGGTATTGGTTGCCGCATTGTACCGCTGGTAGGCATTGCGCGGGTTGCACATGATCGCCTGGTTGAGGTTTTCCAGCAGGAGCTCGGTGGTAATCGTCCTGCGCGGGTAGCAGTCGGTACCCCGGGAGCTTGCCCGCAGTTCAACTGATTTTCCCGATACCAGGTCTTCGATGACGTGCGCTCCGCCGTACCGCTCGTCAAGTGTCTCTGACTGCTGGGTTGCCCCAATGTAGGTGTCCACCGCGGCAAGGCCCCCGTATGCTTCTACATCATTGAGCCAGATCCGCTCCATACGGATCGGTGGCTCCGAGTGCCCGAAGTTCAAAAAAGCGCCGGACGAACACATCGCGCCAAACGTTCCGGTGGTGACAACGTCAACTTCCCTGAGCGCCCCTTCCTCGCCCAGCTCGTCAACGATGCGGGGCATCTCCTCCGCGGTGACAACATGGGCACTGCCGTCGCGGATCCGCTCGTTGATCTGCCCGATGGATTTGTGCATATCTGGAAATGTCGTTTTATGAATATTAAAAATAACTGTTATTATCCAGAGTAATATGAAGTGTTTTTATCCCGGTCCTGCACCATTCCTACTATATGGACCTGCGTGCCTTTACCCGGGAGATGGAGACGCTTGCCCCTCCGTCACTTGCCGAGGACTTTGATACCGGCCGGATTGGCCTTGTGATCGAAGGCCGGCCGGAGATACAGACGATCTGCTGTGCCCTTGATGCAACGCCCGCGGTGGTCCGGCAGGCAGTTGCAGCCGGTGCGGAAATGCTCGTGGTCCACCATACCCCTCTCTGGACCCCGCTGACCAGCATTACAGGAAGCACGGCCGCATTGGTGCGCGAGATTATCCGGGGGGACCTTAACGTGTACGTGATGCACACAAACTTCGACCGCGCGGCTGAAGGGGTGAACGATGCGCTTGCCGGGCTCCTTGGCATGAGCGAATGCCGCCCGCTTTCCCTTGGTCTTGTCGGCACCTGTACCCTGCCGCTTTCTGAAATGGCAGCCCGGCTGGGTGGCAACCTCCGCGTCTGGGGAACGCTTGCCTCCCACCGGAACCTTGCAATTGTGGCCGGCAGCGGGTTTGATCTCTCCCTTATGGCCGAGGCTGAGGCACAGGGCGCAGAGGCATTTCTTTCCGCGGAAATGAAACTCTCCGTTGCCCGGGCAGCTCCCCTTCCCTGCATAGAATCGACCCACTACGCGCTCGAAGCCCCCGCCATGCAGCGCCTTGCCCGGCAGAAAGGCTGGCAGTATATTGACGATCCGCCGCAGATGTCCGTTTATCCATGATCGATCCCTGGCAGAGGATCGGTGAGAAAAAGTGCCTTGACGAGGAGAGCCGGGCAGCGCTTATCGAAATGTACGGATCACGGGGAAAGAAAGCGCTGGATGCCGTTACGCAGGGCCTGGTGAAAAAATATCGCGATTTTTTTGTAGTCACCGGGTCTTCCGGCGATCATGTGGTAAGCGAGGGCGTCTGCACGTGCCGGGATTTTGCATTCCGGCAGAAGCCCTGCGGGCACATCCTTGCGGTCAGGATTGCGGAGCTGACCGGGGCATACGAGACCGTTGACGCATGGTACCAGGAGTCCTGGAAAAAGTAACCAAGGCTATACCGGGCAGCGTTACCACAGGATAACGTCAACTTCGGTTCCCTGCTCCAGCCCTTCCTGGCCGGCCGCAACGCAGACCAACCCGTCACTCTCTACAAGCGTGTTGAGCAGACCTGCCTTGCCAAAGATCGGGTGGGCGATCCCGTTTGCGAGTTTTACCCGGACATATTCTTCGCGGCCTTTCTGGGAAGGAATGTTACTGCCAAGGGTTGCCCTCGTGGTTGTGATGGCAGTCTTCTTCTCTCCCAGCATGTGAGCCAGCAGCGGCCGGACGATCACAAGAAGCACTACGTAGGCAGAGGCCGGATGGCCGGGAAGTCCAAAGACCGGTGTTTTCCCGATCGTCCCGATGATGGTTGGTTTACCCGGGGCAATCGTTATCCCGTGGACCAGTACCTCGCCCATGCGGGCAATGACTGATGCAGTCATGTCCCGGTCGTCCTTTGAACTTCCCCCGGAGATGAGGACCACATCGCATTCCGGGAGCGCTTTTGCAAGAGTGGCCTCAAAGGATTCACGCTCGTCGCGGACAATCCCGTACACCCGGGGAGTGCAGCCATACTCCCGGAGGTATGCCACGAGCATGGAGGTATTGGCATCCCTGACCTGGCCCGGACCGGGAACTGCAGTTACCGGCACAAGTTCGTTTCCGGTGGAAATGATCCCAATCACCGGTTTTTTTGCCACGGTCAGGGAGACCTTCCCGCAGGCTGCAAGGACTCCGGCATCCTGCGGTGTGATCCTCCGCCCGGCCGGGAGGATCACCTCGCCGCGCCGGTAATCCTCATCATGCATCAGCACGTTTTCTCCATGGGCAACCGGGCGCTTTACCAGCACCGTCTCGCCCTCGGTGTCGGTGTGCTCCACCATAACAACCGCATCGGCACCTTTCGGGAGAACGCCGCCCGTGGGGACATATACGCAGTTACCGGGAGCAACAGCAAGACCCCCATCAGGTTCGCCCATGGCAACCCGGCCCGTGCTCCGGAGCAGTGCCGGGGCAGAGTCGGTGGCACCTGATGTGTCCTCAGCTCTGACCGCAAACCCGTCAACAATCGAGCGATCAAATCCGGGAATATCGGCGTTGGCGGTCACATCAGTACAGGTCACACGCCCGGGCGCTTCATCCGCAGGAATCTCTTCCGGCACGGGATCCGGTGCGATCCGGATTGCTGTTGCAACGGCCCCGGGTACATCGATAACCTCTAAGAACCTGCTCATCCTCACAGCACCCCCGGTACCCCGGAATTTTTGTGGGTTTTGTCTGCCGTTCCCGACCGGTGCCCGGGCAGAATGCGGATATGATGAATGCAGGGTAACCGGGTGGTGCCGGTTCCTGTCCCGGATCCTGCATGCTGCTCAGCAGTCCCGGTAATCTCGTGGCGCATAATGAGCTGATTTGGTTTACTTGTTTATTTTGTTACTTCTTTTTCCTGACTTCCTGCCGGGCGGGCTTTGCCCGTATATATCTGGGAAATTATAGGGTGAATATGAGGGGAGCATATTCTTATGCCTGCTTTCCAGCGCAAACCATTTTTCCTTAAGGAACTAAGAACTGGTGAATGAAGATTCAACCGGTATACCGGGACGATTGTCCGGTCGTATGTTATTTTCCCCATCCGGTTTTGGGAAACCGGCCACACCTTTCTCCCGTTTGCACCGGCATGCATATTCATCATAGTATCCCGATAGTGATATCACGGACGTGCGTTTGATGCTTGAAGAAGAATACCAGCTTGATTATTTTAAGGAACAGGGATTTACCCGGAAGATCTGTAAATCCTGCGGTTCTGCTTTCTGGACGCGCGACAGTTCCCGTGAGGACTGTGGCGATGCTCCCTGCGTACCCTATTCCTTCATTGGCAGTCCTGTTTTTGCCCCCCATACGGTTGACGAGATGCGCGAGGCATTTCTCTCTTTTTTTGAAAAGAACGGGCACACCCGTATTGAACGGTACCCGGTAGCTGCCCGCTGGCGGGATGATATATATCTCACCATTGCCTCCATTGCCGATTTCCAGCCGTTTGTGACCGCAGGTGTTGTCCCCCCGCCGGCAAACCCCCTTACCATCTCCCAGCCCTGCATCCGGTTAAACGACCTCGATTCCGTTGGCCGTTCGGGGCGGCACCTGACCACGTTCGAGATGCTCGCCCACCACGCGTTCAACACCCCCACTGAAGAGATCTACTGGAAGGATCGCACGGTCGAACTCTGCGACCAGTTCCTTGCGTCAATCGGGGGCGACCTCAACAAGGTCACCTACAAGGAGCACCCGTGGATCGGCGGCGGGAATGCAGGCCCGAGTGTTGAGGTGATGATCGGGGGTCTTGAGGTCGCCACCCTTGTCTTCATGAGCCTCGGGCGGCAGAAGACCAGCCACCCCGGCTACGATCTCAACGGCGAGAAGTACTACCCGATGAAGCTCCGCATTGTCGATACCGGCTATGGCCTGGAAAGGCTGGTCTGGGCATCGAAGGGCTCACCAACTATCTATGATGCGGTCTTCCCCGACATGGTCAGCCGGGTGATGAGTTCAGCCGGCATCTCGCACCTTCTGGAGAACAAGGACTACACGAAGATCCTTGCCATGAACGCCCGGTTTGCCGGCCTCATGGATATCTCGGGTTCCAACCTCTTTAACCTCCGAAAGAAGGTTGCGGCAGCCATCGAGATCTCACCGGAGAAACTCGACCGGATGATTACGCCCATCGAGAAGGTGTACGCGATCGTGGACCACACCCGCTGCCTTGCCTATATGCTTGGCGACTGCATTGTGCCCTCCAATGTCCGGGAAGGCTACCTTGCACGGCTTGTGATCCGCCGGACCCTGAGGATGATGAACGAGTTTAAGATGCAGGACACGCTGGCCGATCTCATCGAAGAGCAGATGAAGATTATTGGGATGGACAAGTTCCAGCAGGACATTGCCGTGGTGCGCGAGATCGTTGACCGCGAGGTTGAAAAGTACGCCATCACGCTTGACCGCGGGACCCGGATTGTCCAGAAAGTGGCAAAGTCCTACAAGGCAAAGAGCCAGCGCGTGCCGCTTGCCGAGATCATCACCCTGTATGACTCCCACGGCATTCCCCCAGAGATGATCAAGGATATTGCGGCAAAGGAGGGTGCAGTCATCGATCTGCCGGATAACTTCTATTCCCAGATCGCCGATATGCACTCAGAATCCAAAAAGGAGGCTGCCCCGGACAAAACCGCCGGCTATGCAGAGCGGGTCAGCGCCCTTCCTCCCACAAAGAAACTTTACTACGAGCAGCCGGGTGACACCGAGTTTGAGGCAGTGGTCATTGATTTCTTTGATGAATACGCAGTGCTTGACCAGACGCTCTTCTACCCGGAGGGTGGCGGCCAGCCGGCAGATACCGGGAGCCTTGTGGGCTCCGATAGCATGGCCCGTGTTGATGATGTCATAAAAGTCGGCGAAGTGATCCTCCATCACATCAGCGGGGGAGTTCTCCAGCGCGGCGAGCGGGTGAAGGGTATGATTGATGAGGAGCGGCGCTTCTCGCTCATGCGCCACCATACGGCTACCCACATCCTTCTCCATGCCGCAAAGGCGGTGCTCGGCGTCCACATCCACCAGTCCGGGGCGCAAAAAGGACCCGAAAGCTCACGCATCGATATCCGGCACTTCAAGCATATCACTCCGGACGAACTCCGTAAGATTGAGATCGAGGCAAACCGGATGGTAATGGCAAACCGGCCGGTGGAGATCTCTATTGAAAACCGAACCAAGGCCGAGCAGGAATACGGCTTTGCATTGTACCAGGGGGGTGTCCCGCCGGGCAAGGACCTTCGTATCGTTAAAGTGGCCGGGGATATCGAGGCCTGCGCCGGCACCCACTGCAGAAGTACCGGGGAGATTGGTGCCATTAAGATCCTCCGGGTCGAGCATATCCAGGATGGAATAGAAAGGATAGAGTTTGCTGCCGGGACTGCTGCTGTCTATTACATGCAACACCTGGAGCAGATCGCAGCCTCTTCCGCTGATGTCCTCTCGGTCCAGCTTGAGAACCTCCCGCCTACCGTGACCCGGTTCTTTTCGGAATGGAAAGACCAGAAAAAAGAGATCGAGCGCATGAGCCAGCGGCTTGTCGAGCTTGAGATCCAGGCCATCCAGCCCGAATCCATCGGCGGAATCCCGGTTGTGGTAAAACGCATTGATCTTGCCCCCCGGGAACTTTCGTCCATTGCTACCTCGCTTTCGGAAAAAGGCGGTGTTGCCCTCCTTGCCACACCGGGCGAGACTGCACGGATTGTCCTCGCCTCGGGAGATGCCCGGGTCAATGCCGGGGATATTATCGGGCAGCTCTGCAGCCTCCTTGGCGGCAAAGGCGGCGGAAAACCCCAGATGGCGCAGGGTGGCGGACCAGAAGTGGACAAGCTTGACCTTGCCTTAAATGTCGGGCGCGAACGTATCATTGCCGCGCTGCAGAAGAAGTGAACATGACCGAAGATGTCGTAGTGCTGGAACCCGGTGACGAACAGGCCACAAAGATAGCAAAAGCCATGTCAAGCCAGACCGCAAGCGACATCCTTTCCCTTCTTGCGGCCGGTGCAAAGAGCCTTACCGATATTACTGAACAACTCAAAATCCCGCTTACTACCGTAAAGTACCACACGGAAAACCTGCTTGACGCAGGTCTTATTAAGATCTCAGAGACCCGGTACAGCATCAAGGGGCGCGAGGTGAAGATGTATGCGCTTACCGACCGGCTCCTGATTGTAGCGCCGAAACGGACCAATGTCCGGGATCTCCTGCTCAAGTACAGCTCCCTTTTTGCGATCGTTGTTGCCGGGTCGCTCTCCGTTTTTGCCCTAGCCCCACTTTTCGGACCGCAGGCGGTTCCGGAAGCTGCTTCTTTTGCGATGAACAGTGCTGGTGCGGAAGGCGGCCGGGTCTATGTAGCAAAAGCTGTTTCCGATACTGCCCTGGCGCCTTCAGCGTCGCTCGATCCGGCACTTGCCTTTTTCTGTGGTGGTGTGCTTGTGATCATCGTCCTGCTCTGCTACGAGGCATATCTCTGGAAAAAGAGACGCTGATCCGGATCGATGGCGGACTTTCCTTGGATGAAGCGCAGTTCTTTTTTTTGTTTTATTTAAGAATCAGTTAATGCCGGCACCGGTGCTGCATGACTCTAAAAAAGAGATATTACAGGATTATTCTTTTTCTCTCCTGACTGCGAACAGGACTCCGATTCCCAGTGCCCCGATAATAAGGGGTACGGGCAGGGGGGATTTTGCAGTTGTGGGTTTCAGGATAGGGGTATAGGTTACCTGGGGGGTTGACGGGGTGGGTACAGGAGTGGATACCGTGGGGATCGTGGTTGCGGTTGTAGGGGCAGTGACCTGGAAGACAACAGATGTGATAACCCCGTTTGTATCGGAGAACTTAACGGTATAATTATCCGGCTGGGTTACAGCTACCGTCTGTGAGAAGGAGCCATCGCCGGTCTGGATATTATTTGTGGTCGGGATATACTGCGGGCCAAAGACCCGCCCCGCGGAGGCACCATCCACCTGGATCTGGATACCGCTGTTCCCGCCATTCTTGAGGGTTCCCGCGATCACCAGCGCGTCAGCAAGATCCTGGGTGGTGGCAGATGTCATCGTGATCTCGCCCGAGCGATCGGTAAGCTGGACAAGCTGGGCGGAAATAGAATCCGAACGCATTGCCGGTACATTGCCGTTCCATGCGACCTCTACATCATACTGGCCTCCTTTAAGCCCGGTGGTGTCAAAGAGGGCGTACTGGGTAGTCTGGCTTGGCTGGATGGTCATTGTCTGGCTGGAAATCAGGGTTGCTGTATACTGCTTCTGGTAGAAGTTCAGGCTGAAACTGGTGCCCGGCGGAAAATCCGAATTAACAGCGCACTTGAGGGTCTGGCCGACCGGGAGGGTGAGCGGCGTGCAGTTCAGGTATATGCCATATGCAGATACCGATCCCACGAGAAAGCAGGAGAGCAGGATGAGAGTACACAGAAACTTCTTCATGCCTAGTTGGTCGAATCGCCGGCATTAAAAAGATTCCTCATTGTATTCCGCAAAGTGTGTGGGGATTGTTGCAGCAGATCGTGACGGTCAGATCAAACCGACAAAATTTTTCAGCAGTGCTACACCTGCCGCGCCGCTTTTTTCCGGGTGGAACTGGACGCCGTACACATTATTGCGGACTATTGCAGAGGCAAACGGGAGGATATACTCCGTGGTAGTAAGCGTATATTCCGGTGTAGTGTCCGCATAATACGAGTGTACAAAGTACATATATGCTTCATGGGAAAGGCCGGAGAAGAGCGGGTTTTTTTCTTTCTCCAGCCGGATCGTATTCCATCCCATATGCGGGACCTTGATCCCGGGTACAGAAGGAAACCGGCGCACGCGGCCAGGAATAAGCCCAAGTCCCTGGTGGAGCCCGTGTTCCTCGCTTGAGTCCATGAGCATCTGCATTCCGAGGCATATGCCAAGGAGCGGAACCTCCCGGGTTGCTGCATTCACCGTGTCCCTGAGTGAGCCCAGTTGTTCCATACCCTCATGGAAAGCGCCCACGCCCGGGAGCACAATCCCGTCGGCCGCTGCGATCTCTTCTGCATTCCCGGTGACAATCGCATCCGCCCCTGCCGCTTCGATCCCGCGCATCACGCTGCGCAGGTTCCCAAGGCCGTAATCAATGACCGCGATTTTCTTACCCATGCTTTTCCTCCCGGATTCTCCATGCCCCGCTTTCGATCCAGCCAGCGGGCAGGCCCTGCGCGTCCCTCCATGCTTCCAGATGCTTCATCCACCCGCTCCAGAGACCGGGAAAATCGGCCTCGATCATGTGGATTAATGCCATATCACTTGACGGGCACATGAAACATCCGATCCGATCCAGCCGGTGTTCGTAGAGCTGGTTGTAGGGCGCCTCCTCCCGGAAGAGGTAGAGCCAGACATGGAGTGCCGTCCAGTCCTGGATCGGTGCTGCGGAGAGTTGTACCTTTACGATCGCGTTTCTCCATATCCTGTCACTCTGTGCACGCGAGAGCGATTCGTACCTGCGCTGGCCGATAAACGAGAGACACTCGCCCCATGTCGAGCGGATGGTTTCGGCTACCGGCAGGAGCTTGCAGATGCTGCAGCACCAGCGGGCATTGACTGCCGGCGGGCCCTGCCGGGCAAGGGTGGTCCAAAATTTTTCTGCGGCGGGTGTCCGGATTATCTTTGCCTGATACTGGTGCTCCATGGCATCCACGTTTGCATATGTTTCGGGGAATTCAAGGCCGGTATCGGCAAAGAGCAGGGGGACATTCCCGAGCGCCTTTTTTACCACAAGAAAGGTTGCAAGGCTGTCTTTTCCCCCGGAGTACGAGATGGTGGGCTGGAGAGGATATGCCCTGGCCACGTTTTTTACAAAGGTTACCGCTTCGGTTTCAACCCGGTCAAGAACTGCGGCATTAGAACGGACTGCATCCTTCCACGTGGCTCTCCCGGGAACAATGGTCGAGGGAGTATTCCTGCGGGTGCGCACGACCTGGCCCTTCTGCATGGCCCGCGCCTCTTCTGCCCCGGCTTTTGCCCTGCCCACCGCAATGCAGGTGCCGTCTTTTGCAAGAATAAAGACCTCGTCTCCGGTATCCACATGGTCTTCGATAGAAGCCATACCGGGACGGAGCACACTCATCCCCTGATCCCTGATGAATGGCACTGCAGTGTCGTCGACCGTAACTACGCGTTGTATTGGGTAAAAGAGCGTGCAGGCCTCCGGGCGGGGAATTGGTTCCCACCGGCGTTTTTTGGGGAGGTACCGTATGGATCCGGCAATTCCCCCGCCGATAATGATCTCTTCCATCCGGTCTGTATCCGGGACCTTGTTGAGCAGGACCAGGTGGCCTTCAGGTACCAGCGGTGCACCGAAGTGCTCACAAAAAATGCGGTTGATAAGTTCAATGTCCGCAGGAAATGCCGGTCGCGCATCACCTGGTGGCGTAAGGGGCACTTTCCGGGTTGGTGAGCCGCAGGCAGCACAGGTCTTCCCCAGAACCGGCGTATGGCACCGATCGCACCAGGAGAGCAGGATCCTGCCAAGATAAGAAGGGTGCATTCTCTCATCTGTTCGCTCTTTCGGGATAAAATGATAAGCGCCAAATCCTCCCGGGATGAGGTAAATAGTACGGATTCCGGCTCTCCTTGAAGGTGATTTTGGGAGGTTTGATATGTACTCCCTACCATTCTGATACGGTGACAGCCGAACGGAAGGATCCTGTCGATTTTTCCGGGAGGTGATCGAGAATGACGATTGATATCTGGTTTATTGCAGCAGCGGGTTTTTTTCTTCTTACTCTTTGTGCAATACTGCGCATTTTCCCCGGTCCCACGCTGAATGACCGGTTGATCGCAGTTAACGTAGCCACCACTCTTGCCTGCGCGGGCTCGCTTGCACTGACTGTGGCTCTTGGCAGCCTTCTCGTGGTCCTTATCGCCGGCCTTCTTGCCTGCATTGTTTTTGCAACAACCGTCAGGATATCCCAGGTAAGAAAGGAGGCGGCCCCATGATCGACTGGCTGCTGGATCTGCTTATTACTCTCCTGCTCCTGGCTGCTGTGGGATTCGGAGCTATTGCCGTGATCGGCCTGCTTCTCTTCCCGGATATCCGGAGCAGGTCTTTTACCGGAATCCGGGCCGGAATTCTTGCCACCGCCCTTGTGACCATTGCCGGAATATGCTATGGTATGTTTGCATGGTTTTCCTTCGGCGGGCTTCAGTATCTGCTCTATTCCATAAGTGCGATCCTGATGCTTGTGCTTGTGATCGTGCTCAATCACCTTGCCACCGTTGTCCTGTGCCATGCAGCCGTTCCGGTCGGGCCCCCCCGGGAGAAAAAAGAATAGGATTCACTCTTTTGCAGATGCCGGCGTGGATGCAGAGGGGTTCGCAGCCAGCAGGACCGGGGCCGGGAGGGGGGATTACCGGGGATCCGGTTTTAGTTGTCCGTTTCTTCTGCAGGAAGATCTTCGTCCATCTCCGGCTCGGTAAAACAGAGTGCCGCTGCACATCCAAGAAGGATGATGGTCGGCAGGTACCAGGCAAGGAGATCGAACGTGCCGGCAAGAGGAACGGAAAGCAGGATCCATACCGAAGAAGACAGAAGCATCCAGCCGGCAAACCGGGTCTCGGTATTTGCGATCGCTGCTCCCATCAGGCCAAGGCTGGAGAAAAGGGCAGCCTGTACACCCGAGAGCGTAATATCCGGGGAATGCGAGAAAAAAATGACATATGCTGCTGTGGCAATCCCAAGAAACCCCCCGGTCGCTCCAATGATAAACTGCTTTTTCATCAATACTCACTGGGACAACGGGTATTCTTAAAGATTATCTTTTTTTATTTTCTGTTGTATAATACACTGGACCCGATGATACTTCTGGAAACGTTTTTTTAAAGAAATACCCCCGGAACGGGCTTTGCGCGCGCATCCTGATGACCTTGGAGACGGGATTTTTCCCTTCCCGTGTGTCGATTTTGACAAACCGGGCCAAAAGAGGAAGTTTGCGCAATTTCCTCCCAATTGTTCCAGATTGGGGTCCTATTCCGGTGTCCCTTTGCATCCAATGGACAAAATGGTAAATCATCCAAATTCTATGCCCGAAAATATCATTTTGACCAAAATATTTATCTATTCGTAGAATAATGAAAATTATAACCCTTTCCGGTGGGAGGTGGAACGAATATGGTTGCAGCAAAGAAACCGGCCGCAAAGAAGGCCCCCGAAAAAAAACCCGCCGTAAAGAAGGCAGCCCCCAAGAAGAAGTAATCTTCCGGGGTACGATTCGTATCTCTCTTTTTTTTGAATGTTTTTTGTTTACAGAATCAATCGTGAACCAATGCATTCCAAAAAGGACAAACCGGTATCTCTATTCCTTTGACCATGTAAACAGCTTCACGGGTTCATATGGGCCCGGGTCCGGGAAATGGAGTGTCGGACAGGATGGCGCTGCGAAATGGAAACTGTCTCTGCCTATTCAAAAACCGACTCGCAACCTAAGCACTAGGTTATTAAAAAATCAAATTCAATGTTTTGAGATGCCACCGTAAATATTAAACAATTCGTTGCCAAAAAAACGGCCTGTTTTTTATGAGACCAATACCTGATCTGGAGATGAATATGCAGTTCCCCAAAAAAATTATCAAATCCTCATACGTGAGCGCTGCAGCCATGCAGGCCCAGCCTGTCCTCGACGCCTTTTACTCATCTGTTGTGGCTTGCGGCAGACAGCCACCATTCAAACCGACAATACAGGTCGCTATGACTCCGGGATCAATGCGCTATGACCCCGTGGGACGTGCGATTATTATCATCCCGTATGAAGTACTTCAACCTGCTCAACGAACCGCTTTGGAGCGCTTTGCTGCGGTAGGAACGTTGGGCTTGTCAGATCGTGATCAACATAGCGAGGTTTTCAACAACCTACTTGTGGCGCATGAACTCGGACATTGGTTGCAGGAGATAGCTCAACGACCTTTAAACCGCTGGCAAGCCGAGTATGAGGCGAACCGGATAATGGTTGCCTTTTGGCGCGATCATCCTGCCGCATCCCCGTCAGCTCCGACAGAAAAAAGACTACTGAATTTCGTTGCGCAGTCCCTGAACTTTCCGAGTCCCATGCCCGACAATATCGGCATGAGCGCCGAGGAGTATTTCAACATCCACTTTGCCGAGATTGAGAAAAATCCGATTGCCTATGCCGGATTTCAGAAGATGATGGTGCGCCAAGCAATCGTTGAAAATCCGACTCCTGGCTTCTGCCAAGTCGTGGCCGAGACGTGGCCAGAGTAGCAAACGCATCCAGCTCACTTATGTAGTCAATTCACTCGATTTGTAAACGTTCATGTAATATCCTTGATTGCGGAAATAATGCTATTTTATTTTGGTTTTATGTTTTCTTTATGATATCACAGTCAACAGTGTATTTGTTTACATAAAAACAGAAGAGCCGGGCAAATGGCACCGTTCCCCGGAGTCTGGTTTATCCCATCCAGGTGGTGACTTCGCCAACAGATGGCCGGATTGATGGTGATAACTGTTCGGCAGGGTAGCCCGTAGCACATCCCATAAACGCCCACTTCCCGGGTTCCACTCCCAGGAGCCGGCAGAACTGTTCATTATCTGCCATCTGTGCCGTGACCGAAACTACCTGGAAACCCAGGCCAAGCGCTGTTGCTTTCAGCCACATGTTCTCCATGCAGGCAAAAAGGGACTGCTGCTCAACCGGGGGAAATCCCTTTTTCTCGGCAACAACAAGGTAAAACGGTGCGGTGCCAACGCCGGGAACCCTGCCCAGTTTCCGGATCATTGCCAGACGATCGGTAAAAGCAGTGGCCTGTTCCCGCAGCGCAACATCGTGTGCCATCCCTTTTTCCAGGGCAGCCGCCAGGGTATTGACTTCGGCAAAGACTAAGAGGGCAAGCGCACTCATGGTTTTTGAATCCCTGCGGATCACAAAAAATTTCCTGAAATAATCCGAGGTACTTCCGATTGCCGATGCGGCAAACGGGGCATGGAGGCCGGCATGGATGAGGCTTTCGATCATCTCATCGGGAGGGATCGCTGCGGTAAACTTCCTGTGGGTACGACGCTCCCCGATAATCCTGTCCAGGACTGCGTTTTCATTTCCGGTTTCTGGGGTCATGTGTTCTCGTCCTCACATTTCTTGGATGACCGGGCTATTTTAAAGATTGTACTTTACGGTATGCCCGCCTTTTTTGTACCCGCCCTTCAGGAGCCCACATTATACCGGGAGCGGGTATCCGGCTCTTCTCCGGGGATCATATTCCTGCTGTACGTCTTTTGCCGTAGTGGCGGTAATCTTTGTGCAAATTCCACTGCTGCTCATCACACTGCAGATTCCTTCTTCAGGGAAAAAAAGATACGGGAACTCCTGGCTCCGGTAATTCTTGTCCTGCCCGGGGAAAAGATCAAACTTGCTCCAATCTCTTTTTCACTCATTGCACCTTTTACAGACCTGCCCGGGAAGAAGTACAGTCATGGGCACGCTAAAAAAAAATCGGCATAATCCTTGGTGCTATCATTCTTGTAGATATGCTTCCTCTCATTATTGCACAATTCACCCATGACGACTCTGCCTGCAACCATTGCCGTGCGGTAAACCAGACGGTTACGCCCGGGGTAACCCTGGTTCCGGGAAAAGTACAGCCTCCCCTGACAAACGGCTAAAAAACGCCTGAATCCGGCTGCACCGGTGGATGAACCTGTCCTCTCCCCGCACCGGTTTACTTTCCCTCACCAGTAAGAGGCGTTTTTTAAAGGCCCGCGTTTCCTGGTACCCCGTACAAATCTATATCCCCGTCAGGATCGCACATGAGCCTGATACGTAGTACCGGGGATACAATGCCAGAAACTCAGGATGCCGTGGAAAACCTCGTCGCTTCCGTAGCCATGGAAACCGGTGATCTGGTTGCCAACCCCGGTGCGGATCCCACAAACGGCCTGTCTGCTGTGGAACACAGGCGCCGGATCGCACAGTACGGTTACAACGAGATCCCGGAAAAAAAGCCCTCTCCTTTCCTCAATTTCGCCAGAAAGTTCTCCGGCCCCACCGCATGGATGCTCGAAGCCGTCATCGTCCTCTCCCTTGTGCTTGGCAATTATGCCAATGTGTACATTATCGTTGCCCTCCTTGTCCTCAATGCCGTGCTCGGTTTTTTTCTGGAGCAGAAGGCCTCAAAGGCCGTGGATGCACTCAGGCAGCGGCTCCGGGTCAATGCCCGGGTACTGCGGGACGGGAGCTGGCTGGTTGTTCCTGCCCGGGACCTTGTTCCCGGAGATATCGTGCGGATCCGGGCCGGGGACTTTGTGCCGGCCGATCTTCAGGTGCTTGACGGGAAGCTAGCCGTGGACCAGTCCTCCCTTACCGGAGAATCTCTGCCGATGGAAAAGGCGCCATCCTCCCTGCTCTTCTCCGGCTCGGTGATCCGTTCGGGCGAGGCTACCGGCCTTGTCCTCCTTACCGGGGCCCGGACCTATTACGGGAAGACAACCGAGCTGGTGCAGTTTGCCCGCCCGCGGCTCCAGGCCGAGGAAGTAACCGCCCGCGTGGTGAAATGGCTCTTTGTGATCGTGGGCCTTTCCCTATCAGCTGCGTTTGTCGTAGCGCTGGTTTCGGGAATGCACCTGGTAGATATCCTCTCGCTTGCGCTCGTGCTCCTTGCCTCTGCCATCCCGGTTGCCCTGCCGGCGATGTTTACGATCACGCTCGCGCTTGGTTCGGTGGAACTCTCCCGGCGCGGTGTTCTGGTCACCCGGCTCAATGCTGCGGAAGATGCGGCCACCATGGACACCCTCTGCACGGATAAGACCGGTACTATTACCACCAACCGCCTCACCGTTACCGGCATTCTTCCCGGGGATGGCTGGAGCGAGGCCGACGTTATCCTGTACGGGGCGCTTGCCTCGGAAGCGGCTAACCACGATCCCATTGATCGTGCTTTCCTTCTTACAGCGGAGGAACGGGGTGCACCACAGGACCGCTATACCCGGCGGTCGTTTATCCCGTTCGACCCGGCAACCCGGCGGACCGAAGCGGTTGTGGAAAAGGACGGCACCACCCTCCGGGTGGCCAAGGGGGCCATAGTTGCCATTGCGGAGCTCACCGGCACCGATCCTGCCCGGCTTCGGGAGCAGTCCGGGGGATGGGCAGAAAAAGGGTACCGGACACTTGCCGTGGCCGCAGGTGCCGGTGATGATCCCCTCAGTATCGTCGGGATTGTCGCCATGCAGGACCTCCCCCGCCCGGATGCCCGGCACCTTGTTGGCGAGCTCCAGAAACTGGGTATTTCCGTAAAGATGCTGACCGGTGACGCCCTGCCGATCGCTCAGGAGACTGCACGGCAGGTCGGGCTTGCCGGCACCATCACGGGGGCAGAAGAATTTGAGAAGGTAAAGGAGGCCGACCCGGCCCGGGCATCCGCCCTGATCGAAGAGAGCGCCGGGTTTGCCCGGGTCTACCCGGAGGACAAGTACGCGATTGTCAGAAGCCTCCAGGCACAGGGCCATATTGTCGGCATGACCGGCGATGGCATCAACGACGCTCCCTCGCTCCGACAGGCCGAAGTGGGCATTGCCGTGGCAAGCGCTACTGACGTGGCAAAGGGTGCGGCAAGCGTGGTCCTGACCGGGGAGGGCCTTGAAAACATCGTGGATCTCGTGCTGGTCGGGCGCATGATGCACCAGCGGATCCTCACCTGGATCTTCAACAAGGTGGTCAAGACCTTCCAGGTTGTTGTCTTCGTGGTCGTGGCTTTCCTCCTTACCGGGCAGTTTGTCATCTCGGTCTTCGGCGTTGTGCTGCTCCTCTTTGTGATCGACTTTGTCACGCTCTCGCTCTCCACCGATAATGTGCGGGGATCGAAACACCCGGACAGCTGGGAGATCACCGGTCTTGTGCGGTCCTCGCTTGTGATGGGCGTCCTTGTGGTGATCGAGTCCCTGCTCATCCTGAATGTGGGCCGCGGGCCGTTCGGGCTTGCCGCCACTACTTCCGGGCTCCAGTCGTTTGCCTTTGCGATCCTCTTCTACTTTGGGATCATGACTGTCTTTGTGGTCAGGGAACGGGGACATTTCTGGGATTCGGCGCCCAGCATTCCGCTCCTTCTTGTGTCCCTTGCAGACATGGGGATTGTTGCGGTGCTTCTCACCATGGGTGTTCCCGGGCTGGTACCCATCCCGCCGGCTGCGACACTTACCGTGATCGCCATGGCCGCGTTCTTCTCGTTTGGAATCAACGATACGATCAAGTACCTGATGCTTAAAAGATGGTGGTGACCGGTAAATCCGGGCACGAGATATTCCCCTCTCACGCGGATCAGGCTCAGGCCGGCTGCGTCGTTATCCTGTCTGGAAACCTGTCACAATCTCCTGTACAACAGATTCGGCATCCTTCTTTGAACAGCGGACGGTAAGATCGGCATAGTTCTCGTACAGTGGCACCCGCTGATCAAACATATGGCGGAGGGTTTGCCCAGGAAGGAGGACAATACCCCGGTTTGTGATGTTTGCAAGGCGCCGTTTCATTGCGGCAAAAGAGAGCTCCAGGTACACGATCACGCCCGTCTTTTTCAGGTGTGCTATTGCCTTTGGGCTCATGACCACACTGCCTCCCGTGGCAATGACCGTACCGGTGCAGTTTAAGGAGATGATTGCTTTTTCCTCAGTTGTCAGGAATGCGACGGGGCCTTCATAGTCAAGGATTTCCTGGAGGATCCTGCCGGCACGATCCTGTACCAGAATGTCAGTATCGATAAAGCCCATACCGAGCGTCTTTGCCAGGATCACGCCCGTGGTGCTTTTTCCTGCGCCTGGCAAACCGATAAGGATAATGTTTTTCATGGGACTGTCGCTTCCCTCAAGGGAGATCGGATAAATGCTATTTCATTTTATGGCCTATCAAATGTAGTGAGGTGTACACTTGACCCGTTACCTGATCGATATCCGCCAGATGGGCCCGGTCATGCACCAGATCCATGCGCTTTCTGCCCGTCTCGAAGAAAAGTTCCCCATCCGGGACCGGCAGGTTGTCCCGCATATCACGCTTGCCGGGCCGTTTTCTACCAGGGATGAGGAACGGCTTATCCGGGATTTTACCCGGGTCTGCGAAAACCTGGCCGGGATTCCGCAGTACGGCGTTGGGGGATACGGGTTTTTTGATACATCCCGGGTCGTCTTTGTCACCATCATCCCGGATGACTGCCTCCGGCAGTTCCGGGCCACATTGGCAGAGGCGCTTCTCCCCTACTGCACGCTCCGTGACTACGATCGCGTGCCCGCAGAAGAATTTCAGTTCCACTCTACACTTGCCATGAAGCTGGACTGGCTGACATTCATGAGATTAAGATGGTATATCCGGCACCAGGAACCGGTTGTCCACAGTCCCCATCCGGTCCGGGTAACCCTGCTTAAGAACACCCGGATCCTCTGCGAATATGATTTTGCCCGGCACCGGATGCTCTCCGGGGCCCGGGCACGGAGCCGGGCTATGCTGATGCGGGACCGGGACAGCCTGAAGCCCTGGGGCGATGATCCCGGGATATAAGTGCAGCCTGATCTAAGTTTTCACTTTCACCCTCCGCGTGGCCGGCTCTTTATCATGCGCCCTGCAGCAGGGATCCGGTGCTATGCAGATCGAGATCCGCCGGGGCATTTTTCTCCAGCCCGGGAGTTTTGCCGCTGTTGTAATGCCCGAGCGGCAGATGGCAGCGGCCCTCAACAACACCGCGGAGATCCAACGGTTCCTTTTCCTGTATATCGGGGGCAATTACTCCCGGCTCCTGTCCGGTCTCCACCGCTCCTCAAAGAACCTTGAGATCTGCCGGGCGTTCACCGCCCACCAGTTCCTCGCGCTTGTCCGCGAGGCCGGCCACACAGTGATCTTTGTCGAGCACGACCCTGAACTGTTTACCGGGACTCACGGGATGCTCGGACCCGCGGCAGATGCACTTGCCGATGCCGGGCGGGAGTCGCTGGTAATCCTCTACACGCCGGTACCGGATCGCACATTCCTTGCCCTTGCCCGGAGGGCCGGCCGGTTTATTGAGATCTGTGCTGCTGAAGATCCGTCTCCACAATCCCCGGGCGTCCGCCCGCGCATACCACGGTCTTCCGGCACCGGCCAGCGGACCCTGGAGGTGTTGTAAACGAAAAGGGGTGAGGCAGATGCCCGACCGGAGGCAGGCGATATCGCAGGACGGTGGGCCCGGTCTGCCCGGGCGCTCAAAAAAAGAGAACGGCATTATGGAGAACAGCTTGCAGAACTTGTACGGCTGCATTCCCGAGCAGATTTTCCCGGCTGCGATGATACCCTTGAAGCCGTGGTCTTTTTGGCTCTTATAGAAATCCTCCGGCGCCAGGATGTGTTGAGGGGAGAAAAAGAGGGCCATGTGGATCCTTGATTCTGCGTACCGGGACGGTGGCGTAGACCTCTGGGTAAAGGAGGGGGGCACTGTACAAAAGATCCACACACCCTATGACCCGCCCTTTTACGTCTCTTTCCGTGATCCGACAGCCTGCCACGAGCTGATCGCAGCGCTGGAAACACAGTACGGGGCAGAGAAGTGCGCCATCCTCACGATATTCGGTGATGTCCCGGGGTATGCCATCCATGCGGGGCGGGATGTGGCCGAAGCGATCGAGCGGCAGGCGCAGTACGACACCGATCTTTTCAATGTGGACGTACGCCGCGATCAGCGTTTCATGGCAGAGCGCGGGATCGTCCCGTGCACCGGGAATGACGGGGACCGGTTCTCCCCTGATGTTGCGCACGATCTCACAATCCTGGAACTCCGTACCCGGGGCAACCCGGTCGTTTCCGCCCCGTCACTGGAGTTCGATCTGGAATGCAGCGGGGAAACCTGCAGGCTGGACGGAAAGGCCGGGGATGTGCTCGCAGACCTTGCCGGGCAGATTGCATCACATGATCCCGATATTATTCTCATGCCGGATGCCGATCTGGCCGTACCCGGTCTCCTTACCCTTGCCCGGCAGTACGGAATCACTGTTCCCTTTTCCCGGAACGGGAAGTACCGCAACCAGAGTGCACGGTCGTACTGGAGCTACGGGCGCATGGAACACAAGGGGGCGGCACTTGTCCCGGAGGGGCGCATCCTCATTGACACGGAGCAGTCGTTTGCATATCATGCCGGCGGACTTTCCGGGATGCTCATAGCATCCCGGCTTGCCGGCATCCCGCCCGGTCCGGCGTCCCGGCTTACGCCCGGGACACTGATTAGCAGCTACGAGATCCGGGAAGCCCTCCGTCAGGGGATTGCGGTGCCGTTTCGCAAGAACGAGCCCGAGCAGGTACGAAAGATCGCCGAACTCCAGGCCGCAGACCGGGGCGGTCTGATGTTCCAGCCGGTACCGGGGACATATGAGTCAGTGGATGAGATCGATTTTACGTCCCTGTACCCAACGATTATTGTAAATGAGAATCTCTCTCCTGAAACCCTTGGTCATAACGATCGGCCCGGGTTTTTGCCCGCCGTGCTTGATCCCGTGATCGGGTTGCGCCGTACCACAAAAAGGCAAAAAAAGACCGATCCCCGGCTGCGGGGCCCGGATGCGATCCTCAAGTGGATGCTTGTGACCTGTTTCGGGTACACGGGGTACAGGAACGCGAAGTTCGGGAGGATCGAAGTACATGAGGCGATCACGGCAGCATCCCGGGAGATCCTGCTCCGCACCAAGGAGATTGCAGAAGAGATGGGATTTACCGTCCTCCACGGGATTGTGGATTGCCTCTGGGTGCAGGGGAACCTGCCAATCGAGACGCTCCGGGAGCGGATCGAACGGGAAACCCGTTATCCCATTGATGCCGAACATTTCGACTGGATTGTCTTTTTGCCGCTGGCAGACGGCTTTGGCGCGTACAACCGGTACTACGGGAAACTGTCAGATGGGCACATCCGGGTGCGGGGAATTGCAGCACGCCGGCATGATACGCCACCATTCATAAAGGAGGTGCAGTGCCGGATGCTTGGTGTCATGAAGCGGGCGGCAACCATTGCGGAGCTGGAAGAGACAAAAGAGGAAGCAGAGCAGATCTTTCGGGAGGCGATTTTGGCCCTCCCTGCCGCAGACCCTCAACAGATGGCAATCGGCCGCCGGATCAGCCGGCTTGTGTACCGCCACCGCTGCCTGGAAGGAGCTGCCGTTCAGGCGTACCGTGACCAGGGGATCGAGCTTTCGCCCGGTATGCAGATCCGGTACGTGGTTGAGGATGCCCGGCATTACCGGGTGGTGCCGGCCGGGTCAGCGATCTCGTTTGATACCGCATTCTACCGGACGCTGCTTGAACGGGCAGGGGAGGAGATCCTTGCTGCATACCCGTCCGCAGCGCCCGGGAAGAAGATGCCTGTCAGGTCCGGTAACGTACCGGGCGTTAAAAAACCCGGGACAGGAAACGCGACACTGTTCTGACTAGGCCGGGGCCATGATTTTGCAGGGATCCGCAAAACCCATATATGGTACTCACGGTCAGATCAGACATAGCGGAAAGGACTCCATGGCATTTACGTATTTTTTTCGGGATTACCAGACCCTAGATATGATTCGTGAATACGTTCTCCCGGTGATCGGGAGCCGGAGATACATCAACATCTGGAGTGCCGGGTGTGCCATGGGCCAGGAACCCTACACCATTGCTATCCTTCTCAGGGAGAATATGGGCCAGATGATATTCCGAAACGTCCGGCTTTACTGCACAGATATCGATTCAAGCAACCTGTTTGCAAAAATTATCGAAGACGGATCCTATCCCCAGGTAGAACTCGAACGGATCCCAAAGGATATCTTTGCAAAATACTTTGCCCCGGATGAGAGCCGTGAAGGGTACTACAGGATCTCTGACGAGATCCGCAAGCGCCTGACCTTTGAACGAAAAGATCTCCTGACCTACGAGGCAGTCCGTCCCAACATGGGCCTGATTGTCTGCAAAAATGTGTTGTTGCATTTCACCGAAGAACAGCGGATTCGGGTCCTTAAAATGTTCTATGATGCACTTGACGACGGCTGTTTCCTTATTACCGAGCAGACCCAGAAGATGCCGCCGGAGCTTGGCGATCATTTCGAACAGGTTGTGGCAAATGCCCAGGTTTTCAGAAAAATCCCCGGACCGACATGAAAATACGCAACCTTTCCACCCGGGACCAGATCTATACGTCAAACGTTTACCTTGTGACCGGCACCCGGAATGCGATTGCTGACAAAAACACGCTGGTTGATGTCGGACGTGACCCGGCAATCCTTGAAGATCTTATGTCTGCATCTACCGGTGTAGGCAAGAAACGGGTGGAACAGGTGATCCTGACCCACAGCCACTACGATCATGTCTCACTGCTGCCGCAGATCCGGGAACTTTTCTCACCGGTGGTGTACGCAGCCGCATCTTCTCTTTCCGGGGTTGATGTCGTGCTCAAAGGGGGCGAACATCTCTTCCTTGGCGACCGGGAATGCGAAGTAATTCCCACACCCGGGCACAGCCATGATTCCATCTGCCTGTATTGTGCGGATGACGCTGTCCTTTTTGCCGGGGATACGCCGCTTATTATACGGAATTCCGATGCCACATATGCACCGGAATTTATCCAGGCGTTTGAAATGATCTGCAGCAGGAATGTTGCTGCAATCTATTTTGGGCACGGCCCGCCGCTTCTTACTGACTGTAACGCGGTCCTTGCCCGCTCACTTCGGAATGCAAAAGAAGAGTAACTGGCTTTCCCCAAAAAGGTGGGAATCAGATCGGCGGATCCTATAATGAAGGTTCCGGGAAACGATAGGCCCCTTTGGGAACAAGGATCTCAAAGCGAGCCCCTTTCCCATAATGACCGGTCTCTTTTATGGAAAGACCGGTAATGGACAGGATCTCTTTAACCAGGAACAGGCCGTAGCCGGTATTGTGGCCAAAACCCCTCTCAAAGATCTGTTCCTTATCATCAGGGGAGACCCCGGTCCCGTTATCTTCGTACAGGATAACAAGATCCTCGTCCCGGTAGGTATAACTGAGACGTATCTCTGAAACATTCCCGCCATGGCGTACGGTATTATCAATAAGGTTGGCGTAGACTTTCTCGATCAGGGAATCGGCATACTCTTCAAGGTTTGCGGTGTCTATAAAAACCGATATCCCTCCGAGATCGGTGGTCTCAAGGATATGCGCTACCGTTGCCTTTACATTGTACCATTGCGGCGGCTGGATCCCGATGCTCTGGTAGTCCCGGGTAAATGTGATCTGGCGCCGGATAGTCTCTGCAACGCTCTGCTCCCTTTGAACAAGATCAAGTATGGCCCGGTTGCTTTCTGCGGACTTTTTGGTGAGATCAAGATAAGCGAGCAGGGTGTTGAGCTGGTTGAGGATATCGTGCCGGGTCACGCTGTTTAAGAGCAGTATCTGTTTGGTGGCCTTACGGATCGCGTCTTCTGCCCGTTTGGTCTCGGAAATATCATGAACCACACCAAAAACAGCCTTTCGTGCCGGATCATATTCTGCAATGGACTGGACGTCTACTACCGTGCCATCCACCGGCCTCTGGATCCGGTATTCAACATTGAAGGGTTTATTCTCCCGGATCAGGTCCCTGACGGCAGCTCCAAGAACGGGCCGATATTCAGGAAGCGTGATCTGCCCGAGTTCGTCGAGGGTTGGTTCATTGCCGGAAATGCCGTACAGGGTTCGCATGCCCTCCGACACAAAGACCCTCTTTTCCTCATGGTAATATTCCCAGTTGCCAAAATGCGCCACGCCCTCAGCACGGCGAAGCCGACGCTCGTTCCTGGCCAGGGACTCTTCTGCCCGGGTGTGCTCCGCGATCTCTTTTTTTAAAGCAGTATTGGTCTGCTCCAGTTCCGCAGTCCGAAGCCGTACCTGTTCTTCCAGATCGTGCTGGTATTGCTTCATCTCTGTGATATCCTCAAAGATGATACCTGCCGCCCTCCCACCTTCCTCAAAGACAAGGGGAATACATTTTGTCCGGAAATACCGGATACTTCCCTCGTTCTCAAACCGGGTCTCAAATGCAGTCTCCTCTCCTTCCAAAGCTTTTGTGAGGGCTGCAAGGTGCTCACCGCCAAAATACGATGCAAGCGGGGAGTGCTCTATCCGTACTCCTTTGAGTGCCGCCTTGGTCTGGTGGAAAAAGGAGAGGAACGGATTGTTTGCCTCCTGGATAAAAAGATCCTGGTCAAGAATGAGGATAAGATCGGATGCGAGCGAGAGCAGGTTGGTCATCGGGAGACGCTGGGTGAGGTAGAAGAGCTTTGCCGGCCCCAGCGTCCGCATATCCGCCTGGCCGGAGACTACCAGGGAGGTCAGGTATTTTGCTGCGGTGGACCTGTTAAGCCCAAGCTTCTTTGAGACTTCCTCAATAGTCAGGCCCTTGGGATTGCCCTTTAATAACTCCCGGATCCGTTCCTGTTCGCTTTCCCTTTCCATACCTACCCTCCTTATCTCAAATATCGGTGCTCATTATTTATAAATATCATTAATGTGACTATTACAAATCATTGTATTCGACTAACTATTCTAAACGCTTTTAGTAATCATCATAAGTAGAAAATATTAAATATTATTGATGATTATTGTTATTTAGTTCCCAAACTGCTGAACAAAAGAGGGTATCCCGGCAGTCACAGAACTGGAGCAGAACATGTCAGGGGAAACACAAACTGTTCATCAGAACTCGATCGGCAGGGTCATACAGGGTCATTCTGTTGCTGCCGACCTGCACGCGTACTTTGGCGTGCTGGATGAACTCAGTACGAAATTTGACGACTACTGTACTCTTGGAGCATTTCCGGACTGCATACCGGAAAAGACCGTCAGCGTGCAGTTTCCTGCCAGAACTCAGGTTGGAGAACTGAGCGAGAGACCATGAGTCACATTGGGAGGGATACAACAACACAGGATCTCTGGGCCCGCTACATTTTCATGAAGGCTGCAGAGGCTCATGGAATCCCGGAACCGGGCCAGGAGAACCGGAAGGCAGTTCTCTTGGCCGGAAGCGGACACTTCCGTATCAGTCTTGCGTTTGTTGTAGCAGAATGAGGGGAGAGAAGAATGGAGAATTGTGCAATCACAGAATCCGGCTGGGAAACAACATCCGGCAGGATTGCGGATCCGGATGCAGTCCCGGACGGTATCGAGGTACGAACAAATATTGACGGCACGCTGGACTTTGGCCCGCTGCCGCTTGCGATGAAAGGAATCTGGTTATTCAACAATGGAGGGGAAAAAAATGACGTTTATTGATGAAATGAAACTGGGAAAAGAGTTCAACACATTGCTTGTCGATATAGAGCACATGTCGGACGCGCACGACAAAGGGGATATTGATGTACTTATACCGGTCGAAAAGTACCAGGGTTCGGCAAAGACCGCGGCCCAGTGTATCAACAACATGGTTAACGGGCACATCACGGTAAAGAAGAAGGCTATGGCAACTGTTGCCGAGTTTGCCAAGGGCAACTTCGAAGCACCGCTGGAGAAATTCCCGGGCAAGAAGGCGTTTATCAACGACAATATCGAACTCCTGCGCACGAATCTCAAGGCCCTTGTCGCAGATGCGAACATGCTCAGCAAGGCCGCAGTCGAGGGCAAACTTGATACCCGTGCTGATGCATCCAAACACCAGGGAGACTACCACAAGATTGTCCAGGGCGTCAACGATACACTTGACTCGGTCATCGGCCCGCTCAATGTAGCAGCGGAGTATGTTGACCGGATCAGCAAGGGAGATGTCCCGGCCAAGATCACCGACAATTACAACGGTGACTTCAACGAGATCAAGAACAATCTCAACCAGTGT